>NZ_JAQQFL010000115.1:0-218 GCF_046026025.1 Paraburkholderia fungorum | reverse complement strand
CAACACCAGCAACACCAGCAACACCAGCAACACCAGCAACACCAGCAACACCAGCAACACAAGCGAAGACGCAAACGCACCGCAGCTCACGATCCACCCCGACCAGCTCGCCTACGTGATCTACACATCAGGCTCGACGGGGCGTCCGAAGGGCGTGGCGATCAGCCATGGCGCGCTGTGCTCGCACCTCGAGGACTTCATCGGCACGTACGGCATCA
>NZ_JAQQFL010000114.1:0-249 GCF_046026025.1 Paraburkholderia fungorum | reverse complement strand
AGCGGGATTTCCCTGCTGTTGACGCAGCGCAGGGTGCGCGATGTGCTGCCGCTGTCGGATGCGATCGAGGTGCTCGAACTGGATGCACTCGATCTTGCCAATGAGCCGTCGCACAACCCGGACGTCGAATTGCATGGCGAAAACCTCGCCTACGTCATCTACACGTCGGGCTCGACCGGTCAGCCCAAAGGCGCAGCGAACCGCCATAGCGCGCTGTACAACCGTCTGGTGTGGATGCAGCAGGCGTAC
>NZ_JAQQFL010000113.1:0-454 GCF_046026025.1 Paraburkholderia fungorum | reverse complement strand
CGTCGGCCCGTACATGTTCCACAGATCGACACCGGCAGCACGCAGACGCGTCGCCAGTTCGCCAGGCAATGCTTCACCGCCGCACAGGCCTTTCAGCGAAACGCGTCGCGCACCGGCAGGCCAGCCCGAGTCCAGCAGCATGCGCCACGTTGCCGGCGTCGACTGCATCGCCGTTGCTGAATGCTTCTCCAGCAACCCGGCCAGCAGACGGGCGTCACGCGCTTCATCGCGCGAGGCCACCACTACCTTTGCCCCCACGATCAGCGGCAGGAACAGTTCCAGCGCGGCAATATCGAACGACAGCGAGGTCACCGCGACCAGCGTGTCGTCCGCCGTCAGACCCGGTTCGCGCGCCACGCCGTGCAGGAAATTCGTCAGCGCGGCGTGACGCACCATCGTGCCTTTGGGCTTGCCCGTCGAACCCGATGTATAGATCACGTACGCAAGCTGTTCG
>NZ_JAQQFL010000112.1:0-454 GCF_046026025.1 Paraburkholderia fungorum | reverse complement strand
GGTTGGCCCGTACATGTTCCACAGATCGACACCGGCAGCACGCAGACGCGTCGCCAGTTCGCGAGGCAATGCTTCACCGCCGCACAGGCCTTTCAGCGAAACGCGTCGCGCACCGGCAGGCCAGCCCGAGTCCAGAAGCATGCGCCACGTTGCCGGCGTCGACTGCATCGCCGTTGCTGAATGCTTCTCCAGCAAACCCGCCAGCAGACGGGCGTCACGCGCTTCGTCGCGCGAGGCCACCACTACCTTTGCCCCCACGATCAGCGGCAGGAACAGTTCCAGCGCGGCAATATCGAACGACAGCGAGGTCACCGCGACCAGCGTGTCATCCGCCGTCAGACCCGGTTCGCGCGCCACGCCGTGCAGGAAATTCGTCAGCGCGGCGTGACGCACCATCGTGCCTTTGGGCTTGCCCGTCGAACCCGACGTATAGATCACGTACGCCAGTTGCTCA
>NZ_JAQQFL010000111.1:0-468 GCF_046026025.1 Paraburkholderia fungorum | reverse complement strand
TACCGGCGTCATGTTCAGTGATGTGTCCAGTACGACCGTCTGAACGTTCGCGATGGGGCGCCCGATTGGCGTGACCGTATCGTCCGCCTGGCAACTCCAGTGCGTGACGTCGATGGCCGCTTCCGTCGGTCCGTACAGGTTGTAGAGCCTGACTTCCGGTAACGTGGCCAGTGCCCTGTCCTTCAGCTCCGTGGACAACGCCTCGCCACTGCAGATCACGCGCCTGAGGCCACTACACTGCTGCGCGCCTTCATAGGCGATAAACGCCTGCAGCATCGACGGCACGAAATGCAGTGTCGTCACCACGTGACGTTCGATCAGTTCAACCAGTTTCTGCGGATCGCGATGATCGTCCGGCGCGGCGACTGCCAGACGCGCGCCTGTCATCAACGGCCAGAAGAACTCCCAGACCGAGACGTCGAAGCTGAACGGCGTTTTCTGCAGCACCGTGTCCGTGGCATCCAGCGC
>NZ_JAQQFL010000110.1:0-491 GCF_046026025.1 Paraburkholderia fungorum | reverse complement strand
GGCGTAGCAGGCGAGCTGTATCTGGGCGGAGCGGGGTTGGCGCGTGGCTACCTGAACCGGTCGGCACTGACGGCGGAGCGCTTCGTGCCGGACCCGTTCTCCACAGAAGGCGCACGTCTTTACCGCACGGGCGACCTGGCACGCTGGCGGGCGGATGGCGCATTGGAGTATCTGGGCCGGATCGATCATCAGGTCAAGATTCGCGGCTTCCGGATCGAACTTGGCGAGATCGAGGCACAGCTTCTCGCCCAGGCCAATGTGCGCGAAGCGGTGGTGATCGCGCGGGAATCGCCAACGGGCACGCGCCTGATCGCTTACGTCAGCGCCAACGCGAATACAGCGCTTGCCGCGTCCACCTTGCGCGAGTCTCTCGCCGAAGCATTACCCGGGCACATGGTCCCGTCGACGATTATCGTGCTGGACACGTTGCCGCTGAGTCCCAACGGCAAGGTGGATCGCAAGGCGCTGCCCGCACCCGGGCAAAGCACAAC
>NZ_JAQQFL010000109.1:0-523 GCF_046026025.1 Paraburkholderia fungorum | reverse complement strand
CTCCACCTCCAGCACCTGCTCAAACAGCGTGGCGAGCGTCGTTTCGAGTTCACCTTGTGGTGCTTCGTAGCCGCGTGTCTGGAACTCGGGCGCCGGGAGTGCTTTGCGGTCCACCTTGCCGTTTGGCGTCAGCGGCAATGCGTCGAGCACCACCACCGCCGAGGGCACCATGTAATCCGGCAACGTCATGGACAAGGCCGCGCGCAGTGACACGCCATCCAGCGTTGCGCCCGCATGCGGTGCAACGTAGCCCACCAGCCGCATGCCACCTGTTGCGCCCTGCGCGGTCACCACCGCTTCACGCACGTTGTCCTGCGCCAGCAGTTGCGCCTCGACTTCGCCCAGTTCGATGCGGAAACCGCGGATCTTGACCTGATGGTCGATCCGTCCGAGATATTCCAGCGCCCCGTCCGCCCGCCAGCGCGCCAGGTCGCCCGTCCGGTAGAGCCGCCCGCCCTGCGTGGAGAACGGATCGGGTACGAACCGCTCCGCCGTCAATGCCGCGCGGTTCAGATAACCGCGT
>NZ_JAQQFL010000108.1:0-542 GCF_046026025.1 Paraburkholderia fungorum | reverse complement strand
GGGCGATGGCGCAGTTCGAGCTGACGCTGAACACGACGGAGGGGTCGGACGGGACGATGTCGGCGAGTTTCGTGTACGCCCGCGAGCTGTTCGATGCGCAAACGGTCGAGCGGCTGGCGGAGCACTACGTGGCGTCGCTGAACGCGCTCGTGTCCGGTCGGGTGTCGACGGTTGCGGACGTCGAATTGATGAACGACGCAGAGCGCGCGGGTCTGTTCGATTTCAGCCGCAGCGATGCGGACTATGGTGAGGCGTTGCCGGTGCACCGCGTCATCGAGGCGCAGGTTCGCAGGACGCCGGATGCGCAGGCCGTGCTGTTTGGCGATACGGCGCTGACGTACGCCGAACTGAATGTACGTGCGAATCAACTGGCGCACCGGTTGTCGGCGCAGGGTGTGGGTCCGGATGTGCGCGTTGGGATTGCAGTCGAACGGTCGGTCGAGATGGTGGTGGGCCTGCTCGCGATCATGAAGGCGGGGGGCGCCTATGTGCCGTTCGATCCGTCGTATCCGGCTGCGCGACTCGCGTACATGATGGCCGAC
>NZ_JAQQFL010000107.1:0-627 GCF_046026025.1 Paraburkholderia fungorum | reverse complement strand
GCAGCGCCACCTCGTCGCGCGAGGCCCCCGTGTAGTTGAACATCGCCTGGAACAGCGGCGTGTGGCCCAGGCTTCGCGCCGGCTGCAGCGCATCGACCAGCCGCGCGAACGGCAGATCCTGATGCGCCTGCGCCTCCACTACCCGCGTGCGCACCTGCCCGAGCAGCGCTCCGAAGCGCTGCACGCCCGCCAGCTCCGTGCGGATCACCAGCGTGTTGACGAAGAAGCCAATCAGTCCTTCGGTCTCCAGACGGTCGCGCCCGGCCACCGGCACTCCGACCCGGATATCCTGCTGGCCGCTGTAGCGCGACAGCAGCACGTCGTACGCGGCCAGCAGCGTCATGAACAGCGTCGCGCCATGGCGTTGCGACAGACGGCGCAGCGCCTCCCCCCGGGCCGCATCCAGACGCCGCACCACCCGCCCGCCCTCGGCGCTGCGCAGGCCCGCGCGCTTGCGCGTCACCGGCAGCTCGAGCACCGGGTGCTCATCGCCCAGACGGCTGCGCCAGTAGTCGAGCTGCGCATCCAGACGTGCCGCGTCGAGCCATTCGCGCTGCCACACCGCGTAATCGCCGTACTGCACCGGCAACGGCGCGAGCGGCAACGCGTCCGTTTGAACGCCATCGC
>NZ_JAQQFL010000106.1:0-751 GCF_046026025.1 Paraburkholderia fungorum | reverse complement strand
CTGGTGTTGCTGGTGTTGCTGGTGTTGCTGGTGTTGCTGGTGTTGCTGGTGTTGCTGGTGTTGTCTGTGTCGTCAGCCTCGTCCCGCAGTGCTTCCATCGCGATCATCTCGCGCCCGGCGAGCAGCTCCCCATGACGCCGCGCCGTGGCCGCATCCACCACCACCCGGCTCACCCCCGCGTCTTCCATCATGTAGGCCAGCCGGTCCTCCGGATAGTCCGGATCCAGCGGCACGAACGCCGCCCCCGACTTCAGCACCCCCAGCAGCGACGCAATCAGGCCCGCCGAGCGGGTCATGCACAGGCCAATGCGCTCGTCCGCCTTCACGCCGCGCTGCACCAGATGCCGCGCCACGCGGTTCGACCACGCTTCCAGTTCGCGATAGTCCAGCCGCTCGCCTTCGCAATGCACCGCTCGGGCCTCACCCCGGCGCTGCGCCTGCGCCGTAAAGCGCTCGCCCACCGGACTGAACGCGTGCCGCGCGATCGCCGTGCGGTAACGGTCCTCAATATCCAGCGTGATCTGTCCAAGATACACATCGTCATGTGCTGACTCATGCGCCGACTCATGTGCCGACACCTGTTCGAGAATCCCCACATAGTGATCGAGCATGCGCGCCACCACCGCCTCATCGAACACGTCACGCGCGTAGCCCAGCGACACCGACAGTGCCTCGCCCTCCGTCACGTTCAGCACCAGATCGAAGCGCGCCGTCTGCGCCTCGCCCGACAGCGCCGACACCTTCAGCCCCC
>NZ_JAQQFL010000105.1:0-810 GCF_046026025.1 Paraburkholderia fungorum | reverse complement strand
CTTCAAACCGAAGAAATCCGTCGCCCTGTCGGGCGTGACGGCGGGCAACACGGCGCTGTGCACGGTCGGCAAGACCGGCAACGATCTGCACTACCGCGGCTACGACATTCTCGACATCGCCGGCGCGTGCGAATTCGAAGAGATCGCCTATCTGCTGGTCCACGAAAAGCTGCCGACCCAGGCCGAACTCACCGCCTACAAGACGAAGCTCAAGGCCTTGCGCGGCCTGCCCGCGAACGTCAAGGCCGCGCTGGAATGGATTCCGGCCGCCGCTCACCCGATGGACGTGATGCGCACCGGCGTCTCGGTGCTCGGCACCGTGCTGCCGGAGAAGGACGATCACAACCTGGCGGGCGCGCGCGACATCGCCGACAAGCTGATGGCCTCGCTCGGTTCGATGCTGCTGTACTGGTACCACTACTCGCACAACGGCAAGCGCATCGAAGTGGAAACCGACGACGACTCGATCGGCGGCCACTTCCTGCACCTGCTGCACGGCGTGGAGCCGTCGAAGGCGTGGGTCGACGCGATGCACGTGTCGCTGAACCTGTATGCCGAGCATGAATTCAACGCCTCGACGTTCACCGGTCGCGTGATCGCGGGCACGGGCTCTGACATCTACTCGGCGATCACCGGCGCGATCGGCGCGCTGCGTGGCCCGAAGCACGGCGGCGCCAACGAAGTCGCGTTCGAAATCCAGTCGCGCTACCAGACGCCTGACGAAGCCGAAGCCGACATCCGCCGGCGCGTGGAAAACAAGGAAGTGGTGATCGGTTTCGGTCACCCGGTGTACACGATCTCCGACCCGCG
>NZ_JAQQFL010000104.1:0-826 GCF_046026025.1 Paraburkholderia fungorum | reverse complement strand
ATTATGTAAAATTTTAGATGCCGGATTATTTGATGCCTCTTTCGCGCTCGTTGGTTTGCACAATATTGTTCCCACTTTTTGCAGAATTTTGTTCCTAGTAGCTGGGCGACTCAAGCAAGACAGCCCGGCGGAAGGGATAGTCACGATGGAATGCCGAAAAACAGTTTCCCGAGCAGTTCCTCTACGCGTCGAGCACCCAGTTCGGTCATCGACACGGCCAATGGTGTGCGGCCGTCTAGCAGTGCGTGCGGAGTAGCAAGAAATTCGCGCGCATCCGTCTCAGAATCCCACACGTACTCGCACATCGCGAAAATACTCGCCAGACGCCCGGCCTTCTCCGATTCATTCGGACTCAACCATTCTCGCCAGCCTTTGAAGTTGGCCTCCGGAGCAATGCAAACCAAGAGGTTGCGGTGCTCTCCCGGAGTTCGCGCGATACGCTCAACAACGGCCAGAAGGGCTGACATGGGGAGCCCGCCACGCACCCGGTCGTCCAGTTCGCCTAACGACCGCGGAAGTGGTGTTAACGCCATGACGGAGGCGATTTTTACCGGCGAGACCAAGGTCATGAGGATCTCCGTAAACTATTAAGTGAGCACCGCACGCTGCAAAATGTCGGCGCCGCCATAAACAGTCTGCCCGATTTTCGTCGATTCGACGACGTGCTCGGACGACTGCCCTTCCCCGTCATCTGCCGGGTGACAAATGAGAGGCGACGAGCTACGTCAACAGCTCGGCGCGAGCACGCACGTCAAGGTTAGGCGGATTGGTCAAGTAACGCCAGCCTCGCATGAACGCCCACAAAAGTTTAACGCGGAGGCAACAG
>NZ_JAQQFL010000103.1:0-840 GCF_046026025.1 Paraburkholderia fungorum | reverse complement strand
CGGGGCTGAAGGTGTCGGCGCTGTCGGGCGAGGCGCAGACGGCGCGCTTCGATCTGGTGCTGAGCGTGACGGAGGGTGAGGCCCTGTCGGTGTCGCTGGGCTACGCGCGTGACGTGTTCGATGAGCCGGTGGTGGCGCGCATGCTCGATCACTATGTGGGGATTCTGGACCAGGTGTCGGCACATGAGTCGGCGCGTGAGTCAGCACACGACGATGTGTATCTTGGACAGATCACGCTGGATATTGAGGACCGTTACCGCACGGCGATCGCGCGGCACGCGTTCAGTCCGGTGGGCGAGCGCTTTACGGCGCAGGCACGGCGCCGGGGTGAGGCCCGAGCGGTGCATTGCGAAGGCGAGCGGCTGGACTATCGCGAACTGGAAGCGTGGTCGAACCGCATTGCGCGGCATCTGGTGCAGCGCGGCGTGAAGGCGGACGAGCGCATTGGCCTGTGCATGACGCGCTCGGCGGGCCTGATTGCATCGCTGCTGGGGGTGCTGAAGTCGGGAGCGGCGTTCGTGCCGCTGGACCCGGACTATCCGGAGGACCGGCTGGCCTACATGATGGAAGACGCGGGCGTGAGCCGGGTGGTGGTGGATGCGGCCACGGCGCGGCGTCATGGCGGCTTGCTCGACGGGCGCGAGATGATCGCGATGGAAGCACTGCGGGACGAGGCAGACGAAGCAGGCAACGCAAACGCACCGCAGCTCACGATCCACCCCGACCAGCTCGCCTACGTGATCTACACATCAGGTTCGACGGGGCGTCCGAAGGGCGTGGCGATCAGCCATGGCGCGCTGTGCTCGCACCTTGAGGACTTCATCGGCACGTACGGCATCG
>NZ_JAQQFL010000102.1:0-845 GCF_046026025.1 Paraburkholderia fungorum | reverse complement strand
AGGAGAATTTGCATGAGAAAGAAGCTCATCTGTCTGTTGGTGGCGGGGAGTCTGCCTGGCATGGCCATGGCAGACGCCACCAGCGACCAGATCAAGGCGCTCCAGGCCCAGCTCAACGCGCTGCAAAAAGAGGTGAAGCAGTTGCGCTCCGAAGTGGCGACCAAGCCGAAAGCGGCCGCCGCGGTTGCCGCCCCGGCACCGGCGCCGGCCGTCGCCGAAGCGCCGGTGGATATCTCTTCACCGGACTACGGCAAGGCACGCGCGGCGCTGACCAACGATCAGGTCGATTCGATGAAGCAGCAACTCGCCAACCAGCAACTGAAGGTCGATTCGCTGGTGGACGCGCAGAATACTGGTCCGATCGCGGGTCTGTCGGTAACGGGCTATATCGACCCGACCTTCATGTATAACCGCGCGGCAAGCAGCGGGTCGTTCCTGTTCGCGAATCACGAAAGTAGCTACAACTACTTCAACAGCACGTTCGGCGATCTGTACCTCGACATCAAGAAGACCTTCGGTGTCGGCCCGATGGCGCCGTCGGCCGAGATCACCTTGATGCCGAACCGCGGCAACGGCATTACGCTGCTGCAGAACGAGCACGGCAACATCGGCAACAACATCCTGAATACGGCTGTCGTGACCGTGCCTGTGACGGCAACCACGACTTTCGTAGCCGGTTTGATGCCGAGCTTCGGCGGCTATGAAGTGCAGCAGTCGAACCAGATGCTGACGCTCACGCACAACCTGCTGTATGACTTCTCCGATCCGGGCAGCTATATCGGCGTCGGCGTGAACTACACGGGTGACAGCAGCAACTGGGCATGGAAGTTCATGCTGGGCAACGA
>NZ_JAQQFL010000101.1:0-861 GCF_046026025.1 Paraburkholderia fungorum | reverse complement strand
TAGAGGGTGTTAGGCACTTTTTGCCGGACCTGGTATCCTGGCCGGATGAAAAAACGCAGGCCATACCCCACGGATGTATCGGATGAAGAGTGGTACTTCGCCGCTCCGTACCTGACCTTGATGAACAAGGACGCACCGCAGCGCCGCTACGAACTGCGCGAGATGTTCAACGCGCTGCGCTGGATCGTACGCGCGGGTGCGCCGTGGCGTCTGTTGCCAAATGATTTTCCGCCGTGGGAGCTTGTTTACCAGCAGACGCAACGCTGGATTCAGGCGGGTTGCTTCGAGGCCATGGTGAACGACCTGCGTTCGGTCATCCGGGTCGCGCAGGGCCGACAGGGCCAGCCCAGCGCGGTCATTCTGGATGGGCGCACGCTGCAGTCGACATGCGAAAGTGGACCTCGTGCCGGTTACGACGGCTACAAACGCAAACGCGGCAGCAAGGTCCACATGGCGGTTGATACTTTGGGGCAATTGCTCGCTGTGCATGTTACGCCGGCCAACGAACAGGAACGCGCGCAGGTTGGAGAACTGGCGCGTCAGGTTCAGCAGGCCACGGGCCAGACGGTCAAGGTGGCATTCGCCGATCAGGGATATACCGGCGAAGAGCCTGCGCAGGCGGCACTCGACGAAGGAATCGAGCTTCAGGTAATCAAGCTGTCGGAGGCGAAAAAGGGCTTCGTGCTGTTGCCGCGCCGCTGGGTGGTCGAGCGCAGCTTCGGCTGGCTTAACCGCTTCCGCCGACTGGCCAGAGACTACGAGCGGTTGCCCGAAACCCTGGCTGGTTTGCACTTCGTCGTATTCTCCGTGCTTATGCTTGTCCACTTCGCAACCCTTAACAAAAGTGCCTAACACCCTCTA
>NZ_JAQQFL010000100.1:0-866 GCF_046026025.1 Paraburkholderia fungorum | reverse complement strand
GAAATCGACGACTTCCTGAAGAAGAACCGCGTCACCGAAATCGAAGCGATCATTCCGGATATGGCCGGGATCGCACGCGGCAAGATCATTCCGCGCAGCAAATTCGAATCCGGCGAGTCCATGCGCCTGCCGCAAGCGGTGATGATCCAGACCGTCACAGGCGACTATCCGGAAGACGGCACGCTCACCGGCGTCACCGACCCGGACATGGTCTGCGTGCCTGACGCCAGCACCATCCGCATGATTCCGTGGGCCGTCGATCCGACCGCCCAGGTGATCCACGATTGCGTTCACTTCGACGGCACGCCCGTCGCGATCTCGCCGCGCCGCGTACTGCGCCGCGTGCTCGAACTCTACAAGGCCAAAGGCTGGAAGCCGGTTATCGCGCCCGAACTGGAGTTCTACCTGGTCGACATGAACAAGGACCCGGATCTGCCGCTGCAACCGCCGATCGGCCGTACGGGCCGTCCGGAGACGGGACGTCAGGCATATTCGATCGAAGCGGTCAACGAGTTCGATCCGCTCTTCGAGGACATCTACGAGTACTGCGAAGTGCAGGAACTGGAAGTCGATACGTTGATTCATGAAGTCGGCGCCGCGCAGATGGAGATCAACTTCATGCACGGCGACCCGCTGAAACTCGCCGACAGCGTGTTCCTGTTCAAACGCACGGTGCGTGAAGCCGCGCTGCGTCACAAGATGTACGCGACCTTCATGGCCAAGCCGATGGAAGGCGAACCGGGCTCGGCCATGCACATGCACCAGAGCCTCGTGGACGAAGAAACCGGCCACAACCTGTTCACCGGTCCGGACGGCAAGCCCACCTCGTTGTTTACGGGCTATATCGCCGGTCTGCAGAAATACAC
>NZ_JAQQFL010000099.1:0-904 GCF_046026025.1 Paraburkholderia fungorum | reverse complement strand
CGTGATGGCCGGCATCAGCCATTCCTTCTAGACACAGACTCCGGCAGAGGTTTTTGCTGTTGGACCTATAACGACGCCTGGCGCATTGAACGCCAGTCGCATCAAGGAGACAGAACATGCATTCGCCATTCAATAAAAGAATCCTCAGTCATGGGGCAGCGATTACATTCGCAAGCGCGCTACTCACTGCTTGTGGCGGCAACGACGCAATACCCGACATCTCATCGACTCCGCTCGACAATCACGTGACAATCGCCTCCGGGAGCCTCGCCGGCAATCCCGCCGATGCATCCGGTATCGTCAGTTTCAAGGGGATTCCCTATGCCGCGGCGCCCGTAGGAAACCTGCGATGGAAGGAGCCACAGCCCGCGCCAGTCTGGAGCGGCGTACGTGATGCCACCCAGTCCGGCGCGCGATGCTGGGGCGCGTCGCCCTTCGGCGGTCCGATCGTCACCGGCAATGTGAGCGAAGACTGTCTGTTCCTGAATATCTGGAGCGGAGCCAGAACCCGCGGCGCCAGACTTCCGGTCATGGTGTTCATTCACGGAGGCGGCTTCCAGTACGGCACGGCCTCGGACAGTTCAACGTATGGCGTCGCGCTGGACGGAACCTCGCTGGCAAAAAAGGGCGTCGTACTGATCACATTGAACTATCGGCTGGGCGTATTTGGTTTCCTGTCCAGACCGGACCTGGATGCCGAGTCAAACGGGCACAAGTCTGGAATGTACGGCATTGAGGATACGATTGCCGCGTTGCAGTGGGTCAAAAACAATATTGCTGCATTTGGCGGCGATCCGGATAACGTCACCGTCTTCGGTGAGTCTGCCGGCGCTCATGCCGTCGGCCTGCTGATGGCGTCTCCGCTGGCTGCCGGCCTGTTTCAGAAAGCGATCGGAGAAAGCGG
>NZ_JAQQFL010000098.1:0-1078 GCF_046026025.1 Paraburkholderia fungorum | reverse complement strand
GTGAGACGGACAAACAGTTGCAGTCGTCGACGATCAACTTCGACGTGTCGCTGCACGAGATGCTGCCGGCGCTGCTGTGCGGCGGTCAGATCGAGATGCGCGGGCCGCAGCTCTGGGATCTGGCGACCACCAGCCGCCACCTGGCCGAAGAAGGGGTGACGTTCTCGCGCATACCGACGGCGTACTGGCAGCAGTGGCTGCGTGAGCCGCCGCCGGCGCAGAGCCTGCGCGCGCTGCGGCAGATCACGGTGGGCGGCGAAGGATTGCCGGGCGACGCGTTGCGTCAGTGGCGCGCGGGTCCGCTGGGCCATATCCGCCTGGACAACCTGTACGGGCCGACGGAAACCACGGTGGCGTGCATGTACCGCGAGACGCAGCCGGAGGACGTCGATCAGGCCATTGTTTCGATCGGGGTGCCGTACGGATCGCGCACGGTCTACGTGCTGGACGAAGCGGCCAACGAGGCGCCGGTGGGCGGGCTTGGCGAGTTGTGCATCGGCGGTGAGACGCTGGCGCGCGGTTATCTGAACCGGGCGGCGCAGACGGCGGAGAAGTTCATTCCGGACCCGTACCGGGAGGACGGCGCGCGTCTGTATCGCACGGGCGACCTGTGCCGGCGCCGTGAAGACGGCACGATCGACTTCCTGGGGCGGCTGGACCAGCAGGTGAAGCTGCGGGGCTTCCGCATCGAACTGGGGGAGATCGAGGCGGTGCTGCGCCAGGTGGAAGGGGTGCGCGAAGCGGTGGTGGAGCTCAAAGGCGAGGGCGAGGGGCGGCGTCTGGTGGGCTATGTGTCGGGTGCGCCGGGCGTGACGCTGGAGGCGGGTGTGCTGCGCGGTGCACTGGAAGCGCGGCTGCCGGGCTACATGGTGCCGGGAGCGTTCGTGATGCTGGGGCGTCTGCCGGTGATGCAGAACGGCAAGGTGGACCGTCGCGCGCTGCCGGAGCCGGAGGCGCAGGAGGGGCTCGGGTGCGTTGCGCCGCGCACGCCGCTGGAGGCCACGCTGCTCACGATCTGGCAGGGCGTGCTGGGCCGTGACGATATCGGTGTGACCGACAACTTCTTTGAAGTCGGTGG
>NZ_JAQQFL010000097.1:0-1120 GCF_046026025.1 Paraburkholderia fungorum | reverse complement strand
TCGTCGATACGGGGATCGGCTATCAGAGCAGCCAGACGTCGCTGGGTTCGACGTCGGGTGGCCGCTCGGTGATCAAGATGGTGAACGGCATCTGGGCGGGCAGCCGCTTCGGCCTGAAGGGCAGTGAAGATCTGGGCGGCGGCACGAAGGCGATCTTCCAGTTGGAAGAGGGCTTCAACAGCGCAACCGGCGCGCAGTCCGTTTCGGGTCTGGCGTTCAACCGGCAGGCGTACGTGGGTGTGGCGAATGCCACCTACGGTTCGCTCACCGCGGGCCGCCAGTACACGTCGTACTACACGCTGCTGTCGCCCTATAGCCCGACCACGTGGCTGACTGGCGCTTACGGCGCACACCCGGGCGATATCGATTCGCTGGATACGCTGTACCGCGCGAATAACTCGCTGGTGTACACGTCGCCGAGCATGCACGGCCTGACGGTAAGCGGTTCGTATTCGCTGGGCGGTGTGGCGGGTAGCACCAATGCTGGTTCGACAATTAGCGGGGCGGTTCAGTACCTGAACGGCCCGTTCGGGATCGCGGCAGGCTACCAGCGCATCAATAACGCGGCGCCGGGCGGCGGTGCGTGGGACGCTAACTCCACGACGTCCAACGCCGGCGCGCAGACGGCTGTGTCGGGCATCAACAACGGCTATCAGACGGCGCAGGCGCAACAACGGGTTGCGGTGACGGGTGGCTATGCGTTCAGCTCGCAATGGGACATCTCGTTCTCGTATTCGAACGTGCAATACATCCCGGGCGTGAACTCGGCGTTCCACAGCGAGGCGATCTTCAACACGGCAGGCGCAGTGCTGCACTACAAGCCGCTGACGGCGCTGGACCTGGCTGCCGGCTACAGCTATACGCGTGCGACGCAGGCGAATGGCATTACGAGCGCGGCCAGCTATCAGCAGTTCAATCTCTCGCAGTACTACAGTCTGTCCAAGCGGACCGGCCTGTATGCGCTGGAGGCCTACCAGCGTGCGGGCGGCCAGACTCTGGCGCCGAACAAGGCGGGCACGGCCACGAGCATCATCAATGCAACGGCCGATATCGGCGACGGTCAGAACGGCGCGCCGTCCTCGTCACGCAGCCAGTTCGCGGCAGGCGTGGGCATTATCCA
>NZ_JAQQFL010000096.1:0-1170 GCF_046026025.1 Paraburkholderia fungorum | reverse complement strand
CGATTCGCTCGCCGGCTGCCATCCTGAAGACGCGTTGCTATCGAAGCTGCTGTCGAACTGCCCCAGATAGTTGAAGACGACCTGCGCCGGGGCGATGCCCGACAGCGCGGCGCGATCCTCCTCAACGCCGAAGTGACGCAGTGCACCGAAGCCCAGCCCCCGTGCCGGAATCGCTCGTAGCGCTTCCTTGACCCGGCAGATGGCCTCGCCCGTCTCACCCTGCGGTGCGAGCCGCACCGGAAACAGCGTCGTGAACCAGCCGCAGGTGCGGCTCACGTCGATGTCGTCGAATACGTCTTCGCGGCCATGCCCTTCCACGTCGATACGGATCGCCTCGCGCTTCGTCCAGCCGCACAGTGCCCGCCCCAGCGCAACCAGCAGCAGATCGTTGACCTGCGTGCGATACGCCGACGGTGCGTCCTTCAGCAACTGGCGTGTCGTCGCCGCATCGAGCGTAACCGTGCGTTGCCGTGCGCTCGCCTGGGTGTTGTCGCCCTGCTCATGATCCAGCGGGATAGCCGCGGGCGTCTCGCCAATCCGCTGCCAGTAGTCGCGCGTTTCACGGACCGCTTTGGTGCGTGCGTATTCCTGCAGACGCATCGACCATGCACCATAGGACGCGGTCTTCTCCGGCAACGCGGGTGTGGCGCCGGACCGGATCTGTTCATAGGCCGCTTGCAGGTCCTCGAGCAACACGCGCCATGAAACGCCATCCACGGCCAGGTGATGAATCGCCAGCAACAGGCGCGCCGTGCCATCCGCCAGTCTGATCGACATGGCTCGCAGCAACGGACCGTGCGTGAGATTCAGGCTCTGTTGTGCTTCGTCGCAGATCGCTTCGATCTCACCGCTTGCCGATGCATTGCGTGTCCACAGCAGTTGCGCGGATTCGGATGCGGCGTACGTCTGCGTCCATTCTCCATTCGTGGATGGTTCGAAGCGCAGACGTAGTGCGTCGTGATGCGCGACCAGCGCATGCAGCGCCGCTTCAAGCGCCGGCTCATCCAGCGCTTCGCCGCTTTGCAGCAGCAACGCCTGATTCCAGTGATGGCGGTTCGGCGCGTGTTGTGCGAAGAACCCGGCCTGGATCGGCAGCAGCGGCACCTCGCCCGCCAGCGTCTCCCTGCTCGCCGGATTCGCCTGAGCGTCCAGTGTTTCCGCCACCGCCGC
>NZ_JAQQFL010000095.1:0-1185 GCF_046026025.1 Paraburkholderia fungorum | reverse complement strand
ACGCTGGATGCCACGGACACGGTGCTGCAGAAAACACCGTTCAGCTTCGACGTCTCGGTCTGGGAGTTCTTCTGGCCGCTGATGACGGGCGCGCGTCTGGCAGTCGCGATGCCGGACGATCATCGCGACCCGCAGAAACTGGTTGAACTGATCGAACGTCATACGGTGACGACGCTGCATTTCGTGCCGTCGATGCTGCAGGCGTTCATTGCTTACGAAGGCGCGCAGCAGTGTACGGGCCTCAGGCGCGTGATCTGCAGTGGCGAGGCGTTGTCCACGGAGCTGAAGGACAGGGCACTGGCCACGTTACCGGAAGTCGGGCTCTACAACCTGTACGGACCGACGGAAGCGGCCATCGACGTCACGCACTGGAGCTGTCAGGCGGACGATACGGTCACGCCAATCGGGCGCCCCATCGCGAACGTTCAGACGGTCGTACTGGACGCGTCACTGAACATGACGCCGGTAGGCGTAGCAGGTGAGTTGTATCTGGGCGGAGCGGGGCTGGCGCGTGGCTACCTGAACCGGTCCGCACTGACGGCAGAGCGCTTCGTACCGGACCCGTTCTCGGCAGAAGGCGCACGTCTTTACCGCACGGGCGACCTGGCACGCTGGCGGGCGGATGGCGCACTGGAGTATCTGGGCCGGATCGATCATCAGGTCAAGATTCGCGGTTTCCGGATCGAACTCGGCGAGATCGAAGCACAGCTTCTCGCCCAGGCCAATGTGCGCGAAGCGGTTGTCGTGGCTCACGAAGGTGCGGGGGGCAAGCGTCTGGTCGGCTACGTGAGCGTGAACGCGAGCACCACGATCGATACGACGGCATTGCGCGAAGCCCTTGCCGAAACGTTACCCGGGCACATGGTCCCGTCGACGATCATCGTGCTGGACACGTTGCCGCTGAGTCCGAACGGCAAGGTGGATCGCAAGGCGCTGCCCGCACCCGGGCAAAGCACAACCGCGAACCACACAGCACAGAACGAAGCACCGGAAGGCCCAGTCGAAACCGCGCTTGCCGCGATCTGGCAGGACGTGCTGGGTGTGGAGCAGATCGGCCGTCATGCGAACTTCTTCGAACTCGGTGGCGATTCGATCCTGAGCCTGCAGATTGTGGCGCGTTTGCGCCGTGTGGGCCTGAAGATCACGCCGAGGCAACTGTTCGAACGTCAGACGGTGGCATTGCTT
>NZ_JAQQFL010000094.1:0-1193 GCF_046026025.1 Paraburkholderia fungorum | reverse complement strand
GCCGAACGCATCGCACCGTCGGCGGTTGCCGCGCGCCTCGTGCCCTACGGCTTCGCCCGCAGCGGCCAGATTCTGGTCGCGCATCAGCACCCCGACAGCCTCGAAGTGTGGATCAGCGAACGCACCAGCGACGCCGCGTTGGCCGAAGTCGCGCGCAACTTCGGCGCGTTGTCCGTCGTGCGGCTGCCGGCTGACGAACTGGCCCAGGCGATCAACCAGGCCTACGCGCGCCAGGACGGCAGCGCGGCGCAGGTGGTCGGTGAGGTGGAGGGCGAAGTCGACCTGTCGCGTCTGATGCAGGACATTCCCGAAGTCGAGGATCTGCTCGAATCGGAAGACGACGCGCCGATCATCCGCATGATCAACGCGCTGCTCACACAGGCCGCGCGCGAACAGGCTTCGGATATTCACATTGAGCCGTTCGAGACTTCTTCCGTGGTGCGCTTCCGTGTCGACGGCACGCTGCGCGATGTCGTGCGGCCGAAAAAAGCATTGCACGGCGCGCTGATCTCGCGGATCAAGATCATGGCGCAGCTCGACATTGCCGAGAAGCGTCTGCCGCAGGACGGCCGGATCACGCTGCGCGTGGGCGGACGTCCGGTCGACGTGCGCGTCTCGACGCTGCCCACGGGCCACGGCGAACGTGCGGTGCTGCGTCTGCTGGAAAAGGACGCCTCGCGCCTGAATCTCGAAGCGCTCGGCATGGCGCCCGACACGCTCGTCAAGTTCGACAAGCTGATCGGCAAGCCGCACGGCATCGTGCTGGTGACCGGCCCGACGGGCTCGGGCAAGACGACCACGCTGTACGCGTCGATGTCGCGGCTCGAAACCGCGACCACCAACATCATGACGGTCGAAGACCCGATCGAATACGACCTCTCAGGCATCGGCCAGACGCAGGTCAACGAGCGGATCGGCATGACATTCGCGCGGGCGCTGCGCTCGATTCTGCGGCAGGACCCGGACGTCATCATGATCGGTGAAATCCGCGACCTGGAAACCGCGCAGATCGCGGTGCAGGCCTCGCTGACGGGTCACCTGGTGCTGGCGACCTTGCACACGAACGATGCAGCCTCCGCGGTGACGCGGTTGACCGACATGGGCGTGGAGCCGTATCTGCTGGCGTCATCGCTGCTTGGCGTGCTGGCGCAGCGGCTGGTGCGGCGGCTGTGCCCGGTGTGCCGCGAAGAACG
>NZ_JAQQFL010000093.1:0-1193 GCF_046026025.1 Paraburkholderia fungorum | reverse complement strand
GTTAAGGAAGGTCTGCAAAAGACCTGGCATTGTGTTGCTGCTGAGCTATCCTGGAAACAGAGCGAATTAGGTGAGGAGCGGTATGATGACGCAACTTGGTCTTGGTCTGGATCTGTCAACGAAGCGCACGCGCAAGCGGGAATTTCTCGATGAGATGCGACGCGTTGTGCCCTGGTTGAAGCTGATTGCGCTGATCGAGCCTCACTATCCCACGGGTAAAACCGGTCGGCCGCCGTTCCCGATTGCGACGATGCTGCAGATTCATTTCATGCAGCAATGGTTCGGTCTGTCAGACCCTGCTATGGAAGAGGCACTCTATGACGTGCCGCTGTATCGCGAGTTCGCGGGTCTCGACGGCGGGATGGTTCGCCTGCCCGATGAAAGCACGATTCTCCGGTTCCGCCATCTGCTGGAAACGCACGGACTGGCGGTGCAAATGCTGACGCTGGTCAATGAAATCCTGACGGAGAAAGGCCTGATGCTTAAGGCTGGGTCGGCAGTCGACGCCACCCTGATTGCCGCGCCCAGTTCGACAAAGAATGGCTCCGGCACGCGCGATCCTGAAATGCAATCGACGCAGAAAGGTGGCAACTGGTACTTTGGGATGAAAATGCATATCGGCGTGGACGCCGATTCGGGCCTGGTCCATACGGTCATTGGAACGGCGGCCAACGTTCACGACATCACCGTAGCCCAGACGTTGCTGCATGGTGAAGAAACGGATGTGTACGCGGACGCCGGATATCAGGGTATCGAAAAACGTTGTGAGCCTGACGCGGTGCGTTGGCATGTTGCAATGCGACCGGCAAAGCGCAGGAAACTGGATCTGAGTGATGCGTTGGACGCGATATACGATCAGATCGAGCGCCTGAAGGCGGGTATTCGGGCCAAGGTCGAACACCCGTTTCGCATCCTCAAGAGGCAGTTCGGTTACATGAAGACCCGATATCGAGGTTTGATGAAGAACACCGCCCAGATCACCACGCTGTTTGCTTTGGGTAATTTATGGATGGCTCGCAGAGCTTTGCGCAAAGCTTGAAACACCGGACCGACGAAGTCCATATGTCTGGTTGGCACGCTCCGGGGTGCGGATAAACCCTGACAATCAACTCGCCAACAAAGATCTAAACACCAAGGCCGCGCTCGATGCGAAAGGTAACGCTTCAAAGCGGGTTGTGCAGACCTTCCTTAAC
>NZ_JAQQFL010000092.1:0-1238 GCF_046026025.1 Paraburkholderia fungorum | reverse complement strand
TGTAGTGGTCCAATGGTCCTGGACACCTCTAAAGGGGATAATTCTCCAACTGAGGTGAGAGATGAGCAGACGGAACATAACTGACGAATTCAAGGCTGAAGCGGTGCAACTGGTGGTTGCCCGAGGCTATTCATTCGCCAAGGCCTGTGAGGCGCTGAGTGTAGGAGACACGGCCTTGCGGCGATGGGTTGCACAGTGGCGGGCCGAACAGGCTGAGCCGCCGCGCACTGAGATTCAGGTCAAGGCCGACCAGCGACGCATCCGGGAACTGGAGGCGCGCGTGATCGAGCTCGAAAGGGAGCGCGAGATCCTAAAAAAGTCCACGGCCTTCTTCGTCAAGGAAATGGATCGCTCATCGAAGTGATCCATTCGCTGAAGAAGGCCTGGCCGGTGAGCGTGATGTGCGAGCTGCTGGAGGTGCCTCGAAGCAGCTATTACGCCGTTTCCATACGGCCCGCCAGAGCTGCTGCTGCGCCCGCACTGCTCAAGGCGGTGCGCGAAATTCACGGCGAAAGCCGCGCCAGCTATGGCAGTCGCAGAATGGCTCAGGCCTTGCAGCAGCGAGGCCACGCGATCGGGCGCTACCGTGCCCGATCGCTAATGCGCGAGGCACAACTGGCGGTGGCGCGACGACGAACGCACCGTTATCGCAAGGCTGACGGTGAAGCGCTGGTGGCTCCCAACCTGCTTGAGCGTCGGTTCGAGCCGCCGTCGATCAATCAGGTATGGGCGGGCGATATTACGTACGTGAGAACGCTTCAGGGCTGGTCCTATCTGGCCATCGTGATGGACCTGTATTCACGCCGTATCGTCGGCTGGGCGTTTGCGCAACTGCCCGATACGGTACTGGTTATCAGGGCTTTGCAGCAGGCGCGCGAGCATCGACGGCCGCCACCGGGCCTGATGTTCCACTCGGATCAGGGATGCCAGTACACCAGCGCGCACTTCGTGAATGAACTGAAGGCAAACGGCATCATCCAGAGCATGAGCAGAAAGGGGAACTGCTGGGATAACGCGCCGGTGGAGCGTTTCTTTAGAAGTCTCAAAAGCGAATGGATCGACGATAAAGGGTACCCCGACCACGCATATGCGGAACGCGACATCGGGGCCTACATCGACGACTTTTATAACTACAGGCGCATCCATTCAGCGGCAGACGGTCTGCCACCGGCACGATGCGAAGCTGCACTTTTTTAGAATTCGCCTTTCGGGGTGTCCAGGTTTACTTGACCACTACA
>NZ_JAQQFL010000091.1:0-1286 GCF_046026025.1 Paraburkholderia fungorum | reverse complement strand
GCGCGGTTATCTGAACCGCGCGGCATTGACGGCGGAGCGGTTCGTACCCGACCCGTTCTCCACGCAGGGCGGGCGGCTCTACCGGACGGGCGACCTGGTGCGCTGGCGGGTGGACGGGGCGCTGGAATATCTCGGACGGATCGACCATCAGGTCAAGATCCGGGGTTTCCGCATCGAACTGGGCGAAGTCGAGGCGCAACTGCTGGCGCAGGACAACGTGCGTGAAGCGGTGGTGACCGCGCAGGGCGCAACAGGTGGCATGCGACTGGTGGGCTACGTTGCACCGCATGCGGGCGCAACGCTGGATGGCGTGTCACTGCGCGCGGCCTTGTCCGCTGCGTTGCCGGATTACATGGTCCCCGCGGCGGTGATGGTGCTGGATGCGTTGCCGCTGACGCCGAACGGCAAGGTGGATCGTAAGGCGTTGCCCGCACCTGAATTCCAGACACGCGGCTACGAAGCGCCGCAAGGTGAACTCGAAACGACGCTCGCCACGCTGTTTGAACAGGTGCTGGAGGTGGAACGCGTCGGCCGGCACGACAACTTCTTCGAACTCGGCGGCGATTCGATTCTTGCAGTCAAAACGGTCTCGCGAGTCCGCCAGCAATGCCGCCTGGAAATTCCGTTGCCGATCCTGTTTGCGCATCCGACGCCTGCGGGAATCACCGCTGCGATGCGCGTGAGCGATGCATTGGAGACACGTCTATCCGGCGCAGTTGCCACGATTACGCGGCGCGCTGGCTCGCCGGATCGCGCGCCGCTGTCGCATACCCAGGAGCGGCTGTGGTTCCTGTGGCGACTGGATCGCAACAGTCCCGCGTACAACACGGTGGGCGCCACACGGCTGACCGGTCAACTTCACCGCGACGCGGCGCGTCGTGCGCTCTCGCTGATTCAGGCGCGTCACGAGTCGCTGCGATGCCACTTCGAGGACGTTGACGGTACGCCATGGCAGGTGATCGACGACGCGCCGTATGAGTGGGCGGAATACGATCTGGCATCGGCATCGGCATCGGCATCGGCATCGGCATCGGCATCGGCATCGACATCGGCATCGACATCGACATCGACATCGACATCGGACACGGACACCCGCCTGAAGTCACTGCTGTCGGACCTGTCGCGCCGGCCATTCGATCTGGAGCATGGCGCGCTGCTGCGGGTGTCGCTGGTGCGCGTCGCGCAGGACGTGCACGTGCTGCACTTCGCGATGCATCACATCGTCTCGGACGCGTGGTCGATCGGGGTGCTGACGCGTGAATTCGCCACGCTGTACCAGGCGTGCA
>NZ_JAQQFL010000090.1:0-1316 GCF_046026025.1 Paraburkholderia fungorum | reverse complement strand
TGAACCGCCCCGGGAATCGTGGAGGCTGGTTGGTTTAAGTTAATGCGGATTCGGCGACCGGTGTTTCAAGTTGCCGATAGTAGTTTGCCTCAGCTTCAGCAGGCGGGATGTAGCCGAGGTGTTCCATCAATCGATGATGATTGAACCAGGCCACCCATTCCAGCGTTGCCAACTCGACGGACTCCCGTGTTTTCCAGGTGCGGCGATGAATCAGTTCGGCCTTGTACAAACCGTTGATTGTCTCGGCCAGTGCGTTGTCGTAACTGTCGCCACGGCTACCAACCGAGGGCTCGATGCCCGCTTCGGCCAGTCGCTCGCTATAGCGAATGCTAACGTATTGCGAGCCTCTGTCGGAGTGATGTATCAACGTTCCATCGCTGCCTGGCCGCCGCGCATAGAGTGCCTGTTCAAGTGCATCCAGAACGAAGTCTGTAGTCATCGACGAACTGACGCGCCAACCGACAATCCGTCGGGCGAACACGTCGATCACGAAGGCCACGTAGAGCCAGCCCTGCCACGTCGAGACATACGTGAAATCAGAAACCCAGAGCTGGTTTGGCCGGTCTGCCCTGAACTGCCGGTTGACCCGATCCAGCGGGCGCGCGGCTGCCGCATCGGCAATGGTCGTGCGAACACGTTTGCCTCGCATTACGCCACGCAAACCCAGTTGCTTCATCAGCCGTTCGACCGTGCAGCGAGCCACCGCGATACGCTCCCGGTTCATCTGCTTCCAGACTTTATCCGCTCCGTAGACGCGCATGTTGGCTTGCCAGACACGCTGGATCTCCGGCCGCAGGCGTTCATCGCGTATCGCACGAGCGCAGCGGCGCGACGGATCGCGAAGCTGTGCAGCATGGCGCCGGTAGCCCGACGGGGCAATCCGCAGGACCTTGCAGATCGGCTCGACCCCGAAGGTGTCGCGATGCTGATCGATGAAGGCCTTCAGGACTTCAGGCGGCGGTCGAGCTCCGCCTGGGCGAAAAACGCACTCGCCAGTTTCAGAATCTCGTTGGCGCGGCGCAATTCCTTGACCTCGCGCTCCAGTGCCTTGAGACGTTCGCGTTCCGACGTGCTCACGCCCTCGCGCTCGCCGCTATCGACTTCATCTCGTTTGACCCACCCCAGCAAAGTCTGGCTCGTGCAGCCGATCTTGGGGGCGATGGATTCGATCGCCGCCCACTGTGACGGATACTCGCCCCGATGCTCCTGCACCATGCGCACTGCACGTTCCCGGACTTCAGCAGAAAACTTGTTCGACTTGTTCATGGCTCCATTTTCTCAAGAATTGGAGCCTCCACCAAATCCGGGGCGGTTCA
>NZ_JAQQFL010000089.1:0-1348 GCF_046026025.1 Paraburkholderia fungorum | reverse complement strand
CGCGTCGGCCGGCACGACAACTTCTTCGAACTCGGCGGCGATTCGATTCTCAGCCTGAAGGTGGTCGCACAGGCCCATCATGCGGGCATCGCGATAACGCCGCGCCAGCTGTTCGATACGCAGTCGGTCTCGACACTGGCCCAGGTGCTGGTTCAGACATTGAACGACGGCGCCACGCAGCCCGGGGTGCCGCCGATCACGGTCATCGCCGCAGGTGAGCGCACAGCCTTGCCGCTGTCTCACGCGCAGCAGCGCCTGTGGTTCCTGTGGAATCTGCAGCCCGGGAGCAGCGCGTATCACATGCCGGGCGCGCTGCGCTTAAGTGGCGAACTCGATGCGGATGCAGTGCGTGCCAGCATCGACGCGGTGGTCGCGCGCCATGAATCGCTGCGCACGACCTTTGCGGCGCAGGCCGATGGCGACGTGGTGCAGTCGATTGGTACAGATACCCGGTGCGACTGGCGTGTCGTGGATATTGCATCTGCCGACGCGATTGAAACCACCCTGGCATCCACCGCCAACGCATTTGCCGCCGAACCATTCGATCTGGTGCACGGCCCGCTGCTGCGCGTCGCGCTGATCCGGTTGGGTGAACGCGAGCACGTGCTGGCGGTGGTGATGCATCACATCGTGTCGGATGGCTGGTCGGTGGATGTGCTGTTGCAGGAGTTCGTCGATGGCTATCGCGCGCGGCGCGAAGGCACCGCGGCGCACCTGCGCGAGTTACCGGTTCAGTACGCCGATTACGCCCTCTGGCAACGGCGCTGGCTTGAAGCGGGCGAGCAGGCGCGGCAGCTTGCGTACTGGCGCGCGCAACTGGGCGAGGATCATCCGGTGCTGGCGCTGCCCAGCGACCGTGCGCGCCAGGCGGTGAGCGCCTGGCACGGCGCGACGCATCGCATCGGCATTCCGGACACACTCGCGCGGGCCATCCGTCAGCGCGCGCAGCAGCTCAGGGCGACGCCGTTTGTGGTGCTGCTGGCAGGCTTCCAGTTGCTGCTGCATCGCTACACGGCGCAGCACGACATCCGGGTGGGGGTGCCGGCGGCGAACCGGGAGCGGGTCGAGACGGAAGGGCTGATCGGGCTGTTCGTCAATACGCTGGTGATGCGGGCGCAGATGGACGGCAGCACGCCGTTGACGGCGTTACTGGAGACGGTGAGGCGCGACGCGCAGGCGGCGCAGGCGCATCAGGACCTGCCGTTCGACGTGCTGGTGGATGCACTGCAACCGCAACGCAGCCTGAGCCACGCGCCGCTGTTCCAGGTGATGTTCAATCATCTGCGCGACGATGAGCGCGTGCTGGATACGCTGCCTGGGGTGAGGGTCGGGTGGTACGGGTTGAGCG
>NZ_JAQQFL010000088.1:0-1358 GCF_046026025.1 Paraburkholderia fungorum | reverse complement strand
ATGAACACCGAAGAGAGCCGGTCGAACGTCAGCTTGCCGTCGGGTTTCGGATAAACAATCGGCTTGCACTGCGAAGCAGGCTTCAGCATCTCGTGATCGGAATGCTGATGATGCAGCGTCCACGGCACGTTGCCACCGAGCACCTTCTGCTCAAGCCCCACCATCAAGGTACCGAGGTACAGGCCCTTGCTCATCCACTGCTTGAAGTTGCGCGCACGATGCAGCTCCGTGTGCAGCCACGAGGTCTTGAAGCCTTCCGGATAGGCCGTCAGCTCATCGCTGGTGCGACCGGCCTGCACGGCTTCAAACGCGGCGTCAGCGGCCAGCATGCCGGTCTTGATCGCCGCATGCGAACCCTTGATGCGCGAGGCGTTCAGGAAGCCCGCATCGTCGCCGACCAGCGCGCCACCCGGGAACACCAGCTTCGGCAGCGACAGCAGACCGCCGGCCGTAATCGCCCGTGCGCCGTATGACACGCGCTTGCCGCCTTCCAGAATCGCGCGGATCGCCGGATGCGTCTTGTAGCGCTGGAATTCCTCGAACGGCGACAGATACGGATTCGTGTAGCCGAGGCCGACCACGAAGCCCACCACCACCTGGTTGTTGTCCATGTGATAGAGGAACGAGCCGCCGTACGTGTCGTTTTCCAGCGGCCAGCCGGCGGTGTGCATCACCAGACCCGGCTTGTGTTTTGCCGGATCGATTTCCCACAGTTCCTTGATGCCGATACCGTAGACCTGCGGATCGACGCCTTCGCGCAGCTTGAACTTATCGTTCAGCTGGCGGCCGAGGTGACCCCGCGCGCCTTCGCAGAACAGCGTGTACTTCGCGTGCAATTCCATGCCGAGCTGGAAATTCTCGGTCGGCTCGCCGTCCTTGCCGATACCAAGATTGCCGGTGGCAACGCCTTTCACCGAACCGTCGTCGTTGTACAGAATCTCGGCCGCCGGAAAGCCCGGGAAAATCTCCACCCCGAGTGCTTCAGCCTGCTGACCCAGCCAGCGCGTGAAGTTCGCGAGGCTGATCACGTAGTTGCCGTGGTTCTTGAAGTTGTCCGGCAGTGCCCAGGTCGGCACGCTCTTCGAGCCGGTTTCCGTCAGGAACAGGAACTTGTCTTCGGTCACGTCCACCGTCAGCGGCGCGCCTTTTTCCTTCCAGTCGGGGATCAGTTCGGTGATGGCGCGTGGGTCCATGACCGCGCCCGACAGGATATGAGCCCCGATCTCCGAGCCTTTTTCCAGTACGCACACGCCAATCTCGACGCCTTTCCCAGCCGCCAGCTGTTTCAGGCGGATCGCCGCGGACAGGCCAGCCGGGCCGCCGCCGACGATCACGACGTCGTATTCCATCGACTCGCG
>NZ_JAQQFL010000087.1:0-1439 GCF_046026025.1 Paraburkholderia fungorum | reverse complement strand
TCGAACTCGCGGTTCTCGCTCTCCGGCACCTGGATGCCGACCAGAATCGAACTGTAGTCCGCGCCCTGGTTACGGTAGTGGAACAGGCTGATATTCCAGTTTGGCGCCATCGACGACAGAAACTTCATCAGCGCACCCGGCCGCTCCGGAAACTCGAAGCGGAACAGGCGTTCGTCATGCGCCAGCGGCGAGCGGCCGCCGACCATGTAGCGGATGTGCTGCTTCGACAGTTCGTCGAAGGTCAGATCGACGGTGGCAAAGCCGTGTGCTTCAAAGGCGCCCGCGATCTGCGCCGATTCGCTGCGGTTCCTGATCTGCACACCGACAAAGATATGGGCCGAATTCGCGTCCGCAATCCGGTAGTTGAACTCGGTCACGCTGCGCGTGCCCACCAGTTCGCAGAAGCGGCGGAAGCTGCCGCGCTCCTCGGGAATCGTCACGGCGAACACCGCTTCACGCGCCTCACCGACTTCGGCTCGCTCGGCCACGAAACGCATGCGGTCGAAGTTCATGTTCGCGCCGGACGTGATCGCGATCAGCGTCTGGTTCTCGATGCCTTCGCGTTCGGCATACTGCTTCGTGCCTGCAACTGCCAGCGCGCCGGCCGGCTCCAGCACGCTGCGGGTGTCCTGGAAGACGTCCTTGATCGCGGCACACAGCGCATCGGTGTTCACAATGAGCACGTCGTCGAGATACTCGCTGCACAGGCGGAAGGTTTCCTCGCCCACCAGCTTGACGGCGGTGCCGTCCGAGAACAGCCCGACCTCGTTCAAGGTGACGCGTTTACCCGCTTTCAGCGACGCGGCCATCGCGCACGAATCATCGGTCTGCACGCCGATCACCCTGATCTCCGGGCGCACCGATTTCACATACGCCGCCACCCCTGCCGCGAGGCCCCCGCCGCCGATCGGCACGAAGATCGCGTGGATCGGCCCCTGATGCTGGCTGAGAATCTCCATCGCGACCGTGCCCTGGCCGGCGATCACGTACGGATCGTCGAACGGGTGGACGAACGTCAGGCCGCGTTCCGCCTGCAGCTTCACGGCGTGCCCGTAGGCATCGCTATAGGATTCGCCGAACTGCACGACCTCGACCGTCGCCCCGCCATGCGCGCGCACCGCATCGACCTTCACCTGCGGTGTGGTCACCGGCACCACGATGATCGCCTTCACGCCCATGCGGGCCGCCGACAGCGCGACGCCCTGCGCATGATTGCCCGCCGATGCGGTAATCACGCCTCGCTCCAGCGCGTCCGCCGCAATATGCGCCATCTTGTTGTACGCGCCGCGCACCTTGAACGAGAACACCGGCTGGTTGTCCTCGCGCTTCAGATAGACCGGATTGGACAGCCGCGCCGACAGATTCGGCGCACGTTCGAGTTCGGTCTCGCGGGCCACGTCGTAGACGCGCGCGGTCAGGATTTTCTTCAGGTAGTCGTG
>NZ_JAQQFL010000086.1:0-1647 GCF_046026025.1 Paraburkholderia fungorum | reverse complement strand
GTCAAGGTAGTTGTCGCGTGAACCGTTACGCTGCGTGTTTATACATTTCGGCCGAGGCCCGGGTTCGTTCCGGATTCAGATAGACCGAATCCGCGAGGTGCCAGTTACGGATGGCGCCTGACCAGCGAGCGGGATTGCGCATGCGTGCGTCCTGATAGAGCACACGCCGCCGGGCCAGCAGATCGTTCGCTTCACCGCGGTGCCGTTGCACCGGACTGACGTATTTCAGAGCGCTGTGACGGTGCTCCTCGTTGTACCACTGCACGAAGCGCTGCACCCACGCGCGGGCAGCCTCCAGCGTGTCGAACGGCTGCCCGGGCCACATCGGACAGTACTTCGCCGTACGGAACAGCGATTCGGCAAACGCGTTGTCGTTGCTCACGCGCGGCCGGCTGAACGAAGGCTGTACTCCCAGATCGATCATGGCCGCGCGCATCGTGGCGCCTTTCATCGCGCTGCCGTTATCCGAGTGCAGCACCAGCGGACGACCGGCAATGCCCTCACGCAAACATCCCTTGGCCAGAAGTACGCTCGCGTGCTCGGCCGATTCCTGCTCCCACACTTCGTTCATCACCAGCTTGCGGCTGTAGATGTCCTTCATCATGTACCAGTAGAAGTACCGCCCTTTGACCGTGCTCGGCATCCACGTAATGTCCCAGCACCACACCTGATTCGGGCCAGTGGCGCAGTGTGTCGTGAGCGTGCGTCGTTGCGGGGCCTGAGCACGACCCCGACGCTGCCCCTGACCCGCTGCTTTCAGGATCCGGTAGAACGTCGATTCGGAAGCCACATACACGCCCTCGTCAGCCAGCTTCGGCACGATCTGGTGCGGCGTCAGACTCGCGTAACCCGGGCTGTTGGCTGCATCCAGCACGGCCTGACGTTCGGCCTCAGTCAGCTTGTTCGGCGGTGCCTCACGCATGCCCAGCGTACGGCCGTCCTGCGGCGTTTCGCGCCAGCGTTGCACACTGCGCACGCTGACTCCCAACTGCTCACACGCCTGCGCACGGCGTGCTCCCTGCTGCACCGCTTCATCGATCAACTGCATGGCTTCATCGCGATCCGGGCTGCTGATCAGTCTTCCTCTTCCTTGCCCCAGATCGCGTCGGCTTTTTTTCGCAGGTTCAGCAACGCCGCCGCCTCCGCACGGGCGGCATCGGCGCGCTTGAGCTGGCGCTCCAGTTCACGGATGCGTTTCTGGTGAACCTTCACTTCCTTGCGCTGGGCCGCCGTGAGCTTCGGCTCCGGCACATTGGCCTGCTCGCACGCCTCGCGCCACTGCCGGATCTGCTCCGGATAAATGCCCTTCCTGCGGCAGTATTCTGAAGTCTCCGCTTCGCTCAGCGACGCCGTCTCCAGAACCACCCTGAACTTGTCGGCGCTCGACCATTGATCGCCTGTCTTGCCATTGCCCGGCATGAATTCCCCAGCCTGTCTTGCGCTCTGCAGCCAGGCGCGCAGCGTCACCGTCGTGATGCCCGTCGCCCCTGCCAGCTCGATGACCGCACGATTGAACGGCGGCATCATCTGTTGGACTACCCATTCCCGCGTCTCTGCTGAATAGCGTCTCATCTTCCATTCGCTGTCCGCCCCCCATCTTTACATCAATCGGTTCCGGTGAGGCGACAACTAGGCTGACATGGAGGG
>NZ_JAQQFL010000085.1:0-1697 GCF_046026025.1 Paraburkholderia fungorum | reverse complement strand
ATAAATTATCAACATTAAATCTGTAATAGCTTTATAGAAATGTCGTGTTCTAGCCAGATAGAAATGTCGTGTTTAGGCCTGGATATGCTTGCTGGTTCCTTGTGGGACTACGGAGCCGGCGATGCATCCAGCGACACTGGTGACATTGAACATGCGCGAACTCGACCGACTGAAGGTGATCCAGGCCGTGGTGGACACGGGACTGAAGCCCGGCCGAGCGGCCCAACGGCTGGGTCTGACTGTGCGGCAGATCGAACGTCTGGTGATCCGATACCAGGAATCGGGTGCGGCTGGACTGGCCTCGCGCAAACGTGGCCGCCAGGGTAACCGGCGTCTGGACGAGAATCTGGCCCAGCGGGCGCTGGCGATCATCCGCGAACGCTACGCCGACTTTGGCCCAACGCTGGCCTGCGAGAAGCTGGTCGAGTGCCACGGCATTCGCCTGGCCAAGGAAACGGTCAGGCGGCTGATGACGGACGCCGGCCTATGGGTGCCGCGCCGGCAGCGGCCGCCGAAGATCTACCAGCCGCGGGCCCGTCGTGCGTGTCTGGGCGAACTGATCCAGATCGATGGCAGCGATCACCGGTGGTTCGAGGAACGGGCGCCGGCCTGCACACTGCTGGTGTACGTCGACGATGCGACCAGCCGGCTGATGCATCTGCACTTCACCGCGAGTGAATCGACGTTCAGCTACTTCGAGGCGACGCGTGCGTACATCGAATGCCACGGCAAGCCTGGCGCGTTCTACAGCGACAAGGCGAGCGTGTTCCGGAATACGGCCGCGAGCAAGACCGGCAACAGCGTGACGCAGTTTGGCCGCGCGATGTACGAGCTGAACATCGACACAATCTGTGCAAACAGCAGCCCGGCCAAGGGTCGTGTCGAGCGCGCGCACCTGACGCTGCAGGACCGGCTGGTGAAGGAGCTGAGGCTGCGTGGCATCAGTACGGTGGCGCAGGGCAATGCGTATGCGCCCTCCTTCATCGCAGCCTATAACGCACGCTTCGCAAAGCCGCCGAAGAGCGATTTCGACGCACACCGGCCGCTGCGCGGTGACGAGAATCTCGACCTGCTGATGACGTGGCGCGAGACGCGACGCGTGACGAAATCGCTGACCATTCAGTACGACCGCGTGATGTACCTGCTGGATGACACGGCGGAGAACCGGAAACTGATCCACCGCTACATCGACGTGTGGGAGTATCCGGACGGACGCATCGAGATCCGCGCCGATGGCCGGGTGCTGCCGTACAGGCAGTACGACCGGCTCGCGGAAATCGATCAGGGCGCGGTCGTTGAACACAAGCGACTGGGCCACGTGCTGCAGGTCGCGCAGGCGATCCAGGCGCAACGCGACGACCGGCGCATCTCCGGCTCCCCTGCGCGCACGAATCAGGGACAACCGGTTCGGGCAACGGAACGCGCGCAGGGCACGAAGAAGCAGCGTGAATTCACGCAGGACGACATCAACGGTGTGATCACGGAATTGGCACAACGCAGGCAGCCGAACCAAACACGCAAACCTGGCCGTCGGTCTGCAGGATCTGTCTGAACGGACTGACACGCCCTGCCCGTTCACGCGCTGTCCTTCAACGCTGCGTGAGATTGAAACCGTTAAAGACAGAGTCAAACCCAACGTCAAAACACGACATTTCTATTTGGCTCCAGCTACGACATCTTGAAATGGCTATGACAAA
>NZ_JAQQFL010000084.1:0-1750 GCF_046026025.1 Paraburkholderia fungorum | reverse complement strand
CCGGCGTGTTGCCTCACGAAGGAATGTTACCCGACGGATTGTTGTCGTTTCGCTTTCCTTCTTCTTTTCTTTCGTGGTTTTCCGGGCGCGAAGCGCCCGGCCCCCGCCGGCTTTCAACTTTTCTGCAGTTCACACTTCAGTCGACGTTTCGGTGCACTGGCGCATGCTGCCCAGAACCATTTCTCTCACACGCTCAGCGCGCCATGCGTTGACCCGGCGATGCAGCGTTCGTAGTTGCGTCTTGCGTGCATAGACGTCCGGAACCATCGTTGCCAACCGGTCCATCAACTCCTTGACAGCAACCGTGGGCTCAGCGATCAGCCACCCTTCAATGACCGGCCACACGTCGGCGAACGGATCCACCCGGGTCTTCCACCAGTGCTTTGCCTTGGGTTGCTTGCGGTGCGTCGGACGTGCTTCCCCTTGCTCCCATGCCGAAGAGAGGCTCGCGAGGAAGACGGCAACATCTGATTCACCTGCTGGCGTTGCTTCAGCGGGCACACCGTGGGCCGCGAACTCGCTCAAAGTCTGCTGAGCCGTTCGCATCTCCTGCAGAAGTCGCACAGGATCGAGGCTGTTGAACTGCGCCTTCAGCTTTTCCTTGATCGCGAGTTCGACGCTGTCGTGCGCCAGCAGCCGATCGCACGGCGTTGCCGGCGCAAGGTAGACCTTGTGCACACGAGCGCCGTCGCGCGTCTTGGACTTCAGCTTGAATGAAGGCTGGAAGAAGTTAATGTATAGACGCGATGACGCGTATAGCTGCGCGAGCGCGTTCTTCGCATTGGTACCGCTCAGACGGCCATAACCAACCAGTCGTCGCACGACGGCGCCGTTCTTCTGTTCCACCCAGGCCTGATCGTTCTTCTTGTACGCACGCGAGCGAGTCTGCTCAAGACCATGTCCCTTGCAGTAGTCGAAGACGCTCTGGTTCATGAAAGCGGTGTCGTTATCCGAATCCACCCCAAGCATTGAGAATGGCAGATCGGCGGCCACCTTCTCAAACGCTTCGATAACAAGCATCTGGTTGCGCGTACGCATGGCCACACATTCTGTCCAGCCGCTGGCAATATCGGTCAATGTCAGCGTGTGAACGAACTCACCGTCGCTCTTCGAGCCGCCGCAGTGTTCGACCATATCGATCTCGAAGAAACCCGGCGGCGGATCACGCCAGTCGGCGAACGTGCGCACCGGGATGCTACGCCGGATGGCAGAGCCCACACCCTTGCGGCGTTTGCGCTGCCCGTCAATGTGCAAACGCGCATTGGCCAACAGGCGATCGATGGTCGCCGCGCTGACCTGAAGGAGTTTGGCCTTGATGACCGGATCCAGATCGAGATGGCCGTGCCGTTCCATGGCATCAACCAGCTTCGGAATCAACGCATTCAGGCGCTTGCCACAAACTCGGTCGGCCGCTTCCCACAACACCGTCAGCGCCTGGCGTACCGCCTCGTCGTATAACCGGTTGCGCTCGCGGGTCCCCTTCGTTGCGCCGGGTTGCTCCCGCAGCAGCCGGATGGCGTGCTTGCGGTGATAGCCGGTCAAAGCCACGAACTCGTCGAGAATCCTGATCCGGTCACCGAACGTCGCGCTTCTATACCGCGATTGCAATGCTGCGACCAACTCCTTGCGTGTCGTCATGCTGATTTGCCTCGTCACCTCGTGCCGCTCCCGCCGGACAATCCGACGGGTAGCAAACTACGTGAGGCAACAGGTCAACGCGAGTTGCAATTCTGATGAGTCAATGCGCCGG
>NZ_JAQQFL010000083.1:0-1872 GCF_046026025.1 Paraburkholderia fungorum | reverse complement strand
CGCGTTCTGGGAAAGTGAACACGGTGAAATGAAACCGTACGCTGATGCGCAGGCAATGGGTATCGCGCTTGGTACGCAATTCAACGCCGCCACCCTCGATAAGCTCAGAGCCGTGCCCGCACTGCAACTGGAGACAGCGACCAACTGGACCGTAGCAACGGACCCGGGTGTGACCAACTTCTCTCCGATTGTCGATGGATATGCTCTGCCAGAGAATCCCTACGTGCGTTTTATGAACGGACGCCAGAACGATGTGCCCCTTCTGGCCGGATGGAATGCAGACGAAGGTCTCGCATTCTTTAATCGCGCACTACCGCACCAGACTGTTCAGGCCTACACCGACGCTGCCGCTGCCGAGTTTGGCGCAGCAAATCTCGCGAGCTTCCTGCAGGCGTATCCAGCTGTTACTGCGACCCAGGCCGCGCAGTCGGCCCAAAGTCTGATTGGGGATCAGGTTATAAAGTATCAGACTTGGGGCTGGGTCACCCAGCAGCAGAAGACCGGACGTTCGCCCGTGTACGTGTATCACTTTGAGCAAACATCGGCCTACAATCCCTCCGCAACACACGGGACTGAAGTTGCGTATGTCTTTGGCAGCCTCACTCCGACTGGAACAGGAGCCGTAAGCTCACAGGATCTCGCCGTGTCGGATACGATGCAGTCGTACTGGACGAATTTTGCGCGGTCGGGCAACCCTAACGGTTCGCCACTGCCACAGTGGCCGCAGTACGCGGGCGCCGGCAGTCAAACCATGCGCATCGGTAACGTCATCGAGCCGAGCCAGGAAGAAGGTACCGCACGCTACCAGTTCCTGGATCGGTTCCGGGTGAACGGACTGATTACTGTCAGCCAGCAGTAACCCGGGTGCCGCCATCGTGATCTTCCATTCAGCTTTATTCGAATGACTCATACGGTGGCGGTTCGCAGGCGTGCGCCCTAGCGATGTTCGGACGTAACGAGACAGCCGCCGGCATGACGCGGGAGCGGCCCGCATATGCCGGTGCGGCCCCAGACTATGGTTGAACGGTCGTAATCAGGCCATTCACCCGGAACCGATCCAGGAACTGGTAGCGTGCAGTACCTTCCTCCTGGCCCGGCTGAATAACGCCTCCAATCCGCATGGCTTGGCTGCCTGCGCCCTCATACAGTGGCCATTGCGGCAAACCCGCGCCATTGGGATTTCCCGACCGTGCAAAATTTGTCCAATAGGACTGCATCGTATCTGACACAGTGAGATCCTGTGTCGATACGGCTCCCGTTCCGATCGGCGTTAAATTTCCAAAAACATATGCAACCTCTGTCCCATGAGACGCAGTGGGGTTATAAGCCGACGTTTGCTCAAAATGATACGCATACACAGGCGAATGCCCGGTCTTCAACTGCTGGGTGACCCAGCCCCAGGTTTGATACTTGATCGTCTGATCGCCGACTAGATTTTGTGCTGACTGGACTGCCTGAGCGACAGATGATGCGGGATACAACTGAAGGAAGCTTGCAAGGTTCGCCGCGCCGAATTCGATCGTTGCGGCATCCGTATAGGCCTGCACTGTCTCGTGTGGCAGCCCGACGGGAAGGAACGTCATGCCTTCGTCCGCATTCCATCCGGCCAGAAGGGGCACATCGTTCTGGCGTCCGTTCATAAAACGCACGTAGGGATTCTCAGGCAGAACATACCCATCGAGGTTCGGAGAGAAATTGGTCACGCTCGGGTCCGTAGCCAAGGTCCAATTGGTTGCGGTTTGCAGTTGCAGTGCGGGCACGGCCCTGAGTTTATCGACGGTGGCGGCGTTGAATTGCGTACCAAGCGCAATACCCATGGTCTGAGCGTTGGCGGCAGTTTTCATTTCGCCATGCGGGGTTTCCCAGAACGCA
>NZ_JAQQFL010000082.1:0-1884 GCF_046026025.1 Paraburkholderia fungorum | reverse complement strand
ACGGGTCGTCCGCAAGACAGCAGCGCCGATTTTGCTTACGCGTTATCGATCAACGCAAAGGTATTCGACAGTGAACTGACGCTCGCCATCAGCTTCAATGCAGCGCGTCACGATGCATCCACCGTCGAGGCATTGCTTGCCCGGTTCGATCGCGAACTCCGCGAACTGATCGCGCATTGCACCAGCGGCGCCGCCGACGTGGGCGGCGTCACACCATCGGATTTCCCGCTTGCCGGACTCGATCAGCAGCAATTGCGGCAGTTGGCATTGCCGGTACCCGCGACGCAAGTCGAGGACCTGTATCCGCTTTCGCCGATGCAGCGCGGCATGCTGTTCCACACCTTGTACGCGCCGGCCGATAGCGCCTATGTGATGCAGTTGTGCGTCGATATCGACGGCCTCGACGTGACACGTTTCAAGGCCGCGTGGCAGGCCGTGACCGAGCGCCACGACATTCTGCGAACGGGTTTTCTGCAGCAAGGCGATGCGTGGTTGCAATGGGTCGCCAAAGCGATCGAATTGCCGTTCGCGCTGCACGATCTGCGTCATCTTGATGACGAAGCGGAGCAAGACGCCGCATTGATAGCGCTCGAGCAGGCTGAACGTGTGCGCGGTTTCGATCTTGCGCGCGCGCCGCTGCATCGTTTGACGCTGGTTCAACGCGGCGACGCAGCCTACCGGATGATCTGGACGCATCATCACGTGCTGCTCGACGGTTGGAGCGTGTCGCAGTTGATGGGCGAGGTATTGCGTCATTACGCGGGTCAGACATGGCCTGCAAATCGTGGCCGGTATCGCGACTATGTACGCTGGCTCCAGCAACGCGACAGCATCGCAAGCGAGACATTCTGGCGCGCGCAGCTTCGCGATTACGACGAACCGAGCCGCATCGCCGCTGCTCTCGTTCACGATGCAATCGATCACGAAACGACACGGGTCCGCCGTTACGACGAACGTGAAATCGAACTGGATGCAGCGACGTCCGCCAGGCTGGCCGCGTTCGCGCGGCAGGACCATGTGACGGTCAATACGCTCGTCCAGGCTGCGTGGGCCGTGCTATTGCAGCGTTATACGTTGCAGGACGCCGTGGTGTTCGGCGCGACGGTTGCGGGTCGCCCTGCCGATCTTCCTGACGCCGGGCAATTGATCGGGCTGTTCATCAATACCTTGCCGGTGATCGCGTCGCCGCGCGCCGGCATGCGTGTCGGCGACTGGTTGCGCGCGATGCAGGCGCAGGCGTTGGCGTCGCGCGAACACGAACACACGCCGCTCAACGAGATTCAGCGTTGGGCCGGCTCGGCGGGTCAGGCGCTGTTCGACAGTCTGATCGTATTCGAAAACTATCCGGTCGATGCCGCATTGAAACAGGCTGCATCCGGCGGTCTATCGTTCGGACCGCTGCTCAATCGCGAGCAAACGAACTACGCACTGACCATTTCGGTGTCGCAAGGGGAGACGTTGCGGTTCAAATACAGCTATGACCAGACGGCGCTGACCGCTGGGGCTGTTGCGGAACTAGCAGATAGATTTGGCGGTTTGCTGCGAGCGTTTTCTGATGATTCGTCACGGTCGTTGGGTGAACTGACGTTGCTGAATGACGACTCATCCGCGCTGCAGCAGCACGTGGGATGCAACACCGATTCATTCGCCGATGCCGCTGCCGTGCACGAGCTGATCGAACGTCAGGCCGCCGCGACGCCGGGGGCGATTGCGCTGGTCTGCGGCGACGAAACCGTGGATTACGCAGCGCTGAATACACGAGCGAATCGCCTGGCGCATCGCCTGATCCGCGAAGGCGTGCGCGGCGACGTGATGGTCGCGGTGGCGCTGGAGCGCTCGGTGGAGATGCTGGTGACGCTGCTGGCGGTGCTGAAGGCGGGCGGG
>NZ_JAQQFL010000081.1:0-2045 GCF_046026025.1 Paraburkholderia fungorum | reverse complement strand
AGGCGATGGCGCAGTTCGAGCTGACGCTGAATACGACGGAGGCGTTGGACGGGACGATGTCGGCGAGTTTCGTGTACGCCCGCGAGCTGTTCGATGCGCAAACGGTCGAGCGGCTGGCGGAGCACTACGTGGCGTCGCTGAACGCGCTCGTGTCCGGTCGGGTGTCGACGGCTGCGGACGTCGAATTGATGAACGACGCAGAGCGCGCGGGTCTGCTGGCAAGCTCGAAAGAGCGACGCACGTTCGCCGTGACCGAACCGCTTCACGTGTTGATCGAACGGCACGCTGCCGCGACGCCGCAGGCAACCGCCGTCGTTTTCGAAGGCAACGCGTTGAGCTATGCCGAGTTGAACGCGCGCGCGAATCGCATGGCGCATCGGCTGATCGAAGCGGGCGTGAGGCCGGAAGTGAAAGTCGGCGTCGCGATGACACGCTCGGCGGATCTGATTGTTGCCTTGCTCGCAGTCCTCAAATCCGGTGGTGCCTATGTGCCGCTCGACCCGTCGTATCCGGCGGAACGCATCGCCTACATGTCCGCGGACAGCGGCATTGCGGTGTTAGTCGTTGAGCAGACCGATCGTGCCGACGAAGCCGAAACAGAAACGGACAAGCCGGCAGCGGCCGTGCGCATTGTCGAATTCGATTCGAAGCGCGACACGCAGTCCTGGCCCGCGCATAACCCGAATGTCGCGGTCCACGCCGACAACCTAGCGTACGTGATCTACACATCGGGCTCGACGGGTAAGCCGAAGGGTGCGCAACTGACCCATCGCAATGTCACGCGCTTGCTGGCCGGCACACGTGAATGGTTCGATTTCGGTCCGGCCGATGTCTGGACGATGTTCCATTCGTACGCGTTCGATTTTTCCGTGTGGGAAATTTTCGGGGCACTGTGCCATGGCGGACGGCTGGTGGTCGTGCCGCATATCGTCAGCCGTTCGCCCGATGAATTCGCCGCGCTGCTGCGTCGTGAACGTGTGACCGTGCTGAACCAGACGCCGTCTGCATTCCGTCAACTGATGCTGGCGCCTTCGCTCTTCAGCGATGTGGGCAGCAAGTCCGGCCAGCGGCTCGCCTTGCGCGCAGTGATTTTCGGCGGGGAGGCGCTGGAATTGCACAGCCTGCGGCCGTGGATCGCGCATTTCGGCGACGCCCGGCCACAACTGATCAACATGTACGGTATTACTGAAACCACGGTTCACGTCACGTATCGGAGAATCATCGCGCGCGATCTCGACGATACCGACGCGCCGCGCAGTCCGCTCGGCAAACCGATTCCCGACCTGGGCCTCTACGTGCTGGATGCTGCGCGCAATCCTGTTCCAGCCGGCGTTGAGGGTGAGCTGTATGTGTCCGGGGCGGGGTTGGCGCGCGGCTACCTGAACCGCGCGGCGTTGACCGCGGAGCGCTTCGTGCCCGATCCGTTCGGTGCTGAGGGCGGCCGTCTTTATCGCACCGGTGATCTCGCGCGACGCCGCGCCGACGGCGAAATCGAGTATGTCGGGCGAATCGACCATCAGGTCAAGATTCGCGGCTTCCGGATCGAACTCGGCGAAATCGAGTCGCAACTGACTGCGCAAGCGGGCGTGCGTGAGGCCCTGGTGATTGCGGAGCAGGGCGCGGGCGCCGCACGGCTGATTGCGTATGTGTGCACCAAGGCGGGTGTACACGTGGACGCACAGAGTTTGCGCGCGGCGTTGCTTAACGTGTTGCCGGATTACATGGTGCCTGCCGCGTTTGTCGTGATGGACGCGTTTCCCTTGACGTCGAACGGCAAGGTAGATCGCAAGGCGCTGCCCGCACCCGAGCAAAGCACAACCGCGAACCACACAGCACAGAACGAAGCGCCGGAAGGCGCAGTCGAAACCGCGCTTGCCGCGATCTGGCAGGACGTGCTGGGTGTGGAGCAGATCGGCCGTCACGCGAACTTCTTCGAACTCGGTGGCGACTCGATCCTGAGCCTGCAGATCGTGGCGCGTTTGCGCCGTGTGGGCCTGAAGATCACGCCGAGGCAACTGTTCGAACGTCAGACGGTGGCATTGCTC
>NZ_JAQQFL010000080.1:0-2560 GCF_046026025.1 Paraburkholderia fungorum | reverse complement strand
GCAAGAGAAAGCGGCTCAAACCGCTAATTCTTAAGCGGGTCCCCCGCGCAGCCGCGGTAGTGGTGCATCTGGAATCTGTGCTCTCGCATATTCCGCGTTAGCGACAAGGCGCTCATTCGTTCCCACTCCGCACTGCGTGCGTCGCGGATGGGTCTGCCAGGGAAACCAGGGGCTTCGTTTTGCGCGGCGGAGGCCATCGGCTTCGCCTCGGCGATGCGTCGAATGCGCAAGTGCCGCAGCGCCTTCGCAGATATGGTGTTCACCCTGGCAGACCAGCAGTTGTGGCGGCCCGCGCAGTTGGAAGTTCGTACTTCGAATGAAAACTGGGGGCAACAGAGCGACTGATCAGGTGCAGGTCGAGCGGCTGCACCGAATGATGGGTAAATGCGAAAACGCAGCGATTGGTTCTATGAAGAACGCGTCGGCGCGCGCAGCGCCGCCGGAAGTAAGACTGCCTTGTCACCGGGGCGGAATGTGCGAGAGCGCAGATTCCAGATGCACCACTACCGTGGCTGTGCGGGGGACCCACTTAAGAGCTGGCGGTGTGAGCCGCTTTCTTTTGCCTACTTTTCTTTGCGGCAGGCAAAGAAAAGTAGGTGCCCGCCCCGCACAGGGGCGACGCTAATAGACCACCAACAAATCAAGGAAAGGCCAAAGAAGTCAGAACAACGAAAGCCCACCACCACAAAGCACACAAACAAAAAATCGCCGCACAGGCAAAAAAACCACCCAAACCTTTATTGCCGCGCCAACCGCAAATTATCCGGCATCGGCAAATTATAATTCGTGCGGAAAGGATTGATATCCAGCCCCCCGCGGCGGGTATACCGCGCATAAACAGCAAGCTTCACCGGCCGGCAGGCCTTCATCACATCGATAAAAATCCTCTCGACACACTGCTCATGAAACCCGGTGTGATTCCGATACGAGATGATGTACCGCAGCAAACCCGCATGATCGATCTGCGGCCCGACATAATGAATCTGCACGCTGCCCCAATCAGGCTGCCCGGTCACCGGACAATTCGACTTCAGCAAGTTAGAGAACAACGTCTCTTCAACCGGCGCTTCATCAAGAGCCGCCTTGAGCAACGAAGCATCCGGCTGATAAACATCCGTATCCAGATCCAACCGATCCAGCGACAAACCTTCAAACTCTTCCATCTGCAACTTGCCGAACTCGTACGGCGCGCTCAGATGAACAGAAACAGTCGCGCCACACGAAGCGGAAACATCCCGCTTGATCGTGTCCCGCACCATCTCCATCGACTCAAAAGCCGTCTGCGCAAACGACCCAAGATAAAGCTTGAACGACTTCGACTCGACAATGTTCGGCGAATCAGCCGGCACGAAGAAAGTGGCCACCGCAATCTGCGGCTTGCCCCGCGCATTCAGCCAGGAAAGCTCGTAAGCATTCCAGATGTCCGTGCCGAAAAACGGCAACTGCGCGCCAATCCCAATCGCCTCACGTGCATTCTTCCGGGCAATCGGAAAAAGCAGCGAAGCGTCATATTGTTCGGTGTAAGTGGAAGCCTTACCCAGTGGTGATTGTTCAGGTGTCATGATGCGTTCACGATGCCACTCAGCACGTGCCCCGTCGCCGTCACGACGCGGGCCGATTCGCAATGGCCAATTTGGTCGTCGAAGAAAAAGTCCGGCTCGAACTCGCGCAAAAACGCGCTCTTGTCGAGGCCGCCGAGAAACATCGCTTCGTCGATTTCGATGTTCCACGCCATCAAGGTGCGGATTGCGCGCTCATGCGCCGGAGCCGAGCGCGCCGTTACCAATGCCGTACGAATATGCATCGGAGCGGCTTCGTCCGCGAGTTTCTGCAGCCGGTGCAGGGCTTCGAGCAACGGCTTCAAAGGCCCATCCGCGAGCGGCAAATCCTTGTTGTGAATCTCATGGCCGACGAACGCACGCAGGCCATCTTTCTGAAAGATGCGTTCGGCTTCGTCGGAAAACAATACTGCGTCGCCGTCGAAGGCAATCCGGATTTCGTCCGGATACTTGCTCGCCATTTTCGCCGATTCAGGCAAGACGCGCGCGGCCGGAAATCCGGCGGCCAATGCATCACGCACGTCGTCCTGATTCGCGGACAAAAACAGCGAAGCGTTCAACGGTTTCAGATAACCGAATGGTGCGCGCCCACGTGTGAACACGCCGCGCTCGATCGCCAGCCCATACTCCCTGCACGAGTGAAATGCGCGCAATCCGCTGATCGGATCGCTGCGCGACAGAATCACGACCTCGACGCGATGGCCGCCGGCGTTTAACGCCAGCAGCTTGCGGATCAGCGGAAACGCCACGCCCGGTTTGGCGGGCACGGCCAACCGCTCGCGCTGCAACGCTTCATACGCCTGCAGGTTGCCTTCCTCGTACACGCAGTTCTCTTCCTCGAAGTCGAACAGCGCGCGCGACGAGATTGCCACCACCAGTTTGTCGACAAGCGAAAGTGCCATCTGCGCGTTTCAGTCAAAAGTGATCAAGCAAGGAACAGGCGGTACACAGGATTCTGCGTCTCTTCCCAGTTCGGATAGCCCAGGGTGGCGAGAAAGCGC
>NZ_JAQQFL010000079.1:0-2561 GCF_046026025.1 Paraburkholderia fungorum | reverse complement strand
TCGTAAGCGATCAGCGAACCCACACCTTGCGCCGCTGCGTCGGTTGGGTTAGCGATCAGGTGGTTGGCTTCCGCGCGGGCTTGCCGAGCTTCCAGGGCAGCAGGGCTTCGTAGTCGTCGGCGGTCTTCGCGTAAGGCAGAGCCTTGAACAGCTCGATGAGATACCGGTACACGTCGACGTCATTCGCCTTGCAGGTCTCGATCAGCGAATACAGGTTCAGGCTTGCCTTCGCACCCGCCACCGTATCGCTGAAGAGCCAGTTTTTGCGGCCCAGGCAAAACGGCCTGATCGAATTTTCGCACGCATTGTTGCAGATTGGCCATGTCTCGTTTTCAACGTAGCGGCACAGCTTGGGCCACTGATTGCCAAGATAGCCCAGCGCCTGCCCCAGCTTGCCGCCAGGCAGCGTTGTCTCCAGATGCTGGTCCAGCAATGCCTTGATCTGGCCCAGCACCACGCGGCTGTAGCGCCGGCGCAGCCGCAGACATCGCTGTGGAGCCTCGCGCGCCCGCGATTCGGCCGCATACAGCTTGCCGATCAGATGGAGGAACTGCGTGGCCGGCTGATGCATCCCGTGCGCCTCCTTTGGCAAAACCTCCTGGGCTTCCACAAAGCCACGCCGCACATGGCTCCAGCAGCCGAGGTGGACCAGCCCGTTCTTCTTCGCAATGAGATCGTACACGGCGCCGCCGTCGCTCATCAGCACGGCCCCCTCGCGTATGCCTGCCCATAGCGCGTCGCCATGTTCCGCATGGTGCCCGGCAGCGTAACTGAACAGTCGCACGGGCGGGTCAAGCGCATTCATCTGCACCCAGACCGCGCTTTTGGACTGCGCCGCCCGCCCGGGCTCCTTAAGCACCTGGACGTTGGTTTCGTCGCCCTGCGTGAGCGCGCTATCGAGCAGCACATCGCGCATCAGGTTGATCACCGGCTGGACCGCTTCGCCGATCCGGATCACGCAGGCCGCCAGGGTGTTGCGCGAGATGTCGCCGCCAAAGCGGCGCAGTAGCGCCGCGATCCGGTACAGCGGCAAGGCGTCCATGAACTTCGACAGGATGATCCACGCCAGTGCTGCTTCCGTGAACAGTCCCTTCGGAATAATGCGCAGCGGCACCGGGGTGACTTTCAGCCCGTGATCGCACTGTTTGCACGCATACTTGACACGTTCGTGGCGAATCACGCGGATCTGCTGCGGGATGATGTCCAGCTGCTCACTGACTTCGACGCCGATCCCGACCAGCTCCGAGCCGTCGTGCGGACAGACCAGCTGGTCTGCAGGCAATTCGTATCGAACCACCTCGCGCGGCAGCGCCGGATCGAGCGGCTTGCGACCGCCTTTCTTCCGTTTGTGCGCGGCTACCTCAATCCCGGGCCTGTCTTCCTGCGCGGGCTGCGTCGCCGGCGTCGGGGCAAGCTGCTCCGCTTCATTCAGGAACAGGTCGCCCTGACGGGGATCGCGCGTCTTCTCGCTGCTTGTGCCGAACAGCTTGCGCATCATGACCTTCAGCTGTTCCTTCACGAGGTCGCGTTCGGCCTTCGTCACACGCAGCTCGCCGCGAAGCTCGTCGCGTTCATCAAGCAGCGCATCACGCGCAGCGAATGCTGCATCACGTTCAGCAATGAGTGCGTTGAATTCGTCGACGGTGATCGTGAGGCGTTCGCGAGGCATGCAGCAACTCTAGCGAATCGCCAGCCCCCATGGGTTAACGTCAATTTGTAACAGTCGCCAATGCACCGCGCCTCCCCGGCAACTCACGCCCGCGCATAGCGACGCTCGGGGTGCTTACGCATCGCCGCAAGATCGATACCCTCGAGTAGCCAGTGGAATTGCTCGACACTCAGCTCGACAACGTCACCGTCACGTGGCCATGAAAAACGGTCAGCCTCAAGCCGTTTCATCATTATCCAGAATCCATTACGCTCATAAAGCAGCAGCTTGATGCGATCGCAACGTTTGTTCCGAAATCCGTACACCGCTCGTGCGAAGGGGTCGCGCTTTATCGACTGCTCCACGAGCACTGACAAGCCGTTGATGCTCTTGCGAAAATCAACCGCGTCGCGATGCAGATAAACCTTCAGACTTTCGTCGAAGCGGAACATGGCGTCCTCCCCAACGAATCCATCATTGCCATCAGCAGATCAACATCGGCGCTTGTGCACAACAGTTCGACATTCACGCCATTGGGCAGGTGGGCCCACAACCGCGCCCGCGGCGGCGACGTAATGACAGGCGCAGGCGTCATCTTCACCTCGACGAAGGGCGAGCCCAGCTCCGGCTCCTCAGCTGTCTTCGCGGTCGGGACTCGCAAACCCTCTGGCCCGGCACACAGTTCCCGCATGCGTCGCCTGACGTGGTACAGATGCTGCCTGCCCAGCCCATGCTCACGGGCATACGCCGAAAGCGTCTTGCCCTCCCGATGCGCGGCTTCGATGTGCGCCATCGCATCCATGCCCGTCATGCCATCACCCCCATCCATATAGCCATCCTCAGCTCGCTGAAAATGCTACATGCTCCGCGATTCAACGCTTCTCGCAAGGGGTGTGATTGATGGATCGCTTAC
>NZ_JAQQFL010000078.1:0-2670 GCF_046026025.1 Paraburkholderia fungorum | reverse complement strand
CACAGGCGTCATGTTCAGTGATGCATCCAGCACGACCGTCTGAACGTTCGCGATGGGACGCCCGATTGGCGTGACCGTGTCGTCCGCCAGGCAACTCCAGTGCGTGACGTCGATGGCCGCTTCCGTCGGTCCGTACAGGTTGTAGAGCCCGACTTCCGGCAGCGCGGCCAAGGCACGGTCCTTCAGCTCCGTGGACAACGCCTCGCCACTGCAGATCACGCGCCTGAGGCCACTACACTGCTGCGCGCCTTCGTAAGCAATGAACGCCTGCAGCATCGACGGCACGAAATGCAGTGTCGTCACCGTATGACGTTCGATCAGTTCAACCAGTTTCTGCGGATCGCGATGATCGTCCGGCGCGGCGACTGCCAGACGCGCGCCCGTCATCAGCGGCCAGAAGAACTCCCAGACCGAGACGTCGAAGCTGAACGGTGTCTTCTGCAGCACCGTGTCCGTGGCATCCAGCGCGTACGCCTGCTGCATCCACACCAGACGGTTGTACAGCGCGCTATGGCGGTTCGCTGCGCCTTTGGGCTGACCGGTTGAGCCCGACGTGTAGATGACGTAGGCGAGGTTTTCGCCATGCAATTCGACGTCCGGGTTATGCAACGGTTCGCTGGCAAGATCGAGTGCATCCAGTTCGAGCACCTCGATCGCATCCGACAGGGGCAGCCCATCGCGCACCCTGCGCTGCGTCAGCAGCAGGGAAATCCCGCTGTCGGCCATCATGTACGCGAGTCGCGCAGCCGGATACGACGGGTCGAACGGCACATAGGCGCCCCCCGCTTTCATGATCGCGAGCAGCCCCACCACCATCTCGACCGACCGTTCGACTGCAATCCCCACCCGCACATCCGGGCCCACACCCTGCGCCGACAACCGGTGCGCCAGTTGATTCGCACGTGCGTTCAACTCGGCGTACGTCAGCGCCGTATCGCCAAACAGCACGGCCTGCGCATCCGGCGTGCTGCGAACCTGCGCCTCGATGACGCGATGCACCGGCAACGTCTCACCATAGTCCGCATCGCAACGGCTAAACGCTTCGACTTCACGCCGCGCATCGGCATCGAGCCACGCAACTTCGCCGACCGCAGACGACGCGTCCGCAATCATTGCGTTCAGCACCGCCTCGAACTGTCGGGCCAGCGCGTGAACGCTCGCCGTCGACAGCTTTTCACGAGCAAACGTCCAGTCGATTTTCAGCGTATCGCCGGGCATCACCGTGATCGTCAACGGATAATTCGTCTGCTCCCGATTGCGCAATTCGCTAAAGCGCAGTCCACCCGGCGCGGCATCTTGCAGCGCTTCATCCACGGGATAGTTTTCGAACACGACGATGCTGTCGAACAGCGGCTGTCCAGTCACGCCTGCCCAGCGCTGGATGTCGTTCAGCGGCGTATGTTCATGCTCGCGCAATGCCAGCGCACGCGTCTGCATCTCACGCAAGCAGTCGCCCACGCTCGCTGTCGCGTCCACCGTCACCACCACTGGCAAGGTGTTGATGAACAGACCGAGCATCTGCTCGGCGCCCGGCAGATCAGCCGGACGACCCGCGACGGTCGCACCGAACACGACCGCTTTCTGTCCGCTGTGCCGATGCAGCAGCAACGCCCATGCGGCCTGCACCAGCGTGTTCAGCGTAATGCGCTCCTCGCGGGCGAATGCGGACAATCGGACTGTCGTTGCAGCGTCGAATTCGACGCGAAGCTCGCCTTGCGAGTCGGCATCGGCATCTGACACATCCCGCTCCGACGACCCGTTTTCGGCCAATGCCGTCAAGCGGCCCGGCTGATCGAGCGCTGCAAGTTGCGCGCGCCAGAATGTTTCGCTCGCGTCGTTGTCGCGCGCTTGCAGCCAACGGATGTACTCGCGATAGCGGGCGCTCCGTCCGGTCACCGTCACCACCGCCTGCGAAGCTTCGCCGCTATAGTCGCGCAGCACCTCGCCGATCAGTGCCGAGACGCTCCAGCCATCGAGCAGCACGTGATGATGCGTCCAGATGAAATGATGACGCGCGTCGCCGGTTCGCACCAGCGTCAGCCGATGCAACGGACCGCATGCGAAATCGAATGCGCCGGTGCGCTCGCGCAACGCGAGCGCGTCGAGTTTCTCCGCGACGCTGCTGGAATCGCCCGCGTCGCGCCAATCGTACTCGGCAAACGGTAAGCTCGCGGTCCTGGCGACCCATTGCAACCAGCCGTCGCCATGCTGAACGAAGCCGGTCCTCAGAATGTCGTGACGCTGCGCCGCCGTGTTCCACGCGGCACGAAAGCGCTCGCTGTCGAGCGCATCGATATCGATGCGAATCTGGTTCACGTATGCGCCGTCGCCCGGCGCGTAGAGCGAGTGGAACAACATACCGCGCTGCATTGGCGACAGTGGGTAGATATCGTCGACACCATCGAGCGGCATCGGCCATGCAGCAAGCTGCGTGGCATCCAGAAGCGCCAACGGGAAGTCGGACGGCGTCGCGGACGGCGTCGCATTCACGCAATGGGCAACGATTTCGCGCAGTTCACGTTCGAATGCGTCGGCGCACTCGTCGATGGTCGACGCAGAAAACTGCGCACCGTTGTAGCTGATCTGCACGGAAAGCCTGGCGTCGAATACCCGGGCATCAATTGAGAGCGCGTGCTCAAGCGGCGCATCACGATCGAACATTGCCCCGCA
>NZ_JAQQFL010000077.1:0-3193 GCF_046026025.1 Paraburkholderia fungorum | reverse complement strand
ATCCGCCATCATGTATGCGAGTCGCGCAGCCGGATAGGACGGGTCGAACGGCACATAGGCGCCCCCCGCCTTCATGATCGCGAGCAGCCCCACCACCATCTCGACCGACCGTTCGACTGTAATCCCCACCCGCACATCCGGGCCCACACCCTGCGCCGACAACCGGTGCGCCAGTTGATTGGCGCGTGCGTTCAACTCGGCGTACGTCAGCGCCGTATCGCCAAACAGCACGGCCTGCGCATCCGGCGTCCTGCGAACCTGCGCCTCGATGACGCGATGCACCGGCAACGCCTCACCATAGTCCGCATCGCAACGGCTAAACGCTTCGACTTCACGCCGCGCATCGGCATCGAGCAACGCAACTTCGCCAAGCCGTCGCGCACTATCCTCAGCCAATCCGGCCAGCAGCCATTCGACCTGCGCTCCAACACGTTCGATAAACTCATCGGAAAACGCCCCGCGATCGAAGCTGAGTTTCAACTTCAGCGTCGCCGCGAACGTCGCCGACACCGTCAGCGGATAGTTCGTTTCCTCGCGATTCGCAAGCGCTCCAAAGCTGAGTCCACGAGGTGTGGTGTTCTTGAGCGCGGCGTCGACCGGATAGTTTTCGAACACGACGATGCTGTCGAACAGCGCCTGTCCCCCCATACCCGCCCAGCGCTGGATATCGTTCAGCGGCGTATGTTCATGCTCACGCGCGGCCAGCGCCGCTGCTTGCAGACGCCGCAGCCAGTCGCCGACCGGCATGGCGTCGTCGACACGCGCAATCACCGGCAGCGTGTTGATAAACAATCCAAGGAGGCCTTCCACGCCGTTCAGATCGGCCGGCCGCCCTGCAACGGTCGCGCCGAACACCACCGTTTTCTGCCCCGTATAACGTTGCAACAACAGCGCCCACGCGGCCTGAACCAGCGTATTGACCGTCACGCTTTCGCGGCGTGCGAACGCGGCAAGCCGTTCGCTCGCGGACGCGTTCAATTCGTAGTCAAGCTCGCCAACCTGGACAGAACCGTTGTCATTCACCGCCGCACCGGTCGGCACGATAGCGGCAAGCCGCCCTGGACCCTCTAGCGTCGCAAGCTGTTCGCGCCAGAACGATTCGCTCGCCGAAGCATCGCGCCGGTCCAGCCACGCGATGTAGTCGCGGTACCGTCCGCCGTGGGCCGGCATGGCATCGCCTGCGTAATGACGCAGCACTTCGCCCATCAACTGCGACACGCTCCAGCCATCGAGCAGCACATGATGGTCGGTCCACACCAGATCATGCCCACCGTCCGGACGGGCGAACACGTTGATCCGCAATAGCGGCGCGCACGCCAGATCGAAGCCCTGCTCGATATCCGCGGCGAGCCATTGCGTGAGGCGGGCCTCGTAGTGATCCGCGTCAGCGCGCCAATCGAATACCGTGTACGGTACCGTCGCGACGCGCTGCACGACCTGCAATGCGGTGCCGCCATGACGCCAGTCGAAATGCGTACGCAGAATATCGTGGCGGTCCACTGCCGCCTGCCACGCGGCCCGCATCCGCTCGTGATCGAGTTCGCCGTGCAGCGTCAAGCGCTTCTGGTTCAGATAGACGCCGCCGCCGTCCTGCCACACGCTATGGAACAGCACGCCTTGTTGAACCGGTGCGGCGACGTAAAGATCGTCGATCTCCGCAAACGGCAGATCCAGCATGTCCAGCGACGCCTGATCGATCCGCGCGAGCGGGAAATCCGAAGCCGTCGCGCTCGATGGCGTTTCTGCGCAATGCTCGATCAGACGCTTCAGACGCGCCTCGAATTGCGCGGCGAGATCGCGCACGATGGATTCGTCGAGTTCATCGGCACGATACGCCCACGATACCGAAAGACATGCGTTCGCAATCGCGCCGTTCAGATCGAGCACCATGTCGGAGGGATGCGCGTCCGACATCGTTGCGCCACCCGACTCGGTGGCAAAGCTGAACCGCCCGCCGGTTTCAAGGCTTTGATCGAACTGGCCGAGATAGTTGAAGCCGATCTGCGGCACCGGCAAGTCTGCTAGCGACGCGCGCAGCCATCCATAGCCGAGACCTTTGCGCGGCACGGCGCGCAAACGCTCTTTCACGCCCTTGATCGCCGCCGATGGCGCATCGGCAGTTTCAAGCCACACCGGATATTGCGTCGTGAACCAGCCAACTGTGCGGCTCAGATCGAGTTCTTCATCGAGCACTTCACGGCCGTGGCCTTCGAGCGAGACAAGCGCACCGCGCTCGCCGCTCCATGCTGCGATGGTCTGTGTCAGCGCGGTCAGCAGGAGGTCTTCGACGTTGGTTCGATACGCGCGCGGGGCGGCTTGCAGCAGTTGGCGCGTCCAGTCGGCGTCCAGTTTTGCAGTGACGGTACGGGGCGCGGCACGTTGCGAGGTGGACGCCGCTACCGGCAACGACGTGCGCGCATTCGACAGCGCGGCACGCCACCATGTGGCTTCGCGCTGGACCGCGTCGGTCTGCGCGAACGCCTGCTGCCGTGCGACCCATACGCTCCACGGCAAGCTTCCCGGCAGCGAGGTCCGGGGGGCGGCCGATTCGCCTGGTTCACTGGTTGGCGTGTTGAGCGCATCGTCGTAGCGTTGTTGCAGTTCGTCGAGCAACACGCGCCACGACACGCCATCGACGGCCAGGTGATGAATCGCCAGCAGCAAGCGTGCTTCGCCGTCGCGCTCGAAGTAACCGACGCGCAGTAGCGGCCCGGTTTCGAGGTTCAGGCTTTGTTGCAGGCGAGTCGATTGAGCTTCGAGCGTCGCGGTCCAGTTGTCCTCTTCGCGCAGATCGAAAGACTCGACGATGCGTGCGGTTTCGCGCGGCGCGACCTGCTGACGCCAGCCCTCGCTGGATGGTTGAAACCGCAGACGCAACGCGTCGTGCGCCGCGATCAGATCACCGACGACACGCTCAAGCAACGTCAACTCGAGTGCACCTTCGACACGCAACAGCACGGCCTGATTCCAGTGCGATTCGCCGTATGGAAAGCGCCTGAAAAAGTCCTGCTGGATCGGCGTCAAGGCTTGCACGCCGTGTATCTCGGCGTGATCCTGGCGCGCTTCGGACGACAACGCGCGCGCCTGCTGCGCGAGTGTCGCGACGGTTGGATGCTCGAATACCTGGCGCGGCGACAGCAACAGATCCGCCTGACGGGCACGCGCAATGATCTGCAAGCTCAGAATCGAATCG
>NZ_JAQQFL010000076.1:0-4547 GCF_046026025.1 Paraburkholderia fungorum | reverse complement strand
GACCACAAACAAATCAAGGAGAGGCCAAAGAGAACCCAGAACAAGGGAAAAACCCGCCACCAGGCGGCAACCTCCCACCTACTGTAAAATTCAACGCTCCAGCGTCGCACAACACCGACGCCCCACCCCGAAGGTCATCGTCGATGCAAATTCAGGTTCACAAGGAAGTCGATGCGCGCGGCCTGATGTGTCCGCTGCCCATTTTGCGCGCCAAGAAGGCGCTCGCCGACATGGAAAGCGGCCAGATTCTCAAGGTATTGGCGACCGACCCGGGCTCGCAGCGCGATTTCGCCGCGTTCGCGAAGCAAACCGGCAACGAAATCGTCGAAAGCTCGGCGCACGACAAGGTCTTCACCTTTCTGATGAAGCGCCGCTGAAGCACAAACAAAAAGGCGCTATGCCCGCGAATACGGGGCACAGCGCCTTTTTTACGTCTGACTGACGCCTATCGCGAGAGGCTAATAGCGCAAGGGTTCCGCGCAGCGGTTCTGTTGCTCAGCCTTCCAGCACCGGCGAACGGGTACGCAAATATTCTTCGAAATCGGCCGCCACCTCCGGGTGACGCAGAGCGAACTCGACCGTCGCCTTCAGATAACCCAGCTTGCTGCCGCAGTCGAAACGCGTGCCGTGGTACTTGTACGCCAGCACCTGTTCATCGGCGAGCAGCGACTGAATCGCGTCCGTCAACTGCAATTCACCGCCCGCGCCCGGCTTCAGCGCGCGCAAATGTTCGAAGATCCGCGGCTTCAGCACATAGCGGCCCACCACGCCAAGGTTCGACGGCGCCACGCTCGGCTCCGGTTTTTCGACGATGCCCGACATCTTGATGATCGAGTCTTCCCACTCCTTGCCGTCGACGATACCGTACGACTTCGTCTCCGCGGCCGGGATCTCTTCGACGCCGATCACCGAGCTGTGATAGTGGTCGAACACCTCGATCATCTGCGTCATCACGGGCGGCGTGCCGTACAGCAAGTCGTCAGCAAGAATGACGGCGAACGGGTTGTCGCCCACCAGCTTTTCGGCGCACATCACCGCGTGGCCAAGGCCGAGCGCTTCCGGCTGGCGCACGTAGAAGCAGTCCACATGGCTCGGCTTGATGCTGCGCACCAGTTCCAGCAGCTTGGCCTTGCCACGCGCCTCGAGCTCCGCCTCGATTTCGTATGACTTATCGAAATGGTCCTCGATCGCGCGCTTGCTGCGGCCCGTGACAAAGATCATTTCGGTGATGCCGGCCGCCATTGCCTCTTCCACCGCATATTGAATCAGCGGCTTGTCGACGATCGGCAGCATCTCCTTCGGGCTTGCCTTCGTGGCAGGGAGGAACCGGGTGCCAAGACCTGCTACCGGAAATACTGCTTTTGTAACTTTTAGCATGTGATTACCCTGAATCCTCTGGTTTAGCTTTGATCCGCGCCCGCCCACGGGCAGGCGCGGAGCGTCGATCAGGCCGGCAAACGGGCCAATTGGGCTTTCAGCTTGCCGATAGTGGTTTCGAATTCTGCCAGCCTTTTCTGCTCCTGCTCAACGACTGCCGGTGGCGCCTTCGCAACAAAGCTTTCATTTTGCAATTTTGCATTGCATTTGATGACTTCCGCAGCAAGCCGCGCGATTTCCTTTGACAGACGCTCACGCTCCACAGCGACATCGATTTCCACCTTCAACACAAGCTTGTCATTCCCGACGATAGCAATTGGCGCGCCATCCGCTTGCGCATCCAGGCTTGCCTCGTCGGCAATGATCTGCACCTCCGACAAACGGGCCAACGCCTGAGCGTACGGCGCGAAGGTGCGCAGGCGCTCGGCGTTGCCAGTCGCGAGCAACGGCACCTTGACCGCCGGCGACAGATTCATCTCGCCGCGCAGATTCCGGCACGCATCGATCACTGCTTTCAGGTCGGCTGCCCATTGCTCCGCGTCTTCGTCGAGCTTCGACGGTTCTGCAATGGGGTAAGGCTGCACCATGATGGACGTTTCGCCCTCCGCCTTGCCTTGCGGATAACGACCGGCCAATGGCGCTACTTTCTGCCACAGCGCTTCGGTAATGAACGGAATCACCGGATGCGCGAGGCGCAACACCGTCTCGAGCACGCGCAGCAGCGTGCGGCGTGTTGCGCGCTGCTGGTTCGGCTGACCCGTCTGGATCTGAACCTTGGCGAGTTCGAGATACCAGTCACAGTATTCGTCCCATACGAACTTGTATAGGGCGTTGGCCACATTATCAAAACGATAGTCGGCGAAGCCCTTGGCGACTTCCGCTTCCACGCGTTGCAGGCGCGAGACGATCCAGCGGTCCGCCGCCGAGAAATTCAGGTGGCCGTCCGGCCCGCACTCGCCGCATTGCTCGGGCTTGCCGAAACCGCAATCCTGACCTTCGCAATTCATCAGCACAAAACGGGTGGCATTCCACAGCTTGTTGCAGAAGTTGCGATAGCCTTCGCAGCGCGCCAGGTCGAAGTTGACGTTGCGGCCGAGCGTGGCCATCGACGCCATCGTGAAGCGCAGCGCGTCCGTGCCGAAGGCCGGAATACCTTCCGGGAATTCCTTGCGGGTTTTCTTTTCGATCGACGCGGCCTGCTTCGGATTCATCAGGCCGGTGGTGCGCTTGGCGACCAGTGCGTCGAGCTCGATGCCGTCGACGATATCGATCGGGTCGAGCGTATTGCCCTTGCTCTTCGACATCTTCTGGCCTTCGGCGTCGCGCACCAGACCGTGCACGTAGACCGTGTCGAACGGCACCTTGCCGGTGAAGTGCGTGGTCATCATGACCATGCGCGCGACCCAGAAGAAGATGATGTCAAAGCCGGTGACCAGCACCGACGAAGGCATGAAGTGCTTCAGCTCAGGTGTTTCGGCGGGCCAGCCGAGCGACGAGAACGGCACCAGCGCCGACGAGAACCAGGTGTCGAGCACGTCGTCGTCGCGCTTGAGCGAGCCCGTGTAACCCGCGGCGGCCGCCTTTTCGCGCGCGCCGTCTTCGGTATTGGCGACGAAGATTTCGCCGTTTTCGCCATACCACGCCGGAATCTGATGGCCCCACCAGAGTTGGCGCGAGATACACCAGTCCTGGATGTTTTCGAGCCACTGGTAGTAAGTGGTGCTCCAGTTCTCCGGCACGAATTTGATTTCGCCGCTGCGAACCACGTCCAGCGCGGTTTCGGCGATCGACTTGCCCGGATTGAAGGTGCCTTCCGGCGCCGGCTTGCTCATCGCGACGAACCATTGGTCCGTCAGCATCGGCTCGATTACGACGCCTGTGCGGTCGCCGCGCGGCACCATCAGCTTGTGCGGCTTGACCGATTCGAGCGCGCCGAGCGCTTCGAGATCGGCCACGACCTGCTTGCGGGCGGCGAAGCGATCCAGCGCGCGGTATTGTTCCGGCGCGTTGTCGTTGATCTTCGCGTCGAGCGTGAGGATTTCGATCATCGGCAGCTTGTGGCGCAGGCCGACCTGATAGTCGTTGAAATCGTGCGCGGGCGTGACTTTGACCACGCCGGTGCCGAATTCACGGTCGACGTAGTCGTCGGCGATGATCGGAACTTCGCGGCCGGAGAGCGGCAGCGTGACGGTCTTGCCGATCAGATGCGCGTAGCGCTCGTCTTCCGGGTGGACCATCACGGCGGTGTCGCCGAGCATGGTTTCCGGGCGCGTGGTGGCGACCGTCAGGTGGCCCGAGCCGTCCGTGAGCGGGTACTGGATGTGCCAGAGATGGCCGTTTTCTTCTTCGCTGACCACTTCGAGGTCGGAGACGGCGGTGAGCAGCACCGGATCCCAGTTCACGAGGCGCTTGCCGCGATAGATCAGTCCCTGTTCATACAGGCGTACGAACACGTCGCGCACGGCGGCCGACATTTTGTCGTCCATCGTGAAGTATTCGCGCGACCAGTCGATCGACGCGCCCAGACGGCGCACCTGATTCGTGATGGTCGAGCCGGATTGCTGCTTCCATTCCCAGACGCGTTCGGTGAATTTTTCGCGGCCGAGATCGTGGCGCGAGATGCCCTGGGCGTCCAGTTGACGTTCGACGACGATTTGTGTGGCGATGCCTGCGTGGTCCGTGCCCGGCACCCACAGGGTGTTTTCGCCGAGCATGCGGTGATAGCGGGTGAGGCCGTCCATGATCGTCTGGTTGAACGCGTGGCCCATGTGCAGGGTACCGGTGACGTTCGGCGGCGGCAGCTGGATCGAGAAGTCTTTTTTGTTCTCGTCGAAGGTGGGCGCCGCGTAGGCGCGCTTTTCCCATTCGGGGCCCCAGTGGGCTTCGATGGTGTGGGGCTCGAAGCTTTTGGCAAGCGTGGAGGTCGGGTCGCTCGGGGTCTCGCTCATTTCTGTCCGTCTGCTGGTGGATGCAAAGAATGCTCGATTATAAGCGGCGCTGCGCGCGGGGGGCTTTTGGGGGTGGGTTTGCTGGTTTTTTTTGCCTGCGCGGCGCTGGGTGGTTGTTTGTTTTTCCTTGGTTTGGGGTTTTTGGGCCTTTCCTTGATTTGTTAGTGGTCTGCTTTGGCTGTGTGCCTGTGGTGTTGGCCTTTCCTTGATTTGTTATTGGTC
>NZ_JAQQFL010000075.1:0-4972 GCF_046026025.1 Paraburkholderia fungorum | reverse complement strand
GATTGGTCGTATTGCTGTGAATTTTTTAGGCGCTGGCTGTATTGAGGGTTTTCCGCGCAGTGGCGGGTTGCGCAGCGGTGGCAACGGTATCGGCGGTTTCGGCCACGGCCAACGCCGCTTGCATGTCGCGCAGGCGCTTGCGTTCCTTGGCGACCAGCAGGGTATTCACACTGACCACGCCAATCGTCACGAGACTGATGAAGATCGTCGCCAGTGCGTTCATTTCCGGATTCAAACCAAGGCGCACACGCGAGAACACGACGAGCGGCAGCGTGGTGGAGCCTGGACCCGACAGGAACGCGGACAGCACGAGATCATCGATCGACAGCGTGAACGACAGCAGCCAGCCGGACATCAACGCCTGCGAGATCAGTGGCAACGTGATAACGAAGAACACCTTGAGCGGCGTCGCGCCCAGGTTGAGAGCAGCTTCTTCGAGAGACCGGTTCAACTCCTTCACGCGTGACTGCACAATGATCGCCACGTAGGACACGCACAACATCACGTGACCGATCCACATCGTGACGACGCCGCGCCCCTTCGGCCAGCCAAGCATCTGTTCCATTGCCACGAACAGCAGCAGCAGCGAAATGCCCTGAATTACTTCCGGAATCACGAGTGGCGCGTTGATCATGCCGGCGAACAGCGTGAAGCCGCGAAAGCGCCCGAAGCGGGCCAGCACGAACCCGGCCCACGTACCGATCACAACGGATGCGCAGGCCGTCATCAGCGCGATCTTCAGCGACAGCCAGGCGGCGGTCAGCAACTCGTCGTCCTGCAACAGCGCGGCGTACCATTTCAGCGAGAAGCCGGACCAGATCGTGACGAGCTTCGACTCGTTAAACGAGAACACGACGAGACTGATGATCGGGATATACAGAAACAGGAATCCGAACGTCAGCACGCCGATGGATAGGGGTTTATTTGGCTTGATCATTTCGCGCCCTCCAGTTCCTTGACCTGGTAGTACTGGAACACGGCCATCGGCACCAGCAGAAGCAGGACCATCGCGACGGTGACAGCAGACGCCATCGGCCAGTCCATATCGTTGAAGAACTCATTCCACATCACGCGGCCGATCATTAGCGTGTCCGCGCCGCCGAGCAATTCGGGAATCACGTACTCGCCGACCGCCGGAATAAACACCAGCAGACTGCCGGCGATGATGCCGTTCTTCGACAGCGGCAAGGTGATGCGCGTGAACGCGGTCCACGGTTTGCAACCGAGGTCGTAAGCGGCTTCGAGCAGCGTGAGATCCAGCTTCACCAGGTGGGCATACAGCGGCATCACCATGAACGGCAGGTACGAATAGACCATGCCGATATAGACGCCAATATCCGTGTGATAAAGCCGCAGCGGTGAATGAATCATGCCGATGGCCATCAGCGTGTGATTGAGCAAGCCGTCGTCCTTCAGAATGCCGACCCATGCGTACACGCGGATCAGGAACGACGTCCAGAACGGCAGCATCACGCCCATCATCAGCAGGTTGCGTCTGGCGGGTTCCGAGCGGGCGATGTAGTACGCAACCGGATAGCCGATCAGCAGGCAGAAGAAGGTCGAAACCGCGGCCATCTTCAGCGAGCTGAGATACGTGGCGACGTACAGATCGTCCTGCAGCAGGAACGCGTAGTGCCCCAATTGCATGGCCATGTGGACCACGCCATCTTTCGCACTGAGAAGATCGGTGTACGGCGGGATCCCGAGCCGCGAGTCGGTGAAACTGATCTTCAGCACCAGAACGAACGGAACGGCGAAGAAAACGGCAAGCCAGATGAATGGCACGCCGATCACCGTCGTGCGTCCCGACGGCAGCAGTGCCAGCAAGCGTTTCTTCAGCGAGGCGAGCAGACGGCTGCCGGACGGCGCACCGAGCGCCGCGGGGGATGTAGAGGTGGGATGGCTCATTGCGTCAGCACCACGCCGCTGGCGGGCGACCAGTAGATGAACACGTCATCGTTGTAAGCGGGCGCGCCTTCGTTCATCAGGTGCGAACTGGAGAGATTCGACACGACCGTTTTGCCGCTTTCGAGGCGTATGTGGTACAGCGAATAGCTGCCCATATACGCAACATCCGAGACCACGCCGCGCGCCCAGTTGTGCGGCGTGCCCGGCCGCTCGCGTGAAACCTTCACGCGTTCCGGGCGTACCGAGATGCCCACCGGCATGCCCAGCGGCCCGGTAACGCCATGGCTCACGTGGATGCGCGACTCGAGGTCTTCGCTTTCGACGAAAATGTGGTCCGGTTCATCCGCGACCACGGTCCCTTCGAACAGGTTGGTCGAGCCGATGAACTCCGCCGAGAAGCGGCTATTCGGAAACTCGTACACCTGACTCGGAGAGCCGATCTGCACGATGTGGCCTTCGCTCATGACAGCGATGCGACCGGCCATCGTCATCGCTTCTTCCTGATCGTGCGTGACCATCACGCAGGTCACGTCGACTTTCTCGATGATGTTGACCAGTTCGAGCTGGGTCTTCTGGCGGATCTGTTTATCGAGCGCCGACATCGGTTCGTCGAGCAACAGCAGCTTCGGCCGCTTGACGAGCGAACGAGCCAGCGCCACACGCTGCTGCTGTCCACCAGATAACTGATGCGGTTTGCGCTGCGCATATTTGCCCATCTGCACGAGATTGAGCGCGTCGGCAACGCGTTCCTTGATCTCGTTCTTCGGCGTGCCTTCCTGTTTGAGGCCAAAGGCGATGTTCGCTTCGACACTCATATGCGGAAACAACGCATACGACTGGAACATCATGTTGACCGGCCGCTTGTACGGCGGCATCGCGGCGAGATCTTCGCCGTCGACGAAAATACGCCCGGAGGTGAGCGTTTCCAGTCCGGCAAGCATGCGCAGGAGCGTGGACTTACCGCAGCCGGAGCTGCCCAGCAGCGCGAACAGTTCGTTCTTCGCGATGTTCAGGTTGACGTTATTGACAGCCGTGCTGTCTCCGAATTTCTTCACGACATTTTCGATGCGAACGAATTCGTCCGATTTGGCTTTCGCTGGGGCCGCCTGGCGGGCCACCGGTATAGCGCTGTTTGAGGGCGTCGATTTCATGGCGTAAACATTCCTTGCGGATCGCAGGCGTAAGCGGTCCCGTGCCAGACGCCATAAGCGGCTTGCAAGGTGCGCTGCGATCGGGAGACTCGGGACTGCGCGTAGGTGGAACCCTAAAGGCGCGCAGGCTGACTACCGTGTTGCTTGTTTCAGGCGGGCGGGCGTCGAGCGACCTCGGCGGCAAACGGTTCTACGAACATGTTTGCCGTGGGTCACAATTCAATGGCCGGTTTTAAGCTGGGCCCAAAGGCGGTTTTCAAGCCGAAGGATGTCCGTCGGCAAAGGCTTCAACAAAGTCATCTTCTTCAGCACATCCGCTGGCGGGTACACACCCTGGTCATGTAGAACGGCCGGTGTGACGAACTGGCGCGCAGGGACATTGGCGGTCGGATAGAAAACCTCGTTGGTGATGGCCGCGTTTGCTTTCGGGTCCTCGATGTAATTGATCCATTCGAGCGCCGCTTCGGCGTGCGGTGCGTCCTTCGGGATCACCATCATGTCGAACCACACCAGGCCGCCTTCCTTCGCGTTGTTGAATTTGATGTCGTATGAGCGTTTGGCTTCCTGCGCGCGACGGTGTGCGATACCGACGTCGCCCGACCAGCCGAGCGTGACGCAAATGTCGTTGTTCGCGAGATCGTTGATGTAGCCCGACGAATTGAACTGCGTGATGTACGGACGAACCTTCTTCAGCACGTCGAAGGCGGCCTGGTAGTCGGCCGGACTCGTGCTGTTCGGGTCCTTGTGCATGTATTGCAGCGTGGCGGCGAACACGTCGACGGGCTGATCGAGGAACGACACGCCGCAGCTCTTCAATTTGGAAATGTTCGCGGGATCAAGCACCAGCGCCCAACTGTCAACGGGCGCATCCGCACCCAGCGCTTTCTGAACGGCCTGCACGTTGTAGCCAATGCCGTCGGTACCGTACGCGTAGGGCGCGCCGTACTGGTTGCCCGGGTCCGCCTCACTGATGATCTTCATCAGCGTGGGATCCAGGTTGGCGAGGTTGGGGAGCTTTGTCTTGTCGAGCTTCTGATACACGCCCGCCTGAATCTGCTTGGCCATGTAGTTCGACGTCGGCACGACGACGTCGTAGCCGGAACTGCCGGCCAGCAGCTTGGCCTGCAACGTATCGTCGCTGTCGTAATTGTCGTACTTCACGTGGATGCCGCTCTGTTTCTCGAAGTTCGGAATCGTGTCCCTGGCGATATAGTCCGACCAGTTGTACACGTTCAGTTCCGTGTCGGCCGCCAGCGCCGGCGTAACCGGCAGCGCGCAAAGGCTGGTGAAGGCAAGTACCGCGCCCCCCGCGGCAGCACGGCGAAGACGACGTGCAGAATGACAAGCGCTCATGGTGTTCCCCTAGTAAGTAAAGAAGCCGGTGCGAGCGTCGGTCGGTGCTCTCGCCGGGCGAAATGGGTGTTGAGAAAAGCCGCGGTGTGGCGTGGTCTTAGACGTGCAGCAGCAAATGTCGGCGTTCCCACGAGCTGATCACGCGGAAAAACGCTTCGTATTCGGTTTCTTTCAGTGCGAGGTAGGCCTTGACGAATTTCTCGCCGAGAATCTCGGCCATCGGTTCGCACGCGCCCATCAGCGTCAATCCTTCTTCCAGATTGCGCGGCAACTGGTAGGGCAATTCGTAACCGTCGCTGAGCAGCGGCTCGGTGGCTTCGAGCTTTTGCGTCATGCCCAGATAGCCGGCGGCCAGCGTTGCGGCAATCGCCAGATACGGATTGCAGTCCACGCCCGGAATGCGGTTTTCAATGCGGCGCGCAGCCGGGCCCGAATGCGGAATCCGGAAACCCACCGTGCGGTTGTCGTAACCCCATGCCACGTTGATCGGCGCGGCCATGAAGCGCGACAGGCGGCGATACGAGTTGATGTACGGTGCAAAAATCGGCATCAGCGCCGGC
>NZ_JAQQFL010000074.1:0-5619 GCF_046026025.1 Paraburkholderia fungorum | reverse complement strand
GTGAATGCGTAATCGATCTTTAAAAATTAACAGCCGATAAGTGTGGGCGCTTGATGCGCGACGCGCAGTGAACTCTCCGGGGTTTGCTGGAAGCGAAAGTATCAAGTCTCACACTAGTATTAAAGGAAGGTTTTCCTGCTGGGGTGTCACAACTTCGGTGGGATGATCATTCGTCAGTACGTTGAGTGAGCGACCGGGTTCGAAAGAGCCCGAAAAACAGTAACAGGTTTGAACTGAAGAGTTTGATCCTGGCTCAGATTGAACGCTGGCGGCATGCCTTACACATGCAAGTCGAACGGCAGCGCGGGGGTAACCCTGGCGGCGAGTGGCGAACGGGTGAGTAATACATCGGAACGTGTCCTGTAGTGGGGGATAGCCCGGCGAAAGCCGGATTAATACCGCATACGCTCTACGGAGGAAAGGGGGGGATCTTAGGACCTCTCGCTACAGGGGCGGCCGATGGCAGATTAGCTAGTTGGTGGGGTAAAGGCCTACCAAGGCGACGATCTGTAGCTGGTCTGAGAGGACGACCAGCCACACTGGGACTGAGACACGGCCCAGACTCCTACGGGAGGCAGCAGTGGGGAATTTTGGACAATGGGCGAAAGCCTGATCCAGCAATGCCGCGTGTGTGAAGAAGGCCTTCGGGTTGTAAAGCACTTTTGTCCGGAAAGAAAACCGCCTGGCTAATATCCGGGTGGGATGACGGTACCGGAAGAATAAGCACCGGCTAACTACGTGCCAGCAGCCGCGGTAATACGTAGGGTGCAAGCGTTAATCGGAATTACTGGGCGTAAAGCGTGCGCAGGCGGTCCGCTAAGACAGATGTGAAATCCCCGGGCTTAACCTGGGAACTGCATTTGTGACTGGCGGGCTAGAGTATGGCAGAGGGGGGTAGAATTCCACGTGTAGCAGTGAAATGCGTAGAGATGTGGAGGAATACCGATGGCGAAGGCAGCCCCCTGGGCCAATACTGACGCTCATGCACGAAAGCGTGGGGAGCAAACAGGATTAGATACCCTGGTAGTCCACGCCCTAAACGATGTCAACTAGTTGTTGGGGATTCATTTCCTTAGTAACGTAGCTAACGCGTGAAGTTGACCGCCTGGGGAGTACGGTCGCAAGATTAAAACTCAAAGGAATTGACGGGGACCCGCACAAGCGGTGGATGATGTGGATTAATTCGATGCAACGCGAAAAACCTTACCTACCCTTGACATGTATGGAACCCTGCTGAAAGGTGGGGGTGCCCGAAAGGGAGCCATAACACAGGTGCTGCATGGCTGTCGTCAGCTCGTGTCGTGAGATGTTGGGTTAAGTCCCGCAACGAGCGCAACCCTTGTCCCTAGTTGCTACGCAAGAGCACTCTAGGGAGACTGCCGGTGACAAACCGGAGGAAGGTGGGGATGACGTCAAGTCCTCATGGCCCTTATGGGTAGGGCTTCACACGTCATACAATGGTCGGAACAGAGGGTCGCCAACCCGCGAGGGGGAGCCAATCCCAGAAAACCGATCGTAGTCCGGATCGCACTCTGCAACTCGAGTGCGTGAAGCTGGAATCGCTAGTAATCGCGGATCAGCATGCCGCGGTGAATACGTTCCCGGGTCTTGTACACACCGCCCGTCACACCATGGGAGTGGGTTTTACCAGAAGTGGCTAGTCTAACCGCAAGGAGGACGGTCACCACGGTAGGATTCATGACTGGGGTGAAGTCGTAACAAGGTAGCCGTATCGGAAGGTGCGGCTGGATCACCTCCTTTCTCGAGCTAACGTGTCAATGCGTTGAGCGCTCACGCTTATCGGCTGTGAATTAGGACAGACTCAGGGGTCTGTAGCTCAGTTGGTTAGAGCACCGTCTTGATAAGGCGGGGGTCGATGGTTCGAATCCATCCAGACCCACCACTGTTTCTGCGGTGGCTGCGCTAAGGACTGAACCCCTGGGGAAATCAGGTACAGGTAGAAATTATCTGTGTATGACTGGGGGATTAGCTCAGCTGGGAGAGCACCTGCTTTGCAAGCAGGGGGTCGTCGGTTCGATCCCGTCATCCTCCACCAATCTTCAATGCCTAGCGTTCGGTATTCACCGAGCGTTATGCATTGGCGATTGAGCCAGTCAGAGTGATACGCGGTTATAGCAACTGCGATATCGGCTGTCGTTCTTTAACAATCAGGAAGAAGTAGTAAAGAGATTCACGAAAGATCACTTAGAGATGGGTGATTGAGTAGGTGAATCAGGGTTGTGATTGTATCAATGTATGAAAAAGTGATCGAAAGGTCGCTTTGGAATACGGCGCAACACGAATACTCAACCTGTAGCGATTGTGGCGAGCGTGCCATTCCGAGTGAATGACACAGGAGACACACCCGTTATAGGGTCAAGCGAACAAGTGCATGTGGTGGATGCCTTGGCGATCACAGGCGATGAAGGACGCGGTAGCCTGCGAAAAGCTACGGGGAGCTGGCAAACGAGCTTTGATCCGTAGATGTCCGAATGGGGAAACCCACTCCTTTTGGAGTATCCATGACTGAATACATAGGTCATGAGAAGCGAACGCGGTGAACTGAAACATCTAAGTAACCGCAGGAAAAGAAATCAACCGAGATTCCCAGAGTAGTGGCGAGCGAAATGGGACCAGCCTGTACTCTTTATCTTCATTGTTAGTCGAAGGCTCTGGAAAGTGCCGCCATAGCAGGTGATAGCCCTGTAGACGAAAACAGCGAGGAAGAACTAGGTGTACGACAAGTAGGGCGGGACACGTGAAATCCTGTCTGAAGATGGGGGGACCATCCTCCAAGGCTAAATACTCGTGATCGACCGATAGTGAACCAGTACCGTGAGGGAAAGGCGAAAAGAACCCCGGGAGGGGAGTGAAATAGATCCTGAAACCGCATGCATACAAACAGTAGGAGCCTCGCAAGGGGTGACTGCGTACCTTTTGTATAATGGGTCAGCGACTTACATTCAGTGGCAAGCTTAACCGATTAGGGCAGGCGTAGCGAAAGCGAGTCCGAACAGGGCGATTCAGTCGCTGGGTGTAGACCCGAAACCAGGTGATCTATCCATGGCCAGGATGAAGGTGCGGTAACACGTACTGGAGGTCCGAACCCACTAACGTTGAAAAGTTAGGGGATGAGCTGTGGATAGGGGTGAAAGGCTAAACAAACCTGGAAATAGCTGGTTCTCTCCGAAAACTATTTAGGTAGTGCCTCGTGTATCACCTTCGGGGGTAGAGCACTGTCATGGTTGTGGGGTCCATTGCGGATTACTACGCCATAGCAAACTCCGAATACCGAAGAGTGCAATCACGGGAGACAGACATCGGGTGCTAACGTCCGGTGTCAAGAGGGAAACAACCCAGACCGCCAGCTAAGGTCCCCAAATATTGCTAAGTGGGAAACGAAGTGGGAAGGCTAAAACAGTCAGGAGGTTGGCTTAGAAGCAGCCATCCTTTAAAGAAAGCGTAATAGCTCACTGATCGAGTCGTCCTGCGCGGAAGATGTAACGGGGCTAAGCAATATACCGAAGCTGCGGATGCACATTTATGTGCATGGTAGGAGAGCGTTCCGTAAGCCTGCGAAGGTGCATTGAAAAGTGCGCTGGAGGTATCGGAAGTGCGAATGCTGACATGAGTAGCGATAAAGGGGGTGAAAGGCCCCCTCGCCGTAAGCCCAAGGTTTCCTACGCAACGTTCATCGGCGTAGGGTGAGTCGGCCCCTAAGGCGAGGCAGAAATGCGTAGCTGATGGGAAGCAGGTTAATATTCCTGCACCATTGTTAAATGCGATGGGGGGACGGATCGCGGAAGGTTGTCCGGGTGTTGGAAGTCCCGGTTTCTATGTTGGAGAAGGCGCTTAGGCAAATCCGGGCGCGCAATTCAAGGGCATGGGACGAGCCGCTTAGGCGGTGAAGCAACTGGAAGTGGTTCCAAGAAAAGCCTCTAAGCTTCAGTTTAACAAGACCGTACCGCAAACCGACACAGGTGGGCGAGATGAGTATTCTAAGGCGCTTGAGAGAACTCGGGAGAAGGAACTCGGCAAATTGGTACCGTAACTTCGGGATAAGGTACGCCCCTGTAGCTTGATGCGCCTGCGCGCAAAGGGTGAAGGGGTTGCAATAAACTGGTGGCTGCGACTGTTTAATAAAAACACAGCACTCTGCAAACACGAAAGTGGACGTATAGGGTGTGACGCCTGCCCGGTGCCGGAAGATTAAATGATGGGGTGCAAGCTCTTGATTGAAGTCCCGGTAAACGGCGGCCGTAACTATAACGGTCCTAAGGTAGCGAAATTCCTTGTCGGGTAAGTTCCGACCTGCACGAATGGCGTAACGATGGCCACACTGTCTCCTCCCGAGACTCAGCGAAGTTGAAGTGTTTGTGATGATGCAATCTCCCCGCGGCTAGACGGAAAGACCCCATGAACCTTTACTGTAGCTTTGCATTGGACTTTGAACCGATCTGTGTAGGATAGGTGGGAGGCTATGAAGCGTGGACGCCAGTCTGCGTGGAGCCGTCCTTGAAATACCACCCTGGTTTGTTTGAGGTTCTAACCTTGACCCGTTATCCGGGTCGGGGACAGTGCATGGTAGGCAGTTTGACTGGGGCGGTCTCCTCCCAAAGTGTAACGGAGGAGTACGAAGGTACGCTAGGTACGGTCGGAAATCGTGCTGATAGTGCAATGGCATAAGCGTGCTTAACTGCGAGACCGACAAGTCGAGCAGGTGCGAAAGCAGGTCATAGTGATCCGGTGGTTCTGTATGGAAGGGCCATCGCTCAACGGATAAAAGGTACTCTGGGGATAACAGGCTGATACCGCCCAAGAGTTCATATCGACGGCGGTGTTTGGCACCTCGATGTCGGCTCATCTCATCCTGGGGCTGTAGCCGGTCCCAAGGGTATGGCTGTTCGCCATTTAAAGAGGTACGTGAGCTGGGTTTAAAACGTCGTGAGACAGTTTGGTCCCTATCTGCCGTGGGCGCTGGATATTTGAAGGGGGCTGCTCCTAGTACGAGAGGACCGGAGTGGACGAACCTCTGGTGTACCGGTTGTCACGCCAGTGGCATCGCCGGGTAGCTATGTTCGGAAGAGATAACCGCTGAAAGCATCTAAGCGGGAAACTCGCCTTAAGATGAGATATCCCCGGGGCTTCGAGCCCCTTGAAGGGTCGTTCAAGACCAGGACGTTGATAGGTCAGGTGTGGAAGCGCAGTAATGCGTTAAGCTAACTGATACTAATTGCCCGTAAGGCTTGATCCTATAACAGGTGTGTTTCGTTTCGGGTTAGCGCTTTAGCGCTTAGCCGAAACAACCCCCGAAGGGGGCAAAGAACACGCAGGTTGAGAGATCGATGTTGTGCACGATACGCACAACCCAATGCAATACCGAGAGGCATCCTCTCAGCTACTTCTTCCAGATTGGTTGTATTGCTCCACGAGCACTACGACAACAAGTCATGCCTGATGACCATAGCGAGTCGGTCCCACCCCTTCCCATCCCGAACAGGACCGTGAAACGACTCCACGCCGATGATAGTGCGGATTCCCGTGTGAAAGTAGGTAATCGTCAGGCTCCCTAGCAGCATCAGAAACCCCACCCCATAAAGGTGGGGTTTCTGCGTTTAC
>NZ_JAQQFL010000073.1:0-6050 GCF_046026025.1 Paraburkholderia fungorum | reverse complement strand
ATTCGCATTGGGCTTCACTCGCCCTGCCTCGGCCGCCATTGCTACTGGCCGCGGTACCGGCGACGGACTCTTTACAGTCCAGGAATGGCTGATGAATTCCCGATGGCAGAACGATAATCGCGTATTGAACTTTCTCTGCAAACAGATATTCGCCTTGAGTGATACCTTCTGTATGTAAGGGAAGCCTGCATTTCTCGTCAGGATGGTCCGATCAGGACTGCATCAGCAATGCTGCCAGATGGACAATTGCCATATCGGGTTGTCCCGCTTTCATTCTTTGGAAAACGTGTTCAAAACAGAGGCGTGACAGGAAACGTCGTCTGCATGAATTTATCGAAAAGTAATCTAACCGCCAACCGCAGCATCGGTGCGGGAAACGACAGAGAATCCGAGACTTTCACTTTGTCAGGACCGGCTCATTTGCCCAAGTGACCTTTGTCGCGCTCTCCCGATCGGCGTTGCCCTTGAACTTGCAAACGACTGAAAACGCCAGGTACTCAAGGTTCATTGTGTTCAGCGTTTCCTGCTTATTTTGTCAGGCAAGCCTGACTGTCCATCAGCCTTTATCTCGCAGTGCGAAGAGCCTTGAGAGTCAACCCGGCCGCAGGGCGACACCAACGACTGAAAGCTCAGTGGAGACTGCAATCGGGCGATCAAGCGACGAACGCGTCCCACGCTGGAATTCAAGCGTTTCCGCTATACCCGCATACTTCGGGCCGGCGCGGAACCGGTGAACATGACCGCGAAATGACAGATGAAGTGAGCTCACGGAACACGTCAGTCCACAGCTAATTAATCCTACGACCCCGTGAAATAAATAGTACTTCTCATATTGATCCTGTTTGCAGCCAGAAACGCCTCGGGGCCGCTGTCGTTGGTGACATAGCCAGTCGCATTCAGGCGCAAGGCGCGACAAGCGCCTTAGCCCCGTTGTGGAGGTTCAGAAAATGCCGGCAAGGCAGTCAGAACGCACAGAAATCGCACGACATGCTCCTCCGAAGCACAGGTAAGGAAATCCCTAAACCGGGAGATTTGACGTGTGACGCGTTCATCTTGACAGGGTACGTCACCGAAGACATCGGAGGGAAACAGGCAGGTACACTCGCCTTGGTGAGGTGGAGTTCGGCCATAACTTTCCGAGGACCTCCTGGAACGCAAACTATCTATAGAGAGGCGACCAAACCCTCTCCTATTCTAATGTCCATCAGAAGGCGCGATCGGCGTCATCCAGGAAGACCCGGCAGGCAGCGTATGAACGAATCCGTGCATGACCCGTTGACGGACACCCTGTTGAGAACGCTAAGAAAGCAAAATGCCGCCTTGCAACTGGACCTGGACAATCTGCAGCGGCAACTCCTGGAACAGAGACAACCATCGCATCTGACGAGCGTGGCACTCGACACGGCGCGCGAGGCCGTCTACCTGGCCGACGAGCATGGCCGCCTGGTCTATGCCAACGAAGCGTTTTGCCGCTCGCTCGGATATAGCGCGACAGAGCTGTCGCAATTGCGCATCCCGGATATCGATCCCACGTGGACAATCGAACGGAGCACATACCTTTGGAGCGAATTGCGCCAGAAGGGCGCACTCCTCTTCGAGACGAAGCACCGCCGCCAGGACGGCGACGTGTTGTCTGTCGAAGTCAGCGCGAGCCACGTCGAATACGGCGGACAGGAATACCACCTGTCATTGGCGCGAGTTGTCACCGAGCGGGCACGAGCGAAGCGTGCGCTATGGGAAAGCGAGCAGCGTTGCCGGCACCTCTTCGAGCATGTATCGGATGTGCTTCTTGTGGTCGAAGTGACCGCACAGGGACGCTTTCGTGGTCTCGAGATGAATCCTGCAGCGGCGCAGGCGTTCTGCATCCCAAGCGGAAAATTCATTGGAAAGTTCGTCGATGAATCGATCCCGAAGGCAACCGCCGACGTATTGTGCGACGCATACCGAACGTGCGTAGCGTCCGACATGGCTTGCGACGAAGAACTCGCGCTCGATCTACCTGGAGGACGCCGTCACTACCATGCCACGCTGATCCCCACGCGCGACTCATCCGGGCATATAGACAAGATCGCCGTCACTGCACGCGACGTGTCTGCCCACAAGCAAAGCGAAGCATTGTTGACCGCACGACTGGAACTTGAAGCCAAGTTCCGGGGATTGGCAGAAAGCTCGCTACACGTCATTTGCGGGTATGACCGGCAATGCCGCCTGACCTATGCCAATTCCGGGCTTTCAGAGCGACTCGGCAGACATCTGCAGGACCTGCTTGGCAAGACACCCACGGAGCATACGGTCGATCCGCAATATGCAAAGTATCAGACGCTGATTGCCGCGGTGATCGACACCGGGACAGAGCGTGAGTTTGAAATGATCGTACGGCGCACCAGCGGCGAAGCACGTCATCATCACATCCGTATCATGCCCGAGCGCGGATTCCAGGGGGACATCGTGGGCGCGCTGGCCCTTGGGCTCGACGTGACCGACCGCAGAGAAGCGGAGCAGCGGCTCCATGCGAGCGAACAGGCGTTTCGGGCCGTTGTCGAACATTCCCCTGACTACATTGCCCGCTACGATCTCGACTACCGTCGCGTATACGCCAATCCTGCGCTGTTAAAGCTGATGAACCGCCGTGCCGATGAAGTGATCGGCACCACGCCTGCGGAGTTGTCGATGTTTGTCGACGTACAGCAATACATGGACCATTTGCAGCGCGTCGCCGAGACGGGCCACGAAGTGACCGGAGAGGTGCTGCTCCATGATCTCTCAGGCCGGGTCCGCTGGGGCCACATGCGGATCGTTCCCGAGTTCGCGCCAGACGGTGAAGTCACGAGCATGCTTGCGATCAGCCGCGACATCGACGAACTCAAGCGAAGCGAGCAGCTCTTTCGCACCTTGACGGAAAATTTCCCGGACTTCCTCGCGCGCTTCGACAGCGAAGGCCGCTACCTCTACGTTAATCCCGGCCTCGCCCAAGCGTTCGGCATGCCGCAGGAGTCCTTTCTCGGCAAGACCCAGCCTGAGATGGCGCCGAACAATGAGGCGGGTCTGCACCAGCAGCTCGAGCAAGCGGTCAGGCAAGCGTTTGCCAATGGACAACCGAACGAGGTAGAGGCGCGCTTGCTAACGTGCCACGGCGCCTGCGTCTTCGAAGTCCGCTACGTTCCAGAAAAGGACGCCGAAGGCAACATCGTCAGCGTGCTAGGCATTGCGCACGACGTCACCCGCCTTCGCGCAATTGAATGCGCCTTGCGCGACAGCGAACGGGCGTTCCGGACTCTCGCGGAAAACGCGCCGGACCCTATCATCCGGTACGATCGGAACTGTCGCCGCACTTACGTCAATCCGGAGTTCGAGCGCGTTAGCGGTGCCACCGCCGGAGAATTACTGGGCCAGCGCGCGGGACGCATAGACGGTGTGCCACCCGAAGTCGCGCGGCGGTTCAGGGCAAAGCTGAAGAAGATCATGGCAAGCGGCGTGATAGCCAAATTCGAACTCGCGTGGACCCATGAAGGCAAGGCGCAGTGCTGGTATGTCCACGCTGTGCCAGAAAACGACGCACACGGGATCGTTCAGGGCGCGTTGACCGTCTGGCGCGATATTAGTGAGCGCAAGGAAGCTGAGCAACGGCTGTGCGAATCGTACGACTTGTTGCGTGAACTCACGTCGCGACGGGAAACGGCACGGGAGGAAGAGCGCAAGCGCATCGCACGCGAACTGCATGACGAACTTGGGCAGCAACTCACGGCGCTACGCATGGGCACGTCGACATTGCGGATCCGCTTTGGCCACGGCAATCCTGAACTCGCCGCACACGTGCAGAAAATACTGGCTCTGTCCGACAATACGATGCAGGTAGTCCGTGACGCCGTCGCCTCTTTGCGTCCCGCGGTCCTGAACGCCGGCATCGTCGCAGCACTGGAATGGCTCGCGGCCGAATTTTCGCGCAATGGCCAGATGGCGTGCCGTTTGCGCGTACCGCAAGACAATATGACCATTGCCGAGGAGCAGGCAATCGCACTGTTCCGGATCGTCCAGGAAGCCCTCACGAATGTCGCACGACATGCAGAGGCCAAACATGTGTCCATCACGCTGGAGCACAAGGGTTCGGATTGTCTGCTGGAAGTACGCGACGACGGCAAAGGATTTGACCCAGTGGCAGTCGGCAGACAATCTTTCGGGATTGTCGGAATGAGGGAGCGTGTGCTGATGCTCGGCGGCGAGATCAACGTTGCCAGCTCACCAGGTTGCGGCACATCCTTAGGGGTACGTTTTCGCATTCGCCACGCACCAATCACTTCGTGATAAAGATAGCTAAGGATTACTTTAGAAGTCACACAACAATGCACGTTAGTGTTGTCCAGCCACCCGGAATACCGCCACCACAGAACGCAGTCGCCCTGCCTGTTCGTCGAGCGACGCTGCGGCTGCGGCCGCCTGCTCCACCAGTGCAGCATTCTGCTGCGTCACTTCGTCCATTTGCGACACCGCCCGGCTGACCTGGTCAATGCCCGTGCTCTGCTCCTCCGACGCGGAGGTAATCTCGCTCATGATGTCGGTTACCCGGTGAATCGACTGTTCGATCTCGGCCATCCGGCCACCTGCTACCTCGACCAGCCGGGTGCCGCTGCTGACATTGGCCACTGACGCCTGGATCAGACTCTTGATGTCTTTCGCGGCCGCGGCGCTGCGTTGCGCAAGGGCGCGAACTTCGCCTGCTACGACAGCGAAACCGCGCCCCTCCTCGCCCGCCCGCGCTGCCTCGACAGCGGCATTGAGCGCAAGGATGTTGGTCTGGAAGGCAATGCCTTCGATAACCGAGGTGATCTCGGCGATTTTCTTCGACTCGCTCTCGATCTGTTTCATCGTCCCGACCACTTCCTGCACTGCGGAACCCCCACGCGCCGTGGCCTCGGTCGCCGCATTGGCGAGCCCGCTCGCCTGTTGTGCACTGTCCGCATTCTGCCTGACGTTCGCCGTAATCTGCTCCATGCTGGCGGCCGTTTCCTGCAATGACGCCGCCTGTTTCTCGGTGCGTTGGGACAGATCCAGGTTACCTTGGGCGATTTCGCCTGAGCCCGTCGCGATCGAATGACTCACCGACTGAATCTCGGACACGATGGCCGCGAGCTTTGACTTCATGTCGTTCAGCACGTACAGCAGGCTGCCCGGTGGCGCCCGTCCCACTTCAACGTCGATGGCCAGATTGCCGTCCGCGATTTGCGTGGCGATATGGGTCGCATAGGCCGGGTCCCCGCCGAGCGCCTTCTTCACGCCACGTACCGCGGCCCATGCGATCGCGCCAATCGCAACGAAGATGCCGGTTGCAATGGAACCCAGGACGATGACGAGCTTCATGAACGCTGCGTTGATATCGTCATAGAAGAAACCGGTACCGATCCACCAGTCCCAATCGGGTATCGCAACCACGCCTTGCAACTTCGGCTCCGGAGCCGCATCCGGAGTGCGCTTCACGAGTACGTCGACGAGCGCAAAATGCGAGGCCGCCATGCCCTCGCGATAAGCCTCGCTGTCGGTCAACCCTGTCGTGGTTTTATTGCCCTTGGCTCTCGTCCCGATGAACCGGGCGTTCGGGTGAACCAGATTCACGCCATCGGCCGTGGTGACCCAGTAGTAGCTTTTCGTGTTCGCGTTGAGTTGGGAGAGTGCGTCTTTGGCTGCCTGTTGGGCCTGGTCGTGCGTCAGCACGCCACGCGACTGCAGATCGCGGTAGTGATCGACAAGATGCTCGGCCTTCGTCAGAAGGATAACGATCTGCTCCCGTCGACTGTCGACAAGCGAGCTGCGCACAGTCTGAACGGCGGTTGCGGCAACGAGTACAACACCGAACAAGGCGGCGGCGACCAGGGTCAGCAACTTTGTAGACAACTTCATGCGAACGCCCCAATTTGGTAACTATTTGTGCATCTAACGGCATTCGCGACATGTTTCTTGAAGGCTACCAGGTGTCGCTACCGGCTGCGATAGCGACAGTCCAACCTTGCCTTGTGGCGGAGCAACGCTGCGCCGCCACGCTATACGCTTAGAAGCGA
>NZ_JAQQFL010000072.1:0-6080 GCF_046026025.1 Paraburkholderia fungorum | reverse complement strand
GGATTCGCTGCGCGCGCTAAAAGTCGTCCAGACCGCGAGAAATGCCGGTCAGGACAACCTGCCGCTCGAACAGCTTTTCACGCATCCGACCATCGCCGCGCTCGCCGTCGCCATTGAAAGCGCCTCATCCAGCGGCGCCGTGATGCCGACCAACATCGTTCGGATGAACAGCGCGTCTGCACCCTCGACGCTGTTCGCCATCCATCCGCTCTATGGCCTCGTCGCCGAGTATCGCGCGCTCGCGCAGCACCTCGACGGCGTGGCCACGGTCTTCGGCGTGCAAGCGCCGTACTACGACGAGCGCACATGGTGGCCCGCCGACCTGAGCGAACTCGCCGCCGATTACGCCCAGCGGATTCGCCAGGTCCAGCCGGACGGCCCGTACAACCTGCTCGGCTGGTCGCTTGGTGGCGTGCTCGCGGTGGAGGTCGCTCACCGGCTCGAAGCGCAAGGCCAGCAGGTCGAGTGGATCGGCCTCGTGGACAGCGCACCGCCGCACGTCGTCGTCGACGACGACGTGACGCCGCTGACGCCGGCCATCGCGCCGCGTCACATCGAAGACCACGAAGTCGACAAGTACCGGATGTTTCTCGCCGAAGCGGACAAGTGGCGCGACTACCTGCCGGGCGACGCGGAAATCGAATTGTTGCGCGCCGTCGCGCTGATGAGCGACTACTTCACGTCACTGGTCCGCGACGCGCGCCGCAAGACGCTACGAGCGCCGCGCCATCACTGGTGGGCCGGTCGTCTGCTTGCGGCCGGCAATCCGCTCGTCTCCACGCGCCAGAGCGAGTGGCCGCGTTACGCGGCGAGCAGCATCACGCGCTCGGCCGTCGTGGACGCCAATCATATGGACTTGCTGCATCACCCCGATTTCCTCGCGGCGGTGCACGACTATTTCACGCTTCAGCACAACAAGGTTAGCGATGCTGCTTGAGTCACCTCAATCGTTCAATCTGGCCGAACGTCTGCGCGAACTGGCCACGACGCGTCCGCACGACACCGCGCTGGTCTGCGTCGACGACCTCGGCGATACGCGCTACGACTATCGCGCCCTCGATGCACGCGCCCAGGCCATCGGCCATTTTCTCGCCGCACGTAATGCGGCCGGCGAGCGCGCATTGCTGCTGATGGATAGCGGCATCGATTACGTCGCCGCATTCTTTGGCTGTCTGTATGCGGGCACGATTGCCGTGCCCGCATATCCGCCGGAATCCGCGCGCGAACAGCATCTGGCGCGTTTGCGCGGCATCGCGGCGGATTGCGACGCACACTTCGTGCTGACTACGGCCTCACTGATCGCGTCGACGCGCGAGTCGTTCGGCGCTATCGCCCCGAATGCGGCGCTCGTCGCCGTCGATGAAGTCGCGCAGCATGCCTCGGCAGACGTGCCGTTTTCCTCGACCCACGGCGCGGACGACATCGCATTTCTGCAATACACATCGGGCTCGACGTCGAGTCCGAAAGGCGTGATGGTCACGCACGGCAACGTGCTCGCCAACGAGATTGCAATCCAGAGCGGACTGGGCGTGACACCCGACGACGTGTTCGTCAGCTGGTTGCCGCTCTATCACGACATGGGGCTGATCGGCACGCTTTTGCAGCCTGTATACAGCGGTATTCCGCTCATCTTGATGTCGCCCAGATACTTTCTGGAACGGCCGGTGCGTTGGCTCGAAGCGATCGCGCGGCATCGCGGCACGATCTCGGGCGGTCCGGATTTCGCGTATCGGCTGTGTTGCGAGCGGGTGCGCGATACCCAGATCGCGGATCTCGATCTGTCGAGCTGGCGGGTCGCCTTTTGCGGTTCGGAACCCGTGCGTTTCGACACGCAAGAGGCTTTCGCGGAGCGCTTTGCCGCCGCCCGTTTCGATTCGGATGCACGCTATCCATGCTATGGCCTCGCGGAAGCGACGCTGTTTGTCACGGGCGGCACGCGTGGCGATGGGCCGTCCGCGGTGTCGTTCGCCGATAGCGGATTGAAGGCGGGCCGCGCGGAAGTCGTCGCGTTGCAGGCCGCGCAAGAGGCGCAGGCAGACGCGGACAGTGAATGCGGTGCGAAAGGCGTCGTGACGCTGGTCGGTTGCGGTCGTGAAGCGGTCAACCACGAGGTGCGGATCGTCGCGCCGGACAGCGGTGTCACGCTGGACGACGGCCGTGTCGGCGAAATCTGGGTGGCGGGTCCGAGCGTCGCGCGCGGCTACTGGCGTCGTGACGATGCGAGCGCGGAGAGCTTTCCGATGCTCGGCGCGACGCGCTGGCTGCGCACAGGCGACCTCGGCTTTCGCCACGGTGGCGAGATCTTTATCGTCGGACGACGCAAGGACATGATCATCGTGCGCGGCCAGAACCTGTATCCGCAGGACCTGGAGCGCGCGGTAGAAATGAATGTCGATGCCGTACGCAAAGGCCGTATCGCGGCATTTGGCGTCGAATTGAAGGGCCGCGAAGGCATCGGCCTCGCCGTCGAGATCTCGCGCAGCATGCAAAAACTCGCCACGCCGCAAGTGCTCGTGGATGCATTGAACGATGCAATCGGCGAAGCGTGCGGCGAACCGTTGTCGGTCGTCGTGCTGCTGAATCCGGGCGGCCTGCCGAAGACATCGAGCGGAAAATTGCAGCGCAGTGCGGCCGCGCAGAAGTGGCGCAGCCGCGAACTCGATGCTTATGCCGTCTACGAGCATGGCAGCTTCGTGAACACGGCGCATAGCGAAACCGGCGCGCCGGATCGCGCTGCGGCAAATCCCGCGTCCACCGACGATACCCTTCGCGAAGGCGTCGAACGCGAACTCGCGGCGATCTGGCACGACGTGCTCGGCGTACCCGTCGAAACGCGCAGTGCGCACTTCTTCTCGCTGGGCGGCAACTCGCTGGCCGCGACGCAACTGGCCGCGCAGGTCCGGGATCGCTGGCAGGTCGCGTTCGAGATTGCCGATGTATTCGGCGCCGCCGCGCTGCACGAATCGGCCGCCTTGATCGAGCGGCTGTGCGCGAGCGGGGCGCGCATCGCGCCGATGCGGATCGACTTCGACCCACAGGCGGGCGAGCGGGTGCCCGCTTCGTTTGCGCAACGGCGCCAATGGTTTCTGTGGCAACTCGACCGTGCGAGCAGCGCTTATCACCTGGCTGGCGGCCTGACGTTGCGCGGGGCGTTGAATATCGATGCATTGCGCGCCGCTTTGCAGGCGCTGGTGTATCGGCATGAGACGTTGCGCACGACGTTCGAAACGTCCGCGGACGGGGTACCGCTTCAGGTGATTCATCCATCGATGACGATCGTGCTCGACCAGGTCGACCTGCGTGTATCGATCGACGGAAACGATGAGGTTGACGCGAATGAGGCATCGCGCGCAATCGTTGCACAGCCTTTCGATCTGACGCGCGGTCCGTTGCTGCGTGCGACGCTGCTGCGTACTGGCGCCGCCGCCTGGCGTCTGCTACTCGTCGCGCACCACATCGCCGCGGACGGCTGGTCCGCCGATCTGCTGTTCGACGAGATCGCACACGGTTATCGCCAGGCGATCCTCGGCGATCGCGAAGCGCTCGCGCCGTTGCCGAAACTGCCGGTCCGCTACCGCGACTACGCGGCATGGCAACACCGCTGGGTCGGCCGCGACGAACACGCGCGGCAACTCGCGTACTGGCGCGCGCAACTCGCCGACATGGCGCCTGCGTCCGCCTTGCCCGCCGACGCACCGCGCGGCAACGCTACCAATCATCCGGCCGCGGCACATCGCTTCACGCTGTCCGCGCTCCGTCACGCCGCGCTCAAATCCGTTGCGCGCGAGCATGGCACCACATTCTTTACGGTGTCGCTGACCGCGTTGCTGATCGCGCTACATCGCTATACCGGCGACATCGATCCGCGCGTAGGCGTTCCGGTCGCAAATCGTGACCGCCGCGAAATCGCGGGACTGGTCGGATTTTTCGTCAATACGCAGGTGATGCGCGGACGGCTCGAGCGCGGCATGACATTGCGCGCGCTGCTGATCCAGATGCGCGACACGATGTTCGGCGCGCAGGCGCATCAGGATTTGCCGTTCGACCTGCTGGTCGATGCGTTGCAACCTGAGCGCAGTGCCGGACGCACGCCGTTCTTCGACGTGATGGCCGGTCATCAGACACAGCGCGATACGCTCGCTCACACGTTGCCGGAACTCGCCGCCAGCCGCTTCCGTCTCGACGATGCCGGCGTGCCGTTCGAGTTGACGCTCGACACCTACGAGACGGCCGACGGCGGGGTCGACGGCGTGTTCACGTATGCAAGCGATCTGTTCGACGCATGGACCGTCGCGCAATTCGCGGACTTCTACGGCGACGTGTTGAGCGCACTGATCGGCGTCGCCGGAAGCACGATCGACGCCGTATGCGGCGCGACGCACAACGAAACGGCTGCGCTGGTGGCGCTTGCCGGTCCGGCCGCGCAGCCTGAACGCATTGAGCCGGTGATCGCCGCAATCGAGCGGCAAGCGGCGCGGCAACCTCTGAATCCGGCGGTGATCGCGGGCGAACTCGAAATCAGCGCGGGCGAACTGAATGCGCGCGCGAACCGGCTGGCGTATCGCCTGATCAAGGCCGGCGTGGGCGCCGAAGTCAAGGTCGGGATCGGCGTCGGGCGATCCGTGGAGATGGTCGTCGCGGTACTCGCGGTGCTGAAGGCGGGCGCGGCGTACGTGCCGCTCGACCCGTCGTATCCGGCCACGCGGCTCGTCTACATGGTTGCGGATAGCGGCATTGAATGGTTGATCACGCACGAAGCCACACGCGCGCTATTCGCGGACACGCTCGGCGAGGCGGCATCGCGGGTTGGCGTGATCGAGCTGGACGCGTCGGATGCTTCAAAAGCACTGGACGTTGGCGCTGTTTCGAATTTGCCCGAGTCGAATCCGCAGGTCGCCGCCGATCCCGATTCGCTTGCTTACGTGATCTACACATCGGGCTCCACGGGGCAGCCGAAAGGCGTCGCAATCGATCAGCGATCCCTGGCAATTCATACGCAGGCGACGATCGATTTCTGTGCGCTGAACGAAAACGATCGCGTATTGCAGTTCGCTGCATTCAGCTTCGACGGCTTTATCGAAGAGATTTTCCCGGCGCTGTGCGTCGGCGCGGCGATCGTGCTGCGCGATGTCGAGTTGTGGGACAGCGGCACGTTTTATCGAAAACTGCTGCAGCACCGGATTAGCGTGATCGATGTCACGACCGCTTACTGGCATCTGCTGGCGCAGGATTTCGCCAAGGAGGGCGCGCGCGACTACGGTGCGTTGCGGCTCGCGATTGCGGGTGGCGAGGCGATGGCGATCGAGGGTGTCAATGCATGGCGCGCGGCCGGTTTGCAGCATGTGAAGTTGCTGAATACGTACGGACCGACAGAAACCACGGTCTCGGCGACGCTATTCGATTGCGACGCGATGGTCGCGAACGCGGATGACACGCTGCGCAAGGTGCCGATTGGTCGCGCGTTGGCTGGGCGGCGAATGTATGTGCTCGACGGCTGTGGCGAACTCGCGCCGCGTGGTGTGGCGGGCGAACTGTACATCGGCGGGGAAGCGCTGGCGCGCGGTTATCTGAACCGCGCGGCATTGACGGCGGAGCGGTTCGTACCCGACCCGTTCTCCACGCAGGGCGGGCGGCTCTACCGGACTGGCGACCTGGTGCGCTGGCGCGCGGACGGGGCGCTGGAGTATCTCGGCCGGATCGACCATCAGGTCAAGATTCGCGGTTTCCGCATCGAACTGGGCGAAGTCGAGGCGCAACTGCTGGCGCAGGACAACGTGCGTGAAGCGGTGGTGACCGCGCAGGGCGCAACAGGTGGCATGCGACTGGTGGGCTACGTTGCGCCACATGCGGGCGCAACGCTGGACGGTACCTCACTGCGCGCGGCCTTGTCCGTGACGTTGCCGGATTACATGGTCCCCGCAGCGGTGATGGTGCTGGATGCGTTGCCGCTGACGCCGAACGGCAAGGTGGATCGCAAAGCACTCCCGGCGCCCGAGTTCCAGACACGCGGCTACGAAGCACCGCAAGGCGAGCTCGAAACGACGCTCGCCACGCTGTTTGAGCAGGTGCTGGAGGTGGAA
>NZ_JAQQFL010000071.1:0-6420 GCF_046026025.1 Paraburkholderia fungorum | reverse complement strand
ACCGGCGCTGATGCCGATTTTTGCACCGTACATCAACTCGTATCGCCGCCTGTCGCGCTTCATGGCCGCACCGATCAACGTGGCATGGGGTTACGACAACCGCACGGTGGGTTTCCGGATTCCGCATTCGGGCCCGGCTGCGCGCCGCATCGAAAACCGCATTCCGGGCGTGGACTGCAATCCGTATCTGGCGATCGCCGCAACGCTGGCAGCCGGCTATGTTGGCATGACACAAAATCTGGAACCGACCGAGCCGCTGCTCAGCGACGGCTACGAATTGCCCTATCAGTTGCCGCGCAATCTGGAAGAAGGATTGACGTTAATGGGCGCGTGCGAACCGATGGCGGAGATTCTCGGCGAGAAATTCGTCAAGGCCTACCTCGCACTGAAAGAAACCGAATACGAAGCGTTTTTCCGCGTGATCAGCTCGTGGGAACGCCGACATTTGCTGCTGCACGTCTGAGACCGGATTCAGGGTCCCGATTCATGACGTTGCTCGCAAACGCAAAAAAACTGGAGGCAGTATGAGCTACAGAACAGAAGAAGTCGCTTACGTCCAACCGGCGGTACTACCCGCCGCGAGCGCGCAAGCCACGCAACGCAGCACCGCTGAATACCGCGCCCTCGACGCGGCCCATCACATCCATCCGTTTTCGGACATGGGTTCGCTCAATCGCGCCGGCAGCCGCGTGATCGTCAAGGCGCAAGGCGTGTACCTGTGGGATTCGGATGGCAACAAGATCATCGACGGTATGGCCGGTTTGTGGTGCGTGAATGTCGGTTATGGCCGCAAGGAACTGGCCGACGCAGCGTACCGCCAGATGCAGGAACTGCCCTTCTACAACACCTTCTTCAAGACGACGCATCCGCCCGTGATCGAACTCTCGGCCCTGCTCGCGGAGCTGGCGCCGGAACCGTTCAATCACTTCTTCTACTGCAACAGCGGCTCGGAAGGCAACGACACCGTGCTGCGCATCGTCCACCAATACTGGGCAACGCAAGGCAAGCACTCGAAGAAGGTCGTCATTTCGCGCAAGAACGGCTATCACGGTTCGACGATCGCCGGCGGCACGCTCGGCGGCATGGGCTACATGCATGAGCAGATGCCTTCGAAAGTCGAAAACATCGTTCATATCGACCAGCCGTATTTCTTCGGCGAAGCAGAAGGCAATCTGACGCCGGAAGAATTCTCGCTGGCCCGCGCGCAGCAACTCGAAGCGAAGATTCTGGAAATCGGCGCGGACAATGTTGCCGCGTTCATCGGTGAGCCTTTCCAGGGCGCCGGCGGCGTGATTTTCCCGGCCTCGACGTACTGGCCGGAAATCCAGCGCATCTGCCGCAAGTACGACATCCTGCTGGTCGCCGACGAAGTGATCGGCGGCTTCGGCCGGACCGGCGAATGGTTCGCGCATCAGCACTTCGGTTTCGAGCCGGATCTGATCACGCTGGCCAAGGGCCTGACGAGCGGCTATGTGCCGATGGGCGCAGTCGGCCTGCACGATCGCGTGGCCAAGGCGATCATCGAGCACGGCGACTTCAATCACGGCCTCACCTACTCCGGTCACCCGGTGGCCGCGGCGGTGGCGATCGCCAATCTGAAACTGCTGCGCGACGAGAAGATCGTCGAACGCGTCAAGACCGACACGGGTCCGTACTTCCAGAAGAAGTTGCGCGACACCTTCGCCAATCACCCGATCGTTGGCGAAATCTCCGGCGCGGGTCTGGTGGCCAGTCTGCAACTCGCAGAAGACCCGAAAACGCGCAAGCGTTTCGCCAATGGCGGTGACGTCGGCACGATCTGCCGCGACTTCTGCTTCAACGGCGGCCTGATCATGCGCGCTACCGGCGACCGGATGCTGCTGTCGCCGCCGCTCGTAATTAATAAGCTGGAAATCGACGAGATCGTTTCGAAGGCCAAAAAAGCCGTCGACGCGACCGCACAACAACTCGGAATTTCGTAACGGCAGTTCGTTCCGGCATGCGCGCACCCACGATACACGCTCATGCCGGTTCTTCACATCAAGGGAAAAAACCATGAGCGTTTGTCATCTTCGTCATGCGGTCGCGGGGGCCGCGCTTCTCGCCTTCGCGGGTTTTGCGGCGTTGTCGGTCACGCCGGCCCTTGCGGCCGACACGGAACTGAATGTCTACAACTGGTCGGACTACATCGCGAAGGACACGATTCCGAACTTCGAGAAGCAGGACGGTATCCACGTCAAATACGATAACTACGATAGCGATGATACGTTGCAGGCCAAACTGCTGGCGGGTAGCTCCGGTTACGATATCGTGGTCCCGACGTCGAACTACATGGCCAAGCAGATTCAGGCCGGCGTCTATCAGAAGCTCGACAAATCGAAGCTGCCGAACCTCGTAAATCTCGACCCAGTACTGATGAAGATGATTGCCGACGCCGATCCGGGCAACCAGTACGGTGTACCCTGGGCCTACGGCACCGACGGTATCGGCTATAACGTGCAGGCTGTGCAGAAGGCACTCGGCGCAAATGCACCGGTCGATAGCTGGGCGCTCGTATTCGACCCGGCCAATCTGTCGAAACTGAAGGGCTGCGGCGTATCGTTCCTCGACCAGGCAGTCGACGTGTTTGCCGCCACGCTGCAGTACATGCACAAAGATCCAAACAGCACGAACCCCGCCGATTATCAGGCTGCCTTTGAAGTGCTGAAGAAAGTCCGCCCGTATATCACCCAATTCAATTCTTCCGGCTACATCAACGACCTCGCCAATAACGACGTCTGCGTCGCGGTTGCATGGTCTGGCGACGTCGGCATCGCGAGCCGCCGCACCGCTGAAGCCAAGCGTTCGTATCAGGTCAAATTCTCGAACGTCAAGGAAGGCGGCCTGCTGTGGTTCGACGTGATGGTGATCCCGAAAGACGCGCCGCACGCTGAAGCCGCGTTGAAGTGGATCAATTACATCGAAGACCCGAAGGTCAACGCCGCCATCACCAATGAAGTGTTTTATCCGACTGCGAACAAGGCTGCGCGCCAGTTCGTCACACCGGGTGTCTCACAGGATACGACCGTTTATCCGGGCGACGAAGTCTTGAGCAAGATGACGCTCATGAAGCCGATGCCCACTGACATTCTGCGCCTTGAAAATCGTCTTTGGGCGCAGCTTAAAACCGGCCATTAATCAAGCCAAACCAGAAACTTTGATCCGCGCTCAGGGATCGCTCGAACCCTGAGCGCATGAATGGCAGTAACGGTAGTCAGCCTGCGCCGTCCACGCGCAGTCCCATGTTTTCCGATCGCAGCGCATCTTGCGAGTCGCTTCCCGCGCCTCGTATGGAGACACTTGCGCTCGCGATCCGCAAGGAATGGTTACATCATGAACTCGACGACACAAACAAGCGTAGCCGGCGCCACCCAGATGGCCCGCCCCGCACCGACGACAAAATCGAAATCGGACGAATTCGTTCGCATCGAAAATGTCGTGAAGAAATTCGGCGACAGCACCGCTGTCGACAACGTCAACCTGAGCATCGCCAAGAACGAACTGTTCGCCCTGCTCGGCAGCTCCGGCTGCGGCAAGTCCACGCTCCTGCGCATGCTCGCGGGGCTCGAGACCGTTACGTCCGGACGCATTTTCGTCGACGGCGAAGATCTCGCCGCGATGCCGCCGTACAAGCGGCCGGTCAACATGATGTTCCAGTCATATGCGTTGTTCCCGCACATGAGCGTCGAAGCGAATATCGCATTCGGCCTCAAGCAGGAAGGCACGCCGAAGAACGAAATCAAGGAACGCGTTGCCGACGCGCTCAATCTCGTGCAGATGAGCAAATACGCGCAACGCAAGCCGCATCAGTTGTCCGGCGGACAGCAGCAGCGTGTGGCGCTGGCCCGCTCGCTCGTCAAGCGCCCCAAGCTGCTGTTGCTCGACGAACCGATGTCGGCGCTCGATAAACAGATCCGCCAGAAGACCCAGCTCGAACTGGTGAACATCATCGACAAAGTCGACGTGACCTGCGTGATGGTCACGCACGATCAGGAAGAAGCGATGACGATGGCCGGGCGACTGGCTGTGATGAGCGAAGGCCGCATCGTGCAGGTCGGTTCGCCCAGCCAGGTGTACGAGTTTCCGAACAGCCGTTTCTCGGCAGGGTTCATCGGTTCGACCAACCTGTTCGAAGGCACCGTGGTTGCGGATGAGCCTGACCACATCTTCGTCGAAAGCGAAGACCTCGAATCGAGCATCTACGTGAGCCATGGCATTACCGGGCCGCTGGGCATGCCGGTGGGCATCTCGGTACGTCCGGAACGCGTGAAGGTCTCGCTCGACAAGCCCTCGACGCCGCACAACTGGGCGCGCGGCGTGGTCTCGGATGTTGCGTACATGGGCAGCTATTCGCTGTATCACGTGCGCCTGCCGAGCGGCAAGACGGTGGTGTCGAATCTCTCCAGCTCGCACCTGATGAGCGAAGGTGCGCCGTCCTATAACGACGACGTGTTCGTCTACTGGTCGCCGGCAAGCGGCGTGGTGCTGACGCAATGAGCAATCCCACTACCTCCTCCCCCGCCGCGCTCGGCGCGCCATCCGGCAGCCGGCTGCTCGGCTCGCTGAAGAAGCGCTTGCTGGCGCTGGTGCCGTCGGGACGCACGACCGTGATCGGCGTGCCGTTCCTGTGGCTCACGCTGTTCTTTGCGTTGCCGTTCGTGCTGGTGCTGAAGATCAGCTTCGCCGATCTGCGCCTGGGCATTCCCCCGTACACGGATCTCGTGACGGTCAAGGACGGCATGGTGCACTTCGCGATGCAGCTCGGTCACTATGCGTTCCTGCTGCAGGACGATCTGTACGTCGCCACGTACATCAGCTCGCTGAAGATGGCCGCTGTATCGACCTTCTTCTGCCTGCTGATTGGCTATCCGGTTGCGTACTACATCGCCCGCTCGGAACCGACCAAGCGCAACCTGCTGATGATGGGTGTGATGCTGCCGTTCTGGACGTCGTTCCTGATTCGCGTCTATGCATGGATCGGCATCCTGAAGGACGACGGTCTGCTCAATCACACGCTGATGTCGATCGGCATGATTCATTCGCCGTTGCGCCTCTACCACACGGATATTGGCGTCTATATCGGCATGGTCTATTCGTACCTGCCGTTCATGGTGATGCCGCTGTATGCCCACCTGGTGAAGATGGACCTGACGCTGCTCGAAGCCGCTTACGACCTCGGTTGCAAACCGTGGACCGCGTTCACGCGCATCACCTTGCCGCTGTCGAAGAACGGCATTATCGCCGGCAGTCTGCTGGTGTTCATTCCGGCGGTCGGCGAGTACGTGATTCCTGAACTGCTCGGCGGCGCCGATACGCTGATGATCGGCCGTGTGATGTGGGATGAATTCTTCAACGATATGGACTGGCCGATGGCATCCGCTGTCACCGTCGCGATGGTTCTACTGCTGCTCGTGCCGATGGCCGTGTTCCAGTACTACCAGGTCAAGGAACTGGAGGGCGCGAAATGATCAAGCCTAATAGAACGCTTTCCAATAGCGTGCTGACGTTCGGGTTTCTGTTTCTGTATATCCCGATCATCAGCCTGGTGGTGTATTCGTTCAACGAGTCCAAGCTCGTCACGGTCTGGTCCGGCTTCTCGCTCAAGTGGTACGGCGCGCTGCTGCAGGACGACGAACTGCTCAATGCAGCGTGGCTGTCGTTGAAGATCGGTCTGCTGACCGCGTTTGCGTCCGTCGTCATCGGTACGTGGGCCGGGTTCGTGCTGGCCCGCTTCGGACGTTTTCGCGGCTTCACGCTGTTCGCCGGCATGATCAACGCGCCGCTCGTGATTCCTGAAGTGATCCAGGGTATCTCGCTGCTGCTGCTGTTCGTCGCGCTCGAACAGATGCTCGGCTGGCCGAAGGGCCGCGGCCTCTTCACGATCTGGATCGGCCACGTGATGCTGTGCGTTTCGTACGTGGCGATCATCGTGCAATCGCGGGTGAAGGAGCTCAACAAGTCGCTCGAAGAAGCCGCGCTCGATCTCGGCGCAACGCCCTTCAAGGTGTTCTTCCTGATCACGCTGCCGCTGATCTCGCAGGCACTCATGTCCGGCTGGCTGCTGTCGTTCACGCTGTCTTTCGACGACCTCGTGCTGTCCGCGTTCCTCTCAGGCCCAGGCTCGACCACGTTGCCACTCGTCGTGTTCTCGCGTGTGCGCCTCGGTTTGAATCCGGAAATGAATGCGCTCGCTACGATCTTCATCACCACGGTGACCATCGGCGTGATTGCGGTCAATCGCTGGATGCAGGTGCGTGAACGCAAGCGCAACCGCGACACCCAGATGGCGTTCGCGCTCGCCGAAGCCGCCGACCCGTTGCCGTCAGCACCACAACAAGCCACCGTACGGAAATCGCTCGATACGGCACGCGCATAAGAAGTCCTTTTGCAATACGACCAATA
>NZ_JAQQFL010000070.1:0-7076 GCF_046026025.1 Paraburkholderia fungorum | reverse complement strand
CATCGAGAAGCGCAGCTACGCTTCAGAATCCTTCTTATTACTTCTTCGCTGACCAGCAAGCATCGAAGTATGCGACTCATTGGGGACTACGTGACGCGACTGCGTGACGCCAATCACGACGACAACTACTGCTTTCTCGAGATCTGCCGGGAGACTGCCGCCGGGCCGTAGTAATTTTTGTCAGGCAGGCCCAGGACGTCCTGGCGTGGCGGGACGTCTATTCTTGAGTGTCTGCTGCGTTGCAACGTAAGCGTCAGCGGATCCCGTCTTGAATCGCGACTTCCCGAATGTGAAGGTGATGCTTTCGTGAGAACGAGGGCGATGCGATGGAAGACGAGAACATTAAGGCTGCAACGGCGATGGGTACGCGTCGCCCACGGCAAGAGGAAGCGTTCTGGGGCGAAATGGTCACCACCTGGAAGGCGAGCGGTGTCGGCGCTCGGCGGTTTTGCCGAGAACAGGGTCTGGCGGTAAGCACCTTCAGCCTGTGGCGCAAGAAGCTCTCAAGCCCGGTCAGAGAGATTAAACAGCCACTCGCGGTTACTGCGGATGCGGCATTCATCGTTTCCAATCTGGATGGTGAACTGGCTCCCTCAAGGCCGCCTGTTGCAACGCCAGCGGCTGATGTATCGCCGTCGCGTGACGGGGTGACGCTCTCGCTCGCTGGCGTTCGTATCGAACTGAGCGGCGTTCACGCCGAGCGCATCGTGCGATTTGTACTCGGGCAGCTCGGAGGTGGTCGGTGCTGATTGCCTGGGACGTTCGCGCTTACATCTGTCGCGACCCGGTCGACATGCGCAAGGCGATCGATGGGCTGTCTTATCTCGTCGAGCCGCTACTTGCGCAGAAGCCTGCATCGGGCAATCTGTTTGTCTTCGTGGCGCGCGATCGCTCCAAAGTGAAGATTCTTTATTGGGACCGGACCGGTTTCGCACTTTGGTATAAGCGTCTTGAAAGAGGCCGTTTCCCGTCACCCTCGTTACTCGCTCAGCGCGGCTTCACGCTCGCGGAGCTCAACGCATGGCTCGAAGGCATCGAGATCCCAACGCGAGAGCCGCACCACACCGTGGCAGTGACGCGCGTGACGTGAGGTGCTCCAGCGCAGCCCCGAGCTTGTAAACGTGGCTTGAGTTAGGCATCATGGAGCACATGCCACCCAACGCCGTCACTGTCGCGGATCTTCCCGTCGAGCCCGATGCGCTGCAAGCATTCGCGCTCGAACAGAACCGGCTCGCACGGGTGTTGTGGGAGCAGTTGGAAATCCTTCAGTATCAGATCGCACAGTTGAACCGTGCGCGCTTTGGCGTGAGCTCCGAGCGCCTGGCGGACCAAGCCGAGCTGTTCGATGCCGCAACAGATATCCCGGCACCGCCGGCGGTCGACGCCATTCCCGTAGGGAGTCACACTCGTAAAGGGCGTCCGGCGCTACCGAAGGACCTGCCGCGCACACGCATCGAATACGATCTGAGCGACGAACAGAAGATGGCGTTCGATACGCTTGAACGGATCGGCGAAGAGCGCAGCGAGACGCTGCATTACGAGCCGTCCAAGCTCACCGTCATTGAGCACATCCGCTTCAAATACGTGGCGAAGAAGGATGGCGAATCGACCATCGTGACCGCAAGCGCTCAGCCGTCGCCGCTGCCAAAGAGCAATGCGAGCGCGAACCTGCTCACCAATGTCCTGGTCAATACCTATGTCGATCACCTGCCGTTGAATCGACAGGAAATGCGCTACGCGCGCCGTGGCGTGTACTTGCCACGCGCTACGTTGTGCGAATGGAAGCTGGCATCTGCTGAGCTACTCTCGGTACTGCTGCCTGGTTTGCGCGCTCACCAGTTGAAGGCGCCGCGCATGCACGTGGACGACACGACGCTACCTCTGCTTGAGCGAGGGCACCCATCAACGCGCACAGCACGATTATGGGGCTATCTGGGCGCGGGCCAGCGCAACGAGAACGGAGTCTGGGTCGACCACCCGCCAGCGGTCGTGTTCGAGTTCGCTGAGTCACGCGCGGGCGCGCATCCGCTGCTGTACCTGAATAAATACAAAGGCTATCTGCAAGCCGATGCGTACAGCGGTCATGGCGCGCTTTACGCGCGAGGTGACATTATTGAGGTCGGATGCTGGGCTCATTGCCGTCGACGGTTCTTCGAAATTGCCAAGACTCAGAAAGACCCCGGCCTCGCGGCGCAGGCGCTGCAGTGGATCGCTAAGCTATATGCGATTGAATCACGGGTCAAAGACCAAACCCCGGACATCAAGCTTGCGGCCCGGCAAGCGCAGACGTTGCCGGTGTTGGCACAGTTTCGTCAATGGCTAGACGCAAACAGCATCGGTTTGCTCCCGCAAGCCCCGCTCGGCAAGGCCTTCGGTTATGCGTTGCGACATTGGGAGGCGCTTGTCCGATATACAGAGAACGGCGTCCTGTTGCCAGACAACAATGCGCTTGAGCGCCAAATCAGACCGATTGCCCTCGGAAGGTCGAACTGGCTGTTCGCGGGGTCTCCACGAGGTGCCCGTGCGGCCGCAACGATGTACTCACTCATCGGAACGGCTCGCCTTAATAATATCGAGCCCTATGCGTGGCTCGAACGAACGCTTGAGAAACTGCCGTCGTATCCCGTCAATCGCGTGCACGAGCTCTTGCCGCTCGCCCGTTAAACACCTCTACACCATGGACATTCTCGACTCGCTTCGGCAGGCGCCTAGTGCCGAGCTTTATCGCCTCTATCTTGCTATCGGCAAAATGCTTGATGATCCCCGACGTATTCTCGAAATACGTCAACGCCTGCACCTGGGGATGGCCGTTAACTACATCGGCGATAACCCGCTTGGACCGCCGGCGCAAGGCACCATAGTCGAACTCCGCCAGACACAGGCAGTGGTTCAGGACAGCACAACTCGACGCCGTTGGGGCGTGCTCTATGCGGCGATCATCCCGGAAACTTCGACTGTTCAGCCTCACGTTGAACCGACACCGCCGCCGAGAACGCAGCGTGAAGAGTTCTTCATCGGTGACACAGTTAGCTTCACTGACAAGCACCTAAGCGAGCGCGTCGGAGTCGTCGTGAGGCTGAATGCCAAGACCGCATCGGTCGCCGTCAATGACACCGATGGCCACTGGCGCGTTTCGTACTCTCTATTGCGAAAGATCGTCGACATTTAGCCGCGAAAACTGCCCTAACGGGTTGTGCTGACGGATACGTTGCAACGCTATCGGCTGGAAGGTCAGATCTGGGCGACACGCGGCTGCTGATGTCCTCGTTCCTGATCGACTACCCGTTTGCAGGCGCGTTGTACCCTGACACGTTCGACGCCATCCGGCGTCTTCGGCGGCAGGGACTGGCAGTCATCTTTCCGATGGCGACGTGGTATTCCCGCCGCGCAGTGTTGAGCGCTCCGGGCTCCGGGACGCAGTCGATGGCCGTGTGCTGATCTATATTCATTAGGAAGAGCGGATGAATGCGGTTGCGAAGCGGTATCCGGCCCGGCGCTAGGTGATGATCGACGACAAGCTGTGCATCCCGGGCAGCGATGAAAAAGACATGGAAAGACGGCCTGACGACGATCTTCCCACGCCAGAGACACTACGCGACGGACCCAGCGAATCTCGCCGTATATCCGCCGGCCGACATCACGATCGAGCGCATCGGCGACCCGGCCAATGCTGATCTGACCACGCTGTTCGGCAACGGCACTGCAGGCGACGCGTAATAGGAGGCATCATGAAACTGACCCGACAACTGCATGACCTCGGCCAAAGCCTTTGGCTTGATAACATCACGCGCGGCCTGCTGACGGACGGCACGCTGCGGCGCTATATCAGCGAGTTTTCAGTGACCGGATTGACGTCCAACCCGACGATCTTTGATAAGGCCATCACGGAGGCAGATTTCTACGACGCCGCCATCCGGCAGCTGACGGCTGAAGGGAAATCCGGCGAGGCGCTGTTTTTCGAACTCGCGATCGAGGATCTGACCGGGGCCGCCGACCTGTTCCGTCCCGTTCACGACAGCACCGGTGGGGTTGACGGCTGGGTGTCGCTGGAGGTGTCTCCTTTGCTGGCCTACGATACGGCCGGCACCATCGACGCGGCTGCGCGCCTGCATGAAGCCGCGCAGCGTCCCAATCTGTTCATCAAGATTCCGGGTACGCCCGAAGGTGTTCCCGCGATCGAGGCGTCGATCTTCGCCGGCGTGCCGGTGAATGTCACGCTGCTATTTTCGCGCGAACAATACGTCGCGGCAGCGCAGGCGTACCTGCGCGGCATCGAGCGGAGGATCGCCGCTGGACTCGATCCGAACGTCGGTTCCGTCGCGTCGATTTTCGTCAGCCGCTGGGACGTCGCGGTGAAGGACAAGGTTCCCCCGCAACTTCGCAATCGCCTCGGCATTGCCATCGCCAAACGCGCGTACCAGGCGTACCGCGAATTGCTGGCATCGCCCCGCTGGCAACAACTCGCGGTTGCCGGCGCCCGGCCGCCGCGCCTGCTCTGGGCCAGTACCGGCACCAAGGATCCGGACGTCTCCGACACACTCTATATCGGTTCGCTGGCGGCCCCTGACACGATCAACACCATTCCCGACAAGACCTTGCATGCCTTCGCCGATCATGGCGAACTGAAGGGCGTATTGCCCGTCGATGGCGGGGACGCCGAAGACGTGCTCGCCGAATTCGCGCGGGCCGGTGTCGACGATGTGGCGCTCGCCGCCCAACTCCAGCGCGAGGGCGCAGAATCGTTCGACAAGTCGTGGAAAGATCTCATTGGCCGCATCGCCGCAAAGAGCGCCATGCTGGAGAAGGGCGATCAAACTCGTGCGGGACAACCGTGATCACGAAACGGGCGCCTCAGCTTCAACCGCTGACCGATCGGCCGGCGTGGAAGACGCCGGCGGACCATCACCGGAAGGTGCGTAGTCAGCATCCGCGGCAGCTCTTCGCCGGCGATCCCCTGCGGGGCGAGCGCCTGAGCGTCGAAGCCGCCAGTCTCTACCTCGAGTACTCGAACCACCGGGTGACCGACGAGACGATCACGCTGCTCGTGCAGCTGGCTGGCGAATGCAGTCTCGCTGAGCGGATCGACGCCATGTTCAGCGGCGCAACGATCAACGTGACCGAGCCATCATGAGCGTCGGCCATGCCTGGATACCGTTATGGAAGCGAGTGCCCTGGCAGGCCAGCCCGCACCACCGGTGGTGCTGATCAACTCACCCCGGCTCGTCGCGTGCTACTGCACTTGAGATGTGAATGGTGCAGCAGGGGCGATCTGCACTATCGATTCTTTCGATCGGTGGGGCGTCGAGCTGGGCAAGGTACTGGCACAGCGCATTGCGTCTGAGCTCGAGAGCGCGGACGAGATCGGACTTGCGCACGACAGATCGACCAACGCGCTGATCCGGCGCTACCGCCGTCTCCGCGAAGGGCGATGCTGGCACACGAGGAGAGGACCATGTCGCTCGAAATCAAGGTGGGGCCGCCACAGCTCGCGATCCATAAGGGGACGCTGTCCTCCTGACCGAGCCGGATGGCCAGATCAAAGCACCGACCCGGAAGGGTCTGTACTTCTATGACACCCGGGTGATCAGCAGCTGGACGATATATGCCGACGGCGAGCCGTGGGATCTGCTCAATGGCGGCACGACCACCTCCTTCGACGCGCGCATCTTTCTGGCCAACCGCGCACTCGTCACCGAGGCCGGTCCGATCGCGCCGCACACCATTGGGCTCATGCTCAGCCGTCAGATTGGCGGTGGCGTGCACGAGGATTTCGATCTGGTCAACTACGGCCGGTCGAAAGTGCGCTTCAATCTCGAAATCGCCGTGCGCAGCGATTTCGCGGATATCTTCGAGGTGAAGTCCGGCCACTTCATTCGGCGCGGCCACGTCATAACGAAATGGTCGGAGCGCAAGCAGCGTCTCACCACCGCCTACCACAACCAAGACTTTTCGCGGGAAGTCGCGATCACAGCACACAACAACGGTGCGCCAGCGGTGTATGCGAATGGTCGGCTCACGTTCGATGTCGAGCTGGCGCCCGGCGCCCAGTGGCACAGCTGTCTCACCTACGATCTCTCGGACGGTCACAAAAGCTATCCGGCACCGCAGGCGTGTACCAGACTGAACCGCGACACGTCGGAGAACAGCAAGCGGCTCATGGACTGGCAGCGCGCGGTGCTCAAGCTCGAGAGCAGCAACGACGGGTTCCGGCGCCTGTTTCGCCAGGCAACCGACGACATGGCGGCACTGCGCCTGCCCATTCGCGGCGCCGGCCATAGCCAGCTCGTGCCGGCCGCCGGTTTGCCGTGGTTCGTGGCGCTATTCGGACGCGACAGTCTGATCGCCTCGCTGCAGACTTCGATCGTCTATTCGGATTTTGCGCGCGGGACGTTGGAGGTGCTGGGCGTCTGGCAGGCGACCGGATGCGACGACTATCGCGATGCCGAGCCTGGCAAGATCATGCACGAACTTCGTTTGGGGGAACTGGCGAGTCTCAAGCTGATTCCCCACACGCCATATTACGGAACAGCGGACGCGACCCCGCTTTATCTGATCACGCTGCATACGGCGTGGTGCTGTACGGGCGATCGCGAACTGCTGAAACGTCATCTGCCGACCGCAGAGCGCTGCCTCGAGTGGATCGACCGGTACGGCGATCGCGACGGCGACGGCTTTCAGGAATACGCCACGCGGTCGGCGGCGGGTCTTGAGAACCAGAGCTGGAAGGACTCCGGCGACGCGCTGGTGTACCCTGACGGGACGCTGGTGAAAGGGCCCAAGGCGCTCTGCGAGTTGCAGGGCCACGTCTATGATGCGTGGCTGCGGATGGCGCAAATCTACGATGCGCTGGGAGACGCGGCCCGCGCTGCGGTGTTGCGCACGAAAGCCGCTGCGCTCTTCACGCGGTTCAATGAGGCGTTCTGGGACGAGGAGACGGGCTTTTACGCGTTCGCACTCGACGGCGAGAAGAAGAAAGTCCTGAGTGTCGCGTCCAATCCCGGCCATTGCCTCTGGTCCGGCATCGTGGCGCCCCCACCGGCGGGCCCCGTCGTGGGGCGGGGCCTTCACCCCGCCAA
>NZ_JAQQFL010000069.1:0-10652 GCF_046026025.1 Paraburkholderia fungorum | reverse complement strand
GAGGCCTGGCCGGGATTCATTAAAAATCCGCCGCATCTCAGGCTAAGCTGCTGATTTGAATGCGAAATCAATCGTCGGATCGAGTGGTGGGACGGAGCGCAAGAGATCCAGCAGATAGTCCCCGAACCGGTTGATGTGCTCGCGCCGGTACGGCGACAGCACCTTGAGGACCTCGGCATCGACCGGATGCCCCTTTTCCTGCAGTTCCTTTAGTTTGCGTGACATCCACTGCACGTTGTACAGGATCACCATGTTCGCGACGAGGTGGTTGTACTTGATTACCTTGCGCTGCTCGTGCCGGACGTTTTCGGCGATGACGCCTTCGCCGCCGAACATCAGCCACTGCGCGAAGTCGTTGAACTGCTCGCTCTTGTTGGTCGCAGCGTGAATCGTGCGACGCAACTCCGGGTCACCCAGATACTTCAGCAGGAACAGCGTCCGGATCACCCGCCCCAGTTCCCGAAACGCGAAGTAGAGCTTGTTCTTTGTGCTTTCAGAGCCAAGCCGGCGCAGAATCGTCGACGGCGTCATCCTGCCTGCCTTGATCGACACCGCGACGCGCATCATGTCGAGATAGTGCCGTTCGATCAGTGCCCAGTCAATTGACTGGCGGCACAAGCTGTCGATGTGCTTGTACTTGCGACGCCGGTCCACCTTGTACAGCACGAGGTCCTTGATGTTGCGTATGCGCGGCATCAGGTTGATGCCCACCACGTACGACAAACCGAAGACCGGCCCGCTTTGCGCCTGCGTATCGCCATGGATCGTGTCGGGCTTGACGTCGGCGCCGTTCAGAATCAGTCCATCGAGAATGTAGACTGCTTCGTGGACGCCACACGGGATGAAGTGACTGAACAGCGCGATGTACATGTCGGACACGTGATAGTAGCCGATCCCGCCGTATCCCCCATAGCGAACGTGATACTCGGACAGCAGGTTCTGCTCGTACAGGCTCCACTTAGTGCCGTCGGCCGACGCGCGCTTGCCGCTGCCCCAGTATTTCGGCAGCGCGAACTGGTTGTACGCGTTGATCACCTTCACATTCGCCTTGTCGAGCCGCTCCTCAGTGATGTGTTTCAGGTTCAGCCAGGCGACTTGTTTGCGGCTGAGCCCTTTCACCGAGCGCGCCGTTTGGCTGGGACCCAAGTTGCAGCCGTAGCAGAACAGTGTCGTGATGAAACGCTTGCGCGGATCGTCGATCTTCGCGTCGAACCCGGACAGCGGTCCAAACAGTTTATGCAGATCCAGCCACTGCTCGGTTTCGGTGAGTAGATCCAGGATGCTGAGCTGCGGCATCGAAGCCGTGATGGCCTGGTCGATCAGCGTGCGGTTCGGCGGCTCGGGCTCTTTGCCCTGCTTGTGAATGACGAGTTCCTGATCGGCGAACTCGATGCTGTCGTTTGCCGGGAAACTCGCATCGGTCTCGTCGAGCGCCGCGTTAAGCTTGTCTCGCAGATCCTTCGCGAAGGTCTTGCCGTCTGTGGGCAAGCCCACGATCTCGCAGTAGCGCGGCAGCTCATGCCGGAATTCCTCATCAGAGACCTGATGCACCCGATAATCGTCGAAGCGATCACTACCCTCGACGTAAAGATCGCCGGCGTTTAGCTCCCGCATGATCTGGCTGAAGACCCCCAGTTCGAAGAACCGACGATGCAGCATCCGGCTATCCCGCCCGTGCGGGAACACCGCGCGCTCCCATTTTTCTGGAAGCCAGTCCAGCGGCAGGTTCGCGAGGTCGTTCTCCGTCAGCAGCAGGTATTCGCGGTGCGCGTTCCGAAAGCCTTGTAGCCACGCGAGTGCGACCAGCACCGCACGGTCCTGCGAACTCGATCGCAGCGGCAGCCCGTCCAGGCACTGGAACAGCAGCGTGCGCTGGTTGCGGTATGGCACGAGCATGAACGGCAGGTCGAACTGTCCGGCATAGGCGATGTGCTCGTTACACTGCGCGAGCGCCTCGGTCGGGTCGCCGAGCGTCTCGCGGATTTTCGGCAACCGTTGGCGTTCCGATACCTCTTCATCCTGAAGAATCTTCAGGACGTCCCGAAACTGGCCGACCAATCCCTCCAGTATGTCGGTGTGTTCGAGCTGATATTTCTGCAGCCGGACCTTCGCATAGGACTCCAACTTGCGCACCACCTTGATGAAGATCTCGGCAATATCATCAAGCGCCTTCTGCAACTGCGCCTGGATAAACAGGACAGCGAGCGCATGACGCTTCGCGGTCTTGAGTGAGCGTAGTTCCGCGACGTCGAGCGCCCGCGCTTCGGTGACCAGTTGGGCCGCCTTGCCGACAGACAGGATCGCGGGGGGCGCTGGCAAGCCTTCCGCCAGTTTCCTGATTCCGTTGATATGTTTGAGAAAGCTAGCAATCGCCCGCGCGGCTGGTCGCTTCGGCTCCTGTTTCAGATCATCCCAACCAGACTTGCCGGCCTTGACGACGAGAAGCGTGTCGATCCGTTCGCTGAGTGTTGCACCGAGTGCTCCGGCGATGGCCCCATAGATCGCTTCGTTGAAATCGTTGCGCGCCCGCGTGGCGACGCGCTGCAGCGTCGCCAGCGGCGGCAGCTCATACCGGCGTCGGACCAATTCCTCTATCAGCACGTTGATGATGTCAGGCAGTTCGATCTTTGTCCGGGCTTCCGCCGACGCGAGTTCAGCGAGCGACGCCGCCTCACTCGCATCGAACGCCCGGATGTCGAGCCAGCCGCGCAGCAGCTTCTGGTGACGGATGCGGGTGCCGGACACGTCGTACCGCGCGATCGCCGCTCGGGACAACGCGCGGGCCCGCATCGCGCTCCGGATGTGATCGATAATGACGGGCGGCACATCCACGAGCATCGGGAAGTAACCGAGACGCTGCAGCAGCTTCAACTGCACCATGATCAGGACCGCGCTGGCTTCCTGCCGGGATTGCCGGCGCACGAAGCGGATTTCCGCGGCGCTCGGAGTGAATGCCACTTTCAGCTCCGCCGCGCCCGGCTCAGCAGGCAGCACCGGATAGATGGTCTCGTGGACGGTGCTCATACCGGCGGGCGCCGCGTAAAAATTCGCTCGATCTGCCGGGTACGCTGGACTTCGTCGTCGTCCAGGTAGATCGAGGTCGTTGTGATCGAGGCGTGACGCAGATTGTCGCGCACAGTCGTCAGCGTGGCGCCCTGTGCGAGAGCATTTGTTGCGTGCGTGTGGCGCAGCCAGTGTGGCGTCGCACGCTGCAGCTTGCCGGCGAGTGCCGGGTGGTCGGCCCGAATTGCGTCGGCGGCGGTCTGGAAGAACCGGCGCAGCACCTCCCTCAGACGCGGCGTGGTGATGCCGCCGAGTTCGTCGAGATGGCCGAGCAGCGGCGTATCCGGTGCCCAGCGTGCGGGGCTCACGGGCAGACCGCGCTGCATCAGGTACTGGTCCAACGCAAATCGTGCGAGCGGCGGCAGCACCACCTTGCCAGCCTTCGCCCCCTTACCGGTGAGGTGAAGCCACCGCTCGCCGCGCGTGCCGGTCATGATACCGCCGAGTGTAACGCTGACCAGTTCGCCTGCGCGCAGGCCGGTCGCGTAACCGAAATCGAGCAGAAAGCGCAGACGCTGTGCGGCGGGAACCGCCCAGCCATGCGACCATTCCAGGCCATCGGCAATCGTGCGGATCAGCTCCCACTCTCCGGCCGTAAAGGCGCGCGAGATGTCCAGCTCACCATTGCGCTGCGCGCCGCGCACCCTGAGGCCGGCAAACGGATTCGCGAGCACGTAGCGCTGCTCGATCAGCCAGCGAAACATTGCACTCAGAACTGACAGCGCATAGGCGATGGAGTCTGGCGACAGCGCGCCCGTGAACGGCCGCCATTCGGACGACGATCGCGGTCGCGCCGGCGCGACCCACCGGGCGCGGGGTGTGGGATGGCGCAGGAAGGCACGATAAGCGGTCGCATCCTCGCTCGTGAGCGAAGACAGCGCGCGGCCGCGCTCGGCAATCGCCCACAGCAGCAGGCGCTCGGCTTCCCGGCGATAGGCACGCTGCGTTTCGGCGGCTTCGTGCCGCTCGAGCCAGGCGTTGATCGCCTGATAGTCGTTATCGGCCTCGAGCGCGCACATCGGCTTGGGCGCACGGAACACGCCGCGCGAGCCGTCGACGTCATGTGGCACGCGAATGTTTTCCCACGGCACCACGGGCTCCGGCGCCATCACGACAACCAGCGCGCGGGCGCGTTCGGTGAGTGCCGGATGGGCGGCAAAGAAGGCTTCAATATGGCGCGCGCTGCGCACGCCGAGTCCGGCAATCGCCCGCCACCAGCGCTGGCGACGAGGGATGCGTACGGTCAGATCGGCCAGCGTCCGGATGCCATACTGACGCAGCACGGGGACAACACGGGCTGGCAGCCAGACATCGACCGCATCGCTCACCTGCGGTTGCGGGATCGCAAGCGTCGGCAGGATATCCAGCGCCCGGGTCGCCGCCTTGCGGTGACGGGACCGTTCGCCCACCGCGCACTGAAACAGCCGGGCCAGATCCGAGCGATGCCGGCTGAGGGCGAAACCAGCGAGCTGCCGGCGAATTCGTCCGAGCACGCCGCGCGCCGACTGGCCGCCTTCGAGCGCTTGCGGACAATAGCGCTCGACCGCCTCTCGCGAGCTAACGCCCGCGTACCACGCGCGCAGCGCGGACAGGGACGCGGTGTCAGGAAAGGATGGTGGCGGCGGAACGTTCGGCATCCGGAGATTATAGGCAACACGATGGCAGCGAAGCTGAATGCCTGGTGTGGCGCATTTCCCGAAATACGAGTTTCATCCAGAAATGTAACCCTATCGATAATAAGGGTTAGCGATAGGGGCGCATCTTGATGCGCGTCGGTTTTTCAATCTCGTGCGTGCGTCACGGGGTGCCCTTCAGGATCCGGACTTTTTCGCACGCCACACGTCCAGAGCGGGTGTCTCAAATGACTCTGTTCGACCCATTTCTGCCGGTGACGACGGTCCGCTTTTGGGAAGCGGATTTCAGCGCGTGTCGGCAAAAATAGTGGCCGCGTGACCAGCGACGATGCAATAACTGCGATGTCTATCGGCTGCACGCATGTTGCCCTGGCATGGTGACCCGGGCTCCATCTGGGTCAGCCATTCATCGATCCAACGGACTGGAGTACCCGCTTACCTTGCGATTGAGTACATGCGTATAAATTTTGGTTTGACGACATCCGTGTGTCCGAGTAGCTCTTGCACGGTCCGGATGACATAGCCCATTTCGAGCAAGTGGGTTGCGAACGATTGCCGCAACGTTTGCGCCAACATCGGCTTGCCGATGCCCGCGCGAAGCCGCGTCGTCTTCAATCCTTGCGCCAGAAAGGCATCGTCAAAGTGCCTGCGGCGCTTGATGTCATCGGGGGCGATCCGTTGTACCGACGGGAAAGCGTATTGCCACCCAAAGCCTCCTTCGGTCGTTCCTCGTTGTATCCGCGGCGCCATGTTTCGATGGCTGTCCGGGCGTGCAACAGGTGGCTGGCTTGATTAGGCCGAGGCTAGATGTTGGTCGAAGAAGTCGGCGAGCTTTGCAACGGCAGGTCCCACAAATTGTGGTTTGTCGTACAGATCGACGTGGGTCGCACCTTCGACGACGAACAAATCCTTTGGCTCCTTGGCCTTCTCGTAAACCTGATCACTCCAGAATTTTGTCTCGGCCCTCGAACCCGCGATAACCAGGAGAGGCCGGGGCGAAATCGTCTCGATCATCTCAAACGGGTAAAATGCCATCTGCTGCGGCAGGCTTGTGAACATGTAGCGGTTCACGGAGTTCGGATGATGGCCTCGTGCTGTTTGATAGTACTCGTAGCCTTCCCTGTACATGACCGGGGTCGCGGGGGTGAAGTCGTTGGGAGAGTCGGCCACGATCGGCACTAGGCGAACTGGTCCGCCGCGCGCCTCGCGGCTGCGTTGCTCGCCGGCGTCTTTCAGTCGCTTCATGCGCTCCTCATAGGAGATCGAACCTGAGAGGCCTTCCCGGCGGCCCTGCCCGATATCGAATGTGCTGACGGCCGCGACGGCTCTTACACGGTGCTCGTGCTGGGCGTGGTTCAGGGCATAGCAGCCGCCGATGCAAATGCCCAGCGAACCGATCCGCGCCGGGTCGACCTGCGGATGCTGGACGAGGAAGTCAATGGCGCAACTGATGTCGTCCACGCGTTGCGCAGGCACTTCCATGAGGCGCGGTTCGCCGCCGCTTTCACCCTGATAGGACGCATCGTAAGCCAGACCGATAAAGCCGGCCTCGGCGAGACGCTGGGCATAGAGTCCGGAGGACTGTTCCTTGACGGCGCCGAACGGATGGGTCACGACGACCGCAGCATACTTCTTGCTACTGTCGAAATTCGCGGGCTTGAACAGATTGGCGACGATGTTCGTCCCCATGTTCCGTGCAGGATATGTAACGCGTTCGATCGTCACACCCTTGTCATTGGGATAATTGACGACAGCCGGCCCTTTCACCACTGCCGATTGCGCCGAAGCGGATCTCGCGCCACAAAACACCGATCCGGTGACGATGGCACCGGACAGGACAAAGGCAGAGGTCCCGAGGAACAGACGCCTCTTCTGATCGACAGATTCGTTGTCCATTGCAAACTCCTAAGTTCGTGCGGTGAACAGCAGAAGCGCGTCAGCGCGGTAGGTCTGGCCTATCTCCGTTTTCGGTCCCGGGTTTCACGTTCATCCGTCAACCAGGCCCAGCCCGGCCGCATGCAGTCGCTGGCCCTGGACCGGTATCCGCGACAGGGCCGCGTCGATCTCCTGCAAGTCTGTTGCGGTGAGGAGAACTTCTGTAGCGCCAAGATTTTCCTCAAGACGATGAAGCTTGGTTGTGCCAGGGATCGGCACGATCCACGGTTTCTGCGCGAGCAGCCAGGCTAGCGCCAGTTGGGCGGGGGTCACTCCTTTGCCGGCCGCGATCTGTTTGAGGACATCTACCAAAGCCATGTTGGCCGCGCGCGCCTCGGGCGAAAAACGGGGCACGGCGCTGCGGAAATCCGTCGCTTCGAGCTTGGTATCGCTGGTGATCGCCCCGGTCAGAAAACCGGCGCCGAGCGGGCTCCATGGGACAAGTCCGATCCCCAGTTCCTCGCAAGCCGCCATGACCCCGTTCTGCTCCACGTCTCTTGTCCAAAGCGAGTACTCACTTTGGACGGCGGCCACCGGCTGAACAGCATGCGCCCGACGGATCGTCGACATGCTGGCTTCGGATAACCCCCAATGCTTGACCTTGCCTTGTGCGACGAGGTCACCAATCGTGCCAGCAACGTCCTCGATCGGCACCTTGCGATCCACTCGGTGCTGGTACAAGAGGTCGATCGCTTCAACTTTCAGCCGGGACAGGCTGCCGTCCACGGCTTTTCGGATGACTTCGGGCCGACTGTCCAAGCCGTAGCGTGATCCGTCCGGATTGATGCCGAAGCCGAACTTGGTCGCGATGACGACTTGATTCCGGAAGGGCACAAGTGCCTCACCGACCAATTCCTCATTGATATAGGGGCCATAGACTTCGGCGGTGTCGAAGAAGGTAACGCCGCGCTCGACCGCCGCCCGGATCATGCGGACGCCGTCCGCGTGCTCTAGCGGCAGGCCGTAGGTCGAGTTCAGGCCCATGCAGCCGTATCCGAGGGCTGAGACGTCCAGACCGCCGCTTCCGAGTATTCGCTTGTTCATTGGTGCCTCCTATGTAGTGGCGCGGCGAACGATGCTCGCGTCCCACGGACAACATAAGCCGAAGCCCCATTGCCGACTAGACGGTATAATCAGAATGGGCTTATGTCAGGAATGGATAAATGCGCCGACAAGATTTCGGAGAGTTGAATGCCTTCATGGCCGTGGCTGAAGAACGGAGCTTCACGCGTGCGGCTGCGAAGCTGCGCACCTCCCAGTCAACGCTTAGCCATACCGTTACGCGGCTGGAGGCTCGCCTCGGTCTGAGGCTGCTCACTCGCACGACCCGAAGCGTAGCGCCGACGGAGGCCGGAGAACGCTTGCTGGAGACTTTGCAGCCAGCCTTCGAGGATATCGACAGCAAGCTTGCTGCGCTAACGACGCTGCGGGACAAACCCGCTGGGGCCGTCCGCATCACCGCTACGGAACACGTCGCGCAGACAGTTCTATGGCCTGTTCTCAAACACCTGCTTCCGAACTATCCCGACATTCAGGTCGAGCTAGCCGCCGAATCGAGCCTGACCGACATCGTAGCCGGACGCTACGACGCGGGTGTCAGGTTGGGAGAGCTTGTCGACAAGGACATGATTGCCGTTCGCATCGGACCACAGTTGCGCATGATGGCAGTAGCCTCGCCCGCATACTTCGCTCGGAAACCACCGCCAAGCACTCCTCACGACTTGGTGGATCACGAGTGCATTAATCTGCGCCTGCCCACCCTCGGCGGGCTCTATGCTTGGGAGTTTGAAAAGGATGGTCGCGAAATGCGAGTGCGGGTAGAGGGATCTCTCGCATTCAGCAATGGCACAATGATCATGGACGCAGCACTTGACGGCTTCGGCATCGCCTATGTGACGAGCGACTATGCGGAACAAGCTATCGCAGACGGGCGGCTGATCAGCGTGCTTCAGGACTGGTCGCCTTTGTTTGCAGGCTACCACCTCTACTATCCCAGTCGCCGGCAGCTTTTACCGGCCTTTGCGGTGGTCGTGCAGGCGTTGCGCTATCGCGACTAGAGAGTCAGCAAACCCGCTGCGCGCTCTTGCCCGATACCGCGCCCGCCCAGCGCTCGACAGCCACGGCTACGTTAGCGCGGCGGGACGCAAACTTTGCCATCGAGGTGTTTCTCCCATTCGGCCAATCGCTGGCCCGGGCCTCCAGATGATGTCTTATCCGAGTTGCGCTCCCGCGGCCGTTCGTTGCGGCAGCGCCTCAAGACGGAACCAGCCTGGGGTCGCCTCGATCACTTTCCACAACTTGCTCGGGATAGCGATGTGGCTAAGTTTCGACATATAGAGGGTAGTATCGATCTGGTCGGCGAGATCGTTTTTCGCGAGTTCGACCCAGTCAGGGTTCATCACCAGGCCCTGGCCGACGGCAACCAGTGAAAGCCCCAGCGCAAGCGCCGCCTCGGCCTGATCAGGTTTCCTGAGCTGACCAGCGGCGATGACAGGTACGCGTCCGTCGACACGCTCCAGGATCAACTCCGCCGTCGTCCGCTCTCCCGTGCCACCGATCGGCGTGGTCTCGAGAACATTCCCCAGTGAGACATGGAGATAGTCGATACCGCCGTCGACAAGCCTGTCGACCAAGACCTTGGTGTCCTCCATCCGCAGTCCACCTTCACCCGGTTCGTCAGGGGAAATGCGGTAGCCCAGAAGGAAGGGGCGCTTGGCGTGGTCCTTAATGACCTGTTTGACCATCTGCACGACTGCCAATGGAAAGCGCATGCGGTTGGTCAGGGAGCCGCCCCACTCATCTGTCCGCTGATTGAACCGTGGCGAGAAGAAGTTCTGGATCAGAAAGCCGTGGGCTCCATGCAGCTCGATGCCGTCGAAGCCCGCCTCAATTGCACGTCGCGTCGCTTCGCCGAACGCGAAAATAGCGCTGATAACCTCATCATGGACGAGCATGCGCGGTGTGACCGCTGGGCCGAAGGGGTTCGCTTCCGTGGTTACGGCGCTCGCGCTCACGACGTCGCCGTCCGGCACCAGTTCCGGGACGGCCTTGTTGCCCGCATGGAAAATCTGGAGCACCGCAGGCGCGCCGCCACTCTTGGCCGCTTCGGCCAACCGTCGCAGGCTCGGAATGAAGCTGTCGTCGAATGCGGCGAACTCGTGGGTAAAACCCATGCCATTCGGCAGGACGTGAGTGCATCCCGTAATCACGAGACCGACACCGTTCACGCGGCTACGGTAATACGCAACTTCCTCGTCAGAAACCGTCCCGTCTGCGTTGCCCGCCCAAGTGGTCATGGGTGCCATCACCACACGGTTGCGCAGAGCAACTGCCTTCGCGAAGTGGAATGGTTCGAACAGCTTATGGCGGGTAGTTTGGTTCACTTGAGCGCCTGCATCAGAATGATCGGTCGAGATTTCGGGTGAGTCCTTCGATGGGCCTTCCAACGACCACCAGACTGTCCTCGCGCCACACGCCGCAAAGCACACAAAGATAACGGTTGTTGCAGGTTTCGATTAGCCGTCATAACCCCATTGAGCTTATGTATGTAGCGCATGAATGAGGGGAGCTAACCTCTACGATCCCGCCGTCTTCGCTGGCATCGCAGATGCAGACAGCGCGTGACCACGCACTGGCCGAACGTGGCTTGACGCGGGCTGCAATAAGCCACGTCATGCGGGCGTTGGAGGAGAGGTTCTACCCCGTGAACGCCGACATTTCCAAGAAGACCGATGATCGACAACACGTCGTAGTAAGCCACGCGCCAACGTCCGCAATCGAGCAACGCGACGCAGGCTGCGACCGGCAGCTCTTGGCCGGCAAGCGACATCGCTTAGCGTGCGAAAAAATCCGAATCTTGAGGGCATCCCGTACCGGCGGGAGCACATTAACCGGCTCGGGGACTATCTGCTGGATCTTCAACGCCCCGTTCCACCGCTCGATCCGACCATCGATTTTTTATTTAAATCAGCCGCTTAGACCGAGATGTGGCGGATTTTTTTCGAATCCCGGCCAGACCTC
>NZ_JAQQFL010000068.1:0-15050 GCF_046026025.1 Paraburkholderia fungorum | reverse complement strand
ACACTGTAATTGTCGCGCTCCATCCACGAATTGCATGATGGCCGGTGGTAACGTTGCCGGCACGAAACCTCGGTTCGCAACAAGGTAGGGGAGGATGCGCTGCCAGTTGTCCGTCCACGGACGCGGCGCAGCGAGCTCAGCCGAAGTGACAAACCGGACGTCTGCGATGCAAGTTTCAGGCTTGGCGTATGACGGGCCTACATTCGCTCCCCAAAGTAGTTCGCTTAGTATGACCAACTCTTCGCGATCAACGTAGCGTACCCAGAAGTCGGCGAGGTGACGGACTTCATTGATCAGCACGTAGCCCGGTCGCTCGCAGAAGGTGATCACCTTCGGGTTTGCCTCAAGCAGCAGCCATAGTTCAAGCAACGCACGACGGTAGAACATGACGCTGCGCGCGAGCTTAGGGCTGAAGGCTTCGAATCGGTGTGCGCCGCGTGGACGGCCAAGTGCCATCGGCTCGGTTGCCTGAAAGGTATCCGCCATGAGGTGAATCTCCTAAGGACGGGATTCGAAGTGTAGGAGGCGAGGTGACAAATTTAATACGGACATATGCGAGTTGACATTTTTATGCCGATTCGAAGGGGAATAAAAGTGTCAACTGGCGCGCGTTCTGACCCGTGGTTACTGGGGGGGGCGGTGACAGATTTATTACGTCCTACGTCTATCCAGACCTTCAACCCGGCAAGGCGGTGTTCCGCCGAAGCCAACTGCTCGACGCCGCGCTGTATCGTGACAATCTGCCGCCGATGTTCATGTTGCTGTCGGAAGAAGAACAACTCCGGGTGGGCAACGCGTTCATGGCCCGGCTCGCAGAGCAAATGAACCCGAATTCCGTGGCAGGACGACGAGAGGTGATTCGATTGATAGATGCCGGAGAAAGTCTTAGCCGGCAATTCGGCATCGACCTGGCCTCGCTGCTACCTGCCATTGGCCCGGCGCACCGCTTGCCCACTCGCGACTTATTGGTGCGGAGCAGACGATGAACATGACGACGGAGATTCATCCCGATGTTGTACTCGAGTCGCTACTGGCCAAAGGTGCTCGGGCGCAACGGCGTCGCAATCTGGCACAGATGCATGAGCTCTGCCGCGTTCAGTACGACGTTGGCTCGCGCGACTTCTCGCTTCCATCCATTGGACGCCTGTGCGAGGCGCAGGGCTTGCTCAAGGGACGTGCGCTGTATAACGCCCAGTCCGCCGACTATCGCGCGCTCATTGAGGCGTGGGCAACGTACGCCGGTCCGCCTGCGCCAAAGGCATCCAAGCCGTTGGCCAGCTACGAATATCTGATGCGCATTGAGGACCCCGCCATCCGCTCCATCATGCAAGCAATCATCGCTGAGCGGGATAAGCTCAAAGCCCAGCTCAATGTACTGAAGACGCAAACGCAACTTACGGTTGACCGGCGTCCGCTCGGCGTCACGATTGTACCCACCCCATCCACGTACCCTGTAGCGGTGGCGACGATGTCCGAACATTTGACGCCGTCTGAGCGCAACGCTCTGCAAAACGCCATCTCGCACGAATTCCTAGAGGACCAGGGCTGGCAAGAAGGCAGTCATGGCGAAATCACGAACGCGAAAGGTCGAACGTTATTCGACGTTGGCTTCGCGAGGGCCATCCGCAAAATCCTAGGTCGCAATTAACCCAACACGAGTCTCTGCCATGACAGGAATGAGGCTGTCGTCATCCTCGTGACAAGGAACGGCACCGGTGCGCGCATCTGCTTACGGAAGGGAAGTGTGTATTACGATGTACTTCTACATAGTTTCGGTGAGCCGCTGACAGCTCCGTCACGTCGAGTCCTGCAGTCACTTGTTGGCCAACTATATATGTCCAGGGTATAAGTTACGCGAATTGACGGTTTTATTTCGTTCGGATTGCGAGAAAAACTGTCACTACAACGGCGAATCGGTCCGATATTTCGAGACTCCGTCGGTGACACATTTAATGTGGCCTACGGCTGATCATCGGTAAACCAGGCACCGGCAAATCGCACGTTGCGAAGGCCGTCGCCTACCAGGCCGTCCTGCAAGGCCGCAAGGTGCAGTATCTTGAGACCGACGACTTCTTAACCGTTACGCGCTGAGCCCGACTGCCCAGCGCGAAGCCCGGCTGCGAGCCATCCTCGAGAGCGATCTGCTCGTGCTGGATGACCTGTTCCTGTCGCGTACGATCCCCGACGCCGCCGGCGCACTGCTGCAAACGCTGATCCGTCACCGCTACAAACTGCATCGAATCGTTGTCGTCACGTCCAACCGCGTTGTGCAGGATTGGGGCGCATACCTGGGCGACAACACGATGAGCACCACGATCCTCGACCGGCTCATGTATCACTGCCACCTGCTTGAATTCGACGGCCGCAGCTACCGCCTCAAGGAAGCCGCTGAAACGCTTGCACGGGAATCGAAAACCAGCTAAATAACCCTTAGTCCTGCTTCACAGGGTGGGGGAATTTGCGCGACCATAAGTGGGGGAGTTTCAACTGACCGTCCGGGGCCGACGCCTGTCGCGAAGCGTGACACGCGACCTGACATTTCCCTACGACCAGCCAGTTCGCCATTGACGAATCATCGGCGCCGCGTCAGTGTTACGGCAATGGTCCTGGCAGTGTTGGCGGCTTCCGATGCAGAGTGAGACGTTGCGCCGACAACCACATTGGTCCTATGGCGGATTCAACCGGTGGATGCAACACGCTAAAGACTGCGCAAGCGGTGGGAGTGTTGCAGATGAAACAGCGACGCCGGATTTATTACAGCGAGACGCAGAAAGCGCTGATGTGGGAACGTTGGCAGAAGGGCGAATTTCTCCAGAAGGTCGCTCAGATTTTTGATCTGGATCACTCATAAATCTTCGATTCGATGCAATTCGAATAGATGCTTTCAGCCATCGCTGCCTTGGAAAGAAGACCTTAAAGCAAGCTTTCTTTCAATCGCCGGGCGCTCATAGAAAATGCCGCCTCACCACGATCGGGACGTGAGGCTCTCGCTTCAAGGCTGAACCTCATACGGTGGAGATGTGGACAGGCGCTGATCGTCTACCGCACGGCCGACGGTGAAGTGATACAGGCTTTGCCAGGTGTGATCCTGCACGCCGAGCAGTGCGTGCATTTCATCATCGAAAAAGCAGCCAATCCCTGTCGCGCGCACGCCGTCCGCTTCGGCTTCGAGATAGAGCGCGTGGCCAAGAATGCCGCATTCCCAGAACAGATGGCGATAACGCCATGGCTGCTCCAACGCGATTCCGAATCCCGCGATCATCCCCAGCGCAAAGCTGGAGTCGGCGCCGATATCCTGGTGGCAGCAGATCAACTTTGCCGTGGCGCGCAAATCATAAGGCAGCAGAAGATAGAGCGGGAGATGATCGGGGCCGGTCTTTTGCCACAGCCATTCTGGACGTAGAGACCGCTTGAGATCCGGCAGCGCGCCAGGATTTCTCACGAACATATACAGGCCCGGCTCCAGGTCGCCCACGCGGTGCACCATTAGCGCAGCCTGCACTGCTGCAGGAGACATCAGCGCATTCCATGGCGGCGTGTCACGACGTGGCAACAGGCACGCCAGCATGCTGAAAAACTCCGCCTTGGCGATGCACGTCGTACCGTCGAAATTCACCGCGCTGCGACGCTGCCGCGCGATCCGGGCAAAGCTGAGATCAAGGGCGGGCGCCGCGGGCGACGGACGCTCGCCCGGATCCGGCAACGTCGGTTCGCGAGTACGGGCCTTCTGTGTTGCGCGATGGATCGAATCGATATCCGGCCACTTCACATGTCCCGGACTCAGCTGATTCGCGCGTCCGTGCCACTGTGCGCTATCCAGGGCGATCAGCATGCGCTCAAGATCAGGCCGCAATTCAGGGCTACCGATCCAGAGCAAGGCGTCCGGCGCCTCTGTTTCTGCCTTCCCGAAATCTTCTCCGCGGTTCAATCCAAGCAGGTCGGCCACTGCGTCGTCTGCGGCCGTTTCCACCAGCCGCGTCTGCCAGCCAAGCGCTGCCGCTGCGTAACTTACCGCGGCGATGACATGGCCGCAATCATGCTGGCAGTAGCGCCAGGCACGCATGCCGTATTTCCATGCCTCGCGCCAGGGGATCGAGCTTATGCCGAGCAGGACGCCACTTGGCGGGAATGCCTCGCTCCATCGTTCGTCATCCACTGCAGCGCGACATTCAAGGGAATGGTCCCGGCTCAGGTAATGGTAGACCCCACCGGACAAGCCGGGCAGAGTCGGACACAGAAGGTAGCCCTCGGTCGGATGCAAATTTCCGCTCGAAGGGTTACAGCGCAGTGCCCACCGCTGGGTGCCGTAGGATTTCCACGCCGACAGGCCGAGCGAAAGTTCGAACAGGATTGCCAGACTGGAAAGATCGAATCTGCGCGCGGGCGGCAAAGCGCCGCGGCGCAGTTCGTTGTAGCGTGTAGTCAGGCTATCCGCGGCTAACGGCAGACCAATGCGCGGTGCGCCGTGAAACACCCGGAACGGATCCGGTTGGGTTGCCCAGTCGAGTTTCACGGGGCCCGGGGCGTAGCCGCTGACGCGATGCTTGCTGCGCTCGTGATATTCAAGCATCGCATGCTTTAACCGGTCCATCTTCTCCTCAGACAAGGAATATCCGCACATGCGGCTGTACAACACCGGCTGGCTGGACGTTGGAGCGCGGTCGTCATCAAGTCGTGGAATCGAACGCGGTTCGGCAAACTGCTATTGCGTTCGGCGCCTCCTGTGCGATTCCCCGGCAATCGGGTTGTCTTCCGAAAGCCGGGAGATGTTTCCAGCGCTCAGATCACCCTTCAGGTCTCTTCGAAGGTATTCGGGACCGCCGACTTCAAAAACTCGTGGCCATCCCAGCTGAGCCGCCAGTCGCTACCCATCGAGCGGACGAGATTTGCGTCGGCCAGCAGTTTCAACTGATACCACACACCCCGGTTCGAAACATCGAACGCATCCTTGAGCGCGCGTTCAATGTCAAATTCGCTGAGGTGCGGGGATTTGTTTTCCTCGAGAGTCTTCAATATTGCGAGTGCCAGATTCATATCGCGTTTCACGATCTCCTCCTGTCGCAGATAGAACATACATCGAAAGCGCGCCACGGGTACAACGTCCGCGCAATCATACCGGGTGTGGCTTGCTGGACGGCTCTTTGCGCTTTCGCACAGTTCCGCGAAAAGGGGCACGACGCGAGCCGCGCAGGTCCACGATCGACGTTCATTAGGTGGAAAGCCACCGGACGTTCCATCTAACTGAGAGGTTGTGGCCGACCAGGCATAATCCCGTGCGATTGTCCGGCATCGTATGCCTGATTGTTTTTTTCGTGCTTGTCGCGAGTGGTTTCGCGCAGTGACTGCGACAGATCCCCGGCTGGCTTCTGCGCCGGCCTTGAAATCGGCTTTGTGCCCGGCACGGATAAGGATACATCGATAGAACGTGTTTCATTGTCCTCCGAAAGGAGTCTCTGGGGCGCAGGCATCGAAGTACACGGCGAGCTCCGCCTTCTCGCCGGTGGGGGCGCTGATCGCAGAGCTGACCGGCGGCGCCGCAATCGATGTGATTCCGGGTTCCCAACAGGTTCATGCCACGGTCCGAACGCGTAGGGTGAATTTCAACACCAGTCGCCAGCGCTGCCTGGGATTCAACGCTTCGGTCCCCTCATACCCTCGGTTTCCATCGCAGCATTCCGTTCTTCGCAGGCTTCAATGGGTTCCATGGTCTCGTCGATGGAAGCTGTCGCGCGTTCTGTGGCCGCCTTCGTTTCGTCGACGGTGGAACCGGGTCCTCCGTCGTCGTCGCCCGGGGGCTGCAGCATGTCTCGAAGCATGGCCTCCAACTCCGGCGTGTCCCACGGCGCACCATGCTGCTCTTTCTTCTTTATGTAGTGCCTGACTTCTGCGTCCTGCTCCGGCGTCAGGGGAAGACCGCGAAATATGCTTTGGGGGGTAGCGTGTGTCATGATATTGCTCCGGAATTTATCCCATTTTCAGTGTAGCCCTGTTGTGGCCAACGAGCCTCTACTATCTGTCTGCGCATGGACTGATCCGTCCATTCGCATCGGCTCGTCCAGCGAGTGGACGTTGCTACCGGCACAGATACGAGCTCGGGCGCTTTGCGTAATTGCTGCTGATAGCGGCACCGTGCAAACAATCCCCCGGGCGGGACAACGTCTCGCGATGACATGGTTCAGCGCAGGGGCCTTACGCGGAAGGGACATGCCTCGAGCGTGGCTTTGCGTCTTTTTGCGGCACCTGCAGGCGGTTTCGACCGCTCATGGCGATGCGCGCACCGATGCAAATTGCGACGGGTCATGAAGGATGGCAGGAACTATGACAAAACTGTCCGGACAGTTTTCCTTCGAGCGCGTGCACAAAAGCTGTACGCTGGTGATTCCCGACTGCGACAGGATCGGGCCCAGGTGAGCGGATGGCATTCGGCTTTCACAACCTCAGCCGCAGCTATGACGCACTCGGGCACTGCGTAACGTTCTGGGGTTATGACAACGTCGTGAAGGGGACCACGAATATCGCTGTCGGACAGACGGGAGGGCGGAAGATGCGACTGATCGAAGCGGATGAACGTCAGGCTTTCCTGGCGACCTTGCAGCGCAAGGGACTGGCAGAAGGTGAATTCGAACTGCTGGAAACGGATACGACTGACCCCAAGGGCGACGAGAACGTCGGCCTGCAGGGATATGTCACCGTAACCAGACTATCAACACAAATTGCGAGGGAATACCCCATCGGCTTCGAAACCGGTTGGGTGGAGCATTTCAGACAGGATCTCGAAGCTGGTGTTTTCGATAAGCTGGAATGAGATCCCGCATCTCATTGGGCTGCAGGTAAGAGTTGACCGGCCACCCGGTGCGGGTACCAGCCTGGAAGCAGGCATTCACAGGCCCTGCGTGTGCATCCGGAAGAACAACTCCTTCGGGCGCGTCGCCAATGTCGCCCCCACGGCTTCGCAGGCGGCTGCGAAGCCTCACTACGATTGACGGCGGGCGATAGGCGGCAGGCGTGTGCCGACCCAGAGCTGCAACTGACGAGACCAAAATGGACATTCGCGCGCCAGGTCACGAACGCACGGTGCGCCCGGTGGCAACACTTACGCTTCGGGGGAGCAGGTCGCCCGCAACAAAGGATCAGTACCTCGACGCAATCTCACGGTACGCATGCGTTTTTTGCCCGGAGTCAGCCACTAGGGATCGAAGCCCGATTTCATCCCTCGCCGCGACGAACTCAATTCGCCAGATGATATCGGCAGACGGCTGCGGTTCAAGCTCAGTACGCGCGAGTTTCATTGGCACGCGCCCAGCACATTTGCCCTTTTGAACGCACAGTTGTCTCGCGGACGCCGAGAATGACTGGCACCATGGCGTCGCTGAGAAGAATCGGACGCTCTTTCCTGCAGGATTCTCCAGCGTATCTCTGTCGGTAGGTGTTCATGGGATTCGCGAATAAGGGGAAGCCACGGGTGGTAGGTCAGACTGCCGGGCAAGCGGGAGGCTATGTTTGGGTGATTCCGCTCCTGAACCTTACCTCCTGCGAACTCATGAGATCGATTGTTTCTGTGGAGAATTTCGCGACAGAGTCCGCCGCAAAAGATGCGGGCGACGCGCGCGTGAAGGCGACGGCCGAAGAAAAGTTGGCCGACTATTGATTTGCCCGTCTTACTGCGGTGCGGGAACCGGAGGTCTTCATGCAACGAACGGTCGAATATCGCGGATTCGAAATTTACGTTGATTTGCTGTCCACTTCGAAGGACATGTTCGACGTCTGGTTTCGTATTGAGGGACCCGTCAAGCCTCCCGGCGTAGCAGCGCTCGGCGAGCGCATCAAGATCCGGGGCGGCCCGTTTTCCCGTCGCTGGGCCTACTTTGTTGCGGAGATCGCCGGCCAGGCCGCTATCGACGTAATCCTTGGCCCCGCTGAGTAGACGGAAACTCAGGGCGCGTCGTACCTCGCATGTGGGCCTGACACGCTCCGCGTGCCCTGCCTTTCGTCGCGTGCCACGACTCCTCGAAAGCCACAATGGAGGCGATCATGGCGGGCATCCTAGAAGGCGTAAAGCTGCACAATTGCGGTCAGGCCGTTCCATTCGGCTTGACGTCCGTCCGATCGTCTGCGCGGTGCCTTGTAGCGTGCTGCTTGATGTACTGGGGTACTCGCCGCAGTCGCCAGCGCCTATCCTGCCAGTTGTCTATACCAAGGCCGTCGAGGTGAAGACATACATTCTTGTGCCGTGTATAGACAGGATACCGACCGTGCCGGTGTCCCTAGCCGGTGCAGATCTGCTGGTCGAACCAAACGGCGTGGGCGTTGACCGGCCATGGTGGGTTCACATTCAGCGTTGGAACCGGGAGAAGGAGTTGATGGCGCTGCTGTCGGCCTGTGTCGCTCGCCCCGCACATCGGTAGAAAGCAGCCCATTCCGAATGGATGGGCCGAAGCGCCTGGAAATCCAGTCAGAACACAGGGCGCGATCTGAACAATCACCCTGTGCATATGCGGTTTCTGGCTTTCCTTGATGAAGCGTCGGCATGACCCGAGAAAGTCATTGCGTATTCGTACATGAAGCGTCTAATGAAGCATGCGTGCAGACTTCATCGGCTGTCGCTCGTACAAAAAACACCCCCAGCATAGCGTTGCGCAGTGAGCGTCTGTCGGCGCTCCGCTCGCAAAGGAGCAGGTCATGCAATATCCGTTGTATGTCCACCGGGATAGCAATACTGGCTTTCGCGCCAGTTTTCCCGATTTTCCGAACGCCGATGCGAGTGGCGATTCGTTTGACGAACTGACGCGCAATGCTCAGGCGGTAGTGGAGTTGATGTATGACCACAGCGAGCAGCTCATACCCGCACCCACCTGCAATACATCGGAATTGCATGCGCTTGACATGGATGACGGCGAAGGAATCTGGATGTTTGTCGATATCAACCTCGCGCGGGTTACCTCGAAAGCCGTGGGCCTTCAACTCAGCCTGCTTGAGAGCCTGCTTCAGCAAGTCGATGCAGCAGCAAAAGAACGTCACATGACACGCTCGGCGTTCATCACACTGGCTGCCGTGCATGAACTGGAGAATCGACAAGGCAGGTAATCGTCCTGCTGGCCGGCCTCCTGGCGGGCTCTCGTCGATGCATGACACCCGTCACGCTGCGACGGGAGTTACAACTTGATTCCGAATACGATGTGGCGCCTCGTCTCAACAATGAACGCGGCGGCAATAGCCGATTGGCGAACCGGGTTGTCTCACGGTGGGAGAGCAGCATGATAGATGACCAGGTGAATGCGGAAGAGCTGGCAGAAAGCAAGAAACAGAGAGAAGCAGCTAAGACCGCGACCGATGCCGGTCGTGCCGGAAGGTAAGGCCAGAGACGTTGAGGTTATTTAGTACAGGACACCGAAACAATGGGTGATATGCGCGAGGAAGTGGCCAGGAGCGGGAGGTTCTCCCATGCAATCGGGATGGTCGGTGATGGTTAGGCGGAAGCCTGATCTGCCTAGACATGGCGGAATTGGCGAGACCGGCGAAGCTTCGGCTTTTTGATTTTCGGGACGCGGAATGTTTTTGATTGGTAATCCGTGATCGGGCGTCGCACCTTGACTACAGGCCGCGGCTGCGAGAAAAGAAGCGTACGAGACAAGGATCGGTGAATGACAATCGCCGATTCTATTCATCCGGTTACCTAAGATATAAGCATGGTTCTGACCTCAAAGGAGGCTGCCATGAGCCAGTCAATGATCAGTTTTGTAGTGGGGACCGTGGTGCTGCTATGCGTCGCAATATTCGTAGCAACACAGTACAGGCGAGAACACAAGGACGAACCGGTTGCCCGTTGGCTAGACAGACATCCGATTCGCGACTGGATGCGCCATAAGCACTGAATGACACAAAATATGATTTTTTGAAGCGCTGGAGTACGCGGGTGCTAATTCTCCACCGCGTAGCCTGTCGCCCGGTGTAAATCGAGAACAAACCGAAAAGGATGATATGACGTACGCAATGTGGGGCATCCTGATCGGGATGGTACTGATGTGCGGCGCGTCGCTGCAGCGGTATAGGCGCAGCCTCCTGCGGAAGCGGGAGATCCAGTGGCTGGATGAACGCCATGTATTGGACAGGCTACGCAAGCAATGCGGATTGTAGCGTCGGAAATGACGCGCGCTCGGCAGATTGCCACGTTTCAAAGACTGTTTCCTTGAGGAGTTAACGAAATGACCTTGAATTACGCAGGCAGGTCGCACGATGAAGCCGTGGCAGCGCGGCACAGGCAGAAACAAAAGGCACAGGAACAAGCGGGCGGCGAGATGGCAATAGCAGGGACGGAGGCCGACGCGGAGCATAGTTGCGGCGAACTCTCCGAGCGGGGCAAGCAGGTATGGCGAAGTGGAAGCGGGATCAACGGCGGGGGGAAGGAGTGATGTCGCTCCGTGTCAAGCTCTGTAGTGCACTGGTCGCCCTTGAAATAGACAACCACAAAAAACAAAGCGAGCAGCGCTCGCCTTGAACCCTCTTTGTGCGATGGCCGTCGTCGGCTGGCTTATTTTTTCTCGACGGCTTCAATCTGTTCGATGGCTCGTTTAGTCGACTTGGCCGAGGCGGCGGACGCTGCGCTGACATTGTTTTCCGCGATTTCGACCACCTGTTTTGTAGCTTCCTGGGCAGCGCGGTACGCCGAGTTGACGGTCTCGCTGGCGGTCGCGAGAGCGGACTTCCAAGCGGACAAGACTGCTTCACTTCCTGCCGGCACGTTCTTCGCCAGGCTGTCGACGAACGCTTGCGCGCCCTGCTGGCGCTGCTTGAGTTGCGTTTCAGCGGTTGCCGCGAACTCGGCCTGGGTACTGGAAATGATTTCGTAGACACGGCGCCAGTACGACTGTGCTTTTTCTATGGCAGGTTGCGTCAGGCTCGCCTGCAGCGCGAACACCTCCTGTGGCTCTTTGGCCGCAAGCGCTTTGACCAGGATTTCCTGACTTTCTGCAAGGGTTGACTTGACCGCTTGCACATTCAGCTCCGCCAGCTTTTCGATGGCTTCGAAAGCGTTGGTCAGGAGACCAAACGTCGTTTCGAAACCGGCTTGCTGAACGGCGACCAATTGTTCCGGGGCGAGACTGCTCATCACTAACTCCGTAGGGTGAAGTGGCGAATGTCCGGGAGACTGTCGAACGGAATCACGAACGACGAGTCGCAGGCTTGGAAGCACTGTTGCGACGCAGCAAAATACTATTCTAGGGTAGAGCGTGCGAATGTCAATCGCATGTCGCGCTGTGGCGATGCGCGGCGTGTGCGAGCGGCACCGAATACCCCGGTCGCGTTGGAGCGCAGCCGCGTTCAAGAGAAAACCCTGGTATCGGGTACGGCCGCGCCTAGAGGTCGTACATGGACGCTTACTCAGCCGCGAGCAACGCCGCAGGAGGATGGAAGCCAATCCGCCGAAGGAGCTTCGGAACGTTGTGGAACGACATGCGTGCGCAGCGTCGTTGCCGCTGGTGCACTAATGGGAGTTTGCGGGCTGGGGCGCCACCGCCATCTCACCGGCCAAACGCCAGCGGACGCGTTGCAGGCTGCTCGCGCGTTGATACCGAAACTGTGATGAACCAGCCTGTGTTTCCGCCATAGCTTGCAAGCGAAACCGTCCCGTGTGCGAAGCGCTTTCGACTGTCCCCTTTTTGGCACAGTCCATTCAGAGAAATCCTGGCCGGGTCTTTCATTCACCCTGCGGGGTATTGACCGCTTCAAATCGGTAATGCAGTTGGGGACGCTTGCCGACAGGGAAAACCGAGGCGCGAGGCTTAATGTGGTGCAACGATATTCTGCGAATTATTTTTCGTTTGACACTGATGCTGACACGGAGGAATAGTGACGCAGCGAGCGCACGCCATTCCGGACTCTTGCAGGTTGATGAGAGGGTTCAACATGGCGTCATGAGGCTGTCATGACGAACGCGTAGCTTCATCGGGCGCCGCGAATGAGCTGGCGCTGAATTACATAAAAAATATATGCTGAGAGACATTAAACAAGATGAACCGACATACCGAAAATATCGGTCACCTCGAGCGTAGCGTCGAGGACAACCGCCTCAGGCGAGCCCTCGGCGCACGCCTTGACAGGGCATTCAAACGGGCCGGCGCCAGCTCAGCCCAGGCAGCGAAGTGGTTAGGCGTGAGTGAAGACGACGTGCAGTATTGGCGGCGCGGAATCACGGTTCCGCCGCTAAATGCCTGTATGCGTCTCGCCGCCGTCCTTCATCTCGACGTTGACTGGCTCTGCACGGGACAACCCCAGGTCGCCTAGTCTGCTTTTCTTGGGAATCGCACGATAGGGAGTCGGTACCCCCTGTGAGTCCCGATAGGTCCTGATACTCGCACCTTGGTCGGTAGGATACTGGCTGACGATGCGCCTGCGGGGTATTTCGAAGGCCACTTACGAAGCGTTTGCCGCGAAACCGGAGGGTCGATATGACGGCAACTGAACGCAAGCGGGCGCCGGAGGATGCGCAGTTCCTGAAAGAATGCGAAATGGAACTGGCGAGGGGCGCTTCACATATCGCGAGCATGTTGTACGCAGAAAGCATTCACGCGGCGGTGAAAGAAACCGCCGCGTTGTTCGAGATTTCGCACAGGCGCGACGACTTGAAACTGTTCCTGCGCGCACTTGCCGAGAAGCTGGAACAGCGTGGAAAGCCGGAGGCCGTCGCGGCGCTTCAGGATTTTATAATGCGTGGGCGTTCATGTGGGACGGAAGAACACGGGGCAACGCCTTCGTCTACCCATCGGCCGCTTGCACAAAAGCCACCAGGTACTCGCTCGCAGAAGGGTGGGACGTCAGCAACGACGCACGTCGCAAAAAAAAGAAAAGTGGCGAGCGTAACTGAAACCGCGGACGAGGTTTGCGCTGAGCCGCGGGCGCAGACAAATTGTTACCTCAATGCGTTTAGCCGCGCCGGGGCCGTGCAGTTTGGCTCGAGGGCGTTTGGGGGCCGCAGCGGCACCGTACGTCTTATGGGACACATCATTGGGCGTGGAAGAATGGCGCAGTACATCACGGCAATGAGTCGGAGCAGTGGCCTGACCCTGCACTATCTTGAGCAAAACGGACCGGTTCCGGCCGACCATAGAAACTACCGGCATGCGGCCCCGGGCAGACTGGCAATCGTAGTCACGTTGCATGACAAGAGTATTTGTTAGGTAACCGTAACAAAAACTGAGGGCAGAACATGGCAAAGCGAATCGCGTATGTGACCGGTGGCATGGGTGGAATTGGAACAGCGATATGTCAGCGTCTGCATAAGGATGGGCTAACCGTCGTGGCCGGTTGCGGACCCAACTCGCCGCGACGGGAGCGGTGGTTGGCCGAGCAGGCAGAGCTTGGATTCTCCTTCGTTGCGTCGGAGGGGAACGTCGGCGACTGGGAATCGACGGAGGCCGCTTTCGCGAAGATAAAGAAAGAGGTCGGTGAGATTGACGTGCTGGTGAACAATGCCGGCATTACACGGGACGGCGTGTTTCGCAAAATGTCGCGGGAGAACTGGAACGAAGTCATTGACACGAACCTGACGAGCCTATTCAACGTAACCAAGCAGGTCATCGAAGGGAGGGTCAGCAAGGAGTGGGGTCGGATAATCAACATCTCGTCCGTGAACGGCCAGAAAGGGCAGTTCGGCCAAACCAATTACTCAACTGCCAAGGCGGGCATTCACGGCTTCACGATGTCGCTTGCTCAGGAAGTAGCGACAAAAGGTATCACGGTGAATACGGTTTCCCCCGGATACATCGGGACAGATATGGTACGTGCCGTACGTCCCGACGTATTGGATGCAATCGTCCAGAGCATTCCGGTACACCGTCTCGGAGAGGCGTCGGAAATTGCATCAATCGTTTCGTGGCTTGCGAGTGACGAAGCGGCTTTCGCGACCGGGGCGGACTTCTCGCTTAATGGTGGCCTGCACATGGGTTAAGAGCGCTGCACAATAGGCGAACCGTGTCGCGCAGCCTGACAATTTGATGTTCGAACGGCTATCACAGCAGCTCGAACATCTCCTGGATTGCCAGGTCAGACGCTTCACGGTCGTCATTATGACGAGACCCCGTGTGCGCGGCGCTTTTTCTGCGGCGAGAGCTGTCGGCCGCAAGGTCAATGACGGACTGTGGCCTTGGATATGGGGGACCTCTGCCTCGCAGTGGTAGTCAGAGAACCCAAGGCCGGAAGGTGGCGGTCGCGCGTCTGTTATGTGAAGTTGTCTCCGTTCCTGTTTGCTCTTCACTCGACCCCTGCACGCCCTCTCGCTGGCATCACGCGCAGTTGACCGGCAACTGCCATCAACGACATCGGACTGACGATGAAGAGGCGCACTACACAGAGTTCAACGCTGGCGGCGTCCTGCATTTTTCTTGTGTGGCGCTGTACGGCGGCCTATCTTTTAAGCTCCTTCTCACCACGAGACGACCATGGATTGCGGGGCGGTAAGCGTGCATTTTGACAGCCGACACCTGTTTCTTGACCTGTCTGACGGCCGGGCCGTTCAGTTCCCTTTGGACTGGTTCCCTATCCTGCAGGCAGCCACGTCAGCGGAGCTGAGGGCATTTTGCAATCTCTCTGGACCGCCAGCAGTTGTTTTGGCCGGAAATCGACGAGGATATCAATGTCCCGGCGCTCCTTTCATACCAGCCCGAGACTGGACGTCAGTAGCGCTTCTCAATACTGCGTCGTCCGAGAGCCGATACGATGCGGCCGATAGCGCCCATATAACCAAGTCTGTAATATTTTTGGATAGAAAACACAATTATGGCAACCGGTACAGTGAAGTGGTTTAACGATTCGAAGGGCTTTGGCTTCATCACGCCGGACGATGGTGGCGAAGACCTGTTTGCTCACTTTTCGGAAGTGAAGGGCCAAGGCTTCAAGTCGCTTCAGGAGGGACAAAAGGTGAGCTTCGACGTCAAGCAAGGACCAAAGGGCAAACAGGCATCCAACATTCAACCAATCTAACTCGCATCGACGTTATTAACTTACGGCCAACTCCGCCCTGTATACCGCGGTCTGTATGCCGCAGACCGTCTCAT
>NZ_JAQQFL010000067.1:0-15389 GCF_046026025.1 Paraburkholderia fungorum | reverse complement strand
GGCCACACGGCGAAGCGCTTGAGGCGAAACGCGTCATGGCAAGATCAAGGTGCGTTGACAATCGCCGGTGTCGCTGGCCGCTGATCGCTTCGCGGCGGATCAACAGTGACACACGCTTCGGAAAGCGCGGACAGTGGATTTTTTAGGAGAAACGGTGTTGACTATTGTGATGCAGACGTTATATGCGGATGATTCTGCGAATAAAAAAGGGCGCCGTGAATGTCGAACATGACGCCACACGTTCCGGCACCGCAGAAGACCAGGGCGATGTCAGAACGTGAGAGGCCGTGCGATCTTGTGGTTTCGAAAGGGGTACTACCTGACGGTGAATTGCACTCGTCCGATGCAGCGTTCATTTTCGCGACGTGATCAGTCGTTGACCTGCCAAAGGTTGGAGCAGCTCCGGAATCTAGGGGTTCACCAAGAAAAACCGGATGGCCCGGACGCAGCCTCGTCAATCAAAATGCAGAGGATGTCGTCCGTTGCCTACGGATTTGATCGCGCCGACCCAATTCGAAATTTCATCAAACCATGCACCAACGGCACGTCGATGAGCTTGACGTTGTGGATAGTCATGACGGCTCGCGCTCGTCTTCCATTGAGAACCGTCAATCCGGTATTCCTTCTCTCCGCACGTTTTTGCGAAAAAGTGCGTCCGCGAAAAACCGATGCGCTTTTTTTTGGAAGTAGGACCGGACAGAAAGATCAACCCTATGCGAGGACGTCCTGAAACTTATGTACGGAAGCCCCCCAAGAGGCCTGACCGCAGAGGGAATCCAAACGGCTGAATGCATCAGTAGACCGTCCGCCCGGATCACCTCTTTTCAGGTCACCCCCGGCGGCGACAAGGTAAGGCAATGTATGTTCTGCTAACGTATCGATGAGACTTTCGCATGGATCTTTTTGATTTGTCCATTGAAACACAGAGAAGTCGGAGGAGTTTTTTGATATCTAACAAATAATCAATGACAGAGCGCATTCTTGCCTCGACGAGTGGGCGTCTCGTAGGCCGCATTCAAGTCATCGCTACTTCTATGCTCCGTGCTCCATGGTGGGCGACGATAGCCACCGCAGGACCCATGCCTTGATGTGCCAGTCATCAGTTTCCGCCACTATTGCATTTTTGACGATCGCAATCGTGGGTTCGCCTTCCGATGGCGCGAGCCCCTTCGAGAACAGCGAAAGTGCGAGAAAGTACCTCGAAGAGCGCAAAGCGGTGATCTCGGCGGGGCGGTTTCTCAGAGGAGCCGGAGATTACGGACTCTGCCAATTCCCGGCGAGCGCTTCAGTATAAGGTCCGTAATGAATTCCGCCAGCAGCGCACGAGGCATATTCGCGGGCACATCATCTACGAAATGAGATTGAACATGGGCGATAAAATCGTCCGGTGCATTCGTTAAGCTGTGTTCGTAACTGACGCGGTATTCCATGAATTCCTTGAGTGATTGGAAGATGCGCTCGCCGTACGCGTTCACGCTGCGGTCCCTGGAATCGAAGCGGAACGCGTGGGAAGCAAGTCGTTTGCCACCTTGATCGACGCGAGGTACGACGCGTTCCCCTCACGCATGAAGCCGTGCACGCGATTCGATGCTGCCAGGAGGTCTTTTTGTGCAGATGTCCGCGCCGGCCTTTAGCCTCCCGACGAGGTGATCTTCGCGGGCGTGCTGTTGCGTGGCCAAGGCGACACCTACGGTCGGATGGTTACGGCCAAGCCAGCGAAGGGTGGCGTATCGAGCCGCATCTGGCGCGGACCAATCGAGGATAACCGGGTCAATCGACATCGATGCGAGCAGTGACTGAAGCGCTTCGTTGTCGGACGCGCCAAAGCACCAATGCCTCGTCGACGGGAGAGCGCTGAGCGACCGATCCAACGCTTCGGTGTCGTGTTCGAGGATTGCGATTTTCTTGGGTTCAACCTCCATCGGGGCAAATGCAGGGCAGACAGAGCGAAAGCTCTCGATGTAGAGACGGTCGCAGTCAAAGCACCTGCTACCCACGGTTACAGATTTATGAATTAGAAATCTTGTGCAAGGACGCGAGGAATTATGGGCAGCGTTACTAGTGTCCCGAGTTAGAAATTCGTAGACAAAATCGCTTGACGCTGGAGAGGATGTCGTCTGCCGATTTGGTCCAGTTGAAAGGTCTCGGATCAGTGTTGTTGATCTGGATGTATTGGCGAATCGCCTGTTCAAGTTGCCGGGTGGAGCGATGAGTGCCACGGCGGATGTATGTCTCGCTGAGCGTGGCAAACCATCGTTCGACCTGGTTAATCCACGAAGCAGATGTGGGGGTGAAATGCGCATGGAAACGCGGATGGCGAGCCAGCCAGTTATTGATCGAGGGAGTCTTGTGCGTACCGTAGTTGTCCATCACAAGATGGACCTCCAGTTGGGGTGGCACATTGGCCTCGATGGTGCGCAGGAACTGCAGGAATTCACCGCTGCGATGACGCCGATGCAGTTCGCCAATGACTTCGCCCGTGGAGATGTCCAGCGCCGCGAACAGTGTGGTCGTGCCGTGGCGCATATAGTCGTGCATGCGTCGCTCAGGGATGCCCGGGGCCAGCGGCAGCATAGGCTGGGTGCGGTCCAGCGCCTGGATCTGGCTCTTTTCGTCCACGCACAACACCATGGCCTTGAGCGGCGGGTCCAGATACAGCCCGACGATATCGCGCACCTTGTCGACGAAAAATGGATCAGTGGAGAGCTTGAAGGTCTCCTGCCGATGCGGCTGCAATCCGAAGGCACGCCAGATCCGCGACACGGCTGTCTGCGACATCACCATCTCGCGGGCCATTGTGCGCGTGCTCCAGTGAGTCGCGCCCGTGGGTACGGATTCGAGCGTGCGTGCGACGACCGCCTCCACCTGCGCGTCCTCGATCGTCCTCGGTGCGCCCGGGCGCGGTGCATCGAGCAACCCGTCCACGCGGTGATTGATGAATCGCGAACGCCACTTCGAAACCGTATGCGAGGTGACACGTTGTCTTGTCGCGACAGTCTTGTTGTCAATGCCCTCGGCGCAAGCCAGCACAATACGCGCTCTCAGGGCAAGTGCCTGTGCCGTCTTGCGTCGCATCGTCAGCGCTACGAGCTGTTCGCGTTCCGACCCACTCAGGACCTGTGGCGCCTTCGGTCTTCCTCTCATCGTTGCCTCGCTTATTTGCGAACCCTGCAACCCAGGTTAGTACACACAACGCAAATAAGGCAATGAATTTCTAACTCGGGACACTAGATGATTGCTTTGCCCGAGGGGCGAAATGCTTTGCGCGGGAGAAAATTCTTCCGCCGCCCGTGTCGAAGCCGCTGGATTTATTGTGAATTAACAATTTGGTACGCTTTGCGGCTTGATGCTGGCGACCAAATCCCGCGAGCCTCAAGCTGCGCAATCAACCGCCGTTAACCTGCGAACGTTACCGGTCAGATTCTTTCGCCCACACGATGCGACCCCAAACTGTCGTAACGAATAGAAAACATGATCAGGATCCACCCCTCATGTGCAGCGTTTCTGACTGAGATGAGGCGTTGCCTCGAAGCGCTGGATTTCGCAAACATAGAGGCTCTTGCTCTCGCGCCGTACGAAACCCTGTCGCGCGACCCGGCCAACGTAACATTCCTGCTTTTTCGCATTGAGCCCATCCGCCTTTCGAGCGAGGCTACATGCGCTGCTCCGGGAACGCGCGACGGGCCCCGGAAAAATCGGGAAGGTCTTATTACCAGGTGTATTTCGCGTTGGCTAGCACGGTTCGTTCGTTGCCGAATGCGCAGACCGAGTACGATTGGCATCCGCTGACGTAGTGACGGTCGAACAGGTTTGCCGCGTTCAGTGTGAAACGCCAGTTGCGCATCTGATAGTGGAGTGCCGCGTCGTACAGCGTATAGCTTGCGACCGTCAGCGAGTTGTCCGGCGCACCCGCGGACGCGCTCTGGTAGCGGATCCCACCGCCGATCCCGAAGCCGGCGAGCGCTCCTGTATGCCATGTCCAGTCGGTCCACAGCGACGCCATCTGGCGAGGGCGAGGAATGTCGACTGGCCAGTTGTTCAGCGAGGCGTCGTTTGCCTTTACGTTCTTCACGTCCTGATAGATGTACGACGCGATAATGGAGAGTTCGCGCGTCACGTTTCCGACCGCGCTCAGATCGATACCGCGCGAACGCACCTCTCCGGTCTGCACGGAAGACGTTCCTGTCGGATCGAGGTTCGTCGGTGCCGGCGTGACGACGTTCGTCTGGTTGATCTGGTAGACGGCTGCGCTCAACATCAGGTTCTTGCGGGTTGCCTGCCAGCGCAAGCCTGCCTCGATCTGCCTGCCGCGCGTCGGCTCGGGCAATCCGCCGCCGAACATCTTCACACCGATGACCGGATTGAACGATGTCGAATAGCCGATGTATGGCGACAGTCCGTAGTCACCCTCGTACGTGAGGCCGACGCGGCCGGAGAACGCGCTGACATCCTGTTTCGTCTGCGTGCCGGCATCGGGATCGTCCAGACGCGTGTCGACCCAATCCTCGCGCCCGCCGAACGTCAAGGTCCAGCGGTTCCATTTGACCTGGTCCTGCGCGTACACGCCGAACGTGTTCATCGTCGTGTACTGGTCCTGGCGGCCGAGCGACGTCGGGCCCGAGAAGATCGCGGTCGTGACCGGTGTGTAGACCGGGTTGTAAAGGTTGAGCTCCGGCGCAAGCGCGAGCCACACGCTGTCGGTCGTCGTCTGACGGTTGTACTGAAAGCCGAGCAGCACACGGTGTTCGAACTGCCCCGTAGCGAAACGCGCCTGCGCGTTGTTGTCGATGTCGAAGCGGCTGTAGTCTGGCTGAAACAGCCCGGCGTAACGCGTGATGTCGGTCGTGCTGCCTTCGGCAAGACCGCCGCCAAAGACCGACGCGTCGCTGAGCGACAAGTGCATCCAGCGCAGGTTCTGGCTTAACGTCCAGATGGAATCGAGATTGTGCGAGAACTGATAGCCGAGAGACCACTGCTTCTTGCTGTAGTCATTGAATGTTGGGTCCCCGGTGTAGACGTCATGCGACAGCTGCCCATTCGGGTTTGGCACGACCGTGCCCTGCGCGGGCAGGAAGTTGTGCGAAATATCATTCCAGTCTTCCAGGTAGGTCGCCGTGAGCGTCAGCGAAGTGCCAGCATTCGGCCGCCAGCGAAACGACGGCGCAAGCGCGACGCGCTGGTCCGCATGCGGTCCGGTCACCGCGTTGCCGTCGCGTGCGTCGCCAACGAAGCGATACGCGTACTTACCGTCGGCGTCGAGCGCGTCGCCGATGTCGAACATTATCTGCTTGCGCGCGTAGTTGCCGACCTAAACATCCACCTCACGCACGCGTTCGCCGTCGGCCCGTTTGGTTTGCGCGTCGACGATCGCGCCCGGATCGCCTGCCCCATACAGAACCGACGTTGGCCCGCGCAGCACGGTGATGCTGTCGATCATGTACGGGTCGATGCGCCAACTCGCGATGGGTGTCGTATTCGGCGCTTGCAATCCGTCGATGAACAAGGTGGGAGTAAAGCCGCGCAGCACCGCATACAGGTCAGTACGGCTGTCGGATCCAAACGATGCGAAGCCTGGTACGTAGCGCAGCGCCTGGTTGAGGTCGGTCGCGCCGGTCATTTCGATCTGCTGCGCAGTGACGACGTTGATCGTTTGAGGAGCCTCGGTGATCGGTGTGTCGGTCTTCGTGCCGGTCGCTGTGCGTTTGCCGACGAGCCCGGCCGACGACTCGTTGGCGACGTCCTTCACCTTGATCTCCGGCAGCGTGACGCCGGGATCCTCCGCTGGCCGTGTCGCCTGCGCGTGCGCATGGCCGGCAGCCACTGCGCAAAACATTCCCTTCACCGTGCCCGTGATCGCACGCTGCCTCGCGGCCGTTGTCCACACCATTCTGTGCTGCTCCGTTTTGCTGGCAGCCTGCCCGGCCGGCCCGTTTGTCAAAGAGCGGCCGCAGTGCGGCCGCCGCTTCATTTTTCCCCGGTGAGCGTCGATGTTTCGTGCGGTGCGAGAGCAAGAGCCTCGATACCGGCGAAGTTCAGCGCTTCGAGGCAATACCGCACGTCGGTCAGGAACGCAGCGCATGTGGGGTGGCGTCTGATCATGTTTTCGATCCATCGCTCTATGTCAGTCAGGCGTCCGTCTTTCGCAAGAACGGCCAGTTCCCGGCGATTGCGCTCTGGAGGAACGGCAACCGCGAACCCGTGTTTGCGTTGTGAGCGACCAGGTGCGGAACCGCCGGAAGAATGCGCTACGACGTTCGACGGCAACGCACTCTCGTGTTCAGCACGGGGAACGATGAGTTCGAAGGTGAATGAGGTGCCGCGATGCGGTACGCTAGACACGCGCAAGTCCCCGCCCATGGTGTTGACAATGCGCTGCGCAATAATGAGGCCGAGGCCGGTGCTACCGTTCACCGCCTGTATCTGGCGAAAAGCCGTAAAGAGTTTCGATTGCGCTTCAATGTCGATACCGATGCCGGTGTCGGCGACCTCGAAACCCATGTGCCATTGATCGTCCTGCAGGCGCGCGCTCACCGTCATCGTAACGAAGCCGTCGCGGGTGAACTTCGATGCGTTCGACAGCAGGTTGAGCAATACCTGTTGCAACCGGCGCCCGTCGATCGTCAGCTGACGGGGCAACGACGTCAGTGCCCGATACTTGAACTGGTTGTTTAGTTGCGCGCAAAGTGCGACCGCGTATTCGGCAATGTCATCCAGCAGCGCCGGCAGGTTGGTTGCGACCGGGGCGATGTCCAGCGGCTGTAATTCGGTTTTCGCGTACCCGACCAGTTCGTCGATCAGGCCGAGTTGATAGTTCACGCTGCGCTCGATTGCCTGGATCGGTCTAACCTGCTTCGAATCCGCCAGTTCCCGCAACTGTCTGGCATAACCCGTGATCGTAGCAAGCGGCGCACGGAGGTCATGACTCACGTAACCCAAGGTTTCGATCAGTTGCTGGTTTTTCTCCTCGGCGTAAAGCAATGCTTCGTTCAACTCCAATGTGCGCTGCGCAACCTGTTCGCGTAGCCGGTCGTGTTCGGTTCTTTGCAAGTCTGCAAGTTCGGTCCTCGCCGCTATTCGCTGCTTTCCGACGTGGTTTATCCACGCTGCAAGCACAATGAGGTTGGTGGCCAAACCAATGATTGCAACGACGGGGTTCGGATGAATGTCGGACTTCAACCAGACGAGCGCCGTGGGCAAAGAGCCAAGCGTTTCGACCATGCGCAACGCAAAGCTGAACAGCGAGAAGATCATGACAAGCAGCATGATCCGCGCGGTGGGTGTCGACTGACGCGCGAGGTGTGCAGCGATAATCACCGTGAAGACGCCGAACAGCGCATTGACATACACGCCGACTTGCGAGAACACGAACAGATTGCCGAATGCGGCGCCTATCGCCGCGACACACTCCAGCAAAGCAAACCCGAACAGTATGTAGCGTGCTGGCAGGTTTGTTTTTTCGCTGTGAGAGATGCGCAGGATAAAGACGATGAACAGCAGCACGGCAGTACATCCGAGCACCGTCACACTTCTCGCACTCCACTCGATTGCGAACGGCCACAGATATAGCTTCGTATAGCCGCGATCCGCGGCTTCGAACAGCGCTGTCATGGCACACAGTGCTGTCAGGACGAGAAACGAGACACTGCGGGAAAAATAGGCGATGAGCAGCGCGCACCATGCCAGAGCGAGCGTTCCGCCAATCAGTCCGCCGTCCCAGAGCGCTGCGCGTTTCTCAAGCGCGTCGTATGCCGTTGCGGAATACAGCTTGGGTTGGAGCGTGAGCGCGGTATCGCTGGCTACCCGGATGAGAAAAAGGCGTTGTTCACCGGGAGCGAGCGTGAAATCGACCAACGGATACCGCGACGAAAGCGACCGGGACGTGGGGCGTGCGGGATCGATGCCGTCATGTGTCCAGTGGCCGCTGTACCCGGTGTAAAAGTCGACTTTCAGGAGGCGCGCGTCCTGGAACACGAGCACGAGTGGGAGGTCCGTTGAACTACCATTGCTCACCGCCACGCGGAGCCACCATGCCGAGTGGGTGAAACCTGGCTTGAGTCGATTCCCCTGCACGGGAAGGAAGCCTGGCGTGGCTCCTGCGGACAGTGTGAGTATGTCGTCCAACCTCATCTTGCCCGAGACGTCTTCGAATACCTGCACCTGGTTCAGGGTGGGAGCCCGTTGTGGCTGTGCACTGGCGGTGTTGAGACCGACGGCCATGGAATAGGTGGTCCACCAGCTCAGGCATATGAACAGTAAGCGGAACCACCGAGCTGTAGTCATGATGTCGTCACTCTGCCTCGAGGGTGGGTTCCGCGGTATCAACCAGGTCCCGGCCGCGAAATTCTTCCCGATAGGTTGACGGGGGCATACCGAATCGCTCGCGAAACGCCGTGGCGAAATTCGCGGCACTGGAAAAACCAATTTCTTCGGCGATCCTGGCGATACTCAATGACGTACTACTCAACAGCTTTTGTGCAATCCGCAGGCGCTCGTCCCGGAGATACTCGAATACTGTCTTGCCAACGTTGTCCCTGAACGCACGCGACAGGCGTTTCTCATTGGTTCCCACCAGGCGCGCGAGTTGTTCGACCGTTGGCGCATCGTGCAGCCTTTGCGACAGATGTCGAATGGCCGCGCGAACGATGACGCTGTTGCCTGTGAAGTCCGAAGCGGATACCTCATCTTCCGTATCCCGATTGCCGCGTGTCCGGGCAAGGTGAACGCGAATCCGTGCAAGTACCTCGTCCGCCTCGAATGGCTTGAGCACGTAGTCCACGCCACCGATTTCCAGACCGTTGATCCGATCGTGAAGGTCACCGGCCACGGTGAGAAATATGACGGGAATCGCAGAGGTGCGAGGGTCCGCGGCAAGAAGCCGGCAGGCGGCGAATCCATCCATCCGCGGCATCCGTACGTCCATCAGGATCAGGTCGGGTGAAATCGCCAGTGCTCGTTGATACGCCTGTGACCCGTCGAATCCGACGCTGATCCGGCATCCAGCGTTGCGCAGCACATCAATTAGCAATCGAAGCTGGTCCGGCTGGTCGTCTACCACAAGAAGATGGGCATCCGTGAGGGCAGTGTTTCGGGGCGGCATCGTGTAGGCGAAAGGAACTGACTGGTAACCGTCTGGTTAACGGCGGTTGACTGTGCAGCTTGAGGCTCGCGGGAATCGGTCGCCAGCATAAAGCCGCGAAGCGTACCAGATTGTTAATTCAATTTAAATCGAGCGGTTTCCGCACGGATGGCAAAAAGAATTTTCCCTCCGGCAAAGCATTTCGTCCCTCCGGCAAAACGATTGTGGCAGTAACGCTGCCAATAATCCCGCGTGGCCTTACACAAAGTTGCTAATGCCTACATTTTGTAAGACATCAGTGTAGTGAGTCCCTCGGCACAGCGCGACGGAGACCAGACATGAATCCTTTTATTGGCCATCAGACGAGTGAGAACGGAACGAAATGAACAAGAGCAGATATAAGCTGGTTTGGAATCGCCGATTTGGCGCACTGGTCGCGGCAGCGGAGACGCAGCGCGGCGTGCAGGGCGAAGCGGGGCAAGCGGAAATAGGGCTGGTCGGTCGACCGCTGAAGTCGAAAGTAGCACTGGCTGCACTCACGGTGCTCACGCTCTCGGCTGGATATGCACATGCAGATAACCTGGCAGTTGGCGGCGAGGTCGGGGGGACGACTGCAACGATTGGGGGTGCAACGGCACCATCCGCCAGTACAGGCGGGACGAATCCCGCTGTAGCGGGTGATGCGAGCAACACAAGTCAGAATACGGCGGTCGGGATCAATGTCACCGCTAATGGCGGAGCCGCAACTGCTCTGGGTGATACGGTAACTGCAAGCGGCCAGAATGCCACGGCAGTTGGCGCTAATTCGGTCGCAAGCGGAAATAACGCCGTAGCATATGGCGGTGGCGCGAGTGCAGTCGGATCGGGCGCAACCGCCTTGGGCGCACAAGCTTCGGTCACTGGAGCGAATTCAACCGCGATAGGTAATCACGCTTCTGCAACTGGTAACGGTGCATTTGCAGCAGGGGTGGGCGCAGTCGCAAACGGCGGTGCATCCTTCAACTCCGCAATTGCGATTGGAGCAAACGCGACTGCAACGTCCACTACGCCTGCCTCGCCCGTTGCAATCGGCCCGGGCGCCCGGGCATTAAACGGCGAAGCGGTCGCCATCGGAAATGGCGCTTTTGCGCAGGGTAACGGCTCCATTTCCATGGGCGTGAGCGCCAATGCGGCAGTAGCGGGCACGGTTGCATTGGGCGGTCTCGCGCAAGCGACGGGCGCAAATTCAATCGCAATCGGTAACGCAGCCGCAGCTTCGACCGCTGAATCGACAGCGCTGGGTTCCGGCGCTGTCACACGTGCGGCAACGAACGTGAGCAGCGTCACGCTGAACGGGGTCACGTTCGGTGGCTTCGCAGGCGCGACGCCGACCGGCGTCGTGAGTATCGGCGCGGTCGGTCAGGAACATCAGTTGCAAAATGTCGCCGCTGGTCAAATCAGCGCCACCAGCACGGACGCGGTGAACGGCTCGCAGCTTTTCTCGATTGCTTCGCAGGTTTCGGCACTTTCGAGCAATCTGACGTCAATCACCACAACCGTCGACAGGATTTCGACATCCGGCTCGAATGGCACGGTTGCAGACCCGACAGGTACGGCAGTGGGTAACAATTCGGTCGTATCCGTTCCCAATGGAACCGCGGTTGGCAACGGTTCGAACGTTTCGGGCCAGGATGGTACGGCAATCGGCACGAACTCGACCGTCACGGCTGCGCGTGCAACCGCCATCGGCACGAATTCCAAAGTCACAGGCACGGATTCGACCGCAATCGGAACCAACAGCCAGGCGACCGCGAATAATTCGGTTGCCCTGGGTGCAAATTCAGTTGCAGACCGGGACAACACGGTTTCGGTTGGTGCGCCGGGTGCTGAGCGTCAGATTACCAACGTCGCGGCCGGCACACAGGGCACCGATGCGGTCAATCTCAACCAGCTCAACAGCAAGTTCGACTCAGCGCAGCATGCGATCAATCAAGTCGCGCGTAATGCTTACGCCGGCATTGCTGCCGCGATGGCCATGCCGAACATGACGCCTTCGGGGCCGGGGCGCACGGTGATCGCCGCAGGCGCCGCTAACTACCGGAGCGGCGCTGCGGTGGCCGCTGGCGCAACCTACCGGTCGCAGAATGGCAAATGGCTCATGAACGGTGCGGTCTCCGTGACGTCGACAGGCGACGCTGGTGTGCGCGCACAGGTTGGCTACGAGTTCTGATCTTTGCCGCTTGAAAGAGCCTTTGCGAGCACTTTAGACTCTTGGTCTGTCGGTCGCGACGCAAAAGTAGATGGCCAAAGGCTCGATCACCACGGGTGCTTCTAGTCACGGTTTCCTGCGCGCAAGCGCGGGCGTACCGCTGGTAAGTAATTTGTCTGCGTCCCGCTGCTGCCGCACTCGCAGTAGCGGGCGAAGCTTCCCGGGTGGCACGGCAAGGAAGCGCCTCGATAGATCTGTTTCCACCTCTACGGAAAGGGCATCGGCGTCGCGGGTAGACGTGGAAGAAATCGAAGTGTGAGGCAAACAGCCGACCGAACGGATTCCTATTTCCTATTCACTAACTGTCTTGCATTTTTAATGCGCATTACCACACGAAACTGACTTAAAAAATAGAGAAATAATTACAGATATCCTGAAGTTGATGTCAGGAAATCCTGACCCATTTCCGGAGTCGAAAATAGGTAAATCGAATCTAATCGTTAGATTCCCCAATACCCAGATGTCGCCAAAGGCTTTTTGTAGACAAATTAAAAGACCTATGAGAAAGTTCCCGCGGGCACTCATCTTTCTTTTTATTACACGACTCAAATAAAGGGAGCCACCACATTCCATGCGAATAGCTCGGCGGCCTTCGTCTCACATAGTGCTCAATGCGTTGCGAGAAAGAAAAACGGTGCGTGTAGCCTGGCGCAAGACTATTTGTCATGCCACGAGCCGAGGGAACGTTGCAACAGGCTACTGAGGGGGCAGTAACGATGAATATCCCAGTCGGAACAGAGCCGGGCGCTGGCTCGGCGAAGAATGCGCATCAGTCTGGCCGGCAATTGGCGCTCCGCCACGCAACCGCCTTTCCTCCGCTACACCCCTTCGGGCCTTCATAAACCCGCCATTCGTCGATCGTCTCAGCGGCCGGCAAGCCGAAAACTGGCTGTCTGACCGACCCTCATCGTCTACTTAGTCATGCGAATTCCTACGTCAGCATGGGTATTCGCTCGCGCTCAGGATTCGTCATTCACCGAGGGCGGAAGCAACTTGCCTCAGTTCCAACGCTGAAGCAACGCGCGCCGTAGTGAGACGTTTTAAACACCATAAATAGGCATCCTGAATAAACAGGATGCATGCACACGCTCGTGCTTAGGAACTTCTCATTTCAATTACCTGGTGAGGCAACGACATGAACAAGGCATATCGGACCATCTGGAACAAGGCGCTGGGCGCCTTCGTAGCCGCGTCGGAGTTGGACACATCGCGCGGCAAGGGAAAGTCAGGGGCGGCTGCTTCCATATGCGATGGGCGCAGCGGTGAACATGGTGAATGTGGTGCTGCGGCGTTGCACGGTTCCAGCCCCCGTGTCGTCACCGTACTGTTGTTGATGGGTTTGGGGGGATGGGGCGCGCAGGCGCAGGCGCAGCTGAGCTGCGCGTCGGCGCCTTATAACTTCTATAGTGGCAGCACCACGTGCGTGGGCCAACAGTCTACCGCCTCTGGCGGCGGAGCCACCGCGGTAGGTTATGGGGCCAGCAGTACGGGCATTAATGCCTTGTCCTTCGGCTTTCAGGCCATTGCCAATGGTATCAACGCCATTTACGTGGGCGCGCGCACTGCTCCGGGTACCGGCGCGACCGCGCAGTCGGCGATTGGCATCGGTACCGATGTCGCCGCTAGCGGGTCGGCGGCCATCGGGATTGGCGTTGACGCTGTCTCGAGCGGCAACCAGTCGACGGCCGTCGGCCCCTTGGCGAAGGCAACTGGAGATAACGGCGTTGCACTGGGTGCGAGCGCCAACGCCGCCGCGTCGGGCGCCGTCGCATTGGGCAGCGGAGCCACAGGATCCCAGACCAACGGTATAGCCGTTGGCGCGGGCGCCAGTGCCACCGGTGCCAACTCCGTTTATCTCGGAGCGCGCACCGCTGCGGGCACCGGTTCGACGGGAACTGCGTCCATTGCCATTGGCACCGACGTCACCTCTAACGCCGACTATGCCACCGCGATTGGCTTCCAGGCGTTGGTGAGCGGGCCGGGCGCCGTCGGGATGGGTTATATCGCGACAGCCTCCGGGACGCACGCTGTCGCTGTCGGCTTTCAGTCGATCGCCAGCGGCCTCAACGCCATTTATCTCGGGCCGCGTTCTGTCGCAGGCACGGGCGCAACGGCGGCGGGTGCGATTGGCATTGGCACGGACGTGGCTTCGTCCGGTCCCTCGTCGCTGGCAGCCGGCACAGTGGCCAACGCCTCGGCACAGAATGCGGTGGCATTAGGGGCGGGCGCCGCCGCCTCAGGGCTCAACTCGCTTGGCATGATGAACGGCTCCAAAGCGAGTGGCGCTAATGCAATAGCGGTGGGCGGAGCGGATTCCGTCGCGGAAGGCGGTGCGTCCACTCCGACGACGGTGGCAGGCGCCGCGGCGTCAGGCATTCGTGCGATTGCGATCGGCTCCGGCGCGAGTTCGGCTGGCTCATCGTCCATTGCGATAGGCGATTCGGCTCAGACAGGGGCCAACACTGATGCCCTCGCGATGGGTACCTCCGCGACGGCTAACGCGGCCAATGCCTCTGCCATCGGCAATGCCGCAAGTGCGCTCGCCGCCTCTACGGTTGCCATCGGCGACGGCAGTACCGTCGCTGCCGCCGCCGGCGCGGGTTCGTTCGCCGGCGGCCATAACTCCCAGGTACTCGGTGGCACGGGCGCAGTGGCGCTCGGTCAGGCGCAGACTGCCAGCGGCAACGGCGCGGTCGCGATTGGCGATCCCAATACCGCGACCGGCAATGGTGCGGTCGCCGTGGGTGCGGACAATACCGCCACGGGCAACGGCGCGGTCGCGCAGGGCAACGGCAACACCGCCAATGGTCAAGGCGCGGTCGCGCTGGGCAACGCGAGCAATGCGAACGGCGCGAGCGCGCTGGCGCTCGGCGATTCGGCGGTGGCCAACCAGGCTCGCGCGATTGCGCTGGGTGCCGGCGCGTCAGCCAGCAACGCAAACGACGTCGCGTTGGGTGCGGGCAGTACAACCGCAGCGCCGCATACGGGCACCACTGCGCTTTATGGTGGCACGGCGGCGGGCATCGCGAGCGCGGCCAATGGCGTGGTGTCGGTTGGCTCCGCTGGGAAGGAGCGGCAATTGCAGAACGTGGCCGCGGGTGTGATCTCGGCTGCCAGCACCGACGCAATCAACGGCTCGCAGCTGAATACGGTTGTCACCGGCGTCAATAATCTCGGCGCGTCGACAGCGGGCACCTTGGGCGGCGGCGCCAGCTATAGCGCGGCGACCGGCGATCTGACCGGCTTTAGCCAGCCGGTCAACACCGTCAGCACGACCGGGGCCGTCAGCGGACCCACGCCGCAAACGACGGTTGCCGGTGCGTTGAGCGCGCTGAATACGAATATCGACAACACGGCCAACATCGCGGTCAAGTACGACGCGGCGGGCGGTACGAAGATCACGCTCGGTGCGACCGGCGGCGCGGGAGCCGGGTCTCCGGTGACCATCACCAACATGGCGCCGGCCGCTTTGAACGCGACGAGCACGGATGCAGTGAACGGCTCCCAGCTTTTCGCCACCAACCAGCAGGTCACAGCCAATACGACAGCGATTTCCAACATCAACAATGGCGGCGGGATCAAATATTTCCACACCAATTCGGTGCTGGCGGACAGCGTTCCCACTGGCACTGACGCAATCGCAGTGGGACCAGCGGCCAATGCGTTCGGCAACGATTCGATCGCCCAGGGTCTGAATGCGGTAGCCGGCGTGAACGGCGCACCGACGACGGCCAACGACATTGCCCTAGGCAACGGGGCTCAAGCCACGGGCGGCAATTCGATCGCCCAGGGTGCCGGGGCAACCGCGAACACGGCCGGCGCCATAGCGATTGGTCAGACGGCAACCGCTACGGGCGGCAAGGCCGTGTCGATCGGCGTAGGCAATACGGCCAGCGGTAACGGCGCGGTTGCCATCGGCGATCCGAACTCGGCGATCGGCACCGGTGCGATAACCATGGGCGCGAACAATACGTCCAACGGCCAGGGCGCGGTGGCGCTAGGCAATGCCAATACAGCGACCGGGCAGGGCGCCGTCGCGCTCGGCAATGCATCGCAAGCGAACAA
>NZ_JAQQFL010000066.1:0-15428 GCF_046026025.1 Paraburkholderia fungorum | reverse complement strand
ACCGCCCGCCTTCAGCACCGCCAGCAGCGTCACCAGCATCTCCACCGAGCGCTCCAGCGCCACCGCGACCATCACGTCGCCGCGCACACCTTCGCGGATCAGGCGATGCGCCAGGCGATTCGCTCGCGTATTCAGCGCTGCGTAATCCACGGTTTCGTCGCCGCAGACCAGCGCAATCGCCCCCGGCGTCGCGGCGGCCTGACGTTCGATCAGCTCGTGCACGGCAGCGGCATCGGCAAACGAATCGGTGTTGCATCCCACGTGCTGCTGCAGCGCGGATGAGTCGTCATTCAGCAACGTCAGTTCACCGACAAACCCCGCACCGCACAGTCCGCTCAATAGGAACCCGAACTGTTTCAATAACCGCGCCACCCCTGCCGCATCGATCCCGTCTTGCGCAAAACTGCACCGCGCGCGCAGCACGCCGTCAATCTGCGCGACTGTCAGCGTCAACGGATAATGCGTCTGCTCGTGGCTCGATACATCGAGGACCTGCAAGCCACCAGGCGCGGCCGCCTTCAACGCGGCATCGACCGGATAGTTTTCGAACACGATCAGGCTGTCGAACAGCCCCTCGCCGCCTGCGCCTGCCCATCGTTGAATCTCGTTCAGCGGTGTGTGTTCGTGCTCACGCGACACCAACGCCTGCGCCTGCATCGCGCGCAACCAGTCGCCGATGCGCATGCCGGCGCGCGGCGACGCGATCACCGGCAACGTATTGATAAACAAGCCCAGCAACTGTTGCGCACCGGGCAGATCGTCCGGACGACCGGCAACCGTCGCGCCAAATGCGACTGTGTCCTGCGACGTATAACGCTGCAGCAACAACGCCCATGCGGCCTGCACCAGCGTGTTGACCGTCACCCGCTCCTGTCGCGCGAAGACGGTCAGCCGCTCGCTGGCCGCGCCATCCAGGTCGAGATGCGCCTCGGCGTAGCCCGCGTTTCTCGTCGTGGCATCGACGCTTGCTTCAGCCGCCGCTGCGTCGCCGCGCAACGCAGGCGCGAGTCGCGTCGGCGTATCGAACCCGGCAAGCTGATCGCGCCAGTACGTTTCGCTGGCGTGGGAATCGCGCTTCAGCAACCATTCGACGTAGTCGCGATATCGTCCGCCACGCGCCGCCAGCGGCTCACCGCCGTAGTGACGCAGCACGTCGCCGATCAGTTGCGATGCGCTCCAGCCGTCGAGCAGCACGTGATGCACGGTCCAGATCAGGTGATAGCGCGCGTCGCCGGTTCGCACCAGCGCCAGCCGCTGCAACGGCGGACGCGTGACGTCGAAGCCCTTCGCGAGTTCGGCTTGCGCGAGTGCATCGAGTTCTGCCGGCACCGAAGCGCTATCCCGTGACGCACGCTCGCGCCAGTCCAGTTCGTCGAGCGGTAACGATGCGCTCTTCGCGACCCACTGCAACAGCGCATGGCGATGCTGGAGAAAGCCGGTGCGCAGGATGTCGTGACGCTCGGTCACCGCGCGCCACGCCGCGCGGAAACGGTGCGCGTCGAGCCCGTCGAGATCGACGCGCAGTTGATTGCGGTACGCGCTGTCGTCGGGGGTCAGCCATGTGTGGAACAGCATGCCGGCCTGCATCGGCGGCAACGGATAAAGGTCTTGCAACTCGCGCGCGGTTACCGGCAGCGTGGCGGTCAATGCGTCGAGCTCGGTCTGGGTCAAGCGCGCCAACGGAAAATCGGACGGCGTCACGCCGCTTGGACCGCTCACACCGCTCGCATCGCTCGCATCGCTCGCATCGCTCGCGCAATGTTCAATCAATCCAACCAGCTCCGCGCGGAAACCTTGCACAACCCGTTCGATCGTCGACTGATCGAAACGCACGCTGCTCCATGCGAGCGTCAGGTGCAACTCGCCGTCGAAAACCTGGCCCGCGATCGACAGCGGATACGTCAGCCGCGCGTGCGGATCATTGGTCGTCCCGGCCGATTCGGTCGCAGCACGCCAACCCGCATGGGTATCCAGTTGACCGTCGATCTGTCCAAGGTAGTTGAACAGTGTGTCCGAATGCGCCTGCAGGTCGGGCAGCATGCCATATCCAAGACCGCGATCCGGCACATTGCGCAGCGCTTCCTTGACGCGCTTCAGCGCCGTCCCAGGCGCACCACCGGCGTCGAGTACAACCGGATGCACACTTGTGAACCAGCCTACCGTGCGGCTCAGATCGACGCCGTCAAACAGGTCCTCGCGGCCATGTCCTTCGAGATCGATCCGGATTACCGAGCCGCCGGTCCACGCGCACAGCGCACGACCCAGCGCGGTCAGCAACAGATCGTTGACCTGAGTGCGATACGCGGCCGGTGCGACTTGCAGCAAGCGTTGTGTGAGGCCGCGATCGAGTTGAAGTTCGGTAGTGCGCAGCAGCGCGCGGGTTTCGGCAATGCCGCCCTGGGAATCCTTATCGCAAGGCAGGCTCGCCGAGGTCGCCAGTTGCGTGCGCCAGTAGGCGCATTGCGCCTGCACCGCGCCGGACGCCGCATAGATCGTCAAACGCTGCGACCACGCGCGATACGAGGTTCCGTTCGACGGCAAACGCACATCATCGGGCGTGCGTTCGCCGTCCAGTTGCGCGAAGGCACGCTGCAGATCGTCGAGCAGAATGCGCCACGAGACGCCGTCGATCACCAGGTGATGCACCGTCAGCAATACGCGGCTCGTGCCGTCCGCGACGTCGATCAATAGCACGCGCAGCAGCGGCCCATGTTCGATATCGAGGCTAAGCTGCGCCTCGTCGCACAGCGCTTCGATCTGCTCGCACGTATCGGCGCGGCGCATCCACAGTATCGGCTGCGCATCGCTGAAAACGGCACCGGGCTGTTGATGCCAGTTGCCCTGCGCGTCGCATGTGAAACGCAAACGCAACGCTTCATGATGCCCGACCACCACGCGCAGCGCATCGTGCAAGCGCGTAGTGTCGATCGGCTTATCGCTCGACAACAGCACCGACTGGTTCCAGTGATGACGATTCGGAATATCGCTGCCGAAGAACTCGCGCTGGATCGGCAGCAATCCTATCGGCCCTTCAACCTGCGTTTCGTCCTCCGCGAAACCGGTATCCGCATCGAACGCCGGATTCAATGCCGCGTTCAGTCCAATCGCCACCGCCGCCAGTTCCGCAATCGTCTGCCGCTCGAACAGCTGACGTGGCGTGACTTTCCAGCCTGCCTCGCGAGCGCGCGCGACGATCTGCAAACTGAGGATCGAATCGCCGCCCAGTTCGAAGAAGTTGTGATGCCGGCCAATTTCGTCGATGCCGAGAATCTCGCGCCACGCGGCCGCGAGCGCCATTTCCGCGTCGCCCTGCGGAGCGGCATACGCTTCGCGGTCGAATTGCGGCACCGGCAAAGCATGGCGATCGACCTTGCCGTTCGGATTGATCGGCAACGCGTCCATCACGACCAGTGCGCCCGGCACCATGTAATCCGGCAGTTCGGCCAGCAACGCCGCGCGCAACGCCGCCGTGTCGAGCGGAATCGTGGCCCCCGCGGCTATCGCGTCGACGCGTGCGCTCACGTAACCGACCAGCCGCGTGCCGCCCGGCCCCTCCTGCGCGACGACCACCGCTTCACGCACACCCGGCTGCATCAACAAGGCCGATTCGACTTCACCCAGCTCGATCCGGAAGCAGCGAATCTTGACCTGATGATCGAGTCGCCCCTGATACTCGAGCTCGCCGTCCGCACCCCAGCAGACCAGATCGCCGGTGCGATACAGGCGCGCGCCGTCCTGACTGAACGGGTCGGGTACGAAACGCTCGGCGGTCAGCGCGGCGCGTCCCATGTAGCCGCGCGCCATCCCCCGGCCGCCGATATACAACTCGCCGTGCAGGCGATCGGCAAGCAGGTTCATGTCAGGATCGAGCACGTAGACGCTGCGCTCGCCGACCGGCCGGCCGATCGGCGCGTAGGCGCTATCGAACACGCTGTCGGCGTCGGCGATCCAGGCGGTTGGCGTGATCACCGTTTCAGCGGGACCATAGGCGTTGACGATGCGCCGCGGACGCAAGCTGCGCCGTACCGCGTCGAAACCGCGCTTCTGCCAGCCCTCGCCGCCCGAAATGCAAGTCTTGATCGAGACACTGCCGACCCCGGCCGTCGACGGCAACAGATCGACATAAGCGGGCGGCAGATGCAGGATCGTCACGCGCTTGTCGCGCGCTTCCGCGAGCAGGCGCTCGGGAGGCCAGTCGCCCATATCCCGGATCACGATGGCCGCGCCGTTGACCAGCGGTGTCAACCATTGCTCCGCGGCGGCGTCGAAACTGATCGAGAAAAATTGCAGTTCGCGGTCGCCGGGCTGCACGTCGTAGCGCTGCGCGATCGCTTGCAGGTGCATCGACAGCGGACCGTGCGCGACGCCGACGCCCTTCGGCCGCCCCGTCGATCCCGACGTGTAGACGACGTACGCGAGTGTGCCGTCGAATACGCGCACATCCGGGTCATGCGACGGTTCGGCATCGAACGCCGTGCTATCGAGATCGATCAGGCGCATGCCCTCACGCGACGGCAAACCGCCGCGCAAATGACTTTGCGTCAACAGCAGCACGATGCCGCTGTCGTCCAGCATGTACGCGAGCCGGTCGTTCGGATAGGCGGGATCGAGCGGCACATACGCGGCGCCCGTTTTCAGCACGGCCAGCAGGCCGACGATCAGTTCGACCGAACGCTCGGCGGCGATCCCGACCCGCATTTCCGGCTTGACGCCGAGCGCCATCAAACGATGCGCCACGCGATTCGCGCGCATGTTCAATTCGCCATAGCTGACAGTGACGTCGCCGAACAGCAGCGCGGGTTCGTCGGGCGCCTGCGCGGCGCGTCGCGCGATGGACACGTGCGCAGGCGGCGTGGCGGGATAAAGCTCGTTCGTGCGGCCGCGGGCCAGCAGACTTGCGCGTTGCGCGCCATCGAGGATATCGAGCGCGCCGAGCGGCGCATCGGCGTGCGTCAGCAACGCGTCGAGCGCGATCTCGTACTGCGCGGCGAAACGCGCGATCGTCGCGGCGTCGAACAGATCGACGTCGTACACAAAGCGCGCCTCGAGCCGTTGCGTGTTGAAGCCGACGTGCAGCGTCAGATCGAATTTGGCGTCATCGGCAGGCAGATCGACGACGTTCACGCGCATGTCGCCAAGCGTCAGCGTGGCCGGTTTCGCCGTGTCCTGGTAGCCGAAGCTCACCTGAAACAGGGGATGACGGTTGACGCTGCGTTCAACGCCAAGCGCCTCGAGCAGGCGCTCGAACGGCAAGCCGGGATGATTCAGCGCGCCCACCGATTCCGCCTGGATCCGGCGCAGCCAGTCGCGCACCGGAAGCTGCGCGTCGGGCCGCGCGCGATAGATCTGCAGATCGACAAAGAAGCCGATCAGGTGGTCGACGTCAGGCCAATGCCGGCCCGCGCCAGGCACGCCAACCAGGAATTCGTCCTGCTGGCTGACGCGCGCGAGTACCAGTTGAAACGCGGCGAGACAGAACACGAACGGCGTGACGCGTTCGTGGGCGCAGAATGCCGCGATCCGCGCGGCAACGTCCGCATCCGCATGCAAGGTTTGCGCCGCGCCGCGAAAACGCAGCACGTCGGGGCGAAAACGATCGGTGGGCAGATTCAGCACCGGCAACCGGGTGCCGAGCGCTGTGCGCCAGTAGTCGAGATCGGCGCGCGCGGCGTCGCTGCGCACATACTGCGCTTCGCGGCGCGCGTGATCGGCATACTGGATCGGTAACGCGGGCCAGCGTGGTGTCGAGCGCGCCTCGCCTTGCGGGGAGGTTTCGGCCGCTTCGTAGGCAGCGGCCAGATCGCGCGCCCAGATTGCATTCGACCAGCCGTCCGACACCAGATGATGCAGCGCGACCACCAGCACATGCCGCTCGTCACTCGCCGAATGCACGCCGACGCGCAGCAACGAGCCATCGAGATCGAACGGCTTGCGTGCTTCGCTTTCGAGCGAGCCGTGACACCACGCATCGCCCTTGAGCAGATCGGACGCATCGAGCCGCCGGTGCGTAATGGAGAAATCCACTTCATCCAGCACCTTCTGGCAGGTCACGCCATCGTGCTCGACGAAGCGCGTGCGAAGAATCTCATGACGGCCGATCACCCCCTCGAATGCACGCGTCAGACGCGCGAGATCGAGCGGCCCGTGGAGCTCGAAACCGTGAACGATGTTGTAAGCCGTGCTCGACGGCTCGTAGCGTTGCATAAACCACAAGCGCTGCTGCGCGACCGACAACGGCGCCGGAAGAGGGTCGGCAGGTACCGTACGCTGCGCGGATCCGAAGGACAGATCCGCTGCCAGCAGATCGATCAGGTCCTGGTCGTCGTTGCTCAAGTGCTCGCTCATGGCTGTGTATCTCGTGGATGATGCAGACAGATCAAATCGGTTACACGTTCACGTTCGAAATCAGGCAAGCCCGGCACGGCAGCAGTGCCCGCTTCCAGTCAGATCGAAGCGCGTGCCGCGGCGGGATACGCGCCGTGCCCCTTACGATGCGAGATCGAAGCGGCGCGGCGCGTGGTCGTTACATTTGCATCCGCAGCTTGAACAGCAGTTGGCGCGGGTTGCCCCAGAAGGAGCTGCCCGTCGACGAAATCGAATCGTAGTAATGACGGTCGAACAGATTCGTCACGCTCACCGATGCCGTCAGGTTCTTGTTGATGTCGTACGCGGCGCGCAGATCGAAGGTCGCGAAGGTGCCCTGGCGAACCGTACCGACGCCGTCGGTGGCGGAGATGCCGCTCGACACGTACGCGCCACCGCCCACCGAGAACCTGTTCAGATTGCCCGGCAGCCTGTAGTTGGTCCACAGCTTGAACAGATGCTTCGGCGCGACGCTCTGGAACGCGAAGCCGTCGGCGTTCGTGCTGGCGTCGAGGAACTGCGCATTCGTGTACGTATAGCCGCCGAACACGCTCCAGTTCGACGTCAACTGGCCGGTCGCCGTCAATTCGACACCGCGGGACCGCGCCTTGCCCGCCGCGACCACGAAACCCTGGCCAGGGTAGCGCGGGTCGTCGAGCGCGCGATTCTTCTCGGTCAACTGGAACAGCGCGATATTCGTGTTCAGTTGACCGCCGAAATACTCGCCCTTCAAACCGATTTCATACTGATCGCCTTCGAGCGGTTGCAGCAGGTTGCCGCTCACATCGGTGCCGGTCTGCGGGACGAAAATGCCGGTGTAACTGACATACGCCGAGTAAGTGCGGTTGATGTCGTAGATCAGGCCGGCATACGGCGTAACGCGGCCCGAAATATGGTGATGCTGGGTCGCATCGCCCCAGTAGTTGGCCGCCGGGTTCGGCGTAAAACCGTAGTCCCACCATGTCGCGCGCGCGCCGAGCACCAGTGTCAGCGGGTCGGCCAGGCTGATGCGCGTATTGGCGTACAGGCCGTACTGGCTCGTCGATTTGGTTTCGTCCGACACCGGGCCGTCAAAAGCCGGTTCGGGAATCGACGAGAAAATACTGCCCGTGCTCTGGCAGAAAACATTGCCGCCCGAACAATAGAAGTTGCGGGTCCGAATGCTCTCGTGGAGATAGCTGCCGCCAACCGTCAGTTGATGCGTACGGCCGAGCAACTGGAACGGCCCGCTCGCGGACAGATCGACCGATTCCTGCTGATCGTCCTGAGCCCATCTGGTCGCGCCGATCGTGCCGTTATTGGTGACCGGATCGATCGGGCCGGACACGTTGCCGTTCAGAATCGACGAGCGGTTCTCGAGATAATTGAAAGCGAGTTTGGTGCTCCAGCCGCCGCCCAGTTTCTGCGTCAGCGTCGCGAACGCGGTCGTGATGTCGTAGGTATTGTCGTTCCACGGCGCGCCGAGATAGGTCGAGCGCGGCAGGTTCAGGAACATGTAGTTCGAATAGGTCGGCGTGCCGGTCCACATCGCTTTCTGATCGGTCTCGGAGTAGCTCGCGCCGATCTGCAATTTGGTCTGCGAGGTCAGATCCGCTTCGAGCGTGCCGTAGATGTTCTTGCTGCGGCGCCACGTCGAATCCTGGGTCAGGTCCTGACGATCCGCCTCGGCGACGAAGCGGCCACGCAACGAGCCCGCTGCGTTGATCGGGCCGCCCACATCCACCATGCCGCCGACTTCGTTATACGTGCCGCCGTACAGTTCCGCGTTCATCGAAAACGTGCTCGGCGCCTGCTTGCGCACCAGATTCAGCGAGCCGCCCGGGCTGCCGAAACCGTTCATCAGGCCGTCCGGGCCGCGCAGCACTTCGACGCGATCGAACATCGCGAGATTCGGGGCAATCGATGCAAGATTCTGATTGCTGGCCACGCCGTCGAGCAGCCACGTGTCGATCGGGAAACCGCGCGAATAATAGTTGGTGCGCTCCGAATCCGCGTAAACGACACTCACGCCGGGTGTCGCGCGCATCGCATCGGTCAGCGTGGTCATGTTCTGTTGCTGAATCTGCTCTTGCGGAATCACCGTCACCGTCTGCGGGATTTCGCGCTGCGTGAGCGGAATCTTCGAGCCGATCGTCGTGCGGGGATTGACCGCGTTGGCGGCGGTGTCCGCCGCGTTATCGCTCACGGTGATCGCGGGCAACGTGCTGCCGGCGTTGCCGGTGTCGGTCGTGGTATTGGCTGGAACGTTCTGTTGCGCTACGAGGTACGCGTCGCCGGTTTTCACGGCCTGCAAGCCGGACGCACCCAGGATCTGTTGCAGTGCCTGCGGCGCCGCGAGCCGACCATGCACCGCAGGCGCTGTCTTGCCCGCCACCAGTTCGCTCGAGTAGGACAACTTCAGGCCGGTCTGACTCGCGAGTTGTTTCAGCGCCTGATCGAGCGGCTGCGCCGGCGAATCGATCAACTGCGGCGCGTCGCTTTTCGCATGCGCCGCCATGGCAAACGCCAGCCCGGCAATCAGCGCGCCGGCGCTCAGCACCCGGCGGCCCGCCGATCGACCGGTCGTCGCCGCCCGGTCTCGCCCCTCTCCCATTCCCCGCTTCCCCTTGGTCTCTTCTCTCATGCCCGTTCCAAACGCTGGTAGTTTTTTAAGAAACAGCGAACGCCGGCATGACGCTCAATCTGTCGCTTGAGGTACGCCGCCGAACGCCCACTTTAATGATAATGATTCTTATTACTCACGCAAATTGTGAATACTAAACGGAATCATTCCTATTACGCAACTCATTACGCAAGGTTTGCGGCCGGTTTCACGGCTTCACCGGTTCATTACCCCGCCGCTTGCTCGCGTACGCGCATCTGTTCGCGTGCGCGTTCCTCGATCTGCGCGCGCTCGGCGGGATCCATCGCGTCGAGCTTCAGACGCAATTTCGCCGTTCGCTCAAGCACTTCCGGCGTGCCGTGCAGCGCCGCCAGCGAGCGCGCGAGTTCGGCGACGTTCGGATGTTCGAAGATGAGACCGGGCAACACGTCGATACGCAGCAGATCGCGAACTCGCGAGGCCAGCCGGATCACGAGCAGCGAATCGCCGCCGAGTTCGAACAGGTTCTGGTGAATGCCGACGCTGTCACGCTCCAGCAACGTGGCAAGGTTCTGTGCGAGCAGTGTTTCCAGAGCGGTGCGCGGAGCTGTTTCCGTTATTGCGCCGGATTGGCCGCTCAATGCGCGGCCGGGCTCGGCCAGCGCCTGCCGATCGATCTTGCCGTTCGGCAGACGCGGCATCGCCGCCAGGACGACCACGCGCGCCGGCACCATCGGCTCCGGCAAGCGTTCGGCCAGCGCGACGCGGATTGCCGTTTCGGCGACCGTGGGGTCGTCGCACGTGATGAAGGCGGCCAGATAGCGATGCGCGTCGTCGCCGAACGCGCGCACCACGGCCTGAGCGACACCCGGTACGGCGCGCAGCGCCGCTTCGATTTCGGCGAGCTCGATACGAAAGCCGCGCAATTTGATCTGGTCGTCCGCGCGGCCCGCCAACTGGATACCGCCGCCCGGCAGATAGCGCGCCATGTCGCCGCTGCGGTACAGGCGCTCGCCGGGCTGGAACGGATCGTCGATGAAGGCGCTGTTTGCGCTGTTTGCGCCGGACCGGCCCGACGCGTCGAGATAGCCTCGACACACCTGGGCGCCGCCGATAAACACCTCGCCGAGCACACCGACCGGCGCAAGCCGCTGCGCCGCGTCGAGCACGTAGACATGGCAATTCGGCAGAGGTGTGGTGAGCGCAAGCGCGTCGGCCGATGCATGCGCAAGCACGCTGTCCCCATCGGTCCGCGCACCGAATTCATGAACCAGCACGCCGATCGTCGTCTCCGTCGGACCGTAGTGATTGAATATCCGGCATGCCGGATCGATGGCACGCACCTTTTCGGCAAGACGCCGCGGCACCGGCTCGCCGCCGAGAATCAGCGTGCGTGGCACGACGGCGCCGCGCGTATCCAGCAACGCGTCGAGATGCGACGGTGTCATCTTCAGGCAATCGATCGACTGGTCGCGCAGGAAGCGCGCGAACGCGGCCGCGTCGTGCGTATCGTGTGCGTTCGCAACGACGAGGCATGCGCCGTTGTAAAGCGCGCCGAACAATGCCGTATTGCCGAGATCGGCGGCGACGGTCGAGGTCAGCGCGACGCGGCGCACGTGCGCGAGACCGAGCGTTGCGCTCACACCCGCTACATAGTTCAGCAATTGCCGGTGTTCGATCACGACGCCCTTCGGCTGACCGGTCGAGCCTGAGGTGAACAGGACGTACGCCGCGTCAGCGGCTTCCGGCTGGTGAGGCGCGGCCGCATTCGCGATGGGTGGATTCAAGGCGATCTCGAACGATGTCGCGTCGAGCACGGCATACGATGCGTTCGCGAGATCGTCGGGGCTCAACGATGCGTAGTCGTCACGCAGGCACAGCACGAGCGACGGCTTCGCCTGCGCCACGATCGCACGGCGCCGCGCCGCGGGCCACGCAGGATCGAGCGGCAAATACGGCGCGCCGGCCTGCATCACCGCCAGTAATGCAACGACTTGCGCGGCGCAGCGCGGCATCGCCAAGGCAATGGGTGTGCCGCGTGGCGCGCCGATTGCCGCGAGTTGCGATGCGAGCCGCGCGACGCGTGCGTGCAGTTCGCCGTAGCTCAGCGCCGCCTCGTCGCCGACCAGCGCGGGCGCGTCAGGCGTGCGCGTCGCCCAGTGCGCGATTCGCTCGCCGACGGTCGACACACATTGAGCGTGCGCGCCGCTCACATCGAGCGACGCACCGCGCCAGTCCAGTAGAGCGCGTTCCGATTCTGCGTTCGTCAACGGCAGATCGGCGATCCGATCTTTGCGCTGCGCCGCCAGTGAAGGCAACGCCGTCAGCACATTCACATATTGATCGAGCAACACGGTCATTGCGTCGCGTGGATAAACATCGTCCGCGTAATGCAAGGCGACGCGGACAATCCGGCCATCGGCGTCGATATCGGCTTGCAGGCCCAGTTCGCAGTCCGGCAACGGCCCATTCAACGCATCGATTTCCGCCGACAAGGTCGATACCCCGGCACCGCCGATCGCAACCGTCACAGCCGGATCCGCCTGAACGAAGCTCACGCGTTTTGCGGATGCCGTCAGCAGAGCGGAATGCGATGCAGCGTATTCCTGCCACCGCCGATGCGTCGCGAGCGTCGTTTGCAACGCCCGCGCAACGTCGATGAAACGGTCTTCCGGCGCGCAACGCAGCAGAACCGGCAGCACTTGCTGGTACGCGCCGATGCCGGCTCGCAGCATGTCGTAATCGCGACGGCAGTCGTGTTGCCAGCCGCCGTCCCACGCCGACGCACCGCTTACGCGCGCGAGCACGACCCACCATGCCGCCTGGGCAATGACGTCTGCCGAAAGTTCATGATCGCGCGTGAACACGTCGTAAAGCGCGTCCCGGCTTGTCGCGTCGAGTTCGACCGCAAGGGGTTGCGCTGCACGCTTTCGCGCGCCTTCGGCAGCCACGCGCCGGCGATACGGCAAACTCGCCGCGCCTTGCGTTTGCGCGGCCACGTCGGCGGCATAAGCGCGCCAATACTCGGCGGCGGCGGGCGCGTCGTCATCGCGGCTCAACTCGTCGCGCCATTCGACAAATTGCGTGTACTGCACGGGTTCGTCGTCCGCTTCCGGGACATCGCGCAACGCATAAGCGTCGACGGTTGCGCGCAACAGCGCGGCAAGACTCGCGTCGTCCGCCGCCGCACGAGACGCGATCAGCACGAGTCGCGCCGTATCGGCATCCGCGCGCAGCAACACCGCACGTAACGGATGCGCGTCTTCATGGCACAACGCCGACGCACCGAGCGTAGGCGAAATGCGTGTTATGGCATCGCGCCCGGCATCAGCGAGCGTCGCGGGTGAGCACTCGACGCGTTCGATCGAAGGCACGGCCAATGCATACGGAAACTGTCTCGGTTGCACATAGCCCGGCACGTGCCGGAACGCGGTCTGCGTGATCTCGTGACGCGCGCAGACGCTTGCGAAAGCATCCGCGAGTCGTGCGTCGTCAAACGGACCGCGCAAGCTTACGCCCAACACCGCAGGCGCATCGCGCCCGCCTTCGGCGTTCGCAGTCACGTCGCGCGCCGTCAGCACCTCCCGTTGCGCGGGCGACAGCGCCACGCCATCCGTGTCCATCTGTTCTGCAAAATCGTTCATCGTCTCTGCCCGCCCTTCACGGATAAGTTTCGTCTGCATTCACAGCGGATACCGAAGCCGCCGCGAGTGCATCGCGCTCGACCATCGCGCCCATCGCGACCACGATCTTGCGGGGTTCTTCGTACGGGTCGCGCGCATGCGCGACCAGCATGTTGTCGAGCATCACGACATCCCCCGCGCGCCATTCGAAGCGCACCGCGCACGCTTCATAGGCCTCGCCGATGACCGCCAGATCGGCTTCGTCGATCGGTGTTCCGTCGCCGTAGCAAACGTTGCGCGGCAACTGGTCCGGGCCGACCATCTTCAGCAGATCGGCGCGAATATCGGCGCGCAGGAAGTACGGATGATGCAGTTGCACCTGATTGAAAAACGCCAGTTCGCCGGTCACCGGATGGGTGATGACGCCTGGACAGATCGTGCGCGTTTGCAGTCCGTCATTCGGCAGCCAGCGGAATGCGACGCCTGCCGCACGCAAACGCGTTTCGACGTCGGCACGCACCTCGGTGCCGAAAAAATCCTGCCACGCGACGTCGAGCCGATCCGTGAACGTGCGGATATACATCAGGTGCTTCTCGCGGAATGCCTTCACGATCGGCGCCGGCAAGCGCCGCAGCATCTCGCGGCAATCGACGATCGGCGTTGCTCCGCCCACCTTCGAGGGCAGTTCGCAATAGAACCACTGCTTGCGCGGCCAGCGCTCCAGGTGCGAGCTTTCGTTGTGGAACAGGATCATTTCGCGTTCCGGATACGGCGTCGACCGGTAGGTATTGCGGCCGCCCTCCTTCTTGGGCAGATCGCCGTAACCGCCGTATAGCCCAGGCGACATGGCTTCAGCGAATGCCTCGAAGTCCGCCACGGAGCTCAGGTTGAAACCGCGGAACAGGATCGTGCCGTGATGTGCAAGCGTCGCGTCGATGAACGCGCGATGCTGCCGCGCCCACGCGTGCGGATCGACGTCGGAGGTCCAGGGCTCGCAGACGGCCGGCAGCGCTTGTTCCGCTTGCAGCGCGCTCACGCGTGCCGGCGGGCGAGTGGTGTCGGCCACGCTCTCGACGTTCGTCACGGCGTTGGCCGCAACCGGCGCGCGCGGTCCGCGAGAGGCGATTTTTTTCAGCTTCGCGAGCTTGTCCTGCTGCGCGGACTGCGCCGATTGTGTGGTGTGGGCGATGTGAGAGGCCTGCGCCGGGCCGTCAGCGTCGGCGGAGCGCGGCGGATTAGTCGCGTGAATCTGAGTTTGCGTCACGATGTTCTCCAGAAGACTGAGCCATTCGACGCTCCATCGCTGGATTGTCGACGGCTTGAAAAGCGCGGTGCTGAACACCCATTCGGCACGCCACGTGCTGTCGTGCGGTTCGATGAACAGCGCCATGTCGAACTTCGAATACACGCTCGGGCGTTCGAGCGTTTCGCTGACGACGCCGGGCAAGTCCAGCGTCGTCGCCGGCGTGTTTTGCAGCACGAATAACGCCTGAATCAATGGATTGCGACGCCGGTCGCGCACGGCTTTCACCGTGTCGACAATCTGATCGAGCGGCAATTGCGAGTGTTCGAGCGCGCTGATAGTCGATGCGCCGGTATCCGCAAGCCATCTGCCAATGTCGAGCGGCGCGTCGCCTGCATGGCTTGCGTCGATTCGCGAGCGCAGTGGCACGACGTTGACGAAGAAGCCAATCAACGCTTCCAGTTCGACCCGCTCGCGGCCCGCGACATCGGTGCCGACCAGCACATCGCGACTTCCTGTCAAGCGATGCAGCAGCAGTTGATAGCTCGCCAGCAACACGACGAACGGCGTCACGCGATAGCGTTGCGCGGCGTCTTGAACCTTGCGCGCCAACGCGGCATCGAGCGTGCAAAGAAGCGAATCGCCGGCTTGCGACACAGTCGGCGGGCGCGGGAAATCGACCGGCAGATCGAGCGCATGCGGTGCGCCGTCGAGACGCTCGCGCCAGAATGCGCGCAGGCCATCGGTGCGAGCGCCATCGAGTTGCTGCCGATGCCACGCGGCGTAGTCCACGTATTGCACGTCGAGCGGCGCGAGCAACGCGTCGTGCGTCCCGCTTTGCGCGGCACGATAGAACCCGCTGAATTCACTGACGAGCACGCCCATCGACCAGCCGTCGCAGATCAGGTGATGCAGCGACAACATCAACCGATGACGTTGCGGTGCAAGCCGAACGAGCGTCGCTCGCATCAACGGACCGCGCGTCACGTCGAACGGACTGTCGATGCGGGTTCTCGCGAGTTCGTCCAGCGCGGCGCGTTGTGCATCGTCGTCGAGACCGGACAAATCACGGCTGACGAAATCAGGCACCTGGTATGCCGCTATCGACGCGTAGGGTTGGCCATCGCGATCCGGGTAGCTGGCCCGCAGTGTTTCATGGCGCGCTGTGAGCATCGCGAGCGCCGTCTGCACGTGCGCCGCGGACAACGCACCGTCCAGCTTCACCGTCGCGGTGACGTTATAGGACGCGGCGTCGTGCGTCGCGAGCCGCGCGGCGATCCATAACCGGCGTTGCGCGGGCGACAGCGGCAGCGTACCCGTGCGTGGAAGTTTTCCGATCTGCTGCGTATCCGCGGACGGCTCGCGCGACGCGTGTCCGATGTGCGGTGCGAGCGCCGCAAGGGTCGGGTTCGTGAACAACGCGCGCAACGCGAATGCGCCGTCGAGCGTCTCACGGATTCGCGCGCTGACCTGCATCGCGATGATCGAGTCACCGCCGAGTTCAAAGAAGTTCGCATGACGGCCGACCTGCTCCACACCCAGCACGTCCTGCCAGATCGCGGCAAGCGCGGCTTCGACTGGGTCTTCCGGTGCTTCGTTCTGTGCTGTGTGGTTCGCG
>NZ_JAQQFL010000065.1:0-17914 GCF_046026025.1 Paraburkholderia fungorum | reverse complement strand
GCAACGGCAACGGCAACGGCAACGGCAACGGCAACGGCAACGGCAACGGCAACGGCAACCCCGTGTCGATCTTCGCTTTGTTCCTTGCTCTCCACTCGCGGCTCGCGCCGCGTGGATGTCGATGTGTTCCGTTTGTCGTCAGCGCCCTTCAGGCGCTAGTTGCGTTGCACTTGTATGCTCATGCGCTTTGCCCATGCCGCCGTTGCCGCAGCATAGAAACCCTCCAGCGTCACGTATTCGTTGTCGCCCATCTCAAGTCCCAAATGTCTGGCAGCTGCGTTCAGGGCCTCAAGGGGTTCGTTGCTGTCGAGCGCGGTTGCGCCGTTTTGCTTGCTGAGCTTTTCGCCCAGATCGTTCGTGACCACCGGTACGTGTAAATACGCCGGTGCCGGTACGCCAAGGCAACGCTGCAGGTATATCTGGCGAGCCGTTGAGTCCATCAAGTCCGCGCCTCGCACAATCTGCGTAATGCTCGCATCCGCGTCGTCAACCACCACCGCCAGTTGGTACGCCCACTGATCGTCAGCGCGTCTCAGGACGAAGTCGCCGACCTCAGTGGCCAGGTTCTGCGTTTGCCTGCCCTGCCAGCGGTCTTCGAATGTGATCACCGCAGGATCGCCATCAGGTACGCGCAGCCGCCATGCGCGCGCCGGCTTGCCATGCAGGCCGTTGCGGCAGGTCCCAGGATAGGCGAGCGTTGTGTTGCGCGTGTGCGCATGCAGCAGCGAGTCGGCAATCTCCCTGCGTGTGCAACTGCATGGGTAGGCCAGGCCGGCAGCCTTCAGTTGTTCGAGGGCTTCCTGGTAACGCGCAGTGCGACGGCTTTGCCAGACGGGCGGCTCGTCGGCATGCATGCCGAAACGCTCAAGGGTCGACAGAATCTCTTCAGCCGCGCCAGGGACGGTGCGAGGTCCGTCAATGTCTTCGATGCGTACGAGCCACACACCACCCTGCGCGCGCGCGTCCAGCCAGCTTGCGAGCGCGCTTACCAGCGAGCCGAAATGCAAAGGCCCAGTAGGCGATGGCGCGAAGCGTCCACGATAGGTCATGGGTTCGATCGGTGTGCTGATGCACAAATACGATGAACAACTGAGGGACCCACGCCGCGCAGCCATGAATCCGGATGGGAGCGGCGGGCCGCAACGTGAAGGCGCCCGCCTGCTGCAACCGCCCGCATCACGCGGCGCGCGCCGCCTTGCCGTCCGGATGGCATTCCGGACATGTCTTGCCCGCAACGTACATCGGCGATTGTTGCGCTTCGGGTGTCACCACCGCGCGGCAGCCGAAGCATTGCGCGGTCGCGGTCGGCTCCAGTTGCGGATTGAGTGCCGTGCGGTAGTCGAAGACGAAGCAGTCGCCGTGATAATGCGCGCCGCCGACTTCCTCGAAATACTTCAGGATGCCGCCTTCGAGCTGGTACACGTTCTCGATGCCGACTTCCTTCATGTGGATCGCCGCCTTCTCGCAGCGAATTCCGCCGGTGCAGAACGACACCACCGTCTTGCCCTCGAGATCGGCGCGGTTTTGCTCGATCACTTCCGGAAATTCGCTGAATTTCGTAATGCGGTAGTCGAGCGCGTCGTCAAAGGTGCCGACGTCCACTTCGAATGCGTTACGTGTGTCGAGCATGACGACGGGGCGGCCTGCGTCGTCATGGCCGCGGTCGAGCCAGCTTTTCAGCGTGGGGGCGTCGACGAACGGCGCGCGGCCGAGCTCCGGCCGGATCGCCGGCTTTTTCATCGTGATAATTTCGCGCTTGAGCTTGACCAGCATGCGGGTGAACGGCTGCTTGTCCGACAGGCTTTCCTTGAACTGCAGATTGACGAACTTGCCTTCGAATAGCGCGTCGTGACGGATGTAGTCGATAAAGGCGTCTGCGGCTTCACGGGAGCCCGCGACAAACAGATTGATGCCTTCAGGCGCCAGCAGCACGGTGCCGCGCAAGCCGAGCGTGTTGCAGCGCTCGGTGACGAGCGGGCGCCATGCGGCGGTGTCTTCGATAGTCGCGAAATGATAGGCGGCGAGATTGACGATACTCATGTGTGTCCAGCGGTAAGAAGTGCCCGGCGGCGCGGAAAACGGGGGCGCATTGCGCGACCCGCATCAGGCTTCATGCGGCGCGGGCACGTCGAATAGGCGAAACCCGTATTATCCCTCAACCGGGCACTTTGGCCGACTCGGCCGAATGGCCAGCCTGTTGCGGCAGCGCAAATCGCGCGCAAACATGCAAGCACGTGCCCATGCGCTTGCAGCGGGCCGCACCTTCTGCCCGTGAAATACGGCCGGAATTGCGCCAGCCGGTCCGTTCGAACCCGCAAGGCGCGCCGCTCCCGCGCTGTCGCCGAAATCGTCCGCCGCCCGCACAGCGCCGGTGTACGGGGCTCCCACGTTTGCGCCCCAGGCCGAACGGCTAACGCGTGGTTTTGGCCTGAAAACTCCGGAAGTGTGGAGTTACAATGTCGCCCATGTCAGATCCCCGCTTCGTTCATCTCCGCGTCCACTCCGAATTCTCGATTGCCGATGGCATCGTGCGTCTTGACGACATCGTCAAGGCCGCCGCCAAAGACGGTCAGGGTGCGCTCGCCCTTACCGACCTCGGCAACGCGTTCGGCCTCGTCCGTTTTTACAAGGAAGCCCGCGGCAAAGGGGTCAAACCCATTGCCGGTTGCGACGTCTGGATCACCAATCCGGACGACCGCGACAAGCCTTCGCGTTTGCTGCTGCTGGTCAAGAATCGCCGCGGTTATCTGAACCTGTGCGAGTTGCTCAGCAAGGCATCGCTCACCAACCAGTATCGCGGCCGCGCGGAAATCGAAGCCGGCTGGCTCGAATCCGGTCTGGGCGAAGGCCTGCTCGCGTTATCGGGTGCGCAACAGGGCGATATCGGCCTCGCGCTTGCGGCCGGCAACGAAGAGTCGGCCAAACGCAACGCGTTGCATTGGGCGAAGGTGTTCCCTGACGGTTTTTATATCGAACTGCAACGGTGTGGTCAGCCGGGCAGCGAGCAGTACGTGCAGCAGGCGGTAGCGCTCGCGGCGGCGCTGAAATTGCCGGTGGTGGCCACCCATCCCATGCAGTTCATGACGCCGGACGATTTCACCGCGCACGAAGCGCGCGTGTGTATTTCCGAAGGCGACATCCTGGCGAATCCGCGCCGTTCGAAGCGCTTTACGTCCGAGCAATATTTCCGCACGCAAGAAGAGATGACGGGGCTGTTCGCGGATATTCCGTCTGCGCTCGCCAATAGTGTCGAAATCGCCAGGCGCTGCAATTTGACGCTCGAACTCGGCAAGCCGAAACTGCCGCTCTTTCCGACACCCGACGGCATGTCGCTTGACGATTACCTCGTGCAATTGTCGAAAGAGGGCCTCGAAAAACGTCTCGAACAGTTGTACCCGGATACGGCCGAGCGCGAGGCGCAGCGCGAAACGTATTACCAGCGCCTCGAATTCGAGTGCGGCACGATCATCAAGATGGGCTTTCCGGGCTACTTCCTGATCGTTGCCGACTTCATCAACTGGGCCAAGAACAACGGCGTGCCGGTCGGCCCCGGCCGGGGGTCGGGCGCGGGTTCGCTGGTCGCCTATGCGCTCGGCGTGACCGACCTCGATCCGCTGCGCTACAACCTGCTGTTCGAACGTTTCCTGAATCCGGACCGGGTCTCGATGCCCGACTTCGACATCGACTTCTGCCAGCACGGCCGCGATCGTGTGATTCAGTATGTGAAGGACAAGTACGGGGCGGACGCCGTATCGCAGATCGCCACCTTCGGCACGATGGCGGCAAAGGCCGCGGTGCGGGATATCGGCCGCGTGCTCGATCTGGGCTACATGTTCACGGACGGCATCGCCAAGCTGATTCCGTTCAAGCCGGGCAAACACGTCACCATCGCCGACGCGATGAAGGAAGAGCCGCTGCTGCAGGAGCGCTTCGACAACGAAGACGAAGTGCATCAGTTGCTCGAACTCGCGCAGCGCGTGGAAGGCCTCACGCGTAACGTCGGCATGCACGCCGGCGGCGTGCTGATCGCGCCCGGCAAGCTGACCGATTTCTGCCCGCTGTATACGCAGGGCGACGAAAGCGGTGTGGTGAGCCAGTACGACAAGGACGACGTCGAAGCCGTCGGCCTCGTGAAGTTCGACTTTTTGGGCCTCACCACACTGACCATTCTGGATTGGGCCGAGCGCTATATCCGCCGCCTCGATCCGTCGAAGAAAGACTGGTCGCTCGCGCAGGTGCCGCTCGACGACCCGGCGTCGTTCTCGATCCTGAAGAAAGCGAACACGGTCGCCGTGTTCCAGCTGGAAAGCCGCGGCATGCAAGGCATGCTGAAAGACGCGCAGCCTGACCGCTTCGAGGACATCATCGCGCTGGTCGCGTTGTACCGTCCGGGCCCAATGGACCTGATCCCGAGCTTCTGCGCGCGTAAGCACGGGCGTGAAGTGGTGGAGTATCCGGATCCGCGCGTCGAATCTGTTCTGAAAGAGACCTACGGCATCATGGTCTACCAGGAGCAGGTGATGCAGATGGCGCAGATCATCGGCGGCTATTCGCTGGGCGGCGCCGACTTGCTGCGCCGCGCGATGGGTAAGAAGAAGGCCGAGGAAATGGCCGAGCATCGCGAGCTGTTCCGTCAGGGCGCCGCGAAGAACGGGCTGACCGGCGAGAAAGCGGACGAAATCTTCGACTTGATGGAGAAGTTCGCGGGCTACGGCTTCAACAAGTCGCACGCGGCGGCGTATGCGCTGCTCGCGTACCACACCGCATGGCTGAAGGCACACCATCCGGCCGAATTCATGGCGGCGAATATGTCGCTCGCCATGGACGACACGGATAAGGTCAAGATCCTGTTCGAGGACTGCCTCACGAACAAGATGGCCGTGTTGCCGCCCGACGTCAATCTGTCTGCCTACCGTTTCGAGCCGGTCGCGGAAGCGGACGGCAAGCGCTCCAAAACGATTCGCTACGGACTCGGTGCGATCAAGGGCAGCGGCCAGAATGCGATCGAAGAAATCCTGCGCGCCCGCGAAGAAGGTCCGTTCATCGACATCTTCGACTTCTGCAACCGGGTCGACCGCCGGATCGTCAATCGCCGGACGGTGGAAGCATTGATCCGCGCCGGCGCGTTCGACACACTGCACGCGAACCGCGCGCAGCTGATCGCCTCCGTCTCGCTGGCCATGGAAGCCGCCGAACAGGCAAGCGCCAACGCGATGCAGGCAGGTCTGTTCGACATGGGCGACGCGCCGTCGCAGGGGCACGAGCTGGTCGACGAGCCGGAATGGCCGGAAAAGAAGAAGCTGCAGGAAGAAAAGGCCGCACTTGGCTTCTATCTGTCGGGCCATCTGTTCGATGCGTACAAAGACGAAGTGCGCCGTTTCGTGCGCCAGAAGATCGGCGAACTGAAGGAAGGGCGCGACAAGCTGGTCGCGGGCGTCATCGCATCGCTGCGCACGCAGATGACACAGCGCGGCAAGATGCTGATCGCGTTGCTCGACGACGGCACCGGCCAATGCGAAGTGACCGTCTTCAACGAGACTTTCGAGGCCAACAAGCCGTTCTTCAAGGAAGACGAACTGCTGGTGGTGCAAGGTTCGGCGCGCAACGACGCGTTCACGGGCGGCATCCGTTTCACGGTCGATACGGTAATGGACCTGGGGCGCGCCCGTTGCCGTTATGCGGAAGCCGTGAAGGTGCAGATGAACGGCAATGCAGATGCGTCGGCATTGCGGCGCGTGCTCGAAGCGCACAGCGCGGGGAAGGACGAGCCGCAAGCGGCACCGGCGCCGGCGGTGTCGTCGCGGGGTGGCAACGGCGCCAATGGTGGCGGTGGTGGTGGCCGCAACGGCGGGGGCTATGGCGGCGGTGGCCAGCGCCAGGCCGTGCAGATTCCGAACGGGCTGGCGGTGCAGGTGGTTTATCGCAGCGAGAATGCGCAAGGTGAAATGCGCTTGGGCGACACGTGGCGCGTGAAACCGACCGACGAACTACTCGCGGCCTTGCGTGGCGAGTTTGCAGGAAGCTCGATCGAGATCGTCTATTGACGACCGGTTTGCCCGCGCGGCGTGCGTGGGCAAACCGTTGGTGAGCCTTGGCTATTGGCGCGTCTTCTCTCCTAGCCGTGCCAGCTTCAGAAACCGGTAGTACACCGTTTCCGCATTGAACACCGCGATCATGAAACCCGCGCGGCCGTCGAGAAATCCGCGCCGCAGCACATAGGTCCGCACGAAAGCCCAGGCGCCGCGCCCGAGCGCTTTGCCGAAACTGCCGCGCTTGCCTGCCGCATGGCGTTGCTGCGCACCTGCTGTCGAATAGGCGTCGAGCTTGCGCAACACGCCTTCGAAGTCCTCGTAGGAGTAGTGCATCAGCTTGCCGGTCAGTCGCTGCGACGGCGTGTCGAACACCAGACGTTCGTGCACGAGGTCGTCGGAGAAACGCGCGGCGCCGCGTTTGAAGAGGCGCGGAATCCAGTCCGGGTACCAGCCGCTGTGGTGAATCCAGTGGCCGCAAAAGCTTGACAACCTGTCCACGGCGTAGACATCCGCGGCAGGCGCGGCCAGCACCGCGCGGATCGCCGCTGCCAGCTCCGGCGAGACGATCTCGTCAGCGTCGAGCGAGAGAATCCAGCCCGTGGTGAGCGCATCCACCGCCCGGTTCTTTTGCGGGCCGAAGCCCGGCCAGTCGGTTTGCTCAAGTACGCGCGCGCCGTGTGCCCGGGCGATTTCCGCGGTAGCGTCGGTGCTGCCGCCGTCGATCACGACGATCTGATCGGCGAAAGCCACGGCTTGCAGGCATTCGGCCAGTCGCGCCGCCGCGTTTTTGGTGATGATGGCGACGCCGAGGGTGGTTTCTTGCATACCTGAATTGCGTGGAAAGTGCAGGGTGGCGGAATGGGTCGCGCAAAGTATACAACCCGGCCATGCAACACAGCCGATCCCTAACCGCCGGCCAAGATCACCAACCGTTTACAATGCTGTTTTTCGATATTTCGCGTGTCAGGCATTCCGCCTGTTGCGCGAATGCTGTCCCGCATTCTCAGAGGATTCCTTGAGCGCGAAGCCAACGTTAAGCAAACCCATTGGTTCAGGAGAGGCCTCGTCGCCTGCCGTCGTCTTTCGACGCTTGTGGCCTTATATCAAGCCGCTGATGTGGGTGGTAGTCGGCGCGATCGTTGCCATGGCCGTGAGCGCCAGCACTGACGCGGCGATTCCCGCATTGCTCAAACCGCTGCTGGACAAGGGCTTCGGCGCGCATGCCAACGACAACGCCAGGTGGTTCGTGCCGTTGGCGGTCATCGGTCTTGCACTGGTGCGTGGCGTGTCGCAATACGCGTCCGGCTATCTGCTTGCTTACGTGTCGAACAAGATCCTGCTCGACCTTCGCCTGAAGATGTTCGATCGCATGATCCACACGAGCGTGGCGTTCTTCCAGCGCGAAACCGCGAGCACGGTGATCAACGCGATCGTCTTCGAGGTAAACCAGATTCTCAACGTGTTGTTGAGCGTGATGGTCACGCTGGTGCGCGACTCGCTGACCGTCATTTTCCTGCTCGGCTATCTGTTTTACCTGAACTGGCGCCTGACGTTGATCGTCGCGGTGCTGCTGCCGGGGATCGGCTGGCTGGTCGGCAAGATCAACCGTCGTTTGCGGCGCCTGAATCGCGAGCATCAGCTGTTGACCAACGAACTGTCGTACATTGTCGAAGAAACGGTGGGTGGCTACAAGGTCGTCAAGGTGCACAACGGCGAGCAGTACGAGACGGACCGCTTCACGGCAATGAGCAAGCGGCTGCGTGGCTACGCCATGCGCATGACCGTCTCCGGCGGCCTCGCGCAACCGTTGACGCAGTTCCTGGCGTCAATCGCGCTCGCCGTGGTGATTACGATCGCGGTGGTGCAGTCGTCTTCGGATCAGACCACCGTCGGCGGTTTTGTGGCGTTCGTCACGTCGATGTTGCTGATCATCTCGCCGTTGAAGCACTTGATGGACGTAAATCAGCCGCTGCAGCGCGGCATGACGGCGTGCGAACTGATTTTCGGCCTGATCGACGAGCCGTCGGAACCGGAGGGCGGCGGCAAGCCGCTCGAGCGCGCCCGCGGCGAAGTGGAATTCCGCGACGTATCGTTCAGCTATGGCAGCAATGCCACGCACAGCCGCCACACGCTCGACCATGTGTCCTTCAAGGTGGCGCCGGGCGAAATGGTCGCGCTGGCGGGCCCGTCGGGCAGCGGCAAGACCACGCTGGTGAATTTGCTGCCGCGCTTCTTCGATCCGACCGGTGGCGAAATTCTGGTCGACGGTGTCGCGCTGCCGGAATACGGCCTGCATGCGTTGCGCAGCCAAATTGCGATGGTGAGCCAGGACGTGGTGCTGTTCAACGACACGGTGGCCAACAACGTCGCTTATGGGCAGACGGCCGATCCGGACAAGGTCAAAGCGGCGCTGCGCGCGGCGAACCTGTGGGATACCGTTGAGGCGATGCCCAACGGCATCGACACCCTGGTCGGCGACAACGGCATGATGCTCTCGGGCGGTCAACGCCAGCGTTTGGCGATTGCGCGTGCGATTTACAAGGACGCGCCGATCCTGATCCTCGACGAAGCCACCTCGGCGCTCGATTCCGAGTCCGAACGCCACGTGCAGGCGGCGCTGGAAACCTTGATGAAGGGGCGTACCACGCTCGTGATCGCGCATCGTTTGTCGACCATCGAACGCGCCGACCGGATTCTGGTGATGGAAGCAGGGCGCATTGTCGAGCGCGGCAGCCATCGGGAACTGCTGACGCAGGGCGGGCTGTACGCGCACCTGCATCGCATCCAGTTCCAGCAGGACGCAGCCTGATCCGTGGCATGAGCGCGGGTGCCGCAGAGTCTGCATCTGCGACACCGCTCACCGTCTAAGCGGCGAAAGTCCGTGTGGCTGCCTTGGCCAACTGCGCTTGGATGGCGTTCATGAGGTCGGCCGGCGCGAGCTCGTCCACGTCGCCGCGGCTCTGAATGCCGATCGAATGGCATTTTTCGGTCAGGCGCAGATAGGGCGGTTCGCGGTCTGAAAACAGCGAGACGCTCGGCGTTGGCGTGGAGTGCGCGACGTGCATCAGGCCACCGTCCGCACCCACAAAGAGACTTGCATTTGCGACCATTTCGCGCGATTGCAGCAACGTCAGCTTGCCGACGCATGAAGTGATCTTCAGCCTGCTGAATGGTCGGTTTAACAATTCATCCGCCATCGCGCGCCCGTTGTCCGAGCCGAGCAGAACCACCTGCATCGGCATGTTCTGGTCGTCCGAACGATCGATGAGTTCGAGCAACGCGCCCCAATGCCGGTAGGTGCGGTTCTCGTCGAGCCCGCCGACCGCGAGTGCCAGAAACCGGTCGTTAGGCAGGAACGGGCGAACTGAGTCGTGAGTCTGCGCCTGCGTTACCAGATACGGCTTGCTGATCGAAACGATTTCGGCGTCGCTGTAGCCGAGCGAGAAGACGTGGTTGATCGCGGCATGGCTGAAGCTGGTCTGATTGCGGTCAGGACCGTAGAAGTACTGGAACAGGCACGCGTAAGGCAGCGTGTTGAAGTGCTTCGTCTTCAGCCTGATTGACGGCAGGTTGTACTCCGACATCAGGATCGCATCGTAGTGGCGGCCCGAAAGATCCTGTAAGTCGGAAAAAACGTTCCGGAAGACGTCGTCCTCCTCGAACAGTTTGTGCAGATTCGGCAATGTGAAAAGGTCGACTTCGAAATCCGTGCCTTTCAGCAACGCCCGCCCTGACATGTCCATCGTCGCGTCGCCAAAATTGCGCTTGCCGGTGTAAATCCACAGCCAGCGCTTGACCCCAACGGCACTGCTGAGTTGCAGGCGCGTCTGCCCGTGCCATTTGAGCAGCAGATGTTTGTGTAAATACTTTTTCACGATGCTCGCCCGCGAAGCCTTGCGCAAAAACACGTCGGGCTCATGCGCGACGCCCGCATAGGGAATGCGGGTGGAGCGATTGACGGCCGTGTCCACGGCTCTTTTCACGGCGGCGGGTGCGCTGCGATAGAGCGCGCGCATTAATCGTTTCATTGCCTGGCTGCTGGGGAAATTTCTGGGTCTCTCTGCCGGCGCAATGTTGCGGTGCATCAAGGCCGGCCACTCGTTGCGGCGGGGTGTGGCCCGTATGGTACCAGCAGACGCTTACATGCTTTCGGGCAGCGTCCCACGCGATTGTCCACGGCAGGGGCGGCGGCGCTGCCGCATTAATCAGATAAGGACGGGAACCCGGTACAATAGAGCGGCCTCCAAATCCGGTCGCGCGCGCCAGCCGTCGCGACGGCCGGTTAAATTCATCAGACATGTCGACGCCCGCAAAAAAATCTTCCCTGAGCGTCCACTCACGAAGCCTGCTACCAGCGTTATTCCTGCTTACGTATCCGTCGGCCACCTTGCTGATACACGGTGCTGGCAGTGCGTTGTCGATCGCGGCCGTGGTCGTTTCGCTTGCCTTGCTGGCCGCGCCGAAAGCCTGGACCGGCCTGCTGCCGCTTCAATGGGACCGCACCGATCTCGCGCTGTGTGTCGCCATGGCGAGCCCGGTGCTTGTCGTGTTGCTTGGCGGCGTATGGCACGGCAGAGTCGTGCCCAACGAGTTCGATTCGCCTTCCCGTTTCTTTGCCACCGTGCCGGCATTTCTCGTGTTACGGCGTGCGCTGCCGCGCACCCTCGCATGGGCCGATCTATCGTTTGCGTTTGCCGGCCTGGCGTCGCTCGGCGTTCTGCTGATTGCGCCGCGCGACTGGGGGCTCGGCCGCCTTAGCAACCAGTTCCTGAATCCGATTCACTTCGGCGATATCGCGCTGGTGATGGGCGCGCTGTCCGTCCTGTCGCTGAACTGGTGGCGCAAGGACCGGCTGGCAGTGCGGATCATCAAGGTGGCGGGTCTTTTTGCGGGGTTGTCCGCGTCGCTGATCACCGGTTCGCGCGGCGGCTGGGTGGCGATCCCCGTGATTGCCGCGATGATTCTCTATTTGCGCAGCCGCGGTAAGTCGCGCAAATGGAAGGTGCTGCTGCCGCTTGCGATTGTGGCGATTCTGGCCGCCGTGTACGTGTTTTCGCCAACCGCTCGCGACCGGGTCGGCGATCTTTCCTCGGATGCGGTGCAATACACGCATGGCAACAAGGACACGTCGCTGGGCATCCGTCTGCAGCTTTACGAGGCGGCGGCGCGTATCGTGGCGAGCCATCCGCTGCTCGGGCTCGGCGCCGACGGTTTCCGTAACAGCATGCAGTCGTTTGCCGATTCGGGGCTGCTCACGCCTGCTGCCGCGCAGTTGGGCAGAGGCGAGGCCCATAACCAGATACTCGCGTACATGACCGATTACGGCATCATCGGCGCGCTTGCCGTGCTGGCCATCTACGTCGTGCCGGGCGTGCTTTTCTGGCGGCGGCTTGCCGCGCCGACCGACCCGGCTCGCCGGGCCGCGCTGATGGGGCTGACGTTTGTCGTGTCTTTCTGGATTTTCGGTCTGACGGTCGAAACCTTCGATTTGAAGATAACCGTATCTTTCTACGCCACCGTTATCGCGATCCTGGCGGCCGCCTCCGCGTATGCGGACCGGAATGGCGTCGCTCATGCCGGCAGGCAGGCGGACCGTGTCGCCGTGCGCGCGCAGCGCACTCCCACTCAATGAGAATCGTCATCCCCTCATGTTCAGTATCCTGATCCCGAGCTGGAACAACCTGCCGTACCTGAAGCTGTGCATCGACAGTATTCGTCGACATTCGGCGTTCGATCACGAGATCATCGTGCATGTGAACGACGGCAGCGACGGCACACTCGAATGGGTCCGCTCGGAAGGGATCCCGCACACGTGGAGCACGGGCAACGTCGGCGTCTGTCTTGCATTGAACGATGTGGCGCGGCTCGCCACGCGCGACTGGATCCTGTTCCTGAACGACGATATGTTCTGCACGCCGGGCTGGGATCTCGCCTTCGATAAGAGCTTGCGCGAGCTCGGCCATTCGAGCGCGTATCTGTCCTCGACGCTCATCGAGCCGACCGACACCGGCAATGCGAACGTGACCGCCGCCGACTTCGGCACCGGTCCTGAGAACTTCGACGAAGCGGGCCTGCTCGCCTACTGCGCCGGCATGAAGTCGGCCGATCGCGACGGCGTCGCTTTGCAGCCGATGCTGGTGAGCCGCCAGTTGTGGCACGCGGTGGGTGGCTACAGCATCGAGTTCGGCCCTGGCATGAGCAGCGACGACGACTTCCTGATGAAGCTGTGGCTCGTCGGTTGCCGGGTGTTCCGTTCGGTGGGCGCGAGCCGCATCTATCATTTCGGCTGCAAATCGACCGGCCGGATCCGCCGCAACCGTGGCGGCCGTGAGTTTCTGATGAAATGGGGCATTTCGCAGCGCGACTTCAATCGCGACTACATTCGGCGTACGGCTTCTGCCGAGGCGGGTTCTCTGCCGAATATTCCGCGTGCGCCGTTCAAGAGCCGCTTCAAGCGGGTACTCTATGCGCTCGGCCGTTATCCGTTCGAGGATCTGGAGGGCTGGGAGCCGGACTTGCCGGCGAAGCTGACGTTCATGAAGCCGTTTGGCAGCAAGAGCGACAACTAGGCCGAAAAACGCCTCGCGCGAACAACCACCACGGAAAAACGCATTCGATGTTCTCAATCATCATCCCGACCTGGAACAATCTGCCTTACCTGCGGCTCGTGATCGAAAGCCTGCGGCGTCATTCCACGCATACGCATCAGATCATCGTGCACGTGAACGACGGCTCGGACGGCACCCTGGCCTGGGTGCGCGAAGAGGGTATCGAACATACCGCATCGCCCGGCAACATCGGTATCTGTCACGCGGTCAATATCGCGGCGGCGCGCGCCACGCAGGACTACATCGTCTACATGAACGACGACATGTACTGCTGCCCCGGCTGGGACGACGCGCTCGTCAGGCGTCTCGCGCAGATGCCGGCCGACAATCTGTTCATGCTGTCCGGCACGATGGTCGAACCGGTCGACTCCGGCAATCCCTGTGTTGTCGTGCAGAACTTTGGCCGCGACGTTGAAAATTTCCGCGCCGAAGAACTGGTGGCCGCTACGCCGAAACTCGTACGCGCCGACTGGCGTGGCGCCACATGGCCGCCCACGCTCGTGCATCGCGACTGGTGGTACAAGCTCGGCGGCTATAGCAGCGAACTGAGCCCCGGCATGAGCAGCGACAACGACTTTTCCATGAAACTGTGGGACGCCGGTTGCCGGGTGTTCCTCGGCGTTGGTGACAGTCTGGTTTATCACTTCCAGCAGAAGAGCACCGGCAAGGTCGTCAAAAACGACGGGCGCCGCCAGTTCCTGAACAAGTGGGGCATGACGCAGGCCACCTTCGATCGTTATTTTCTGCGCCGCGGCACGGCGGTGGAAGGCGCCCAGGCGGTCGGCGAACCTGAGCAGACCGGCCGCCTGCGGCGCGCGCTGCTCAAGTCGCGCATCAAGCGTGCGTTCAGCTAAAGCAGGCGCGGCGCTACACGCCGCCCGTCACTAGCGGCAGCACCGTCAAATCCGGGTGCGTACCGTCGACGATGCTGCGCCCCACATGGATGCCTTCGTAGAGCGCCTCTTCCACGCCGGCGAAGCTCTCTTCGCCGTCCGCATGGAACGGCACCGAATGTCCGGGAATGGCCGGATCGGCGCCAGGATGACACACGTAACCGACATACGTGCAGCGGTTATCGGGCCTGGCTGACGGCCTGGCCGCGTCGGGCGGGTTTTTCAGGAACGGCGCAACGTGAATTTCGAAACCCTCGTACTCCACGATCCGCCAAGGTGCGGTTTCATCGGCCATGGCCGCCTCCGTCTATGTCGTGCGCCTCTTGAAAAGTCTAGGCGATTTTGGTCCCAAAGCGAAAACTACGCTTGCGGTGACGCCGCAACGGCCGGGCGTGCAGGTCCGCGCCCGAGCGCGCCATTCTGGCCGCGTCAGATAGAATGACGCGCTTTGCCTCCGTACAAGACCCTGCCCATGTGGTTCAAAAACCTTCAGTTGCACCGTCTTCCCGCTCCGTGGTCCGTCACCCCTGAACAAATGGAGAAATGGCTGTTGCCGCACGCGTTCGCGCCCGGCAACAGCGCCGAGATGCAAAGCCATGGCTGGGCGTCGCCACGCGATAACGACGCGCTGGTGTATTCGCTCAATGGCCAGATGCTGCTGGTGTTTCGCACCGAAAAGAAACTGCTGCCGGCTTCGGTCGTGACGCAAGTGACCAAGGCGCGTGCGCTCGAACTTGAAGAGCAACAAGGCTTCAAACCCGGCCGCAAGCAGATGCGCGAACTCAAGGAGCAGGTGACCGACGAACTGCTGCCGCGCGCCTTCAGCATTCGTCGCGACACGCGCGTGTGGATCGATACCCGGAACGGTTGGCTCGTGATCGATGCGGGCTCGCAAGCGGTCGCCGACGAAGTGCGCGGGCTGCTGGTGAAGTCGATCGATCAATTGCCGCTCGGTACCGTGCGCGTCACGCAGTCGCCGGTTGCGGCAATGACCGGATGGCTGCTCTCCGGTGAGGGTCCCGCGGGCTTCACGCTCGACCAGGACACCGAGTTGCGCTCGCCGACGGAAGGCAATGCAACCGTGCGTTACGTTGGACATACTTTGGATGCCGAAGATATGCGCCGTCATATCGAAGCCGGCAAACAATGCATGCGGCTCGCGATGACGTGGAACGATCGCGTGTCGTTCGTGCTGACGCCTTCGTTGATCATCAAGCGTATCGCGCCGCTCGACGTTCTCAAGGAAGCGAGCGACCCCACCGCGCAGAACGACGACGAACGCTTCGATTCCGACGTCACGCTGATGACGGCCGAACTGGATCGCATGCTGTGCGATCTGCTCGACGCGTTGGGCGGCGAGCAGGGCGAGGCAATGCCGCAAGCCGCGGCGGCCTGAGCGGCGTCTCGCAGACTGACGCTCGCTTGCGTGGGTCTCGCTGCGAGCATGCGGCATCGGTGCGTAATGCATTCGCGCAACGGCGCCGGGTGGCCGCGTCGCCGCATGCTGACCATCGCCATAGCGGGGCCGGCTACGCCATCACGCTGAATGTGAGTAAGATTACGACCAGAAAGGCGCATCGATCACGGAGAATGGGCGATGGTTCGACTGGTTATGATCCTGCTGGGTGTCGATTATTTGCGTACGCGCTGGCGCTCGTTGCAGTTGATCGGCTGGGTGAGCGTGGTGCTCGGCGTGGTGGTTTTCATCGACGCACTCGATAGCGCGCTCTATTTCCCGATCACGCCGTTCGCTGTATTGCTGCTGCTCGAAGGGCTCGCCACCCTGGCCGTCGCCTGGACTGGCATGGGCGGGCAACGCACGCTGCGCTATGTAAAAGGCGTCGCGTTCTGTTTTGCGGCGGCGCTGATTCTCGTTGGCCATCATCACGGCAACTTCATTCTGTCGCTGATTTTCGGCACGCTCTTTCTGGCCGACGGCCTGCTGCAGATCGTTTCCGCGAAGGTCGTTCGTTATCGCACGTGGCGCCTCGCGATGATCGGCGGCGGCGTTGAAATCGCGCTGGCGATTTTCTTCTATCAGCCTTATCCAACACACTATGTGGGCACCGTGCCGTACTGTCTCGGCCTCGGCCTGATATTCGGCGGCTGGAACATGATTTTGTTGAGCACGCGCGTGCGGCGTCTCGCGTCGAATCCCGCGGTGGCCTCGGACGATGCAACGGCCGATGCCGCCAATTCCGCCGCGAGTGCAGCCGCTCCCGGACGGCGGGGCGCGGTTGAATGGGACGGGCCGCCTGCCGCCGATGAAGACGCGCTAACGGTCCACGTGTGGACGCCGGTGGGCTCGGCCAAGGGTGAGGCGCGGCGGCAGTTGATTGTCGATCGCTATATTGCGGCGGTGGATCGTAACGGCGTGATATCAACAGGTCATGCCGCGCTCGAATCGCCCGAGGGCGTCTATATCAGTCTGTATCCAGGCGCCGAGATCGATCGTTCGCCCGACGATTTCGCGCGGCTCCTGCGCGCAACGCGCGAGAACGACGTGCCCGGTGTATTCCAGCCCGATTACCCGACCGAATCGAAAGCATGGTGTCAGTCGACAGTTCAGGTGCGCATACGCAATTACGATCCGGTGCGCTTGCGCCGCTTCTGGGACACCTATCGTCAGGATACGACCTACAACCTGACGCACCGCAATTGTTCAAGCAGCGTGTCGCGCGCACTGGAAGCGGCGATCGAAGGCGCGTCGGCGCGCGTGTGGGGAGAGCTCGGCGGCTGGGGGCCTTTCTTGCGCGTGATTACGACGCCGGAATTGTGGGTGGCCGCGCAACTGCGCAAACGCGCCGCGACGATGGCATGGACGCCGGGTCTTACGCTCGACTATGCGCGCGCGCTCAGCATGCTCGCCGACCCGCGTCCGTCGGGCTGGGTGAAGATGGCGCGCCTCGCCGTGCGCAGAATGGTGCGTTCGCGCCAGCAATGGCGCGAGGAAGCGCGTGGCGCACCGGCTTCACAGGAAACCGGGCGTGGGCGGACCGCCGGCGCAGTGCGTGACTGATGAGCCTGACGGCGGCTCTCGGCACGGGTTTGCCCAACTTCGGCGGCGCGGTGAAAACAGCAAACATATCAAGCGCTTGCCGATTTTGCCGGGTAGTTATACACAGATTTGCGAACAGATTCTGTTGATAACTTCCGCGTGGGTGTCCATCGCCGCCAAATGAATCATTTCAACCAATATGGCGGGTGTATGCTGAACTCGACAGCTTATCGAAGACAGCATCGCACCCCGTCGAACCATGGCCGTGGCTCATTCAGGATCAAATCGCGACGGGTGTTCAGCGCTTGCCCGCAGCAGCGGGTTTTATCAGCGTGAACATGATGTCCGGAGCGAGCCCGGTTGCGTCCATCGGCCAGTCGGGTGACTGAGCGACAGTGCATCACGGTGCGTCACGTCGGCCTCTACCGCTACCCGGAATCCGGTCGGTTCGGCAAACACCGCATGACGTCCCACTCGCGCGCCAGTCACAACGTGCGCTTCGATAGCGAAGCGATGCTCGAACACTTCGCGTCCATCGAATGTATCAACTGGAAGAGGGCGCCGTAATGAAATTGCGCGTTGGCTACGAACTGGTTTATGAGTGTGTGCAACCGACGCCGATGATGTTGATGTTGAACACGCACTATTCCCATGCGAAGGACGTGCTGAGTGCGGACTTGCTGGCGGTTGATCCGCTGGTGCCGATCAGTCAGTATCGCGACGGCTTCGGCAATTTGTGCAGCCGGATCGTCGCGCCGCAGGGCCGGCTGGCGTTGTCGACGAGTGCGGTGCTCGAGGTGTCGTCGGATCCGGAGCGGCGGCCACCGTTGACCGAGCAGCATGCGGTGGAGGCGTTACCGGATGACTCGCTGATGTTTCTGCTGGGTAGCCGCTATTGCGAAACCGATTTGCTGTCCGAATTTGCCTGGCAGACGTTCGGCAAGCTGCCGCTCGGACGCGTCCGCGTGGATGCGATTTGCAACTACGTGCACGAGCACATCGTGTTTGGCTACGATTTCGCCCGGCCGACCAAGACCGCCTGGCAGGCCTGGCAGGAGCGCAAAGGGGTATGCCGGGATTTCGCGCATCTGGCCGTGACGCTGTGCCGGGCGATGAATATACCGGCGCGGTATTGCACGGGATATATCAGCGATGTCGGTACGCAACCGCCGTATTCGACGATGGACTTTGCTGCGTGGTTCGAAGCGTATGTTGGCGGGTGCTGGCAGACGTTCGATCCGCGGAATAATGTGCCCCGTACAGGGCGGGTTTTGATGGCGCGGGGGAGGGATGCGGCGGACGTTGCTATCAGTAACGCGTTTGGGCCGACGCAGTTGATGAAGTTTGATGTGGTGTGCGAGCCGATATAGGTTTTCTTGCCAA
>NZ_JAQQFL010000064.1:0-18469 GCF_046026025.1 Paraburkholderia fungorum | reverse complement strand
CGGCGGCAAAGAAAGTAAGTGCCGCCCCGCACAGGGGCAACACCAATAGACCACTAACAAATCAAGAAAAGGCCAAAAAAATCAGAACAAGAAAAGCCCACCCTCAATCCTCATCATCCGTCCACGGAATATCCACATCAGAAATAAAAGCAACAGTAGCAAACGGCCCCCCATCCTGCCGTCCAATCTTCCCATCCGCCCGCTGCCACTCAACCCGGAACACCGTAGCCGGATCATCGGCAATCAACCGCACGGTCCGAACCTCATCCGGATCCGACTCCTCAACGGGCCCGTCGAGCGAAACCAGCAATTCCTGTGGCCAAAGCCCATCGGTGGGATCGTAAATCTTGTCACCTTCCGGAATCAGCGTGAAAGCCTCCACGCCGATCGTCGCCGACGCCTCGGCGATCATCTTGCCCAGCGCGCGTAGCAACGCGGTCGCCCGCGCCGAGTTGGCCTGGCGAATTGCAAGATCCCCGCGCGTCAGCGCCTGCTCAAGTTTTGGGTTGGTTTTTTGTTGCGCCATTCGATGTCCTGATTCCTATCGCACTGTTATGCACGGCACGCCCATTCGTGGCGTACCGCTCTCCGTTTTTCGGGCTGAATCCTACCACTGGTGTGGGCTCCAGCATCACGAGCCGCGCCGTAAAGGCCGGCCAGCCCGCCCCGTCACCACAGTTTAGGTCGTGATTTGCCGTCCGGCAGGGAGATTTGCCTTTCAATGGGCCTTGCCGCGCTTTCGGGGCGACTTCGGCGCTGCAGCATCCGCGGGCTTCACGCCGCCGATTTCGGCGATCAGATGGTCGCGGAACGCCTTGACCGACGGCGGCAACTCCCGGCCGGCCATCGTCTGCACCTGGATGCTGCGCTGACGCATCTGCGGGTGTGCCAGCGGTATCGCGACGAAGCCGTCGCTGACATAACGGTCGCGAACCGATAACAGCCCGGTGAACATGATCGCCCCGGACTTCTGCGCGTAGCGGTACATCGCGCCGCTATTGTTGCTGGTGAGATCGGGCTCGAGCAACACGCCTTCAAGCGCACAGGTAATGTCGATCAACTGCCGGATCGTCGTGCCGGGCTCCGGCAGCACCAGTGGATAGCGCCGCAGATCGGCAAGCGACACCCTCGCCCTTGCAGCCAGCGGATGATCGGCGCGCAGCAGCGCCAGCACCGGCGCGCGCTCGGTGTGTTCGACCTTGACACCCTTTTCCGGCGCGAGACTGAACGTCAGCGCGAGATCGGCGTCGCCATCGCGCACCCGGCGGGTCGCTTCGCCCGGCGGCACCACGGAGAGCGTGAAGTCGGTCCCCGGGTAGAGGCCGCGGAACGCCGCCATGGCGCTGGGCAGAAAATCCGCGGCGAACCCCTCTGAACTGGCGACCTTGATCATGCTGCCGTGCAAGGCCTCGAGGCCGCCGATCTCCCGCATCACGTGCTCCGCCTCGAGCAGGCTGCGCTGCGCGTAAGCAAGCAGGCGCTCGCCCGCCTCGGAGAGCGACATGCCGCGCGGCCGGCGCTCGAACAGCGCGACGCCGAGATCGCTTTCGAGCCGGGCGATCTGCCGGCTGATCGCCGAAACGGCCACATGCAGCCGCGCGGATGCGTCGCTGATCGAACCGGTGCGGGCCACTTCGACAAAGTAGCGCAATGCGATGCCGTGCAATGAAAGTGCCATGAACGATGCCTCTGCGGGTGGGCGCGCGACCGTATGCGAGCGCGCGCCGAGGTGACCAGCTTTGCCTTTTCGGCAACGCAAGTTTCGAAACACGATCATTGTGACAAAAATAACGGCCTCCTAGAATCGTTTCGAAGCTGATGGCCGCGAAGCAGACGTGCCACGCTAGACGCCACGTCGCCGCCACATCGCCGCCACATCGCCGCCATTCCCCGCATCCGCATCGGAGACAACCATGAGCCGCAACCAGGCCATCGAACACGCCACCCATCATTTCGAATCCGGCGCCTTTCTCGAGAACCTCAACCGTCGCGTCGGCTTTCGCACCGAGAGCCAGGAAAGCGACCGGGCCGCCACGCTGCTTTCGTATCTGACCGGTGAAATCGCGCCCGAAGCCGAAGGGCTCGGCTTCAGCACGCGCATCGTCGACAACCCGGCGCAAGGGTCCGGGCCGTTCCTGTTCGCCAATCGCCACGAAGACGATCACCTGCCTACCGTGCTGATCTATGGCCACGGCGACGTCGTGCGCGGCTACGACAGCCAGTGGCGCGCGCCGCTGACGCCGTGGGCCGTGACCGTCGAAGGCGAACGCTGGTATGGCCGGGGCACCGCCGACAACAAGGGCCAGCACTCCATCAACCTCGCGGCGCTCGCGAGCGTGCTGGCCGCGCGCGGCGGCAAGCTCGGCTTCAACGCGAAGCTGCTGATCGAGATGGGCGAGGAAACCGGCTCGCCGGGGCTCGACGCGATCTGCCACCACCACAAACAGGAACTGGCCGCGGACGTGCTGATCGCCTCCGACGGTCCGCGCCTCGCCGCGCGCCGCCCCACCGTCTTCCTCGGCTCGCGGGGCTCGGTGAACTTCAGGCTCTCGCTGAATCTGCGCGACGGCGCGCACCACTCGGGCAACTGGGGTGGCCTGCTGCGCAACCCCGCCACCGTGCTGGCAAACGCACTCGCCAGTCTGGTCGACGCGCGCGGCGTGATCGCTGTCCACGGCTTGCGTCCGCCGCCGATTCCCGAGGCGGTGCGCCGGGCGCTCGCCGGTATCACGGTAGGCGGCGGCCCCGGCGACCCGGCCGTCGACGACAACTGGGGCGAGCCCGGCCTCACGCCGCCAGAACGTGTGTTCGGCTGGAACAGCTTCGAGGTGCTGGCCTTCAAGGCGGGCAATCCCGAGAACCCGGTCAATGCGATTCCGTCGTCGGCGTTCGCGCATTGCCAGTTGCGCTTCGTGGTCGGCACCGACTGGCAAAACCTGGTGCAGCATCTGCGCGCCCATCTGGACGCGCGGGGTTTTTCGCTGGTCGAGATCGACGTCGAGCGCGGTGCGCCGGCCACCCGTCTGGATCCCGACGACCCGTGGGTGACGTGGGCCATCGCCTCGCTCGAACAGACCACCGGCAAGAAAACCGCCGTTCTGCCCAATCTCGGCGGCACGCTGCCCAACGAAGTCTTCGCCGACACGCTCGGCCTGCCGACCATCTGGGTGCCGCATTCGTACCCGGCCTGCTCGCAGCACGCGCCGAACGAACATCTGCTCGGACCCGTGGTGCGCGAGGGTCTGCAGATCATGGCGGGATTGTTCTGGGATCTTGGCGAGAACGCGCCGCACGCCGGCACGACGCATCCGCAAGCCGCGACCTGAACGAGCAGCCTGAATCAGCAGCCTGAGCGGGCAGCCTGAACGGGCAACCTGAGCGATCGACACAGCACGTTCGCCGCCCATTCGCCGCCCGTTCGGTCTCGATCCGCTCTGCACCCGCAGTTCCCTGCCAGCCGTATCCGCCACAAGGCACGCCCACGATGATCACGTCTACCCTGCAAGCCAGCGCTGCGCGGCCGTCCGCCGCGAAAGTCCATCGCATCATTCTCGCGGCGTCGATCGGCAATGCGCTTGAATGGTTCGACCTCGTCGTCTACGGTTTCTTCGCGGTCACGATCGCGAAGCTATTCTTCCCGGCGCGCACCGAAGCGATTTCGCTGATGCTCACGCTCGGCACCTTCGGCATCTCCTACCTGATCCGCCCACTCGGCGGATTCGTGCTCGGTTCACTCGCGGATCGCGCGGGCCGCAAGGCCTCGCTGCTGCTGTCGATCGGTTTGATGATGATCGGCACGCTAACGATCGCCGTGATGCCCCCGTATGCCGCGATCGGTTTGTGGGCGCCGGCCGGCATCATGCTGTCGCGGCTGGTTCAGGGATTCTCCGCGGGCGGCGAATTCGGCGCCTCCACCGCGTTTCTGGTCGAGCATGCGCCCGAGCGGCGCGGCTTCATGGGCAGTTGGCAATTCGCGAGCCAAGGCCTCGCGACGCTGCTCGCCTCCGGTTTCGGCGCCTTGCTGACGAGCCAGCTCACGGCGGCGCAACTCGAATCGTGGGGCTGGCGGATTCCGTTTCTGTTCGGCCTCGTGATCGGCCCGGTCGGTTTCTATATTCGCCGTTACGTGGACGAAGGCGCCGAGTTCGGCACGGAACCCAAAACGCGCACGCCGCTGCGCGATCTGTTCGGCACGCAGAAGGTCCGCATGCTGCTCGCGGTCGGCTCGCTGGTGATTTCCACCGCCGCCAACTACATGATCCTGTACATGCCGACCTACGCGATCAAGCAACTGCATCTGCCCGCCTCGACCGGTTTCGCCGCCACGCTCGCGACGGGCGTGGTGCTGACGGTGTTGACGCCGTTCGCCGGCCACCTGTCAGACAGCGCGGGGCGAATCCGCATCATGGCGGTGGCGGCGACGCTGATGTTGCTGACGGTCTACCCGGCCTTCATGTATATGAACGCGCATCCGTCGTTTGCCACGATGTTGCTGGCCTTGATCTGGATCGGCGCATTGAAGGCGACCTACTTCGGTGCGCTGCCCGCGCTGATGTCGGAAATTTTCCCGACGCAGACGCGCGCAACCGGCCTTGCGGCCAGCTACAACATCGGCGTGACGGTGTTCGGTGGCTTTGCGCCCTTCGTGATCACCTGGCTGATCGACGCGAGCGGCAATAAGCTCGCGCCCGGCTTCTATCTGATGTTCTGCGCGGTGGTGAGTTTGCTGGCGCTCTACGCGGTGCGCTCGAAGCTGAAGATTCGCTGAGCGAGTTTGATCGAGGTTTGATCGAGTGTGGGCGAGGTTGATTACGTTCGGGGCAAGCAAAGTGGATGCATTCGCCTTGCTTGCCCCACAACGGCGTTATGGCGCCGGATTAGGCTGCAGTTCATGCAGCTTGTCGATCTCCGCGAGCGCTTCCGGCGAGAGTTTCACCTCGGCGCTGGCGATGTTTTCCTTCAACTGATCGAGCGATGTCGCGCCAATCAGATTGCTCGTCAGGAACGGCCGGCTGTTGACGAAGGCCAGCGCAAACTGCGCGGGCGACAAGCCGTGGCGCTTCGCCAGTTCCACATAACGCGTGGTGGCCTGAACCGCCTGCGGCTTGCTGTAGCGTTGAAAGCGCTCGAACAGCGAAATGCGGGCGCCGGCCGGACGCGCGCCGCCTTCATACTTGCCGGACAGCCAGCCGAAGGCCAGCGGCGAGTAGGCGAGCAAGCCGAGATTGTCGCGATGGGCGTACTCGGACAGCCCCGCTTCGTACGTGCGGTTCAGCAGGCTATACGGGTTCTGGATGCTGACAATGCGCGGCAAGCCGAGCTTCTCCGCCGCGCGCAGAAACTGCGCGACACCCCATGGCGTTTCGTTCGACACGCCGATATGGCGAATCTTGCCTGCCTTGACGAATTCGGCGAGCACCGACAGCGTTTCTTCGATCGGCACCGTGTACGCGTCGTCGACCCACGGATAGGCGGGGCGGCCGAACGTCATCGTGCTGCGATCCGGCCAGTGCAACTGGTATAGATCGACGTAATCCGTTTGCAGCCGCTTCAGGCTGTCGTTCAGCGCTTCGGTCAGATTCTTGCGGTCGAACTGGTTGCCTTCGCCGCGAATATGGCGCGGGTTGTGCGGCTGACGGGCCGGGCCGGCGATCTTGGTGGCCAGCACGATCTTCTCGCGCGCGCCGCGATGCTGCGCGATCCACGTGCCGATATAGCGCTCGGTCGAGCCTTGCGTCTCGGGGCGCGGCGGCACCGGGTACATTTCCGCCGCGTCGATCAGATTGACGCCCTGGTCGAGCGCGTAATCGATCTGCGCGTGCGCTTCCTGCTCGGTGTTCTGCTCGCCCCACGTCATGGTGCCGAGACCGATCAGGCTAACCTTCACATCCGAGTCGCCGAGTCTGCGGTATTCCATTGAACCTGTCCTGTTGTATATAAAGAGAAAGCGCCGACGTTACCATGCCGGCGCAATGCCTGCAGCGCGGCTAAAATGCTGCTTCAGCAGCCGCTCACACTACCGCGCTCAACGAACTTTCCGTCAACCCGTCTGCGATGAATCCCGAACACCTCGAACTGCTGGTCACGCGCGTGATGCCGTATGGAAAATACAAAGGCCGGCTGATCGCGGATCTGCCTGGCCACTATCTGAACTGGTTTGCGAGCCAGGGCTTCCCGCCCGGCGAAATCGGCCGTCTGCTGGCCTTGATGCACGAGATCGATCACAACGGTCTGTCGTCGCTGATCGAGCCTTTACGCAAGCGCTGAGAGCGTCGCCTTCGGCAGATGCCAGCCGTAGGTCACGGCAAGCACGCGCAGGATGAAGCACGCCACCGCCAAGCGCCGCGACAAACGAGATGACCATCACACCCAGCAGGTCGAGGCCGCCGCGCATCGCACTGAGCGCGCCCTCGATCGCGAAAACCACCGTGCCGGCCAGATCGGCCGCCAGAACCAGCGTTTCGGCGTTCGGCCTGATTTTTCCTATCGACAATGTCGGCATCGACGCATCACCCTATTCGTCCACGAGTAGCCGGAAAGGTATAGCGAAATGCCCAGTGCCTGGTAAAAAATTTGCGCGCCCGACACACGTTACGGGCGCGCGCCGGCTATTTTGCGAGGCGGGGCCTGCCGAGCCCGCTTTCTCTGGGCAGGCAACCCATGGCGACCAGGTGCACGAGCAGGCGGTCCACCGCTTCTTCGATCGACAGCCGATCGGTTTCGATCATGACATCGGGGTCGAGCGGCACATCATACGGCCCGGAGATGCCGGTGAAATTAGGAATCTCGCCACGCCGCGCACGCGCGTAGAGGCCTTTGACATCGCGCGCCTCGCACACCGTCAGCGGCGCATTCACGTAGACCTCGACGAACCCTTCGCCCACGATCTCGCGAGCCATGCGCCGATGTTCATGCTCGGGCGAGATCACCGCGGCAATCGCGATAAAGCCCTGCTGCATGAACAGTTCCGCGACATGCGCGACCCGCCGCAGATTTTCGGCGCGATCTTCCGGTGTAAAGCCGAGACCGGCGGTCAGGCCGCGCCGCAGCACGTCGCCGTCGAGCACCACCGAGGCTTGCCCTGCTCCTTTCAGACGCAGGTGCAACGCGTCGGCGAGGGTCGATTTACCGGCGCCGGACAAACCGGTCATCCATATGACGGCCCCGTGAATTGTGCTCATGACTTCTCCGTATCAATTGCCGGCGCCCCGGTATCCGCCGAAGGCGCGCTGAAGCTGCCGGCCGGCGCCAACGCCGGTTCGAGACCGTCGAACAAAGGTTGTAGCAGCGCCTGGCGCGGCTGCCAGCGCCGTACCGACGTCTTGTAGATCGGGCGGCGCACCTGTGCCGCGCTGGCCGTGTTCACCTGCCGCGCGGTCTGGTGAAACGACAGACAGCGCTCGTCCCAGTCGAGCCCGCAATGCGCGAGCAACCGCCGGACATTGCCTTCGAGATCGTCGACCAGTTCTTCGTATTTGATTTCAATCATCGTGCCCTCGGGCAACACGCGTTGCCAATGCCCCATCAGTGCGTCGTACGCGCGGTAGTAGCGGCCCAGTTCACCTAGATCGTAACTGAACGGTACGTCATGAAAAATTCGGGAAAAAATCGACAGACAGCTTTGCAACGGCGAGCGGCTGCTATGAATGAAGCGCGCGTTCGGCAACGCCAGATGGATCAGCCCGACATTGATGAAGTTGAACGGATATTTGTCGGTGAAGCGCGGGTGGCCGGACGCCGAGGTTTGCGTCTCGGGCAGCGGCATGCGCATGCGGCGCAAATAGTCGGCGCCTAAAGTACGCAATGGCGCGGCGCCGACGCCCTGCAATGCTTCGATATCGATGCGCAACGGGTCGTTTAAATCGCGGCCAATGCAATTCACCAGCGCCTCGCCGAAGTCCGTGCGCTCGCCCATGCCGAGCACCTGCGGATGACTCGCGAGTATCTGTTCGATCAGGGTCGAACCGGAGCGCGGCATGCCGACAATAAAAATCGGCGCGTCGGAGGGATCGCCAAGACCGCGTTTGGCCTCCAGCACCTCTGCGGTCAGGAGCTCGGGCAAGTGCGCGAACAGGCCGAGCGACGCGGCTTCGTCATAACGCACGCCGGCACGGTACAAGGCGTTGCCCTTCAGGAAGTGATCGAACGAGGCATCGTTGCGGCCCACATCCGACAACGCCTGACCATAGGCGAAGTGAATCTCCGCCTGATTGGCGGGCGTAAGCGTTGCGACATTGCCGGCGAATCGCTCGAGTTCGGCGAACACCGGGTCGTCGGCGGCAAGGCGCTTGGATTGCACGAAGTTGCGGTAATACAGCGGCACCTGCGGAGCGGCTTCGATCGCGCGGCGATAGGCTTCGTGCGACTCGTCGAAACGGCCCAGCGCCTGCAGGCAGTTGCCCATGTTGTTGTACGAGCCGTCGGCCTTCGAAGTCAGCCGGACTGCTTCGCGATAGGCGTCGACCGCCTGCTCGAGCCGATGCATCTGCTCGAGCGACCAGCCGAGGCCGTGACGTAAATTGGTATTGAGCGGATCGAGCGCGATGGCCTCGTGATAGCGAACCACGGCTTCGGAAAAGCGGTTCAGCACGGCGAGCGTCCCCGCAAGGTGCTCGAGGACGGCGCAGTCGGTAGGATCGAGCGTGTGCGCTGCTTCGAAACAGTGCAGTGCGGCCTGGAGGTCGCCGCGAGCGACGCAGGCGTCGCCTTCGGCGCGCCATTCTGAGGCGGTCGCTGGCTGTGGATCGTGCTTCATTGACGGCCAGTTTTTTGCAGGCTTCGCATCAGGCGGCCCGGCAATGTGGGGTACGTTCTTCTTCATCCAGCGTCTGCACAAGCAGGGTCTGGATTCAAAGGGGGAATTGTCTGACGCGAAAGTATCAGGCGCGCCCTACAGTTACGTTTCGAATATTTAACGAACTGTTACAGGGAGATGACTCTGTCATAGTCTGGAAGACTTGCCGCAACGCGCGACCGCTATGGCGTTGGATCGTCGCACAGACCTCATGGCGGCGTCGTGACGCTTGCGAGCGGTAATTTGCGGACACAAATCCCGCTGAACTCCAGGGCACACCGTTTTTCTGATTCTTATACGAGGAGGCGGGAGAAAATCGTGAGCAGGCTTATTGCATCAGTCGCGCTGCTGGCTGTGGCGGCAACGCTCGCCGGTTGCGCGGTCGCCCCGGGGTATGGCTACGGGTACCCCTATTACTATCCCGGCTATGGTTACGCGTATGGACCGTACGGTCCATACGGTCCGGCTTATGGCACGGTCGACATCTGGGGCGGCTGGGGCGGCTCATGCTGTTACTACCATGGGCATGACGGCTACTGGCACGGCGGCGGGTGGCACGGGGGCGGTTGGCACGGTGGGAGCGGCGGCTGGCACGGCGGTGGCGGCCACGGCGGCGGCGGTGGTGGCAGCTCGTGGAGCAGCGGCGGCGGCCAGGGCGGTCACGGGCATTGACGCCGGCAGTTCGGCGTATCCCTGTCACCCTAATGAGAATTGCTATCAATAAGCGGGGCGACCCGATCAATCGTCCGCGCGGCGCCGCCAATCCGTAGGCGGCGCCTTAAGATCATCCCTCCCGCGCGAGCTCGATTCCCGTCGTCGTTTCCACGATCTTGCCGCCTGCCAGCCGGATCACCCGGTCGGCCGTATCGAAGAACCTGTCGTCGTGCGAGATCACGATCAGCGTCTTGCCCTGCCGCTTCAACTCAGGCAGGAACTCGCTGTAAAACACGCGGCGGAAGGTTGGGTCCTGATCGGCGGCCCATTCGTCGAACATCATCACCGGCCGTTCTTCGAGCATCGCATGCACGAGCGCGAGCCGTTTGCGCTGCCCCGCCGACAGATCGATCGTCGAAAACACGCCGTCGCTGACCTTCACCTTGTGCGCAATCTCCAGATGTTCGAGCCACGTCTGCGCGCGCGCGATCATTTCCGGGTCGCGCGCGACGAGGTCGTCGAACAGGTAGTAATCGGAGAACACCGCGGAAAACATCTGCCGGTAAGCGTCGATCTGTTCGGCCGGAACCGGCGCGCCGTCGAGCAGCAACTGACCCGGGCTCGGACTGTACAAGCCGAGCAGCAGTTTGATCAGCGTGGTCTTGCCGCAACCGTTTTCGCCGACGATAAACAGCGTCTCGCCGCGCTGGATCGTCAGATCGACCGGACCGAGACTGAACGGCACGACATCGCCATTCGATGCATACGTATAGCTCGCCGCGCGCAGCGTGATGTCCTCATGCATCGTCAGAGGTTCCTGCGCCTGCCCTTCTCTATCGTCGAGCAGATACGGCTCGCGGCTCGTGAATTGCGAGCTCAGCTCCGCGATCCGCCGGAACGACACCTGCGCCTGACCGAGCGCAGGCAACGCGCTCGCCAGTTGATCGACCGGGCCGCGCACGTACAGCAGCACGATCACGAATCCGCTAATCACGCGCGGATCGACCCCGAGCCGGTATTGCGCCACCAGCAGCACGCCGATCACCGCAAAAAACAGCGTCGAACTCGCGGCGTCGGTGGCCCAGAACAGGCGCATCGCGCGCGTCTTCAGATCGGCGATCGTATCGGCCGCGCCGGATAGTTGCGCGCCGTACACCCGCTCGCGCCGCGCACGATTCAGACGCAACTCCTTCGCGCCTTCGGTGATCGCGCGGTACTGCTTCTGCAATTCGTCCTGCGCGCCTCGCACGCCTTCGTAATGGCGCGTCCAGCGGCGCGACGCATTGCGGTTGAAGAGCAGCCCGAGCACGATCGCGACCGCCGCGAGCACGAACAGCAGCGGCGACAGCACCAGCATATAGACGATGCAGCCCAGCACGATCGCGAAGGCAATCGCGAATCCGGAGAAGTTGAACGTGAACGCGCTGACGGTATCGACATCGCCGTTCAGCGTCGCGATCAGCCGGTGCACCTTGTAGCGCTCGATTGCCGCAATCGGCGCACAGACGATCCGCGCGGAAATGTCCTTGCGCAGCGCGGCGATGATCTGCTGCCCGATCATGCTGTTGCCGACCCCGGCCGCCGCGCGTCCCGCCAGCGTGACGAGACAGAGCACGACGAACAGCGCGATGGTGTGCCCGCTCGCGCCGCCGGGCGCATGCAGCCCGTCGTTGATGGTCGCCAGCAGCCATGCGGTGGACAAGCCGCCAATGCCGCCCATCAGGGTTGCAAACAGCGTCACGCGCCAGAACGGACGTAGCAGGCGAATCAGTTCGTGCGAGAGACCGGGTTTCGCATCAGCCGCGCGTGCCGTGGAGGTCGAGGTGGAGTTGGATGTCATCGCTTTCTTCATTGTAAGAGCCGTGCGGCGTTCAGCGTACGTAACTTACCGGCTCGCCGGTGTCGGGATGGCGCATCACGCCCATTGAAATGCCGTAGATCGCCTGCAATTGCGCGGGCGTCAGGATCTCTTCCGGCGTGCCTTGCGCGATCAGCTTGCCACCGTGCAGCGCGACGATTTCATCGCAATAGCGGGCCGCCATGTTGACGTCGTGGAGCACGACGATGATGCCGATGCCGCGTTCCGTCGACAGCCGCTGCACCAATGACAGCACCTCGACCTGATGCGCGACGTCGAGCGCGGAGATCGGTTCGTCGAGCAATAGATAGTCGGCGTCCTGCGCGATCAGCATCGCCAGCCAAACGCGCTGACGCTCGCCGCCCGACAGCGTATCGACCAGCCGGTCGGCAAAACCGGTGACGTCGGTGAGCGCCATCGCCTCCTCGACTTTCGCGCGGTCGGCCTCGGTGAACCGGCCCAGCGCGCCGCGCCACGGATAGCGCCCGAACGCGACCAGTTCGCGCACCAGAATCCCCGCGGCCGAGGGCGTGTGCTGCGGCAGATACGCCAGCTTCTGTGCGAACGCGCGCGTCGGCCATTGATCGAGCGGCTTCCCTTCGAACAGGATCTGACCGCTGCTGGCCGGCTGCTGCCGCGCGAGAATCTTGATCAGTGTGGACTTGCCGGAGCCGTTATGGCCGATCAGCCCGATCACGCGCCGCGCCGGCAGCGTCAAGGTCAACGAACGCAGCAAGGTGCGCTCCGGCAACGCGAAGCTCACGTCGCGCAACTCGAAAATCGCCACGTCGGGCGCATCGGGCGCATCGGGCGCATCGGGCGCATCGGGCGCATCGGGCGCATCGGGCGCGTCTCTCGGTCCGTTCGAACCGGCCATGGCGAGACTCGCGCCGTCAGGCATATCGCTCGCTTCGCCCGCTTGCGCGCGGGACACGGGCAACGCAACCACATTGGCGGGTCGGGTCATAGGCTGTTTCCTGCAAAACGTCGGGTCGCGCGCGCGGCATCGCGCATCGAGACCATGAATCGGAGCGTCATGATTTTTGCTTCCACATCAGAATCAGAAAATACGGGCCGCCGATGAAGGCGACCAGCAACCCGGCCGGCACCTGATTCGGGAACAGCACATTGCGGCCGAGCCAGTCGGCGAGCACCATCAGCGCGGCCCCGATCAGCGCGCCCGCGAGCGCTTGCGGCACCGCGCGGCGCAAGCCGAGCAGGCGCGCCATATGCGGCGCCATCAGCCCCACGAACGACACCGGTCCGACAATCAGGGTGGCCGCCGCGGTGGCCAGCGCGCACAGGCCGAGCAAGGCCATCCGCACCGCCGGCACCGATACCCCGATGGCCCGCGCCGACTGCTCGCCGAGCGACAGAATCTCGAGGGCGCGCGCCGCGAACGGCAGCAAGCCGACGCTGATCGCGGCAACCACGCAGGCCGCCACCGCGTCGGCACTTTGCACGCGATAGGTCGAGCCCGCCATCCACGCCTGCAGGATCGGCATGCGTGGGTCGCCGCTTGTCAGCAGCACCGACACGACGCTGCCGGTCACCGTCGCCACCGCGATACCGACCAGCACCAGCCGCTCCGGTGAGAAGGTGCTTTTGCGCGCGAGTGCGAACATCACCAGCAGTGTCGCCAGCGCCCCGGCCGCGCCGGTTCCGACACGCACCGCCTGTCCCGCCGACGGCGCGATAAAGAGCAGCGCGATCAACGCCAGCGACGCGCCCGAGGAAATACCGAGCACTTCAGGGCTCGCCATCGGATTCGCGGTCAGCCGCTGGATCACGACACCCGCCACCGCCAGCATCACGCCCGCCGCCAGCGCCGCCGCGACGCGCGGCACGCGCAACACGAAGAGCGGCTGCACGTCGGCCCATTGCAACAGCCGCCAACCCGACAGGCCGCGATTGAAATCCACCGCCAGCGTGGCCAGCACGACCAGCGCGAGCGCCGCCAGCACCAGCCACCCCGCGTGCAACCTGCGCGGCGCCGACGACGTGTAGGACCCTGGCGCCGGTTGCAACGCCGCGTCTTTCAGGAGCGGCAACATCAGCAACAGCAACGGCGCGCCGAACAGCGCCGTCACCGCGCCGGTCGGAATCTCCACGAACACGCGGCCGGCGAGTTGCGCGCCTTCGTCAGCGAGCCACAGCAGGCACGCGCCGATCACCGGCGACCAGACCAGCCGCTGGCGCAGCGTGCGGGCCCCGGCGAGCCGCGCCAGCACCGGACCGGCCAGCCCGATAAAGCCGATCACGCCGACCGCGCTCACCACCAGCGCGCTCAGCATCGATGCGATCAGCAATGCGCCGGCGCGGATCGTGCGCAAGGGCAAGCCCACGCTGCGGGCACTTTCGTCGCCGAGTTCGAGCACGGCGAGCGCGTTCGACATCAGCGCGACGATGGCCGCGACCACAGCGAGCCGTGCCAACAGATATTGCGCGACCGCCCAGCCGTTCTGATTCAACGCGCCGCTCTGCCAGATGAATACCGACACGAGGCTCTGCCCGAAAAACAGCGCAAGCACCGACGTGAACGCACCGGTGCACAGCGTGACCAGCAGGCCGCCGAGGATCATGCTCAAAGGCGAGAACGCGCGGCTCCACGAGACCGCCATCACCACGCCGACGCTCGCCAGCGCACCCGCCAGCGCGACCCATTCGCGGCCGTGTATCAGCAGTTCCGGAAACCACAACGAGACGACCGACAGCGACACGCTGGCCCCCGCCGACACCCCGAGCGTGGTCGGTTCCGCGAGCGGATTGCGCAACACATGCTGAAAGATCGCGCCTGCCAGCGCGAGCGCCGCGCCGCTTGCCAGCGCGACGGCCAGCCGTGGCAGCGTCGCGTAACGCAACGCGATCAGCGACAGATCGTCGGACGACGCATCGGCGAGATGCCACAGCGTGCGCAAGGACGCGGACGGCAGTTGCAGGCTCAGCAGCCAGAGCGTCGCGGCCAGCGCCGCGCCACCTAGCCCGGCCGCCATCAGCCACGGATGCGCGAGCGATCCGCGCTCGCGCTGCGCCACCGCGAGACCGGGCGTCACGCGGACCTCCGCGCCGTGATCGCCGCAGCAAAGTGGTCCGCGAACTGGCGCGCACTCGGCAGCGAACCGAACACGTCGAATGGCTGGATCGGGTTCACGCGGCCTTCGCGAACCATCGGCAGACGGCTCCACACCGGGCTCCCGGTCAGCGTATTCAATGCGGCCTGGGTCGACGCACCGTAATCGATGTAGAGCAGCTCCGCCTGCGGCGACACGGCGAGTTGCTCGACGCCGACCACCGCGCAACCGTAGCCGTTGGTCTTGCCTTGCCATGCATTGACGAAGCCGAGCCGCTGCATCACGTCGGACACAACGCAGTTTTTTGCATAGATGAGAATATTGCTGCCGCCTGTATCGAGTTGCGTGACGAACACGGGGCGGCGTGACGAGTGATTCGCCGAGCTGATCGCATCGCCGCCTAGCTTCATTTTCAGTTCGGCGAAGCGCGCGTCGAGCTGCGCGATATAGGCGGCGCCCTCGCGCTCGCGTCCAATGACCCGCGCGAGCCGCATCATTTCCGCACTCGCGCGCTCGACGATATTCGCGTGGCCGGCGCCGGAATAGATATCGAGCACGAAGACCGGCGCGATCCGTTCCAGCAGAGCGCGCAGACTCGCGCTCATCGTTTCGATGACGATCAGCGACGTCTTCAGTTCGCGCAGTACTTCGAGATTCGGTTCCGCCGGATACCCGCAATCGACGATACCGTCAGGCAAAGGCGGAAAACCGCCCATCGTCGCGTAGACGTCGAGCGCGCCGGCCGCCACCGGCTTCACATCGAGCGCGAGTAGCGTTTCGGTGCCGGGCCGGTCTGGCGTCGCGACACGCGGCGCGCGCGCGGTTCCCGCCGCCGCGAGCGTCGGGGCAAATGCGCCTGCAATTGGCAATAACAGTGGCACGGTCAGCGGCACAGTCAGCGCGCCGAGAAAACCTCGCCGCGTCGTCATCGCTGCGCTCCTGTCGCCGCGCCGCCGTCGAGGGTTGCATCGAGCCGGATCGTGTCGTTGTCGTTGGCATCGGCAGGTGCGCCGCTCGCGGCACCGGTAGCGAACGGCATACGCAGCCAATCCTTGCTCGCATACCGCAGTGTGCCCGCGCTGAAATACGGCGAACCCGGATCGTCGGATTGCCCATCGGCCATCAACGTGTACGCGACCGGACCGCCCTGCGCGCCCGGCGGCGCAAAGCCCACGGTTTGCATATAGCTGTTGCCGGCCAGGTCCGTGGCGTCGACGGCGGGTTTCGCGCGGTTCGCGCCAAATACGCACGCGGCCGTGAAATAGCCCGTTTCGCTGCAGCCGCCGTATAGCGGAATGCGGCGGCCGTTTTCGGTGACGGACAATAAATCGCCGGTGGTCGCATCGGTCGCGACGCCCTGCTTTTGCAGATCGAGCACGGCCGCGCCAAGCGCCGCGCCGAGCCGCGCCGGATCGGTTTGCAAACCGCGCGGCGTGTTCAGCGGATCGGCGGGATCGAACTGGATCGCGTAGAGCTTCGCATCGCCGATCTTCTCCGCGCGCGACCAGAATGCGCCCCACAATGGCGCACCGCGCGATTGCGTCGCACCGGTGTTATCCCACGCACGAAGCACGCGGCACGCCGCGCCGATATCCACTTTGCGCGGCGCTTCCGCGCCTGGGGCGCTCGCTGTGTTTGCTGTGTTTGCTGTGTTTGCTGTGTTTGCTGTGTTTGCTGTGTTTGCTGTGTTTGCTGTGTTTGCTGTGTTTGCCGTGTTTGCCGTGTTTGCCGTGTTTGCCGTGTTTGCCGTGTTTGCCGTGTTTGCCGTGTTTGCCGCGCTCGCTGCATTTGCACCCGCTGCCGTCCCCGCCGCGTCATTCGGCACACTGACTTCGACGCGATGCGCGCTGTCCTCCACACACACCTGCGCCAGCAACGGCGCCTTGAACAATTCCGCCGACAGCACGCGGCTGTTCAACGACAGGCTCCGTACCGTGGCACTAGTCGCGCCGCGTCCCGGCAAGCCGTCGCTGCCCGCCATGCGCTGCGCGATCATCAGATGCCCGAGCCGCGCGCGCAATCCGGGTGCTTCCGGCGCACCGCCAAAAATCCTCGGATAGCCGGTGAGCGGTTGCGCGGGATTAGTGAGCCAGTAGCTGTTGTTCATGTTCGCGACGTAGTCGGTGCGCAGCAGGCTCGGCATGCTGCTCGCGGGGAACGCGCCCGGTTGCGCTGAACCGGCGTCGGTGCGCCAGTTGCACGACGAACGCGAGCCGTCGAGCAGCGGCACGCCCGGCGCGCCCTTGGCGAACGCGGGCGCAAGCTTCGGCGCGCATTGCGCGGCGAGTTCATCGGGGACGTTCGGCACCGCGCCGATATCCGCGTACCACGCACGACGATCGCCACGGCCGATCGCGAGCGTGTTGACCCACGGCACGGCAGCCAGGCGCCGCTGAATCGCGATGAAATCGTCGAGCGAGCGCGCCTGATCCCATTCGAGGAAATTGCGGAACACCCGGAAGTTGTCCGCGTTGATATCGCGGATCGCGAAGGCCTGCTGACCGTTCCACGCAAATGCCGGCGACATGGCGCCGAGATTGACCAGCGGACCGAAGCGGGTGCGGTACAGCGTGCGGGTGCGTTTGACCACCTGGCCGTTCCTGTCGAGCACGTCGATGGTGAGGGGCACTGCCGTCATCGGCTCGGGCTTGCCGTCGAACAGATACGTGGTCGGCGTGCCGGGCTGCAAGCTCAACTGGAACACGCCGAAACGTCGTGCGCTCGAGACCGTATGCGTCCACGCCACCGAATCGTTGAAGCCGATCATCACGAGCGGAACGCCGAGAAATCCGGCGCCGCTGACGTTCAGTTGGCCGGGAATCGTCAGTTGCTGCTGATAGAAACGATCCGGGCCGCGCCAGAACCAGTGAGGATTGCCGAGCAGTAACGGCTGGCCGTCGGGCGTGGCGTCGCCGCCGAACGCGATGCCGTTGCTGCCGAGCCCGACGTGCCCGCCCGCCTGGAAATACTGTTGCGACAATGCGCGCGCAGCGGTATCGAGCGACGCCGTTTGAATGCCGGACTTCGCGCTCCGCCGATCCGCCGACGATGTTTGAGCGTTCCCGGAAGGCGGCGCAGCCGTGGCGATCGCGGTGACGAACTGCGCGTACCCGCCCGCCAGATTCGAAGCGTACAGACGGCGGTAAATGTCGGCTTCGGTGATATCGGTCAACCACGCCTGCCCACGGCATGCCTGATATTGCCGGGCCGGTGCGGTGCCGTCACGCACCGACTGCACGATCCGGTTATAGCCGGCCGCGAAGCCGTGCACCAGTTGCCGGATTTGCTGCGGTTGCGCCTGCCGGTACGCCTCGACGACCTCGTTCGTATCGACCAGCCGGAAGAAGAAGTCGGCGTCGATGTTCTTCGGCTGACCGTACGTGGAATGCAAGGGCAGATGCGCGTCCGCGCCGAAATAGCGCGAACGTTCGCCGCGATACGTGACGAACGCATCGGCCATCGTGCACAGGTTGTCGCTCGCCTGCGCGAAGCCGACGCCATAGCCGAGGCTGGTCCAGTCCGCGGCTTCGATATGCGGCACGCCGTCGGCCATCCGGCGAATCTGCACCTGGACGTGCTCGGGACGCGTGGTACTGCCGGCGGCGTTCGCGACACTGCCCTTCTCGCCCAACGCAGCGCCGGTCGTGCAGCCTACGCCGATCAGCGCGGCCAGTGCACCGGCGCCGAGCGCCAGTACGGTCTTCAGTTTTTGCATGCTCCATCCGGTGACGCTGCGTGAGCGCAACGTCACGGTCCATTACGTAGGGTTAATCCATCAGTTCGTCGAGCAGCGACTTCATCTCGCGGACATTGTCGTCCTGTTCCCGATGCGTGCTCGCACGTAACGCGTCGCACTCGGCGGCGATTTCGTGAAGCGTCGGTTTCAGGAACAAGGATGCCAGAGGAATATCGGTTTGCAGGCCGCGAAAAATTGCGCGCTGCGCTTTCATCGTCAATAAGGAGTGTCCACCGAGTTCGAAGAAATTGTCGTGACGGCTGATCCGCTCGATCCCCAGGAGGTCTTGCCAGATTGCCGCGATGGCGCTTTCGGTTGGGTTTTGAGGCGGCTCGTCAGTCGTGGCGCGGTCTGCC
>NZ_JAQQFL010000063.1:0-18475 GCF_046026025.1 Paraburkholderia fungorum | reverse complement strand
AACAATGCCGGTTCGGTTGCGTTCGGCGACGCTGCAACGGTGTCGGCCGCGGCGACGCAAGGCGTTGCGATTGGCTCCGGCGCGACCGTCACCAATGCCGGTTCGGTTGCGCTAGGTGCGGGAAGCGTGACGGCTGCCGCGGTGGGGACGCCAGGCGCGACGATCAACGGGACCGCGTACACGTTTGCCGGCACCACGCCGGCGAGCACGGTCAGCGTCGGCAAAGTGGGTGCCGAGCGCACCGTGACGAATGTTGCCGCGGGTCAGTTGAACTCGGCCAGTACCGACGCGGTGAACGGGTCGCAGTTGTACGCGACCGATCAGGCAGTCGACGCGCTTTCCTCGACGGTAACCGCCAACAAGACGCACTACTACAGCGTCAACGACGGCGGCACACAAGGCGCCAACTACGCCGACGACGGCGCCACTGGCGTGAACGCCCTCGCTGCGGGTGTCGGCGCGCTGGCTTCGGGAGTAAGCAGTACGGCACTGGGCAACGGCGCCCAGGCATTGGCAAACAACGCAACAGCATTCGGCTTGCAGGCGACGGCTTCGGTCGTCGGCGGCGTGGCGATTGGATCAGGATCGGTTTCAGATCGCACGGTTCTGCCCGGCGTCGGATCCATCGCCAACGGTTCTCACGCGATTCCGTTCAATACCTCCGACGAGACTTTGCTGGGTGCGGTGTCCGTTGGCACTAGCACGGCTTACCGCCAGTTGACCAATGTCGCCGACGGCACGCAGGCGCAAGACGCAGTCACCGTCAGGCAACTCGCGGGCGCGTTGTCATCGTTCTCGGTGACGGGCACGAACTATTTTCACGCGAATTCGACGGCGGCCGATTCGCTGGCCGTGGGCGCGCAGTCGATTGCTGTTGGACCGACGACCGTCGTCAACGGAGACAACGGTGTCGGTGTCGGCAACGGGGCAGTCGTCGATGCGACGGCGCCCGGCGGACTCGCGATTGGCCAGCAAACGCATTCGGCCGCGGCCGACGCAATGGCGCTCGGCAGCGGCGCGGTGGCGAGCGGCGCGCAGTCGATCGCGCAAGGCGCCAATGCGAATGCCGCTAACCAGGGCGGTGTGGCTGTGGGTTCAGGCGCGCAGAGTAGCGCCACGGACGCCGTAGCGCTTGGCGCAGGGGCGAGCTCGACGTTCGCCAACAGCGTGGCGCTGGGCAGCGCATCGACAACTGCCGCAGCGGTGGTGACGACCGGCGTCACGATCAATGGCACGGCCTACACGTACGCCGGGACTGCCCCGACGAGCACGGTGAGCGTGGGCAGCGTGGGTAACGAGCGCACGGTGACCAACGTGGCGGCGGGCCGGGTGAGCGCGAGCAGTACCGACGCGGTGAACGGCTCGCAGCTGTATGCGACCGATCAGGCAGTCAGCAGTCTGTCCACGGTGATCACCGCCAACAAGACGCACTACTACAGCGTCAACGACGGCGGTACTCAGGGTGCCAACTACGCCGACGACGGCGCCACCGGCACCAACGCGCTTGCGGCAGGCGTGGCCGCCACCGCGGCCGGCGCGAACAGCACGGCCCTGGGTCAGGGCGCGGTGGCCAATAACGCCAATGCCGTTGCGCTGGGTAGTGGGTCGACCACGGCTGCTGCAGTGGCAACGACCGGCGACACGATCAACGGCACGGCCTACACATACGCGGGGGCTGCCCCGGCAAGCACGGTGAGCGTGGGCAGCGCAGGTAACGAGCGTACGGTGACGAACGTGGCGGCGGGCCGGGTGAGCGCGACCAGCACCGATGCGGTGAACGGTTCGCAGTTATATGCGAGTGACCAGGCGATCAACAGTCTCGCGAGCACGGTAACAGCCAGCAAGACGCACTACTACAGCGTCAACGATGGCGGCACGCAGGGCGGCAACTACAACAACGATGGCGCAACCGGCACCAACGCGTTGGCGGCGGGCGTGGGGGCGACGGCCGCCGGCGTGGGCAGTTTCGCCGGCGGCAACGGTGCTGCCGCACAGGCGAACGACGCGCTTGCGCTGGGCGCTCTGTCGAGCGCCTCGGTGGCCGGCGGGGTCGCGATCGGCTCGGGATCGGTATCCAATCGCGCGGTCCTGTCCGGTATCGGTTCAATTGCGAATGGCTCGCATGCGATTCCCTTCAACACGTCGGATCAAACCTTGCTCGGCGCAGTATCTTTCGGCAGCGCGGCCGGCAACACGTATCGCCAGTTGACCAACGTCGCGGACGGGACGCAGGCACAGGATGCGGTCACCATCCGGCAGCTTGCTGGAGCGCTGTCGTCGTTCGCCGTGACCGGACAGATGTACTTTCACGCGAATTCGACGGCGGCGGATTCGCTGGCGGTCGGCGCGCAGTCGATTGCCGTCGGACCGACGACGGTGGTCAACGGTGACAACGGCGTGGGCATTGGCAACGGCGCTATCGTCGATTCAACCGCACCGGGCGGCGTCGCAATCGGCGAAAGTTCGAATGCGGCACAGGCCGACGCGATTGCGCTCGGCAGCGGTTCGATCGCAAGTGGCGCCCAGTCGATTGCACAAGGGGCAAACGCGAAGGCGGCGAATGCCGGCGGCATTGCGATCGGCTCGGGGGCGCAAAGCAGCGCCATCGATGCGGTCGCGATGGGTTCCGGCGCGAGCGCGTCGATGACAAACAGCGTTGCGCTGGGCGCGGGATCGGTGACCACGGTTGGCGCGTTGAGCAACTACATCGCGTACGGACTGAGCAGTCCGCAGTCGTCCGCGGGCGAGGTCAACATCGGCAATCGGCAGATCACCGGCGTGGCAGCCGGCAAGGCTGGAACCGATGCGGTCAACGTAAGCCAGCTTGCCGCAGTCACCACGCAGTTGACCACGCTGATCAACAATCAAAGCGGGGGCGGTGGCGCCCCGTTCTCGTCCACTCCGGGTTCTTCACCCGCGTCCACGGGCTCGAATTCGTCGGCGGGCGGGCAGGGCTCGGTAGCTTCCGGCTCGAATAGCACGGCGGTCGGCAACAGTTCGCAAGCCAGCGCGAATGGCGCGACCGCGGTAGGCGTTGGAGCCGCCGCGAGTGGGAATAACTCGGTGGCGCTGGGTTCCAATAGCTCGGACGGAGGCCGAAGCAACGTCGTATCCGTCGGCTCGCTTAACGATACCCGGCAGGTGGCGAATGTCGCTGCGGGAACGCAGGGGACGGACGCAGTCAACGTGGACCAGCTCAATGCCGGGCTCGCACAGGCCAATGCCTATACCGATCAACGGGTGGACCAACTGCAGTCGGGAATCAACTCCGTCGCGCGCAATGCTTATTCCGGCATTGCCGCGGCGACGGCATTGACGATGATTCCGGAGGTCGACAAGGACAAGACGTTGTCATTTGGCGTCGGCACGGCGGGCTTCCGGGGCTATCAGGCCGTCGCGCTCGGCGGAACCGCGCGTATCACCGAAAACATCAAGATGAAAGCAGGCGTCGGTATGAGCCCCGGCGGCACAACCTTCGGGATGGGTGCAGCCATGCAATGGTAGAGCGCAGACGCCTTCGCTCAAGTGCGGACAACGTGATCGTGCGCCGAACCGGACGTGCGAAAAAATAGTATGGAGAACACAATGAAGCAGCTTTCTGGATGGAGTTTATCGCTGAGCCTGGTTTTTCTTGCGGGATGTTCGAGTGCTTCCGGGCCGACGTTTAACGCATATACGGTCACGGCTGCGGACGGCTCGCGGCTTCATCAGGTCGAATGTCACGGGATATTCGAAGGACCTGCTACCTGCATGAAGGTCGCCGAGCGGATATGTCAGGGAGAACCGGTTCGCCCGCTGCAGAAAGTCGGACGCCTTCTGCCAGACAATGACGAAACCGATGTCACGCGGCGGCTGACCTTCGCGTGTGGTGACGCACCGACTACCCCGGCTGCGGCGGCCGCGCAGCCGGTGGCACCTGTGGCGCAAACGGTTGATCAGTTCGTGTTGCAAACCGATGCCCTGTTTGCTTTCGGCCAGTCCAGTCTGGCTTCGATTTTGCCGGGCGGCGCGGCCAAACTCGAGCAGGTCATCGAACGCATCAGGCAGCGAAGGGGTGTTCAGTCCATTTCGGTCGTAGGCCATACCGACCGCCTCGGGTCAGATGCGCTCAACCAGCCGTTGTCGCTGGCCCGTGCGGAGACGATAAGGGAATACATGATCAAACATGGGCTCGACGGTGAGGTGATTCATGCGACGGGAGTCGGGTCCCGTGATTCAACAACTCAATGTCCGGATGGCGGGAGCAGGGCAGTCATCGCTTGCCTTCAACCGGACAGGCGGGTCTCCATCGAAGTTCGGGCGCAGTGAGATGGCTCAGTGCCGAACTGGTTCGCGATGAACGCGCGAGCGTTCGGCGCTGGGCGTACACGCGAGGCACTGCCAGAGCGTGCGATGCGTCAAGATTGCGTGCATGCCTTGCCGCAGCCTGCGCGACGTCGCAAGCGATTCCGTACGTGTCCGTCACCATGGTCGTCCATGACACTTCGTTCCTGCGTATTCCGCTGGATGGGTGGACTATCCCGGCGGAAAGATGGTGAATCAGAGAGGGCCTCGAGGACGGAACTGGGCTTTGATTTGGATCTGTCAACGAAACGCACACGCAAGCGCGAATCCCTAAAAGAGATGAGCCCGGTGGCGCCATGGTCGAAGCTAATCGCGTTGCGCGAGCCGTACTATCCAAAGGATAAGACGGGGCGCCAGCCTTTTCCGATTGCGATGATGTTGCGGATCCATTTTATGCAATGGTTTGAATGGCTCCGGCTGGACACGATGATCGCGATAAAGCGACTTGGTTTTCCTCATCACGACATTTTGCGCGATCGATCCAACAACCTGATAATGCCGCCGTTGACATTATTTACCTTTCAGGGCCTCGAGTATGCTGCCGGTCATTTCGAGTAAGGCAGCCTGATGTTCTGGCGGAACCCGGACGTCGTCCGTCACCGATAGAACCTGGTCCATGCCTTGGCGAAATGAATTACAGATCATAACGCTTTGAGATGTCGTCAGGTAAGGCAAGACTGCATCAAGAAATGTGGTAAGAACGATGGCCCGTGCCCCGATCACGGATATTATCTGAGTATTTTCGTTGACCAGTCGTCTGGCAATTTGAAGTGTATCGTCGGCATTACTCATTTTTCATGCCCTCTCAAAAAGCCTGCCAGTCAGTTTCTGTTCCTGCTGCGGTGACGGCGCGTGCACCATCGACCATCTTTCGTTTGGGAGACGCCTGGCGAGCCGGACGCTCCTTCGATACCGGCACTCGCGATGGCCTTTGGGGCGAAAGGGAAGCTCGCGGCGAGGACATTCCTGTATCGGCAAGCTTGAACACCGAAACGGCTTCCTTCAGACTGGTTGCCTGTTCCTCGAGAGACTGTGCTGCTGCCGCCGCTTGCTCAACCAGTGCTGCATTCTGCTGCGTTACCTCATCCATCTGTCCAACAGCCTGATTAACCTGTTCGATGCCCCGGCTTTGCTCTTTCGACGCCGCGGATATTTCGCCGACGATATCGGAAACCTGCTTGATCGCCTGCTTCACCTGACCCATGGTTGCGCCGACCTCGGCGGCCTGCTTCGAACCGTCCTGAATCGTGGCAACGGACGACCCGATCAACTCCTTGATTTCCTTCGCTGCTGCCGCTGAGCGCTGGGCGAGACTGCGCACTTCGCTAGCGACCACCGCGAAACCGCGTCCCTGTTCGCCCGCGCGGGCTGCTTCAACAGCGGCATTGAGTGCGAGAATGTTCGTCTGGAACGCGATGCCTTCGATCACGCCGGTAATTTCCGAAATCTTGCTTGAGCTACCGCTGATCTTCCCGATTGTCCCAACCATGGATTGAACTGCGTCGTTACCCGAGTCCGCAAGGTTAGTCGCATTCGTTGCCAGTCCATTCGCCTGACGCGCGTTGTCCGCGTTCTGTTTGACCGTCTCGGTCAACTGCGTCATGCTCGCTGCAGTTTCCTCAAGGGATGCCGCCTGTTCTTCCGTTCGGGCGGAAAGATCCATGTTCCCACTGGCGATTTCTCGCGAAGCCACCGTTACAGACTCCGCCGTGGTCTTGATCCCGCGAACGGTATTGGTGAGCTGCTGATCCATTTTTTGCAACGCATCCAGAAGCTCCCCGAACTCGCCTCGTGAATCAACCACTATTCGATTTTCGAGCTTGCCTCCAGCGATGTCGTTCGCGATGCCGATAGCCTTGCCAAGCGGTCTGGAGATAGAGCGCAAAAGATAGATTGATAGGGCAATAGCCAGCAGCACGCCAATACCCACCAACGCCAGCGCAATCCCCAGGATGATTCTGTATGTTGCTTCACTATCATCCATGGACTGCTTTGCCTGGGTCTGGTTAACGACAATGTCCTGCGAGATGGACTCCGTCAAAGCGTTTGAGAACGCAGCGTGCTTGTCAATCATCTCCGCCGCAGCGTCGGTATTGCCGCTGCCGACCGTGGTGATGATTTCGTTCGTCATATCCCTGAACTGCGGCAGGGCGCTCTTGATCTTTTCGGCGATCACACGCTCCTGGTCGCTGGTAACGCTATCCGGATAGTAGTGGCTCCAGGCTTTGTCCAGGTGTTCAAGATCAGTCCGAACCGTGTTGACCGACACCGCGGTCCTGCCGGCATCGCGGAACACCTCGACTCGCCGCAATTGAAGTCTGATGTCGAGCTGTGCTGCGCGAATTTCATTCAGGTCGATGATCGGCAACGTGTTTCCGACATACGACTCCCTTACAGCTGAGTTCAGCCTGGCAATTCCGGCCACGCCAAACACCCCAATGGTCGCCATAAGGGCTACACCGACGCCCGAGGTGAGAATGACCTTGAACTTGATGGTTTGCATAAAACTGCTCATTACATTTCCTTCGAAAGTCTGATGAAAGGCCGATGTTGAAGGCAGACAGGAGCCTTCCCCCGGCATAAGGTGGTATACGACCGAGCACGTCCATGACTGAAGAGGAATATTCGTTGTGTTTTCCCTAACCTGTCGTAGGAATGACTGAATATGGGCTCCGTGTTGGGCGGATCCCAGTTGCCCTCAGCGCCGGCACATTCCTGGCCGCCTGCTTCCAATGCTGTTGCACAGAACGTTTCGTGTGCGCAGCAAAGAATGAAACGTTTGGGCAGGAAATGTCGTTTCAGGTACGCAAGGCGCTCAAACGAAAGGTCACGAATTTATTCTATTTCGCAATCCGAATTAAACTATCCAACAACGTGCGGCGTCTGCCGGTCGAATCGACGAAGTCTTACATGCCCCACACCTGAAGGTTCACCATCAAGTCGGTGATTCCAAACCAACCTGTATCGCCTCCTGCTCTTGCGTTTTATCTCTCGCTTGTCTGATTGACGATAGCAAAATTCCTGTCGCGTAGCGCACTCACCCAGACCTGTGGAGGTTCATCATGGAAATCGACGTTCCTCGGTATTGATCTCTCGAAGCTGGTCGTCCAGCTCCACGGCGCTGATTGTCGCGGTCGTGTTTTAGATCGGACGAAGGTCTCGCGGAGTTCATTCTTCGAATCGGTGCTTACCTTGAATCCCATGCTGGTCGTCATGGAAGCAAGCAGCACTGCCCACCGCTGGGCGACGCGTTTCCAGTCGCCCGGTATCGAAGTCGGGGTGTCGTCAAGAAACGGACTTTTTCGTACGCGGGTGACGTGAGGTCCCGCCAGTTATTGTCTCGGTTCATCCTTATCCGACTGACTCAGGGCGTGAAGTGGTCGTTCGAGCATCGGGGACGGCCCTCTCTTCGTGGCCGGTGACTGCCTCACGCAAACGGCATACGCAAGGTCCAATAGACAACACGCGACCCGCAGCGGGCCAGTCGCGAAACCTGCGATCGCTACCTCGCGATCATGGAAGCGCTGCGTATCGTGCCGAATCACCGATTTTTCTGGGGCTCGAAGAATACGAGAGACATTTCGCGTTCCAGGCGCCAGGCGCTTCGTATCTGCAACACCGCGATCGGTTTCGCCAAGGCGACTGCCGCACGGTATCGGTTGTCGGGTATCTGAATGGATACTTTTTAACGCCGCGCAGGCGCCTCTATTGACCGGTTTCCTGCTTAAGATCGGTACCGTGGTTCAGCGGAGCCACCACACCGAACCAGAAAACGTCGAATTCCTGCGCGAATGGCTCGGCGGGCGTCGCCAATTCCGCCAAGGTACAACGATCGAGGTCAGCCAGAAAGGCCTCCTTGGCAGCATATAGAATGTCCTTTAGACGGCAATGCTGCACGATGCTGCAGGGCTCCCGTCCGTCCGACGCCTGGCAGCTGGCAAGTACAAAATCGTGCTCCGTCTCGCGCACGACCGCGCCGACCGTCAGGCTGCGAGTGTGCTGTGCCAGCCGTATCCCGCCGTGGCGCCCGCGAACCGTCTCTATCCAGCCAACCGCAGAAAGTCGCTGGATGATTTTCGACATGTGATGCTTCGAAATTTCGTACGTCTCGGCAATCTCTTCAATCGTCGCCAGTCTGTCGTCGCGTATCGCCAGATACATCAGCGCCCGTAACGTATAGTCAGTGAAATCCGTTAGCCGCATGAAACTGTCCCTCTTTGTACGGATGATCGAACTGTTCGACGTCTCAACCTGCGAAGTCGCGGGTGTGGCCCCCATTTCGTTTGCGCTCGTGTCAGCAGAGAGCCTCACGAGCCCGACCGCATCAGAAAAGCCCAAGCGCCCTTCTGGGCGCACTGGCTAGATGTTCTGGACGCATTTCGAGGCCAACGGCCAGAGTCGCGGAGACGCTAGGATACGCGGAAATGGTCCTGCAGCGATTCGCTGAACAGGATCGGAAAGCTGCTACTCTTCGCGGGACTGGGCGGCGGGAAAGCAGCTCGCCATGAGTTCATGGCGTCAGGAAGAATATTCCTGGATTCTGTCGGTAGCGGCATTCGAGCAACCAGTGATAACGATCGTCACGGGCAGTTGCCTCCTTTACAGTTAATGCCTAACGCCCTGTGGTCAGTGTCGACACCTTGGCTGTCCGTTTGATGCGGACCATTTGGTCCTTTTCCTTCGTAAAGTACAGACCACGTAAAGGACGTCACTGCTGGCAGTACGCCTTGATGCCATAGGGTGAAGCATCGCCTGCACACCCGGCACGCTGTTTCGCTTTCCTGCATAACGGTCCTATTCGCCGCCGCGTGCTCCTTCAACCGCCTCTTGCGTCATGGGACGACTGTGGCGTATCTGTTGGGCTTTACGCGCCGCATCCGGGTGCTCAAGGTCTTGCCCGGGACATACTGCTCACGGCGTCCCGATTCATCACATAGCCGATGGGGCGAGGTTTGCGGATTCGGGACAGGTTACGTGAGTGCAGGGCGGGGTGTGACTCCCCTATGAAACCCGGGAGAGCGAAACCCGATTCCGGCCGGTCGCTTTCGCGTTGTAAAGCGCCTCGTCGGCGGCCTTGATTACCACGGTCACGTCATCGACGTCCTGTGGCGTGCAGCTTACTGCGCCGATACTGGCCGTCACGCATCCGTGCTCGCTGCCTGCATGTTCAATGCCGCAACTGCATATGGCGCGGCGGATCTTTTCTGCGATCTCCGACGCGCCCGTGGCAGGGGTATCGGGAAGGACGACGATGAATTCTTCGCCGCCGTAACGTGCCGCGGTATCCGCCGGCCGCCGGATGCTGTCCGTGATGCAACGCGCGACCGCCGCAAGCGCATCGTCACCAGCCTGATGACCGTAGGTATCGTTATAAGTCTTGAACCGGTCAATATCCACGAATAGCAGTGACAAAACGCTACGCGTGCGCGTCGCGCGGCGCCACTCCGCGTCCAGAATTTCGCCGAGACTGCGACGGTTGTTCAGGCCCGTAAGGCCGTCGATTCGCGCGAGGAGTTGCAACTCTGACTCAGCGCGCATCCGCCGGCGCAACTGGATTCCCAGCAGGGTTGCGAGGCCAATGAATGTTGTTCCGAATACGATCATCAGCGAACCGATTGTCAGTGCCCGTCGACGCCATGCCGCGTAGATGTCCTGTTCCGCGGCGGCCGCCATGATGATCAATGGTGTATTGGGGAAATTCCTGAACCAGTAGAGACGGCGAATACCGTCGATCGACGCCGTATCGCCGAAACTGCCTTCCTGCTCGGCCATGAAGTGCCGGAACGTGCTGGCTTTCCTGATGTCGCGCCCGACGATGTGCGGGTCGTAGGGTTGGCGCATGAGCATTACGCCATCCTTGCCGATCAGCGACAGCGAACCATGCGGACCGAGCGAAAGTCCCGCGAAGAGGGTGTGAAAATATTCGAGGTTGACCGACAGCAGCACAATGCCGGCGAACGAGCCGTCGGGATTCGAGATGCGCCGGGTGAGCGCGATGCTCGGCGCTCCAGCTCTCAGCCGCGACGCATAGGGATCGCTGACATACACGCCCGCTGCCGGGTTGTCGCGTTGGACCGTGAAATACTCGCGGTCAGCGAAGTTACCTGGGCGTGGCACATCGCGACCGGAATCAAGAACGATATCGCCTCTTGCATCTAGAACGAGCATTGAACCGAGATACTTTGCGCTGGCCGCGCGATCGAATAGCACCTCACGGCGCAGTCTGGGCGGCAAGGACATAATCTCGGGGTCCTTGAGTCCGTCCACCACAGCCTGCAACGACAGCTCATAGAGTTCGAAATTGCGTTCAATGTCGCGCTCAGCGATGAGCGCGATGTCGCGCAGGGACTCGCGGGTATGGTTCAGTGCATCCTGCCGGCTCTCGTAAAGAACCATGCCGCAGAGACCGACCATGACGATGGCGATGACGGCACCGGATCCGGCGACGAAGAGCGACGACGCAAGGAGTTTTCGCTGGATGAGCCCGATGAAATCCGCGATCAGACCGCTTCCAGTTTTTATCATCTTTGTCGGACGAGGTAACTCTGGCTGGCCATGTCTCTGGTCAGCGCCGAAGGAGGTGTATGGTGGGCATGAGGCTGCCCTGCTGTTCGTCAGTCGCGGCGCGCGTTACAGGCCCGCGATGAGACAGCAGCCTACATCAATTCTGGTGAACATGGGAACGGTATGCCGATGAGCCTGCCGCAGTCTTTAGCCAGGCGCCACGGCGTCCGAATCAGGAGGATCGGCAGGGACGGGGAGCCCGAATTCCCTCTCGACGAGCGTTCGGGCGATTTGCCAATACTCGTCGGCACATCCTTCGAGGCTGCCGTCCTGCTGCCAGAGCTGATAAGCGCACTCGCGGATTCTTCCGGTAAAACTCAGCTCGTCCATGCAGTCATCTCCCTCTGAAACGGAGTTCCCGCGCGAAGTCCTGAGCACCCCAAGCCGCAATCATCTGCGCCTTTGAACATACGCCTTTCATCGACGATCACGCATCACGTCCCAACACTTGCGAGGGTCCATCTGCCTGAGCATCCTCCGCCGGATCAATTCACGACGGTAGTGACTGGCAACCAGCAGCGCTGCAACGGTCAGCCCTAAAACGCCGACGACAATTCCTTCCCACGCGTCGCTCATGGAAGATCCCTTGACTGAACAACCGGATCACCCGGTCAGTGTCATTTGTCCTCAGGCATGCGAGCGGCAGCTCTGAGAAAAAGCTGGCCGTCGTCGGTAAGGCAAGGGCGTTGCAGGCCGGAGGCGAATTGCTCCAGTGTGACCAGCTGCCGTTCAATGAGCGCTTCCAGATCTGCCCGATCCAGGCTCATTGGGTCCGGCGCGTCCTTGAGCAGCATGAGAGTGGCGAATTCATGTGGACTGAACATCTCCGTCTCCTGGCTATACCTGCGTTTCGCTGGCAACCTGATCCGCTGCGCTCGCTTCACGAGCAGGATCAATTCGGGGATGGCGGCCGCGGTGCCCGTTTCGTGCGGGTACGTGTCGCGCGCCAAGGTGCCCATCTTAATATTGAGATGAGTTAAAGATCAATATTTGGGAAACATTTTTCCGTGCGGTGTGGCGGAGGGCCGGGCGGCGCATGCATGCCGTAATCGGGGTGGCGCAAAAAAGTCGTTTCCAGTATCACCAGGTCGATAGGAAAGCCTCAGAGCGACGACCGGATGGAGCGTGAGTGCAGGTCGGCCTGCTGCAGTCAGGACCTGTGGCCATGACGAATTAATGCAACTAACCGTCTACGCCGAAAACATCGATCTTCAACGTCGCAAGCGCCCGGCAGGAAAGGGGGCTGTACATCGCGCGAATGCCGGTCGCAAGGCGCTTTCTCGATAACGACACTGGTTTTCGTTGGATCGATTCTGGTAGATTCAAGAATCAGCGAGGCCTTAACGGATGCCGTCGCGCACGAATCTGTTGAGGTTTCCCATGGACGTTGCTGATCTCGCTGCCGGCGTATCGCCAGACGGACGCGCGATCGTGTTCCGGTTATCCGACCACCAGCGCGAGGTGGAATGCGCGATTACCCGCGAGATGCTCGAAGAATGTTTCTGGCTCCCCGCTGGTGCTGATAGCGTCCGTATCTTGAAGACGTTCGCAGATGGTCGCCAACGCATCGTCGCAGTTGCGGAACGGAGGATGCGGTCGCGCCCCGGTCAGACGATTCAGTTGACCATTGCAGACTTCATCGCAAAGCGCTGAACGCTGCGAGCGTACTCTGTGGGTCGGGATTTCCGCAGCGCGTTGCGATTGATGCCGCGTGCGCGTCAGATGGCTGGACTAACGGACGAATCGCCTGCGGTCGCTGGCCAGTTCTGCGTGACTTTACGGATCTGATCGACACGTCCGCGCAGGGCGCGCCGCATGCCGGGGTCGAAGAGGGGAAAGCCACCGCAGGCATGGCTGTCAGGTATGCACCACGATGCCTCTGGTCTCTCCTTTGCGTCAGAGTCACCGGGGCCGCTGCTGGACGTTTCTCGTACATGCCGGCCAAAGATGTCGCGAATAGTCCAGCTATAATTCGCCCGTCCTCAAAACGCGACCTGCAATTCCGAATCCGTGCCTCGCAAGCGAAACAAGCCCCGCACCGCCCGCGGCCATAGACCGCTGACCAGGGCGCTTCTGTTGCCGCTGGATCGTGCGGCGGCAAGCGAACAGTCGCTTGCCCACCATCTCGCGCTGGTTGCGTGCCGGAGTGGTCACGGAAACGGGCACCTCATCAACGCGCTGATGCGAGTGGTGTATCTGGGCTGGTTCCTGCAGCGAGCAGGATACGGTAACTGCCCGGAAGAACAGTTCAGGATTGCCGAACTGGCAGTTGAAACGACGCTGGCACGTGTTCGCGAGTATGGCGAGTGGCGGCTTCCGGACGAGGCGATTGCGGACTTTGAGGTGCTGCTGGCCCTTTACGACTCGCAGCTCGCCATTGCACCGCTGCACGAAGTCCTCGCGGCGGAGCAGAAACTTAGGGCATTTCTGGCCGGGAGCGCCAGGTCTCCCATTCCCGTGAGTGCCTGATTCCTGGCTGGACAGGTCTCAGCCGTTCGGGCGTCAGGCGTCAGGCGGCAGTCGGCCTGTGGCTCAACGCGATCGCCGACGTCGGCCGTCCGCATCTGGGTTCATGGGCTCTTCTCTGCAGAACCGGGTTCTACGGCAGTCTGCTCTTTCCAGTTCATCCGGTGGCGTTTCACCGTTTCGCGATGCCGTTTGTCCTCTTCCTCATGCAGGTAAAGGCTTGTGGTGTTCAGCGACACGTGACCGAGATTGTCGCGTACCGCGCGCAGGTCGACACCCCCGTCAGCCTGGTGCGAACCTGATGTATGCCGCAGCCAGTGTGCTGAAGCACGGTCCAGCTCATCGGCACGATCGGTGAACTCAGGTCCGCGGGCGCGCAGCCAGGTCGCGGCCTTGCCAAATACGCTTTTTATCGCGTCATGCACCGCTGAGCGCGACATGCAGCGGCTCTTTCCCCGGAACGGGATGACGAGCGGCGTTGCGTCGGCCCGACTGGGTAGTGACGCCAGCCCGTTTGCCGTCCGGTAGCGGGCGAGCTCGGCGATCAGTTCGGGCGAGGCGGGGACGATCCGCTCCCGGTCACCTTTGCCAAGGATGTCGAGCCACCACTGGTCGTGTCCGTCGGCGCCAAGCCGGCGCGAGAAGTCGCCCATTCTTCCGGCGGCGACCTCGGAGATGCGCATGCCTTGCAGGTAGAAGAGGGTAGTGAGCCATCGGCAGCGGGCGTAATACGCCTGCTGCACCGCCGTGCCCTGCGGCAGCTGCGCGACGAAGCCCTTGACCTCATCCCACAGCGATAGCGACAGGTAGCGCGTGACCCGCGGTGCCGCGGGCTTGCCGCGCTGGCGCAGCAATGCCATCGGATTGCCGCGCAGGTAGCCAGCGTCAACGAGCCAGGTGAACATGCCGTTCAGGATGATCAGCGCCTGGCGCTGGCTGGCCGGTGACAGCGGGCCGTTGAACGGCCTCCAGCGCGCGTCCCTGCGCGGGTACTTGCCCCCGGTGGCCGACACCCAGCGGCTCTCCGGCTGAGGATCGACGAGGAATGCCCTGAACAGCAGCAGATCCTCGTGCGTGAGCGATGACAGCGGTTTGCCGAGTTGCACGACCGCCCATAGCAGCAGCCGCTCGGCTTCCTTGCGGTAGTTGTCGAAGGTCGTCTTCGTGTCAGCGTAATTCGACAGCCAGGCCCGGACAGCGTCCAGATCGTTGGTGGCCGACAGCTGTGAACCGCCGATTGCGCCACGGTTGGAACCGTCGCGACCGTCCAGGCGTTCTGGAATGACGAGGGACTCGACGGGCTGCACGGATGCAATTGGAGTGTTCGACATGGTTCGGGCTGCTCCGGAAGGTGTGACGCGATGGCGGCGGGCGGTCTCGGCCATATACACGACATTATAGGACTAATGTCGTGTAACCTGCCATATACGTTGGAGATATTGCATTTTACGTTATATTATTATCGGCACCGAACGAGGTTTTCCATCCATGTCTGACGCCCTGCCCGCTGTCCAGCCTGACGAGGCCCGCCTCGCAGCCGAAATCGACCGTCTGAAGGTGGAATTCCCCGGGACGCGCGAGCTGTACCGCGAGGTCTGTGCGCTGCTGTTTTTCCGCTTCGGCCAGACGCCGACCGCGAACCGGCTGTACCAGCTGGTCCGGCGCGGCAGCATGGGCACGCCCGCGGCCGTGCTCGGCGAGTTCTGGGCCGAGCTGCGGGAAAAAAGCCGGCTGCGCATCGAGCATCCCGATCTGCCCGCCGATCTCGGTGCCGCCGCCGGCGAACTGGTGGTCATCCTCTGGACGCGCGCGACCGCGTCAGCGGAGGCCGCGCTCGACGCGCTGCGCGACGAGGTCGAGGCGCAGCGCGTCGGGGCGCTGCAGTCGGTCAGCGCCGCCCGGGACGAACTGGGTCGTGTCGAGTCCGCACTCGAGCAGCGCACCGCCGCGCTGCTGGCCGCGCAGGTCGAGATCCGCGAGCTGGACAAGGCGCAGGCCGAAGGCCACGCGCAGCGCCAGGCGCTGGCGGCAGAACTGGCGCGGGTCCAGGCGGCGCTGGCCGCGCGCGATCGCGAACTGGTGGAGGCAAGGGAAGGGTTTTCGCGCGATCTGGCGAAGCAGCGGGAAGCGGCTGAGCGCGCAGAGGAGCGGCTCAGGGCGTCCGAAAAGCGCGCCCTGCTCGAGATCGATCGCGAGCGAAGTGCCGCAACGAAACTGCAGAAAGAGCTGGACGAAGCCGTGCGCCGTGCGGAGCAGAAGGACGCCGATCATCGCCGGGCATCTGAAACCGTGCAGGCGCAACTGGGCGATGCTCGCCATCAGGCGGGCGTGCTGCAGGGACACCTCGATGCAATCCGGGCGGCAAACAGCGCGTACGCGCAGGAACTCGAGATCCTCCGACGCCAGCCGCTCATTGCGCCCGCATCGCGCCCTGAAACCGGGGTGCACCGGAGCGCGCCGAAGTCAAAAGGCACAGTCCGGAAGGTCGGGACACCCGCTCGCAAGCGACGTACATCGAAGGGTTCGGCGACATGAAGAAGGCGCCCGGAAGGCGCAGGCCAGCGGTCTGCCCGCCGATCGGCGCGTTGATGCAATATGGCGACCGGACGGTGAGGGTCGTCGCCGAGGCGAGCGGCCAGCGCGCCATCATCGAGTCGGTCGGCGCCGACGGGCGGATTTTTCGCAGTAGCGTGAATTGGACGAACCTGCTGGCCCTGACCGGGCAGCTGTTCTGAAACATGACACGCCAGGCGTCTGCACGAGTCGGGTAATAGTCTCCGCGGCGCGGAGAGTTTTGCTGGCCAGATCCTGCGCGCCCATACGGCGACTGGTTTGCCGGGATGTGGGGCGTCCTGTATGTAAGGTGTCAGGCTGGGCCACCCAGGTGGGGCGATTGACGTGCGCTCTTCGACAGAAAGGATAATTATGAACAAACAGGAACTCGTTGATACGGTCGCGACAGCAACCGGCAACAGCAAGGCGGCCGTGGCGGCCGCCGTCGATGCGATCATCGGCGCAGTGACGGGCGCGGTCGCGAACGGCGAAGCCGTGCAGCTGATCGGGTTCGGTACGTTTGCCACCGGTGCGCGCGCGGCTCGGGTTGGCCGTAATCCCGCCACCGGAGCTGAAATGCAGATCGCTGCGGCAAAGACGGTCAAATTCACGGCGGGCAAGGCGTTCAAGGACGCGGTCAATGGCGCGTGACCGGAACTGGCGCTGTTTCCTGACGTGGGAGTTCCAGCCAGCATGAGTGCACTCACGCCCGTATCGCTACTGAATGACGTCCGGGATCTGATTGATTCTGCGCGTGAGCGCGCGGCGGCGGCCGTCAATGCCGAACTGTCGCTGCTGTACTGGCGGATTGGACACCGCATCCGGGCAGAGGTGCTGGGCGGTACACGTGCGGAGTACGGCCGGCAGGTGATCGCATCGCTTGCGGGAGCACTCACCGCGGAGTACGGCCGCGGCTGGAGTGAGCAGCAGTTGCGACACTGCCTGCGGGCCGCTGAGATTTTCCAGGACGAGGCAATTCTCTCCGCAGTGCGGAGAGAATTGAGCTGGACGCACATCAAGACGCTCATGTATGTCGACGACCCGCCAAAGCGCGAGTTTTACCTTGAGCTCTGTCGGCTCGAACGCTGGTCATCCCGGCAATTGCAGGAACGCATGGATTCGATGCTCTTCGAGCGCAGTGCGATTTCGCGGAAATCCGCAGAAGCGATCGGGCATGATCTGGCGCAAATGCGTCAGGAGCGGCGCGTACAGCCGGACGTGCTGTTGAAAGACCCGTACGTGCTGGACTTCCTCGGTCTGAACGATCACTACCTCGAAAAGGATCTCGAAGACGCCATCCTGCGCGAGATGCAGCAATTCCTGCTCGAACTTGGCGCTGGCTTCACATTTGTAGCCCGCCAGAAGCGGCTGCAGACTGATAACGATGATTTCTACATTGATCTGCTTTTCTACAACCGCAAGCTCAAGCGGCTCGTGGCAATCGAACTGAAGCTTGGCTCATTCAAGGCTGAATACAAGAGCCAGATGGAATTGTATCTACGCTGGCTGGCGAAACACGAACAGGAACCTGACGAGCTGCCGCCACTTGGCATTATCCTTTGCGCCGGCAAGAAACAGGAGCAGATCGAACTGCTCGAGCTGGACAGGAGCGGCATCCACGTCGCTGAATACCTGACCGTACTGCCTTCCCGCGAGACCTTGCAGGCCAAACTTCACCAGTCCATCGAGACAGCGCGGCAGCGGTTGCGGACCAAGCCGGAAAAATGAGGTTTTAACTTGCTGCCTTCGGCGCTGATCGCGAAACCGCTGAGAACATAAGCCCGGAACGATGAACGGTTTGCAGCGAAGAGTGGCGCTCAAAGCAATGCACGAATACGGCCGCGACCGCCGCCGCTACTACTCTTACTTCGAAAACGCTCTTACTTTTACTTCATCGGACGGCAGGCGACGGCCCGATCGCAGGAAGCTCCCGTATGTCCGGTAACACAGATCAACCCGCAACCTCAGCCATTACCACCACTGCCAGTAGGGCGATCGGGGCAGACGGGCGGCTGACGACACGACGCCGCATCACTTGGACATAACCGCGCTGGAGGTCGCAGTCGCAAGCGTTCTTGCCACTGCGAGTGAGGAGCAACGCGCCAAGGTCGCTGAGTTCCTGGAATTGGCGAATGTGGGCGGGTTGCACTCGGAAGCATCTGAGCATTTTCCGGCCGGATACGAGGCAACGGCAAAAAAGCTGCTATCGCTGAAGCCCGAGCGTTGAGCGAGAGCCCGCTTTATATCAGGTCAACACTCGGACGGACTTTGCAGTGGTCACGAGTCCCTTGGATGAAATGAATCGAGCGGTGAGCTAGCCGGCGCGCATCAGCTCGCGCCAGCGCGCTAAGACGTAGCGAGTCCGTACACTCGGAGTCTGCTACGCCCGAAAATTCTCACCGAGAAAACCGCCCAGCGTGTAGTAGTGTCGAAATACATAATGTAGTGGCTTCCATCGCTCGATATCGATCCTGCCAGTTGGTGCGAGCAAATCAGTATGAACGTGGATCCGCAGAGCATTCAATTCGGCGGCGATCATAGGATCTTG
>NZ_JAQQFL010000062.1:0-19178 GCF_046026025.1 Paraburkholderia fungorum | reverse complement strand
TGAGCGTATATGCGGGGGGGGGGGGGGCGGGGCGGCCCCCCCCCCCCCACCCCACTAGTGGTGGTTCTGCGAGAACAGCGTTTCGAGCGGGTAATGGCTCTTCACGAACGGCGACTTGATGATCACATAGCTGAAGTACTTTTCGATGCCGATATCGCGCTCCAGCAGGCCTTCGACAATGCTCTGATAGTGGCTCACGCTGCGCGTGACGAACTTCAGCAGGTAGTCATAGCCGCCGCTCGCCAGATGACACTCGACAATCTCGTCGACGTCTTTGATCGCATTCACGAACTTGATGAAGTCTTCCCGCCGATGATCGGCGAGCGTGACTTCGGTAAACACGATCTGCACGTCGCCGAGCTTTTCGAGCTGGATCTGCGCACCGTAGCCGATGATGTAGCCGGCCTTCTCCAGACGCTTGACCCGGATCAGGCAAGGACTGGGCGACAGGCCGACCGCGTCGGCAAGCTCGACGTTGGTTATGCGGCCTTTCTTCTGCAACTGTGAAAGTATGCGCAGGTCAATCCGGTCCAGCTTGCAGTCGCTGCTCATCGTAACGTTGTCGCTCCGGCGATGGGTGATGGGGGCTCGAACACTCCTCTACTCTAGCACGCAGTGGCATGAATTTTGACGTTCAACGCGGCCCGGACATCGGCCTGCGCGAGAACGTCGTCGAGGGTCTTTTCGAGGCGCTCGAACATCAGATCGAACTCGGCTTCCGTGTATGACAGCGCTGGCGCAAAGCCGAGAATATTGTCGCCGAACGCACGGAAGATCAGACGATTTTCATACGCTGCGGCGGCGATCCGTTCGGACAGTTTCAGCGCCGGGTCGAAGCCCGCCTTGCTGTCTTTGTCCGATACCAGTTCGAGTGCCCCGAGCAGGCCGCGATGGCGCGAGTCGCCCACCAGCGGATGCGCGAGCAGCGCGTCGAGGCCGCGGGCGAAACGCGGGCCACGCGCCACACCGTTCGCGAGCAGGCCGCCTTCATGATAGAGGCGCAGTACTTCGAGACCGATGGCCGCGCTCACCGGATGGGCCGAATACGTATGGCCGTGGCCGATAACCGCTTCGGCGTCGCCGTTCGCAATGCCTTGATAGATTTCGTCAGACATCAGCACGGCGCCCATTGGCGCATAGCCGGCGGTCAAGCCTTTCGCCACGGTCATCAGATCCGGTTCGACGTTTTCGCCCTGGCAGGCGAATAGCGGACCCGTACGGCCGAAACCGGTGATGACTTCGTCGGCGACGAACAGGATGCCGAGCTTGCGGCAACAATCGCGCATCGCTTTCAACCAGCCGACCGGCGGCACGATCACGCCACCCGATCCCTGAATCGGTTCGCAGAAGAACGCCGCAACGTTGCCGGCGCCGAGTTCGGCCACCTTCGCTTCCAGCGCGGCGACCGAGGCGGCGATCAACGCGGCGTCGTCGGCGAAATCGTTGCGGTACGCGTAAGGTGACGGCAGATGATGCTGGTTCGGCAGCGGCAGATCGAAGTTGCGGTGGAACACGGGCAAGGCGGTGAGCCCCGCGCCCATCGTCGACGAACCATGGTAGCCGCGTTGCAGCGCGATGATGTGTTTCTTCGCCGGCCGCCCGGTTGCGTTGAAGTAGTGCGTGATGAAACGGATGGCCGAATCGACCGCGTCGGAACCGCCAAGCGTGAAATACACATGTTGCAGCGAAGCGGGCGACACCTCCACCAGCTTCTGCGCCAGTTCGATTGCCGGGGCCGAGCCGAAATGGAAATAGCTGGTCGCGTAGGGCAGTTTCTGCATCTGCGCGGTGGCGGCGTCGACAATGCTCTGCTGGCCGTAGCCCACATTGACGCACCACAGACCCGAGAAGGCGTCGAGCAGTTCGTTGCCGGCCGCGTCGCGCAGGAACGCGCCGTGGGCGGACTCGAGGACGGTGACGCCGCGGGCTTCGTGCGCGCGGTAGCTAACGACCGGGTGAATCAGATGCTTGCGGTCGGCTTCAATGAGCGAATGAATCGGCATGATGGTTTCTCGTCGCGGAAAGGGGCTGTTGACCGTTCCATACTACTGACCCACGACGATTGCCTGCTCACCTAAACAAATGTCTGAAAAGCGTACGCGACGCGTTTTGATACGTGGCCTCAGCATTTTCTGCTGCGGACGCAGAAAAGCCACGGCGGGCGGGCGTTTCATTCAGCGCCGCGGCGCCGTGTTCAGTGTCCCGGAGTCAGTATCCCTGGGTCCGGTCGATCTGACCGAGCATCGGCAGGCCTTCGCGATGGCGGCGCAGATTTTCGAGCACCACGTCGACGGCGCTTTCGGGCCGCGTGGCGCTGGCGATATGGGGCGTGATGCGCACACGTGGATGCGTCCACAACGGATGGCCGGCAGGCAGCGGCTCGGGATCCGTGACGTCGAGTATGGCGTTGTGCAACTGGCCGCTCTCCAGTGCCGCCAGCAGATCGGGCTGGTTCAGATGCGGACCGCGCCCGGTTTGAATCAGCGAGGCGCCGCGTGGCAGCTTCGCGAACAAGCTGGCATCGAGCAGGCCGCGCGTGGCGGGCGTGAGCGGCAACAGGCAGACCAGGATGTCGGTACGGGCGAGGAATTCGTCCAGCGTGCCTTCGCCTGCATAGCAATCGACGCCTTCGATCTCACGCGGCGAACGGCTCCAGCCCGCGCAGGCGAAACCGAATAGCCGCAGCTTTTCCAGCACCGCCGTGCCCAGCACGCCGAGCCCCAGCACGCCAACGCGGCGCGCGCCGGCCGGCTTGAGCGGCAGTTCGCGCCAGATCTGTTGTTGTTGCTGGAGGCCGTAGTCGAACAGATCGCGATGAATCGTCAGCACGGCTTGCGTGACGTATTCGACCATCCCTTCAATAATGCCCGGCTCGATCATCCGCACCACCGGCACATGCGCCGGCACGCCTGACAGGTCGAACTGGTCGATGCCCGCGCCGACCGAGAAAACGATTTCAAGGTTCGGGAAGGTGAGGGTGGGATTTTCCGGCGGTTGCCAGGCGGCGAGGTAGCGGATCGCGGCCGGGTCACCGAGCTCGGGCCAGATGTGGAACGGCAGGTCCGGCGCTTTCTGCGCGAAGAGTTTGGCCCATTGCGCGCCACGCGCCGGGTCGGCTTTATAAAGGAAGGCCATGATGAATCAGCAGATCGCCTGGTTGATGATGCCGTATTGCAGATAGGGGCTGTTTTTGCCGTCACCGCTAAGATCAGCCGGCGTGGCGTGCCGAACCATCTTGACGACCGTATCCACCCGTGGAATTCCCAACTGTGTCAGCCATTCGGTCAGCCCGCTCTCGCCCGGCGTATCGATGCGCACGAACACGCCTTCGTTAAGCGCTAACCAGTGGCTGATCAACGCCTTGGCGCGGCTCGAATCCTCCGACGCGGGCGCGACCACCGGTCCGATCGCAAAGCCCTTGCCGAAGCGGCGAAACAGCGCGAAGCCGACCAGTTCGCCGTCGCGATCGAGGGCAATGCCATCGGCGGCGTTCAACAGCGCGGGCAAAACTTCGCCACGATCCAAGCCGCTTGCCTGCGACGCCAGTTCGACCAGCCGCGCGGTATCGCTCGAGCCGAGCGGTCGCAACCGTTCCCCGGGCGGCAAGGAAACCAGCGGCGGCTGGAATGCCGCGCCCTGATGCTGGTCGAGCGTGCCGAGCGCGCGAAAGCCGAGCTTTTCGTACAACGGCTGTCCCGCCGGCGTGGCGTGCAAAAACGTGATCCGGCCGCCAAGCTCTTCCAGCACACGCTCCATCAGCTTTCTGCCGATGCCGCGCCCCTGGCTTGCCGGAGAGACGATCACCATGCCGAGCGAGGCCCGGTCTGCGCCGTATTTCCAGCACAACGCCGTGCCGATCATGCCGCTCGCGTCTTCCGCGACGAAACCCACGCCCAGTTGCGCCACGAATCGCCAGTCGTCCGCGCGATGCGGCCATTTGAGCTCGACCGTCAGCGCGTGCGCGGCGGCGATGTCGTCGTGGGTGAAAGGTCGGTAGGTAATCGAATCGCTAATCGAATCGGTCTTCGAATCGGACACGCCGTGCTCCCAGAATGGCTGAAGGCTTACGCCGCCACTTTGTCATCCGGCGCGCGGTGTGACTAGGACGATCTTTTTATCCGGGGCGCTCGCGAGAGCCGCATTGCGATTCGATGCAAAACGCCCAGTTTGATCGCTCATTACAGGCGCGTTCTGCTGCGTGGGGATTTTTGTCGGTGACATATGCCACGCACACGGCTCTACGATTTTGTCATGGCGGCGGCGTGATTCTGACGCACCGTAGACGCACCGCCCGGGACCCCCAGCCAGTCACACAGGAAACTTTTCTCATGGACAGCTTCAATCCGGACGACGTCGCGATTCGCAGCGGACATTTTATCGGCGGTGAATATGTTGAGGGGGACGGGCGCAACGGCGAGCGTCACATCGAGGTGGCGCGCCCTTCGGACGGCGTGACCTACGCCTCGCTGCCGCTCGCCGACGCGGCGATGGTGGATCGCGCGGTGGAAAACGCGTGGCAGGCATTCAGGACGAGCGGCTGGGCGCGCATGGCGCCGCGTGAGCGCGCCAGGATCCTGCGCCGTTTCGCCGAACTGGTCGAAGCCGATGCGCCGTTTTTAGGCCGTCTGGAAGCGCTCGGCTCGACCCGGCCGATCGCGCAGGCCGTCGGCTGGGACGTGCCGTTCACCGCCGAGGGCATCCGCTTCTACGCCGAATTCGCCGACAAGCTGGGCGGCGACGTGGCGGCGACCGACCATGACCACCTCGGCATGACGATCGCCGAGCCGTACGGCGTGATTGCCGCCATCGCGCCGTGGAACTTCCCGCTGGTGATGGCTTCGTGGAAGATCGCACCGGCCTTGGCGGCGGGTAACGCGGTGGTGCTGAAGCCTTCGGAGATGACGCCGTTCTCGGTGTTGCGGCTCGCCGAACTGGCCGTGCAGGCCGGCGTGCCGGCGGGCATCTTCAACGTGGTGCAAGGGGACGGCCGCGTCACCGGCGACGAACTGGTGCGCCATCCGAAGATCAGCAAGGTCACCTTCACCGGCTCCACGCGGACCGGCGCCGCCATCATGGCGGCCTGCGCCCAAAGCGGCACCAAGCCGGTCACGCTCGAGCTCGGCGGCAAGAGTCCGCAAATCGTGTTCGCCGATGCCCCGCGTCTGGACGATGTAGCTCGGCGGATCGCCGGCGCCATTACCGGTAATGCCGGCCAGGTGTGCGTGGCGGGTTCGCGCCTGCTGGTCGAGCGAAGCCTGGCGGAGCCGCTGGCCGAGCGCATCGGCAAGATCTTCGCCGAGTTGAAACCCGGCGCGACATGGGCCGCCGGCACCACCTTGTCGCCGATCATCTCCGCGCCCCAGGCGGCGCGCATCGAGGGGATCGTCGGGCGCACGCTGGAGGCGGGCGCGACGCTGCGCTACGGCGGCATGCGGGCTGACGGCGAGGCGGCGGGTGGGGCGACTGGAGCGTTCTATACGCCGACGCTGCTCACGGACGTCACCGCCGACTCCGAAGCCGTGCGTGAAGAGGTGTTCGGCCCCGTGCTGACGCTGCAGACCTTCGACACCGAAGAAGAAGCGCTCTCGCTCGCCCAGCATCCCGAGTACGGGCTCGCCGCCGGCGTGCACACGGCCGATCTCGGCCGGGCGCTGCGCTTCGTGCGCGGCCTCGAGGCGGGGACGGTCTGGGTCAACCGCTACGGCCGCACTTCCGACTTCATGATCCCCACAGGCGGCTACAAGCGCTCCGGCATCGGCAAGGACCTCGGCCGCCAGGCTTACGAGGCAAATCTGCGCTTCAAGAGCGTGCTGATCGACCTGCGGGCCTGAGTGGACGGGGCTTCCAGCCCGACCACCGCAGACTGTGCTGCGCGATGGCATAAAAACGCATGGTTTGTGTCATCTGCAGCGCACGAATCAGGAAACATCTGTGTTTTTGCACTGATTAAATCTTTTACAGGGATTGGCTTTTGTCGACTGGAGTTGCTGCAAAGCACTGACTCCGGTCCCACGCAACATCGTTGCCCTGTTTTCGCCACTGAGCTCGCTGTCGAGTTCACCACCACGATAGGACTGCACCATGATCGAATTCGAACCGAAATACATCACCTTCGACTGCTACGGCACGCTCACCAAGTTCCGCATGGCCGACATGACCCGCGAAATGTTCGGTCATCTGCTGAACGCCGAGGATCTGGAAAAGCTCGTGGCGTTCTACGCGGGCTATCGCCGCGACGAAGTGCTGGGTGCATGGAAGCCGTATCGCGACGTGGTGGTCAACGCGTTGCGCCGTGCGTGCAAGCGCATGAACGTGGCGTTCGACGAACAGGAAGCCGAGAAGATCTACCTGGCCGTGCCGACCTGGGGTCCGCACCCGGACGTGCCGGAAGGCGTCGCGCGTCTGGCGAAAAAGTACAAGCTGGTGATTCTGTCGAACGCGTCGAATAACCAGATCCAGAGCAACGTGGACAAGCTCGGCGCGCCGTTCCACGCGGTCTTCACGGCCGAACAGGCACAGTCGTACAAGCCGCGCATGCAGGGCTTCGAATACATGTTCGACCAGCTGAACTGCAATCCGGAAGACGTGTTGCACGTGTCGTCGAGCCTGCGCTATGACCTGATGACCGCCCATGACATGGGCATCAAGCACAAGGCTTTCGTCAAGCGTGGCCACGAACCGTCCACGCCGTACTACCAGTACTACGAAGTCAACGACATTCCGCATCTGGCCGCGGAACTCGGCCTGTAAGCACCGCTTGCATATTGGCTGCCTCGCTCATTGCCCATCTCAAGGACAGACCGGATGAAGCTCGATTCCTATTGGCTCGACACCGCACCGCCGCTCCTGTCGGCGTGTGAAGGTCCGGTCGAGGGCCAAACCGATGTCGTCGTGATCGGCGGCGGCTTTACCGGGCTGTCGGCGGCACAGGCGTTGGGCAAGCGCGGCGCCTCGGTGACGGTGCTCGACGCGGGGCGCATCGGCGGCGGCGCGTCCGGGCGCAACGGCGGGCAGGTCAATACCGGCGTCGCGCAGGACTTCGTTGCACTGGTTGCGCAACTGGGTGTGGAGCGGGCCAGCGCATGTTATCGCGCATTTTCGGATGCGGTCGATACGGTCGAGCGTGTGATTCGCGAGGAGAACATCGACTGCGATTACAGCGCGACCGGCAAGCTCAAGCTGGCGTCGAAACCGCATCACATGGCGCATCTGGAAAAGACCGCGGAGTTGATCCGGCGCGAAGTCGATACGGATATCGAACTAATCGGGCGCGAACGGATTCGCAGCGAAATCCAGTCGGACAGTTTTTACGGCGGGCTGTTGCAGCGGCATGGCGGCCAGATGCATATGGGCAAGTTTGCGGTTGGACTCGCCGATGCCGCGGTTCGTCGCGGCGCAAGGCTTTATGAAAACGCGGCGGTCACCGCGATCGCGAAAGACGGCACCGGGTTCAAGGTCACTACCGCGCGCGGTGAAGTGCGCGCGAAGCAGGTGCTGATCGCGACCGGCCCGTCGCGGCATGGTCCGTTCGGCTGGTATCGGCGGCGGCTCGCGCCGGTGGGGTCGTTCATCGTCGTGACGCAAGCGCTGTCGCCGGAACTGCTGGCGCAGGTATTTCCAAACCGGCGCGCTTACACCACCACGCGCCTGATGCACAACTATTTCCGCGTGACGCCGGATTCGCGCTTGCTGTTCGGCGGACGGGCGCGCTTCACGGCATCTGAACGGCCGTCGGACGCGAAGAGCGGAAGGATTCTGCAGCAGGGGCTGGTCGCGATGTTCCCGATGCTGGCGAAAGCACGTGTCGACTATTGCTGGGGCGGTCTCGTGGATATGACCGCCGACCGGCTGCCGCATGCCGGTCAACACGACGGGATTTATTTCTCGCTGGGCTACAGCGGCCACGGCACGCAGATGTCGACGCACATGGGCCAGGTGATGGCCGACGTGATGGACGGCCACGAAGAAAGCAATCCGTGGCGCGAGTCCGAATGGCCCGCGATTCCAGGCCACACGGGCAAACCCTGGTTCCTGCCGCTGGTGGGGACGTACTACCGCATCAAAGACATTTTTTATTGATTCTTCCCTGTTGCATTTGCCATTCAAAAACCACGCAGCTATCCCTGTCACCCTCGCGGAGAAGTTCGATGAATAAGGAAACCTCACAATATGGCGCGCTTCAACTCGGCACCGAGTTGGAGCGATTGACGTCAAAAGGCACGTCGCGCCGCGGCGTGCTGCGTGCGATGGCCGCGGCAGGGATGATGTCGGTGACGGGCGCCGGTCTTCTGAGCGCAAGCGGCGCGGCATTGGCGCAAGCGAAGCCGAAGCAGGGTGGCAAGATCCGCGTGGCGACGCAGTCCGCTTCGGCCGCCGACACGCTCGACCCGGCCAAGGGTGCGCTCGGCACGGACTATGTCCGCGGCTTCATGTTCTATAACTGCCTGACCGAGCTCGATTCGCATCTCGGCGCGAAGATGGCGCTCGCCACCTCGCTGGACACGAAGGATGCGACGGTGTGGGTCGCCAAGCTGCGCACCGGCGTGCAGTTCCACGACGGCAAGCCGCTCACGCCGGCGGACGTCGTGTATTCGATCATGCGCCATAAGGATCCGGCGACGGCCTCGAAAGCGAAGACGCTGGCCGATCAGATCAAGGAAGTGAAGGAGACGGGCCCGAACGAAGTGACGATCACGCTGGAAGGTCCGAACGCCGATCTGCCGGTGATTCTCGCCACCTCGCATTTCCAGATCATCAAGGACGGCACCAAGGACTTCAAAACAGCGGTCGGCACCGGCCCGTTCAAGCTCAAGGAGTTCTCGCCGGGCGTGCGCACGGTCGGTGTGAAGAACGCGAATTACTGGAAGCCGGGCCTGCCGCATCTCGACGAAGTCGAATTGATCGGCATTGGCGACGAATCGGCGCGCGTGAACGCGCTGCTATCGGGCGACGTACAACTGATCAACGCGGTGAGCCCGCGTTCGACCGCGCAGATCAAGAGCGCCGGCGGTTTCGGCGTGCTGGAGACGAAGACGGGCCAGTACACCGACCTGATTGTGCGTGACGAAGGCGGTATTGCCGCCAACGACGATTTTCGTCGAGGCATGATGTACCTGCAGGATCGCGAGCAGATGCGCCGGGCGATCTTCCAGGGTTACGGCGCGATCGGCAACGACCAGCCGATCGATCCGACCAATAAGTACTACCTGGCCGGTCTGCCGCAACGTGCCTTCGATCCGGACAAGGCGAAGTTCCATTTCCAGAAGGCCAAGGTCGGCAGCGCGCCGATCCAGATTTTCGCCTCGCCGGCGGCGGAAGGCTCCGTTGAAATGGCGATGTTCCTGCAGCAGGTGGCGCCGCAAGCCGGTTTGAATCTTCAGGTGTCGCGCGTGCCGGCCGACGGCTACTGGTCGAACCACTGGATGAAGCATCCGCTGGGTTTCGGCAATATCAACGCGCGTCCGAGCGCCGATGTGATTTTCACGCAGTTCTTCAAGTCGGACGCACCGTGGAACGAAGCGAACTGGAAGAGCGCGAAGTTCGACCAGATGCTGGTTGCGGCGCGCGGCGAGCCGGACGACGCGAAGCGTAAGAAGATTTATGGCGACATGCAGGTGCTGGTGCATGAAACAGGCGGTGTCGGCATTCCGCTGTTCCAGAGTTCGCTCGACGCCTACACGTCGAAGCTCAAGGGTCTCGGCTCGATTCCGCTGGCCGGCCTGATGGGCTTCATGTTCGCGGAAAACGTCTGGCTGGAAGCCTGAGGCGGGCCTGTCTGATTGACGGTAGGTAACACGTCATACCCGGCAATACCGGCAATTCAGGCGGTACAGGCGGTACAGGCAATAAGCACGCCGCTTGCCCGCGGCGTGCGGCTTCAACCCTGCACAGGAGGCGACTTTCGATGAAAGCACACGCGCAACGACTCATTGCCGCGCGCCTTGGCCTCGCGCTGCTCACGCTGCTGCTGGTCTCGGCAGTCGTGTTCGCCATCACCGGGCTGCTTCCCGGCGATGCCGCCCAGCAGGCGCTCGGCCAGGCCGCGACCCCGGAAGCCGTCGCGGTCTTGCGGCATCAATTCGGTCTCGACCAGCCGGCGCTGCAACGCTACTTCGAGTGGCTCTTTCATATTGTCAGCGGTAACTTCGGCACCTCGCTGTCGAACAATCTGCCGGTCAGCGAGTTGATCGCCACGCGTCTGCCGAATTCGCTGGTGCTGGCCGGTTTGACGGCGCTGGTCTCCGTGCCGCTCGCTCTCGTGATCGGTATTTCGTCGGCAATGTTCCGCGGCTCGCTGCTTGACCGCACGCTCAACGTGCTCACGCTCTCGACGGTGGCCGTGCCGGAGTTTCTGATTGCCACCATCGCCGTGCTGATCTTCGCCGTCAAGCTGCGCTGGCTGCCTGCGCTCTCCTATCTCTCGGAGGTGCATTCGGTAAGCGCGTTGTTGCGCATCTACGCGATGCCGGTCATGACGCTGTGTTGCGTGATCGTCGCGCAGATGTCGCGTATGACCCGCGCCGCGGTGCTCGATCAGCTCAATTCGTCGTACGTGGAAATGGCGATCCTCAAGGGCGCGTCGCCCGCGCGGGTGGTGCTGCGGCACGTGTTGCCCAACACCATCGGCCCGATTGCCAACGCGGTGGCCTTGAGCCTGTCGTATCTGTTCGGCGGCGTGGTGATCGTGGAATCGATCTTCAACTATCCCGGCCTCGCGAGCCTGATGGTGGATGCCGTCACCAACCGCGACATGCCGCTCGTGCAGGGCTGCGTGATGGTGTTCTGCGCGGCGTATCTCGCGTTGGTGCTGATCGCCGACCTGTGTCAAATCGTATCCAATCCGAGGCTGCGTCGATGATGAGCCAACCTACCAATCCCCATGTTCCTCACATTCCCCATGCGAGCACCGAGGTGTACGACCTGGGCCTCGATGAACCCGCTATCGAGACGCCGGCCGTCGAAGCGGCAGCGCTCAAACAGGGCATGTTGAAACGGCTGGTGCACCGCTTCTCCGTACTCGGCCTGATTGGCCTCGTGCTGGTGGCGTTCTGGCTGATCGTCGCGTTCATTGGGCCGCTGGTCGCACCGTACAAAGGCGGCGCGCTGACCTCGACGGAGATTTTCGGCAGCTATAGCGCGGCGTATCCGCTCGGCACCGACTATCTCGGCCGCGACATGTTGAGCCGGATTCTCTACGGCGCGCGGTACACGGTCGGCCTCGCGCTGGCAGCGGCGGTGCTCGCCAGTGTGATCGGCACGTTTTTCGGTTTGCTCGCCGCGGTGTCCGGGCGCTGGGTCGATGAAATTTTGAGCCGTCTGTTCGACGCACTGATTTCGATTCCGAGCAAGGTGCTCGCGCTCGTGGTCATTGCCGCGTTCGGCTCGTCGATCACGATGCTGACCACCGTGGCCGCTTTGGCCTATATCCCCGGTGCCTTCCGCATTTCGCGCTCGCTCGCGGTGAACCTGATGGGCCTGGAATACGTTCAGGTGGCGAGAGCGCGCGGCGAGGGCATCTTCTATATCGCACGCGTGGAAGTGCTGCCGAACATGATTTATCCGATGCTCACGGATTTCGGCTTGCGCTTCGTGTTTATCGTGCTGCTGCTGAGCGGGCTGAGTTTTCTCGGTCTTGGCGTGCAGCCGCCGAATGCCGACTGGGGGTCGCTCGTGCGCGAGAACATCGGTGGTTTGTCGGAGGGCGCGCCTGCCGTATTGATGCCGGCTGTTGCGATTGCGACGCTGACCATCGGCATGAATCTGCTGATCGACAACCTGCGGCGTCGTGGCCGTAGCCATGGAGGTGCGTGATGGCTGATCGAGCCGAGCGGGACATGATCGAAGTGAAGGGTCTGCGGGTTGTCGCGGGCGCGGCGCCGGGACCGGTGACCGAGATCGTCAAGGGTGTCAGTTTTTCGGTGAAGAAGGGCGAGGTGCTGGCGTTGATCGGCGAGTCCGGTTCGGGCAAGACGACGATCGCGTTGTCGCTGCTCGGCTATGCGCGGGCGGGATGTTCGATCAGCAGCGGATCGGTGCGCGTCGGCGAAGTGGAGGTGCTGTCGCTCGATGCCAAAGGCCGGCGCGGATTGCGGGCGCGGACCGTGGCGTATGTCGCGCAGAGTGCGTCGGCGGGTTTCAATCCGTCGCGCACGATCATGGATCAGGTGACCGAGCCGGCGTTGCTGCATCGTGTGATGTCGGCCGAGGCGGCGCGCAAGAAAGCGGTCGACCTGTTCCGCGCGCTTGCGCTGCCCGCGCCGGAGACGATCGGCGAGCGTTATCCGCATCAGGTGTCCGGCGGCCAGTTGCAGCGCTTGATGGCCGCCATGGCGTTGATCACGGACCCCGCTGTCGTCGTGTTCGACGAGCCGACCACCGCGCTCGATGTCACCACGCAGATCGAGGTGCTCGCGGCGTTCAAGAAGGTGATTCGTGAACTCGGCACGACCGCCGTGTACGTGTCGCACGATCTGGCCGTGGTCGCGCAGATGGCGGATCGCATCGTCGTGCTGAATGGCGGCGCGGTGAAGGAAAACGGCGCGGTCGCGCAAGTGCTCGATGCCCCCGTGGATGCTTACACGCGTCAACTGCTCGCCGCGACACGCCGCCCGGAAGTGGAACTGGCGACGCCGCAGGTCGGCAAACACATCCCGCCGCTACTCGAAATTCGCGGGCTCGCGGCCGGCTACGGGCGTATCGACCGTTCCGGCGCGCCCGCCGTGCGCGTGCTCGACGACGTCAGCCTGTCGATCCCGCGCGGCAGCACGCTCGGCGTGATCGGCGAATCCGGCTCCGGCAAGACGACGCTCGCGCGGGTGGTGGCCGGTCTGGTCGACCGTGCGCGCGGTGAGGTGTTTTTTAACGGCACGCTGTTGCCGGCGCAACTTTCGCGTCGCACGCCGGAGCAGTACCGGCAGATCCAGATCGTGTTCCAGAACGCCGACACCGCGCTGAATCCGAGCCATTCGATCGCCGATATCCTGGGCCGTCCGCTTGCGTTCTATCACCATCTGCGGGGTTCGGCCGCGAAGAAACGCATGCTGGAATTGCTCGATCTGGTGAAGCTGCCCGCTTCGATTGCCACCCGTACGCCTGCCGGGCTCTCCGGTGGTCAGAAGCAGCGCGTGAATCTGGCGCGCGCGCTGGCCGCCGATCCCGCACTGATCCTCTGCGACGAAGTCACCTCCGCGCTCGATACGGTGGTCGGCGCGGCGATCCTCGACTTGCTGGCTGAATTGCGCCGCGAACTCGGCGTGTCGTACATGTTCATCAGCCACGATATCTCCACCGTGCGCGCGGTTTGCGACGAAGTCATCGTGCTATACGCGGGACAGCGCGTGGAAGCCGGGCAGCGCGACGTGCTCGCGGCGCCGCCCTATCACCCGTACACGGGTTTGCTGGTCGATTCGGTGCCCGCGCTGAAACCGGGCTGGCTCGACGCGCGCCGCGCGGTGGGTTGTGCCGCGCTGCCGCCGATGGGTGAGAGCGCCAATGTTCCCGAGCTGTGCTCGTTCCGCGCGCGCTGCCCGGTGCGCATCGACGGGATGTGCAATGTCACGCCGCCGTCGCTGAAGAAACTGCCGTCGGGCGCGGAGATTCTTTGCCATCATCCGGCGGCTGAACTGAACCGCTTGCAGACCGTGGAGGCGACCCCGGCATGAGTGGACGATTTGTGCGGCTCGCGGAGACAGACCGCAAGACCTTTCCGATTACCGTGGACGGCGTCGTGCGTGAGGCGGCCGAGGGCGACACGTTGATGGTCGCCCTGCTGACCGGCGCGAGCACGTTGCGCGATTCCGAATTCGGCGACGGCCGCCGTGCGGGTTTCTGTTTGATGGGCGCTTGCCAGGACTGCTGGGTCTGGACGGCGCAAGGCGAACGCATGCGGGCGTGTAGTACACCTGCGGCGCCGGGCATGTCGATTGTCACGAAGCTGGCTGAAGCCGGGGAGGGCGTATGGCCCCGCGCGTAGTGATCATCGGCGCCGGGCCGGCGGGCGTGCGCGCCGCGCAGGCGTTAGTCGAAGCGGGGCTGCGGCCGACGGTCATCGACGAAGGCCGGCGTGACGGCGGCCAGATTTATCGGCGGCAACCGGAAGGGTTTTCGCGCAGCTACGAGACGCTGTACGGCACGGAGGCGGAACGCGCCGCTTCGCTGCATCAGAGCTTCGATGCGCTGAAGGGCAAGATCGATTATCTGCCGGAGACGCTGGTCTGGAATATCTCGCCGAACGCCGTGCATCTGGCGAGCGGCACGCGCTACCAGACGCTATCGTTCGATTCCCTGATTGTTTGCAGCGGCGCGACGGACCGGCTGATGCCGGTCAAGGGCTGGCATCAGGCCGGCACGTATAGCCTCGGCGGCGCGCAGGTTGCGCTGAAATCGCAGGCCTGCGCGATCGGCTCGCGCATCGTGATGATGGGCAGCGGTCCGTTGCTGTATCTCGTGGCCGCGCAATACATCAAGGCGGGCGCGCAGGTGGCGGCCGTGCTCGATACGTCGACCTTCATGCAGCGATTGACCGCGCTGCCGCATCTGCTGGCGATTCCCGCCGCCCTCAAGAAAGGGGTGGCATTGACGCGCGTGCTGACGAAGGCACGCGTGCCGGTTCATCGCGGCGTGCAGCCCGTGGAAATCAAAGGCTCGCCGGAGGGCGGGGTGAGTGGCGTCGTGGTTGCATTGCCTGGCGGCAAGCAACTTGAATTCGCGTGCGACGCTGTTGCGCTCGGCTATCACCTGCGCCCGGAGACACAGCTTGCGGACCTCGCGGGGTGTCGCTTCGTGTTCGACGACAACGCGCGGCAATGGCTGCCGCAAATCGACGCGGACGGTCGTAGCAGCGTGAAGGGCGTTTATCTGGCGGGCGATGGCGCGAGAGTGCGCGGCGCGGACGCCGCCGAGCGTTCGGGCCGCCTCGCGGCAATGGCCGCGTTGCGCGATCACGGCATGCAGGTCGAAGGCGTCGAGCCGTTGCGCGCCGAACTCGCGCGTTTCACACGCTTTGCCGCCGGCTTACGCGAAGCCTTTCCGTGGCCGGCGAAATTCGCCGCGTCCCTGCCGGATGAAACAATCGTGTGCCGTTGCGAAGCCATTACAGCCGGTGAACTGCGCCGCGTCGTGCACGCGGCCGGCGCCCAGGAAGCCAATCGCGCGAAGGCGTTTTCGCGCGTCGGCATGGGCCGCTGTCAAGGCCGCTACTGCGGCCACGCCGGTGCGGAAATTATCGCGGCGACGGCTTCGGTGCCGTTGTCCTCGGTGGGACGGCTGCGCGGGCAGGCGCCCGTCAAACCGCTACCTGTGGCGCTCGCCGAAGAGGTGGACGAATGAGCGCGACGATAACGAATGAAGCCGATGTGATCGTGATCGGCGGCGGCATCATGGGCACGACGACCGCCTTCTTTCTGCGCCAGCGTAATCGTTCGGTGATTCTGCTCGAACGCGGACTCACCGGACAGCAGGCGAGCGGCGTGAACTTCGGCGGTATTCGCCGGCAGGGCCGTGCGTTGCCGCAACTCGAGATGGCGAACCGCGCGCTGCGCACATGGCAGCGCTCGAAGGACCTGCTCGGCGAGGACATCGAGTTTCTGGCGTCGGGCCACACGCGCGTGTGCTATCACCAGAAGGACGTGGAGAATTTCGATCAATACGCGATCGATGCCCGCGCTCATGGTCTCGACCTCACCGTGCTGCACGGCGAGGCCGTGTTCCAACGCTATCCGTTTCTCGGGCGCGAGGTGCTGGCGGCGTCGATTTCGCCGCTCGACGGTCACGCCAATCCGCGTCTCGCCGCCCCAGCGTTTGGCCGTGCGGCCGCGCGGCTCGGTGCCCAGGTGATCGAGAACACCGAGATCGTGCGCGTCGAAAAAGACGGTGAACGGTTTCGCGTGGAGAGCGCGCGCGGCGACGTGTATTGGGCGGCGCAACTCGTGATCTGCGCGGGCGCGTGGGCGAGCCGGCTCACCGAACAGTTCGGCGAACCCGTTCCGTTGGTTGCGAGCGGACCGCAGATGGCCGTGACCGAGCCGGTGCCGTATGTGTTCAAGTCGTCGATGGGGGTGTTCACCTCGATCAAGGAAGAGAGCATCTATTTCCGCCAGATTCCGCGCGGCAATATTATTGTCGGCGGCGGTCCCGGTGGCCCGGCGGATGCCGTGACGTGCCGCGCATCGGTCCTGCCGCGCAACACGGTGCGGCAAGTCGCGCAGTTGCGGCGGCTCGTTCCGGCGATGGCGCCGTTGCATGTGATACGCGTGTGGAGCGGCGTGGAAAGCTATCTGCCCGACAACGAACCGGTGATCGGGCCGAGCAGCAAGGTCGACGGCCTTTACTACGCGTTCGGTTTCTGCGGCTCGGGTTTCCAGATCGGTCCGGGGGTTGGCGAGACGCTCGCCGAACTCGTCGATACGGGCCGCACGCCTATTCCGCTCGAGGTGTTTTCCGTTACCCGGTTCGCCAGGCAAGCCGCGTCCCGCCCGACCATCGCGACGCCATGAAACAGTCCATCAGCCTCAATGCCGCCCGGACGTTCATCGAAGACCATTTCGACGAACCGGTGACGCTCGCGCAACTCGCCGCGCTGTCCGCGCTCAGCGTCTCGCGCTTCGCGACGGTATTTCGTCAGCAGTACGGTTCATCGCCGTATCGCTATCTGTGCGGGCTGCGGATTCAGCGGGCACAGACCTTGTTGCTCGAGGGCATGCCGGGATCGGTGGTGGCGACCGAGGTGGGATTTTTCGATCAGAGCCACTTCGGCCGGCATTTCAAACGATGCTGCGGGATGACGCCCAGCATGTTCATCGCGCACGCCGGCGCGAACGAGGCGAAGCATGCGGTGAAGAGTACCTTGAAGCAAGGCGGCGCGGCGCAGGCTACGATGCCGCGTTCAGCTTCCGCCATAACGTCGTCTTGCTGATGCCGAGCGCCTGGCAAACCGCATCGCGATCGCCGTCGCAGGCGGCAAGCGCGGCGCGGATTTCATCGGCTTCCACATGACGGCTGCGTTCGCGTAGCGTTAGCGCCGCTTTCTTCGAACTCGCGTGCGGCGGCTCGAAGATTTCAGGTGCAACGGTGCGCAGTACCTCGCGCGTAAAGACGGTTTTTGTTGCGGCGGTCGAGTTTGCGTCCGTGTCCGCGGCGGGTTCCGCATCGGCCAGTTCAACCGCAATCCGTTCGATCACGTTCTGCAGTTCACGCACGTTACCCGGCCACGTGTAACGTTTCAGCGCTTCGCCGAGATTGGCGAGAACACGCCGCGCCGCGTCTGCATCGGGCAGCCGGGCCGCCAGCCTCGGCTCGCGCGAGGCGGCTTGCAGCAGCAGTTCGATCGCGAGCGGCAGCAGATCGTCGGGCCGCTCGCGCAGCGGCGGCAGCGCGATGCTCAGAATGTTGAGCCGGTAGTACAGGTCCGCGCGAAAGCTGCCCGCTTCGATACCTTCGGTCAAGGCACGATGCGTCGCCGCGACCACCCGGATGTCCACGCGCGTCGGCTCAGTCGAGCCGAGCCGCACGACTTCGCGCTCCTGCAGCACACGGAGCAGACGGCTCTGCAACGACAGCGGCATCTCGGCGATTTCGTCGAGAAACAGCGTGCCGCGGTGCGCCACCTCGATCAGCCCCGCCTTGCCGCCTTTGCGCGCGCCGGTGAACGCGCCTTCCTCATAGCCGAACAACTCGCTCTCGAGCAAGGCCTCGGGAAACGCGCCGCAATTGATGGCGACGAAGGCGAAGTCGCGCCGCGCGCTCAGCTGATGCATGCTCTGCGCGACCAGCTCCTTGCCGGTGCCGCTTTCGCCGAGAATCAGCACGGTGGCGTCCGATCTGGCGTAGCGCTGCACCAGCGCGCGGACCCGTTCGATCGAAGCGGAGGCGCCGACGATATCGCCAAGCTGATAGCGCGCGCTGAACTGCTGCACGCGCTGCCGCGAGCGCAAGGTGCGGTCGAGCCGTTCTACTGCGCGTGATTCCTGAAACGTCAGTACGGTGCCGGGTGCCGAACTGCTGCTTGCCAGCGGCCCGCGATGCACGACATAGCTCGCGCCTCGCACCGTGCAGAACGCGTCGCCTTCCGAGTCCGGCAGGCTGCCTGCGAGATCGGGCGCGAGGTCGAGCAGCGCGCGGCCCACGGCCTTTGCGGCGTCGATGCCGAGCATGCCGGCGAGACGCTGGTTCATCGCTTCGATGCGCCCTTGCGCATCGAGCGCCACCACGCCGTCGCGCAGATGCTGCAGCAGATTGTCGAGTCGTTGACGGCGAACTGTTTCGCGGCGGGTGGCCTGGGCCACTTCGAGTGCGGTGTCGAACGCGGCGCGTACCGATGCGCGTGAGTACAGAAACACCGCGCTCATGCCGGCGTTCGCTGCGAGATCGGCGATGAGCCCCGGGCCGACCACGGCGTCGATGCCGCGATCGCGCAGATCGAGAACGACACTCTCCGCATCCTGCGCCGATTGATAGGACGCAAATGTCACATCGATGTCGTACGCGGCGATGAAGCGCCGCACTTCATCGGGCGTGTCGCCATGCGTGACGAGCGCGACCTTCGCGCCGTCGCGCCGCGCTCGCGCGAGCGCGTGCATGACGTCGAAACCCGTCGGGCCGATCAGCACGACTGGCACGCTGACGCGTGTTTTCAGATACGCCCCGTTGGAGCCGCCGGCAATCACGACATCCGGACGCCCGGCGCCGACCGCGTCGATTTCATGCACGGCGTCTTCGAAACCATGCGCGACGATGCGCAGATCGGCGCGTTCGACGTATTCGCCGGCAATGTCGAAAAACAGATCGCGCAGGCGGCTGATACTGACGGCCCAAATGCGGGGGCGCTGCGCGGGGTCGAAGGGCGGTGTGCTCACGGCGTGCGGCTCGATATCGGCAGAGGGGATGGGGCGATCAGAAGTCCGCCCATTATGCACCTCTCGCTTTCTAATTTGAAATTCGTGATTTCACTTATGAAATGCGATGGCGGTAGGGTCGGCGAACGATTTTTTGTTAAATCAGGCACTTAGCGGCGGGTGCCATGCATGGCCCGTTCTTTGCATTATGAGTTTCCGTTTTCACCGGTCACCGCATTGAAACCCCGTAAGACAAGCTCGGCGCGCTGATTGCCGCACGAACGCAACCCCCGCAGTTGGAGACGAAATTATGAGTGAAGCCGATAACAGCACGCCGAACGCAGGCGC
>NZ_JAQQFL010000061.1:0-24936 GCF_046026025.1 Paraburkholderia fungorum | reverse complement strand
TGCCGACATAAAGAAAATGCAAATTTAGGAATTGTCGGATAGCCGGGGATGGACGGCTCCTTATAGGGTGCTTGGGCTTCAAACAAGTACAACTAATAAGGAAGACTATGAAAAACAAAAAGACCTGATGAGAGTCCAGCACGTATCGCGGCACGGCTGCTTGCCGCATTTGTGCTTCTTGCGGTCGCGTTTTGCGCAAACGCGGCCGATTACATGCAATGCATGCAGATATATCAGAAATCTCGTGGGGTCCCGGGACACCGACCTGCGCTGTCCAGGTCGCAGGAACTTCGCCTATGTCGTTGGGCGACGACGATCCGTACAGCTCAATGAATTACTACAATTGTCCTAACGCTTCGGATTGGATAAGCGACTATTGCGGTGGTGTACGTGTTCCGCCTCAGTCCGACGGCTCCTGCCCGGTGGCGGACCCGGTGTTGCCAGCGAAGGGCATTGTCATGCTTTCCGAGGCTGACTTTGCGAGCGGCGATACGCTTCCACTGGTCTTTAAGCGTACATATCTTTCGAATCCCTATGACACCACGCAGACGGCGATGGGGCGCAACTGGGTCAACAACTGGCAGCGCAGGCTTGATCTGCTTGGGGCCAAGGCGAGCGTGCCGCATATTGTTGCTTATCGGGGTGACCAGCAAGCCCTGATGTTCAAGTGGATTGGCGGCGCGTGGGTCGTGCCGGGAAATCGCTGGCTCTCCCTGACGAAAGCTGGCGACGGATACTTCTACCTGAAGGACGAACTGCTTGGTACGACGGAAGCCTACTCGGATACCACCGGCAAGTTCTACTCCGAAACAACCCGCACGGGTGTTATCCGCAAGGTTTCCTATGACGGCAGGCAGCGGCTGTCGGTTATCGCCCAGTGGCCAGTCGATAACGTGATACCGGAAACCTCGACGTCAATTCGTGTGGAATACGACAGTAACGACCGTATCGTTACCTTCGTTGATCCTTTGGGAATGCCCACAAACTATGCTTACGACGGAAAGGGCAATCTTGCTTCGGTAACGGCAGCCTATAACCACGTTCGTCAGTATCTGTACGAGGACGCACGTTTCCCAAACGCGTTGACTGGCGTAAAAGACGAATCCGGTTCGCGGATTGCAACGTGGACCTACGATTCCAGCGGACGTGCAATCTCGGTCACGCATCCCGACACGACACGCAATGTGTCGCTCAGCTATCTTTCCGGCACGACGACGCTCAGCGACATGTCCGGCACCACGACGTATTCGTTTGATGTCGGAGATACGTTGCGCCCTCGAACAATTGCAACGCCAGCTGGCGCGGTATCGAGAGCGTGGGATGCGGCGGGGAATCTGAAGCAGAGGCAGACGCCCGACGGAGGTGTCCAGTACACGTGGGACAGCGTCAACCGGCCAACGAAGGCAATTGCAACGGTTGCTGGAAATAAGACCGTAACGACGATCGAGTATGCCGACGCCGGTTCGTTGCGTCCGCATCTAGTTGCGACTCCGGGCAAGATCCGTGCGTTTGTCTATGACACGCAAGGAAATGCCACAGGCTACGCAGAGGTCCAGACGACTGACCTTACAGGCGAACAGGGGATGCTGGCGGTCGGGACGGGTAGCAAGATGACGGTGGGCGCTAGTTACGATGGAGTGGGCCGTCTCCTGTCTGCTGCAGTCATCCAGGACGGCCAGAAGCTTGAGGACTGGACCTACGCTTACGATGCAAAGGGCAACATCGCGACGACGAAGGATGCCGTTTCGGGTTGGACGATGCGAACGCTTGAGCGTAATGCAGCGAACCGTGCGACACAAATAGCAGGTAACAGCGGTCAGGCTAGCATCGCTTACGATGAGCGCGGTCGCGTAACGTCGTTTCAGTACAACGAACCGGCAAGTCCGATAAATGGCGGGCTTTCCCGCGTACTGGCAGTCGACTATCGGTATGCCGCGAATGGCAAGGTGTCGTCACATTCAGCGAAGGTCTCAACGAATGGCGCGTGGTGGCAGCCGATCAGCGACGCTGAGCTAGGCGTGTGGCTGACCAACTGGGAGTTGGGCAATGATCCGGTTGCGCCACCTCCTATGCTCACGGGGGTCAAGTCTGATGCCGGAGCCTTCGTTCCAGACATGTGCGTTGAATGTTATGTGGCGTGGAAAGCGAAGCTCACGGGGAAGCTTTTCGGTAGCGAATTGAGCGAAACGCTTCCGAAGTGGGGCGAGACAACGGAGCTGATGCTGAGCGATCAGTCGCAGATTCCTTATCCTACTCTTGTGCCGGATCTGACCAGTTCTGCGAAGAGGTCAATGCTTTATAGCGCTCTTTTTGGAGCAGCGGGCGGTGACGGGGGAATGGTTAAATGTGGGAGCAGCGGGGATAATGAGTGGCTCGAGGCACACTGTCATGCTCGATATGAACATGACATGTTCAAATGCATTGTGTTTGGCAAAATGATGGGGGGGACGCGGGGTGTCGCGAAGTGCGAACAGCAGGCGTTTGCCGATTATCAAACTTGCAGAGGGCGTTGATGACTAAGTTTCCGCCATGTTCCGTGGTAATAACTTACGACGAAGATCGTCAATGGTTGATTGTGCAATCTGTTTCACGAGCCAAGGTGGCCCCAGTTTTGGCTGGAGAACTCGAAGTGCCGGTCCTGCTAGACGAATTTGATTTCAGGATTGACGACGAATTTGTGCGGCGGTTTGGTGGTGGCGTGCTCAATCTGATTGCGCTGGGGCAGCCGGAGATCCAGCAATACATGACCTTTACGCAGCACCCAATCGAGAGGCCACCAGAAGGGTAATTGGCCAGAGATAGAGTGATATGACCGACTGACTTTTTTTCATAACCCCGAGGGGGCGGAAGCGGTACCGCTGATGTTCGAAGGCGAGATGCAACTGTCCCCTTTCACGATCGTCCGGTGGCGCTGCGCGCGCCGTCGCGGTCGTTCAGAAACAGTCGGTGAATTCGGGGCCGCTGTTTCTCACTGATCATCGTTTCCCTCGGCGCAGCGCCGCAGCGGAACCGATGCTCTTGCTGCGCGCGCGCAACTGCGGTATCAGACAGGTCGTTCTGGTAATGGCGTCTTGTGCCCTATCGTTGAAGTGAAGCGGCCGGCCATGGACCCACGCTGCCAGCATGAACTACATACGACTGCCACTACCGACCAGGCGCTCGACGCATCGTCTTAAATTTTGCGTAACTGACCATCTGAAAATGCTGGCGGTCCTTCAGTTGCACAATGACCTTTGAGTCGTCGGGCGGAGTTTCTCCGAACATCTCATAGTGAAATGCGAGCGTGCTCACATAGTTGACGGTTGGCGCGGTTGAATGGAATCGCGTGTAGCCACCGGTTTGCACGGCGTTCCAGAATACCCTGTCGCCGCTGATGCTTTCGCGTGCGTCCTTGAATAGCCATGCTGCGCATGCGGGAAAGGCGGAGCGCATAAGGAAATAACAGCTGGTGTCGTTGAAATCGACGCCGTTGGATTCTTGACAGATGCCGAGTATACGGCCGTCGGTAGTGAAAATATTTCGAACCGCCGTGACTACCTGCGCATCCGTTTTCTCGACGATCATGCGCATTGTTTCGACATGATTTGGCTCATACCAGTTGTCGGCGTCAAGAAAACAGATCGCATCAAATCCATTGGCCGCCGCGCACGCGGCACCTACACCGCGAGGTGTATCCCCGTAGTCGCCGTGATTGGGAATCTTGATATGGACCACACCTGTCCAGCTATCAACTTCAGCGACAGGGAATCCATCGGCGACCATAAAGTGGGTCACGTTACCTGACTGCGCGAGAACGCTTTCGTGACATCTTCGTAAGACGTGGTGCGGCTCTTTATAGTAGGCGCTAATGATAGCGACTCGCATGAAGGCTCGTGGTGGGATTGGTGGAACGGCGGATTATATCTATCGGCGACCACTCCGGATTATCTTAAATACCGGTCGTCCGAGGCACCACTGTGTACTCACGCGACCACCGTCATCAGGTATGCAGCGCTGGTGATCACGTCAGGAGTTACATCGCCGAGAAGAAGCCAATGATCTCGCGCGCACCACTGGTGTTCAGGGCATACCTTTTGGCGAGTGCGCAACGCGAGCTGGAGGGAAGACAAACTTGTCGCAAGAGTCGGATGTGCGAGGTGCGTCAGCCGATCGAATAACTGCGCGACGACGCCATCCAGTCGAGCGAGTGCCGGTGCTTTTGCCTGATCCTCGTCAACGCCAGCAGTCGCCAACACAGTCCCGTCGGACGACGGGCGATAACACTCGAACAGTCACGCCGGAAGCGCTGAAAAGGGTGGCGCAGCGCTTCCGGCGGGTTCGGGTTTTCCCGGATGATACCGGTTCAAAATTGCCGGAGCGGAATTTTTGCGGCAACGCAGCAGCGGCACGGCGCGGACGGGAGCGTGCGGCGCCCGCCGGCCAGGAGCACTGTCCCGGTAAGGATGGAGGCCGCGCGGAATTGGTTCACGGTTTGGCGGCGCGTCCCTTGAGACCCGATTGGCGCCGTGCCGACCTCAAGTCGACCTCTCAATCACGTCGCGTCGTGAAAAATCACCCCGAGCGTATGCCGATGACCCGAGCGCAACCGGCTCACGCCATGTCGCAGATTCACCCGATACACGCCGCGCGTACCTTGCACCGGCCGGTGATGAACCGCAAACACCACCGCGTCGCCCTTGCCAAGCGGCACGACTTCCGTGCGCGACTGCATCCGCGGACGCTGCTCCGTCATCACGAATTCCCCACCGGTGAAATCCTCACCCGGCTCGGACAGCAGAATCGCGACCTGAAGCGGGAACACATGCTCGCCGTAGAGATCCTGATGCAGGCAGTTGTAGTCGTCGGTGGCATATTGAAGAAGCAAGGGCGTCGGACGCAACTGACCAGCGGCGTGACAACGCTCGACAAAGTCGCCGTGCGCGGCCGGATAACGCACATGGATATTCATCGCTTCATTCCAGCGATTCGCGACTGGCGCGAAGCGCGGATAGAGCGTCGTGCGCAAATCCGCAACCAGTCGCGGCAGCGGATACGCAAAATACTTGTATTCGCCGCGGCCGAAACCATGCCGCGCCATCACGACGCGGCTGCGATACAGGTCGTCGCGCGGATAGAGCGCGCTCAGCGCGTCGCATTCCTGCGCACTGAGCAGATTGGGAAGCATCGCGCAGCCGTAGCCATTCAGCTCTTCTTCGACACCGAACCAGTCGATCGCGTCGACACGCTGCGTCAGCGAGCCGGCGGCGGACTCCCGTGCTCCCGTGTGTTTCGGTTTGGGCTCGAACCCCAACTCCAGTTCCAGTTCCAATGCAGGCAATTGCGGGTGCGAGTCCTTCGCGACCGTATTCATGAGCATTCTCCGTAAGGCTATTCATCGAACGATGACTGAGTGTAAGCAGAGGCCTTAGGTGACGCACTCCGACTCTTGCTCTTCAATTCCCGTATCGTTATGCGTTATGACCACGCCGCTCGATCTAGCCACGTAGATGCGAGGGCATCGAAAATGCAAGCCTCGCGAAACCTGATGCGACATTCGTAGTAAAACCCTATCTCGCCCAACCCGCGTATTCGGAGACTTTGCCCATGTCCGCTTCCCCAGAAAAACTCGACGACTGGCTCGACAAGGAGTTGGTGACGGAAGACGACATCACCGCCTTTCCGTTGACGGCCATGGCCGCGACCCTGGACCGCGAAGAAAGGGGCGATACGGTGCCACCGCTCTGGCACTGGCTGTACTTCCTGCCGGTCTCGCCGCTGTCCGAGGCCGGCCCGGACGGTCATCCGAAGCGCGGCGACTTTCTGCCGCCGGTGCCGCTGCCGCGCCGCATGTGGGCCGGCGGACGCCTGACGTTCCACACGCCGCTCAAAGTTGGCGAGCATGCGAAACGCACGTCGACCATCGCCAATATCGAGGACAAGACCGGCCGCTCGGGCCGTCTCGTGTTCGTGACGGTGCAGCACACGATTGAAGCCGCTGGTGAATTGAAGCTCGAAGAAGAGCACGACATCGTCTACCGGGACGCGCCGCAAGAGGGCGCCCGCGCGCCGCAAGCGGCGCTTGCTCCGGAGGGCGAAACGTGGCGCCGTACCGTCGATGCGGACGCCTTGATGCTGTTCCGCTACTCGGCGCTGACCTTCAACGGCCATCGCATCCATTACGACTACCCGTATGTGACCGAGGTAGAAGGCTATCCCGGCCTGATCGTGCACGGTCCGTTGATCGCGACGCTCCTTGTCGAGCTGGTGCGTCGTGAACAACCGGACGCGACGCTGCAAAGCTTCGCGTTCAAGGCGGTGCGGCCCACCTTCGCGGGTCAGCCATTCACGGTATGCGGCAAACCTTCTGGCGACGGCAAGACCATCGATCTATGGGCCAAGGACCACGAAGGCTATCTGACCATGCGTGCTACGGCGGTGGTGGCTGTGTAGGGGATATTTCCAATAAGAAACGGACTCCGCCTGCTGAACCATCACCAACCGACCATCAACCGTGCGCCAACCGGTCAGCGCCGCCTGGCGCCGGTGAACCCTTAATCAGCCATTGCCGGCCCGTTCAACCGCCCGGGCATGCCACCCCGGGCAAATACGCTTGCCGCCGTAAAATCCCGCGTGTATAGTTTCCGAACTTACTCTTGTTTCGTATCGGAAATTAAAGGGATTCTCATGAACGCTTCCACCATCCTCGCCGACCTCGGCATCGCCCACGCGGCGCAAGCCGGCGACATCGCGGTTCATTCGCCGATTACCGGTGAACTCATCGGCCGCGTGGCCAGCAACACGGTGGCGGAAGTCGATGCGGCCCTCGCCCAGGCGAAAGAGGCGTACACCGCCTGGCGCAACGTCCCGGCGCCGCGCCGCGGCGAACTGGTGCGTCTGCTTGGCAATCGTCTGCGTGAAAAGAAGCACGCGCTCGGCAGCATCATCACGCTCGAAACCGGCAAGATCCTGCAGGAAGGGATGGGCGAAGTGCAGGAAATGATCGACATCTGCGACTTCGCGGTCGGTCTGTCGCGCCAGTTGTACGGTTTGACGATTGCATCGGAACGCCCGGGCCATCGCATGGCTGAAACCTGGCATCCAATGGGCACGTGCGTCGTCATCTCCGCATTCAATTTCCCGGCAGCGGTGTGGTCGTGGAACGCGGCGCTGGCGCTGGTGTGCGGCAACGCCGTGATCTGGAAGCCGTCCGAAAAGACGCCGCTGACCGCGCTCGCCGTCAACCAGATTCTCAGCGAGGCACTGAAGGAATTCGGCGATGCACCGGCCGGCCTGACCGCGCTGATCAACGGTGGCCGCGATGTCGGCGCGAAGCTGGTGGCCGACCCGCGCGCGTCGATCGTTAGCGCGACGGGCAGTACGGAAATGGGTCGCACGGTCGGTGTTGAAGTGGCAAAGCGCTTCGGTCGCTCGCTGCTCGAACTCGGCGGCAACAACGCGGGTATCGTCGCGCAAACGGCGGATCACGAACTCGCGATGCGCGGCATCCTGTTCTCGGCAGTGGGTACGGCGGGGCAGCGTTGTACGTCGCTACGGCGTCTGTTCGTGCACGAGAGCGTGTACGACAAGACCATCGAACGTCTGAAGCAGTTGTACAGCAAGGTGCCGATCGGCAATCCGCTCGAGAAGGGCACGCTGATGGGGCCGTTGATCGACAAGCAATCCTACGCGCGCATGCAGGAAGCGCTGCAGCAGGCCACGGCCGAAGGCGGCAAGGTGTTCGGCGGCGAGCGCGTCGAGGTAACGGGCCATGAAGGCGGCTACTACGTGCGTCCGGCGATTGTGGAAATGCCGTCGCAAACTGAGGTGGTGCTGAAGGAAACCTTCGCCCCGATTCTGTATGTGCTGCGCTATTCGGATTTCACGGATGCGGTCGAGGCGAACAACGCGGCGGTGCACGGTTTGTCGTCGTGCGTGTTCACGACCGATCTGCGCGAAGCCGAACGCTTCCTGTCCGATTCGGGCAGCGACTGCGGTATCGCTAACGTGAACATCGGGCCGAGCGGCGCGGAAATCGGCGGCGCGTTCGGTGGCGAGAAGGAAACGGGCGGCGGTCGTGAGTCGGGTTCGGATGCGTGGAAGGCCTACATGCGCCGTGCGACCAACACGGTCAACTATTCGTCGGCGTTGCCGCTCGCGCAGGGCATCGACTTCAACATCGGCTGATAGAGCGGCTGCGCTATTCGTGGAGTAAGACGTGAGTGCCAAAGTCGTGATCGTCGGCGGTGGGGTGATCGGCAGCTCGATTGCGTATTTTCTGCGGCTTTCCGATCCGTCGGTCAGCGTCACCGTGATCGAACGCGATCCGACGTATGCGCGGTCGTCGTCGGCATTGTCGGCCGCGTCCATTCGCCAGCAATTCTCCACGCCGCTGTCCATTCAGATGTCGCTGTTCGGCATCGACTTTCTGCGCTCGATCGGCGAGCGGCTGGAGATCGACGGTGCGAAGCCGTCGATCGATCTGCACGAAGGCGGCTATCTGTTTCTCGCCACGCCGGCCGGTGAGGCGACGCTGCGTGAGAATCACGCGCTGCAAACGGCGCTCGGCGCGGATATCAGTTTGCTCGCCAAAGACGCGTTGCAAGCGCGCTTTCCCTGGCTCAATACCGAAGATCTCATTGCCGGCGCTTACGGCGAAAGCGGTGAGGGCTGGTTCGACGGTTATGGCCTCGTGCAGGCGCTGCGCAAGAAGGCACAGGCGCTCGGCGCGCGCTATATAGCCGCCGACGTTACCGCGCTGCGTCGCGACGGCAAGCATGTCACGCAAGTTCAAACCGCGGATGGCGAGGTCTTCGCCTGCGACTTCGTGGTGAACGCCGCCGGTGCGTGGTCGCGCAAAGTCGCGCAGATGGCCGGCATCGATCTTCCGGTGTTCGCGCGGCGCCGCAGTATTTTCAATGTCACGTCGCCCGCGCGGCTCGACCATTGTCCGTTGCTGATCGATCCGGGCGGCGTGTATTTCCGGCCGGAGGGTAAGTCGTTCATCTGCGGTACGTCACCGTCAGCGGACAACGATCCCGACGATTTGCCGCTCGATGAAGTCGATCACGCCCTATTCGACGACGTGATCTGGCCAACGCTCGCGCATCGCGTGCCGCAATTCGAAGCGCTAAGGGTGCAGAACTGCTGGTCTGGCTACTACGAGTACAACGTGCTCGATCAGAATGCGATCATCGGCTATCACCCGGATGTCGATAACTGCATTTTTGCCAATGGCTATAGTGGGCATGGTTTGCAGCAGGGCCCGGCAACTGGCCGCGGTATCAGCGAATTGATTCTGCATGGCCGCTACACGACGCTCGATCTGGGCTCGCTGAGCTTCACCCGCGTGCTCGAAAACCGGCCGATCGTGGAGAAGAACGTGGTTTAGCCGGCGGGGTCGAGGCGGTTCGAGGTGATGCGGAAAACGCAATACGTAGTGCGTAGATATCGTTTGCCGCCCATCCGGACGATGGCCACAATCGACGCCGGTCTTCCTTCAAAAAGATAAACGGCCCGTCACCATGTTCACGTTCAATCCCGCATTCGAAGCGCCGACCGGTTCACCGATCCGCGAGCTGTTCAAGTATCTGGCGCAACCCGGCATGATTTCGTTTGCCGGCGGTTATCCGGCGAGCGATCTGTTCGACCGCGAAGGTCTCGATGCGGCCGCGGCGCGTGCATCGCAACAGTCCACGCTTTGCTTGCAATATGGTCCGACGGATGGCCTCGCCGTCCTCAAGGAGCAACTGGCCCAGCTGATGACGCGGCGCGGTACGCCTTGCGCCCCGCAGGCGTTGCTCGTCACGACCGGTTCGCAGCAGGGTTTCGATCTGCTGCTGCGCGTGATGGTTGCGCCGGGCGACGTGGTGCTGGTCGAACAGCCAGCCTATCCGGCGACCTTACAGGCGCTGAAGCTGCAGCAGGCCGACGTGGTGACCGTGCCGGTCGATCAGAACGGGCTCGATGTCGCCGCGCTCGCCGCGTTGCTCGAAGCGGGCTTAGTGCGGCCGCCGAAGCTGCTCTACACCGTTCCGACCTTTGCCAATCCAACCGGCGCGACTTTGTCGCTCGAGCGTCGCATGGCGTTGTTGAAACTGGCGGCGCGCCATCATTTTCTGATCGTCGAAGACGATCCCTATGGCGACCTGCGTTTCAGCGGCACGGCACTGCCGTCGTTGCTGGCGTTGAGCGACCAGGTGCCCGGTTCACGCGACTGGGTGGTGCATTTTTCGAGTCTGTCGAAAATAGTCGCACCGGGTCTGCGGGTCGGCTGGATGGTCGCGCATGCGGAAATCTTGCGCCGTTGCGTGGTCGCCAAGCAGACTGTCGATCTATGCAGTTCGCCGTGGACCCAGGCGATTGCTGCCGAATACCTCGCGAGCGGCGCGTTGGAGCGTCATTTGCCACGGATCGTCGACGCCTACGCTGTGAAGTGCCGCACGCTGTGCGACGCGCTCGACGAGCATCTGGGTGACGCTATCGCGTTTCATCGTCCTGCCGGCGGCATGTTCGTGTGGGCGCAATTGACGGGCGGCGAGAATGCGTCCGACACATTGCGCGCGTGTATCGAGCGCAACGTCATGTTCGTGCCGGGCGTCGCATTCTATAAAGACAATATTGATCTGGCGGCACTACGCCTGTCATTTGCGGCACCCGGTGTCGCCGAAATCGAAACCGGCGTGCAGAGAATGAAGCAGGCGCTCGCACTCGTTTGATGGTGGCTAAGATGGCTAACACGGTATTGGTGGAAAAGCTGTAAGCGCAATACTTGAAATAACCCGGTGAGCACGCGGTGCATAGCGGGTTATTTATGTCAACGCTAAATAGCGGCGATTTAGCATAGACCGGCCGATCCGGTAAAGCAGCGCAATGCCGCACGCGTCACACGTGTGACACGTGTCACACGCGACCGAGCCCGGCCCGCGGCCTTCCCTCGGCTTCGCTCAAGGCCGCAGGTGCGTGCGCCGTCTCCTTTGTACGCAGCCGCCTTCTTTGCATGCTGGTTTAACTCAAACGGCCGTTTTTATTGCGCTGCGTCTTCTAATGGTTTAATTCCATTCGTCCAGTATTTCCGTCAAACTCCTGAAACATGGCTGATTGTTAAATGGAGGGCGCTGCCGGCTTTGATCTATCAATATCGGTTATGATCGCTGCCTTCGGCGAATGATTCCGATGCGTTAATTCATCGGTCATCCACGTTAATACCGTCGCATCGAACCAGAAAAAATCAGATGAAGATGTCGCGTAAAAAGATTGTAATCCTGGTGGTCGGTCTTCTGGTCGTGGCCGGCGTGGTCATTCAGGCGGTGTGGCGTCCATTCGCGCATCGCAAAGCCGCCGAGAATAGCGAAATCGTGCTCGACATTCATCACCCGGATGCGGTGATCGACAGCGAGGCGCTCTCGCGTTTGCCGCGCGACATTCTGCGCGTGCCGCTGTTGCACGATGTGCTGACCCAGGACTTCGTCGACTATTACGAATCGAACGACACGCGGCTGTCCACGGAGGGCGCGCTGCGGCGTCTCGCATTCGAACATCAACTGGACTGGCGCGATGAACTGATTCGCCGCGTCTTCGACGAACCCGCGCATGTGTTGCTGTGGCGCTCACCGGACGGCCGCCTGGGTTATTGGCTGATGTCGATCCACCGAAACGGTCTGGCGAAGCTGCTGCAGGGCTTCGGCAACGTCGCGGCGAGCGACTCGCAGTTGAGCCAGGTCGCCAAACTCTCCGGCGACATACCGGTTTACGCGTTGAAGCTGGCGGTGGGCCGCACGATTCTGTTCGCGACAAAAGACGACCGCCTGGTCGTGATGTCCGCACCCGGCGTGCTGCTCGATCCGAAGGGCGGCTTGCTGGGCGAGCGGGCCGACGCCGTGTCCGAGATGCTCTCATCCGGCCGCGACGATGCGGCGAGTGCCTATCGGCTGGACGCACCTGGCGATGCGCCGAAGGGACATCGGCTGGTGGTGTCGGCGAATTATCTGTCGTTTGGCTATCAGGCATTTTTCTCCGGCATCGATGCACTGCGATTCGATTTTTCGACCAACGGCAATGCGGCGGCGAACTGGCAGACCTCGGCGCTGATCGAGCCGGGCAAGTTGCCCCAGGAGTGGAATAGCGCCGACTTGTGGCGCGCGTTGCCGGCCAATCCGGCGGCGTGTACGAGCTTGCCGGCCGACTGGAAAGAGACCTCGGGCCTGTTGGGCAAGGTAGCCGAGGTTGGTGCGGACGGCGCCGCTGCGATCGGCGATCAGCTCGCCGGTCCCGCGGCCGTCTGCTGGTATGCGAAGTCCACCCTGGTCGCACCGGTGTTCGTCGCGCGCGTGAAGACCCAGGACGCGGCGAGCATCGCTGCGCTGAAGACTTCGCTCGGCAAGACCTTTGGCGATGTGATCGGCGCATACGAAGCAAAGGCGGCGCAATCGGGCGACGCCGGTTCGGGCTACCGCCGCTTGCCGGTTACGCAGCACGACCAGGGCGTCGGCGTTACCGTGTGGCAACGGCCGGTCAGCGCGCGCTCGGGCACGGCTGTGTCCAGCAAGGCGTCGTTCGCATCGCAACTCTCTGCGGAGCGTTATTTTCCGGTGACGCTCGCTTTGGCGCATGGTTATCTGATCTTCTCCCCCGATTCACGTCTGGTCGACGACACGCTTGCCGTGCTCGACAAGCGCTATCCGGCGCTCGCCGATACGCTCGCGCCGCAACGTCTGCCGCGCACGATTTTGACGCTCACGCCTTCGTCCGCGGCTGCGCTGATCGAGCGCGAAGCGGGTGCGGCGTTGCCGGCGGATCAGGAAGCGGTGTTCCGCAATGCGTCGCGCACCCATCTCGTGCCGAAGTTGCATGCGCTTGCGCACTACCCGCCAGTGTCGTTGACGCTGCCGCAGAACTTGCCGGGGTCGACCGGCTGGGTTCCGGTCGAATGGTGGTTCGATCGCGCGCAGGCGGGTGCGGCCGGCGCTGCAAACGCCGGTGTGGCGGATGCTCCTGCGGACCAGCCCGGCACCGAGGGCGATTGAATGCGCCGCCTTCACGTCTTTGACGTGGCATCCGCGGCGGATGCGCGCGTAGCGGTGCAAGCGCCCGCGCGTGCTCCTGCGGCGCATGCAAGCGCCCACGCGTGCGATACGCCGGGCGCCGCTCGCCGCAAGTGGCTCGCGCGCGCCGGGTCGGCGCTCGTGATGGCCAGCCTCGCGCCCTATGCCCATGCGCTTACCAGCACCGCCGCATCGCCCGATCCCGACGCGCTCTCGCCGCAGCAATCCGCCGCGTTTCGCGCCTGGTTCGCGCGTATCGTCGACCAGCAGATGCGCCACGGCCCGACGCCGCGCTGGACCCAACGCGATTGCGCGGGTCTGGTGCGCTTTGCTGTCGGCGAGACGCTCAAGCCGCACGACAGCAAATGGCTGCGCGCCAACGGCATGACCAGTCTCGCGGACGCCAGCAGCATGCCGCCCGAACTGCAACTGTCCGCGTCGCAACGCACCATCGCGAATCGCTGGACCCAACTCGACGGCTCCGCCGGCGCGTACGCGTCGGCGATCGCGCTGATTCAACGCAATAGCCGGTTTGTTTCGAAAGACGTGAACCAGGCACTGCCTGGCGATCTGCTGTTCTTCGACCAGGGCGACGACCAGCATCTGATGATCTGGCTGGATCGCTACATCGCTTATCACACAGGCACCGTTACGCCGACCGATACCGGTCTGCGCGCCGTGGCCGTCTCCGACCTGATGCAATGGAAAGATTCCCGCTGGCAGCCGCTCGACGGCAATCCGAATTTCGTTGGCGTGTTTCGTTTGGACTTTCTGACACCATGACCCGAATGAACTTCGCCACTGCGTCGCGTGCCTGGCTCGGCAACTTACATCGTCGCGCGGGCTTCACTGCGCTCGCGCTCATCGCGGCCATGACGCTCGTCATCGCGCCAACGGCCCATGCCGACGACGATGCATCGAGCACCGCCGCCGATACCAACATCGCCGCGAACCCGACGCTGCAAACCGCGCCGTCGAGCAACTTTGCAGCGCAGAAGGTCGACGGGCAACCGTTCTTCCTGCTCTCGGATGCGAGCTTCGGCAGCGATCAACTGGCGCAGGTGCGTCTCGAAGCGCCCGGCCGCGAGTTCAAGGATGCGTTGCAGGCGTACGGCGGCGCGGACATCGTCGTGTATCGCGTGCCGAAGCCGTTGGATTTCCTGAAGGCGCAGAAGAATCTGCATCGCCTGAATGTCGCGCCGAATTACCAGGGCGAAGGGTTGGCGAATACGCTGGCGTATCTGTGGGACCGCTGGTTCACCGAAGCACGCCGCGCCTGGCAGCGGGTACTGTCGTTCGCGACGCGCAGCAAGGCGACCCAGGCTGAGCCGCAATTCAAGCTCGGCGAGCAGACCGGCAAGCAGACGCAATTCCAGCAGAACTCGCAGTTCGCGCCGCTGAAAGGCTATGACATGGTCGCGCGCTTTCGCTATCCGATCTGGGACGCGAAGGTGATCGCGCCGCCGAAGGGCGTGAATCTCGAGGGCAGCAGCAGTAACTTTATCGAGGCGAGTTCGGGCAACGTGATGATTCCGGTCGGCAAGTTGCCACCGGGGCTGTATATCGTCGAGGCGGTGATCGGCAACTATCGCGCGCATACCTTGCTGTTCGTGTCGGACACGGTCGCGGTCGTGAAAGCGGCGTCGAGCGGCATGCTGGTGTGGACTGCGCGGCGCGATAACGGCAAGCCGGTGCCGAATACCGACGTAAGCTGGACCGACGGCGTAGGCGTGCTGCAAAGCGGTGCCACCGGCAACGACGGTGCGCTGGTGCTGCAACACGTGAGCCCCGAGCGCAGCTACGTGCTTGGCACCGATCCGCAAGGCGGTGTGTTCGTCTCGGAGAATTTCTATTACGACAGCGAGATCTACAACATCAAGATCTATGCGGTGACCGACCGTCCCATGTACCGGCCGGGCGACGCGGTGCACGTGAAGTTTATCGGCCGCACGTTCCAGAACGCGACGCAATCGACCGCGCCCGCCGAGGCCGATATCAAGCTCGACGTGCTCGATCCGAACGGCTCGCCGGTGGCGAGCAGCAAGGTGCATTTTGCTTCCGACACGGGCGCGGAGTCGTCCTTCACGCTTCCCGCCGATGCCACCGCCGGCGGCTATACGCTGCGCTTCGACTACAACGGCGATGTATACGGCAGCGCATTTCGTGTCGCCGAATATGTGAAGCCGCATTTCGACGTCAACCTGTCGATGGATAAAGCCGACTATGCGACGGGCGAGCAACTGAAGGGCAAGATCCAGTTGCGCTACCCGGACGGCAAGCCGGTGCGCGACAGCAAGGTGTCGGTCACGCTGCGGGCGCAGAAAGTGACGATCGTCGACGGTGAATTGCGCTATGCGGGACTGTTTCCGGTCAAGCTGGAGCAGCAGGAACTCACGACCGATAGCGACGGCAACGCGAGCCTCACGCTGCCCGCTGCCAAAGAGCCGAGCCGCTACGCGCTGACGCTGTTCGCGCAGGACGGCGCGGCCTACAAGGTGCGTGTGACGCGTGAAGTGCTGATCGCGCGCGGCGCGACGCCGTATCGCTTGTCGACGGCCAAGTCGTTTTCGCAGCCGAAGGAAGCGGTCAATTTCGATCTGCAGGCGCTCGGGTCGATCGATCCGTCTTCGCACGCGCCGGCCAAATGGGAATGGACACGCCTCGAATCGCAGACACACGGCGAAGGCGTGCTCAAAGGCGCCACGACAGGCGGCAAGTTGTCGTTCCCGGTGCAATTCGATGAGCCGGGTTCGTACATGCTGTCCGTCAAGGACGACACGGGCAATCTGCTGGCCGCTGCGAGCCATTGGGTGGCGGGTGATGGCCTGAAGGCGATCCCGGGCAGCGTCGAAATCGTGTTCGATCGCGACAGGTACAAGATCGGCGACACCGCCGAAGCGCTGATCACCTTCCCGATGCCGGTCGACGATGCACTCCTGACGCTGGAGCGTGACAACGTCGAACACCGTGCCTTGCTGACGGCCGGCGGCGACTGGTTGCAACTGCAACGCGTGGCCCCCTCGCAATGGAAAGCGCGTATCAAGGTCGGTGAAGAATTCGCGCCGAACATGACGTTCTCGGTGCTGTACGTGCATGCCGGCGAATACGTGTTCCAGAACGCGGGCATCGTGGTCGCGCAACCGCAGATCGAACTGAACGTGAAGAGCGACAAGCCGGTGTACGGTCCGGGCGATACGGTCACGCTGAATTTCGACAGCACGCTGAACGGCAAACCGGAAGCGGCGAACCTGACAGTGAGCGTGGTCGATGAAATGGTCTACGTGTTGCAGCCGGAAATCGCGCCGAATATCGTCGACTTTTTCTATCACCCGCGGCGTAACAATGTGCGGACGTCGTCGAGTCTGTCGTTCATTACGTACGACCTTGCACGCTCGCCGTTGAAGGGTGCACCGGGCGGTCCGCAACGCGCGAACTACAACGAGCGCGGCGTGAAGGTGCTCGAACGGCCGCGTCGTGACGATCAGGACACGGCCGCCTGGGAAGGCACGCTGAAGACTGACGCGAACGGGCACGCCACCATGACGTTCAGGATGCCGGACTCGCTGGCCCGCTGGCGCGTCACTGTGCGCGCGGCGGCGCCGGACGGCATGGTCGGTCAACGCACCGCTTACGTGCGCTCGGACAAGGCGCTCTATCTCAAGTGGAGCGGGCCTTCGCATTTCCGCGTCAACGATCAGCCGGCCATCGACATGATCGCCTTCAATCAGACCGACGCGGATGTGGACGCCGAGTGGGTGGTCAACGGCGGCGGTCTCTCCTTGAACCAGAAGGTCACGCTCAAGCGCGGCGCCAACTATCTGCGTCTGCCGACGGGCGCGTTGAAGGCCGGTGTGGTCGACGCGAGCTTGCGTCGAGCGGGTAAGGACGTGGATCGCTTGCAGACGACCATCCAGCTCGATGCGAGCGGCTGGCTCGATCTGCATCAGAACACGGTGGCGCTCGACGGTTCGAACAAAGCGCTCAATCTGCCGCAAGATGCGCAGGACGTCAGCGTGCGCTTCATCGGCAGCGCCACGAGTCAATTCGCACGCGTCGCCGACGATCTGATCAATTACCCCTACGGTTGCGCCGAGCAGACGTCGAGCCGCCTGATTCCACTGGCGCTTGCTCACGATGCGATCGGCCGTGGCCTCAGTGGTGACAACGGCGCCAGTTCGACGCAAGGGCTCGAAGCGTTGTTGCGCAATCAGCGCCAACGTCTGGCGATGCTGGCGGGTGTCGGCGGCACGTTCGGCTGGTGGGGCGATACGACCGGCGGCAGTTCGCTGATTACCGCCTACGCGTACTACGCCGACTGGCTCGCGAGCCGCAGCCTCGGCATTACGCTGCCCGCCGACAACTGGCAGCATGCGTTGGACGTCTATCGCGATGCCGGTGCGAAAGAGCCGCTGTTACATCGCGCGCTGGCACTGTGGCTCATGCAGCAGATGGGCTTGCCGGTTGCGACGCCGGTTTCGGGCGTGGCGGCGGATTTGATGAACGATGCGGCGGCCACCAGCAAAGCGCCATCCGGTAACGCCACGTATGGCGCGTCGGACAGCATCGTGTTCGCGCAAGCCGATTCGCCGCGCGGCAAGCAGATGGCGACTTTGCTGATCGCCAACCTCGCGCGCGGCACGAGTGCTCAACTGCCGGACGGCTTCGACACGGCTGCGGGCGCCGCGCGTACCGCATTGGCTAACGATGCCGCGCCGCTCGTACAGAGCCTGCTTTACATGACCGGTGGCGACGGCGCCGGGGCGACCGACGCATCGGCCTTGCTCGCGAAGAGCAGCGCCGACTACCCGACGCTCGATCGCGCGTTGACCCTGCTGTGGGTGCGTAAAGCACTCGGTGGCGACACGGCGCCGGCTTCGCTGCCGTCGCTGCAAGGCGCGGGCTGGACGCGCGCGGCGACGCCGATCGGCACGCCGCTCTGGAAGTGGACCGGCGCTGCCTTGCCCACCACGCTCGATGCAGGCGGCGCGCGTACCGATGTGAATGCACTGATTTCGTTCCGCAGCCATACGAGCGAGGACAGCCGCCTGAACATCACGGTCGAACGCCGTTTCTACAAACTCGAGCCGCTCGAAGTGAAGGTCGATCCGAAGAAGGGTGACGCCGAGAGTCAACTGGGCCGCTCGGCATTCACCGCGCGTCTCGTCAAGTCAGGCGATGCGATCGACAGCAATGCGCTGTACGTCGACGAAGTGACGCTCACGCCGCGCTCGGGCAACGCATACCACTACGGTCTGCTCGACGTGCCGCTGCCGCCGGGCGGCGATGTCGAGGCGACCAGCTGGGGCGTGTCGATCGACGGTTTGCCGGGCGCAAAGGATGGGGCAAGCGGTCCGCAGCCGTTCGCGCGTGCCGCGTCGTATGAGATGGGCGAGCTGGCTTATCACCAGCCGGTGCCCTTGCTCGATCGACCTGTGACGTTACGGCAACTGGTGCGCTTTGCCTTGCCGGGCACGTTCGCGTTGCCGCCGGCTCGCTACTTCCGCATGTATCAGCCGGACGCCAAGGCGTTCGAAGGCGGCAAGAGCGATCGCGTGACGACGTTGCGTATTCAGTAAGCGAGACCGCCATGTTCTCCGCTCTCCGACACTCGCGCGATCGTCTGGCCGCTACGCTGCGGGTCGCGCTCGTGGTGGGGGCGGGGTGTGTTTTTAGCAGCGTGGGTGCGACCGCGACTGCGGCTACTGCATTGCCGACCGCGTCGCTAGCGGCTGTGCCAGGTTCGTCGCCGATTATGTCGTCAAAGCCGGTACCAAGCTCATCGCTGAATGCGTCGTTAGCGTCGACGTCAAGCTCATTGTCAAAGGCGGCGTTAGCCACAATGCCAGCTGCGGCGTCGGCCGCATCCTCGGCAAACACGCTGCACTTCGCCTGGCTGCGCGACGGTCAAGCGCAGCTTTGGCAATTCAACGCCGCGGCCACCGGTGCCGCGGATGGTCTCGCGCCGCAGTCCGCACGTCCGTTGCCAACGACACTGGAGACACCGCTCGGCAGCGTGTGGAAGCTGTTCGTCTATGGTTATCTGGTCGGCCGCAATATCTCAACGCCGGACTACGTCTGCAACGGCGGCGATCCTGAAGAAGTGTATTGCTGCATGACAGGCGGTCACATCGACCGCGAACATGCGCTGGTGCAATCGTGCGGACGCTTTTTCGAGCCCGCGCGCCTGCAACTCGATGCCGCCGATTGGCGCAAGTACTGGACGGCGGCGCATGCGCCCGTCTGGCTGCGCGACCTCCACGCGCTGACGCCCACGCGCCGCGTGCCGGTGTCCGACCTGCTTGCCGCATTGCAGGCGATGCCTGCACAGCCGCGCGAAGCGGCAGCGAGTACGCTGGTGTCGGTGCTGACGAGCGGGCGCGGTGAGGGCACCGTGTCGCTCTACGGCAGCGTGCTGCGTGCCAAGACGTGGACGATGCCGGACCCGGCGCGGCCCGGTGCCTCGATCGGCGGTGCGGCAGGCTGGCTCGCTGACGGCACGCCGGTTTGGCTGGGTGGCGCCGGCGGTAGCGCGCGCGTGCTGGCAGCCGCTGCGCCGCGCATTGCGCCGTTGCTTACGCAAGTCACCGTACCGGACGACAACGGGTGCGTACTGGTCGATTTCTTCAGCCGTTATCCGATTCGCCAGGTACTTGGCGACAAAGGGCCGGCAGCGGTGCCTGACGGTCCGCTGCGTGGCGATTTCCGGATCGGTTTTGTCAACGGCAACTGGGCGCGTGTGGAAAGCCGTGGCGAGCTGCGGCTGGATCGCAACGCCGCGGGTGCACCGCAAGTGGTCGGCCGCTTCGGCATGAACGACTATGTTGCACGGGTGGTCGAGCGCGAAGGCGATACGAGCCAGCCGGAAGCGGCGAAAGCTTTGGCGGTGGCGGCGCGGTCCTACGTCGTGCAGCATGGCAATCACGATGAAGGTTGCTTTCGTATCGAGGACAGCAGCAACACACAGCGCGTCCTGCCGCGCGCGGCGACCGCGGCGGCGCGCCGCGCGGCTGATCTGACTGATGCACTGGTGCTCATCGGTGTGCCGGTTCAGTATCACCACGACAAGGCCGCGCCCGGTCAGATGAGCTGGCTCGCCGCGAAGGCATCCGCGCAAACCGGTCTCACTTTCGACGCCATTCTCGCGCGCACCTGGCCGCAAGCGACCTTGACGTCGTTTGAGAGCCCATTGTCCGGCGATTGCATCCAGGTGGCCGGCGCCCAGCAATGGTTGCAGCGCAACGCGCCGCTGTGGGCGCGGCGCATGGCCGGCGCGGCCGGCTATGAGACACCCGATCTGCCGGCCGTGTGCGAGGTGCGCGAAGGACGACCTTATGAGGACGCGCAGCGTAATCGCGTGTACGTGTATCGCTTGCAGACTGAGGAGGACCGTATCGCGTTGGCGCATGAATATCTTCACCTTGCGTTCCAGCATCATCCGCGTGGCGTCGATGAAGAGTTTGTCGAACGTACCGCGCGTACGTTGATCCGCACCGACGATCCGATCCAATGAACTCGATCTCGCGCCCGCTTTCGCAAATGTTCCGCGTGCCGCCTTCAATGCGCCGTGTTCGGATTCCTGCGGCTGTTGCGTTGCCCTCACTTATGCGCCGCCGTCGAGTTCGCACGGCAACTACCTTGCCGCCTATTACACGCGGTTTTCGAATTCGCATGGCCATTGCTACGGCCTCGGCTGCGCTGGTGGCGGCCACGCCGACGAATGTGCAAGCGGCAGGCGCGGCCGACGGTAGCGGTGCGGTTGCCGATCTGACCGGTGCGTTCGGCGGTTGGCGTCACAGTGGTCTAACGAACGAGGGCGAGCACTTCGTCGCGGCGTATCCCCGGCCACCGGTCGACCGTGGCGCGCAGCGCTATCGCACGCTGATCGAAGGGCGCCTGAAGCACTTCGACAAACACGCGCGCAAGCCGCCGACGCTGGTCGTCAACGGCAACCCGACGCCGCTCTATACCGACGACGAAGGCGCATTCGCGCGCCCGTGGGCATTCGGCGCGGGGTCGAACAGCATCGAATTTATTTCCGCCGACGGCAGGCAGCACCAGCGCATGCAGTTCTACGAAGCCGACCACAGCAAGCCGCAAGCGAAGCTGCGCGCGATCGTCACGTGGGACGACCCGAAAGCGCAGGTGGATCTGCACGTGATCACACCGGACGGTCTGCATGCGTTCTTCGCCAATCCCACACTCGAAGACGGCAGCGGCTTCGACGTCGACTCGGTGGACGGTGCGGGGCCCGGCATATTTTCGTCGGCGGCGCCCGAGCACGGCACGTGGCTGTTCTTTTTGAACTACTGGGGCAACTTCGATTCGACCGGCTACAACTTCGACGCCGCCGCGCACGAGCGCGACGTGATTACCGCGACGTTGACGCTGGTCTTCAATGAAAATACGCCAAACGAGCGGCGTGAGACGATGGTCGTGCCGCTGCGCAAGATCGGCGACCTGCTGCTCGTGAAAAGCGAGCGACTTTGACAGCGGGATGGGAGCAGTGACGATGAAGGTCAAGACGACGGGTTGGGGGAAGACTGGCTGGACGATGCTCGTCGTCGCCTGTTTGCAGGCCGCGACGGTAGCGTACGCGAGCGATATCGACTTCGGCGCGCCATTGAACGGCTGGCGCAACACGAGCGGCGATAGCCAGCGCTATACGCAGGATGTGCATTACCCGGCCGTGACGGTGACAACACCGGAAGGTCAGTCGAAGTTCGCGCTGATCGAGGGGCAGATCCGTAACACGCCGAAGAAGAAGGGCACCACGGTGGGTACGCTGGTGGTCGACGGTACGCCGTTGCCGCAACGCATTGAGGAAGACGGCAAGTTCTCGCGGCCTTACGCGTTTCCGTCCGGCAGCAACGGCGTTGAGTTGCGGGCGCCGGACGGTTCACGCAAGCGCGTGCAGTTTTACGACGCGTATAGCGGCAAAACCCAGCCGAAGTTACGCATCGTGCTCGCATGGGATACCGACGGCACCGATCTGGACTTGCATGTGGTTTCGCCGGACGGCGTGCACACCTGGTACGGCGACCGTGTTGCGCCGAACGGCGGCTCGCTCGACGTGGATGTGACGACCGGCTATGGGCCGGAGATTTACTCGTCGGCAGCGCCGTTGAAGGGCACGTATCTGGTCTACGTGAATTACTTCGGCAACGGGAATAGCGGCAGCGATATGACTGTCGCTCAGGTGACGATCATCACGAACGAGAATACGCCAAACGAGAAGAGCGAAACGATCCGGGTGCCGATGCGCAAGCCGGGCGAACTGATGCTCGCGAAGACGTTTGTGATGCCTTAAGCGAGGGAGACGAGGGGGGTGTTTTTGCCGGCGGAGCCCGGCGGCCGCCAGGGACAATCGGCAGGAGCCGTGATGAATCCCGGTATGCGCTTGCCGTGCATGGCGCACGGCAAGCGCAACCGCTTGCTTGACCTTAACGGTCGAGGAACGACTTCAGACGGTCTGCGCGGCTCGGATGCATCAGCTTGCGCATTGCCTTGCTTTCGATCTGACGAATCCGCTCGCGCGTGACGTCGAACTGCTTGCCGACTTCTTCAAGCGTGTGGTCCGACTTCGTGTTGATGCCGTAGCGCATACGCAGCACCTTCGCTTCGCGCGGCGACAGCGAGTCGAGCGCGTCGTCGATGGCGGCGCGCAAGTCGGCCTGCATGGCTGCGTCGGCCGGCGAGGACGCTGCCGAATCTTCGATCATGTCGCCGAGCGTGGCGTCGCCGTCGTCGCCAACTGGCGTTTCCATCGACACCGGCTGCTTGGCGATCTTCAGAATGCCGCGCACCTTCTCTTCCGACAGTTCCATGCGTTCTGCCAGCACCGACGGATGGGCTTCCTGACCGGTCTGCTGCAGGATCTCGCGCGAAATGCGGTTGAGCTTGTTGATCGTTTCGATCATGTGCACCGGCACGCGAATCGTGCGCGCCTGGTCGGCGAGCGAACGCGTCACAGCCTGACGAACCCACCACGTTGCATACGTCGAGAATTTCCAGCCGCGGCGATATTCGAACTTGTCGACCGCCTTCATCAGACCGATGTTGCCTTCCTGGATCAGATCGAGGAACAGCATGCCGCGGTTGACGTACTTCTTCGCGATCGAGATCACGAGACGCAGATTCGCCTCGATCATCTCGCTCTTGGCCTTGCGCATCTTCGACTCGGCCGCAACCATCTGACGATTGATCTCTTTCAGATGCTTGAGCGGCAGCGAGACGGTTGCCTCGATGTCGATCAGCTTTTGCTGCTCCGACTGGATGGCCGGCAGATGGCGCTCCAGCGCGGCGCCGAACGACGACGTCCCGCGGGCAGCGCGCTCGGTCCAGCCGAGGTCGGCTTCGTGGCCCTTGAACGATTCGATGAACTGCTCGCGCGGCATGCCGCTCTTCGTCACGACGATTTGCAGAATGTTGCGCTCGATCGCACGAACCTGTGCGACCTGGCTCTGCACGTCGCCACACAGGCGGTCGATTGTGCGAGCCGTAAAGCGAATCTTCGCCAGATGTTGCTGGATTTCTTCGCGAGCGCGCAGGTAAGCCTTCGAGCTGACGTCGCCGCGTGTGTGCGAGGCGTTCTGCTGATCGGACAGAATGCCGACCTGGGCGAAGATTTCCAGGCAGTCGCTGGTGAGTTGCTTCAGGCGTGCTTCGTCTGCTGCCGAGGAGTCGGCCGGAGCGGCATCGTCGTCGTCTTCGCTATCGCTGTCGTCATCGTCGGTCGCGTCGGCATCAACGTCCGCTGCGGCGTCCGTGCTGGCTTCTTCCGCGGCGACCGTGTCTTCATTCAGACCGTCGACCAGTTCGTCGATCCGCAGTTCGCCGTCCGCGACCTGCTGGGCGCTCGCCAGAATGGCGGAGATCGCGAGCGGGCAAGCGGCGATCGCCTGGACCATTTCGTGAAGACCGTCTTCAATGCGCTTCGCAATTGCGATCTCACCCGCGCGGGTCAGCAGCTCGGTTGCGCCCATTTCGCGCATGTACATGCGCACCGGGTCGGTCGTACGGCCGAACTCGGAATCGACCGTCGACAACGCGACTTCGGTTTCCTCGTCAGCCTGATCGTCCGATACCACGGCAGGGGCGTTCGAGTTGAGCAGCAGGGTTTCCGCATCCGGAGCCTGCTCGTAGACCTGCACGCCCATGTCGTTGAAGGCGCTGACGATGCTGTCGATCGCTGCCGTTTGCGCGAAGTTGTCGGGCAGATGGTCGTTGATCTGCGCATGGGTCAGGTAGCCTTGCTCCTTGCCCAGCTGGATCAGCGCGCGCATCTGGCGCTGACGCTCTTCGGCTTGTTGCGGCGGCAGTTCAGCTGCTACGGGGATCGCTTTGCCGGCGCCTTTGCCCTTGGCTGTACGGCCAGCGGGCGCCTTGGCGGTGTAGCTGGCAGTTTCGTGTTGCGAATCTTCGCGATCAAAAGGGTTCACGTATTCTCCTCTAGAGGCTTCGCTATGAGACGCAAGACGCGACCGTCAGGCGTTTCGAGCATGGCTCAACATCACCTGAGTGACTCAACGCGGTTGTTTGGCTGTGCTCTGGGGAGCAAAAAAGATGAGCCCGCACGAAGCGGGCCGATAGAAATGTGCGAAATTCGCGCGGCTCGCATTATATACGACCTTGCGCCTTCGCGCTCATTGTGCGTACACCTTTTGTCGTGCGCCGTTGCCGCAGGCCTGTTTGCGTGCCGCTGGCCATTGGGTTGATGCTCGACACAGGGGCGTGTCGACGGATCGTCACGCCTAAGAACAAGCTTCCTACTATAGATGAAGTCGCGCGCCCTCACACGGTGTCCCCACATTCTTGCTGCCTCGCTATATATAGGGGCGGCGTGGAGGGATGCAAGTTCTGGCGTTGATTCGCCTTCGCCCAAAAGAAAATTCGCAGAAGGGGGTTGACGACGTGTCAT
>NZ_JAQQFL010000060.1:0-25249 GCF_046026025.1 Paraburkholderia fungorum | reverse complement strand
CGCCGTACAACGTCACGCTGCTCTGAGCGTGCGCGCCGAGGGCGACCAACCCAAGGGCTGAGGTTGCTAATGCCTTTTTCATTTCTGCTCCTCTGTAAAAAATCTTTTCTCTATCCCTAACACCAGTGATCGCCACGGTAGTCGAATGTGCGCGGAGCCTGGCCGACTGAGCATGCCAGTGCAATTGCGCAGCGGGCGGCGCACTGAGTCGTGCCTGGATTTGCGAACTAGCCAGAAGTGTCGTTCAAACGAAATCCGGCGTCTTTCGGGGTTTGTACGTATTTTGTACGATCTAGTTAGTTTTTTTGTTCTGATGTCGTCCCGGTCGGACTGGAGCGGCCGCTTTGATTCAGGCCGCGGCAAACTGGCCCGGCGCCGCGCCGGATCGACCGGAAGCCCGATGCGACGACGATCCGGCAAAGTACCGCCGGGCATGTTTACGCACGCTTCCCCCGGACGGCGGTTCAACACTGAACCGTGTCCTGTTCTCCCGTCCCTACAAAATAATAGGCAAATCCCGACACTGACATGACTTCAGAGACCGACACGCTTTGTCGTTTACCTAAGATAATCCGGTTGGTTAAACGGGGGGAACTTAGCGCTCGACATGCAGCATTCCAAGGCCGAACCGGACATCCATCTTTCAGGCGGAAGCGATATGGGTAATTTTTGGCGAACGATCAGATTCAAGCTCACTCTTGCGTTTGACGTGTACAGGACCATGATTGCTGCAATCGGAACTTTTCAAATATCCCATCATCGGGAATCGAATTCTGTCGTGACCGACTCCGGTTCCCGTCGCATCTATTCAATTTCGGACCTATCCAATTTTCCTTTCGGCATACTTAATATTTTCTTCAGTTTAAGGCGGCAACCGATACCGACGCGATGGCACTCGCTGCTGACAGCAGCGCCGCCGCAACACCGCTGCTCAGTCGCGTAGCTGAGGTCGACAGAGACCTGACGGGCGCACCGGGTCAGAATGCTGCGTTCAATGTGCGCCACACCAGACAACTCCGGGAAGGCAACAATTCGACGTTCGGGATTACCCACCGGACCAGAATCGCCATTCTCGACATGCGCATCATCGCTGCCATTGAGATATCGATTTACCTGCCGCGTGCAATCCAGAAACCGCCAGGCAAGACCATTGGCATGGCGAGCCATTCCGCGAACATGACGAAAACAGGCAACGGCCCGCTTCAGGCCATGCTCAAGAACATCGGCCGGACAGCGTAGTTCCATGCATGCGGCGTCACGCGCGAGGCAATGCCATCTTGCAGCAGCCATCACGGCCGGTTGCCGTAGCCAAGCTCAAACGAGCCACGCGCTTTCAACTTTCAATCGAAACAACTAATCACGTCAACCAGCAGTCCTGCTATTTCCCAACAAAACAAGGAGGTGTCTTATGAGTGAATCAGGCAAGCCAGAGTGCGGGTCCGAAGCAGATCAGCAAACAGACGTTCGCGTCGAAAATAATGGCAGGCGGCAATTCCTATTGGGAGTCGCGGCCGCAGCATTACTCTCTGGCTGCGGTGAGGGCGAGAACATTAGCGCCACACCATCGGCAATCAAATTGGCTGCCGCTGCCGCCGCTGGAGGCGCCGCTACGCAGCCGTCGTACACCTGGAACAACGTCAGAGTCGTCGCGGGCGGCTATGTCACCGGCCTCATCGCGCATCCGTGGGAAAGCGGGCTGCTCTACGCACGAACCGATATCGGAGGAGCTTATCGGTACGATGCGGCGACCAGTAGCTGGATTCCGCTGAACGACTGGACTCCGCCGTCCGACTCACACTGGATGGGCATCGAGAGCATCGCCACTGCCCCCACCGATCCAAACATGCTGTACATGGTTGTGGGTCTCTATACCGACTGGTGGGCGAGCAACGGGGCCGTGCTGGTGTCGTCGGACAGGGGCGCGAGTTTCACGGCGTCCCCGCTGAGCTTCCGCGTCGGCGGCAATAAGGACGGGCGCCAGGTCGGTGAGCGGCTGCAGGTGGACCCTGGCAATGCTTCGACCTTGTTCTATGGCACCTTCAACGATAGTTCACAACCAGACACCAACGGCCTGTGGAAGAGCGGTGATGCCGGAAGCACGTGGACCAGGGTCAATGGCTTCAATGCCCTCTCCAGTGACGGTACGGGGGCTGGCGTCGCGTTTGTTGCCTTCGACCCGCGTTCCGGTGGGAACGGCTTGCCAAGCCGCACTCTTTTTGCGGGCGTCTCGACTCAGACCGCGGCTTCGACCCTCTACCGCAGCGACGATGGCGGAGTGACCTGGACGCCTCTGGGCGGTGGTCCGGCCAGCCCCATGATGCCTCAGCGCGGCATGATCGGACCGGACCGCCACTTATACATCACGTACGGAAACGTCAAAGGTCCCAACAACATGACGGCCGGTCAGGTGTGGAAGTACAGCATCGATTCGAACAGTTGGCAGGACATTACGCCACCCAATCCGAACAATTACCCGTCCGGATTCAGCGGCTTGGCGCTCGATCCGTGGAATCAGGGTGTCGCGATTGTCATGACAATGGATCATTGGTGGCCATCCGACACCATGTACCGCACGACTGATGGCGGCCAGACCTGGACTGACGTAGGCGCAAAGGCCGTTCGGGACGCCAGCCTGTCGCCCTGGCTGGCGGGCGGTCAGCAGCAGGCCTCCTTCGGCAACTGGGCGCAAGCGTTGATCGATCCCGCCAATGTCGACCACGCGCTTTACACCTTTGGCGGCGGCATCTGGAGCACGTCCAACCTGACCGACGCGGACCGTGGCCTGCCGACCCGTTGGAGCGTCGGTTCCAACGGTATCGAGGAAACAGCTGCGTTGGCACTGGTCTCGCCAACAGCGGGCGCGCCGCTTATCAGCGGCCTGGGAGACGTCGGCGGTTTTGTCCATACAAGCCTGACCTCGGCTCCGCTGGAACAGGCCGCGAACATCGGCGGCGGAAACGGCACGGGAGTGGATTTCGCAAAGAATATTCCGTCGACGATCGTCCTCGTCGGGACCGGAGTGGGCAGCAATAACGCGTTCGGCGCAACCTCTCAGGACGGCGGTACTAGCTGGACACCTTTCACAAGCGGGGCTGGCTCGTCCATGGGGTCCGGTACGGTGGCAATCTCCGCCGACGGCCGCACAATCGCGTGGGCGCCGGCTGACGTCGCACCCGTCTATTCCACCGACAATGGGGCGAGCTGGAAGACGTGCTCGACGCAATGGCCACAAGTCCCGCTTCCGGTCGGTGCGCAGATGCTGTCAGACGGTTTCAGCAACAACCTGCTTTACGCCTGGGATGCGTCCAGCGGCACCTTCTACAGCAGTGGCGATCAGGCGGCGACGTGGGCGATCGCCGCCCAAGGACTGCCGACCGGTGCAAAAGCCTCCACGGTGACCGGCATCCAGGGCCAGGTCTGGCTGGCGACATCATCAGGCCTTTATCACAGCAACAGCTCGGGCTGGACTTGGGAAACATTCCAACCGGGTACCGTGACCTCGGCCATCTCCGTGGGATTCGGCAAGGCGGCAGCGGGGGCCAGTTATCCAGCCATCTATCTGGCAGGGACAGTGAACGGTGTTACGGCATTGTTCCGCTCTACTGACTTTGGTGTGACCTGGATCCAGATCAATGACACGCAGCATCAGTGGGGAGGCTACTCCCTGGTTGTGGGCGATCCAAGGACCTTCGGTACCGTCTATGTGGCACCGAACAGCGGTCGCGGCATCCTCTACGGTTCTTCATTGACCTGATTCCGCGATCACCTCACTTGCCGCCACCGGCAAGTGAGGTGGATGTCCGGGCATGAATCACCTCCGTCGTGATCACGTGGGTGCTCCAGCATCGGCGACCTTGAACACCGACACCGCTTCCTTCAGCCTGATCGCCTGTTCTTCAAGCGATTGAGCAGTCGCTGCTGCCTGTTGCACCAGCGCTGCATTCTGCTGCGTCACCTCGTCCATCTGCCCTACCGCCTGATTTACCTGCTCAATGCCACGGCTCTGTTCTTCAGAAGCGGTGGCAATTTCTCCCACAATATCTGAAACATGCTTGATGGCCTGCTTGACCTGCACCATGGTGGCCTCCACTTCTGCCGCCTGTTTTGAGCCCTCCTGAATAACGGCCACGGACGAGCCGATCAAGTCTTTGATTTCCTTCGCGGCCGTGGCAGAACGCTGAGCCAGACTGCGTACCTCACTGGCGACTACCGCAAACCCGCGTCCCTGCTCTCCGGCACGGGCAGCTTCAACCGCTGCGTTCAGCGCAAGAATATTCGTCTGGAAGGCAATCCCCTCAATCACGCCGGTGATTTCGGAAATCTTGCTTGAGCTATCGTTGATTTTTCCGATTGTTCCGACCATGGCCTGAACTGCGTCGTTGCCTGAATCGGCCATGTCGGTGGCCTTTGTCGCCAGTACGTTCGCCTGCAGGGCATTGTCCGCATTCTGTTTTACCGTTTCGGTCAACTGCGTCATGCTGGCGGCAGTTTGCTCGAGAGACGCAGCCTGTTCTTCCGTGCGAGCCGACAGGTCCGTGTTGCCCGATGCGATCTCGCTTGAACCGATTGCAATACCGGCCACCGCACTTCGAACCTGTCCCATCAACCTGACAAGGCCGCATTGCATCTCACCCATAGACGCAAGCACACTTCCTGGATGTGCAAGCTGTGCACCGAGAACCGGGCTCAGATCGCCACCCGCCACGCGTTTTGTGGTTTCGCCCAACTCGGAAGGCTCGGCACCGAGACCGCGCATCAGACTTCTGTTAATCAATACCCCGGCTATGACGGCCGCACCAACGGCCGCAAGAAAGGTCGCGATCGCCAGGCCTTGCTGAGTGGCATAGCGTTCGGCTGACTCTCGCTGCTCCTGTGATGCGCGTACCTGTGTGTATTCTGAAAATTTAGTAGTCGCATTGATCAAAGCGGCAAGGAGGGGTCTGCACTGATCATTCATCTTCGTGATTGCATCCTCGCGTTTGCCAGTCAAAGCGAGATTAAAGATATCCAGTGCCACTGGCCCATAAGCCGCTTCAACGCGGTCTAACTCGGCTACCAAACTACGTTCCGTGTCGTCGGCGTCGCTCGCATTGGCAACCATCTCATTGAGACTACGGAGTCTGGTCTCGACATCCTCGTGCGCCGCGGTTACGGCGGCCTTCTCGAGATCCAGATCCGCCGGCTTCGTCACGAGTACCAGATTTCGAGCGGCAATCGCACGTCGGTCAACGGCGGTTCTAACCCGTTCGACCTTGTCGGCGCGAGCGCTGATTCCCGAAATATACTTTGAGAATCGTTCGTTGGAATCGCCAAGCGCTTTCAGCGCCAGGCCCGACACGATGATGACCATCAATATAAGCATCCCAAAACCAGCTGAGAGTTTTGCCTTGATCGATCTAATCTTTAGGTTCACCTTAGTTCTCACAAAAAACCAGAATTCCCAGCCGCGAGAATAGTCGCGCCTGGGTTTGGGTGCATGCTGAGCGAGGCGCCGCGTTTTAAGGCGGACGGTGGGGAGACAGTCAAGAATGACAGTGCCTACACCGTCTGTTTACGGCTTATCCGAACGCTTCATAAGGGCTATATATGTGGGGAAATTCCGAAATTCTGGTCAGAATAGCCTGACAATTCATTACATTGCCGGTGATTGCCTCCACATTACCAACCTCGTGGCAGTGGCCACTCTCCCCGCTTCGCGGACGGCGCTGCGATCCACACCTTGGCAGGTACGGCCAAACTGAATAGCTTTCGTCCAGAGATCTGCTTGCGCCACGTCATGACCTGGATCACCGAGTATCCCGCCAATCGTGTTATCGAACTGTCGTCATTAGTCATTGCCGATCTCATCCACACCGACGCCGCCTGATGTCGGCGCGCCGTATTGAACCACTCGATATCCACATGCTGTCAAGAATGGTCGTGATCGGACAGTTATGGTGAATATTGGGTAGGGGTTTTCTGATTTATTTGTAGGCAAATCTCACATAAATCTGAAAATGCGCACTCGCGTGTGATCTGATCAACAAGAAAACCTCGAAAATCCCCCATTTTCAAGGGTTACATGCTTGCCCAAGCCAAATTCTATTGCAGACACAGTAACAGTGCTTTTTTCGGCGCCACCTCGAGGACATGCCTCTGTAACAAAGACTCAGCAGTATGCGGGTGCCGTTTGATGTGATCGAATCATATAAATAGAGTACTTGATACCAATATCATCGAAAGCATCGAAAATCTGAGAATTTTTAAAAATATCGAAAATAATTTTGCTCGGAACGAGCGACCTGCTCGGGTGAGAAATGTGGTTTCCAGATTTCGTCTTCGTTTCCCCTCAAATGCTGGTCGGCCCGGGTGAACTGCGACGGCTTAGTCATATGTGTTTTGGGCGGCCAAAAACCTAGCGGAGGGAAATGTGTCAACGAAAAATCGAAATAGTCAGCAGCGGGTGGAATTGGACGATCTGGCTTCTGTTCCTGAAATTAAACGCAGACAACTGCTTCGCATGATGCTTGCGTCGTCAGCTGCCGGTATTTCAGGCGTGCTTGGCGGATGTGGAGGTGGCGGAGTTTCTTCGGATACGCCGTCCAACTCAGGCTCTCCGCGCACGAGTGCTTCCCCGGGCACCGCCAATGTGCCGGGTGCGGGCATTGTGCCGGGTACGGGTAATGCGCCGGGCACAGGCCCTACCCCGCACTTGGTGTCATCGTTTACTCTGGCTACCTTGCCTGATACCCAGTTTTATCCCAGGTACGCCTCCGAGAAGATGGGGGAGTTGTATCAAAAGAACTATCCGTCCATTAATCCACAGTACGACAATCCGTTCAAAACGCAAACTCAATGGATTGCGCAGCATGCGAATGCGCTGAAGCTTGCATTCACCGCCCACCTTGGAGATGTTGTCGATCAGTCCTGGTACTACAGCTCGGAGGCTTCTTCGCCTTGGGCATCCAGTACGGATCTGGTAAGCAATGGTCAATTGAGCAACGGTGCGATCACGAAGGAGTGGGAGCTGGCCAGTCAGGCGATGCAGGTTCTCGAAAAAGCGAAATGCAATTATTCGATTTGCGCGGGCAATCACGACGTCGGTGCAATCGGGACATCAATGCAATGGGGACCGGACTGGGGCGTCGGAGTAACAGGGTTTGACAACACGGATGGATATCAGGATGGCGGATCTCACCGGCAAGGTTTGCTGGAGCCATTCCTGCAGGTATTCCCTCCCGCGCGAGCGCAGCAGCAGGCGACCTTTATGGGGCGCCACAGCTCCGGTTTTCACGAATACCACCTCTTTGTGGCGGAGGGAAATCAGATTCTCGTACTGTCCATGTCATGGCGCGCTTCAGACGACGCCATCTCGTGGGCCAATTGGGTCATCGGAAAAAATCCAGGCGTTCCGGCCATTCTGATTAGCCATCAACTCGCAGGCATAGGCACAGACGGCGTCACAGCGGCGGATACTGCATATTCCAACTACCTGTGGGACCATTTGATTAATAACAACGATCAGATTTTCATGGCTGTTTCCGGCCATTATCACGGCTCCTGCCAGATGACGAAGAAGAACGCCGCCGGAAACGACGTGATTATTATGGTGGTTGACTATCAGATGGCCTATATGGGTGGAAATGGCCTGATGAGACTATACGAGTTCGATCTGACGAATAACAAGATCATCGCCAGCTCGTTTTCTCCATGGGTACCACTTAAGCCGGAATCCAGCTTGAATGAGTTTGATTCAGCGTGGTTAACTGCGGATAACCAGAATTTTTCGATTGATCTAGATTTTTCCAGGCGCTTTGCTGGTTTCAATCCCGGGTTCAAGGCTGCGGCCGGATCGGTATCGGGGAGTCTGACCGACGTCGCAAAAGGATTGATTCTGGCGAATTATAATAATCCTCCGCAAGCACCCGGCAAGCCCGCCTCCGGCCCGAACGATTATCCTGTGGTAGCGAACACGTTGGCGCATTGGCGCTTCTACAACAGTTCGGCCGCTGACGGGGCGGCGCTTTCTCCCTATCAGCCCGGCTTCCAGCTCAAGGATGTTTCCGTCCCAGGCGACACTTCCGTCGGTGCCAATCCAATTTCGCTGAACACGTGGATGGGAGGGCAGCCCGGAGATCTGGTCTGGTCAACGGATCATCACCCCCTTTCTTCTGCGCCAGGTAGTCTGCAATTCAAAAACTCCACGCAGACCAGAGCGTCGTATTTCACAACCGATTCGAATTCCCCACTCAATGTTCAAACCTTTGGGAGCGGCTATACCATCGAAGCGTTCGTGAAAATCGATCCGGCCTGGACCGCTCAGAACAACTCATGGATGGGGATTCTCTATCGTCTTGGCGCAAGAAGTGCTGCCACCAACGTCACTTGGGCGAGCGGCGTCGATCAGGGCGATACCATGATGATGTTCGCCTTTTCAAACCTGATGGAATTTCAATGGGAGGTCGTCCCAACAGACAACAACATCAACCTCGCGTGTTGGTCGGGCGGCGTCTCCGCGGGACAATGGCTGCACGTCGCAATAGTGAACGACGGGAAGGGAAACACGACGATGTACGTGGAAGGGGCGCCCATTCTGCGAAACAACAGCGGAATGGACGGCATCAGATTCGTTGCGAGCAATCAGCAAATGGCCGTCGGCGCTTCTCAGTACGGCGGCAGTATGGGGAATGGATTCTTCGGCAGCATCGGCGAGATTCGGATCGTGGGCATGCCGTTGCAATCGAACCAATGGCTGACCGCCCGCGCCTCATAGCGTAAAAATCGCTCGCGCAACGGGTTGATTGGCTTGAGCGGAGCGCGCCAAAAGAATCGACGGACGGCGTGCTTCGCTAAAAGCCGTAGAGCTTCGACGGGTTGCTCACAAACACCCGTTGTTGCCAATCCGGCCGTCCAATCCAGTTCGCGAAGAGGTCCAGCAGAAGCGCATCGTCGGGCTTCGAAGACTTCTCGGTCGGATGCGGCCAGTCAGTACCCCAGAGCATCCGCTCCGGCGCCATACCGATCAATGCCCTGGCAACGGGCGCTATATCGTCATAGGCAGGCGCTGAAATTCGCGCGGCCAGCGGAGCGAGCATGTCGAGCGTCGTCGAGCCAGGATAACCGCGTGGTCGTTCCTCAAGCTGGGCATTGTAGTGACGCTGCCGGCGCTGGCGGCAGCGTTGGCGGCAGCGTTGACTGCAGTCGCTTCTGGAGCGACCTGGTAGCGGTCTTGCGTCAGCAGGCGAACAGGCACAGATCGCGTGCCACACTGTGCCTGTTCCAGAATGGTGATGAACGAAGCGGATTCGCCGAGGCGGCCTCCCGATTGTCGGTCGAAAAATGTACTCCCAACCTACGCTGGCCGGGAGGACCGTAAAGACGGGTTACTTACGCCCTACTGTTAGAACCTGGAGCGACGATATCACTCGCGGAGACTACGGCGTTCCTTCCATTCCCTTTGGCCGCGTAAAGCGCCAGATCCGCTGATTTTGTCAATTCATCCAGTGACGACGGACGTGAGCGTCGCGCAGTCGCGCTCCCAATACTCACCGTGAAATGTGGAACTGCCCCGAAGGGGCCATGCCGCCCATGCTCGACTTCGAGGCGTATTGCCTCAGCAATCTGAACTGCTCCCGTTTCGTCGGTGTCGGGCAACACGGCAACGAATTCTTCCCCGCCGTAACGCGCGGCGAGATCGCCCCGTCGGCGCGTGTGCCGGTTGATACAGTCGGCGAGGCGTTTCAGTGCAATATCGCCTTGGGCGTGGCCGTGCCTGTCGTTGTATTGCTTGAAGTTATCGGCGTCGATGAACAGTAGCGACAGGAATCCATCGCTGCGTTGAAGTCTTCCCCACTCGTTTTCGAGCACCTCGTCGAGCGCCCGGCGGTTTTTGAGTCCTGTGAGCGAGTCGGTCTGCGTGAGCTCAGTCAGAAGCACCTGAACCTTCGCGTGGTCCCGCAGTGCAAACGCAAGCAGCCAGACCACCGTGCAGAACGCAAGGCTGACAGACGAGGCTGAGACTCCGACGATCCATGCCAGTCGCTTCCAGGAGGCCAGTACATCGCCTTGCGCAGGCGCGACGACGGCAATGAGTGGCGTCCCGGGAATACGCTGGAAAGTATAGAGACGAAAAACCCCGTCCACGATCGAGCGAGCAGCATAGAACCCGGAATCATGGTTCACCATGCGGGGAAACATCGGCGACCGGCCCAGACTGACCAGCCCGGCTTGTCCGACGGGGGGATTTCTGGCCACCAGGGTGCCGTCCGCACGTACGATCGCAGTGATACCGTTGGGTCCCACGTCCAGTTTTGCGAGAAGTTGCCGGAAATATTCAACGTCAATAGCAACGATCGCGACCCCGCCGAATGACCCGTCGGGCCGGTTTATCCTCCTCGTCATCGCAATTGACTGAGCGCCCGGCCGCGACCGTGCACGATAGACTGACGACACATACAGGCCAACGTTCGCCGACTGGCGATGGGCTGTGAAATAGTCCCGGTCGCTGAAATCCCAGGTATGGGAACTGGAACAGCAACCGTCGATCAGACGACCCCGGTCATCGGTGACCCCCATGCCGGTGACGTATTCTGCAGCTGTCCGGTCAAACAGCAATTCATGACGCAGGCCCGGGTCCAGCGTCTGGACGGCCCGCTTGTCCAGCGCAGCGATCAAAGCGCGAAGCGAATTGTCTGACGTTTCGATTGTCCGTGCGATGTTGCTGACAAGAACGGCAGTGACATTTCTGGATGTTTCATGAACATGTTCGACAGCGGCGTCACGAGCAGCCAGAAGTGTGACCAGGCTGATCACCATCACGCCTAAAGCCATCAGACTTCCTAGCGCACCGACGATCAAGGGATGTCGGCCTGCGAAAACAGCCAGTTTTCCGGTAGTAATGGAAACAGACACGGTGACGTTCTGGTAAGCACACTCAGTCCAAACGTCGTCGTCCCGCAGCCGCAGCGAGATCGTCAACTCGGTGTAATCGGTCCTGCGGCAAAGGAATGCCCGAATGTACTGGATAGCCGACGTCCGGGTTTACGGCAAAACCGGCGAAAAGTGAAGGTATCGACTTTTACGCTACATCGTATTGTCGTAGCGCGACGCAGACCAGGGCCGCGGGCCCTGATCTGCTTTTGCCTCACTCGCGAAAAATCAGAACCGGTGCCGAATACCGGCAATCACCAGTTCCTGCGTTGCTTTCCCGCCGTCGACGTACGCATCCGAAATCACCGCCTGTGCCGGCCCCAAGCCATTGCTTCCCGACGCATGCCCGTAGCTCATTGTGCCGTACAGGTCCGTGCGCTTGCTAAGCACATAGTCCACCGCAAGCGTGACCTGCTGATACGTGGCGGACGAATCGCCGTGCGACTTCAGGAAGTTGTAACCCGTTTCGAGTTGCAGTGCGGGCGTAGCCTGCCAGCCCACAAATGCGGACGCATTGTTGTAGCGCTCGGCGGACCGGAAGGTCGAATTGCCGTCTGCAAGATACTCGGCATAGCTGTAGTACCCGCCCAGCGTGACCGGCCCCACCACGTAGCTCGCACCCGCACGTGCGATGTTAATCGCGCTTGCCGTGGCGTATGCATTGTTGACCGGCGAAAGAAAGATGCTGTCGGCGCTGCTCGTGCCGCGCGTCGATAGCGCTGCATTGCCGTTGTCGGCATGCGAATACCCGGCGGCGAGCGTCAATGGCCCTTTGCCGTAGCTGACTGCCGCGTTGTATGCCTGCCCGGATCCCACCGAACCGGCAACACCGCCAAACCCATACATTGCGGCTGCCTGCAGTCCTCCCCACGACGGACTCGTCCATTTGACCGCATTGCTGTTGCGCACCGAGCCGTCCGCGTTATCCACGTCGCCGGGCGCGGTGAAGTATTCGAGGAAGTTGTCGCCTTGAACCGCCAGAACGAAATCCTGCAGCGTATCCTGCTGACGCCCTATCGTCACCGTACCGAATTGCCCCGCCAGCCCGACATAGGCCTTGCGACCGAACAGCAGCCCGGAACTCATCTTGCCAGTGTTGACGTTAAAGCCGTTCTGCAAGTTGAACAGCGCACTCAGACCGCCGCCCAGATCTTCGGTGCCTCGCATACCCCATTGGCTGACGGACATTTGCCCGGACTGCAGCTTGATCTGGTTGCTCGCGCCGCCCGTGTTATGCGTGTACTGGATTGATTCGTCGATGATCCCGTAAAGCGTCACTGAGCTTTGCGCAAATGACGTACTGCATATACCCGCGGCACACAAAGTGGCCGCCGTTATTGTCCATTTCATTGCTTTGCTCTCCCGTCGATGCATGGTTAAAAAATATTTACGGAGGGTAGTGCCGTCTCGCTGTCTCGTCATGACAATTAATTTGCATGACTAATTGTTATGATGAAATCAATTTCGATCAAACTTCCACTGCAGATCGCTCACGAAAAATCGATGACAAACGCCCTCGCACACGGGCGTCGCTGTTCTACAACTGTTGCAGCCCGCGCGCCCGATGCCGGAACAGGCAGATCAGTTCGCTCGCCACATGCGCGGCGGCCAGCGCGGTGATGTCTGCGTGATCGTACGCAGGAGCGACCTCCACCACGTCCGCACCGACCATGTCGAACGATGTCAATCCGCGAATGATCGACAGCGCCTGGGCAGTCGACAGACCTCCGGGCACTGGCGTGCCGGTGCCCGGCGCAAATGCCGGATCCAGACCGTCGACATCGAAGGTGAAATAAGCCGGCCGGTCGCCGACGATTTCGGCAATCTTCGCGATCGTCGCCTTCACACCGTTTTCATGTACCCACGGAGCGTCGAGAATAGGGATGCCCATGAAATCGTCGTTCCATGTGCGTATACCGATTTGCACCGAGTGCTGCACATCGATCAACCCTTCTTTGACAGCCTTGTAGAACATCGAACCGTGATTGAGGCTGTCAGGCTGATCGTCGGGCCATGTATCGCAATGCGCATCGAAATGAATCAGCGACAACGGCCTGCCGTATTTCTCCGCGTGAGCGACCAGCAACGGGTAGCTGATGTAGTGGTCGCCGCCCAGTGTCAGCATCCTGGCGCCGGCATCGAGTATCGTGCGCGCATGTGCGACGATCGTTTCCTTGATGGTCGAAGGGTTGTGCACGTCGAGCCAGCAGTCACCATAGTCGATCACCGCATAGTCGTCGAACGGATTGATTCCCCACGGATACGGCAGCAATACGCCTAGCTGGCTGCTCGCGGCGCGTATCGCGCGCGGCCCGAGCCGCGCACCGGGACGGTTGGTCGTTGCAATGTCGAGCGGCACGCCGGTAACGGCGAGATCGACGTCAGTCAAATCTTTGGTGTACAGGCGCCGCATGAACGACACGACACCGGCATAGGTATTTTCTTTCGACGAGCCATAAGGCGTTTCACGCCGAATCGCGCCGTCGCCGCGCAAAACCTGTTGCTTTTCCATAGTGCGGGTCCGTTTTTCCCTGTGGCGCCGCCCGACGCGGCACGTATCAGATACCGAGTGCGCAACCATCTTTGCGATGGTCTGACGCACCGATCAACGAGCCTGCATCCCAATCGATCCTGATCGCCTGTGCGCCACCGATCGCCCAGTTCGGCGCAACGAGCTCAAAGCCGCGCCGCGTGAGCTCGTCGCGCACCGCTGCAGGCAATGTGCGCTCCGCTTCGACCAGATTGGTGCCCGGCCTTGGGAACAGGCGCGGGAGGTCCATCGCCGTTTGCATATCGAGGCCGTAGTCCAGCACCTTCGACAGAAAATGCGCGTGCCCCATCGCCTGATAGTGGCCGCCCATCACACCGAATGTCATCTGTACCTTGCCGTCTCGAGAGACCATGCCAGGAATGATTGTGTGCATCGGTCTTGCGTGCGGCGCGATCGCGTTCGGATGCCCTTCTTCGACTGTAAAGCTCTGCCCACGGTTGTGCAGCATCACGCCGGTTTCCGGCGTCATGATGCCGCTGCCGAATGGATGAAACAGCGAGTTGATGAAGCTCGCGCAGTTGCGATCCTTATCGACCACGCAGATGTAGACGGTGTCCTTGTGCTCCGCCGGCTTCGTCTGTGGCGCGCTGTCCAGTGCATGCTGTGTGCCGATGCGCGCGCGCAATGCGCGTATCGATTCATCGGACAGCAGTTGATCGACGTCCATGAGTTGGCCGCGCGGGTCGCAGAGAGACGCGTCGCGAATCGCATACGCAATGCGTGTCGCCTCGAGCTCGCGCTGCAAGCGATCGGCACCGAGCGGATCGTCGTTCGCATCGAACCCTTCGAGAATCTTGAGGATCAATAGCGCGATGATGCCTTGGCCATTCGGCGGGCACTCGTGCACGTCGTAGCCCCGAAAGCTGGCCTTGATCGGTTTCACATATTCGCCGTGAAATTGCGCGAAATCGTCGATCGTATGCAGCCCACCCATGCCGCGTAAGCACGCGACAATGTCTGCGGCGATGTACCCTTCGTAAAACACCCGTGCACCAGCTTCAGCAATAGCCTCCAGCGAACGGGCGAGCAACGGCTGCCGGTGCACGCTTCCCGCAAGAGGCGCCTGGCCGTCGACCAGCATGCCCGCGCGGCTGGTTTTGTCCAGCGACAGCAGTTGTGCCTGATGCGCCCAGTCCGACGCAGCGCGAGGCGCTACCGCATAGCCGTCGCGCGCGAGTTTGATTGCGGACGCGAACAGTTGCTTGAGCGGCAGCGAGCCGTGATCGCGTGCCAGCGTCGCCCATGCGTCGACCGCGCCGGGAACCGTCACTGCGTGTGGCGAATGACGGTCAATCGCCGTCACACCCAGCGAGCGCAACGCGGCCACGCTGGCCGCCGCCGGTGCCCAGCCGGAACCGTTGAAACCGACGATATCGTCCGAGCCCCGGCGCGAATAGAGCGCAAAGCAATCGCCACCAATGCCTGTCGAGCCCGGCTCGACGACGCACTGCACCGCGCAGGCGGCAATCGCGGCATCCATCGCGTTGCCGCCCGCTTCAAGAATCCTGACGGCGGCGAGTGTAGACGCGGGATGCGACGTCGCCGCCATACCGTCCGTGGACATCACGAGCGAGCGTCCAGGCTGTTCAAAGTCTCTCATTTCCGTTCTCCCGCTCAGCGGTTTGCCAATGACTTGCGCCATGCGAGCGTATCGTCCAACGCCTTTTCAGACGCGTCGAACAACTGGTCGATCTGATCGTGCGTGATGATCAGCGGTGGGCACAAGTTGAACGCATCACCGAGCGCGCGCGTGATCACGCCATGCGTCAGTGCGCGTGTGCCGGCATGAGCCGCCACGGCCTCGGAGGGTGAAAACGGCTCCCTGGTCTCCTTGTTCGCGACCAGTTCGACCGCGCCAAGCAGGCCGGCGCCGCGTGCTTCGCCGACCAGCGGATGCTTGCCGAGTTCGGCCAGGCGCCCCTGGAAATGTGGCGTAACGATCCTGACGTGCTCGAGAATGCCGTCCTCTTCGTAGATGCGCAGCGTCTCCAGCGCAACGGCAGCGCATACTGGATGGCCGCTATACGTAAAGCCATGGCCGAAGGTGCCGATCTTTTCGCTTTCGGAAACGAGCCCACGGTAGATCTCGTCACTGACCATCAGCGCGGAAATCGGCAGGTAGCCGGCGGAAAGCTGCTTCGCCATCACGATCATGTCGGGGCGCATGCCGTATGTTTGCGAGCCGAACATGTTGCCCGTGCGCCCGAAGCCGCAGATCACCTCGTCGGCAACCAGCAAGATGTCGTATCGCTTCAGCACCGCCTGGATCTTTTCCATATAGGTGGCCGGCGGGACGATTACGCCGCCGGACGCCATGATCGGCTCTGCAAAGAACGCCGCAATCGTATCGGCGCCTTCTTTCAGAATCAGTTGTTCGAGCGACTCGGCACAGCGTGTCGCGAACTGTTCTTCCGATTCGCCCGGATTCGCATAGCGGTAGTAGTGAGGACAGTCCGTGTGCAGAATTCGATCGATCGGCAAATCGAAGTCGCGATGGTTGTTCTGCAAACCCGTCAGGCTGGCCGATGCGATCGTCACGCCGTGATAGGCGCGTATGCGCGAAATGATCTTCTTCTTGTTCGGCCGCCCGAGCGCATTGTTGTAATACCAGATGAGCTTGACCGCGGTGTCGTTTGCTTCGGAGCCGGAGTTCGCAAAAAACACCTTGGACATCGGTACCGGCGCTATCGCGATCAGCTTCTCTGCCAATAGAATTGCCGGCTCTGACGACTTGTGCCCAAATGCGTGATAGAACGGCAGTTTTCTCATCTGCCTGTCCGCCGCATCGGCGAGCCTCGACTCGCTAAAGCCGAGCGATGCGCAGAAGAGGCCACTCAATCCTTCGATATAGCGCTTTCCTTCCGTGTCATAGACATAGATGCCTTCACCGCGGTCGATCACCATCGGCCCGACTTCCCGATGCAGGCTCAAATTCGTGTAAGGGTGAAGATAATGATTAATGTCGCTCTGTTTCAGATTTTGCATTGGAACCGTCCTTGAATCATCTTTTGCATGAATGCTCGTTCGATTGCTTCGCGTTATGTCCAGCGCAGCCGCGTTACTTCATTGCCCCGCAGAGGAACTTCTGGAGGCGCTCGCTTCTCGGCGTTTTCAGTACTTCGCGTGGATGCCCCTCTTCCTCGACGACGCCTTGATGCAGGAAAACGACGTGATTCGATACCTCGCGCGCGAAGCCCATTTCGTGTGTCACCACGATCATCGTGCGTCCCTCTTCAGCAAGATCGCGCATCACTTTCAGCACATCGCCGACCAGTTCGGGATCGAGCGCCGACGTCGGCTCGTCGAACAGCAACGCTTCCGGTTCCATGGCGAGCGCACGCGCAATCGCGACGCGCTGCTGCTGGCCGCCGGAAAGATGCGCCGGATACGCATCCTTGAAGCGGGACATGCCGACCTGTTCGAGGTAACGCTGTGCACGCTCGACAGCCTCCGTCCTGGTGAGCTTCAGCACGTGCCGCGGCGCTTCGACGACGTTCTCCAGCACTGTCATATGCGCCCACAGATTGAAGTGCTGAAACACCATCGCAAGCTTGGTGCGCATCTTGCGCAACTGAACCGGGTCAGAAACCCGTATCTGCCCGCCCTTGTCGACAGACGTTCTGACCTCGGCGCCATTCAACGTCACGCGCCCCGCTGAAGGCGATTCCAGAAAGTTGATACAGCGCAGCAGCGTGCTCTTGCCCGAACCGGACGACCCGATCATGCTGATCACGTCTCCACGTTTCGCGACCAGCGAAACGCCCTTCAGCACTTCGTTTTCGCCATATCGTTTATGGAGATTCTCGACAGTTAATGCATTCATGTGACGTCGCTTTAGCCTCTGGCAAGTTTGGCAAAATTCTGCGGCCGCAGATGCATGAGATATCTGCGTTCGGTAAGGCGGATCAGAAGCGTGAAGATTGCGGTAAGCCCGAAATAGACGGTGCCCACCGAGATGAACGCTTCGAACGGTGCGTAGTAGTTCGCATAGAAATCCCGCGCGGCGCCGGTCAGATCGACCAGCGTGATCGCACTGACAAGCGACGTGCCGTGCAGCATCAGGATGATCTCGTTGCTATATGCCGGAATAAATCGACGCAACGCTGAAGGCAGAAGAATCCGCCGCCATGCGATAAGCCGGCTCATGCCATAAGCCTGTGCAGCCTCGATCTCTCCGTACGGCGTTGCCCTCAGTGCGCCGGCGAGAATTTCTGTGGTGTAGGCGCAGGTATTGGCGGTCAGCGCGATCATTGCGCAGCTGAACGGATCGCGAAGCAGCAATAGAACCGGATTGCCGCGCTGCCATGCATCCTGCACCCACGAGAATTGTCCGAAACCGTAATAGACGATCATCAGTTGCGCCAGCAGCGGTGTGCCGCGCATGAACCATGTATATGCCGCCACCGGGCCGCTGCACAGCCGGTTGGGGGACACCCTCAATGCCGCGAGTGGAATCGCCAATAGCAGGCCGAGACCAAGTGAATACACTGTCAGCTGGACGGTTACCCAAAGGCCGCTTGCATAGGCTGTCAATAGCGGGGCAAGTTCGTCGTAACTCATGAGTGGAGCCTCACTTCGCGCACACCGCGATTCAGTTGCACGCGTGCACGCGCGAGGCAAGCGGTCGAACAGGAAGTCACCAGCAGATAGACCACACACGCAGCGAGATAAAAAGTCATCGGCGCCTGCGTCGTGCGGCCGGCCTGGTCCGCGATGAACATGACGTCGTGCAGACCGATCAGCGATGCGATCGCCGTTGTCTTGAGCAGCACGAGCCAGTTGTTGACGGCCGCTGGTAAAGCAAGACGTACCATCTGCGGAAACAGAATGCGGCGGAATGCAAGCCAACTGGAAAACCCATACGCGCGGGCAGCCTCCATCTGGCCACGCGGAACGCCCAGTATCGCGCCACGGAAAGTCTCGGTGTAGTAGGCGCCGAAAATGAAACCGATCGTGAACACGGCTGTCACGAAGGCGTCGACGTCCGGCGCATGGAAGCCGAGCGCAGCCGAGATGCGGTTGAGGATGATCTGGCCGCCGTAAAACACCAGCAGCATCATGACGAACTCCGGCACGCCGCGGATCAGCGTCGTGTAAGCGGTGGCAAGCGACACCAGCGCGCGTGAATTCGACAGCTTGGCCATCGCACCTGCCATGCCCACGCATACGGCAAACACGACCGACGAAATGGCAAGCACGAGCGTGAGCTCCGCGCCTCTTATCAGCGCGGGCAAATATTGCTGCAGTTCTGACATGGCAATCCCTTTGGACCTTCCTCAGGCACTTCGCATGAAACGCAGGCGGCAGTCACGGTACTGCCGCCTGTAAGCCCGTATCAGTAGATGTCGAAATTGAAGTACTTCTTCTCGATCGACTGATACGTGCCCTTTGCGCGAATGGCTTCGATCGCCTGGTTGAATTGCAGCCGTAGATCGTCGTCGGTCTTACGGACCGGAATGCCATAGCCTTCGCCAAGCAACGTCTTCTGCTCGGGCGTGGTGCCGGTAATCGCCTCGCCGACGAACTTGTAGTTGGCGCCTTCAGGCTTCGTCAGAAACGCGGAGTACGCTGCGGTCGCATCCTGCAAGGCGGCGTCGATCCGCCCTGAACGCAGGTCGAGGAACACTTCGTCCTGCGTCGGGTAGCGCACCAGTTGAACGCCGGCGGGCACCCAGTAGGCATTTGCGTATTTGTCCGCGAGCGTGCCACGCTGCACGCCGACGCGCTTGCCCTTCAGTTCCGCCGGTGTTGCATCCTTGATCGCGCTGTTTTTCGCCACCACGAGCCGGCGTGGCGTGTTGTAGTACTTCTCGGTGAACGCGACCTTCTGCTTGCGCTCGGCGGTGATTGCTACCGATGCGACGATCGCATCGATCTTCTCGGCCTGCAGCGCTGGAATCAGACCGTCCCAGCTGATTTGCACCAGTGTGCAATTCGCATGCATCTGCGCGCATAGCGCGTGAATCATGTCGATATCGAAGCCAACCGGCGTGCCGTCAGGTTGAATCGACGAGAACGGCGGATAAGCGCCCTCGTAGCCGATCCGGATGTCTTTCCACTCTTTCGCGTTGGCGTTCATCGCACCCAATGCGAAGGCCACGAGCAGCAGAAACTTCTTGATGCCTCGATTCATGTCGATACTCCAGAAAAGGAACTCGTAGAAATTGACAGACGATTAATTTATTTATGTACGTAGTAGACCTGATTTATTCAGATGGCGAAATTCAGACCGCGAACATGTGCTTAGCTGCTCGCCGTCATCCAGTCGCGCAGTGCGGGCACGGTGGCTTCGATGTGTTCCCGCACGGCCGCTTCGAGCATCAGCGGGTCGCCGGCCTTGACCGCGGCAATGATAGTCATGTGATCGTCGCGAGACGTCGTCGGTTTGTCGGCAAGCTCCACCCATAGCCGCATATGCGGCTCCACCACCGTATGCAGCCCGCTAACCTGGGCAATGAGCCGCTGCCGACCGCACAATTGGCAAAGGTATTCATGGAAATTACGGTGAGCAGTGACCCACTGCTGCACGTCCTGCTCAAGGCTTTCCATCACGTCGATCAGCCGCGTCAATTCCGCGACGTGCTTCGACGTGATCTTCGGCAGGGCCATGCGTGCGGCAAGTCCTTCGAGCGCGCCGCGCATGCAGAACACCTCTTCCATCTCATTCGCGTCGAGTCCGCGCACAATCGCGCCCCGATTGGGCCGGATAACGACCAGCCCTTCACTCGCCAGCCTGCGGAACGCTTCGCGCACCGGCATGCGGCTCGTGTTGATTTCCGCGGCGATGTCCTCGGGAATGAGCCGGTCGCCGGCTTTGCAAATGCCCATCCGGATGCGGTAAAGGACGTAGGCGTAGGCCTCTTCTTCCGCCGTGGCAGGAAAACGGGTATGCAGCGAATGTGCGTCAATGTCCATGTTCAGCGGGCCGGCAGTATCGATAAAACGTTCAGTAATCAACGGCGCAAACTTCGCTGCGCTAGAGCTTGTCAGGCAGTGCACTGGGTGAGCGGATGCCGTACGCACCCTCGCACAAAGTTTGCATCGACTATCGAATCGAGATTTGAAATCTATTTGTAATAGTGGATATTTGTATCTACGGATGCAATATAGCCGATCAAAAAAGATGTCACTTAATCGTTAACCCTGAGGAAATTTGAGTAGGTTGATCGACCTGACAGCATCGGGCAAAGCGATACCGCCGGATAGGACGTGAGGCGTGTAACTTCATGGAGGTCGACGGAGGGGCCTGCGGCTACACACGTCACAGCACATCTGGCTTGAACGTTCAGGCGCGCAGTTCAGCGACAACCTCGCAGAGGGCGTCACGATGGTAAGGAGGGCTGGTGCCGAGATGGGCGGGATTGGAGAAAGCAACCTCCGGTATGCCGACGCGGAAAAATGCTTCGATGCGAGGCATGTTCCCTCCCCGCACATCAACTGTCATGCGCGGGATGCGGTCGTTCGAGGCCAGCGGCGGCAAACCTGCTTGCCTCAGCTGGATGAACATGCGTCCAACCGCCGTGTGCACGTCGACCACTCTACTTCTTTCTGCCCTTTGCAGTTGAGCGCCCAGAAGAGGTCGGCTTTGCTGCAGCGACTGGCGTCGGCGCGGTACGCTCATGCCTTTCGACATACTGGGTCGCGAGTCCGTCGTACGCCCCTGACTCGGACAATGCTGAAGCGATTTCTTTCAGCGTCGCAATCACAATCCGGATTGCCGGTGTCATCGTCCCCTGGCTTGCACTGGCGAGCGTCACGAAGCGAGTGATGTTTGGTTTGATGATTTTTGCCGCGCGCAGGCGGCCGGAGCGCACGTCGGGGGCGATGGCCCATGGTCCGAGGACAGCATACCCTCGACCACTGGCCGCAACCTCTCGCTGGACGGCAAGCGAGTCAGCTTCCAGTACAGTCCGAAGCTCAATGCCGGCCCGTCGAGCCTCGTCATCCATCAGATTTCGCAGGCGGTTGGGACGTCCTGGCAAGATCAGTGGCAAACCCTCAAGACGCCGAAATTCGACCGTTTCCCGCTGCAGCACAGGCGAGTCTGGTGCGCCTACAAGATAGGTTTCGATTGTAGCGAGCGTCGCGAGCCGCTCCGTCGTCATGGAGCGCTCTGCATGGAAAAGGATAGCGAGGTCCACGCGTCCGCTATCCAGCCACGTCTCAACTTCACCCAACTGACTCTCGCGAACATTCAGACGAATGTCCGGATAGGCCGAATTGATGCGCTCGCATAGCGCGGTCATCAGCGGGTGGGCAGTCGACGGCAAGATACCGATTCGTACTTCACCAAACGGTGCGCCCGACGAGGTGCGTATGTCGTTGAAGAGCTGGTCAGTGTCCGCAATCCAGGCGCGGACCCTCGGGATAATCCGCTCCCCGAACCCGGTCAACTTCACACCGCGTCCAGTCCGCTCGAACAGACGGCCCCCGCATTCGCGCTCAAACTCGGCAATCTGCCGGCTGACGTTGGACTGGACGGTCTGCCGGTGCGCGGCTACCCGACTGATGCTTCCCAGCTCCGCCACCTCGATAAATAGCTTGAAGGCTTCCCGTTCCATCGCTGTCTCCACCCATCTCTTTTCAAGCATATCTGAAATCACGTCAATGCGTCTATCGGCATGAATTTTCATTGAATAGACTGCTTGAAATGATGACGAAATTGCTGCCTCCAGCGTTAATACCGCACGCGCCCTCATCGTAGGTCAGCTCGACCTTCAGGCCGCGAATACCAAACCGAATTCCCCGTCCCGAGAGTGTTCCCAACGCTCCCGGCGGGCAACGCTGTGCCACACAGATACTTAAAGGAGACACCACAGATGAGAATCGAACGGAGCGTGCGCGTTATTGGCCGCAGATTGGCGCCAGGTTACCTCGCAGTTGCATCCCTTTCCATCTGGACTGGCTTGGTCCATGCTCAGGCATCCTCACCGGACCTTGCTGCGCCGATTCAACTGTATGGTCTGGTGGGCACATACGTCGCCCAATCAAAGGTAAGTGGCGTGCCGCAAGGTAGCGTCGTGCTTGGCGGTGGTGGCCTGACGACGTCATTCTGGGGGCTGCGCGGGAGAGAAGATCTCGGCGGTGGATACGCGGCTATCTTCACTCTCGAAAGCTTCTTCCGGCCAAACACCGGCCAGATGGGAAGAAACGCTACGGACGGATTATTCTCGCGCAATGCTTATGTGGGTTTCACAACACCGTACGGCATCTTCCGGTTTGGCGAGCAGACAACGCGCACCTACCTCAATCAGATTTTGCTAAACCCGTTCGGTTCTTCGGTTGTGTTCTCCCCTCTGGTCGTCCAGTCGTACACGACGGCGTACAACAACACGGTTGTGGGCGACACGGTCTGGTCCAACGTCGCAAGTTACGAGACCGCAGCGTATATGGGCCTCACCGGCACCGTGCAGTACGGCGTCAGCGGAACAACAGGACAACAGGGGAAAGATAACCTCGGCTTGAACCTCAACTACGAGAACGGCCCGCTGCAGATTGCCCTGTCCGCACAGCGAGTCCGCGTGGCGGTTAGTGTGCCGAACGTGCAGCAGTATCTCTACCTCGCTGGCGCCACGTACAACGCCAATTTCGCCAAGTTCTACGCGGCCGTGCAGACGACCAATACCACGACGACGGAGGTCGGCTCTCATACATACGAGCTTGGCCTCTCGATTCCCGCTACGCACGCCTCCGCCGTGCTCGTCGAGTGGGCGATGACGAGGCGGTCTGCACCGAAAGACCAGAACTCGATTCGAAACACGGCATCGATCGGCTACGACTATTACCTCTCGAAACGGACCGACGTCTACACCGTCTACTCCTACGACAAGCTAAGCGCAAAACCCTCCGGAAGCTCGTACGGCGTAGGCATGAGACACACTTTCTAAAACCTGTCCTGAGTTCCTTCACCGTGCCGGCATGAACTGAGAAGCTCGTGTCGGCCGTTTTGCTTTTGGCCCCGCCAACTTCGCCTTACAAGCGAGCCACCGGTCTCACACGGCACGCTAATTTTTCCTTTCCGAGCCCAACAAAAAGACATCGCCGCACATCGTAACAACGTGCGGCGATGGTTCAAGAACTCATGTTGCGAGGCGAACTCCATTCGGTGCTCACCACTCCGCAAGGGTCCATCAAGGCGAGATTTCTTCGAGTGCGCGGTTGGTCGTCTCAATCATTGCCCGAGACGCCAGCAACCCTGCAATCGTCGTAGCAGCGAACATCAGGAATACCGCCGAAATCCCGTGCCCCGAAAGCACGACTCCGACGATCGCCGGCGCAGCGGCGGAGGCGGCCCGCAGCCATGACGTCGCAAGTCCGGTTCCGATCGCGCGCATCCTTGTGGGATAGATTTCAGGCGTGTACAGGTAGAGCATGACTGTCGTCGTTCCCATCACCGCGTACGCCGATGAGCCCAGCAACATCACCGACCATGGGCTACCCTTTGCGACCGTGGCGAGTATCAGAAGCAACACGCCGCTGATCACGAAAGTGGCCATCGCCCAACGGCGGCGTCCCGTACGGTCGACCAGGAAGGCACAGAGCAACACCGCGCAAGCACTGAGCACGTTCGATAGCGAAGCCATGCGCAACGATTCTTGCAGAGGCAGGTGATACACGGTGTGATAAAGGCTCGGTAGCCAGTTGTTGATGCCATTGGCCACGAAGTAAGAACTGGCCCACAGTACCCACACGACCAACGTGCGACCGCGATAGGCCTGCGAGAACAATTCTTTCCATGACGCCTTGTTCCGCGACTGGCTCGCGTCGCGAATCTTTGAAAGCCGCCGCTCTACTTCGACCCAATCCTGCTCAACGTCCAGATTTCGGCGCGTTGTGCTGGCCTCAATCTTTTCGATGACGCGCTCGGCCTCGTCGTACCGGCCCTTCGAGATGAGCCAGCGAGGCGACTCTGACAGGCGGGCGATGAAAAACGTGACGATAAGACCCGGAATTGCGCCAACCAGGAACATACACTCCCAACCGTAGCGCGGGACGACGAATGCTCCAACCTGCGCTGCGCCGAGCAGCCCCAACGGGAAAATGAGCTCGTAGAGAAGGAAAAAGCGGCCGCGCCCCTGCGCCTGAGACAGCTCGCTGATATAGGTGGCTGCGACAGGCACCTCGCCACCAACGCCGATACCCTGGAGAAAACGAGCAAGAAAGAGAAGCTGGAAATTCCCCGTGAGCGCGCAGGCAATGCCCATGATCGACATAACGCCCACCGTTATCGTCGCACTCGGCACCCGACCGAATCGCTCGGCGATCCAGCCAAAGGTTAGCGCTCCGACAAACTGCCCCAAATACCCGGCAGCGATGAGAACGCCAATCTGCAGCGGCGAGAGATGCCACAGCCCGATTAGAACTGGCAAGGCGAAAGCGAGCGAGAGTGCATCGAACGCATCGAAGAATGTGGCACTGCCCATAGTGATACGGGCCTTCGTGTGCCACCGGCTAAATGGAACGTTCTCGATGCGGAAAAGCAACTGTGCAGCGCGTGCTACAGGTTCAGACTTATGACTTGCCATGTGGTCGAAACTGACCACGGCGCTTGCCAGTATCTTGCTCATTGTGTCTCCATCCAGTCCATCGAAGGCGGGGTCTGCTCCGGCCCGCTTCCTGGTGTTTATCGCGGCGCTCCCAGTACTTCGTACTGGGTACTGTACGTCGAGACAGTTCCCATCATGTGACTATAGTTTTCTTGTTATCACATGAAGCAGCAGGCGAAGCTTTATGCCTCGCAGTGGGGGGGGGGGGGGGGGGGGGGGGGGGGGGGGGGGGCGCGCGCCCCCC
>NZ_JAQQFL010000059.1:0-30192 GCF_046026025.1 Paraburkholderia fungorum | reverse complement strand
GGGGGGGGGGGCGCCCCCCCCCCCCCCCCCCCCCCTACGCTCAATACCGGTTAGGCATGGGGGTCATTTTGAACGTACATGTGCATCGCTTGGCGCAGGTCTTTCGTTTGATTGCGACCGAAATGATAGTTCTCCAGATCGAACTGCGCATGGTAAGTCGGTGCCGCAATGCTGTTCACGACCATGCCGAGCGCTGCGGCGGAGCGGTCTCTCATCGATAAGTTGGGGTCCGCGACATCGCGGGCGAAGGTCCAGACTTCACGTGCCGAAGCAGCTGCGTGAGCCATTTCCCCGGAATCCACCTTGCGCAAATTGCCGACGATCGTCTCCGCGGACTGGTCCGACAGCTTGACACCGATGCGCTGCAGCATGTTGTTCACGGTATTGACGGAACTGGGATACGAGCCCGGCTGATTGCCGGTTGGCGATTTCTGCGTCTCGCCGTTGAGCCAGTCACGGTTGGACTGTTTGCTCCCGCCGGCCTCTGTATCACCGGGGTTCCCGCCTTTGAGGCCGACGTCGTTGTGGACTTGCCAGTTGCCCTGCTCGTCGAGTCGGACAGGATACTGAGGCTTCGACGCGTCGTTGGGGCTATAAGTGCGCCATGTGCCATTGTCCTTGTCGTAGCGGACTGCCCAGTCCTTGCCGTCTGCCTGGATATAAGACTGGCCTTTCTCGTCCCTCAAAACGCCGGGGCTGTTCCGGTCCGCCTCAATGTTGCCTTTCGGCTCGATGGCGTATTGCTCGGGCACGTCGAAGTGTTCGCCGCTGGCAGACCCGGTATTCGTGCGCGGTTCGCCTTCTTTGGGCGTATTGGCCTGCGGGTCAGTTGTCTTCGGTTGAGCTGATGTACCGGATACACCGGATTCGCCGGGCGCACCCTTACTAGCCTCGGACGGAGTCTTCGACGGTGCGGGCTGCTCGTTTGGCTTCTCCGTCGGAGGCGCGTCGAATGCGTGAGTCCCGGGAGCCTTGCCGGTCGGTCGGGGCATTGTGGATTCGCTCGCGTCTGGCTGAACGTTCGGAGCCTCCGGGGTCACCGGGCTGCCGTCCGGATTTTTCTGGCCGGCGAGAACGCGAGTGATAGTTATTGCACTGCCGGTAATGGGCGCCTTCTCAAGTACCTCATCGACCTTCTTGCCGGTTTCCTCGCCGCTATGTGTGCCGTTGTGTTTGGCCATATCCGAGATCTTGCCAATGGTTTGTCCCGGATGCGTGGCGCCGTCCGTGACGCCGCGCCAAAAGACAGTCGACGGCGTATCGCCGCCTTTATTTTCGGGAGGTGGGTTCGGCGCCGGAAAATAGCCGACGTACTGGTGTTCGCCGTTAGGGCCCAACGTCCATACGGTTCCGACATTGAGGCCGGACGGCGGCGGACCGCTCTGAACCTTGTCGGGCCATGCGCTACCCGAGTTGACCTGTTGCGTGTCGCCGCTACCTGATGTGTCGTGCATCGTAGGTTGTGCCGGTGCAGCGGCATTCGGGATCTCTTGAACATGGCCTTGTTCCACGATAGGAACCGTAGCGTTCTGTTGACTGTTGGATGAATCGACTTGCATTTTGCGTACCTTGCTGAAGTTAGAGATCGAAATCGGCTTTGCCGAACACATCTCCAGAGGAGAGGTGCGAGTCCATTTGAACGGTGGGGCTCGTTTGCAAGGTCGTATTTATCTCTACGTATTCTTTCTGTTTGTAACAGAGGCAGCTCGCATCGTAGAGTTTCTATCTTGCAATCAATAAGGATGGCAAATGAATAGAAGAAATTCTCGAGGCGCACAACGGCAGTGATCGCTGCGTTGGGATCCGCCGCCGTACTTGAACGCTCGCTTGACGATTTTCGCTGCGATCACGACTGGAGGGGCAAGCTTTGCGCCTGCATGGGAGTGCTCGCGGTTGGTCCACAGGAAAGGCGGACGGGGGATGGGGGCATTTGTGAGGGCGGTTGGATGCCGCATTCGATCGGCGATCGTATGTGCGGCATCCGCTGGGGGCAATGACTGATGCAGTTGCCCCCTCATCGTGCGGTTTGCTTACGTGTTGGCCTTCTGGATGTTGTCAGCCGTCGGCTCCTTGCCGGTGACCGGATCGATCCAGCCGCTGCCGTTGCGGGCGGCGAGGACGGTGTAGCCGTCCGGTGTGGCGGCGTCGAGTGCGCGACCGTTGTTGCTCTTCTGTATGTTGAGGCCGGACTTGTTCTGTTCGCTCAGCCCGGTGACCTGGTAGGCCTGATTACCGTGGGTGATCGTCACCTGATCCGCAAACGAGACATTCTTGTTGTTCGCGGCCGTCTGGGTGCCGACGGTAACCTTGGTGTCGTCTGGCAGCATGAACGTCATCGGGCCGTTGAACATCGCACTCGACGAGTTGGCAGCGTTGGCGTGTTGGGTAAGATGCGGATCACCCCAGATCTTCGTGGCATCGCCGGATTTTGTATTGGTCATGACCATCGACGAATCGGCTTTGTTGAAGTCGAGCGTGTAGTTGCCCAGATTGATACTCGCCTTGTCGTTGCATACCGCGGTGTTGCTCCACTGCGCCTGGTTGCCCTTGCCGCAGTCGTTGCGCGATGGCGCCTGGTTGCTCTTGCCGGAGTCTTTGCCGCCGCAGTCGTTGCGCGACGGCGTCTGGTTGCTCTTGCCGGAGTCCTTTCCGCCGCAGTCGTTGCGCGACGGCGACGACGGCGCGCGGTTGTCGGCGCGCGAGTTGTCATTGCAGCGGTTGCCGCCTGCTGTGGTGCTGTTGCTGCCCGTTGGGCTGCTGGTGCCGCCGCGACCATCATTGCGTCCAGAATTTGTCGGTTGCTGATTCGCGGGCTGACCGCGATTGCTGACGCTCCCCTGTGCGATAAATGTGTTGGTTTGACCATTCGCCGTGGTGGTTTGACTGAAGACAGAGAACGAGGCCTTGGAGAACCCGCTCAGCATATTGGACATCTGGCTGGCCGTTCCTGCGCCGCGCGAGAGCTGTGACTGCGCGCCGCCGCCGAACAGGGTATTCGCATTGCCCTGCAGCGAGAGATAAGGATTGCTGATTTGTGGAAGGTTGAATTGGGTTGCAGCTTGCATGTCGATATTCCTGAATTAAGAAAGACGGCCTGGGCATTACAGCCGGAACCGCGCGGCCGACGGCATGAGGTGGGTCCCGCGTATGAATAGTAGGGGCGGAGTGGCAGCGAAAGGCCATACTTATGTATAGAGCTGCACACCGTCCAGCGCGTTGGTTGGTTTTCGCATGCGACGGCCGCCTCTTCGCGGGGGGCACTCGCCGTGATCGAATTGATGTCACGCCATGGACGGTCCTGGCGGGTTGGGGTCGCCATGCGTAGGCGACGGTGGCTGGTGGGGGCATGCGATGGTGCGCCTGAAGCGGTACCGGACCCGTGGATGACCGCCATGTGTGATGGGTGAATAGGGAAACACCCCAGGTACAACCCTGGGTATCGATGCTGCATGACCGCGCACCATTGCAGGTCATGGCTGGGTGAAGTTCATGACAGGGTGCGAGCGCTTCAGCTAACATGGCAAACCTGCGAACGCGAGGCAATACCGGGGTGGAGCTGCCTGTGTAAGTGACGGGTAAGTTCCCGCCGGTATCGTGGCTGTAAGCTGGCAATGGGTTGCGCAGACGAAACGGCGCGCGCCATGTTGCTCGTGGATCAGGAGACACGCGCCGGATCATTGCGCGCGGCATGACATGGCGCACCCCGGGTGCGCCGGCACAGGTTTTACGTTTCATCTTCACCAAGGGGTTGTCGATGTCTGCGATTGAATCGGTTCTTCAGGAACGCCGTGTTTTCCCGCCCTCCGCTGAAGCAGCGGCTGGTGCGACGATCTCCGGCATGGACGCGTACCGGGCGCTGGCCGCCGAAGCGGAGCGCGATTACGAGGGTTTCTGGGGGCGCCTCGCTCGCGAGACGCTCAGTTGGAACAAGCCCTTCAGCAAGGTGCTCGACGAGTCGAAGGCGCCTTTCTACACCTGGTTCGAAGACGGCCAGCTGAACGCGTCGTATAACAGCATCGACCGTCATGTCGAAGCCGGTAATGGCGAGCGCGTCGCGATCATCTTCGAGGCCGACGACGGCACCGTCACGAACGTTACCTATAACGATCTGCTGCAACGCGTATCGCGCTTTGCGAACGCGCTGAAAAAACGCGGCGTGAAGAAGGGCGATCGCGTCGTGATTTATATGCCGATGTCGATCGAAGGCATCGTCGCGATGCAGGCGTGCGCGCGCATCGGAGCCACGCATTCGGTGGTGTTCGGCGGCTTCTCGTCGAAGTCGCTCAATGAGCGCCTGGTGGATGTGGGCGCCGTGGCGCTGGTGACGTCGGACGAACAGATGCGCGGCGGCAAAGCCCTGCCGCTGAAGAACATCGCCGACGAAGCCATCGCCATGGGCGGTTGCGACGCCGTGAAGAGCGTGATCGTCTACAAGCGCACCGGCGGCAAGATCGCATGGCACGACAGCCGCGATCTGTGGATGCACGAACTCACGCAGTCCGAATCGGATCAATGCGCGCCTGAGTGGGTCGGCGCCGAGCATCCGCTGTTCATCCTGTACACGTCGGGTTCGACCGGCAAGCCGAAGGGCGTGCAGCACAGCACCGGCGGCTATCTGCTGTGGGCCGCGCAGACCATGAAGTGGACCTTCGACTGGAAGCCCACGGATGTGTTCTGGTGTACCGCCGACATCGGCTGGATCACCGGCCACAGTTACATCACGTATGGCCCGTTGACGCTCGGCGGCACCCAGGTCGTGTTCGAAGGCGTGCCGACCTACCCGAATGCCGGCCGCTTCTGGGACATGATCGCCAAGCACAAGGTCACGTTGTTCTACACCGCGCCGACCGCAATCCGCTCGCTGATCAAATACGCCGAAGCGGACGAGAAAGTACATCCCAAGAGCTACGACCTGTCGACGCTGCGCATCATCGGCACGGTCGGCGAACCGATCAATCCGGAAGCGTGGGTGTGGTATTACCAGAACGTCGGCGGTGGACGGTGCCCGATCGTCGATACGTGGTGGCAGACCGAGACCGGCGGCCACATGATCACGCCGCTGCCGGGCGCGACACCTTTGGTGCCGGGTTCGTGCACGCTCCCGCTGCCAGGCATCATGGCCGCTGTGGTCGATGAAACCGGCCAGGACGTGCCGAACGGGCAGGGTGGCATTCTGGTGGTGAAGCGTCCGTGGCCGGCGATGCTGCGCAACGTGTGGGGTGATCCGGATCGCTACAAGAAAAGCTACTTCCCCGAAGAACTCGGCGGCACGCTGTATCTCGCCGGCGATGGCGCGGTGCGCGACAAGGACTCCGGCTACTTCACGATCATGGGCCGCATCGACGACGTGCTCAATGTGTCGGGCCACCGCCTCGGCACGATGGAGATCGAGTCGGCACTGGTGTCGAACCCGCTCGTGGCAGAGGCCGCCGTGGTTGGCCGTCCCGACGATACGACAGGCGAAGCCGTGTGCGCGTTCGTGGTGCTCAAGCGCACGCGTCCGGAAGGCGAGGAAGCGGTGAAGCTCGCCAACGAACTGCGTGCCTGGGTCGGCAAGGAGATTGGTCCGATCGCCAAGCCGAAGGACATCCGCTTCGGCGAGAATCTGCCGAAGACGCGTTCGGGCAAAATCATGCGCCGCCTGTTGCGCTCGCTCGCGAAGGGTGAGGCCATCACCCAGGACGTGTCGACCCTGGAGAACCCGGCGATTCTCGATCAGCTCGGCGAGTCGCTCTGAGCCTGGGTTTGCGTGGGTTTGCCTGGGTCTGTGGCAAGGGCATGTCGAATGAGGTGCCCTTGATACGACCCATGTGTCGACTCATGTATCGACACCTCGCACCAGCCTGTTGAAGCCACTGCGAGCCACCGCGCGGACAATCCCGATTGCCTGCCCGGTGGCTTTTTGGTACATAGGCGCATGGCCGCGCCGCACCACACCTCCCACGCTACGCTCAATCCCGTGCCCGAACCCCCTGCGGTCTCGGTTGCGATGGCGCGCGCGCATCAGCGGTACTGGCGCTTCAATCTCACGTTGATCGCGGCGTTGATGACGGTGGGCTTCGTGGTGTCGTTCGTTTTGCCGCTGGTGGCGCCGGCGTTGGAGCAGGTGCGCTTCATCGGTTTCAGGTTGCCGTTCTACTTCGGTGCGCAAGGGGCGATTCTGATTTACGTCGCGTTGATCGTCGTTTATATCGTGCTGATGCAGCGTGCCGACCGCCGTCTGCAGCGTGCTTTCGATGCGGATACCCAGGCGGGTTCCAGTGCCGGCGGTGCCGGTGCCGATTCTCGCGCCCCCACCGCGCCCGGAAGCTGAGCCGATGAAGCTCACGAACCGGCTGATTCGCTCATACGCGCTCTATACGCTCGGTTTCCTGCTTTTCATCTACGTGATGTGGCTTATCGAGCGAGCCACCGGCCCGGGTGTGTGGATCGGTTATGTGTTCCTGTTCGTGCCGATCGCCGTGTATGCGGTGATCGGCTTGCTGTCGCGCACGTCCGACCTCGTCGAGTACTACGTCGCCGGGCGGCGCGTGCCGTCCTTCTTCAACGGCATGGCGACCGCGGCCGACTGGTTGTCCGCAGCGTCGTTCATCGGCCTCGCGGGGTCGATCTATGCGACCGGATATGACGGTCTCGCGTACCTGATGGGTTGGACAGGTGGCTATTGTCTGGTCGCATTTCTGCTCGCACCGTATGTGCGCAAGCTCGCGCGCTACACGATTCCCGACTTTCTCGGCACGCGCTTTTCGAGCAACGCGGTGCGTGGGCTCGCTGCACTGGCGGCGATCCTGTGCTCGTTCGTTTATCTCGTCGCGCAGATTCAGGGCGTCGGCCTGATTGCGACGCGTTTTATCGGCGTGGATTTCGCGATCGGCATTTTCTGCGGGCTGGCGGGGATTCTCGTGTGCTCGTTTCTGGGCGGCATGCGTGCCGTGACGTGGACCCAGGTCGCGCAATACATCATCCTGATTGCGGCGATTCTGATTCCCGTGTCGATGATTGCGCATAAGGACGGCCTCGGCTGGGTGCCGCAATTCAACTACGGGCGCTTGATGGAGCGCGTCGAAGGACTCGAGAAGCAGGTGCGCGAAGCACCGCTCGAACAGACCGTACGCGACGACTATCGGCGGCGCGCCGAGTTGATGCAGATGCGGCTCGATACGCTGCCGCAATCGTTCGTTGACGAGAAGCTGCGCCTCACGCAGGAAGTCGCGGACTTGCGCCGCCACAACGGTCCGCTACGCGAGATCAAGGAGCGCGAGAGGGCGCTCGAACAGTTTCCACGCGACGCCGCCGCCGCGCAGATCGTCTGGACCCAACGCCGTGACGAGATGCTGATGCGCGCGGCGGCGCCGGTACCGATGCACGAAGCATTTCCCGTGACGAGCGAAGAAGACCGGCGCACCCACGAGCGCAATTTCCTGTCGCTGCTGCTGTGCCTGTCGCTTGGCACGGCGAGCCTGCCGCACATCCTGACGCGCTACAACACGACGACCTCGGTGGCCTCCGCGCGACGCTCGGTCGGCTGGACGTTGTTCTTCGTCGCGCTGTTCTATTTGACGGTGCCCGTGCTGGCCGTGCTGATCAAGTACGAGATGTTGACCAACCTGGTCGGCCATCACTTTGCCGATTTGCCGCAGTGGCTTACGCAATGGCGCAAGGTCGAGCCGAGTCTGATCAGCCTCGCCGATACGAATGGCGACGGCATTGTGCGGTGGAGTGAGATCCAGATGCAGCCGGATATGGTGGTGCTCGCCGCGCCGGAAATCGCCGGGCTGCCGTACGTGATGTCGGGGTTGATCGCGGCCGGTGCGCTGGCCGCGGCGCTTTCGACTGCGGACGGTTTGCTGCTGACGATTGCCAATGCGTTATCGCACGACGTCTACTATCACATGGTCGATCCGACGGCATCGAGCCAGCGGCGTGTGACGATTTCGAAGATATTGTTGCTCGGGGTCGCGCTTTTCGCGTCGTATGTGGCTTCGCTGAATACGGGGAATATCCTGTTTCTGGTGGGGGCGGCATTTTCGCTGGCGGCGTCGAGTCTGTTCCCGGTGCTGGTGCTGGGTGTGTTCTGGAAGCGCACCACGCGGCTTGGCGCGGTCGCGGGCATGGTGGCGGGGCTGGTGGTGTGCATCTACTACATCGTCTCGACGTATCCGTTCTTCACGCAGATGACGGGCTTCGCGGGTGCGCGATGGTTCGCGATCGAGCCGATCAGCTCGGGCGTGTTCGGCGTACCGGCGGGGTTTCTGGTGACGATCGCAGTGAGTCTGATCGACCGGAAACCGGACGCTTATACGAGGGCGTTGGTGGACTATATCCGGCATCCTTGAGCGTGTTTGCGCATGGGTGTGGCACAGGGCGCGAAGTTTGCTATAATTCGGCTCCCCGCCGGAGAGATGGATGAGCGGTTTAAGTCGCACGCCTGGAAAGCGTGTATAGGTTAATAGCCTATCCGGGGTTCGAATCCCCGTCTCTCCGCCAGAATGGAATGCATAAGCCGTTGAATCTATTAAGATTCAACGGCTTTTTGTTTTTCGGTCCGTAAATCGCAACCTTAGCGGCGCCCATCCGTTGTTCTGGGAAACACGGAATATATCTACTCGATTGCGCGCGAAGCACCCAGCCCGGTTTAGTATGGCATCCGCTCGATCTGGTATCACTCCGTCGCTACCGCACTCCCACCCAGATACGCCGCACGAACCCGGCTATCCTGCGCCAGATCGCGGGCGAGGCCGGCTAGCGCGACGCGGCCGCTTTCCAGCACATAAGCACGATGAGCGATTCGCAGCGCCTGGCGTGCGTTCTGTTCGACCAGAAGAATCGAGGTGCCTTCGTTGCAGATGTCGGCAATCATGCTGAAGATCACCCGCACCAGTTTCGGCGCCAATCCCATCGACGGTTCGTCCAGCAACACGACGCGAGGCCGCAGCATCAGGGCGCGTGCGATTGCCAGCATCTGTTGTTCACCACCGCTGAGCGTACCCGCCAACTGGCTGCGCCGCTCTCCGAGCCGCGGGAACGTTTGATAGACCTCGGCCATCCGCTGTTCCAGCAACGCGCCGTCGGCTCGAATCAGATAACCGCCGAGCCGCAGATTTTCCTCGACCGTCAGCGCCCCGAACATACGGCGGCCTTCCGGCACGTGACCCAAACCCAAGGCCACGATCTGGTGAGCCCGCAGTCCGGTGAGCGACTGCCCGGCCATTACGATCTGTCCCGCACGCGGACGAATCAGGCCGGAAATGGCGCGTAGCGTCGTGGTCTTGCCCGCGCCGTTGCTGCCGAGCAAGGCCACGATCTCACCTTCGGCGACGTCCAGCGACAGGCCGTGCAGCACCTCCACGTTCCCATAGCTGACATGCAGATCGCGGATTGTTAGGAGTCCCACAGCGATGTCTCCCCGGCGGCGTCGTCGGCCGCTTCGTCTGTTCCGGCTGTACCGAGATAGGCATCGATCACCCGCGGGTCGGCCTGGATCTCGCGCGGCGGACCCTCGGCGATGATGACGCCATGGTCCATGACGATGATCCGGTCCGACACACCCATCACCAGCATCATGTCGTGTTCGATCAGCAGCACCGTCACGCCAAGATCCCGAATCCGCCGGATCAGTTCCATCAATGCGTGCTTCTCGGTCGGATTCATCCCCGCGGCCGGTTCGTCCAGCAGCAGGAGATACGGGTTGCTGGCGAGCGCGCGGGCAATCTCCAGGCGGCGCTGATCGCCATAGGGCAGGTCGGCGGCGCGTTCACCCGCCCGAGCCCCAAGGCCGACGAAGCTAAGCCAGCCGAGGCCCTCTGCCGCGTGATCGGCCTCCTCCGATCGGGCTGAGGGGAACGCAAGCAGTTCCGCGAGCAATGGCATTCGGAGCCGATGGTCCATGCCGATCAGCACGTTCTCGAAAGCCGTCATGTTGGCGAACAGGCGGATGCCCTGGAAAGTGCGCGCCATGCCGCGATGGACGATGCGATGCGGTGCGCCGCCAACCAATGAGGCGCCGCGCCAGAGAACCTGACCGCCGCTCAGGCGCGTCACGCCGGTGAGGCAGTTGAACACCGTGGTTTTGCCCGCGCCGTTCGGACCGATCAGACTGAGAATCTCGCCGCCGCGCACGGTGAAGCTGACGCCGCCGACCGCGCGGACCCCGCCGAAGCGGCGCTGCATGTCGCGCACATCGAGCAGGATTTCATCGGTGACGATCTCACGGCGTACAGGTTTTGCGGTGCCCGCGCCCTCGCGCGGCGGCGCGATGCGGCGCAGTGGCGCCGGCCACAGCCCTTGCGGGCGGAGCAGCATAAGAATCACCAGCCCGATCGCGAAGCCAAAGATGCGCCAAAGATTGAGAAAACGCAGCATCTCGGGCAGGCCCGCCACGATGACGGCGCCGAGTATCACGCCAGGAATACTGCCTCGACCGCCCAGTACGACGATGATCAGGATCGTGACGGACTGCAGATACGTGAAGCCGGTCGGGTCGATGGTCCCGAAGCGCGCAGCGAACAGGCTGCCGCCCAAGCCGCCGATCAATGCGCCCATCACGTAGGCAAGCAGTTTGACGCGCAGCGTCGGCACGCCGACGGCCTCGGCCGCCGCCTCGTCCTCGCGGATGCTGGTCCAGGCGCGGCCGAGCCGCGACTGGCCGAGCCGGATCGCAAACACGAGCACCACCACGAGGAACGCGATGCCCAGTTCGTAGACTGCACGGGGTGAACTGATTTCGTAGCCGAACAGGCTCGGGCTGTCGATACCGTAGATGCCGTTCGGCCCTCCCGTAATCCGCAGGTTGGTGGCAACGATCCGCGTGATCTCGCCGAACCCCAGCGTGACGATCGCCAGGTAGTCGCTGCGCAGCCGCAGAGTGGGGTAGCCGATGACGATGCCCGAAGCGCCGGCAAACGCGAGGCTGAACGGCAGCGTTTCCCAGAACGAGAAGTGCAGCAATGTTTCCAGCAGTGCTGTCGTGTACGCACCGATGGCGAAGAAGGCGGCATAGCCCAGATCCAGCAGCCCGGCATAACCGACTACGATATTCAGCCCCAGGCCGAGGATCGAATAGGTCGCGATAGTCAGGCCGACATCGACGATATAGCTGCTGGCGACAGCCGGCAGCGCCACGGCGGCGACCAGTAGACCGGCGCCGGCTGCAGGGCGGCGCCAACGCGCCGAAGCTTGCGCCGCGCCCATGGCCTACATTCTCTCGACAACGCGTTCGCCGAACAAGCCGGTCGGCTTGATCACGAGCACACCGATTAGCACACCGAACACCAGCACATCGGTCCATTGCGACGAGACATAGCCGGCGCCGAATGCCTCGAGCAGGCCGATCAGAATGCCGCCGGCCATCGCACCCGGAATGTTGCCGATGCCGCCGAGGACGGCGGCGGTGAAAGCACGCAGACCCAGCACGAAGCCCATGAAGAAATTGATCTGCGTGTAGTAGAGCCCTTCCATCACGCCGGCGACGGCGGCCAGCACGGATCCGAGCAGGAAGGTCAACTGGATCAGCCGCTCGACATTCACGCCCATCAGACGCGCCGCATCCTGATCGATGGCCAGCGCGCGCATGGCCGTTCCGAGAAAAGTGTGATGGACGAAGAAATACAGTGTCAGCATCAGCGCAAGGCTCGCCACGATGATCCCGATCTGCGTGAAGCTGACCCGCACGCCGAGCAGATCTAACCCTGCCTGGCTGAGCACGTGCGGATAGGTGTCGAAGCCGGCGCCATAGAGCAGCAGCACGCCGTTTTCCAGTGCGAGCGAAACACCGAGCGCGGTGATCAGAATCGACAGCCGGGGCGCGCGTAACAGGGGTTGATACGCCAGCCGCTCGATGGCGAGGCCGAGGGCGCCGGTGACGGCCATCGACGCGACGAGCGCGATCAGCAGCGTCAGGGCGAGCGGCAGATGCACCGCAGCGAGCGCTGTCAAAGCGGTCCAGCCGACGAACGCACCGACCATGAACAAGTCGCCGTGAGCGAAATTGATCAACCGGATAATCCCGTAGACCATCGTGTAGCCGAGGGCGACGAGGGCATAGAAAGAGCCCGTCGTCAGCCCTTCGATGACGAACTGGAAAAAGGTGCTCATGGCCGGGCCCGGTGCGCGACAGGGCCTACTTCATCGCCACCCAGTGTCCGCCTGAGTCAAGCCGCTGATAAGGCGCGAAATTGCCGCCGCGCACGGTGATGACGATATACACCGCGTTGCTGCGATCACCTTTCGCGTTGAAGCTGATTGTTCCGGTCACGCCCTGATAGCCCGAAATCTTGTGCAAAGCAGCACTGACCGCCGCAGGTGCAGTCGATTTTGCGTTCGCGATCGCCTTTGCGGTGACCCCGACGGCATCGTATTCATAGACCGAATAGGGGCCGGGGCCTTGTCCGTAAGCCTTCGTATAGTCGTCGACGTAGCCGTGCGCGGCACTCAGGAACTGCGCCAGCGGCGCCGTGGTGATGACCATGTCGTCGGCTGCGGGGCCGGCGGTTTTCATCAGCGTGGGGTCGTTGGTGGCGTCGCCGCCCATCAGGGTCATTTTCATACCCAATTGCCGCGCCTCTTTCACCATCAGGCCGGCCTCGGCGAAGTAGCCGGTGTAGTAGATGACATCCGGTTTCAGTGCGGCAACATGGGTCAGCGTTGGCGAGTAGTCCATCTGGCCGGGCGTGATCGCGTCGTCGTAGACAACGTCGACGCCGTTCTTCTTCAGCGCTTCCACCGTGTTGTCGGCGAGGCCCTTGGAATAGGTCGTGTTGTCGTTGATGACAGCCGCACGTTTTGCGTGCAGGAAGTTCTTGATGAAGTTGGCGGCAAACGGGCCTTGCTCGTCGTCACGGCCGATCGTGCGGAACACGTTCTCGTAGCCCATCTCGGTCAGTTTGGGATTGGTCGATGCGTCCATCACGTAGGGAATGCCGACGCGGTGAAAGGTCGTCAATTCGGGCAGCGCGGCGCTGGAGCAGTAACCGCCTGCTACCGCGACAACACCCGCGTCGACGAGTTTCTGCGCCGCCTGTACCGCGGTCTGCGCGTCGCAGGCGTCGTCTTCCGGCACCAGTTCGATCTGCTTGCCGAGCACGCCGCCGGCCGCGTTGATTTTGGCGGCGGCCAGTTTGGCGCCGTTGACGATGTCCTGACCGGCATTTGCGCTACTGCCCGATAGCGGAACGGGCACGCCGATCTTGATCGTGGCGCCCTGACTACGCGCGGAACCCGGGACCGTGCCGGCGAGCACGGTCAGCGCGGCCATGACCGCGATTGTCGTGCGCCGCAAGACGCGAGTTGCGTCGGCCGAGCCATTCTTCTGAGCAATCATGTTAGTGACTCCTTATTGTGAAAGGGATCAAAGCGATCCGCCACGCGGATAGACCGGTGACATCAGAAAACGGGCGAAAACGTGCGTTCGCGTGCAGTGCACAATCCGCCAGATCAATGGCGTGTCTGGCAGGCTCATCGCGGCGCCGTTACAAAAGTGCTCCTTTCATGATAGGTCTCGCCGCCAATTGGGCGGGCTAGGGTATCCGCGTATAAACCTCCATCCAACGCGTCGGCGGCGCTATATTTAAGCGATGAGTCAGGGAGTCGCGTATGAAAAGCGTCGTACTGGGGGGCGGAATCGCAGGCGTCACGGCCGCCTGGTATCTCGCGAAAGAGGGCCGCGAGGTCACGGTGATCGATCGCCGTCCGGGTGTCGCGCTCGAGACCAGTTTTGCCAACGCCGGGTTGGTTGCGCCGGGGCACTCTTATACATGGGCCTCCCCACGTGCGCCGAAAATCCTGCTGAAATCGCTTTTCGTCGATGGCCAGGCGCTGCGCCTGAAGCTCAGCGCGGACCCGCACATGTGGATCTGGTGCCTCCAGTTCCTGCGAAACTGCACGGCGGAACGCTCCCGCGTGAACACAACGCGCAAGGTCGCGCTCTGCCGCTACGCGCAGACGCAATTGCAACAGCTGACCGCCGCCGAGCACCTGCAATACGACCGCACCAGCCACGGCTTGTTGTATCTCTATCGCGACGAAGCATCTTTCGCGCGCGGCACGCAAAACATGTCGATCCTGAAAGACAACGGCCTGCCGCTCGAAACGCTCGATGCGGCGCAGGTCGTGGCACGGGAACCCGCGCTTGGCGGCGCGCGTGACAGGATCGCCGGTGCAATCTATTGCCCCACCGACGAAAGCGGCGATGCGCACCTGTTCACCCGCGCGCTGAAGGCTGCGTGCGAAGGCCTTGGCGTGCGATTCGAGTTCGATACGCCGATCAGCGCAATCGAGGCGTCGGGCGACCAGATAACCGGCGTGCGTACGTCAGCGGGACTCGTGCGAGGCGACGAATTCGTGCTGGCGCTCGGTTCCTGGTCGCCGATTATTGCGCGTCGCCTGGGTTACCGGCTGCCCGTGTATCCGGTAAAGGGCTACTCGGCCACGTTCCCGATTGGGCCGGATCACCGTCCGCCGGATCTTGGCGGCGTCGACGAGAACAACCTTGTGGCGTGGGCGCGTTTTGGGGAGCGGCTGCGCTTTACCGCTACCGCGGAATTCGCCGGCTATGACACCCGCCATACACCCGCCGATTTCACGACCATGCTGCGGGCCGCACGCGAGTTGTTTCCCGGCGGCGCCGACTATGACAGGCCGTCCTACTGGGCCGGTTTGCGCCCGATGACGCCGGAGGGGACACCGCTGATCGGCCGCACGCGTCACAGGAATCTGTACCTGAATACCGGGCACGGACACATGGGATGGACGATGTCGTGCGGCACCGCGAAACTGCTGGCCGACGTCATGGCCGGTCGGCAACCCGAGATCGACATGACAGGGATGACACTGAAATGAGCACGAATGCACTGCACGACGCGGCCTATGCAAAACTCGATTTCGCGCTGGACGACGGCATCTGCAGGCGCGCCGCCGTGGGTCTCGTGGTACTCGCCACCGATCATACGATCGAACACGAATGGCGCAAGCTGCTGACGCAGGATGGCGTGGCGTTCTACGAAAGCCGCGTGTACAACTCGGCGGACATCACGCCCGAACGGCTGAGGGAAATGGAGTCCCGCATTGCGGCGGCGGTGGCGCTGATTCGCCCAGGCGAGCGGATCGATGTCGTGGCGTTTGGCTGCACGTCGGCATCGATGGTGATCGGCGAGGAAAACGTGTTCGCGCGCATTCACGAGGCGCGCCCCGGCGTCGCGTGCACCACGCCGATCACCGCCGCGCTTGCCGCGTTGCGTGCGCTGGGTGCGCAGCGCGTCGCGTTGTTGACGCCCTATGTGCGTGCGATCAACGACACCATGCGCGACTACATCGAGGCGCGCGGTGTCGGCGTCACGCGGATGGCCTCGTTCGAGCATGCTAACGACAACGAAGTGGCGCGGATCGACGCGACCTCTCTGCGAGCCGGCGTCGAGCATCTCGCGCAAAGCGCCGACGTGGACGCTGTTTTCGTATCTTGCACGAGTCTGCGCATTGCCGGGCTCATTCCGGAACTCGAGGCAAGGACCGGCAAGCCCGTTATATCGAGCAACTTCGCGATGGCGTGGCACGCGTTGCGCCTCGCGGGTGTGGAGGATTGCGAACCTCATCTCGGGCGCTTGTTCGCGCTGTGATCGACGAACATCGTTCACAGGGAATAACGCTCGACGTGCGCCGCGCCGTCGTCGCCGTGGTCGCAGACGATCCCGTCCCGCGAAGAGTCGGAGAGCCGCCAAAGAAGCGGGGCATAATATGAAGATCCCTTTGTCGGGGTGATGGAGGTAGATATGGCTGCGTTTGCTATTGACGGCGTACGCTTTAACCCTGCAACTGATCGTGTCACGCACGTGCGCTGGGCGCCCATCGACCTGAGGACGCACGACTGCCTGTCCCCAGCCGCAATCGTCGAGGTGGCCGAGGTGGTCAAAGCGATCCACGCGGGAGACGTAGGCTGGTCCCTCTTTACCCTCGGCGGGGTGAGATTTCTGGGGCCGAAAATAAAGATCGTTCCGCATACCAACGGCCCCGATGGAATCGACACGGAGGAGCCCGATGGCAGTGTCGAAAAATCCATCGACGATCTTCCACACGTTTGACGAAGCAACCGGTGGAGTCGCGCGCACCCGGTTTTCATGCCGCGGCACTTGAACTAGATTCCTTCAAATTGCGGACGGAGACTGTCATGTGGGACAAGATCGAGCACAACGGATATGAGGTCTGGGTTCTTCCGATCCTGGCATACGGCCCGCCGACTCCTACCACCTTCTGGCATTACTCGGCCTACATCTGTCGGCACGGCGCGCATGCTCACATTGATGGGCAGAGCATTCGTTTTGAGGAGCTGGTTGTCCCGTTTCCCAGTGAAGAAGCAGCTCGTGAAGCCGGGTATGTTGAAGGCAAGCGGCGCGTTGATGGGATTTCGGAAGGCGGATGAGGTACCGCCGGCAATTGACCGTCGCTCGACTTTGAAAAATGCCTACCCCGCCTCGTGCCCCAACGCCTGAATAAACAACGAAAATAATTCGGGCTGCGTCGAAATGCCGAGCTTGTTATAAAGATTCCGCCGGTGCACTTTCACCGTCTCCGGCGAAATCGTCAGCCGTTCGGCAATCGCTTTAGAAGAGTTGCCGCGCAACACCAACCGCGCAATCGCCATTTCCCGCTCCGACAGCAACTCCGCGCCAAACCCCGCCAACGCGCGTTCGACCCTTCCGGAAAGATCACCGCTTTCCATGCTCTTGCCGGGCTCGGTGGCAAGACGCGCCACATGCTGCCGTATCGTCGCGATTAGCCAGGGCGTGCAAACAGCTAGCCGCCCAAGCGCTTCCACATCGAATCGCGTCTTCGCTCCCAACGACAACGACACAACGCCACCCGCAGGCGCAACCTTGGCGATCAGCTGCAATTCATCCTCCCCAACCGCGTCGCGAAAGTAACTCAGGAAGTATTCGCTTTGCCGAAACAGATCCGGCGCCACCTCCTCGAGCCTGTACAGCCCGTCGGCCAGCCCATCGTGCGCGGCCTGTAGAAAGGGATCCAGCAGGTACAGTCCGTTCAGATAAAGCGGCACTGGCGACGGCTTATCCGTACCCCCGGTATCGAACTCTTCCAGCACACGAGGCACGCCATCCTGACCGACGAGTACCGCCAGCGCATTGTCAAACGGCACGATTTCGTTGAGCAGAAGTATCAGGTTCCGCCAGAACCTGGGCCCACCCAATTGGTCGATCACACGCGCCAGCGCCTGATGCATTGCTACTTCCGTGAACAGTCGATCCATGCGTCTCCACCTAATTGGCGTAACCCTAAGCGGTAATAGCGCTGGGTAAATTGGCTTCCTACACTCCGCCGAACAGTGCTCAAGTATGGACGCTGAAAAAATCATTGCAAAGGAGAGGACGATGGCGATCACGGAAACGTCGGTTGCGGCGCAAGCCGTCCCGGCAGGGCTGGGCACATCTGGCGCGCTGAAGCAGTCGCTCAGCGTGCGGGATGTGGTGATGATTACCGTATCGGGCGTGACGCCCGCCAGTTCCATCTTCGTGATCGCGCCGTTTGCGATCCAGCAGGCGGGCAGCGGGGCGGTGCTGTCGTTCCTGTTAGGCGGCGTGCTCGCGCTGGCTTTCGCATTGTGCTATGCGGAATTGAGCGCGGCGCATCGCAGCGCCGGTGGCGAGTATGTGATGGCGAAACGGGTGTTCGGAGCGTTGCCGGGCTATCTGACCTTTGTCGCGGTGCTGGCCGTCAGTGTGTTCATTCCCGCCGTGCTGGCGAGTGGCGCTGCGCCGTATCTGAACAATGCGTTCGGCACGAACTTCAGCAATCAGTCGGTGGCGCTCGCGATCGTCGTACTCAGCTATGTGCTCGGCATTCTCAACATCAAGACCAACGCGTGGATCACCGGTGCGTTCCTGACGGTCGAAGTGCTAGTACTCCTCCTTATTGCCTACCTGGGATTCTCGGAGCCGCATCGCGCCCTCAGCGCGTTGGTCCACCCTCAAGTCGCGAGCAACGGTACGCTGATTTCTGCGACCGCGGCCGCCATCATCCCGGCAGTGGGCACGGCGATCTTTTGCTACAACGGTTTCGGCGCGGCGGTATTCCTCGCGGAGGACCTCGAAGGGGGCAATCGCAGCGTCGCGAAAGCCGTCATGTATTCGTTGCTGGCTATCCTGCTGATCGAGTTGATCCCATTGACTGCGATCGTGCTCGGGGCGCCTTCACTGATCGATATGTCGAAGAGCGCGGATCCGATCGGCTATGTGGTTCGCGAACTCAGCAACCCGGTCATCATGCGGGTAGTGAGCGCGGGGATCTTCCTGTCGGTGTTCAACGCGATCATCGCGATCGTGATTCAGGTGGGCCGTCTGCTGTATAGCAGCGGCCGCCACGCATTGTGGGTGCGCGGTTGCAATCATGCGTTCACACGCATTCACCCGCGCTTCGATTCGCCCTGGCTTGCCACGTTGACGCTTGCGGTTCCGTCGGCACTGCTGCTTTTCGTATCGAGCCTCGATGAACTGACCGCGTTCACGGTGGACCTGCTGCTCGTGATCTACATCGTGATCGCGGTGGCGGCCCTGGCCAGCCGGGTCGTGCGACGCGATGTCGAGCATCATTACCGGATGCCGTTGTGGCCGCTGCCGCCGCTGGTGGCGATCGTCGGCGCGACCTACACGTTGTATACGACAATGCAGAGCGCGGCCAAGCCGACGGATCTGTACATCATTGGTGGATTATTAGTGTTGGCGCTCGCGATGTATGTGGCGTGGGCACGTCATAGCGTGACGTTTCGCGAACTTTGAATCGAAGGAAAACAGGCAATGCGTACAAGGGAACTCGGCATCCGTATCGGGCGCGGCACGCCAGGGCGTTTCAATGCGATTACCGATGTCGCCGGTGTCCGTGTCGGACATCACACGCTGAATGTGGAAGCGGGAGACGCATCGGTGCACACGGGCGTGACCATCATCGAACCGCGGGCGGGCAGTGCACGCATGACGCCTTGCTTTGCGGGATGTCACATCCTGAACGGTAACGGCGACGCAACCGGTCTTGAATGGATACGCGAGGCGGGTCTGCTGACGACGCCAATCGCTTACACCAACACGCATAGCGTGGGTGTGGTGCGCGACGCGCTGGTCGCGGCGGAACGGCACGAAGCCAACGGGGACATGTACTGGTGCATGCCGGTCGTGCTGGAAACCTACGACGGACTGCTCAACGATATATGGGGGCAGCACGTCACCGCGGATCATGTGCGGCGAGCGCAAGCCGAAGCACGCACGGGCGAGGTGAGGGAGGGAAACGTAGGCGGCGGAACGGGCATGATCTGCCACGAGTTCAAAGGAGGGATCGGCACGGCATCACGAGTGTTGAAGCCAGCCGAAGGTGGCTGGACCGTTGGGGCGCTGGTGCAGGCGAACTATGGCCGGCGCGATGCGCTGCGGGTCGCGGGGTATCCGGTAGGCGAGGTGCTCGGGGACATGCATTCACCGTTCAGACAAACCGAAGGACGGCGCACAGGGGAGGCGGGCATGGGCTCGATTGCCGTGACGCTCGCAACCGATGCGCCTTTGCTGCCGCATCAGTGCACGCGCCTCGCGCAGCGCGCGAGCGTTGGGATCGCCCGTATGGGCGGAGGCACCGAAGATTCCAGCGGCGATATATTTCTGGCGTTTTCAGTGGGGAATTCGACGCTACCGGCGGTGAATTATGGGCGCGTTGGGAAGCCCACCACGGCCGTGGAGATGGTGAATAACGATCACATGTCCGCGTTGTTTTCGGCTGCGGCCGAGGCCGTGGAAGAAGCCATCGTCAATGCCCTGCTGGCCGCGACGAATATGAGCGCGCGCGGCGCCCGCGTGGAGGCGATCGGCGCTGAACGCTTGCTGTCCGCGCTTCGTGAAGTGGGATGGAAGCCTGATAACCAGAATCGGTGACCCGCACCAAGGTAAGGCCGATCCCGCGGCCTTACAAAAAGAAAGCACTGCGTAAGCGTAAAAACAAAATAAATAAACTTGCTCTAAACTAGCTGCCGCCCAAGCCAGCCCAGTAGAGAGCAAGAAACCAATGCCCCGACCCCCGGCCGACCCCGTCGGCGACTCTAGCTTCAGTTTGCCAAAACACCCTCCGTTTCAGCGTTTCTGGTGTACCCGTATCCTCTCATCGCTGTCGTTCCAGATGCTCGCCGTCGCCATGGGCTGGCACATCTACGCGCTGACGCATAGCGCCTTCGCACTGGGCCTCGTCGGCCTCGCCCAATTTCTGCCGATGTTCCTGCTGACGCTGGTGGTCGGACATGTCGCCGACCGCTACGACCGTCGCCGGATCGCGGCCATCTGTCAATGCCTCGAAAGCGTCGCTGCATTGTTGTTCGCCTTTGGCACCTTCGGCGGCTGGATCAGCGCGCCGGTCATCTATGTATTGGCCGCATGCGTGGGCGCGGCCCGCGCTTTCGAGTCCCCCGCGGTCGCATCGTTGTTGCCGGGCGTCGTGCCGCGCGGGCAATTGCCCAAAGCAACGGCATGGGCCACCTCGGCCAATCAATCCGCCCAGATCGCGGGTCCGGCATTGGGCGGCCTGCTTTACGGCATCGGCCCGGGTGCGGCCTACCTCGCATGCACGCTGTCGTTCGCCGCGGCCGCTGCCTCGGTGTGGGCCATTCCGTTGCAGGCCAGGTTGGCGAGCCGTGCGCCGGTTACGCTCGAATCGGTGTTCTCGGGCATCGCTTTTATCCGCAAACAGCCTGTGATTCTCGGTGCATTGTCGCTCGATCTGTTTGCGGTGCTGTTCGGCGGCGCGACGGCGCTGCTGCCGGTTTTCGCACGCGACATCCTGCACACCGGACCGCTCGGTCTCGGCCTGTTGCGCTCGGGTACGGCCATCGGCGCGCTCGCGGGCACTATCTGGCTCGCGCATTTCCCGCTGCGCAACCGGCCTGGCGCCGCGATGTTCGGTGGCGTGATCGCGTTTGGCACCGCTACTGTCGTATTCGGTCTGTCGCATGACTTTTTCGTATCGCTCCTCGCACTGATGGTGCTGGGTGCATCTGACACGATCAGCGTGGTGGTGCGCCTGTCGCTCGTCCAACTGCGCACACCGGACGAAATGCTGGGCCGCGTCAGCGCGGTCAATTCCCTTTTCATTGGGACCTCGAATCAACTCGGTGAATTCGAATCGGGTGTGACGGCGGGGTGGTGGGGCGCGCAACCGGCCGTGCTGGTAGGCGGCGTCGCGACGATCGCCATCGCCCTGCTGTGGATGCGATTCTTTCCGGAACTCAGACGCACGCGCTCGCTGGAGCGGGAAGAGGCGCTGGCGCCGAGCCATTCGTAGACCCGCACGGCGCGTCGTTTTCAACGAGGCGTCGTTGCACCTTCTCAGTTTTTGAAAGTCTGGTTCCCGATTTCGCCGGGTTCTCGTTAAAGATGGAAGCCGGTAACGTTGAGCGTGCCACCTGCGGGCTTACCCGCGAGACAGGAGCCGTTCAATGAATCACGCACATGCCCATCCATACCCGAGCGACATCGCGTTCACGCCGACGGTGAAGTCGATCCAGACCCGTAATGGCTCGCGTGACGCGTATGCGCGCATGGAGGCCGACCGCGGCTGGGAGACGCGTATCACGCCGGACGTCGCAAGTTTCATCGAGCAGCAGACGAGCGTGTTCTTCGCCACCGCGAACGACGAAGGCCAACCCTATATCCAGCATCGCGGCGGCCCCGCCGGCTTTCTGCATGTAGTCGACGACCACACCATCGCGTTCGCCGATTTTGCCGGCAATCGCCAATACATCACGCTGGGTAATCTCGCCGATAACCCGAAGGCGTATCTCTTCCTCATCGACTACGCGCGCCGGCGGCGCATCAAGATTTGGGGCGAGGCGCGCGTGGTCGAGGACGATCCCGAACTGCTGGCAAAACTGATGCCGCAGGGATATAAAGCGCGTGGCGAGCGGGTGATCGCAATGACCGTCAGCGCGTGGGATATGAACTGCCCGCAGCATATCCCGCAGCGTTTCGAAGCAGCGGACGTGGCCGCCGCGCTCGCGGAACGGGACCGGCGCATCGAGGCACTCGAGGCCGAAATCGCGCAATTACGCGCTGCATCACCGGTGTGATTTGACGCGTGCTTCGACCCGCTATGATGGTGGCAACGTCACTCGGCCACCCTCATCATGCGGATTGCCCCATTGCCGCCGCTTCAATGCCTGATCGCATTCGAATCGGCCGTGCGCCATGCCAGTTTCACTAAAGCGGCGGTAGAACTCCACCTGACGCAAAGCGCGATCAGCCGCCAGATCGCGCAACTCGAGGACTTTCTCGGGCGCTCGCTGTTCGTGCGCGAGCACCGCGCCTTACGTCTGACGATCGCCGGCGAACGTTACGCGAATCATGTTCAATGGCTGCTCGCCAATTGCTCGGAAGCCACGCTCGATGTGATGAAACGATACGGCGATCTGGAGTTGACGATTGCGTGTTCGTCGGGTGTGGCGGTGTTGTGGCTTACACCGCGCCTCGGCGCGTTTCGCGCGGCCCATCCGAACGTGAAGATCCGGATGATCGTGCGCGACGGACTTGCGTCGCTGTCGCCCGCGGAATTCGACGTGGGTCTGTACTACATCCGCCAGCATGCCGAGCCGCATTTCACCGCCCGCCGCCTTTTCGACGAAGAGGTGTACCCGGTATGTTCGCCCGGATATCTGGCCGGCCGCGTGCTGGAGCCGGCTGATCTCGCGCATGAAACATTGCTGATGCAGGAAGACGGTCAGCGGCAATGGATGTCGTGGCCCGAATGGTTCCGTCTCAACAATGTGCCGATGCCCGGATCGCCGCAGTCGGTCGTCGTCAATCATTATCCGCAACTCGTGCAAATGGCGATTCTCGGGCAGGGCGTCGCGCTCGGCTGGCGTCACATGATCGATGCGTGTCTGAACGAGGGTTTGCTGGTGCGCGCCACGCGAGCGTCGGCGAGCCACGGTGGCGGCTATTACGTCGTATCGCCGAACGATCGCGCCGGGAACCAGGCGGCGCGCCTGTTTACCCGCTGGCTTTTCGAGCAGGCCGAGGCGCAGGCAAGCGTGCAAACAAGCGGGTAAATAGGCGGGTAAATAGGCGGGTAAGCAAGCGGGCAGACAGCCGGCCAAACGATCGCAGCGACGCGCGGCACGCCCATGGTCTGACGCCTTTCGCATGCGCCACGCGCATGCATGCATGCGAATCTTTCGTTTCGAAAACAAATCAGGTCTCTCTACGATCGGCTAGATGCAGGCGAAAGCGCCGCTCGACGCCGATGCGTCGCCTTGCTGGCAGAACCGCCGGACCCCTTAGCCACGCGGCGGCTGCATGAGCAGCCGTGCACGCAGCCTGATGAGGAAAGAGACCATGCAAGGAACGCTTTCATCCAACGTCACGATATCCGTGGATACGCTCGCGCGGCAGCGGCGCCGGGCCATTCTCGCCACCGTGCTCGGTAACGGGCTCGAGTGGTTCGACTTCACCGTTTATAGTTTTTTCGCGGTGATTATCGCCAAGCTGTTCTTTCCGACCGGCAATGAACTGACCTCGCTGCTGCTTGCCGTCGCAACGTTTGGCGTGGGCTTTTTCATGCGGCCGGTGGGCGGCATGGTACTCGGTGTGTATGCGGATAAAGTGGGGCGAAAGGCGGCGCTCTCGCTGACCATTCTGCTGATGGCGGGCGGCACCGCACTCATTGGCCTCGCGCCGACCTATGACCAGATCGGTATGTGGGCGCCGGTTCTGATCGTGGTTGCCCGCTTGCTGCAAGGTTTTTCGGCCGGCGGCGAAATGGGCACCGCCACCGCGTTTCTTACCGAATATGCGCCGGCTGGCAAGCGCGCATTCTATTCAAGCTGGATTCAGTCGAGCATTGGCTTCGCGGTGCTGCTGGGCGCAGCGGTCGGCACGTTCGTGACGGCAGGGCTGAGTGCCGATGCGTTGCATTCGTGGGGCTGGAGAATGCCTTTCCTGATCGGCATTCTGATCGGGCCGGTCGGCTATTTCATTCGTAGCAGGATGGACGAAACACCGGCGTTCAGCGCGGTTGCCGAGCAGGCAAAAAGCGATTCACCGCTCAAGGAAGTGTTCCGCCGCTTTCCGCGTGAGACGTTCGCGAGCTTTTCGATGGTGATTCTGTGGACGGTGTGCACCTACGTGCTGCTGTTCTATATGCCGACCTATTCGGTGCGCACACTGCATCTGCCGCAATCGACGGGCTTTCGCGCCGGGATGTTCGGTGGCGTGATGATCATGTGTTTCTCGCCGGTGGTCGGCAAGCTGGCTGACCGATTCGGCCGCCGCCGTTTTCTGTCCGGCTCTGCTGCATTGATCTTCCTGCTCGCATGGCCGATGTTCGCTTACATCAACCGCGCCCCTGGGCTCGTTTCGCTGATAGTGTTTCAAGGCGTGTTCGGTTTGCTGATCGCTACCTATACCGGCCCGATTCTCGCTGCGTTCTCCGAACTGTTTCCGACCAAGGTGCTGTCTACGGGTCTCTCCGTTGCGTACAACTTCGCGGTAACGATTTTCGGCGGCTTCGCGCCGTTCTTCATCACGTGGCTGATCGCGTCGACGGGTAGCAACATGGCGCCCGCAATCTACGTGATGATCGCCGCGTTGATCAGCCTCGTGGGCACGTTCTATGTGCGTGACCCGCGCCATAGCCGCGCCTGAAGCAGAGTTTCCGGCTGACGAAAGCCGGAGAGTGTCCTTCATCAAGTCAGGAAGGTATCAATGAGCATTACGGTAATCAGCGGCGGCAACGTACTCGATCTGGCCCAAGGCACGTTGCTCGAACACCATCATGTCGTGATCGAAAACGGCCAGATCGTCGAAGTCACCGATCGTCCTGTCGATCTGCCGAATGCGCGCGTGATCGACGCACGCGGCAAGACGGTGATGCCCGGCCTGATCGATTGCCACGTGCACGTGCTGGCATCGCGTGCGAACCTCGGTGTGAATGCAACGCAGCCGAATATCCTCACGGCGATTCGCGCGCTGCCGATTCTGAAGGCGATGCTCGGCCGCGGCTTTACGACGGTGCGCGACGCGGGCGGCGCGGATTGGGGTTTGACGCAGGCGCTCGAAGGCGGATTGATTCCGGGACCGCGTATTTTCCCGTCGGGCAAGGCGTTGTCGCAAACTGGCGGCCACGGCGATTTCCGTCCACGCGGGGACGTGCTCGAACCCTGTTCATGCGCCTTTCGTGCCGGGGCGATTGCGCGGGTTGTCGACGGTGTCGACGCGGTGCGGCTCGCCGTGCGTGAAGAGATTCAGAAGGGCGCTACGCAGATCAAGATCATGGCGTCCGGCGGCGTCGCTTCGCCGACCGATCCGATCAGCAACACGCAATATTCCGAGGACGAAATCCGCGCAATCGTCGCCGAGGCGGAGGCAGCCAATACCTACGTAATGGCGCATGCCTACACCGGCCGCGCGATCTCGCGTGCGATTCGCTGCGGCGTGCGCACGATCGAGCACGGCAATCTGGTCGACGAAGCCGCCGCGAAACTGATGCGCGAGCACGGCGCATTCGTCGTGCCCACGCTGGTCACCTACGACGCGTTGGCGAGGCATGGTGCGGACTACGGTTTGCCGGCCGATTCCATCGCCAAGGTCGAAACCGTGCGGCAAGCGGGGCGCGACTCGCTGCAGATCTATGCGAACGCCGGCGTGCCGATGGGATTCGGTTCGGACCTGCTCGGCGAAATGCACACCTTCCAGAGCGACGAATTGCGTATCCGCGCCGAAGTGCTCGGTAATCTGGAGGCGTTGCGTTCGGCCACCACGATCGCAGCCGAGATCGTCGAGCGCAGCGGCAAGCTCGGTATCATCAAAGCAGGGGCAATTGCCGATGTGCTGGTGGTCGACGGCAACCCGCTCAAGGATATCGGTGTGTTGACCGGGCAGGGTGAGCGCCTCGAGTATGTGCTGCAGCGTGGCGAGGTGGTGAGCGAGCGGGGCTCGGTCGCGTCGCGCTAATCGGGTGGTGCGTGCGCGGCGACCGGCACGGCCTGCTTCGATTCGCTAAGCCCCCGCCGCGCTCACACGCAATGCCGTCCATCGCACCGTCGCGAGAATCGATGCTCCGACGATCAAGGCGCCGCCGATCCAGGCGACCGTTGAAATCCGTTCACCTAACCAGAGGCACGCGAACAGCGCGCCGAACGCGGGCTCACTACCCATCAGCAACGACACGCGCGTCGGACTGCTGCGTTTGATGGCGAAGTTTTGCGCGAAGAACGCGAACAGTGTGCAGGCGATGACCAGATAGCCGATGTAGCCCCAGAACATGGCGTGGCCGGCGAGCGAGGGCACCGGTTGCCACTGCTGCGGCATAAACAGCAGCGCCACCGCCGCGCTGCCGATTGCCACCACACCCGACTGAACCGCTGTCACCGACAAAGGCGGCAACGCGGAATCGCGCATCACGCGCTTGGTCACGCACACGTTGAGTGCGCGCAGCAGCGCGGCGAGCAGAATCAACGCGTCGCCGGGGTTGAAGCTCAGCGCGCCATTCCCCGCCAGCAACCAGGCGCCAAACAGCGACAGCGCAACCGCCGCCCATTCGATACGGCTCGGCGTGCGCTTGAGCATCCACCATTCGACGAGCGGCGTCAGCACTACGCACAGGCTGATCAGAAACGCGGCATTGGCCGCACGCGTCAGCAGAATGCCGAAGGTCTCGCAGAGAAAGATGCCGAGCAGCAGGGCGCCCGCAATCAGCACGCCGCGCAGCGTGCGGGCATCGGCGGCGCGTAAATGGCGCAAGGTGGGCGACAGGATCACGAAGGTGATGCCGAAGCGCATCGCCAGCAAGCCCAGCACGGGATAGAACACCAAGGCGCTTTTGACGACGCCGTAACTGGTGCCCCAGACCACGGCGACCGCGAGCAGCATCAGATCGGAGAGCAGAAGCAGGCGTTCTTGTTTCGACATGGCGGACCTCGGGCAGATGAACGCGTATTGTCGAACTTTGCTTGCGAGGCGATAATCGGGTCGTTGCGCATAGCGTTTGTGTTGAAAATGCATAAATAGGCTCAACCCGCGAACCCGCGAGCGCTCGACCATGAACCCAACCGACCTTTTCGCCTTGCTGCCGGACATGGCGGTTTTCGCGCGCGTCGTCGATGCCGGCAATTTTTCAGTGGCCGCGCGTCAGCTCGGCAGTACGCCGTCCACGGTTAGCCGCCAGATCAAGCGTCTCGAGGACGCCTTGGCGACGCGCCTGCTCGAACGGTCCACGCGTACGGTGCGGGTCACGGAATCCGGTGCCCAGGTGGCGCGTTTTTGCCGCGACATGGTGAGCGCGGCCTCCGGCGCGGTGGATGCCGCCGGGCAACTGGCCGGCAGACCGCAAGGCAAGGTGAGCGTGAGCGCGCCGACCGCGTTTGCGAAAACCGTGATTCACCCGCTGATTCCCGGCTTTCTGCGCACCTACGACGAAGTCGACCTGCAACTGCTGTTCACCGACCACGACGTCGATCCGCTTGCCGACGATGTCGATCTGGTCATTCGCCTGACCGAGCATCCACCGCCAGGCCTCGCGGGACGCAGGCTGGGCGCGGTGCGCTGGCTGCTGGTTGCGTCGCCCGCTTATTTGCGTGAGCGCGGCACGCCGGCTCATCCGCGCGATCTCCTCAAGCATGAGTGCATCTACCTGGGCGAAACTGCCGACGACAACCGCTGGCGCTTTCGTCGTGGCACTGAGACACAAACGGTGGATGTGAAAGGGCGTTACATCGCCAATCATGCCGGCGCGCGGCTCGAAGCCGCGCAGCAGGATTTCGGCATCGCGAATCTGCCTGAATTTGCCGCGGCGGGTGCATTGCAAAGCGGCGAACTCGTGCAGGTGCTGCCCGACTGGAATCTCGAAGCGCGCGCTTACGTGGGGTCGGTGTGGCTGTTGTATCCGTCGAACCGTTTCTTGCCGCAGAAAGTGAGGGTGCTGATCGATTACCTCGTCGAGCAACTACACGGAGCGGCTTGAGCGTTGCTCCAATTCGCCGTGCAACCCGCTCGCTGACCGTGGCCGTATGCGCAAGACGAACGTAGAATCGCTCGCATCACCACGATTGACCACACCATTCACAGCGATCGCAACGACTGACGCGATCAGGAGGAGAACGAACATGACCTTGCGCGACACCGGGCCGATTGCGGCGACTGTTTATCGTGGCGAAACGATTGAGAACACCCATATTGCCCATGTTGCGGTGGTTCAGGCCGACGGCCAACTGCTGTATTCGTTCGGCGATCCCTCACGCATTACCCTGGTGCGTTCCGCGGCCAAGCCAGCCCAGGCTCTCGCGGTGCTGGAAACCGGTGCGCTCGAGCGTTTCGGTTTCGACGAAGCCGATCTCGCGCTCATGTGCGCCTCGCACAGCAGCGAACCGCGCCACATCGAACGCGCGCGGCAGATGCTGGCCAAGGCGCAGGTTAGCGAAGCCGATCTGCGTTGCGGCGGCCATCCGCCGTTGTCCGATGCCGTGTATGTCGACTGGTTGAAACGCGATTTCAAGCCGGATGGGGTGTGCAGCAATTGCTCGGGCAAGCACGCCGGCATGCTGGCCGGGGCGCGTTCGATTGGGGCGGCGATTGGGGGGTATGAACTGCCGGAGCATCCGTTGCAGGTGCGCGTGAAGCACACCGTCGCCGAGGTATGCGACTTGCCGGATGACGCGGTGCAATGGTCGATCGACGGTTGCAATTTGCCGACGCCGGCGTTCGCCCTTGATCGCCTGGCCCGACTATTCGCGAAGCTCGCTGCCGCGGAGGACGAGACTTCGGCATCCTCGGCCGCTTCTGCGGGCACGCGTTCTGCCGTTTCGCCCCGCACTGTTGCGCTCGCACGCATCTATCGTGCGATGGCGGCGCATCCGGAATGGGTGGCAGGCGAGGGGCGTTTCTGTACCACGTTGATGCAGGCGTTCGACGGCGCGCTGATTGGCAAAGTCGGCGCCGACGGCAGTTACGCGATCGGCGTGCGGGGTTCGCAGCAGACAGCGCGGCTCGGCGCCAGCGGTGCGCTCGGCATTGCCGTGAAGGTGGAGGACGGTAACATTGGCGTGCTGTATGCGAGCGTTGCCGAACTGCTTGAGCGGCTCGATATCGGCAGTCCTGAGCAACGCGCGAAACTGCGTGCGTTTCATGCACCGGGGATGTTCAACACCATGGGCGTTGAAATCGGGCATCTGGCATTTTCGCTTGCGCTTAAAGCGCATCCACGCCGCGAGGCGTGAGGGTAGTCAGGGCGACGCCGCTTATGCGTCGTCTTTCTTGAAGCGATCCTGGATGGCTACCAGTTGATCGTCGCTGGTGGCGACGATCCATAGACGGGCGCGCTCCACCATCAGGCGATTGTGATCCTTTAGCGCGCCCATCGACACGGCGGTTTTCCACGCGACGGGTGCGGCGCGGCTGGTTCTGCCTGACGGCGTGCCGACCAGCAATGCGTACGGGCCGAGGGGCAACGAGACGAACGGCATGGCGGGCTTGACGCGTACGCGCCAGTCGATGAAAGGCGAATCGCTGAAGAGGAGTGGTGTGGGCAGGCCATGCAGCACGGTGAAGTCATAGAGCGCGAGTTGTTCACGCATGGGCCCATAAACCTTGCGAATATCGCTGACGAGCGCCGCGCGGATTTCGTCGTCGAACATGGCTTCCTGGGTGTAGTGTTCGACTGCTTGCAGCGCGTCGTGCTGATAGGCGCTGAAGATTGCCAGGTCGACGCAATCGTGAACGGCGCGTTGGACTTCCGCGGCGGAGCCGGCTTCTTCGGGTTTGCCGAGTTGCGCGGCGCGGAGGAAGCGCGCGAGGGCCGCGTCCTGGGTGGATGGGCCGGTGGCCAGCGGGTCGTCCGTGGCGGATTTTTCTAGTGGGACGTAGAGGTACTTTTCTGCCGCGAAGCGGGATTTTTTGCCGTCATCGAAGCTGATTTCGCCGGTTGTGCAGTTTATGTAGCGAGTGCCGATGTGGCCGTGTTCCCACACGAAGTTTTTCAGGAAGGGACGCAGGGGGTGGAGTGGGTCTGGTTGTTGCATCTTGGGGTTGCACTCCGTGCGGGTTGGGTTTGGGTATGGTCACATAGATTTGGGTTTTTATTGGGGGTTTTTGGCCTGGGCGGCGCTGGGTTGTCTGTGGGCCTGTAGTGTTGGCTTCTTCTTGTTCTGGCTTCTTTGGCCTCTCCTTGATTTGT
>NZ_JAQQFL010000058.1:0-31186 GCF_046026025.1 Paraburkholderia fungorum | reverse complement strand
TTTCTGTCTTGTTTTGCCTGACAGGAAGCGATGCCTAAAGAACTGATAGACGACGAATTGTGGTCACTCATCGAACCGCTGCTACCTGCGCGAGCACCACGCAATCGCCAGTTTGCGGGCCGCAAACCGATACCCGACCGAGCGGTGCTGACCGGCATCGTGTTCGTGTTGCGCTCAAGCATTGCGTGGAACCTTCTGCCGCAAGAAATGGCATGTGGTTCAGGCACAGCTTGCTGGCGACGGCTCGTTGCGTGGCAAGAGGCAGGTGTCTGGCAACACATCCACGAAACGTTGCTCGCCGAACTGCGCCGCCGTGGCGAAATCGATTTCTCGCGTGCGCTCGTTGACGGCTCATCGATTCGCGCCGTGCTGGCGGGAAAAAAACCGGCCCGAATCCCACAGACCGGCGCAAGCTTGGCAGCAAGCACCACCTCATCGTCGACGCGAAAGGTATCCCGCTCGCGGTCATCCTGAGCGCGGCGAACCGGCACGACATTACCCAGCTTGATGCGCTCGTCGATGTCATTCCACACATCCGGGGCAAGCGGGGCCGTCCCCTGCACAAGCCGCAAATCGTTCAGGGCGACCGGGACTACAATTCCGAACCCCATCGGCAGCGCTTGCGCGAGCGAGGCATCACGCCAGTGCTCGCAAAAATCGGCTCGCCACATGGCAGTGGCCTCGGCAAAACGTGGCCAGTCGAGCGTTCGATTGCGTGGCTTCACTCGTTTCGACGGCTCAAAATTCGCTACGAACGCTATGCTCACGTTCACGAAGCATTCCTGTCTTTGGCTTGCACCTTAATTTGCTGGACGCGCCCAAAGCCTCTGTTTAACTAATTTCGCAACAGCTTCTTATTCCGTGTGTCAGCGTAGCCAATTGTTAGAAGCAGGCTCGGACCGATCGTGCCGTTAGACAGCATGGAATGTCGCCGACCGATCGTATCGTGGACATTCAGCGTTTCGTCCACTCGGTTTTTTATGCGCTGCTGACTTCGGCGAGAGAACGCTATCCGCACCAACATGCTACGACTGGATATTCATTTTTTGGTCCCAATCATGGAACTCCTCACCATCCTGAAAAGCCTCACCTTAAGATAGATTGGCCTGTTTTTTCGCTAGGCGTGCCCGCGAGTCATCGACGCCAGTAGGGGCGTGGGTCGCAAATCGACACTTGCAAACCTGCGTCGTCTCCATGTCACCTCCTGGAAGTCCTCACCATCCTGGATAAGCTCACCTTGATAAGTGATTTCACCGTTTTTTTGAGGTTCCACTCATTATTCAACTTCCGCGCGCTCATTTCGTCGGTACACCATCCACGTCGGTAACAGAATACGGTCCGTGCCAGCACGCTCCTACTGGAAATATTGACCTTGCTTCGGCTCCTGGAAGTCCTCACCATCCTGAATAAACTCACCTTCACGGCGACTGAACTGTCTTCGGGACGTCAGGCGTGATGCTACATCGCTGAAAATGACCCTTGTGGGTCGAGTGCCACGTATCGCCGACAGGCAGGGGCCAGCCAGGAAGCGACGGTCGACGCTGTCGCTTCGAATGACTGTTCTTGGCCCCACGGTTGACCGTCGCGGTTGGCGTCAAGAGTTACAACGGGCCGGGGTGCAGTTCAAATCGTGCGGCCTTTTGCATTTCTGACCCGCCATCGAGGCGGGTTTTTTATTGGCACAAGCAAATGAAAAAGGTTGATCGAACCAAGGTCATCGTCGCCGCCATCAACGTGGTCAAGGCTATTGCAGTTGCCTTGATCCATGCGTACGCGGTGATTGTGGTGACTCAGGTCCAACACCTCGTTCACTAAGCGCCAATCCCGATAGTTCTCTCCGTCACCCCGCAGTTCGTGACGGGTCGGTGATTTTTTGGCCACTGACCTGTCAGCCATGCTGCTGGTGAATCTACTATTAATAACATCGCTTATGTGGTGCACCACATAAGCGATGCAGCTTCCAGGGGCTAGCCGCAAAGGTTCAGTCGGTCCCCATCTGACGCAGGCCCAACTGTCGATGCTTCTCGAAGACATCAACTGGAAGCAACCTTCCCGAACGCGCACGCCACTGTCGATGTTGTAAACCGCGTGGGAGGTGCGTAAACTCCCGCGCATGTCTGATACGACACCGCTTCCTGACGACATCGATGGGCGCGCCGATTGTTGATGACGAACTGTGGACACTGATCGAACCATTGCTGCCGACGCCAAAACCACGGGGCAAGAAGTATCCAGGCCGGTTGCCGGTTGCGAACCGATTCGCACTGAACGGCATCCTGTTCGTACTCAAGACCGGTATCCGCTGGCGCGACCTGCCGACAAAATTGGGATTCGGCTCGGGTTCAACCTGCTGGAGACGGTTGCGCGACTGGCACAAGGCCGGCGTGTGGAAGCGATTGCACGAGCTACTGGTGGCGAAGTTACGCGAGGTCGGCGAACTGGATTTCTCACGAGCAGCCGTCGACTCTTCATCTGTGCGAGCCGTTGGGGCGGGCGAAAAACTGGTCCGAACCCCACGGATCGCGCGCGACCGGGTTCCAAGCACCACATCCTCGTAGACGCCAATGGCGTTCCTGTCAACGCGATCCTGGCAGGCGCGAATCGCAACGACATCACTCAACTGCTGCCGCTGGTTGACGCCATTCCACCGATTCGCGGCGTACATGGCCGGCTGCTTCACAAACCCAAGGTCATCTACGCAGACCGTGGCTACGACTCCGAGGCGCATCGCCAGAAACTTCGCGAGCGCGACATCAAGCCAGTGATTGCCAAGCGCCGGACAGAGCACGGCAGTGGTCTGGGCAAATTCCGCTGGGTTGTGGAACGTACACATGCGTGGCTTCACAACTTCCGTCGTCTTCGCATTCGCTTCGAACGTCGGGCCGACATTCATGAAGCGTTTCTCAAACTTGGTTGCTCTCTCGTCTGCTGGAAGATCTTCAGACGGACGGTGCAGCCTTTTTGAATCCGTCTCTTACGCGCGCGCCGTAGCTCAACATTCCTTTACTCCGCCAGAAACTGCTTGCCAGCTACGTCCGGGACACGACGCTTGCCCGGTACGAAATTCACTACTGCTGCGATCGCAGTGGCGACGAATCCGAGCGTACACACCCCGTACCATCCGCACGCTGACCATGCGAGCGTTGCTAGCCGGGAGAGCGACGCGCCACCCGTAAAGAGTCCGAGAATATAGAGCGTTGTGACGCGGCTGCGAATCTCCGGCGCGAGGCGATAGATGATGGCTTGATTCGATATGTGTGACGCCGTGATTCCCAGGTCCAATAAGAGGACGCCGACCATGAGTCCGGCGAGACGACCGCCCAGAAACATGAACACAACCCAGGACAGCAAGGCGATACTCGTTCCGAGCTTGACCGCGAACTCCGGCCCGCGTCGATCTGCGAGCTTGCCGAACAGCGGAGCACCGAGCGCGCCGGCTAGCCCGATTACACTGAATAGACCCGCCACGTAACTGGGTAGATGAAACTGCGGCGTCTCCAGATAGAAGGCGAGACTTGTCCAGAATGCGTTGAACGCGCCGAACAACAGTCCTTGCGTCAACGCTGCAAGGCGAAGCTGGGGTTCTTGCAGGAAGACAGTCGCGAGCGAGCGGAGCAACTGGCCATAGCCGAGCCGAAGTGTTGGCTTGCTGGTTGGGGCGTGACGGGCGAACAGGACGGCGATGACCAGCATGGTTGCGACTGCGATCCAGTAGACCGCGTGCCACGCGAGGTAGTAGCCGACATAGCCGCTGACCGTTCGCGCCAGCAGAATGCCCGCGAAGAAGCCGCGAGCGAGGAAACCGGTGACATGCCCCCGGCTCTCTGGCGGCGACAACTTCGCGGCGAATGGCGGTAACAGGTATGGCGCGACGGTAGTCAGTCCCATCAGGGCACTAGACCAATAGAGCATGCCGGCGGTGCTTGAACTTGCCACCAGTGCGAGCGTCACAACATGCGCGCCGACCAGCAGGAGAATGAGCTTGCGGTTGTCGACGATATCGCCAAGCGGCATGAAGATCAGGACGCCCGCACCAATGCCGATCTGGGTTAGCATCGGTACGAGTCCCATCGCAGTGTCGGAAACATGGAGCGCTCGCCCGATGGCGGGCAGTAAAGGCTGCGCGTAGTAGGCGCTGCCTATTGAGATGCCGCACATGAGCGCGAGCAGGATGAGCGTCGCGCGCGTGAGGGGGCGCGTTGAAACATGGGAGCGAGTCATCGGGGTCTGCCAGGAGGGCCGGATTAGTCGGCGAAATTGGTGCCGATGGTCAGTGCTTCCCAGCGATCAATTTCTTCGCTCAGGCTTTCGATTTTGTGGCGCACGAAGCTCAATGCATCTGTCCCAAGCAGAAGATGAACCGGCGGCGTTTCAGCATCAACGATCTTGACGATGGCGTCCGCGGCTTTTCTGGGGTCGCCCGCCTGCTTTCCGCTACGCTCGATCCGCGCTTTGCGCAATGGTCCGAACAGCGGCTCATAATCCGCGATCGCGGCGTCGCTGCGTTTCATTGACTGTCCTGCCCATTCGGTGCGAAACGCACCAGGCTCGACGGCTGTGACCTTGATGCCGAACGCGGCCACTTCCTTCGCAAGGGTCTCGCTAATTCCTTCGAGCGCGAACTTGCTGCCGTGATAGGCTCCGAGCCCTGGGAACGTAACAATGCCGCCCATCGACGTGATATTGATGATGTGGCCGTGACGGCGCCCACGCATGAAGGGCAGCACTGCTTTCGTCATGGCAACCGCGCCGAACACGTTGACGGCGAACTGCGCACGAAAGTCGTCCATGGAGGTTTCTTCGATGACTCCTTCGTGCCCGTAGCCTGCGTTGTTGACGAGGACATCAATGGCGCCGACGTCCTGCTCAATCGCGGATACAACCCGCGTGACGTCGGCATCGCGAGTCACATCGAGCAGGACACCAACGGCACGCCTGGGATCGAGCTTTTCGAACTCAGCAGAGGCCGCGCTCGTTCGCACGGTGCCGACGACGCGATCGCCGTTCGACACGACTTTTTCTGCCAGGGCGCGGCCGAAACCGCTGCTTACTCCACTAATCAACCAGGTACGCATGACAATGCTCCTCGACCGAACCGGTGCGAACGGTAGTGTTCGCGCCATGAGGAGAATTCTGGCGAACGGATGATGTTCCGGCTAATTCGAAATACTCGGGGTTCCGATAACTGCCGCTAATCTAACCACTTTTAACTCTCTGGTCATTTCTTTCCGGATACGTGCTGGGCGTTATGGGCTTGTACGCGACGTGCTTCCTCGAGCGCCAGTTCAATGAAGTCCAGAATCAGCGTGTTGCGCTCATCCGAGCGGGTAAACATGTGAACCGTCAACTCATCGAAACCTTCTATCGGGCGCCAGGTTAGTGACTCCGGAATCGAAGCGAACACATACGTAGCGCCGAGCATGACGCCGAGACCTTGTTCGACAAGGGTCATGCCCACTTGCGACTGCATGGTTTCGTAGACGAAGTTCGGCCTGAATCCCGCACGATGGCAATGAGCAACAACCGAGTCGTAGAGTGGACCGTTCACGGCCCGTGCGGGGACGATCAAGCGCTCGGCGGCGAGATCGTCCAGTTGCAGACGGGCGAGGCCGGCGAGCCGATGCTCGCGACGCATCAATAACGCCCAGCCGGATTCGAGCAAGGGTTTCCCGCGTACCGATGCATTGCTGGGCATCGGCGCGATCGGCACGCCGAAGCCGACATCGATCTGGTTGAGTGCCAGTGCCGCGACCTGTTGCGCTGCATTCATCTCGTGTCTGGCGATCGTCACATCGGGATACAGCGCCTGCAGCCGGATCAGTGCGGGGGGAACGAAGGGCAGGTTGGTGTATTCGACCAGTCCGACAGACAGCTTGAATTCGCCGTGTCCGCCAGCTTTCCTCGCGGCTTTCAAAGCCCTCTCGATTTGCTCGAAAACCTTTTCGATACCGTCGCGCAAAGCTTCGCCCGAAGGTGTCAAAGCGACTCTGCGCCGGTCCCGGTCGAACAATTGCACGCCCACGAGTTCTTCGAGCTTTGCGACCTGCTGGCTGAGTGCAGGCTGCGTGACAAAGGCGAGCTCCGCAGCCCGGCCAAAGTGTAGCTCTTCAGCCAGAATTGCGAAGTAGCGTAGCTGGCGCAGTTCAATTGCTCTCATAAGGGACTCTTATCGAAGGTTCAACGCGAACTAATTGGCTCACACCAGCAGGCGCGCCGATACTGAGCAACAGGGAAGCGCCTCATGCAGCCCGGCATCCGGTGCAGTATCCGTTTCCATCGATCACATTATGCAGGGAGCTAATCGATCGTGATATCCAACGCTTCAACCTCAGCGGCATCCCCCCTTCCTTATGACGGCCTTGATATGCAAGTTATTGGAGGCAGCCGGCGAGCCGGGCGTGGGGCAGGGTTCACGCGTGTGACCGATCCCTACACGGGCGGATTGCTGAACGAAATTCAGAATGCCAGCGTGGAGGATGTCGATGCGGCATTCAAGGCCGCGCATGCCGCGCAGGCGGAGTGGGGGACGCGCTCCCCTGGTGAGCGCGCTGGTTTGCTGCTTCGGGCCGCGACTATCCTCGAGGCGCGCAAGGAAGAAATAGTCGGCTGGCTTATCCGCGAGTCCGGGAGCACCCGGATCAAGGCGACGCTCGAATGGCAAGCGGTCCATTCGATGATGATCCATTTCTCCGCGTTCCCGTATCAGGCAAAGGGCGAAATTCTTCCCTCGGATGTTCCGGATAAGGAACATCGTGTCTATCGTCGTCCGCTCGGGGTGGTAAGCGTCATTAGTCCGTGGAATTGGCCGCTGCATCTGACTAACCGCTCGATTGCGCCTGCTTTGGTGCTCGGTAACGCGGTGGTCGTGAAACCCGCGGCTGAGACGCCCGTGACCGGTGGTTTGCTGCTTGCGCGGGTTTTCGAGGAAGCGGGCTTGCCGCGAGGCGTGCTTAACGTGGTGGTGGGCGATGCGAGCGAGATTGGCGATGCGTTTGTTACGCATCCGCTTTCCCCGTTTATTTCCTTCACGGGTTCGACGCCCGTCGGTCGTCGCGTCGGCTCTCTGGCCATGACCGGTCCGACACTCAAGCGCGCCGCACTGGAGCTGGGCGGCAATGCACCGCTGATCGTGTTGAGCGATGCCGATCTCGAACAGGCCATCAGCGCTGCTGTGGTCAGGAAGTTTCTTCATCAGGGCCAGGTCTGCGTCAGCACGAATCGGATCCTCGTTCACGCCGCGGTACACGACGACTTCGTCGCGGGATATATCGAGCGGGTCAAGGCGCTCAAGGTCGGCAATCCGGCCGACGCCGATACGGTGATCGGTCCGGTTATCAGCCGTAAGCGGCTCGACGCGCTGACGCGCATGATAGACACGGCTCTTGACGGAGGGGCGCATCGTGCGCTGGGTGGCCAGGCGTCGGGGCTTGTGCTGCCGCCTCATGTTTTCACGAAGGTGCAGGTGGAGTCGCCGCTGGCGCGGGAGGAAATCTTCGGTCCGATCGCTCCGATCGTGCGTGTCGAAGACGATGAGGCGGCGATCCGGGCGGCAAACGCCACGGAGTTTGGCTTGTCCAGTGCGATCTTCACGCGCGATGTGGAGCGCGGCGTGCGCCTCGCTCACCGCATCGATGCCGGGATGACGCATGTGAACGACATGAGCACCAACGATTACCCGAATACACCGTTCGGCGGTGAGAAGAACTCGGGCCGCGGGCGCTTTGGCGGACAGTGGGTGGTCGACGAAATGACGCGCACCCATTGGGTGTCGGTGCAGCATGCGCCGCGTGCCTATCCGTTCTGAGACGGGCACAACCCTGACATCGTTGCAGTGAGGCCGGGAGGTGCCGACTGCGTTTGTTCGAGCGCAAGTTGGCTCAGATTTGCTTCAAAGTGTTTGAAGCAAATGCACGTAGGCGTAATAGCCACGCTTCGTTTAACGCCCACACTGACCCGCTCCATTGCATACGCGTAAATGCGGGCGATCAGATCTATAGGAAGCTACGCGCACGACAGATCAGGAAAAACCGTCCGGGCAGCAGCAGGGTGAGGGCGACGATACACAGCATCCGGAGTCGGCGGCCTTGGAGGGGGTCTCGCGACGCCGCTTTCTGCAATCGGTCGGCGCATCCGGCCTGGCTGCCGCCGGCGGTAGCTGGCCTGCCGCCGTGCCCGCGCAGACGGGGTCGCCTGTTCCTGCGAGCCGGTCCGACGCGGCCGTGGCGGGCGACGTCTATCCCGTACGGCTCGTGGTCAACGGTGTCGAGAGACAGCTCGCGGTCGCGCCCAATGCGGTGCTGCTCGACGTGCTGCGCGACGCGCTGCAACTCACCGGCACGACGAAGGGCTGTGACCACGGCCAGTGCGGCGCGTGCACGGTTCATGTGAACGGCGTTTCGGTAAATTCGTGCCTGTCGCTGGCGGTGATGCATGACGGCGACGAAGTGACGACGATTGAAGGATTGGAGCGAAACGGCTGTCTGCACCCGATTCAGCAAGCGTTCTGGGAGCACGACGCGTATCAGTGCGGCTACTGTACGTCCGGCCAGATGATGAGCGCGGTAGCGGTGCTGAAAGACGCGCGCGTTCCAGCCGATGACCATTCGCTGCGCGAGGCGATGAGCGGCAACATCTGCCGCTGCGGCGCGTACCGGAATATTGTGGCGGCGATCCAGTCGGCGCGCGGCAAGATGGGGAGGGCCGGCTGATGCGCAGGTTCGAATTCATTCGCGCAAACAGTGTCCGCGACGCGGTCACAGCCCACTCGCAAGGCACCGGCACGGTGTTTCTGGCGGGCGGCACGACGCTGCTCGACTTGATGAAGCTCGACGTGATGCGCCCGGCCCGGCTGGTCGACATTCACAAGCTCGGTCTTGACCGGATCGATGTGCTCGACGACGGGCGTGTGCGCGTCGGAGCGAAGGTCACGAACACCGAGCTGGCTCGGCACGAGCATATTCGGCGCGCGTATCCGGTGTTGTCGCAGGCGCTGCTGTCGGGCGCCAGCATGCAATTGCGCAACAAGGCGACCACCGCCGGCAACCTCATGCAGCGCGTGCGCTGTGGCTACTTCCGTGATGGCGTGTCGGCATGCAACAAGCGTGAGCCTGGCTCGGGCTGCGCGGCGACCAACGGCCAGAACCGGAATGCGCACGCAGTGCTCGGGGGCAGCGACCAGTGCATTGCCGCGCATCCGTCGGACATGTGCGTTGCGATGGCGGCAATTGGCGCGACGGTGCACGCGCAGGGGCCGATCGGCGCGCGCGATATCGATTTTCTCGATCTCCACCTGTTGCCGGGCGACACGCCGTGGAAGGAACACGCGCTGCACGACAGCGAAATGATCACGCACGTAACGCTCGACGCGCCGCTTGCGCACGGCCGTTCCGCGTATCTGAAGTTGCGCGATCGCGCGTCTTACCAGTTCGCGCTCGCGTCGAGCGCGGCGATCCTCGTGCTCGACGGTGGGACGATCCGTGAAGCACGGCTCGCGCTTGGCGGCGTCGCCACGAAGCCGTGGCGTGCGCTGAATGCGGAGGCCGCGCTCAAGGGGCAATCCGCGTCGGCCGACACGTTCCGCCGCGCGGCGGCGATCGCGTTCGAAGACGCGCGTTCGTATGGGCAAAACGGCTTCAAGATCGCGCTCGGCCAGCAGGCGATCGTGCGCAACCTGTCTTCGCTCGTCGCATAACGCGGCGCGATCCCCGAATGGAGGGACCAGTATGAGCGAACCGATCATTGGGCAAGCGCTGCGGCGCGTCGACGGCCGCCTGAAAGTGACCGGCGGCGCCCGCTACACGGCGGACCAGAACCTGCCGGGCATGGTGTACGCCTACGGCGTGTTCAGCGCGGTGGCGAGCGGCCGCGTTTTGCGCATCGACACTGTGGATGCTCGCCGGGTGCCCGGCGTCATCGATATCTTCCATCATGAGCATTTCCCGCGCCTTTACCGCGCTCCGAAATCGCCGATTTCGGCCGCTACCATCCTCACGTCGTCGATTACCGACGAAAGCCGTCTGCCATTTGAAGACGCGATGGTGAACTACGCGGGGCAATTCGTGGCGCTCGTGGTAGCCGACACATTCGAGCATGCACGCGAAGCGGCGTTTCGCGTCAACGTTCAGTATGCGACCAACAGGGCGGTCGCGAATCTCGACCAGGGACTGGCGGCGGGCGGCACGCGCGACGGCGGGCGCGGCCACGCGCGCGGTGAGCCCGAACCCGTGTTCGACAGCGCACCGCACCGGATCGATGTGCTCTACAGCACACCGGTTGAAACCCACAATCCCATGGAAATGCACGCGACCGTGGCGCGTTGGGACGGCGGCGAGCTGCATATCTACGAGGCATCGCAGGGCGTGACCGTGCATCGCAATACGCTCGCCCGCGTGTTCGGATTGACGCCGGACCGCGTCACGGTGAAGGCGCCGTTCATCGGCTCGGGTTTCGGCAGCAAGCTGTTTATGTGGCCGCATTCGGTAGCGGCAAGCGCCGCTGCGCGTGAAGTCGGGCGGCCAGTGAAGCTCGTGGTTCCGCGCGCGCAGATGTTCACCGCCACCGGGCACCGGCCGGAAACCCGGCAGCGATTACGGCTCTCGACGGACGCGTCCGGCCGGCTGACCTCGCTGCGGCATGAATCGATCAACACGACGTCATTTACCGACCAGTTCACGGAGAACTGCGGCGGCGTCTCGCGCAGCCTCTACTCGTGTCCGAATGTGCTGGTGAGTCATCGCACTACCCAGGTCAATCGCGGTTCATCGACGTCGATGCGCGCGCCGGGCGCGGCGCCGGGACTCTTTGCGCTGGAGTCGGCAATCGACGAACTCGCGGAGCAGGTGGGCATGGACCCGCTGGCGTTCCGCTTGCTCAATCTGTCGACACGCGATGAAGCGGCGAACCTGCCGTGGTCGAGCAATCATCTGCACGAGGCGATCGAGCAGGGCGGCAAACGCTTCGGCTGGGCACAGCGCAATCCGCGCGTCGGTGCGATGCGCGACGGCCACGAAGTGATTGGCTACGGCATGGCCGCATGCAACTGGGACGCCTATCGCACGGCCGCCGAAGCCCGCGTTCAGTTGCGCAGCGACGGCACGGCGTCGGTGACCTGCGCGGTCCAGGACATCGGCACGGGCACGTACACGATTGCCGCGCAGGTCGTCGGGGAGCTCACGGGTCTGCCGGTCGAGCGGATCGAAGTGAAGCTCGGCGATTCGTCGTTCCCTGCCGCTCCGGTGTCGGGCGGATCGTGGGCGACCGCGAGCGTGATGCCGGCGATCGCCGAGGCGACCCGCAGCGCGATTGCGCAACTGAAGACGTTCGCGACGTCGGGCAATGCGTATTTCGCCGGCGCGAAACCGGAAGATATCCGTTTCGATAATGGCCGGCTGGTCAGCGGGGAGCGCTCGGTCGATTTCTCTGCGGTGCTCAAGGGCCAGCGGCTTGCAAACGCGGAAGGCTATGCGCATACGCCCGGCGCGCCGACGGGACAGTTCTCGTTCCGCTCGTTCGGCGTGCATTTTGTCGAAGTGCGCTGGGACCCGGGTATTTCTCATTTGCGTGTCGCGCGGGTGGTCAGCGCGATCGACGTTGGCCGCGTCGTGAATCCGCTCACCGCACGCAATCAGGTGGAAGGGGCAATCGTGATGGGGATCGGCATGGCGCTGTTCGAGGCAACCGAATACGACCCGCGTACCGGAATGCCGGCCAACAACAACTACGCCGAATATCCGGTGCCGGTTCACGCCGACCAGCCCGATATCGACGTGATCCTGCTCGACTATCCCGATCTCGCGTTAAACGAGTTCGGCGCGCGCGGGATTGGCGAGATCGGCATTACCGGGTTGGCCGCCGCGGTGGCCAACGCGGTGCGCCACGCGACCGGCAAGCGCATCCGTGACCTGCCGATCACGCTCGACAAGCTGATCGACGATGCGCATCCGCTGCAAAGCTGAGGGGAAAACACGTGGACAGTTTCAGCACTACGCGGGCCGTCATGCTTCGACTAACAAAAAGTTGTGCATGACGACGTATATGTCATTTGTGCGCTCACTTGCCGACTGGCTAGGATGACGGCATATCGCGACAACCGGGCCGCGGCTTTCGGTTGCCGTGTCTGATAACCATAACGATTGAGACATTGAAGGATCTGCCATGAACATCAAACCTTTCCTGATCGGTGGCGAATGGGTGCAGGGTACCGGTACGCCATTCGACTCCATCAATCCGGCCAATGGCGAACTGAATGGGAGGATCGGCGGGGCGAGCGCCGCCGATGTCGATCACGCAGTGCGTAATGCACAGCGCGCGCAGTGTGATCCGCGCTGGCGCAACATGCTGCCGCACGAACGCGCGCGGCTGCTCAACAGGGTGGCCGACCTTATCGTGGAGCGCGGCAGCGAACTCGCCTCGGTCCAGATGCGCGAAAACGGCAAGCTGCGCAGCGAGTGCCTCGCGCAGGCGGGTGCGGCGGCGGGCGCCTTCCGCTATTTCGCCGGCGTCATCGAGACCATGGTGTCCGAGATCGCGCCGTCGCGCGGGCCGCACGTCGCGAACGTCGTATATGAGCCGTTCGGTGTCGTGGCAGCCATCACGCCGTGGAACTCTCCATTGACGCTCGAGGCGCAGAAGGTAGCGGCAGCGGTGGCGGCGGGTAACGCGGTCGTGCTCAAGCCGTCGGAATTCACACCGGGCCCGGCGCTCGAACTGGGCCGGATCTTCCTCGACGCGGGGGTTCCCGCAGGCATCCTGAATGTTGTCACCGGCCTAGGCGGTGAGACAGGTCTCGCGCTGGTCCAGCATCCGGAGGTGCGGATGATTTCGTTCACCGGAGGTACCGCAACTGGCCGCGCAATCGGCCGTATTGCGGCGGAACGGCTGGTGCCGGTTGCACTGGAACTCGGCGGTAAATCGCCGCATATCGTGTTTGCCGACGCGGACCTCGACGCGGCTGCCGAGGGTGTCGTGTCCGGGATTTTCACGTCGTCGGGACAATCGTGCATTGCGGGTTCGCGGCTTTTCATCGAGCGCAGCATTTACGACGACTTTCTCGCGCGGGTCGTCGAGCGTACGAAAGCACTGAAAGTGGGGCCGCCCGATGCAGACGGTTCGCAAGTGGCGCCGCTGTCGTCATTCGTTCACCGCGACCGTGTCGAAGCTTACGTCCAGTCTGCGCGGGACGAGGGCGGTACGATCGTGGCCGGGGGCAAAAGACCCGATGACGCGGCATTACCGGCGGGAGCATTCTACGAGCCGACGATCATCACCGGCCTCACGAACGAGGCGAAGGCGTGCCGCGAGGAAATCTTCGGTCCGGTGCTGTGCGTGCTGCCCTTCGACGGCGAAGCCGATCTCGTCGAGCAGGCCAACGGCACGAGCTTTGGACTCGGTTGTGGCATCTGGACCGAATCGTACAAGAAGGCCTGGCGGGTCGCGCGCGCGATCGAGGCCGGCACGGTCTGGGTCAACACATACAAGGAGTTGACGGTGGCGGTGCCATTTGGCGGTTTCAAGGACAGCGGAATCGGTCGCGAAAAAGGCTACTACGGAATTCGTGTCTATCAGGAGCCGAAGACCATCCTGTGGGGCATGAAATGAGCGTCGTCGTTGCCGGTCAATCAGTCGGCGCGCTCGGATTCGTTGGGCTTGGCGTAATGGGCGAACCCATGTGCGCAAATCTGGTTACGAAGTCCGGCTTAACCGTGTACGGTACGGACCCGCGAAATGAACCGCTGCGCGCGCTGGCCGCACTGGGTATGACGCCGCTTGGCAATGCCGCCGAAGTCGGCGCGCGCGCGGACCTCGTGTTCATCTGCGTCGCTGATGGCGAACAGTTGCAGAAGGTCTGTTTTGGCGAGCACGGGTTGCTGGCCGAAGGTAGTCGGGTGAAGGTGATCGTCGACTGCAGCACGACGTCAGTGGCGCTCACGCGCGAATGCGCCGCGCAAGTCACGGCGCAGGGCGTAACGTGGATCGACGCGCCGGTCGCGCGGATGCGCGAGGCGGCGCGCGCCGGCACGCTGTCGATCATGGTGGGCGCGGCGCCGGATGTGTTCGAGTCGCTCGCGCCGCTGTTGCGGTGCATGGGCTCGGATCTGGTGCGTTGCGGGCCAACCGGTAGCGGCCAGGTGGTGAAGATTCTCAACAACAAGGTACTTTTCGAAGCGGTTCACTCGCTTGCCGAGGCGCTCGCTATCGCGCGAGCCGCGGACGTCGACGGCGCCGTTCTGTTCGACGCGCTCGCGAAGGGCTCGGCCGACAGCAAGGCGCTGCGCTTCCAGGGGATAGGGCATCTGCTGCCCGGCGATTTCCCGCCGCGAACCTTCCCCACGCTGTATGCGCGCAAGGACATTGGCCTCGCGCTGTCGCTGGCGGCGGAGACAGGGGTTGATGCGCGCTGCGCGCGAGCCACGGCTGGTCTGTTCGACGAGACGATCGCCGCCGGTCATGGCGCCGACTACTACCCGGTCATCCTCAAGCTCATCGAAGCGGTGCATCCGATTGCGCAATGACGCCGCGCGGCGTGTTTCAGACCGCGCCGCGCCGTTGCAGCTCGTCGAGCAGATATTGCCGGAAGATGCGCAGCGCACGTGAAGCGGTCCGGCCAGCGGGACGCACGAGATAGTAGTTCGACGAGAGCCGACAGGTCAGTGCGAACGGCGCGATCAATGTGCCTTCCGCGAGTGCTTCGGTGATGAGTACCCGTGAGCCGATGGCCACGCCCATGCCCTGCACAGCCGCTTCGAACGCAAGCGCCGAGCTTTCGAATTTCAACCCGTCGTAACCGTCGATCTTTTTCTCACCAACGCTCGCTAACCACGACGCCCAGTCGTCCGGCCGTGCGAGCGAGTGGAGCAGCGTATGGCGCCGCAGGTCGGCCGGCGCGGCGAGCAGCATGCCGTGCCGAAGCAGCTTGCGCCCGATCACGGGCATCAGTTCGATCGGTGCGAGGTAATCGGCGGCGAGGCCCGGCCAGTCGCCGTTGCCCGAGCGGATCGCGGCGTCCACGTTCTGCCGCTCGAAATCCACGAGTGCGGTCGACGTGGACAGGCGCACCTCGATCTCCGGATGTTCCTCGTGAAAACGCGACATCAGCGGAATCAGCCAGCGCTGCGCGAACGTCGTGTAAGCCTGGATCGAAAGCAAGTCGCGCCGCGCCCGTCCATTGATCGACTTGATCGCGCTTTCTATTTCGTCGAATGCAGGCCCGAGCCGACGCTGCAGGCGCTCGCCCTGTGGCGTCAGCGTGATCGACCGGGTTCCGCGTATGAAAAGCTGCGTGCCAATGTGGTCTTCCAGCAGCTTCACCTGACGGCTGACGGCTACCTGCGTGACGTGCAGTTCGATGGCCGCCTGGGTGAGGCTCAGGTGGCGTGCGGCTGCCTCGAATGCCTTGAGCGGGTTGAGAGGGGGAAGGAGTCGCGACATGACAGGAGCAGTACTTTGACCAACATTTTATTAGCCAAAGTACCACTAGAACTCATTTGCGTCAACGAGCGCTGGAAACCAACAATGGATGCCGACACGTGTATTGAGTTCCGACGAGCGCGGGTCCGCCATTCAATCGAAAACAGCCGGACAGTACCGGCACAGGAGACAACCATGTCATCAACATCCATGCTGGCACCGCCCGCAGCGACGGTGTCCGCATCTGTCGAGGAAACGCGTGCGGCGTACCGGAAAGTAGCGTGGCATGTGCTGCCATTTCTTTTCGTCTGCTACTTCTTCAACTATCTGGATCGCACCAACATCGGTATTGCACAACTGCAACTGCGCACCGATCTCGGTTTCAGTGATGCCGCCTATGGGCTGGGAGCAGGACTCTTCTACATCGGCTTCATCCTGTTCGAGATTCCGAGCACGCTGATGCTCGACCGTACAGGCGTGCGCAAAACGCTGCTGCGCATCATGGTTGGGTGGGGGCTGGTGACTTGCGTCACCTCGCTGATCCGCACGCCGGCGCAGTTCTATATCGCCCGCGTGCTGCTCGGCTGTGCGGAGGCCGGGTTCCTGCCGGGCATCGTGCTGTATCTGAGCTACTGGTTTCCCGTGCAGCGGCGCGCGCGCATCACGGCGGCATTCTTCGTCGCGATTCCAACCTCGGGCATTCTCGGCAGCCCGGTGTCCGGGTGGATTCTGCAAAACTTCTCCAGCGCGATGGGTCTGCATGGCTGGCAGTGGCTCTTCATTCTCGAAGGTTTGCCTTCCGTTCTGCTTGGCGTGATCGCGTGGTTCGCGCTGACTGACCGGCCGCAAGGCGCGAAATGGCTGACTGCGCGCGAGCGCGATATCGTCATCGGCGCATTGGAGGCCGAGCATCGCGCGAAGGCCGACCGCCGTCACGAATCGCTCGGCAGCGTGCTGCGCGACCCGCGAGTGTGGGTCATCAGCTATGTGCTGTTCGCGAGCTTCATGGTGGCCAACACGCTCACGTTCTGGTCGCCGACCATCATTCACAACTCGGGCATTACACATGTGGTGAATGTCGGCGTGCTGGCTGCCATCCCACCGCTGATGGGCATCATCGCGATGCTGCTGGTCGGCCGACATTCCGATCGTCGGATGGAGCGACGCTGGCATACCGTTGTGCCAATGCTGTGCGCGGCGACGGGCCTTGCCCTTCTGCCGGTGTTCCGCAATGACCCGGTGCTGTCGATCGTGCTGCTGTCACTGGTGGCGACAGGTCATTACTCGTCGCTGCCGACCATCTATTCGCTGCCGTCCACTTACATGGCGGGTGGCGGCGCGGCTGGCGGCATCGCCGCGATCACGACACTCGGCTCAGTCGGCGGCGCGATCGCGCCTTCACTGCTCGGGCTGATCCGCACGATGACAGGCAGCTTCAGCCTCGGCTTCCAGATCTATGCAGGCATCGTCGCTCTCGGCGCGCTAACACTGCTGTTTTGTGTGCCGGGCCGTTTGCTCGGTGAAGGTGCAAAGCCGGAAATCTGACGTGGCTTCGCATGACGCCGCGATTCTTTATCTGTTGAGGAAAATACGATGAGTGATTCAACCACGATCCAGTTGAACGTCGACAGTGGCATTGCCACACTGACGCTGAACCGGCCGGAAAAACGCAATGCCTTCTCCGACGCAATGCGCAGCGAACTGATCGAAGCGCTGGAGCAGGTGAGTCGGGACGAGGCCATCCGTGCGCTGGTCGTCACGGGTGCGGGCAAGGGGTTTTGTGCGGGCGGTGACGTGGCGGGCATGGAAAAGCGCATGCAGGCGTCCGCTGGCGACATTGCGTTCGCGGGCTGGCGCCGCCAGCAACGCGTGCATCACGCGGTGACGTTGCTTTACGCAATGCCGAAACCCACGATTGCCGCGGTCAACGGCGCAGCGGCCGGTCTAGGCGCGGATATGGCGCTGTCCTGCGATTTCGTCATCGCGTCCGATGCGGCTTCGTTCGCATGGAGTTATATCAAACGCGGATTGATCCCTGACGGCGGCGGCCTCTATTTGCTACCGCGCAGGGTCGGCTTGCCGCGCGCGAAGGAACTGATTTTCAGCGGTCGCCGGGTCGATGCTGCCGAGGCGCTCGGCCTTGGCATAGCGGACCGGCTGAGCACCGCGGACAAGCTGCTGGACGATGCGCATGCGTGGGCCGAGGAACTGTCGCAAGGATCGGCGGTGGCGCTGGCGCTGGGCAAGACGCTGCTGAACCGCTCGTTCGAATCGGATGCTGACGAAATCCTGATGCAGGGCAGTCAGGCCCAGGCGGTGTGCTACACGAGTACCCATCACCGCGAGTCGGTGCGGGCGTTCCTCGAGTTGCAGAGCGCGAAGAAAGGAGTGGCCGCATGAACGCACGTGTCCAGACCACGCTCGACGCAATTGGCCTCCTGATGCGTCCGCGCAGCGTCGCTGTTATCGGTGCCTCGTCCGATCCCTCGAAGACCGCCGGCCGCCCGGTTGCGTATCTGAAGAGGCACGGTTTCAGCGGCAACATATATCCGGTCAATCCGCGCATCGACGAGATCGATGGACTGCCTTGCTATCCCGATGTCGCGTCACTACCCGAGGCGCCGGACGTCGGCATCGTGCTGCTCGGCGCGCAGCGTGCGCACGAAGCAGTGCGTTCGCTTGCGGCACGGGGCGCGGCCGCCGCGATCGTGCTGGCGAGCGGCTACGCGGAAGTCGGCGACGAGGGTGGGCGGCGTCAGCGCGAGTTGCTGGAGGCGGCGGGCAATATGCGCCTGCTTGGGCCGAACACGATCGGGCTTGTCAATCTGACCGATCGTATCACGTTGTCTGCTACTGGCGCGCTCGAAATCGAAGACTTCACCGCGGGGACGATCGGCGTGGTGTCGCAGAGCGGCGGCATTCTCGGCTCGCTGCTGTCGCGTGCGGCCGCTCGCGGAATTGGCCTGTCGAAGCTGGTTTCGACCAGTAACGAGGTCGATCTCGATGTCGCCGATTTTGTGGACTTCCTCGTCGAGGATCCCGCGACGTCGGTCATCGCGCTTTATCTCGAGACGCTGCGCGACCCCGCGAAGTTCCGGCGCGTCGCGTTCAAGGCGATGGCCGCGGGCAAGCCGATCGTCGCGTTCAAGGTTGGCCGCTCGGAAGCAGGGGTTCGCTCGGCGGTGTCGCACACGGGCGCGCTCGCCGGTGCGGACCGCATGTACGACGCGCTGTTCGCGCAACTGGGCATTGTCCGTGCGCAGACCTTCGCCGACATGCTAGATCTGCCGGCCGCGCTCGCATCGGGCAGGAGACCGGCAGGCAAGCGCGTGGCGGTCCTGACTTCGACGGGGGGCGCGGGCACGCTGATCGCCGACAGCCTCGGTGTGGGCGGCTTCGAGACGCCACCGCCCGACGAGGCGACGGGCGCGCGACTACGCGCGCTCCAGACCGGCGACCATGGCGCGCTCGATCGAAATCCGATCGACGTGACGCTCGCGGGTCTGCAGCCCGACCTGCTGCGCGGCGCGATCCGCGCACTGTTGGACAGTCCGTCCTACGACGCGGTCGTCGTCGTCGCCGGGTCGTCGGCGCTGGCCATGCCCGAGTTGATGAGCGGCGCGATCGTCGATTGCCTGCCGTTTAGTGACAAGCCGGTGCTGGCCTATGTCAGCCCTCACGCGCCGGCACTGACGACGCTGTTCAACCGGCGAGGCGTGCCCGCATTCGCCGCGCCCGAAAGCTGTACGACGGCGCTTGCGGCCATGCATCTGGCCGCGCAGGTCTCGAGGCATGCCGAGGAGACGGCGGCACCCGTGGGCCATCCGGCCTTGCCCGTTGTGGATTTGCCGTCGGGATTGCTGGACGAGGCGCAGGCGAAGCAACTGTTCGCTGCCTATGGTGTGCGGTCGGTGCGCGAGAAGGTCGTGACGAACGACGAGGAGGCAATCGAAGCGGCGCGTGAGCTGGATGGTCCGGTGGTGCTGAAGATCCTGTCGAACGAGATCACGCATAAGAGCGATATCGGTGGCGTGGCGGTGAACGTGCTAGCCGATCAGATTACCGCTCGGCTGGCCAGCATGCGTAGCGAGGTTGCTTCGCATACCGGAACACAGCCGCGGCGGTTCCTCGTCCAGGAAATGGTCTCAGGCGGCGTCGAGGTGATCCTCGGCATGCATCGCGATCCGCTCGGCACGGCGATCATGCTGGGTATGGGCGGCGTGACCGCGGAACTGTTCCAGGACACCACGCTGTGCCTGCTGCCGCCGGACCGGGGGCTGTGCCACGAGGAAGCGATTCAGATGATCCGCGCACTGAAGACGTGGCCGCTGCTCGACGGCTATCGCGGCCGTCCGTGTGGCGACGTTGCCGCGCTGGCTGCGGCGATCGTGGCGTTTTCGGCGATGGTGAAGGAGCTGGGCGATACGCTCGCCGAGGCGGAAATCAATCCCGTATTCGTGCTTGAAGACGGGTGCGGCGTGCTGGCCGCCGACGGCGTAGCCGTGCTTCGGCCGCGATAGTACGAAGCGTGCGCGTTCGCGATGGCGAGGTGGCGCGGGCGGGGAAAACTGCATCGCGCGCGTGCATGATTCTGTCTGGTCAGCGCGTCAGCAGATCGACCCAGATATCAAGCGGATCGCGTTCATCGGGTCGCCCGGCACCGCTCGCCAGATCCAGAAGTCCGCGGCCGACGTGTGCGTCAAGCACATCTCGCTCGAGCTCGGAGGCAAGAATCCGATGATCGTGTTCCCGGATGCCGATCTTGAGCGAGCCAAAGATGCCGCTGTGCGTGGGATGAATTTTGCGTGGCAGGGCCAGTCCTGTGGTTCGACAAGCCGCCTGCTGGTACATGACAGCCTGTATGACGAGTTCGTCGAAAGCGTCGTCGCTCGTGTCAGGCAGATCAGGCTGGGTAATCCGGCGCTCGAAACATCGACCATGGGGCCGATCAATTCGAAGGCGCAGTACGACAAGGTATGCAATTACGTCGAAGTCGCCAAGGCTGACGGCGCACGGCTCGTGCACGGCGGCCGGCGGCCGGCGGTCGGAGGGCGCCGGGTTCCAGCGCGGCTACTGGCTCGAGCCAACGGTATTTGCGGATGTGACATCGCAGATGCGTATCGCACAGGAGGAGGTGTTCGGGCCGATCCTGTCGATCATGCGCTGGAGTGATGCGAAGCAGGCGCTCGACATTGCCAATTCGGTCGAATACGGTCTGACGGCGTCCATCTGGACGGCTGATATCGGCACGGCCATGCAGACCGCCCGTCAGGTTCGTAGCGGCTATATCTGGATCAACGGTGTGGGCACCCATTTCAGGGGCGTGCCATTTGGCGGCTACAAGAACTCTGGCGTGGGACGCGAAGAGAGTCTCGACGAAATGCTGAGCTATACCGAAACGAAGGTGATCAACATCATGCTGTAACCGGTACTCCGCAGTGAAGCACGGCACGCCTTGAGCGCGACGCCCCAATCAAATAGAGAAACTATAAAGTGGAGCGGGCGATATTCGCCATCATCGTCGCGCCGCCTCGGTGCGAAGACCGTCGAGCGTGAACCCAACGCGACGCCGCCAGGTGCCGGCTCCGATCTCGGCCATGATCCGCATCAGTGCGCCATTTGACACGAACACCAGAAACAGGTCCTCAAGCGTGAAGTCGGGGCGCAACGAACCATCGCGCTGCGCGTCTTCGACGAATTGCCGCGCGTGCGTCATGGTCTCGTCGCACACAGCCGCCAGCCGCGAGGCGTCGGGATGGCGGCGTGAAACGATGTCGTTGAGCGCAGGCTCGGTGGCCTGGATTTCGCAGATCAGTTCGACATAAGAGGCGAACCGGCTCCATGGATCGGGGCAGCCGCGTGCGCGCGCCACCGCGTCACTGAGCCGCTCTGCCGCGACGTCCGCCATGACCACATCGGTGAGTGCTTCGCGCGTGCCAAACCGGTTGTACAGGGTGCCGATGCTGACGCCCGCACGCTGTGCGATCTCTTCCAGTGGCACGTCGAGGCCACGCTCCTGAAATGCATCCAGTGCGGCAGTCTTGATTTTTTCCGTATTGAGCTGTGCGTCGCGTCGTAGACGCGGCGTACCATCTTTCCCGGCGCCTGGATGGTTCATGGCGTTAAGGTTTTATTCATAACTTGACGACACCCTCAACTTTGAAATAGGATGAAGTTGAATGATACCTCAACATATGAACGACTCGTGGGAACGAAGCAGGAGATATGCCCAAGACCATTTTCATCACCGGTGCCTCGTCAGGCATCGGCAAAGCTGTAGCGAAGCAGTTTGCCGGGCAGGGCTGGAACGTCGTGGCGACACTGCGCGATCCGTCTGCGGAGACTGAACTCGTCAACGGAGACCGCCTGCTCGTCACACGACTGGACGTTCAGGACGAGTCCAGCGTGACCTCGGCGGTTGATGCGGCCGTCGAGCGCTTCGGCGGGATCGATGTTCTCGTGAACAACGCCGGCTTCAGCCTGTTTGGCGTTTTCGAGGCGCTGTCGCCGCATAAGATCCAGGAGCAGTTCGCGGTCAACGTCTTCGGCCTGATGGATGTCACGCGCGCCGTGCTGCCTGTCTTGCGGCGGCAGGGCGGTGGCACGATCGTCAACGTGAGTTCCAGCGGTGGCATGATCACCGTGCCGCTGATGTCGATGTACCACGCCACCAAATTCGCGGTCGAGGGCTTCTCCGAATCGCTGGCCTATGAACTGACGTCGCAGAACATCTTCGTCAGGCTGATCGAACCGGGCGCAGTGCGCACGCAGTTTGGGGTGCGGATGTTCTCTGAATTTGCGCATGATCGGTCGCTGGCCTGCTACGACCGGTTCATCGACAAGACCAACGCCCTTTATGCCGCGATGCTGGGCGGCGAGACGAGCAGTGCCGAGCAGGTGGCCGATGTTGTCTTCGGCGCGGCCACCGATCAGTCGTCGCGGCTGCGCTATGTTGTCGGCGAAGATATCGCTGCGCTGGTCAAGGCTCGGCACGAAATGGGCGAAGATAACTATATCGCACTGATGCGCGCGCGGTTCCTGAGTGCGGAACCGGCCGCGCCGACCGCGGGAGGACGGTGAGAATGTCAGCACACGTCAATCACGGCGCTCATCCCGCGTCGGCACAGGAAGCGCCAGCCATGCTGATGCCTGAGTTGAGCTTGCCGCATGGGCGCATCCGCGGCGTTGCCCGCAATGCACAGGGCGTACTCGCCTATAAGGGAATCCCTTTTGCTGCGCCACCGGTCGGTGCATTGCGCTGGCGGCCTCCGCAAGATGTCGTGGGCTGGACCGATGTCCGCGACGCCACTGCTTATGGCCCGCCGTGCTTTGGGGCACCGATGCCGGTGCCGGGCCTGAAAGCGCTGACCAGGGACCAGGGCGAGGATTGCCTGACCTTGAATGTCTGGACTGCGGCGCAGACTGCCGAGGAGCGGCGGCCGGTCATGGTGTGGATTCACGGCGGTGGCTTCGAGTTGGGCGCGTCCGCATTCTTCGGGGCTGAAGGCGCGCACCTCGCGGCGAAGGGCGTCGTGATGGTCAGCATGAACTACCGGCTTGGCGTGTTCGGGTTTCTCGCTCATCCCGAACTGGATCGCGAAGGTTCGCCCTCGGGCAACTTCGGCTTGCAGGATCAGATCAAGGCGCTGCGATGGGTGAAAGATCATATTGCATTATTCGGCGGCGATCCGGGCAATGTCACGCTGTTTGGCGAATCCGCCGGGTCGCATGCTGTGGGCATGCTCATGGCCTCACCACTGGCCCGCGGCTTGTTCCATCGAGCCATCGGAGAAAGCGGCGCATTCTGGGACACCGAGCATGGGTCGATCGCGACCAAGGCCGAGGCCGAAGCCCGAACCCGCGCCTTCATGACCAGGATGCGGGTCCGTTCTCTCGCGGAGTTGCGTGCGCTGGCGGGTGAAAAGCTTCACCGCGCCTCCGTCTGGAACTTTCTTACAGACCCGGCCATCACCGCATTTGCTCCTAATATCGATGGCTTTGTGCTGCAAGAATCGCCCGCGCAAACGTTCGAGCGCGGCGGCCAAGCCGATGTCCCTTTGCTGGGTGGCTGGAATGCAGACGAACACAGTTTCTTCATGAGCCGGGCGTTGCCGCATCGCACACCGGCGCAGTTCGTCAAGGCCGCCACGGCACAGTTCGGTCCATCTCGAATGCAGGACTTTCTGGCCGCATATCCTGCCGGCACGAAGCAAGCGGCCGAGCAATCGGCGCAGTACCTGATGGGTGATCTGTGCATTAGCCAACAGACCTGGGCATGGCTGGGTCTGCATCGCACGACGGCCCGCTCGGACGTGTTTGCCTACAACTTCGACTACACCTCGCCCTATTCGCCCAAGCCTAGCCACGGCGCGGAAACGGCATTCGTATTCGGTAGCCTCGACATGAGCTTTGGGCCGTCAAAGGCACCGGCCGGCGAGGCAGACAAGGAATTGTCGGCGTTGATGATGTCGTACTGGACGAACTTCGCGCGGAACGGGAGTCCGAACGGCCCGGGATTGCCGCCATGGCCGGTCTATGGCGGCCCGGGTTCCCTAGTCATGCGTTTCGGCAGCTCCAGCGGCGCAGCACCCGAGGACGCAACGGAGCGGTTCCGCTTCATCCAGTCCTTCAGGTCTTCCGGTCGGCTGCCGGAGGATTGGAGGCGAGTCCAGGGCCGGATGCCGGCGCCGTTGGCCAAGGTTGTGGCGAAGGCGGTGCTCCTGTTCATGGGCTAGTCATACTCCCGTACCTGAAAACAATATGTCATCCTTACCATTCGAAACAAATTCGATCGAGCAATCTGTGCTCACTTCACTAGCTCAGTGCGAAGCAGCCAGCAACGACGCGTTGATCGGAGCGCTTACGCTGCTGTCGAGAACAAATGGCATCAATGCAGTTCAACACGGTGCGCGTCTAGCGGTCATCGGTGAATTGCTGATTTCCATGTTGGTGCACCTGCCAGCCTCAATGAAGGCTGATGTCACTCGATCATTCCGCAACAGGATTGAAGTGTTGATGTCTCTGAGTGACGACAGGTGCTTGCCTGAAGAATATCACTCGGCGCTATTGACTGAAATCAATCGTTATCTGAGCGCGGTTCGGTAACCTGGCCTACTGTTCTGCTTGAACGTGTCAGCGGTGAACGCACTCCTGCTCTCGGATTCTGGCTCACGGCCCCGTAGCCGGAATCTTTTGACGTGATGCTTGCATCACGTCTTTTTTATTTTCGGAACCACTCAAACGTGACGTTCATTGGGCAACGCATCACATCCCGTACTTGATCATATCTACGACCGATCGGTCGGATGAAGAGTGTTAGCAACATTGAATATGCAGTGGATTCATGACGACTATGAAATCCATTGCATGGATTTATGGAAGCACTACGTGTAACTTTCACTCCAGGATGTGAACAAGAATAGAAAGCAGGAGGCGGAAGTGTCGAATTGTGATACGCAGAAGGCGGACGGTGTCGACCTGTCTATTACCAGAACGCATGGGTTGCGAGGTGTAAGAACTGAACGGCTCGATCTCACATATTCAGGTGGCCTGCTCTCAAGCCACCGTGTCCTTCTCGCAGTTATATATCGGACCCACATACGCTCGGTGCCAACACTGCCACGCAACATGCGGTTCGCATTTTCCCGTGCATACGATGAGTTACCTCAGTACGCGCTGCGTGGGTAACCACCATGAGATCCGCAGCTAGCGCGCGTGGCGAATGCTCGTCCTGAAAGTATCGGTTTCTTCGTGGAATGATTGCAACGTTCAATCTTCCGGCGACTGACAAATAAGAAGCGTAGTTCGTAAAAAATATCAGGAGACTTCAATGTTCATTCGAAATTGTTGGTACGTGGCTGCGTGGCAGGAAGAGCTAACCTCGCAGCCACTGGCGAGGACAATACTTGCCGAGCCAATCGTGTTATATCGCACGGCTTCTGGTCAAGTGAGCGCTCTTGAGGATCGCTGCGTGCATCGCAGCCTTCCCTTGTCGATGGGGAGGGTGTGTGGAGAGCATCTGGTCTGTGCCTATCACGGTCTTTCTTACGACCATGCCGGACGATGTGTGCATATTCCAGCACAGGATGTCATTCCAAAAAACGCACAGATAAGGCGTTATCCAGTCGTTGAGAAGGACAACGTCATCTGGATCTGGATGGGAGATTCAACGCGCGCAGATGAAACTTCCGTGCCAGATTATCCCTGGCATAGTGATCCGGGATGGGCCCACAAAAAGAGTTACCGGCACATCGCCGCCTACTACGAACTGATCCATGACAATCTGATCGACCTCTCACATGTTGGCTGGGTCCATGAGAAAACGATCGGCGGCACGCCAGAAGCCCACTCCAGAGCGGAAGTGAAAGTGGTTCGTTCTGAAGATCAAGTTAGCGTGCGCCGATGGATGCGTGACTCGGTACCTCCCCCGACCTACGTCAAGGCAGTCGGCTTTAAGGGAAGTATAGATCGATGGATGGAGATTTGCTTTAGACCAGGACTAATCAACATCTATGTCGGCGCGAACGATGCAGGTAAGGGCGTTGACGAAGACAATTACCGGAATACGTTCGGCGCGCGAATTTTCAACGGAGTGACGCCGGAAACGGAGCATTCAACGCACTATTTCTGGACTGCCGCGCACAACTTCAAGGTGGATCAGTCCGCTGCTACCGAGGCACTGTTCAAGGAGGTTTACGCGACCTTCGAAGAAGACAAAATGGTGCTTGAGAGCCAGCATTCCCGGATGCGTGATTTACCTGGTGCGCCAACAATCGATCTTATTAGCGATGCCGGTGGGAACCAGGCGCGTCGGCTGGTGAAGGCAAAAATAGAAGAGGAACTGCGCCACGTTCCGGTGCCTGCATGAACTGCCACCATGGCAACCCTTGCCGGGAATAGGGTGAAAGCAGGTTACGTCAGTTGACGCTGCGCCACTTCAAAATAAACGATCTACTGGGACGTGATTGTTGATGGAAAAAGTAGTGAATTTACTATCCATGCGTGTCATCAGGAAAACTAACGAGGCCGATGGAATTTGCAGCTTTGAGCTGATTGCCGAGTCGGGAGAGGAGTTACCTGCATTCACTGCCGGCGCACACCTCGATGTCCAGATTCCGGGGCCAGAGAATTTCGTGCGCCAGTACTCTCTGGCGAACTCGCCTGCTGATCGAAAAAGGTACCTGATTGGAGTTTTGCTCGATGCCTCAGGACGTGGTGGGTCGCGTAGCATGCATGAGCGGGTCAATGAAGGTGACCTTCTGAGGGTTTCCCCGCCGAAGAACCATTTCCCCCTCGTTCCCGATACGCGTTCCGCCTTGATATTGGCAGGTGGAATCGGAGTGACTCCCCTGCTGGCGATGGCAGAGGAGTTACATCGAAATCACGTTAGCTTCGACTTCCACTATGCGGCCCGCAGCGTTGCGAGAATGGCGTTTAGAAAGCGGCTCGAAAAATCGCCTTACACGGAGAGGGTGCACTTCTATCTTGACGATCAAAGTTCCGGGCAGCCGCTGAACTTGACGACGATACTATCCACGCCAAACCCCGGCGTACACCTATATATCTGTGGCCCGCGAGGATTTCTGGATGCCGCGATAGGGGTTGCGCATGCTTCGGGATGGAGCGAAGCGCAAATTCACTTTGAGGCGTTTTCCAACCAGGTTCAGGAAGCCGGCGATGCCTTCGATCTTCGGCTGGCTAGAAGTGAACGGATCATTCGAGTTGGTGCTAATGAGCCTGTTATTCACGCGCTATCCCGCAACGGGATCGAAGTGCCAACCTCTTGCGAGCAGGGGGTATGTGGAACCTGTCTAACACGTGTGATTTCCGGCATTCCAGATCATCGGGACATGTATCTGACGCAGCAGGAGCGAGAAAGGAATGATCAATTTCTGCCTTGCTGCTCAAGATCTCGTTCTTCGATTCTGGTTGTAGATCTATGAGCGTCACATCATGCTTCGTTCATCAGCAAGGGCCTGAAGCACGTACAGGAAATTCAGATCGGAGAGGTGCATCTATGCATCTGTTTCATGGTGGGTATGAAATTCATTGTATAGATTTATAGACCGCCAGCGTTTAATGTCGCATCCACGCTCAAAAAAGCGGGAGATAAAAAATGGAAATAGTTTCGCACTCAAGCGAACGAATCCTCTGGAGACAGGAAATGCATGCGCAAGTCGTTACGCCCTCGAAATTCATCGACGATACACAAATATCGTCCCTGCAGATCATCACCCTCGTTCTGTGTTTTTTTGTTGTCGCCGCTGACGGTTTTGATGTCGCCTCGGTAGGGTATGTTGCGCCGTTGCTCAAAAAGGCCTGGTCGCTTGGCCCCGCCCAGCTTGGTCCAATTTTTGGTGCGGGCCTGTTTGGCCTCACCGTAGGAAGTTTTCTATTCGGACCGCTCGCTGATCGCATCGGCCGCAAGCGCGTCATTATGATCTCGCTGGTGCTGTTCGGCATGGGCAGTTTTGCCTGCGCGTATGCGCCGTCACTGACGTGGCTAATCCTGCTGCGCTTCGCGACCGGCGCGGGCCTCGGTGGTGCGATGCCGAATGCAATCACCCTGTCGTCGGAATTCAGTCCGGCTCGCAACCGGGCGTGGATGGTGACGCTGATGTTTTGCGGCTTCACGCTCGGCCTCGCTTTCGGCGGCGCCATAGCTGCGCTCCTGATTCCGACCTTCGGATGGAAAGGCGTATTCGTTTTCGGTGGCCTGTTCCCGCTTTGCCTGATTCCGATCGTCTGGTTGTGGCTGCCGGAGTCGTTGCGTTTCATGGCCGGCAAGCCGCGTTACCGTCAGGAGACGCGTCAAGTGCTCAAGCGCTTGACCGGTGACCCTGACACGCCGCTGGAACAGGTGATCCCGGAGGACGCAAAGACCGCCTCGGGCGACGAATCGGCGGTCAGAACACTGTTCAACCCGCGCTATCGCACCGGCACGCTGCTGATGTGGGTCGCGTTTTTTTGCACGCTGTGGGTCTATTACCAGGTGAGTAGCTGGCTGCCGACGGTGATCACAGGCGCCGGTATCGACGCGGCCCATGCAGCGCGAGTGGGTGCGATGCTGCCGCTAGGCGGCACCGTCGGATCTCTGATAAACGCACGCCTGATGGACCGTGTCAATCAATTCGTAGTACTGGCTGTGTCCTACGCCGTGGCGGCTGTTTCAATCGCATTGATCGGTTTTTCGATCAATGAGCCCGCATGGGTTTACGTGGCCGTATTCATGGCGGGTTTGGGGCTATCTGGTGCGCAGTCCGGCGCCAATGTGCTTGTCGCCGGTTTCTATACGACGGCTGCACGAGCCACTGGTGTGAGTTGGGCGCTGGCTGTTGGGCGCATCGGGTCGATCATCGGTTCGATGACGGGCGGCATTCTGCTTGCGACATTTCATTCCGTCGAACTCGCATTCGTGACGTTTGCCGCACCGGCGTTGATCGCCGGCGTCGCGATGCTGGCGAACGGCTGGTTCTATCGTGGCAGCAATGTGGCGAAAGTTTGATTCGGCCTGGTTTCACAGAAATGCGACAACGCGTCGCGATTATTCAGGAGAAGGGCATGCGGTACGTAAGTTTTGAAAAAGACGGCAAGGCATGGTTGGGTGTGCGTGAGCATGGTGCGATTCGCACACTGGGCGAAACAACGCTGGAAGCATTGCTGGCTGAGGGCATTGATCTGAAAACGTGGGCGGCGAAGCAGGACGGCGGCCGTATCGAAGCGGAAGAGGGTTTGAAGTTTCTGCCGCCGTTGCGCCGCCCACCGAAGATTCTCTGCGTCGGTCTGAACTTCGCGGATCACACGAAGGAGAGCAATTTCGAGCAACCAAAGTATCCCACGCTGTTTTTGCGCGTGAATACCAGCCTGGTCGCCCACGATGCGCCAATGGTTCGCCCCGCGGTGACCGACTCCGAAGGACTCGACTATGAGGGAGAAATCGCAGTCGTGATCGGAAAGGGTGGTCGTCATATTGCAACGGAAAACGCGCTGGCACACGTCGCGGGCTACTCGTTGTTTAACGACGGATCGGTGCGCGAATATCAATTCAAGACGCCGCAGTGGACAGTGGGGAAAAACTTCGACGGCACTGGCGCGTTCGGACCCGACCTTGTCACTACCGATGAACTTCCGCCAGGCGCGAAAGGCTTGCTGCTGGAGACTCGTCTCAACGGTGAGGTCGTTCAATCCGCCAACACCAACGAGATGGTTTTCGACATCGCATCTCTCATCAGCATCATCAGCGAGGCCATCACGCTGGAAGCGGGCGACGTGATCGTTGCGGGTACACCTTCTGGGATCGGTTGGGCGCGCAATCCGAAGTTGCTGATGAAAGCCGGTGACGTGTGTGAAGTGACCGTCGAAAAGCTTGGCACCTTGCGCAACACGATTGTCGACGAAGCGGGCGCTTGAAGACGCCTGCCAACGCAAACGACGCAGGAGGAGACAAGATGGCAGCCAACCGCGATTCGAAAATCCTTGCAGTGCATTCGATCGATCACTTCGCACTCAATGTCCCGTCGCTGTCGGAGGCCGGGTATTTCTTCACGGCATTCGGACTCGATGTGACACCGGCGGCGGAAGGTCTGGATATCCGTGCAGGCGACGGACATCGCTGGGCTCGTATGCTGCCATCGGATCGGAAATCGCTCGCTTATCTCAGCTTCAACTGCTTCGACGGGGATATGACGGCAATCGAGCGGCAGGTCATAGCTGCTGGCGCGACCCTCTGTCCCGCACACGTACGAAGCGATGAGCAAGGCTTCTGGTTTAACGATCCAGACGGCAACCTGATTCAGGTCCGAGTTGGTCCAAAAACTTCGCCGAATGAGAAAACCTCTGTGGTTCATACCGATGTTGCGGCAGACGCGCGTGGCTCGTGCATGCGCTCGGAGGTCAAAACCGTATGCCCGCGCCGCCTGTCGCACGTGCTGCTGTTCACGCCGGACACACGGCGCGCCGTCTCGTTCTATGGGGCGGCTCTGGGTTTGAGGCTCTCGGACTGCTCCGCCGACATCATTGCATTCACGCATGCGCCGCATGGCAGCGACCACCATCTACTTGCGTTCGTGAAGAGTTCTGCAAGAGGCTGGCATCACGTGGCATGGGACGTGGCGAACGTCAACGAGGTCGGCGCAGGTGCGTCGCAAATGGCGGCGGCGGGTTTTAAGGCCGGTTGGGGTACGGGAAGGCATGTGCTTGGTTCGAATTATTTCCACTATGTGCGTGATCCATGGGGATCGTTCTCCGAGTACTCCGCCGATATGGACTTTGTTTCGGCAGGTAGCGTATGGCCGACCGGAGACTTCCAGCCGGAGGACTCGCTCTATCAATGGGGACCGGATGTTCCCGACTACTTCATTCGCAATACTGAGGCGTAAGCCGGGCGGCGCGAATTTTCGTCGTGGCATGTATGGTTAAACAAGAGGAGGAATTGAGGTGCTCTACATTCGTTTGTGTTTCGACAAGCCTGGCACCACCGAGTTGCGCGAGCAGCTTCGTGCGGATCATCGCGCATATTTCAAACCCAATCTGCTGGCGGATGCCGTACCTCATCTCGTTCAGGCCGGGCCGTTATGTGTCAGCGACAACGACGACACCAATCTGGCGAGTTTCATGATTCTTGAGGCAACCAGTCTCGACGAGGTGGTGCGCTTTCATGACGGCGATCCGTTCACGAAGGCAGGTCTGTACGACAGGGTCTACATACATCGCTGGGATAGGCACATTTAGCGCGTGTCGGCTGCACTCGGCCCACAGGTACCGACTCGGCAACGCCCTTCCT
>NZ_JAQQFL010000057.1:0-31389 GCF_046026025.1 Paraburkholderia fungorum | reverse complement strand
CTCGAACACCAATCACGAAGAGAATCAGCCGGCTCACCTGACGCTGAAAGATCCTTCGGTGCCGGTGAATGTGAACTGGCAGACCTATGCCGGTCCGGAGTCACGCTACTGCCCGGCGGCAGTGTATGAGTTCGTGAAGAACGACGACGGCAGCGAACGGCTCGTGATCAATGCGCAGAACTGCGTGCATTGCAAGACTTGCGATATCAAGGACCCGACCCAGAACATCGTGTGGGTGACGCCTGAAGGCGGCGGTGGTCCGAACTATCCGAACATGTGATTCGGTGCTGGTTTGCCGTGCGCGGAACCTGTTGGTCTGTCCCGCGCATGGCATGCAATCAATCGCTTTAGGCGGCCGAAGACAAAGCGGCATTCACTCCAAACATATTGCCGACTTTGCGGCAAAGCGGAACGCTCAAACGCTCCACATCGTTTCGATCCGCGCTCGCACGCTAGCCAGCACCGGCGCCCAGGCGCCGATCTCGGGCTGCCTGAACAACTCAATAGAATCGTACCAGGCCGTAGTGCGCGATTCATCGCCCCAAAACCATGCCGACACGTGATCGATCATCAAGCACGTCGGCACGCCGAGCGCTCCGGCCAGATGCGCGGGCCCGCTATCGATCGTGACGATCAGATCCAGATTCACCAGCAACGCCGCGACGTCGTCGAATCCGGACTGAAAATGATGGGTCAAGTCGGTCACTTCGAGACCTCGAGCGCGCCACTGCGCGACCGTCTCGCTGCGCCCGGGCGACAACGCAAACCAGCTCACACCCGGCGCGCTCAATAGCGGTTCGAGTTGCTCGACGGGCACCGAGCGCCGCCTGTCGCGGATATGGTCAGGGTTACCGTTCCACACCAGGCCGACCTTGCGATTGCCCGGCCTGCCGGCCGTGTGCGCATGGACCCGTTCGCGCCAGGCCTGCACGCGCAGGGGCTCAGCGCTCAAATACGGCACACCCCACCCTTGTGCATCGAAGACACCGAGCCGCAGCGGCAAGCTCATCAATCCGCAATGGAAATCAGGCCGTGTTTCAAGGCTCGTTTCGAGCGGTAAATCGGCCGGCAGCATCCGTTCGAATAAATGCCGCAAGGGCCCGTCATGACCGAAAATCACGCGACCGCCCTCGCGGCGTGCCCGCTCGGCCAGCAGCGGCAGAAAGCGCACCGCCCAAAGACAGTCGCCGTTGCCTTGCTCGCCGTACACGATCAGCGTTTTGCCTTCCAGCGACTCGCCCCGCCAATGCGCGCTGATGGAAGCAAGCGCATGCTGCGCGTTATTCAAATCGTCGCCGAATGCGACGCGTGATTCGTAATGCGCCCAGCCTTCGGCAAAACGTCCGGTGCGGATTTCGAATTCCGACAGATCGAATAGCGCATGCGCGTTACTGGGCGACAACACCAGCACCTGTCTGAGCAAGGCTTCCGCCTCCTGGAAGCGGGCCTGTTCCTTGATGCACAGCGCGAGTTTGTGAAGCGCCACTGGATTATCGCGCGCGACGCGCACCGCTTCGCGCAGCAACCGCTCGGCCGTATCGAAGTCGTTGCGCTGCTGCACGGCCGCGGCGCGCCAGACCAGCGCATTGGCGTCTTCGGCGTTCCGTTCGAGTAGCAGCGCAGTGGCGGAGTCGACGAGTGCCCAGTCGCGCACGACGAACGCAGTCTGCGCAATCGTGTGAAGCAGTGTGGGTTCGCAGGAGGGATCGAGCTGATAGGCGCGTACGAGCGCGGCAAGTGCTTCACGCTGGGCGACTTTGTCTCGGCCGGCATGGTGCAACAGCGTTCGCCCGAACGCCAGATACTCGGCAGCGCCGGCATGCGGCGCTGCCGCGCGAGCACGCAGCGCGGCAAGTGGACTATCCGTCGGCCCGATGTTCGTGTCGGTCATTGCGGCAATGCTGAGCGCGCAGTACGGAAACGCTCGAAGCGCACGCTTTACGGTGCGCTGGCCGCGATCTTCGGCGTGCTGACGGCGACATCGCCGCATTGAGCGCGGTGGCGCAGCGCGTGGTCGATCAGCACCAGCGCGAGCATGGATTCGGCGATCGGCGTGGCGCGGATGCCGACACACGGGTCATGGCGCCCAAACGTTTCGACGATAGCCGGCTGCCCCGCTTTGTCGATCGAACGGCGCGGCGTGCGGATGCTCGAAGTCGGCTTGATCGCGATGGACACCGTAATGTCCTGCCCGGTCGAAATACCGCCGAGCACACCGCCCGCGTGATTGCCGACGAAGCCTTCCGGCGTCAGTTCGTCGCCATGCACCGAGCCGCGTTGCGCGACGCTGGCGAAGCCTGCGCCGATCTCGACGCCCTTCACCGCATTGATGCCCATCATGGCGTGCGCGATGTCCGCATCGAGACGGTCGAACAGCGGCTCGCCAAGCCCGACCGGCACGCCGGAAGCGACGACATTGATACGCGCGCCGATTGAATCGCCGTCTTTACGCAACGCGTCCATATAGGTTTCGAGTTCAGGCACGATCTGCGCGTTCGGCACGAAGAACGGGTTCTCGCGCACGTGGACCCAGTCGACGAACGGCACGTCGATCTCGCCGAGTGCCGCCATATAGCCCCGGATCTCGGTGCCGAATTTCTCGCGCAGCCATTTCTTCGCAACCGCGCCGGCCGCCACGGTCGGTGCGGTCAGACGGGCCGACGAACGGCCGCCGCCGCGATAGTCGCGAATGCCGTATTTCTGCCAGTAGGTGTAGTCGGCGTGACCGGGACGGAAGGTGTCCGCGATATTGCCGTAATCCTTGCTGCGCTGGTCCGTGTTGCGAATCAGCAGTGCGATTGGCGCGCCGGTGGTCTGGCCTTCGAACACGCCCGACAGAATTTCGACCTTGTCTTCTTCCTGGCGCTGCGTGACGTGGCGCGACGTGCCAGGCTTGCGGCGGTCGAGTTCGAGCTGGATGTCGGCTTCGCCAAGCGCCATGCCCGGCGGGCAGCCATCGATCACGCAGCCGATAGCGGGGCCGTGCGATTCGCCGAAAGTCGTGACAGTGAAAAGCGTACCGAGCGTGTTGCCGGACATGGGCGTCGTCCAAAGAAATGCGGGGAAAGCACTATTATGCCAGCCTTGATGCCGCCCAGGCCGCGCCATGCGACGGCCCAGGCACTCCGGCCCCGCTCGGCAAGTCCTGATCCAGCCGCGCTACTTCCGCGCCCCGCGCAACTCGGTGACGATCTGCTGCAGCACTTCCGGCGTCGCCTCGGCCGGATCGATCGGCTCTCCCACCGCGAGCGTCAGCCGGCTCATGACGCCCTTCTGGACCGGCCGCGGCCAGCGCGCGTCATTGGCGCGCGAGAACACGCTGCCCCACAGTCCACGCAGCGCCATCGGAATCACCGGTGCCGGCGTGCGGCGGATGATCTCGGTCACGCCGTGGCGGAACGGATTCATCTCGCCGGTCGTTGTCAGCTTGCCTTCCGGGAAAATGCAGACCAGGTCCCCCTCGGCGAGCGCCTCGGCGCAGCGCTCATAGGCGCGTGCCAGCAGCGCCGGGTCCTGATGGGCGGGCGCGATCGGAATCGCCTTCGCGTGGCGGAACACCCAGCCGGCGAAGGGCGACTTGAAGATCTGATGGTCCATCACGAAGCGGATCGGCCGCGGGCTCTCGGCCATGATGACGATCGCGTCGACGAAACTCACGTGGTTGCACACCAGCACGGCCGCGCCTTCTTCCGGAATCCGTTCGGCATGAACCAGACGAATCCGATAGAACGTGTGCACCAGCACCCAGGCGATAAAGCGCAGCAAAAACTCGGGCACGAGCGAATAGATGTACGTCGCGACGACAATATTCAGCAACGCGGTGACGAGGAAAATTGCCGGAATGCTGAAACCCGCCGCGGTCAGCCCCATCGCCATCAAGGCCGATACGATCATGAACAGCGAGTTGAGAATATTGTTTGCCGCGATGATGCGCGCGCGGTGGCTCGGCTGGCTGCGGCTCTGGATCAGCGCATAGAGCGGCACGCTATAGAAACCGCCGAACATGGCCAGCAAAAACAGATCGGCCAGCACGCGCCAATGGGCAGGCCGCACGAGGAATTCGCCGACGCTCAGCAAATGCCCGGCCACCGGCAGCGCATGGCTCGCGAAGAACAGATCGATCGCGAACACGCTCATGCCGATCGAGCCGAGCGGCACGAGGCCGATTTCGATGCGCCGCTTGGAGAGCTTTTCGCACAGCAGCGAGCCGATGCCGATGCCAATCGAGAACGTGCCGAGCAACACGGTTACAACATCCGGATTGGCGGATAGCACGTTTTTCGCAAAGCTGAAAAACGAGGACAGAAAGGTCGCGCCCACGAACCACAACCAGGAAATCCCCAGCAGGCTCAGAAACACCGTGCGGTTCTCGCGCGCGAGCTTGAGGTTGCGCCACGTCTCGCTGACCGGATTCCAGTTGATGCGCAGATCGGGCTGCGGCGCCGCCGTGACCGGCACGAAGTTCGACACCAGCCGCCCCACCAGCGCAATCGCGACACACGCGCAGGCCAGCACCACGGCGCCATGTTCGACGAAACCCGCGCCCACGCCGCCGATGATCGTGCCGATCAGGATCGCGACGAAGGTACCCATCTCGACCATGCCGTTACCGCCGACCAGTTCCGACTTCGACAGATGCTGCGGCAGGTACGAATACTTGACCGGTCCGAACACGGTCGAATGGACGCCCATCAGAAACGTGCACAGATACAGCAGCGGCGCGCTATGCAGCCAGAAACCCGCGCCACCGATCAGCATCACGACGATCTCGAAGCTTTTGACGAAGCGCGTGAGCATTGCCTTGTCGTACTTGTCCGCGATCTGGCCGGAAGTTGCCGACAGCAGCACGAACGGCAGGATGAAAATCGCCGAGATCAGGAACGCGGCCGTTTTCGGATCGACACCGGAAAAACGCGCCGCCTGATAGGTGACAAGCGACGTGAAGCCAATCTTGAACACGTTGTCGTTCATCGCGCCGAGGAACTGGGTCCAGAAAAACGGCGCGAAACGGCGCTGGCCGAGCAGGCGGAACTGCGACTCGTGCGCCTCGTGAGGGCGCGCGGCACGGCGGGCAGCAGGTATTGGGCGATCGCTCATGAAGGTCGGGAACCGGCAAGAAACGGACTAAAAGAACAACAAGGTGGAAAAAGCCGGGAAAGGACCGGACACAAAAAAAGCGCACGCTTTCGCGCGCGCCTTGACCGCATGTTCACACTCACGGCAACGGCGCGAGCGCCGCGGTGAGTCACCAGCCACCGCGCATCAACGCGCCGGCTGCTGTTCCTGCTGTTCTTCCGGCCAGTCGCGGATATAGGCTTTGAGCATGCGATTTTCGAAGCCCTGCTCTTCGACCACCGCCTTCGCGACGTCGTAGAACGAGATTACGCCCATCAGCGTACGGCTTTCCAGCACCGGCAAATAGCGCACGTGATGCTCAAGCATCATGCGACGAACCTCGTTGACGTCCGTTTCGGGCGTGCAGGTGAGCGGATGGTCGTCCATCAACTTGCGGATCGTGGAGGTACCGAGGCTGCCGTGGTGCTTGCTCAAGGTCAGAATGACTTCGCGAAAGGTCAGCATGCCGACGAGGTCGCCGTATTCCATCACGACCAGCGAGCCGATATCGTGCTCGGCCATGGTATTGACTGCGTCGTGCAGCGTGGTATCCGGCGTAACCGTGAAAAGGGTGTTGCCTTTGACTTTAAGAATGTCGCTGACTCGCATGATCTGTCTCCGTGATACCCGCTAAGCTGATAGTGCCTGAATGACTTTCGATCCTAGCGGAAAGGCCCATAAAAGGAAAGCGGCCCGCCCATCAAGGCCCGACGGGCGTTTGCACGTTCTGTGCGGCGCCGTCCGAAGCACGCGCATCGGGAAAACCGCGCTTGAAGCGATTCATGCCGGTGATAGGATGGCCGCCACTTTCACCTTTCGCGGGGCCGTCCGTGGCCTCGCCGCCCAGGATGTCCGCCAACCGTTTCGATACGCTTGCGCTGCACGCCGGCGCAGCGCCCGACCCGACCACCGGCGCGCGCGCCACGCCGATTTACCAGACTACCTCGTTTTCGTTCCGCGACTCGGACCACGCCGCCGCGCTCTTCAACATGGAGCGCGCCGGCCACGTCTATTCGCGCATCTCGAATCCCACCGTGGCCGTGTTCGAGGAGCGCGTTGCCGCGCTGGAAAACGGCGCGGGCGCGATCGGCACGGCGAGTGGCCAGGCCGCGCTGCATCTGGCGATCGCCACGCTGATGGGCGCCGGCTCCCATATCGTCGCCTCCAGCGCGCTGTACGGCGGCTCGCACAACCTGCTGCACTACACGCTGCGGCGCTTCGGCATCGAGACGACCTTCGTCAAACCCGGCGACCTCGACGCATGGCGCGCCGCGCTGCGCCCGAACACGCGCCTGCTGTTCGGCGAAACGCTCGGCAACCCGGGGCTCGACGTGCTCGATATCGCCTCAGTGGCGCAACTCGCTCATGAGCACCGCGTGCCGCTGCTGGTCGATTCGACCTTTACCACGCCCTATCTGCTCAAGCCGTTCGAGCATGGCGCCGATTTCGTCTATCACTCGGCGACCAAATTCCTCGGCGGCCACGGCACCACGATCGGCGGCGTGCTTGTGGACGGCGGCACTTTCGACTTCGACGCGTCGGGCCGTTTCCCCGAATTTACCGAACCGTACGAGGGCTTTCACGGCATGGTGTTCGCCGAGGAAAGCACCGTCGCGCCGTTCCTCCTGCGCGCGCGCCGCGAGGGCTTGCGCGACTTCGGCGCATGCCTGCACCCTCAGGCCGCATGGCAACTGCTGCAAGGCATCGAAACGCTGCCGCTGCGGATGGAGCGGCACGTCGCGAATACGCGCAAGGTGGTCGAATTCCTGTGCGCCCACCCTGCCGTCGAAGCCGTGGCTTACCCGGAACTGCCGTCGCATCCGGACCATGCGCTCGCGAAGCGTCTGCTGCCACGCGGCGCGGGCGCCGTGTTCAGCTTCAATCTGCGCGGCGACCGCGCCGCCGGACGCAGCTTCATCGAGGCGCTTTCGCTGTTCTCGCATCTCGCGAACGTGGGCGACGCGCGTTCGCTGGTCATCCATCCCGCGTCGACGACGCACTTTCGCATGGATGCCGCCGCGCTCGCCGCAGCCGGCATCGCCGAAGGCACGATCCGCCTGTCGATCGGTCTAGAAGACCCCGACGATCTGATCGACGACCTCAAGCGTGCACTGAAAGCCGCGCAGAAAGCGGCTGGGAGTGGCGCCGGGAGTGGCACAACCGGCCCGTCCAGCTCCGCAAAAACCGATCCGGCCAATTCATCCACGGCTTCAACTCCCGGCACCTCTGCCGCCGCGCCCGCCAATCCAGCCGCCCCGCGCCCGGAGTCCGCATGATCCTCACCGTTCAAGGCAAGCCCGCCTACGCGTACACCGGCGGCAAACCATTCGACTCCAGCCTGCCAACCGCCGTATTCATCCACGGCGCCGAGCACGACCATAGCGTGTGGGCATTGCAAACGCGTTACTTCGCGCATCATGGCTTCGGCGTGCTGGCAGTCGATCTGCCCGGTCACTGCCGCAGCGCGGGTCCGGCGCTCACCAGCGTGCCGGCAATGGCCGACTGGCTGGCCGCCCTGCTCGACGCCGCCGGCGTACAGCGCGCGTTCGTGGCCGGTCACAGCATGGGCTCGCTGATCGCACTCGACTTCGCCGGCCGCTATCCGGCGCGCGCAACGCACCTGGCGCTGCTCGCCACCGCCGTGCCCATGGCCGTCTCCGACACCTTGCTCGAGGCCGCCCTGCATCGTGAGCCCGATGCAATCGGCATGGTCAACCAATGGTCACACTCGACACTCGCCGCCAAGCCGTCGTGCCCCGGCCCGGGCTTCTGGCTGCACGGCATGAATCAGCGGCTAATGGAGCGTGTTTCGGCAAACGGCGAGCCGCAGTTGTTCCATACCGACTTCACCGCCTGCAATAGCTATGCGGACGGCCTCGCACGCGCTGCCGAGGTGCGCTGTCCGACGCGGCTGATCGTGGGCCGACGCGATGCAATGACGCCGCCACGCGCGGCCAAAGCGCTCGCCGACGCACTCACCCGGGCCGGCGTACCGGTCGACACAGTCACGCTCGAAGCCGGCCATGCCCTGATGGCCGAGCAGCCCGATGCCACGCTCGACGCGTTGTTCAGCTTTGCCTCGAAGTCCTTGAGGACCGTTTAATAGTCGCTGCGAGTCGTCACGATAAGCGCACGGGCAGGCGCGCGCCATCGGCCAAATGGCCAGGTTGCACGCGTGGCCCGATAGCCGCACAATGGGTCAAGCCTGTCCTGTTTCGAATGCGCTCCGGGCCTCCCGGCGCGCGGCGAAACAACCTGGAGCGACGGGCACGGAATCGAGTAGCGTCGACCTTCGGAGGCCGTGATGGCTCAAACCGCGCACACCGATCACTTCGCGAGTTTCGCGGAGTTCTATCCGTACTATCTGAGCGAGCATCGCAACACGGTGTCGCGGCGGCTGCATTTCGTGGGTTCGCTCGGCGTGATCGGCTGCCTCGCCATGGCGCTCGCCACCGGTAACTGGGCATGGCTGCCGGCTGCCGTCATCTGCGGATATGGTTTTGCCTGGGTGGGGCATTTCTTCTTCGAGAAGAACCGGCCGGCCACCTTCCGGCATCCGCTTTATAGCCTGATGGGCGATTGGGTGATGTTCAAGGACATCTGCGTAGGGAAAATTTCGCTGTAGACGGTCGGCGCTTCAGGCTGCCTGTTCATGCGGTCTGTTCATGCGGCCTGCTCATGCAATACGCTCAGGTAGCACGCTTATGCAGCGCACTCAGGCGGCCTGATGCGGCATTGAAGAAGCACCCTGTTCGTTTTCCTGGGCGCGCGCTGCCCGCGCGGCGGCACGCGCCGCCAGCAGCGTGGCGAGCGTCACTTTCAGCTTGTCGTTTTCCAGCGCCGCCAGCAGTGTCTGCCCATCCACACGCGTGGAGTTCAGTTCAAGCTGATAGTCGAGCTCGGCGCGGTCGATCACGAACAGGTCGAACAGACGCTCGACCGTGATCTGCGCCGGATTTGCCAGCAACAGGAAGTGCGGACGCGTGCCGTCCTCCTGCAAGCGCGCAATCCAGTCGATCTCTTCGAGCTTTTGCAGCAGATTGATCGTGGTGTCCATCTCACGGCGAAGCATGCGTGAAAGTTCAGGCACCGTGTAGCCCCGCTTGCCCGCATCGCGTGCTTCCGAAAGCCGCGCGAGAAGTTCAAGCGAATCGAACAGATTGCTGCCCTCGAACGTCGGGCGATGAAACTGGCCAATACGGATCGCTGGCAATGCCGATGCGATCATCGCGCCGGCCAGCGCAATGAACCAGCATAGATACATCCACAGCAGGAATAGCGGCACGGCGGCAAATGCACCGTACACCGCCGTGTAGGTCGGAATCCTGCGCACGTAGTAGCCAAAACCGCGCTTGGCGAGTTCGAAGGCGATCGCGGCAGCAACGCCGCCGATCACCGCGTCGCGCCACTCCACCCGGCAGTTCGGCAGAAACACATAAAGCATCGTGAAGGCGAGTGCCGTCAATGGCAACGCGGCGCTTGTCAGCGCCCAGTCGATCACCGACGGAATATGCTGGGCCCCGGTGAACGCCATGGAGCGCGTGAACAGATAGGAAGAAATCGACAGACTCACGCCGATCAGAATCGGACCGAGCGTGATGATCGCCCAATAGACCAGAATGCGCTGCGCGATCGGCCGCGCCTTGCGCACCCGCCAGATCACGTTGAAAGCGGATTCCACTGTCATCATCGTCATGACGGCGGTGACGAACAGAAAAATCATACCGATGGTCGTCAGGCCCTTGGCCTTCGACGCGAACTGGTTCAGGTAATTGAAAATCTGACTGTTGAGCTGCGCGGGCATCAGATGGTCGGCGAGGAAAATTTGCAGCGACATCTGGAACGAGCTGAAAATCGGAAACGCCGTAAACAGCGCGAACGCGACCGTGGCGAGTGGCACGAGCGCAAGCATGGTGGTGAACGTGAGGCTGCCGGCCACCTGCGGAATGCGGTCTTCGCTGCTGCGCTTCGCGGCAAACTGCGCGAGCCGTTTGAGCTTGTCGAGATCGAAACGCACCCTGGACAACAAACCCACCTTCTTACCTCCCTGCTTGATCAAACGGTGTTTCAGGACCGTGCGCGAGGCCTGGCCGAATGGCTATGGATGGCCTCTACAGCGGACCCAGCCCCTATAATACCCGTTCACCGATGAGGCCTATGAAAGACATTCTCGTGCTCTATTACAGCCGTCACGGCGCGACCCGCGAGCTTGCGCTGGCGATCGCGCATGGCGTCGACAGCGTCCCCGGCATGCAGGCGCGCGTGCGCACCGTACCGGCGGTTTCCACCGTCTGCGAAGCAACCCAGCCGGACATTCCCGCTGAAGGGCCGCCCTACGTCGAACTGCGCGATCTCGAAGAATGCGCCGGTCTCGCGCTCGGTTCGCCTACCCGTTTCGGCAACATGGCCGCGTCGCTGAAATACTTTCTCGACGGCACCACGCCGCAGTGGCTTTCGGGTGCGCTGTCCGGCAAACCCGCTTGCGTGTTTACCTCCACCGGCAGCTTGCACGGCGGCCAGGAGTCAACGCTGCTCTCCATGATGCTGCCGCTTTTGCATCATGGCATGCTGATCGTCGGCATTCCGTACACCGAGAGTACGCTCTCCACCACGCAAACTGGCGGCACGCCCTATGGCGCGTCGCATTTCGCACGCGCCGGCAGCGCCGAACAGGGCATCTCCGCCGACGAGAAGACGCTCGCGATTGCGCTCGGCGCGCGCGTTGCCCGCACGGCGGCATCCATGAGCGAACGGCCGTGAACGAGCCGCATGCATCGGGCGCACCGGGCGCTGCCAACGATTCGAACAATTCGAACGCCACGATGCCCGTGAGCAGCCGCAACGCGCACTCCGCCGGTTCGTCGCCGGAGGACTCAGCAACGAACACGCCCATGCGCCCAACCAGCATGCCCGTGCCGCAAAAACGCGCCGCCGCTTTCGGCGCCACCGCCGCCCTGCTCGCGCTGATCGTCTTGTCCGTCGCCTGGGAATGGTGGCTCGCGCCCCTGCGCCCTGGCGGCTCGGCACTGGTGCTCAAAGCCGTACCGCTCCTGCTCGCCCTGCCCGGCGTATGGCGGCACCGGCTTTACACGTTGCAATGGGCGTCGATGTTGATTCTGCTGTATTTTGCCGAGGGCATTGTGCGCGGCTGGAGCGACCCCGGCCTGAGCGCCCGCCTCGGCTGGCTCGAAACTGCCCTCTCGTTGGCTTTCTTCGTCTGCACGCTCGCGTACGTCGCGCCGTTCAAGCGCGCGGCAAAGCGGGCAGCGAGGCAAGCCGCAACCGGAAACGCACGGCAGGACGCCGGGCAGGCCGAGGAAAGCCCACGCTGAGAACAGCGCTTCTCGCGTAACCTGTCCGCCAAACGCCGCCGAACACCCTGACCGACCAATATGACCCAAGCCGCTTTCCTCACCGCTTGCCGCGACGCCATCGGCGCGTCCCAGGTGCTGACCGATCCACACGACACCGCCCCCTACCTCACCGACTGGCGCCGCCGCTACACCGGCGCGGCCTGCGCGGTGCTCTGTCCGGCCACCCCTGACGAAGTCGCCGCACTCGTCAAACTTGCCGTCGAGCATCGCATCGCGCTGGTGCCGCAAGGCGGCAACACGGGTCTTGCCGGTGGCGCCACGCCGGATGCAAGCGGCGCGCAGGCGGTCATCAGTCTGCGCCGCCTGAACCGTGTGCGCGACATCGATCCGCACAACAACACGATCACCGTCGAAGCGGGCGTCATTCTCGCCGACGTGCAGAAGCACGCGGAGGAAGCCGGCCGCCTGTTCCCCCTGAGCCTCGCCGCCGAAGGCAGTTGCACGATCGGCGGCAATCTCGCCACCAATGCGGGCGGCACCGGCGTACTGCGCTACGGCAACACGCGCGAGCTCTGCCTGGGCCTCGAAGTCGTCACGCCGCAAGGCGAACGCTGGGACGGCCTGCGCGGACTGCGCAAGGACAACACCGGCTACGACCTGCGCGATCTGTTCATCGGCGCGGAAGGCACGCTCGGCATCATCACCGCCGCCGTGCTCAAGCTGCATCCGCAACCGGCCGCGCGCGTCACGGCGCTCGCCGCGCTCGCGTCGCCCCATGCGGCGCTCGATTTCCTGTCACTCACGCAACGCGTCGCGGGACCGCTTCTGACCGGCTTCGAATTGATGTCGGACTTCTGCCTGCGGCTGGTGGGCCGGCATTTCGAACAGATGCGCTATCCGTTTGCCGAACCGCATGCTCAGATCGTGCTACTCGAACTGTCAGACAGCGAAAACGAGGCGCACGCACGCGGACTATTCGAGCGCCTGATGGAAACCGCGCTCGAAGAAGGCCTGGTCGAAGACGCGGTGGTCGCGGAAAACCTCGCGCAGTCGCGGGCGTTCTGGAACCTGCGCGAACACATCCCGCTCGCGCAGGCTGAGGAAGGCCTGAACATCAAGCACGATATCGCCGTGCCGATTTCGCGCATTGGCCACTTCATCGAGGAAACCGATGCGGCGATCGCGCAAGCCGTGCCGGGCGTGCGTATGGTCACGTTCGGCCATCTCGGCGACGGCAACCTGCACTACAACGTGCAGGCGCCCGAAGGCGTCGACGCGAAGGCGTTTCTCAAGATGTGGCAAGCTCCGATCAATCAGCTCGTCTACGACAGCGTGCATCGGCATCGCGGCAGCATCAGCGCCGAACACGGCTTGGGCCAGTTGAAGATCGACGAGGCCATGCATTACAAACAGGACGTCGAGGTGCAATTGATGCGCGCCGTCAAACATGCACTCGATCCGCTGAACCTGATGAACCCGGGCAAGGTGCTACGCTAGGGTTTAAAGCCAGCGCCGTTTCGTGCGGGGCCCATTGCAGGAGTCGTCGTCGTGAAGATTCGCGTGCTGTCCGATCTGCATCTGGAAAACGATGAGCCCGAGCTGATCCCGCATGCGCAAGCGGATCTGATCGTGCTGGCCGGCGACATCCACAATCACGCGGCCGGCCCGCGCTGGGCCGCGCAAACCTTCGACGGCGCCGTGCCCGTCATCTACGTGCCCGGCAATCACGAGTACTACGACGGCGAATTCGGCGCGCTCGAAACCGCCCTTTATGACGCCGCCGCGCAAGTCGACAACGTGCATGTGCTGAACAATGCCGCACTGGTCGACCCGCAAGGCCGCTGGCGCGTGCTCGGCACCACCTTGTGGACCGACTTCGCGTTATACGGCGGGGATCCTGACACACTCGCCGAGTGCATCGACGCATCGCGCCGGGTGATGCTCGACTTCCGTGGCCTGATCGAGATGAACTGGCCGCACGACACTCAGGACTCGCCGCGCGACTTCACCCCTGACGACTCGCTCGCGTTGCACCGGAAAGCGCGCGCCTGGCTCGAATGCGAGCTGGCAAAACCGTTCGAGGGCAAGACGATCGTCGTCACGCATCACGCGCCACATCGGCTGAGTCTGGCCGAGCGTTATGCAGAAGATCGCGTGTCGGCCGGATTCGTCAATCATTTGCCGCAACTGGTGCGTTCACCCGTCGCATTGTGGATTCACGGACATACGCATACGCCATTCGACTACACCGTGAACGGCACGCGCGTGGTGTGCAATCCGCGCGGCTATCTGGACCGGCGCACCGGTCAGCCGGAGAATCCGCAATTCGCGTGGGACAAGGTCGTCGAGATATAGCGGCGGCTTGGGGCCAATCTGGGTAGCGCTGCCACGCGCCACGCACTACGCTGGAGTGTCGTTGAGTTCGGGTTCGAGCCGGTCAAACCCGCCAGACCGGTGATCTCCGGAGGTCGCTCATGTGTGGTCGAATCAGCCAGTACCGCGATCCGCATCTGTACATACAGCAGCTTGGCCTCGCCGATCCGCTGATGCTGTTCGACGCCGCCGATCGCCGTCCCGGCTACAACCTCGCGCCAGGCACCCATCCGCTCGCGATTTACCCGGATCAAACGCTGCGCGCGATCCACTGGGGTTATTGCCCGGATTGGGCACGCGCGCAACATCTGCCGCAGACGATCAACGCGCGCGCCGAAACCGCGCCGCATACGCGCTACTTCAAGGACTTGTGGAAAACGGGCCGGGTATTGGTGCCGGTGGACGGCTGGTTCGAATGGCGCATGGAAGCGGCGCCAGGAACATCAAACGGGGATAACACGGGGGAAGCCGACGTAACGGTCCGCCAACCCTATTTCGTGCATCTGAAGAGCGACGCACCGATGTACCTCGCGGCCCTGTCCAGTGTACACGGCACGGAACCGCAAACGGAGGGCATGGGATTGGTGATCGTGACGGCCACCGCCGACGCGGGTCTTGTCGACGTACACGGCCAACGCCCGCTGGTGTTCGCGCCGGAAGCGGCGCGCCGCTGGCTGGACCCGGCCCAGCAATTCGACGAACTCGACCAACTCGCGCGCGGTGCCTGTCTGCCCGCCGCGCGGTTTCGCTGGCACCGGGTGAGCCTCGAGGTGGACCGCACGCTCAACGACGAGCCAGCTCTGATCGAAGCGCTGCACTGAACGCGCTGAACGTGCTGAACGAGGATCGAAACGGACTGATTAGCCTCAACGATCGCGCCGTTGCCCCTGGGAATCAGGGCGCTCGACCTCGACCGGCACCAGTTGCGGCTGCTGGTCGCGCAGGCGGCGCAGCAGATCGCGCGACGCGGCGATTCCAATCAGTCCCAGCATGACGGCCACGCCGATCATCAGATGCGTATCCATGAATTCCTCGTCCTAATCTGTTGCGGTTGTTGCGATTTGCCGAACGGCGGCTAATTGAACGCGTCCAGCTGAATGCGGCAGCGCGTGAAACCACACGTTAGCAAATCGACCACGGCGCAGAAGTAAGGAAATGTTGCGGCGCGGCGTTTATGTAACAGGCTGTCACGCCGCGCCGGCCTGGAACCGTCAACCATCGTCAACCGCCCGCGTGGTACCGCTTCAGTGCCGTTTCAGTGCCGTTTCAGCTACGCGCGAACTGGCGCAACTCTTCCTGATCGACGGCCAGCGTGGCGGGCAGTTCGTCGCGCAAAAATTCGACCCAGGTGCGAATTTTTGCGTCCAGATACTGCCGGGACGGATACAGCGCGTACAGATTCATCTCCTGCGAGGTGTATTCCGGCAACAGCCACACCAGTTCGCCGCTACGCAAGCCGCTGATCGCCGAGTAGATTGGAATCAGTCCGATCCCCATGCCTCTCGAGGCCGCGACCGCCATCGCTTCGGCGACATTCACCTGGAAGGTGGCCGCGCCGAGGGCGATCGTTTCCTCGCCATTCGGGCCGTCGAAGGTCCATTTGTCGATCGGAAACACCGGCGTGACCAGTTGCAGGCAAGTGTGCTGCGCGAGGTCCGCGGGCGTTTGCGGCACGCCGTGCCGCTCCAGATAAGCCGGCGACGCGCACGCAATGCTGAACGCGCTGCCCAGCCGCTGCGACACCAGCCCCGAATCCGGCAGACCGGTGGCCAGTGTCAGCGATACGTCGAAACCTTCGTCGAGCAGATCGGGCATGCGCTGCGCGAGCGTCAGTTCGATATGCACGTCCGGATAGCGCTCCTGATAGCGGCCCACCGCCGGCACCACGTAGTGCTGGCCGAAGCTCGTCATGGCGTGGACTTTAAGCTTGCCGGACGGGCGCGCGTGGGCGTCGCTCGCCTCCGCTTCCGCCTGATCCACGTACGCGAGAATCTGCTCGCAGCGCTGCAGATAGCGCTCACCCGCCTCGGTCAATGCGATGCGGCGCGTGGTGCGGTTCAACAGACGCGTGCGCAGATGGGCTTCCAGATCGGAAACCGCGCGCGACGCGTACGCCGTGGTCGTATTCAGGTGCTGCGCGGCACCCGTAAAACTGCCCGCTTCGACGACGCGGACAAATACACGCATGTTTTGAAGCGTATCCATACTTTTCCTAGTGTTCGGCAGCGATTGTTACACGATTCGCAAAGGCGATTATCTCATTTTAGGTAAAAATGCCTTGCATCTTTACCGGTTATTCCCCAATCAATCAAAAAATATAATGACGCACATGCTTCTATAGCCAATTTTGGAGGAAATCGTGCAGTCTCCGGTACAGAAAGGGATCGCCGCAGCCGCGGTTCTTACGATCCTATTAACAATCGCCGGCTGTGCAAGTACCGGAGGCATCGCCCCGCAAGACCGCGGAATGGAGCCCTCCTCGCTCGACGCAGGTAACGCCATCCGGGCCGCCAACGCGGACGCCAAATGGCCGGCCGCCGACTGGTGGCGCGCCTACAACGATCCGCAGCTCAACCAGTGGGTCGACGCGGCACAGGTGGGAAATCCGAGTCTCGCTGTCGCTCAGGCGCGCGTGCGCGAAGCCGTATCGATGGCGGGTGTCGCCCGCTCTGCGCTCTCGCCGCAAGTCAACGGCAGCCTGTCGATCCAGCGTCAGAAATGGGCCGACAACCTCTATTACGGCCCGGGACCGCTCGCGGGCGAGCAGTCGTGGAACAACACCGGCACGCTGGGTCTGTCGTACAACCTCGATCTGTGGGGCAAGGACAAGAACGCCGCCGAGCGTGCGCTCGACACCGCCCATGCGAGCGCGGCGGACTTCCGCGCCGCCCAGCTCGAACTGGAAGGCAACGTGGTGCGTACCTACATCGAACTGTCGATGAACTACGCGCTGCTCGACATTGCCAAATCCACGCTGCAGCAACAGCAGCAGATCGTCGATCTCGCGAACCGGCGCCTGAAAGGCGGTATCGGCACGCAGCTCGAAGTGAGCCAGGCCGAAACGCCGATGCCGGAGTACGAACGCCAGATCGACGCGATCGAGGAAAAGATCGCCCTCGGCCGCAATCAACTGGCCGCGCTGGCCGGCAAGGGCCCGGGCGCCGGTGACGCGATCCAGCGCCCGGCACTCGCGCTCGACAATGCCCCCGCCGCCCTGCCGAGCGCCCTGCCCGCGGATCTGATCGGCCATCGGCCGGACGTCGTGGCGGCTCGCTGGACGGTCGCGGCGCAAGCGCGCGGTATCGACGTCGCCAAGGCCAGCTTCTATCCGGACATCAACCTGCTGGCGTCGATCGGCGGTTATGCGGCAATGGGGCCGCTGTTCCAGTTCCTGAAGGACCCGTCGCATAGCTGGAGCGCGGGTCCGGCGCTGTCGCTGCCGATCTTCGACGGCGGGCGGCTGCGCTCGCAACTCGGCGCGGCCTCGGCTGGGTACGACGAAGCAGTCGAGCGCTATAACCAGTCGATCGTCGGTGCGCTGAAAGACATCTCCGATCAGGTGATCCGGATCCGTTCGCTCGCAACCCAGGCGCAGGACGCCGACCGTTCGGTCGCGGCGGCTCGCAAGAATTACGATCTTGCGCGCGAAGGCTATCGGCGCGGTTTGACCGACTATCTGAACGTGCTGGTCGCGCAAAGCCAATTGCTGCGCGCGCAGGAAGGCGTCGCGAAGATTCAGGCGGAGCGGCTGAATGCGCATGCGTCGCTAGTCACGGCGTTGGGGGGCGGACTCGACGAACCGGCCAACGGGCCGCAGGCGAACGAGACCTTGCCGGCGCATGGGAAGGGTAAGAACCAGCCGGCGGCAGGCGCGGCCACGGCGGATCACGCCGGGACCACCGCCGCCTCGGCACCGGCACCGGCTTCCACCGGCACCAAGCACGCACAGGGTCCGTCCGCCAACGTGCCCGCGGCTGAGTAAGGAAGCCGGCCATGTCAGCCTCCCCCTCTCCCGCCTCGCGCCCGACGTCGTTTGCCGCGCTCTACTCGGCCGCCGCCGACTGGGCCCGCACCGACGGCCTCACCTGGGTCTATCTGTTCAAGGCGCTCGCCGCCTGCTTTCTCGCACTCGGCATTGCGATGAAACTCGACCTGCCGCAACCGCGCACCGCCATGACCACCGTGTTCATCGTGATGCAGCCGCAAAGCGGGATGGTGTTCGCCAAAAGCTTCTACCGGATCTGCGGCACGCTGGTCGGCCTCGTCGTGATGCTGGCGTTGATCGGCCTGTTCGCGCAGCAGCCGGAACTGTTCATCGTCACGACCGCGATCTGGGTCGGCATCTGCACGGCGGGCGCCGCGCGCAATCGCAATTTCAAATCGTATGGCTTCGTGCTGGCCGGTTATACCGCCGCGCTGATCGGCATCCCGGCCTCCCAGCATCCGGATGGCGCGTTTCTAAGCGCGCTCACGCGGGTGGCCGAAGTGGTGGTCGGCATCCTCTGTGCGGGCGCGGTCAGTGGCCTCGTGTTTCCGCAATTCACCGGTTTGCAGATGCGTGGCACCGTGCGTGCGCGTTTCTCGGCGTTCGTCGAGTATGTGTCGGCCTCGCTGGCCGGCCGCAACGACCGCGCGCAAATCGAGGCGACCAACGCGGGCTTCGTCGCCGACATTGTCGGTTTCGAAGCGGCGCGCAGTGTCGCCGTATTCGAAGGCCCCGATTCGCGGATGCGCGGCGGGCGCCTCGCGCGTCTGAACAGCGAGTTCATGACCGCTTCGACGCGCTTTCACGCGCTGCATCAGTTGATGAACCGGCTGCGCGATACGAATACGAGCGGTGCGGCCGTCGCCGTCGACGCGCTGGAGCCGTACTTCAAGGAAATCGCCCCGTTGCTCGCGAAGTCCGGCGAACCGGTGTTGAGCGCCACGGATGCCGCCCACGCCGCCGCGCAGCTCGACGCGTACAAAGCGGAGTTGCCCAGGCGGGTCCGCGCGACTCGCGCCGCGCTGGAAACGCAGCCGGACGCGCCGCTGCTCGACTTCGACACGGGCGCCGAACTGCTGTACCGCTTCATCGACGATCTGCACGCGTACGCGGCCACTTATGCCTCGCTTGCCGTCGACACGCACGAACGCGAGCGCTGGATCGAGCGCTATGAACCGAAGACGAACGCGATCGCCGCGAGCGTCGCCGGCCTGCGCGCGACGATCGTCATGATCGTGCTCGGCGCCTTCTGGATCGCGACCGCGTGGCCGAGCGGATCGACCTTGACGCTGGATGCCGCGGCGGTGTGCGCGCTGGCGTCGTCGTCGCCGAATCCGAAGCGCACCGCGTTCCAGATGGCCGGCGGCACGCTGGTCGCCTCGGTGATGGGCATGATCGCGGTGTACGGCGTGTATCCGCACATCGACGGGTTTCCGCTGCTGTGCGCCGCGCTCACGCCGTTCCTGCTGCTCGGCGTATTCATGACGACACGCCCGGCGCTGGCCGGCTACGGCGTGGGCTACTGCATCTTCTTCTGCTTCCTGGCCGGCCCCGACAACCTGATTCACTACGACCCGAGCGGCACCATCAACGACGCGATTGCGCTGGTGCTGTCGATGCTGGTGTGCGCGGTTGCCTTTGCCGTGCTGCTGCCGCCTTCCACACCCTGGCTGCGCAACCGCCTGCTGGTGGACCTGCGCCGCCAGGTCACGCTGGCGAGCCGTGCGGGCATGCGCCGGGTGCGGTCGCGCTTCGAGAGCGGCGCACGCGATCTGATGTTCCAGATCAACGCGCTCGCGCAGAACGAACCCGAGCTCAAGCGCGACACCTTGCGCTGGCTCTTTTCGGTGCTCGAAGTGGGCAACGCGATGATCGATCTGCGCCGCGAAGTGGCGGCACTCCCCGCCGACGCGCGTTACGCGAAGTCGATGCCGTGGCGTGTCGCCTTGCGTGCGATGCGCGATGCGCTGACCGCGCTGTTCGAACGGCCGCGCGCGGACCGCTTCGACCGTGCGCTGTCCGCAACCGTCGACGCCATCGCCGCGGTTCAACTGATGCTGGCCACGTTCACGCCCCCGCGAGAAGAGCGGCATCAGTTGCAACGCATTCTGAGTCAGTTGCATTTCATTCGTACCGCGCTGCTCGATCCGCAATCGCCGCTTGAACCGCTGGTGAACGCACGGACCGACGCATCAGAAGGAGTTCGTCATGCCACGTGATATCGCCGTTTTCGACGCCTACGTGCCGGCCATTGTGCTGCTGTTTATCGCGGGCGCCGCGCTTACCTGGGTGTTGGACCGCGTGATTGCCTATACGGGCGTGTATCGCGTGGTATGGCATCCGTCCTTGTTCCGGGCCAGCTTGCTCGTGTGTGTGTGCGGCGTGCTGGGTCTCGCCGTTTATCGTTGATCAGAGTCGAAACATGACCATCCGAAATATTGTTGGCTTCGTCGCGACAGCCATTATTTTTATCGTTGCGATTTTGATTGGGCGCGTGTTGTGGGTTCATTACATGGATGAGCCGTGGACACGTGATGGGCGCGTGCGCGCCGAGATCGTCAATGTGGCGCCTGATGTGTCTGGCGCGGTTGTTGATTTGCCTGTTAAGGATAACCAACTGGTTAAGAAGGGCGATCTGTTGATGCAGATTGATCCTTCGCATTATCAGATTGCTGTTGAGCAGGCGCAGGCTGCTGTTGCCGCGCGCAAGGCCGAGTTGCAGATGAAGCGCGATGATGCGCAGCGGCGGGCGGATATGGATGCTTTAGTCGTGTCTAAAGAGAGTCGTGAGAATGCGACTCATACTGCGTCTGCTGCTGAGGCTTCTTATCAGCAGGCTTTGGCTGCGCTCGATGCTGCCAAGCTTAATCTGGAGCGGACTCGGGTCGTGTCGCCGGTTGATGGGTATGTCACTAACCTGAATGTCTTTCGCGGTGACTATGCCACGGCTGGGGCCGCCAAGCTGGCGATCGTCGATAGTCACTCGTTCTGGGTTTATGGGTATTTTGAGGAGACTAAGTTGCCTCATGTTCATATTGGCGATAAAGCCGAAGTTCGGCTGATGAGCGGCGGTACCCTGCAGGGGCATGTCGAGAGTATCTCTCGGGGGATCTATGATCGGGATAATCCCGAAAGCCGTGAGCTGCTGGCTGATGTGAATCCGACTTTTAATTGGGTTCGGTTGGCGCAGCGCGTGCCCGTGCGGGTGAGGATTGATTCTGTGCCTGAGGGGGTTGTGCTTGCGGCTGGGATTACTTGTACTGTTGTTGTTAGGCCTGGCTAAGCTGTTTTTTTTGCCTTCGCGGCGCTTGGTGGGATGTTTGCTTGTTGTGGCGGACTTTTCTTGGTCTGGCTCTTGGGCCTTTCCTTGAATTGATATTGGTCTATTAGCGTTGCCCCTGTGCGGGGCGGCACCTACTTTTCTTTGCCTGCCGCAAAGCAAAGTAGGCAAAAGAAAGCGGCTCACACCGCTAACTCTTAAGCGGGTCCCCCGCGCAGTCACGGCAGTGGTGCATCTGGAATCCGTGCTCTCGCACACTCCGCCCTGGTGACAAGGCACTCATTCTTCCGGCGGCGCTGCGCGCGCCGAACGGTCCCTCCTGATGCCAGGTCGTTCCTCGTTCGTGAAGCTTCTGGCGCGGTTTGCGGTTTCCCGTCTCCCGTTTTATAACCTGAACTTGCCGACCATCTGCTTCAGGCCGCGCGCCTGATCATCCAATGATCTGGCTGCCGCTGTTGCCTGTTCCACCAATGCCGCGTTCTGTTGTGTGCCGGAGTCCATCTGGGTCACCGCGAGGTTGATCTCCTCGATCCCCGCGCTCTGCTCGGATGACGCCGCGGATATCTCGCCCATGATGTCCGTCACGCGCTTCACCGCCTTGACCACCTCATCCATGGTCTGCCCGGCATCTTGGGCCAATGTCGAACCGTTGCTTACCCGCTCCACCGAGGTGTTGATCAATCCCTTGATCTCCTTGGCAGCCGCCGCGCTACGCTGGGCAAGATTGCGCACTTCGGCTGCCACGACAGAAAATCCACGGCCCTCTTCGCCAGCTCGGGCTGCTTCCACCGCAGCGTTCAACGCGAGAATGTTGGTCTGGAATGCAATCCCCTCGATCACGCCAATAATGTCGCCAATGCTCCGCGCGCTGTCGTTGATCTCGTTCATCGTCGCCACCACGCGACTTACTACGGCACCGCCCTTCTCCGCAATCTCCGATGCGTTGTTGGCCAAGGTGCTCGCCTGCTTCGCGTTGTCAGCGTTCTGTCTGACCGTCGAGGTCAACTGCTCCATGCTGCTCGCCGTCCGCTCAAGCGCCATCGCCTGCTGCTCAGTGCGCTGCGACAAGTCGAGATTGCCCATCGAAATTTCACCCGATGCCGTCGCGATCGCGTCAGCGCTGGACGCAATGTCGGAAACCGTCGTCGCAAGGCCGCTTTGCATGTCGTGCAACGCGTACAGCATGCTCGACTTGTCGCGGCGGCCCAGCGTGATCTGATTCGACAGGTCGCCCGCGGCGATCCGGCTCGCAATTTCCTTGGCGTAGGCCGGTTCGCCGCCGAGCTGGCCGCCCAGGCGTCGCACCACCCACTCGCTAATGCCGAACGCCAGTGCGATCAGCCCGACCGTCATCACCGCGATCATCACGAACGACGAATGGAAGATAAAACCGGATGCCTCGATGGTCGCCTTCGCGGCCGTGCCACGCTGCGCAACGAGTTCGTCGACGAGTTTTTCAAGCTTGCCCGTCTCGACCAGCAACGACACGTCCTGAGTACCGACCTGCCAGTTCATCTGCGATAGATCCAGCGGCTGCGCTTTCACCAGCTTCACAAAATCACGCAGGTGGCCGCTCCATACCGCAACGGCTGCAGCAAATTTCTTCTGCTGATCGACCGCCTTCGCGTCGGATGTGTCGACGTACTGTTGCAGCGTGCCGAGTTCCACGGTGAGACCGCTCAAACCCTTGTCGATGTCGGCGCCGAGATCGTCGCGCTCCTTGGCGGTGGTCGCGGTGAGCAGCATCTTCTGCGCACGGCTCGCGCGCAGCATGTGGCCGCGCGCCTCTTCGGCCGCGCGGCTCGCCACGTGGCCCTGGTCGTAGATCGATTGCGCCGAAGCATTCAGACGGCTGATCTGGGTCAGAGAAAACACCCCGATCGCGAGCGTGCCGATCAGCAGCACGGCAAACGCGAGCCGCAGCATCGCCTTCACCGACAAGCCCTTAAGCCGCACGGCACGCGAGCGGCTTCCCTCGCCTCGCGATGGCGACGGCCTGGCCGCCGCTTCCCCTTCCGCCACGAACCCTGCGCCCGTCTGGCCACCCAGCGAAACTGCTTTCATATTCCTCGTCCCCGCGTATCGAACTGCCGGAAAGGTCGGTTCCGGCATTCATGCTTATCTCTCCGGGTCTACGGCATAAACGTCTGCGATCTTTAACGCCGCTCGCATCATGCCGACCGTCATGCCCGGTCCTCGACGCATCGCTTTGTAAGCTTCGCGCCCGCGACCGTTTTATACATGGCCAAAAATCCCCGAACCGCATTTATCAGACGGCTTGCCAATCGCGCGTGGCAATGGCAACACACTCACCGCCAGCACCATCGCAGTGCACCAAACGCCCAATTTCCGCGCCGTCGTGACGGCCGGACAGACTCACACGTGTCCGATTCGCGACAAAACTTGTCCTTACATTTCGTCGAAGCCACATTAAACTTCGACAAATAGGTGACAACGCCGGTTACCGCGTCGAAATGCCGCACCGCTCGCGTACCCATCGAATTGGCTAGCGAACCTGAAGAACGACAGCGCGTCCGCAGCCTGAAATCATGACCTTTCACCCTTTCTCCTCTCTCATCTAGCGTATGGAAACGAGCCTCGATAAAAGCGCCCTCGCCGGCGCCTCAGCCTCTCCCGCCAGCCCTGCCAACCCCGCCGCCGCGCAGCCCGCCGCGAAAGTCCAGCGCACGGTCTACTCCGTGCTGGGCGCGATCAGCTTTTCGCACTTGCTCAACGACATGATCCAGTCGTTGATTCTGGCGATCTATCCGATGCTGAAAGACAACTTTTCGCTGTCGTTCGGGCAGATCGGGCTAATCACGCTGACCTATCAGATCACCGCGTCGCTGCTGCAACCGCTGGTCGGCAGCTATACCGACAAGCATCCGAAGCCGTATTCGCTGCCCGTCGGCATGGGCTTCACGCTCTGCGGGCTACTGCTGATGTCGGTTGCGCCGAGTTTCGGCGTGCTGCTGGTAGCGGCGGCGTTAGTCGGTTGCGGCTCGTCAGTGTTCCATCCTGAATCGTCGCGGGTGGCGCGCCTGGCCTCGGGCGGCCGGCATGGTCTGGCACAGTCGCTGTTCCAGGTGGGCGGCAATGCGGGTTCGTCGCTCGGACCGTTGCTCGCCGCGTTGATCGTGATTCCGCACGGCCAGCGCAGCATCGCGTGGTTTTCGGTGGCGGCGCTGGTGGCGATCGTCGTGCTCACGCAGATCGGCCGCTGGTACAAACAGCATCCCGCGGTGAAAAAGACGCGCAGCCAGACCGGTCACGCGACCCTGTCGCGCAACCAGGTCATGTTCGCGATGGCTGTGCTGATGCTGCTGGTGTTCTCCAAGTACTTTTACCTCGCCAGCATCAACAGCTATTTCACGTTCTATCTGATCGACAAGTTCCATCTGCCGGTGCAGGCCGCACAGGTCCACCTGTTCGTGTTCCTCGCGGCGGTCGCGGCAGGCACGGTGATCGGCGGTCCGATCGGCGACCGGATCGGCCGCAAGTATGTGATCTGGGTGTCGATCCTCGGCGTTGCGCCGTTCACGCTGCTGCTGCCGTACGCCAACCTGTTCTGGACCGGGGTGCTGACGGTGATCATCGGTATCGTGCTGGCTTCGGCGTTCTCGGCGATTCTCGTCTATGCGCAGGAACTGATCCCCGGCAAGGTGGGGATGGTCGCGGGCCTCTTCTTCGGTTTCGCGTTCGGCATGGGCGGGGTCGGCGCTGCCGTGCTCGGACAGTTGGCCGACGCCACCAGCATCACGTATGTGTACAAGGTCTGCTCGTTCCTGCCGTTGATCGGCATGCTGACGGTGTTCCTGCCGAATCTCGAAGGCAAGCGCGCGAAAGCGTGATGTGCTCACTCGTGCGGAAGTGAACGAAAAAAGGCGCTGCGGCGCCTTTTTTCTTGTCCCCGCTCATGGTGAACCCGCGTTGTCCGCTCAGCCACGCGTGCACTATGCTTGTGCGGATGGTCGCACTGCCCTCTCGCCTCGCCCAGCAGCCGTACGACTCGCCATTCCTTGCTTCACTCACGCAGCAGAAGGACCGCCGCCGATGACCGCCTACCGCGACTTCCACCGCCGTTCGATCGAGCAACCCGAAGCATTCTGGCGTGAAGAGGCGCAGCGGATTCATTGGCAGACGCCGTTCGATACCGTGCTCGACCGCTCGAATCCGCCGTTCGCGCGCTGGTTCGTCGGCGGTCGCACGAACCTGTGCCATAACGCGGTGGACCGGCATCTGGCCGAACGTGCTCAGCAGAATGCGCTGGTGTACGTGTCGACGGAAACCGGCATCGAGCGGCACTACACCTACGCCGAACTGCACGCGGAAATCAACCGCATGGCTGCGGTGATGCGCTCGCTGGGCGTGAAGCGCGGCGACGTCGTGCTGCTCTATCTGCCGATGATCCCCGAGGCGCTGTTCGCGATGCTCGCTTGCGCGCGGCTCGGCGCGATTCATTCGGTGGTGTTCGGCGGCTTCGCGGCCCCCAACCTGGCGGCGCGCATCGACGACGCGAAACCGGTGCTGATCGTGACCGCCGACGCCGGCGCGCGTGGCGGCAAGGTGATCGACTACACGCCGCTGATGGACGAGGCGCTTGCGCGCGCAACCCACAAGACACCGCACGTGCTGCTGATCGATCGCCAGTTGGCGCCCGAACGCCTGAACGCGAGCTACCTCGTCGCCTACGAGCCGCTGCGCGAGCAGTTTTTCAATGCGCATGTGCCATGCGAATGGCTCGAATCGAACGAGCCGTCGTACGTGCTGTACACCTCGGGCACTACCGGCAAGCCGAAGGGCGTGCAGCGCGACGTCGGCGGCTACGCGGTGGCGCTGGCGGCATCGATGGAACACATCTTTCAGGGCAAGCCGGGCGACACGATGTTCACCGCGTCCGACGTGGGCTGGGTGGTGGGCCACAGCTACATCGTCTATGCGCCGCTGATCGCGGGCCTCACTACCGTGATGTACGAAGGCACGCCGATCCGGCCGGACGGCGGTATCTGGTGGCGCCTCGTGGAACAGCACAAGATCAACCTGATGTTCACCGCGCCGACCGCGCTGCGCGTGCTGAAAAAGCAGGATCCGGCGCTGCTGAAAAAGTCCGATCTGTCGAGCCTGCGCACGCTGTTCCTCGCCGGCGAACCGCTCGACGAACCGACCGCCGCATGGATCGCCGGCGCGCTCGGCAAGCCTGTGATCGACAACTACTGGCAGACCGAAACTGGCTGGCCGATGCTGGCCATTCCGCGCGGCGTCGAGGTGCTGCCCACCAAGCTCGGCTCGCCGGGTGTGCCGTCGGCCGGCTTCAATCTCACCTTGCGCAACGAACTGACCGGCGAGCCCTGCCCGCCCGGCGAAAAAGGCGTGCTCGCGCTCGGATATCCGTTGCCGCCGGGCTGCATGTCCACGGTCTGGGGCGACGACAAGCGCTTTATCAGCACGTACTGGTCGAGCGTGCCGAACCAGCAGGTCTACTCGACCTTCGACTGGGGCATCCAGGACGAAGACGGCTACGTGACGATCCTCGGCCGCACCGACGACGTGATCAATGTGGCCGGCCATCGGCTCGGCACGCGCGAAATCGAGGAAGCGTTATCGAGCCACGCGGCGGTCGCGGAAGTGGCGGTGGTCGGCGTGACCGATGCGCTGAAGGGTCAGGCGGCCATGGCGTTCGTCGTACTGCGCGACGCGCAGGCCTATGCGGACGACAAGGCGCGGGCCAAACTGCAAGCCGCACTTAGCGCGACGGTCGACCGCCAGCTCGGCGCGATTGCGCGGCCGGCGCGCGTGGTAGTGGTGTCGATGCTGCCGAAGACGCGCTCCGGCAAGCTGCTGCGCCGCGCGATTGCGGCGCTGGCCGAGGGCCGCGAACCGGGCGATTTGCCGACCATCGAGGATCCGGCGGCGCTGCAGCAGGTGCGGGAGGCGCTGGACGGTTCAGGGAAAGGCTAGCCTCGGCCGGGCTGACGGATCTGGCAGTCTGCGGGGAATCGACTTGCTAGCTTGAGCATGGCCTCGTAAGCCTGCCCGACAAGCGTGCGGCGATCCGCACGCCAGCCTGCGATCAGATTTGCGCGAGCACGCGTATGTGAGAGGCGAGTTTCAGACCGAGCTACGCGCCTCCAGAAACCGCGTCAGGATCGCATTCGAATACGTCCCGGCGATCTCCGTGAGAAACGACACGAACGATTGCGGCGCGTGATCGTCGGCGGTGTCGGAGATGGTACGCACCACTGCGCACGGCACGCCGTACTCGTAACAGACCTGCGCGATCGCCGCGCCTTCCATCTCGACCGCGAGCGCATCCGGCAGCGCGTCGCGCAAGGCTTTGACGCCCGTTGCGCTCGCCACGAACTGATCGCCACTGATGATCAAGCCGCGATGCACACGCGGCTCGCGCGTGCCGAAGCGAGCCGCCGACGCAGCGCCCTCTTCAGCAACAAAACGCTCGCACGCGGCGGCGAGTTGATCGGCAAGCGCCGCATCGGCCGCGAAGCGCGACACGCCGAGCAGCGGCACCTCGAAGCGCGGGAACAGCGGCGACGCGTCGAGATCGTGCTGCATCAGCACGTTGGCGACGACGATATCGCCGACCCGCACCTCCGTCCCCACGCCACCCGCAACGCCGGTAAACACCACCGCTTCGACATCGAATGCATGAATCAACGCACTGACCGTGGCCGCCGCCGCGACCTTACCGACGCGCGCCAGCGTCACGACGCAAGGCGCGCCGTGCACCGTGCCAAGGTGATAGTCACGCTGACCGTGGGTGATCGTGCGTACGCCGGATTCGGCGCGCATTGCTTCGATCAGATCGCCGAGCTCTTGTGGCAACGCCGCCAGAATGCCGAGCGGACGATGCGAGACCGGTGCACCGCTGCGGTCCGGATTCATGCCAGCCGTACTGGCTGCAGGCGCGCCTGAATTTGCTGCGCCGACGGCAGCCGAGCCTGATGCTGTCGCGCCCACGCCGTCCGCCCCTGCCCCTTGTATCCCGCCCGCGCTCATTCCACCGCCTGCAATTTGGCGACCGCAAGCGCCAGCCACTTCTCGCCGTGCCGTTTGAATTTGACCTGCGCCTTGGCATCCGTGCCGCCGCCTTCCAGCGCGGTGACCGTGCCTTCCCCAAACTTGGTGTGGAACACCTGCTGGCCAACCCGAAAGCCCGTATCAGCCGCGCGCTGTTCGTTCGCAAAGGCCGGCAACGGCGCCGGGGTCGACGACGACGGGCCCGTGTAACCCGGCCGCGCGAACCAGTCACGGCCATACCCGGCGTTGTCCGAGCGGCCGCCCCAACGTGCGCCCGCCTCGACTTTCGGCGTGAGCCACTTGAGCGTTTCCTGCGGCAGTTCGTCGAAGAAACGCGAACGGATGTTGTAGCGCGTCTGGCCGTGCAGCATCCGGCTCTGCGCAAACGACAGATACAAACGCTCCTTGGCCCGCGTGATCGCCACGTACATCAGACGGCGCTCTTCTTCCAGACCGTCCGACTCCATCGCGCTGTTCTCGTGCGGGAACAGCCCTTCCTCGAGACCCGTAATGAACACCGCTGTGAACTCGAGGCCCTTGGCCGCGTGCACCGTCATTAACTGCACCGCTTCCTGACCGGCTTGCGCCTGGTTGTCGCCGGCTTCCAGCGATGCGTGCGACAGGAAACCGGCGAGCGGCGTCATCGTGTCCGGGTTTTGCGCCGGATCGGCGATGCCGGGCGCGTCCAGCACGACGGTATTCGGATCGTCGGTGGCGACGGCCAACTCGGGCGCCGCGGTTGCGCCTGGGCGCAGCGGAATCGAGCGCGCCGGCGTATCCATGCCGTAGCCTTCTTCGCTGACGAAAGCAGCGGCCGCGTTGACCAGTTCCTGCAAGTTCTCCAAGCGGTCCTGGCCTTCGCGTTCGTTCTGATAGAACTCCGTGAGACCGCTCGTGCGGACCACGAATTCGACCGTTTCAGGCAGGCTCATTTGCTGCGTTTCCGCGCGCATCCTGCCGACCAGGTTTGCGAAACTCGCGAGGCTCGACCCCGCCTTACCCGCGACATACGGAATCGCCGCGGCCATCGAGCAGTTGTACAGACGCGCCGCGTCGGCAAGTTGCTCGATCGAGCGCGCGCCGATGCCGCGCGTGGGGAAATTGACGACGCGAGCGAACGCGGTGTCGTCGTTCGGATTGTCGATCAGGCGCAGATAGGCGAGCGCGTGCTTGACTTCCTGACGCTCGAAAAAGCGCAGACCGCCGTACACGCGATACGCGATGCCCGCATTGACCAGCGTGTGTTCGATCGTGCGCGACTGCGCGTTGCTGCGGTACAGGATCGCTACTTCGCTGCGCGACGTGCCAGTGCTGATCAGCGCCTTGATTTCCTCGACGATCCAGCCGGCTTCCTGCGTATCGGTGGCGGACTCGTAGACGCGCACCGGTTCACCGTGACCCGCATCGGTACGCAGATTCTTGCCCAGACGCCGCGAGTTATTGGCGATCAGTTGATTGGCGGCGTCGAGAATATGGCCGTGCGAGCGGTAGTTCTGCTCCAGCTTGATCATGTGCCGGACGTTGAACTCGTGTTCGAAGTCGCGCATGTTGCCGACGTTCGCGCCGCGGAAGGCGTAGATCGACTGATCGTCGTCGCCGACCGCGAAGATCGAGTTGGTCTGCCCGGCCAGCATTTTCAGCCACGCGTATTGCAGCTTGTTGGTGTCCTGGAACTCGTCGACGAGGATGTGCCTGAAGCGCGCCTGATAGTGGGCGCGCAGCGGCGGATTGTGCGCGAGCAGTTCGAAGCAGCGCAGCAGCAGTTCCGGAAAGTCGACGACGCCTTCGCGCTGGCATTGCTGGTCGTAGGCTTCGTAGAGCTCGACGAATTTGCGGTTGAAGTTGTCGGTGGCGTCGACGTCTTTCGGGCGCAGGCCTTGTTCTTTCGAATTGTTGATGAAGTACTGGAGATTTTTCGCCGGGTACTTTTCGTCGTCGATGTTAAGGCCCTTCATCAGACGCTTGATCGCGGAGAGCTGGTCCGCGGTATCGAGGATCTGGAAGGTGGCGGGCAAGCCCGCGTCGCGATGATGCGCGCGCAGCATGCGGTTGCATAGGCCGTGGAAGGTGCCGATCCACATGCCTCGCGTGTCGATCGGCAAGAGTGCTGACAGACGCGACATCATTTCGCGGGCGGCTTTATTGGTGAAGGTCACCGCCAGGATGGTGGCGGGCGACGCCAGGCCGTGCTGGATGAGCCACGCGATCCGCGTGATGAGGACGCGGGTTTTGCCGCTGCCCGCGCCGGCAAGGATGAGCGCTGGCTCGTTGGGGAGCGTGACGGCGGCGTGTTGTTCGGGGTTTAGATTGGCTAGCAGATCGGGCATTTTTTGGGAGGACGGCGGAGGCGTTCGACATTATATGCCCCTCCGGGGTTGGGGTTTTTTTGGGTTTTTTTTTGGGTTTTTTTGCCTTCGTGGCGCTTTGTTTGTCTGGATGGTTGTGGGTGGTTGTTGCTGTTGTTGTTGCTGTTGTTGCTGTTGTTGCTGTTGTTGTTGCTGTTGTTGTTGCTGTTGTTGTTGCTGTTGTTGTTGCTGTTGTTGTTGGCCTTTCCTTGCTTTGTTTGTGGTCTATTAGTGTTCCCCCTGTGCGGGGGGGGCACCTACTTTTCTTTGCCTGCCGCAAAGCAAAGTAGGCAAAAGAAAGCGGCTCAAACCGCTAATTCTTAAGCGGGTCCCCCGCGCAGTCACAGTAGTGGTGCATCTGGAATCCGTGTTCTCGCACATTCCGCCCTGGTGACAAGGCACTCATTCTTCCGGCGGCGCTGCGCGCGCCGACGCGCAGTTCATGAAACCACCCGCTGCGTTTTCGCGCTCATGACGTTCGTCCTTCCTGAAACTACCCGCCATGCTTTTGCTCCCACGGTTTGCCGGGTTCCCTGACTCGTCGGTGCATCGCCGCCGGGGGCATAACCTCGGCCGCGCAGCAAACACGGCTTGTCGTTGAATCGCTGTCGCGCATACAACGACGACGTCCGTACCGTGAGTGCACGCATCGCATTGCATTGCATTCGAAATGGAGTTCGCCAAAGACAGCGCGAACGCTCCGCCGAGGCGAAGCCGATGGCCCCCACCGAACCCAAACGAAGCCCCGGGTTTCCCATGCAGACCCGTCCGCGACGCACGCAGTGCGGAGTGGGAGCGAATGAGCGCCTTGTCACCAGCGCGGAGTGCGCGGGGGCACGGATTCCAGATGCACCACTACCGTGGCTGCGCGGGGGACCCGCTTATGAGTTAGCGGTTTGAGCCGCTTTCTTTTGCCTACTTTGCTTTGCGGCAGGCAAAGAA
>NZ_JAQQFL010000056.1:0-40363 GCF_046026025.1 Paraburkholderia fungorum | reverse complement strand
AACAGCCTGCTCGGGAAGGCCCTTACCTACCTGCGCGAGCAGTGGCCGAAGCTGATCCTCTATGTCGAGAACGGCAACTGGCCCATATCGAACAATGCCTGTGAGAATTCGATCCGCCCGTTTGTGATCGGGCGCCGCTATCGACACATTGTAGTTATCGGAGATTCATCACCCGCGTGTGGACAGTAGCCCCTTTTTTCAGGGATATGATCCGTGAAGCACGCACTACAATCTTCCATAATATGGAGTACTTTCCTCGTGTTGTCTTAGTGTTTCGAGGAGGGTCACCATGCTCACATACTCACGCCTCAGACCCGGACATTTCCTTGCTCAAAGATGGTTTGCCCAGTCTGGCATGGAAACTCACGCGGCCTCATACCGCCGATATCTAACCAAACGTGGATATTCGCAGAACACAGTGGAGCGCTACTACCGCGGTCTTGCTCATTTCGCGCACTGGATCTCGGGACAGAGAATCGGCCTTCGCGAAGTCGACGATGCATTGATAGGCCGCTTTCTCTTCGGTCATCTGCTCCATTGCCATTGCGCCCCCAAATGTGAGCGAGCGAGAACCAACATCCATGCGGCAGTGACGCTGTTCCTTGAGATGCGGGGCATCGCTCGCGTAGGGCCGCTCTCGCCCGTATCGACTGCAATAGCCAGAGAGATCGCGGATTTCGATCGTCACCTGTCTGAAGTTCGTGGACTGTCCGATAGTACCCGCTACGCACGAAGGCGGGATATAACGGAATTTCTCGTCGATCGATTCTTGACAGGTACGATTAGCATTGCGAATCTTACTCCGGATGATGTCGAACACTTCGTTCTGAGTCGCACGCGTGGACTGGCGCCACGCACCATCAAGGGTGTGGGTAATTCCCTTCACAGCTACTTCCTCTTCAAGTCCAGTTGCGGCATCCCAACCGCAACACTTATTGCCGCACTCCCACCGGTCGCCTCACGGCGACTCGCCGGCCTTCCCGATATTTTGGCGCCTGACGAGATCAGAAACCTGCTCAGTGCCTTTGACCGCAATAGCGCCACCGGCAAGCGAGACTACGCCATTACCCGCTGCCTGCTGGACCTCGGCTTGAGGCGCACTGAGGTCGCACAACTGTGCCTCGATGATATCGACTGGCGCGTAGGAACCTTGACGCTCCATGCCAAGGGGAATCGAGTTGATGTTGTACCGCTGCCACGGACAACGGGCGAGGCGATCGCCGCGTACCTGAAGCGGGGGCGCCCCCATACAACGCGGCGCGAAGTGTTTGTACGTCATCGACCACCGCTCAATGCAGAAGCAAGTGTGGACATTGTGAGAAATGCAGTGCGTTACGCTGCCGAACGTTGCGGCCTTCAACAACGCGTGCGTGGCACACACATTTTCCGGCACACAGTGGCATGTCGGATGGTACAAGGCGGGGCCCCGTTCAAGGAGATCGCCGACCTGTTACGCCATCGGAGCCTTGACACGACCACCATTTATGCCAAGGTGAATGTTCCGGCGCTTCGGCAGGTGGCGCTTCCCTGGCCGGGGAGCCGCTCATGAGACACCGCAAATCATTCATGCAGCGGATCGACGACTACCTCGCCGTTCGCCGCCAGGCGGGCTTCGCGCTCAAGGCGGAAGGCGAACAACTTCGACACTTCGCGCGATTCGCACAACAGATCGGCCATCGGGGCCCGTTGACTACGCAGCTAGCCGTGCGGTGGGCGAGCAGTTCCGTCGGTGGTCGCCGGTTGACGGCCGCACGCAGGATCGAGGTCCTACGGCCCTTTGCCAAATATTGCCGGCAGTTCGATCCCGAAACAGAGATTCCACCCCGAGCGCTCTTTGGAGCGGCACATCGTCGGCTGGTTCCGCATGTCTTTAGCGACGACGAGATCATCGAGTTGATGGCGCGCTGCGATGGGCTTTATCCGCCGCACGGCTTGCGTGGCGCGAGCTGCGCGGCTATCTTTGGATTGATGGCCTCATCAGGTCTGAGGACCGCTGAAGCGACGGCGTTGACTCGTTCGGACGTCGATCTCGACAGCCGGTTGCTGCACATTCGGTGCGGGAAGCTCGGTAAATCGCGCTGGGTCCCGATACACCCCACCACCGCTGACATCCTGCGGCGCTACGCCAGGAAACGCGATCGCGATCCCCTGACCCTGAACAGCGAGGCGTTCTTCGTTTTTGACTTCGGTCGACCAGCCTCCACGCATAGCGTCAACTATGCATTCCATATTCTCTGTGACACGTTGAAGTGGCGACCGCGCGGAGACCACCAACGACTCCGCCTGCGCGATCTACGCCATTCATTCGTGTGCCACAGACTCCAGGAATGGTACGCCCATGGACTGGACGTAGATCGCAGCATTCTTGCCTTGTTGACCTATCTCGGCCACGCCAAGGTTACCGACACATACTGGTATGAGACAGCCACTCCTGAGCTGTTAGCTATCGCAGCTCAGCGCTTCGTGAGTTGTCGGAGAGGTACATCATGAGCAAGTCTCTCACACAATCATTTCCCGTTTTATTGCAGAAGTTTTTTACGCAACGCCTGCTGCTGCAGCAACACGTAAGCCACTGCACTGTGACCGCTTACCGCGACAGTTTTCGCCTGCTGCTGGCCTTTGCATATCAACGCTTGCACAAGCGGCCTTCCAATATTGCTATCGAAGATCTGAACGCGTCGTTCATTCTCGCGTTTCTCCACCACCTCGAACGGAATCGCCATAATTGCATCCGCAGCCGCAACGCGAGGCTCGCCGCCATACGGTCGTTCATGGAATATGTTTCGTCCGAGGAACCCTCGGCGCTGGCGATCGTCCGGTCTGTATTGGCGATCCCCATGAAGCGCTACAAGCAGCCTCTTGTCGGATCTCTGTCTCGCGAGCATATTGAAGCGATCCTCGCCGCTCCCGATGCAGAAACGTGGACTGGCCAACGTGATCGTGTGATGCTGGCAACCTTGTACAACACCGGTGCGCGTGTTTCCGAGCTCCTCGAGATGCGTATTGCTGATCTCGTGCTTGGCTCAACCTCATGGGTACGGATCCATGGCAAAGGTCGACGAGATCGTTCTGTACCATTGTGGCCGGACACCGCTAGGGAGCTGAAGCGGTGGCTGAAGCATTATCCACGGAGTCCTCATGAGCCGCTCTTTCCAGGTCGCTCTGGTGGGACGCTAACGCGTGTCGGCTTTACCGCACGCCTGAACCTCGCGGTCGAGATGGCATCGCGACAGTTTCCCGAACTTCTGAAGTGCCGAATATCTCCGCACGTGGTGAGGCACTCGGTAGCAACGCATATGCTGCAATCTGGTGTCGACATCACCGTCATCGCGCTATGGCTTGGTCACGAAAGTCCCGTGACGACACATCGCTATGTAGAGGCGGATCTGCAAATGAAGGATCGTGCATTACAAGCTCTCCAGGCACCTTCGCGAAAGCCGACGCGATATCGTCCGAAGGACGACGTCCTTCGCTTCCTGGAAACCCTGTAGTTATGGAAGCTCCAGCTCTGGAATGCGATCGTGTTATCCGGCCAGGATAGCGCTATGGTCCTGTTACAGCAGGGCCTTGGCTAGCAGTGTCGACGCCTCCGATTACCCGGCTGGATGAACCTTCGATAACTACAATGTGTCGATAGCGACGCTTATCGAAGCATTTCTATAAGCGTCGCGGCTGGCTGTTCGCGGACACGGTCGACGGCGCGACTGCGAGCGCCAATCTTTACTCTCTCGTCGAAACCTGCAAAGCCTGTCGAATCGATCCGTACCGTTACCTCACCTTGCTGTTCCAGCGATTGCCTCTGGCAAAGAACGTCGACGACTACGCCGCGTTGCTTCCCTGGAGCATGTCAGCGCAGCCTGGATGAGTTATAGATTTGCGCGTAGGAAGTCCACGACCTCATGGTCGATCTGGCGATGAATCTCCACACGATCGATCCCGGGCGCATCCTGACAGATCAGTGCCACACTGGCTGCGACCGAGGCCGGACAAGGATCAATGAAAACGAAGTGGTTGCCTGGCACGATGTGGACTGCGGGCGGTGTGGGCAAGCCTGACACAACGCCAAGAGAGTTTCTCGCAGAACCAAGATAGCTGTCGTCCTGCGGTCGATAGAGCATCGTCGGTACGCGCACAGCGGACAAGCCAGGTGCCTCAAACATCATCGCCAGTGGATCCATCAGCACCAAGGCCTTCAGGCGGCGATCAACGGGCGGTTGCCAGGCTACCAGGTCAGCGGGTACAGCCGCTTTATCTTGGGTGCCGTGCGCACTATTGCTGGTTGCTGGACGCGGACACGATCCCGGATCATCGTGATCTGCGCAGTACGCACTGGCATACGCAAAGTCGGGTTTCGCTCCCGCCAGAATCAGCGCAGTGTAGCCACCGGCCGAGTATCCGATCATGCCAATTCGGTCGACATCGGCGCTCGCGGAAAACCGTGGATCTGCGAGGACTGCATTGAGCGCGGCCTCTGCCTGCCGGGGGCGATCAATCAGAATCTGGGCTTGGGACGGCGCTCGGGGATAGCCTGAAGCGTCCCCAACGTGCGTCGGCAAGACGACGATAAATCCGGCGCGAGCCAGAGTTGCGGCCAATTCACGGTGGCTGAAGGGACCGCCGCCTCGTCCATGTGAAATCAATACAACGGGGAAGCGGCCGTCCGGTACAGGCGAAGCATCGCGCGTCGCCTCAACAGTGAACGGGCCCGCTTGCCACGGAACCTCACGCTCACGCGTAGGGTAAAAGATCACCGTGTCGAAAGGGGCAGCTTCGTTCACCCCCGTGAGCCGGATTACCCCTGCGTTAAAAGCGACCGGATCAGCCAGCGCGGAACACGTACATACGATCGCCAGTACAAGAGGCACTATCCAACGCATGTCACTACTCCTGGTCAGCCAGAATGAGAGGCGAAGGATATCAGAGCGTTCTTACACGTTCGATGACCGAGGGGCGTCGTTTATCGATCGCTTACGACTAAAAACGGGGAACGAACACATATTCGTCGCGTCAACCGACAAGTCATCGGCGACTGCACTTGACCGTAACCAATTGCGTCACGATGCGCAGCGAATGACCGCGTCCGAGCTGCGGAGTGCCTAGCAACGTCTGTTTGCATCATCCGACACGTCCGGCGCCTGCTCGGCGCCGCTACAATGACGATCAATTTTTGGTATCTCGGATCCATCGCACGAGCGACAACCCCTCATCTGTCTCGCACAGGCGAACGCAATATTTCGGATCATCGCGTTGCCCAGGTTGAAGACCCTGCTCAATATCATCCAGCCACACTGAAAGCGCGCTGAAGGCCGACTCTATTTCCCAGATGCAAGCTGTATCGAGTATTTCCGTCAGCGGTGAATCCTGGATCCACTCGCAACTGGACACGATGTCCTGATCCATATATAGGCAGCCTTCCGGTGACATTTTTGCACCCTTTTTATAGCGGATCAGGCCTGCCGCATGCATTTCGCGCGATAGTGCGATGAAACGTAAGCTTTCTTGAACCGCGTTCCGTCCGATCAGTCCGGCGCCAGGATGTCCCCAGCCACGATCAAGCTCTGCAAGTGCAACATCGAATGGACATGGGATAGCCCAGTAGGTTTTTTCCTCCGCGTGCACCTTGATCCAGTAAGACTCCCATCCCCCACTTGTCGAGCCCCATTGACAATGGCAAGCGCCGTGTCGGTCTCTGAGAGAATCTTGGACTGCATTGAGACGCGCGACAAATGCCGGCGGAGCCGTTGAGGACGCGCTGATGCATTTGTAGAACTCGATGATGCGAGCGAAACTTAGGCGCAGCGGCTTAACGCGCGCAAGCTCGATTTTTGATCTGATTGGAAACGCACGGCTTTGTACGCGCCACGTGTCTCCACTTTCCGTTAAAAGCAACTCGATAGCTTCGGACATCGGCGCAAGAGCCCGCAACTGTCCAAACGCCTGCGACAATGACAGATTTCCGAGAAGTGCATCTTCTTCCGAATGCCAGACTTCTCCGCGTGACCTATGCGCCGCCGCGAGGTTCGCCTGCGCCGCCCACGCCTCAAGAGACTCCATTCGTCCCTGTTTGCGAACAAGAAAGCAATCATCTCGATGGGGCCACGACTTGCAGTGTTCCTGCATCACAAGCTTGAGCGCGGCCATACGTCTGACCGCGATGGTACGCGAGTACTTTGGCAGCACCCGCACCTCCTTCAACTCGTTCATGTGGATCGGGCACCTAGAAAGCCACTCCGTCTCATGCAGATAACTATGGTAGCCGTGCTGTGCACATGTCTCACAATAACGAATACCATGAAGCCAATCGCGCCTGCTTGGAGGAGGAGCATAGTGTCCACAGTCAACGAATCTCACTGCGGGTGAGAATATCGCTTGAACAACGGGTAATGCCTCATTTAGGATCGAGGATAGGCGTGCGATCTCCTCGGCACGCAGCGATACGTCCCCTTCCGGCGCGACATTAAGGAATGCAAGGCATCTTTGGGCGCTGATGCCGTTCAGTTCACAGAACCGGACCAGGAATGAAAGTCTCGATTCATATGGATGGAGGTTTCCTGGCCACCAGTTGACCGAAGGATAAGTGGTCATGTCAACCGCCAGTAGCGATGATTCGCATATGGTCGGAGAAGTTGGCTTTCGCGAATTCGCGCAACCAGTTCTCGTAAGACGTCGCTCCATTCCAGTCCTCGCCTCTGGCCAATTGGAAGAGTATCGCCTCGGTTGCTGTGGCAACATGTTGCATCGGGAACTCGAGATGCCGTTTTGCGGAATCAGGCGAAAGCTCCACCAGTGCCTTCCAGACCTGCTCAGCACAGTCGGCTAGCCGCCGTCCTGCCGTGAAATCGTCCGGTGCAAAATACTCCAGGTACGAAATGCTGCTGCCCGACGGCCATTCTGAATCGACATCGTAGCCGTTGAGCACGTATCCAATTTCGTCCAATGAGCGCAAGCCGTGAAATCGCGCGTGTGCCGCCATAAAACGTGCTGCGACATGCGCATTGCCAGTAATGGCCATATACTCGTGGCGATAGCCCAGTTGGTGCGAACCGACGGAAAATACACTAAGCAGATAACCCTCATAATCCAAATCGTTCTGCAGCCCGAGCAACCATTTCCACTCACGGAATGTCAGATCCTGCGCTTCGTCGATGAGCAAAACGATATAGTTGCGCTGCGCGTTGTTCGCGATGCTAATGAAGCGCTGCTTGCACATGTGCGACGCCTCGGCTTTACGCGGCGCCCTAGACGGGTTGGCGAATTCAAACCGCGAAGCCAGGAGGAGCTGATGCCAGAATCCGGCTTCGCTGGTGTGGCTGTCTGGGCGGCGGTTCCACACTACCAGGGGCATCACAGCGTTGAAGCGCTCTTCGAGGACCTTTGCGACGTACCACTGTACGCAACGGGATTTGCCGAGGCGCGAAGCCCCGTAGATATAGCCACCCGGCCGCTGTTGGTCGATCCATTCGCCAATCTGTTCGATCATCTCATGCATAGGCGGCGTATACACAGCATATTGCTTCGTGACGACGCAGTGCCTCGGATCGATACGCTCAGGAAGCGAGAACGTCATGACCTATCTCGATTGCGCCATTCGACGCGGCGGCAACGTGGGGCTCCTACTTGAGGGCTTCTGGGGGGCAGCGTTCCCGGCCTTGGTACCTCCATCTCGCGAGTCCGTCTCTGTTGACTCGATCAGTCCAGAAGAGGCATCGCTAGTCCTCGCTCGAGCCATCGCTATATCCAGCATAGAGGCACCGACCGACTGCTCCGCTGCGGCTGCGAGGATGCGTCGCGCCTCCAGATATGCAGGATGAACTGGCAACCGGTTGCGTGCCTGACTCTCCACATAATGCAGGAAAACTTCGACACCATCGCCACCAGCAGGAATCGTGAGTTGCCCGCGCGAACGGGCCTGGCAGATTGCCGCCCGGACTGAGAGGCTGTGAGGTGAGATATTCCACGGCGGCGCCGCCCGTAGCACACCTAGCGACATGCCATCCAGAGTGGAGGCCCGTGCAACACGGCAGTCATCTTCCTTGTGGCAGATCACCCAGATAGCCGAGCCAACCAGGTCCTGCCGGCTTTGAAGCACCTCATTGGTATAGGAAGCGTAATAGAACTCGACGAACGGCAAACGCCCCTGCTCAGCACCGCCTCGCACAGTACAGGGCTTGCGGATACTGAACAGCGCTTCCACCAACCCCGCGTCAACCTGACGAAAATTCTGTCCTGAGTGCTGGTACAGGAATCTCGCATAATCCAGTGGCGTCCTGTCGCCTATGCCCTTATGGGGAGAGGCGTTATAGTTCGCTATCAAAACGTCTAGCAATTCTTCCGCGTATTCGTACTGGAAACGGCTCGCGAGAGCGACTGCTTCCGGTTCACGGCCCTTCCTGTCCTGTGGCTTTGCACCAGTGGTATTGGACAGGCGCTGGAATCCCCGCCCCGCAAGGTTACGGAAAAACGTTTCGATAAACGGGCGATCGTCTTTACTTCGCCGTTTGGAAAACGACGTTTCCGGATCCAGCAGCGCGGAACCGACCGCATCGCGCAGCGCGTCTCGGACGTGCCGACAAGTCTCCGCCAAAGCGCCATCGACGCTGGTCTCATCCCAGCACAGCCCTACGAAATCCTTCCCTAGAACAGAGAGCAGACCGGCGCCGTCCAAATAAGGGGTTTCGCAGAAACTGACTGGCCGCAATGACCATTTGCCCAATGCACGCTTGACGGCACGCAGCACGTCATCGCTCGATACTTCGCGACGGATGCTGAAGTAGTAGCCTAGGACAACGCGCGAGACGACCTCAAGTAGGACGACGACCCAGAGGCGATGGACAATTTTCTCCCGAAACCCGCCATCCATTAGGGGAAGCGATACGCAGAAACGTCCGTCGAGTTTGTGCGCATCCATCTCAACACGTTGCATGAACTTCAGGACCGGCCGCCGGGTTCCATCTCCCGTCTTTAGTTTTGCGGCGAGGTCCGGGCCACCGGTCGCCGCTGCGAGCGATCTGGGGTTCGCTGCCAGTACGCTGTCGATGTACCGACAGATCGAAAAGTAACCTTGGCTGGAGGTGCCAAATGGCCACTCGTTTCGTGCCTCATACCCGAGGGAGCGCAGTTGGTCCAGAAACCAGCGGCAATGACGTCTCCTAGAGCGGCGGATCTCCACAAGCTGCTTCCCCGGGCCGCTTGCGCGAATCCGCTTGTCGAACGCGTCGCGCAAGTCCGGAAGGCATTCGAGCAGCGCCTGCATCGCTCCTGCAGCACCACTGCCGAACTGGTCAACATGAACCTTTTTGCGCCGCCGGTAAGGATTTACTCTGAACCACGGCACCAACCCTCTCCATCCATAGGGTCTTCCGTCTGGATGCGTCTCAAGACAGCGCTCCCTGATCAGGCGATAGGCCTGTTTTGACCCGAGTGAGGTTAACTTCTTGATGGTGTCGGCCGTCGCGCCGGAAAGGTACAGCCTGACCGCCTGCTTTCGTGCGAGGTATAGAACCCGCCTATCCCCCTCCAGTGCTCCTTCGTCGGGTGTAGCCCATTGCGCCGTGTCGATACTTCTCCCGCCGACCGTCCGGCGGGAACAATTGGAGCCGTCATCAACGTCGAGTGGATCCATGGACGTTCCCCGGATAGCGGGGCTGCAAGCTGAGGGCAGATGGCAATAAACGATAGAACGCTTTTGCTGGAATTCAAGCTGGTGATATCGTGAAGGCGTCGAACAAGTTACAAAATTGCTTTAAACGCCCTACAGAGGAACAATTTTCTGCATAATCTGTCGAAACAAAGTTGTTCCTGTCACGTCTGCCAACCGCGATTCGACTGAACTCGAGTAGGAACAAATTTTTGCAAACCAACGGCGCTCATATTGCCCTGGGTCGGCGCAACATGACTCGTCACCTGAGAACAACTTCCACAAGGCGCAGGCTGACTGCTGCACTTATTTCGTCGCGCCTGTTTTGACTCTGACTGCTGCAGCTGAAGGCTTGGGGGTTGCCTTATTGAACAAACCCCTAGGCGCGCCCAGTGCGCTTCGCGCCCAGCTCGTGGAATTAGACATCGAAAGCTCGCCGGCTCCACTTGCGCATCACGTCTTGGTCGATGCCTCGGCTGGGGATCCGGCAGTCATTCGCTGTCTCGCCGCACTGCACGATCTGGCTTCTCTCTATGGTGACGATCCGCAAGTCTGGAAAGCGCTTCTGCAACGGCGCGAACACGTCAGGAATGGCACTTCGATCGAATACCGTCGTGTAGCCCACGGTAAATTGACCGCACTCGACACCTCGCGCGGCCTTTGCGACCGCACTAGCCTTCTCTGCCTGAGCCACTGTACGCCTGGCTTCCAATTGAGCTCCTCGCTGACGGCGAGGAAGTACCGGAACTGGCAATTTCCGTTTGGTGATATCTATTCGCGGCCGGGACTTGACCTTAAGATTCGAGAGCTCGCCGTGGTGGCGGCTCTCACCGCCATGGGCAACGCGTCGCCGCAACTGAAAGTGCATATTCACGGCGCTCGTAACGTAGGCTGCTCCCGGCAAGAAATTGTGGAAGTCATCATGCAAATGGCTGTTTATGCCGGCTTCCCCGCTGCGGTCAACGGACTGTTTTCGGCCAAAGAAATCTTCTCCCAGGAGCCGGCTGAGTGAAGCACGTTTTGCGCTCCATATTCCTGGTGCTCGTAACGATAGCTTCGTAGAATCACCCTGCCTTAGCCCAGCAACGATCGGGGGGGCATGGAGACTGAACAGGTCACGCCGGGTGGCTCTGAGCACCGGTATCGGATTCGCGCGCTACCCGACTTCACCGAGCCAAGCTGTGGACTGATCCGTCGCGGTGGTTTTGGCTCCTGGGCGAGGCCCCCAAAATCCAGAACCAGGGCTCCGTCTATCAATGGGTGACGTGCTCACCATGCGTCAGAAGGCGGGTGGAGACGCCCCTATAACATCTGTCGATCCAGCACATAGTGGAATGCCAATTCCCACCCGCCAAATAGAGCCCGATTTGTCCCGTGTACTAAATCGGCACGGCCGTTGTACCGCAGTCTCACTATGGCTCTGTCAGAAAGCGGATCAACGTTTGATGCTCCGCATAGTCCGGCATGGTCGCGGGCCAGGTAATCCAGTAGGTGCTGTCCATCGCGAGCGCGTTCGTCGTCAGGCGCTTGAGGCGACCTGCCGCCAGCGCGGACTGACACAGCGGCAGTGAGCCGAGCAGGACGCCCGCACCGGCTTCGGCAGCATGCAATGCCAGAGCGAACGTATCGAATCGCAACGACGGCACCGGAGGCAACGGTGTTCCGTTGACAGCACACCAGTCGCGCCAGCCTACTCTCGGCCCGGAAGTCGCGATATGCGGCAGGTGTTCCCAGCCGCGTTTTCCTTTTCCCACCAGCGCCGGGGCGGCAACCGGCGCGAGTTCCTCCCTGAAGAGTCGCTTCGCCCGGCGCTCGGGCCACAGACCGTCGCCGAAACGGATCTCGAAGTCCGCCTCTGCCAGGCCATAGTCGGGAAGCCGCTGCACTGTTTCAAACGTAAGCTGGACGTTCGGCAGTGCAGCGGTAATCGCAGGCAGCCGCGGCGCTATCCACAGCGTGATCACCGACGCGGAGGCCGCGATGGTAATTTTCTGTCGCGGCGACTCGAACAGATTGACGGTGCTGCCCAGCAGCTGGCTGAACGCCGCCTGAATGTGCGGCAGCCACGCCTCGCCTTGCATGGACAGCGAAACCCCGCGGGCCTGCCGGTCGAACAACGGCGCGCCGAGCCTCGTCTCAAGATTCTTGATGCGCTGACTGACAGCTGCCTGCGTCAAACCCAGCTCGTGCGCCGCCGCGGTAAAGCTTCCAAGGCGACCGGCCGCCTCGAACACGCGGACCCATTCGAGAGGCGGAAGACCTGTAGTCGGCTTGTTCATGAATGGATCTCAGCCCAAAGTCCTGTTAGCCCTGTACGTTACCTGAAAAGGTTGTTCGCGCCGAACGGTGCCGTCAAGCATAGATCCAACGCTTCGCCGCCACGGGTGCGCAACTCACTTGATGTTCGCGCCGACGACCTGATCCCAGCGCTTCGTGATGGCGGCATTGAACGCGTCTTGCTGGTCGAGTGTCGGAAATACTGCTTTCTCATACGCAGCCGCTGGCGGCAGTTTCGCCAGCATATCGGCGGGAATCTTGTGGGTCGCCGTCAGATCCTTGAAACGAATCGGATGACAGTAACCCTTCAGCCAGGTCAACTGGCCCTTGTCGGAATAGAGGTATTCCATCCAGAGCTTCGCTGCGTTCGGGTGCGGCGCATAGGCGCTGATCGCCTGCGCGTACATACCGGCCACCACGCCGGTTTTCGGCACTACGACCTGTACTTTCGGATTGCCCTTTAGCGAATCTCGATCGGCGAGCGCATTGTAGTCCCAGCGAATCAGAATCGGCGTAGTGCCCTGTGCGAGCGTCGATTCCTTGCCGATCACCGGGACGAAATTGCCGGATTTGTTCAACTCCGCGAAGTATTGCAGGCCCGCGTCACCGGCCTTTGCGATGTCGCCGCGCGCGCGCGACAAGCCTGCGGCGAATACGCCCAGAATCGCCTGATTGGACACACGCGCATCGCCTGCGAGCGACACCGAACTGGAGTAATCGGACTTCTGCAGATCGGCCCAGTCGGTGGGAATCTTGCTGACGAGATCCGCGTTCACCTCGAACGAGAGCACGCCATAGTAGTCACCGAACCAGTATCCATCGGCATCCTTCGCCTCGGCGGGAATGGAGTTCCACGTCGAGACCTTGTATGGCGCGAGCAGACCCTCCGCTTTCGCTTTGGGCGCGAAGGACAGGCCGACGTCAATGGCGTCCGGCGCCTGCGGCCCGCTGTTGCCTTTGTTCGCCCGGATCGCCTCGACTTCGTCGCCCGACCCTGCGTCCGGATTCAGCACGCTAACCTTGAGGCCGTACTTCGCCTTGAAGTCATCGACCAGCTCGCCGTAGTTGCACCAGTGACGCGGCAATCCCATCAAGGTCAGCTGGCCTTCCGTCTTTGCGGCAGCGATTAGCTGTGCGGAAGGCTCGGCCCACGCCGTGCCCATGCCGAACAGGTTCACTACACCCAGCACCGACAAGCCCGTGACGCCCAGCCTCAAACCGTTCATGCAATAGCGTTTCATGATTTTCTCCAGATAAAGTAAGGTTTCTTTCCGATTGCATCCAGCCGAAACCGGCGCACCGTGCGCTGAGCTAGAACGAATGTCGCATCCCGATGCGTACGTCCGACTGAGTACTGGTCGTCGACGGTGTGAAGCTGTAACCAATCACCGCATCAACTCCGTTCGACGCCTTGAGGTAATCGCCGGAGATGTAGACGTCGGTTCTTTTCGAAAGCAGGTAATGAAGCGCGAGGGTGCCCTGATTCCAGTGGTGCCCTTCGAACGACGTGTACTGATAGCCGCCGATCGCGCTAAACGCCGGCGTAATCTCCCAGTACGCGCCACCTTCACCGACCTGCATATGCGACGAGTTGCCGTATGCCTTGATCGTCGTATACGTGTAGTTGCCGTTCAGCGTGACCTTGCCGATCGCGTAGCTGGCGCCCACGCCGAACGTCCCCTGCTTGTCCACCGCGAACGACGTGCTCGAATAGAGATCGGTGATCGCACCAGTGGTCGGATTGACGCTGATCGTCGGCTTGCCGAGGAAGGTGCTCGTGCCGATCATTGCGTAGGGATCGAACGCATAGATACCGGATGGGTTGTTTAGCTGCGTGTACGCTGCGCCCATCGTGAACGCGCCGTTTGCGTAGTGCGCGCCCACGCTGTAGGCACTGTCCTGATGGAAATCGCCCGCGACACCGCCGAACGAGTACATACCGCCGAACTTGAAGCCGGAGAATTCGTTCGATACAAACTTCACCGAATTCGGCAGTCTGTCGCCGTTCATCCGGTCGAAGTCACCCTGGTGAATCGCATAGCCGCTGGCCCATGCCGAAATGTTGTATGCCGACACCATTTCGTTGGTCATATCGAGTTGGTTGCCAAGCGAGAGCGTTCCCCACCGATTCTTCAGGCCGACATACGCTTGCCGCCCGAACTCGGCGCCGCCAAAAGCGAACTTACCGGTACCGAGGTGAAAGCCGTCTTCCAGTGCGAAGACGGCTGAGAGACCGCCGCCCAGATCTTCGACTCCCTTGATACCCCAGCGGTTACCGTAGGCCACACCATCGTCGAACTTCACGACGTGCGACCCGCCGGTGTTGTTCACATAGGTGATCCCCGCGTCAAGAATACCGTATAGAGTGACACTGCTTTGCGCGCGTGCCGTCGTTGAAACACAGCCTGTTATAACAAGTAGTCCAACTAATATTTTTCGATTCAATTTTTCACCTTCGCTTTGTCGTTGACTGATTTTTTTGTAAGAATGTGTTTGCTATACCCCGTGTGAGACTCGTGGAGTGAGCGGTGAAGCTTGACGATTCTGGGATCCCCGTTGAGTCCTTTTCACATTTTTGAATACCTGCAGGTAACGTTGCCGCAGTCCGTTCCCGCAGTCCATTCCCACGCGCGGTAGTTGCCAAGATCCGCTCTTCGCAGGTTCGCTGCCTACCCGCTGTGCGCCTGGCGTGCCTCTTCAAGCACCAGCAGATTGTCGTGCGAGAACCCCAGCGCAACAGGCTGACCACGTTCCGGCAAGCTGCGATTCGGATCGTTGAATACATCGAGCGAAATCACCGCATCCTTCACACGCGTCCTGATCCGCACTACCGCCCCGAGAAAACTCACCTCTTCGACGGTCGCATTTAATGTGTTACGTCCCGGTGCCGCTGGCTCCAGCACGATCGCTTCAGGCCGCAACGCGAGCAGGCGCTGCTTGCCGGCATCGTTAGCCGGAAGCTCGCGCGACGTCGTGAGTTCCTGCCCGTCGACCGCCATCCGCCCGCTCGCCGGATCGACCACCTGACCCGAAAGAATATTCAGCGTCCCGACGAACGACGCAACGAAGCGCGTGCGCGGATAGTTGTAGATATCCGACGGCGTGCCGACCTGTTCGACGCGGCCCTCGTTCATCACGACGATGCGATCGGAGATCGACAGCGCCTCCTCCTGATCGTGCGTGACGAAGATCGACGTAATACCGAGTTCGCGCTGCAACGCGCGGATGTCCTGACGCAGCGAAATGCGGATCTTCGCATCGAGCGCCGACAGCGGCTCGTCGAGCAACAGCACCTGCGGCTTGCCGGCCAGCGCGCGCGCCAGCGCCACCCGCTGCTGCTGGCCGCCCGAGAGCTGCCACGGGTATCGATCGCCGAGCGCGGGCAGGCTGATCAGCTTCAGCATCTCTTCGACGCGCGCGCGGATATCGTCCTGCGGCCGGCGCGCAACGCGCAGGCCGAAGCCGATGTTGTCGGCCACCGTCATGTTCGGAAAGAGGGCGTACGACTGGAACACCATGCCGACCTTGCGTTGCCGCGTGCGCAGATGCGTGACGTCGCGCCCATCAAGCCGGATCGTGCCGCGCGTGGGACCTTCGAAGCCCCCGATCATTCGCAGCACGGTCGTCTTGCCGCAGCCCGAGGGCCCAAGAAACGTGATGAACTCGCCGCGCTCGATCTTCATGTCGAAGTGATGCAGCGCGATGTTCGCCCCGAAGGACTTGTGGAGATTGTCGATCTCGAGAAATGCCATGATGCGTCGTCCCAGTTCGTCAGGTCTTCTTTCCGGCCAGCCCGCGCGCCGAACCGAACACCTGGATCAGCCCCATCGAGGCCCACGTAACGACGAACGCGATCACCGCGAGCGCCGACGGTTCATATGCGCGGTTCGCACCGATCAGTTGCAGGTACGGTCCAAACGCGGGCCGATCCAGCAGGCTCGCCAGCGTGAATTCGCCGATCACCACGGCAAAAGTGAGAAACGCGCCCGAGAGAATGCCCGAGCGTATGTTCGGAAAGATCACCTTGACGAGTATCGTCGTCCAGCTCGCTCCCAGACATTCCGCGGCTTCGGTCAGCGCGCGGATGTCCACGGCACGTAGTCCCGCATCAACGGCGCGGTACATGTACGGCAGCGACAGTGTCACGTAGCCGAGCACCAGCAATAGATCCGTCGCGCGTTCGTTGCCGGTGAGCGGCAGGATCGAACTGCTGTTGTAGATGCGCAGATAGCCGAACACGATCACGATGGCCGGAATCACTAGCGGCAGCAACGTGATGAACTCGACCAGCGGGCGCAGCTTGGGCAGGCGTAGCTGCACCCAGTACGCAGTCGGCACGACCAGCAGAATCCCGACGATGATCGTCAGCGCCGCCATCAGCATCGAGTAGCCGAACGACGCCTGAAAGCGCGGATCGGCGAGTACTACGCGGTACGCGTCGAAGCTGTAGGTGCCACGGCGCATACGCAGGCTGAATTCAAAAGTGGCGATCAACGGAATCAGAAAGTACAGCGAACCGACGATCATCGCGGTCCATGCGCCTGCGCGCGACTGGCGTTTCATCGACGGCCCCTTTCCGCGCGCGAACGCAGCCAGATGTAGCCGCCGTTCGACAGGCCGGTCACGAGGATCATCCCAAGTGCGAGTGCGTAGCCGAGGTTCTGGTTGTGCAGCACGTCGCCGCGGATTTGCGCGTACAGCAGGATTGTCACAATGTTCAACGAGCTGCCGGTCAGCGCATAGGCGGTCGCGACCGCACCGAACGAGTTCGCGAACAGCAGCAACGTCGCGCCGAGCACGCTCGGCCACAGCACCGGCAGCGCGACGTAGCGCCAGTATTGCGAGGGGGTGCCGCCCAGACAGTCGCACGCTTCGCGCCACTCGCGCTTCAGGCCATCGAGCGCCGGCGTGACGATCAGCACCATTAGCGGAATCTGAAAGTACAGGTAGGTCAGCGTGAGGCCCCAGAAGCTCAGCACGCTGAAGCCAGTCGAGGACAGGTTGAAGTCGAGATACTTCTTCAACAGCATCGTCACGAGCCCGACGCGGCCGAGCGTGCAGATGAACGCGAACGCAAGCGGCACACCGGCGAAGTTCGAGGCGACGCCGGAGAAGGTCATCAGCGTCGGACGGATCCATGCTGGCAGCTTGCCCTGCACCGCCGCCCATGCGAGCAGCGAACCGATGAACGCGCCACCGATCGCCGATGCGGCGCTCACCTTGACGCTGATCCAGTACGCGTCGAGTACGACGGGCTGGAACAACTCGCGGAAGTTCTCGAGCGTGAAATGACCCTCGGGGTCCTGGAATGCACCGACGATCAGAAACCCGGTCGGCAAGATCAGGAACAGCACCGCGAAAATAAAAAACGGCATTACGCCGATCCAGCTCCAGAACGGCGACGCGCGTCGTGGGCCGTTTACTTGCGGCGCAAGCGGAGGAGCTACGATCTCCACGGGCATCGATCCAATATTTGGGGAGTTACTCATGCTTATCCTCACATCCAGCAGATATCTTCATTCGCGCCGGGTTACACGGAATACCGGATGAAATAGATTGATGTCATCTGACCTCGCCTTTTTTCGATTAAATACGGCGAACACGCTCCACCGAAATTCTTGAAAAATCCCGCCATTTCACCTGACAAATGATTCGAATTCATAATCCGATTCCATCCGCAGAAAAATGCGTCGGACGAGTATCGTCGCGTCAGTCCACTGACATTCAGCACGATATGCCCGCGTGACCGCGGAGAGCCAACGCCCGACACCTCGGGCGATACGGTCTCGATTCATTGGAATGGCTCCAATAGAGCACAAAAAAAATCCCACCGCCAATGAATGTCAATAAACAAATCGATATTTGCACTGGATGTACAGGATATTATTCATGCCTTATGTCAGTCCAATGACATTGGCAAAATCTCTTATTATTTATAATTGAATAAAATTGCATAAAGCACAAATACCCCATTGATATGGAGTTACCCAAAATCAATGAGGTTAATTCCTCTATCATTAATCCGATTCTTTAAAACAACAATACAACAGAATCAGGGAAACGATGTCGAAGGATGGGAGCGTGATTTCACATTGTCATGGGGCTCCCGGTCGAACTGGCCGTATTCACTTCATGCAATGCCCGTCCACGATCCGTTGCACCAATGGCGCGTAGTGCGCAAAGTCGGGGGTGCGCGCACCGGGGACCTTCCCGGCATCGTCCATCAGACGAACCGTGATCACGTCCTCGAGATTCGGGGTCTCGCTGAAGCGCGCAACCTGCTCATCCGTCATCGCACCGCCCTGGAGTCGTAGCGAATGCACGGATGCCGGAGACAACTTCGCGAAATAATCGGGATCGACGGCACAGAGATAGCGTTTCGCCGCGACATGCAGGCGAACGCAGTCGGTCACGACGCGAGGAAAAAATTGCCCGACCACTACCGCACCTGCCGCATCGTGATACTTGTCCTTCGTATCGCCCATCGAGAAGGTGCCGAATTCGCTGGTGAAATGACCGATGTCGTGCAGGAGCGCCGCCACGATAACCGTATCACTCTCGCCGTTCTGTTCGGCAAGATGTGCCGCCTGAAGCATATGCTGCGCCATCGTCACGCCTTCGCCGAGGTACTCCTCGCCGCCACGTCGCATAAAAATATCGCCGATAAAAGCAACGATGTTGTCAGCACTCAGTGTCTGCCTATCGAAGTGGTCATCACGCGTGCTCCCGTTGTTGCTCGATGACCGCCAGTTTCGACAGCAACCCGTCCTTGTCGGCATAGCATCCCTGCAGCCAGCGGGAACCCTCTCCCGAATAGCCCCGGCGTGCATGCAGAACGCGCGTGTTATCAACGATGAAGGTCTCGCCGGGCTGGAGCTTGAAAGCCACCTGCATGTCGGGCGTATCGATCAGCTCGCCCATGCGGCGATAGGCGCGGTAGTAATCGTCCATGTCGTCATAAGGCACATCGACGATCGCGCTAGCCGACCGGTTGTTGAACCGGACGCCGACGAGTTCGCCGTCGGGCATCAACTCGATCATCGGACGACGCGAGCGGAGATGAACACCGGCACTGCCGGTGTATTCGAAGCGTGCGCAGTATCGCGTCAGCAGATCGAAATCTCGTGGGTTTTCCTGCTGCAAACGCTCAGCGACGCGAAATCCGTCTACCACCATGTTCTCGCCGCCGGTTGCCGAGTTCTCGAGGCAGTAGAGCACCTGCAGGGTCGGCACGGGATCGCGATAGGGGTTGTCGGTATGCGCCTGCAGGCCAAGCCCCGTGAACGCCAGATTGTTCGGGTTGACCTCAGTGCGCACCTCGAAGATCTTGCCGTAGTTGGTTTCGCGGACGTAGCCGAACAGGTCGACGACTTCGAGGAGCGCACCGGGTTTCACCGGGCCGCCCGCCAGCTTCGCAAAACCGTAACGCCGGATGTGATGGAGCCAATCGCCGAGTGCGTCCTCGCTTCGACTAACCGCCGTGAAATCCGCACACGGAACGTTCTGGGCGAGGCCCGCATCCCACGTTTCGACTTCCGTTGCGGTCCAGCCTGGTACTCGGGGGCGCAGCCCATCGTATGCATGTCCGGCGAGCCACTGGATATCGTAAGCGATCTCCTGATTGCCCGGCTGGAATGTCACCCAAAGGGCCTGCCCGTCGATCGACGCGGAGGCAACCCGCGTATCCGGCGAAATATCGCCAAGCGTAATCAGCCGCTGACCGTTGCCCTGCGCCCGGGTCGATGCATCGCATGCGTTGTCCCGCAGCCATATCGCGTGAAAACGCCGCTCCATGCCGTTGCGAAACCTGACGGCTATTGCTTTCCCGTCGTCCAGAATGCTCGTCGTTTCCACGTTTTTGTCCGTCGTCCAAGTCGTCACAGGCGGTATTTCATACCCGTTCCGTGCCAGTGACAAACAATCGATCTTGGGGGTGAGACTTCGAAATGCTTATGGGTCCCGTTGATGGAGCAGTTGCAGTTCGGATTTGCAGGTGGATAGTTTTGCGCTGGCGCGCCGCTTGTCGGTAAGCGCACGGGGAACCCGTCTTGAGTTGCATTGAAGGTCTTGGGAGCATCGTGTCCACTTAACGAATAGGCGGACACGTGAACACTATTGAGGAAGCACCACTGGGACGACGTCGTCGTCGCCGCTACAGGGACGAGTTCAGGGGCCAGGTCGTTGCGGCGTGCCAGGGACCGGGAGTGTCGCCTGCGGCCATCGCGCTGCACCACACGCTCAATGCCAATCTGCTCAGACGCTGGGTCGAACAGTCCGAAGAGAATGTGACTGCGCTGACAGCGGGCAGTGCCGTGGCTCTGCAGTCGGCAGTGACGCCGGCATTCGTACCGGCGTCACTCGAGACGAAGGACGCACGCCCGGCCGAGATTCGCGTCGAAGTGCGCCGCGCAAACCAGTCGATCACGGTTTCGAGCACGTGGGCCTGGCTATGCCCGATCGTCACGTTGGCTCACAAAGGAGCACTTCAGCCGAGCCGGTCGCGTCGGAACAGTGAACGAGGAAACATCTGGAGAAGCCGGCCCAATGCCGGCGTGGGTCTAGAAGGCGCTCTTTATAACGCCCCCGTCGGCCCGCAACGCAGCTCCCGTCGTGGCCGACGAAAGCGGACTGGCGATATAGGCCACGAGCGACGCGATTTCCTGCGGCGTCCCAAATCGCTTGATAAGCGATGTGGGACGGACCGTCTCGAAGAACTCCTTTTCGAACGCTTCAAACGATTTGCCGTCGGCCTTTGCAAGGGTCTCCACGAATTCACCCACGCCCCGCGATTTCGTTGGCCCCGGCAGCACGCTATTGACTGTAATGCCCGTGCCGGCAACGGCTTCGGCGAGCCCGCGCGAAACCGCCAGCTGCGCGGTTTTCGTCATCCCGTAGTGGATCATTTCAGTTGGGATCTGCACCGCGCTTTCACTCGAAATGAAAATGATGCGCCCCCAGTTGGCCTGCCTCATCGCAGGCAAAAACAGGCGAGCGAGGCGTACCCCACTCAACACATTGACGTCGAAGAACCGCTGCCAGTCCGCGTCGGGGATCTCTTCAAACGGCTTGGGCTCGAAAATGCCCAGGTTGTTGACCAGAATTTCCACGTCCGGATAGCGTCGCGCGAGCTCCTCTGCGGAAGCGGCCGTACTGAGATCGCCCGCAAATCCCTGCACGTCGCTGCCCGTCTCCGCTTTCAACCGCGCGACCACGTCATCCACAGATGACTGGGAGCGGCCATTTACGATCACACGAGCGCCCTCCTGCGCCAACGTGCTGGCGATAGCGAGACCGATGCCGGCTGTGCTGCCGCTCACCAGTGCGAGTTTGCCTGTCAGATTAAGGTCCATGAGTGATTTCCTTTCAATGGATGAAGTAAAAATGGCGACATCGGGTCTTGAACGTCGGATGCCGCCAGGAGGTTACTTATACTCATCGTCGCGGTGATCCTGCAGATAGTCTAATCGCGTGTCATTTTTGCAAAAGATAATGTCGGCCGCTCGGCGCCAGACGGATAAACGAACCGCGCTCCGTCATCGCACCGGAAGGAAAAAGGGCGACCGGACCGCCCCGTCGCAGCGTCTCAACCTGAATGAGGCCGCGCCGGGTGGCAACGGCGATCGCTTCCGTGCGACTGACGACGTTCAACTTCATGAATACACTGCGCAGATGTGACTTTACGGTGGTTTCGCTGATGTACAGGCTGCCACCAATTTCCTTGTTGCTTTTGCCACGCGCGAGCAATGTCAGGACGTCAAGCTCCCGACTCGTGAGTGCTTCATTGCTCATGCCCGCTGCCAGCTTCGCTACCAACGCAGGCGGGATGCATGTCTCACCCGCATGCACCTTGCGAATACAATCAAATAGTGCTTCCCGCGGCGCATCCTTTAGCAGGTAGCCTTTTGCTCCTGCCTTGATTGCACTGGCGATCTCGCTATCGCTGTCAAACGTCGTCAGAATGATGACGCGAGCTAACGCGTCCTGACTGCGGATTTCGTTGATTGCTGAGACACCGTCCAATACCGGCATCCTCAAATCGAGGAGCGTAACGTCGGGGCGATGCTCCAGCCAAAGGTCGACCGCTTCGCGCCCGGTGGCTGCTTCTGCGACGATCGTGGTGTCGGCCTGACGGCCGATCATTGCTGCCAGCCCTTCTCGCACTGCCACGTGATCGTCGGCAATCAACACCCGTATCTTTTCGAGTGGGCTGTCGCCCTGTCCTGCTTGAGATGTCACACTCATCGCTCATATCCGGCTAAAGGAACGAAAACCAAACTGGCATGAACCCACAGTTGCCACCTATCGGTACATGTCGTGCCCTGCCTGGTTCAGAAATTCAGAGCCTGAATCGTCGTGAAAAGGCAGTGAGATCAATATCGCAGTACCCATCCCGGGAGCGCTCTCAATAACAAGTCGTCCCCCCATGAATTCGACTCGCTCGGCAATGCCTAGCAAACCAAATCCATCGCGTTTCGCCGTGGGATCAAAACCACGCCCGGTGTCGCGCAACTCCAGGCGAACGCTCTCTGGCTCAAAGGCAATTTTGACCTTGAAGTGATTGGCTTGAGCGTGACGAAGCACATTCGTCAACACCTCCTGGCCGATGCGAAGAAGATTCTCATCCCAATCCGGCGGAAGCACCCTTGATTGTCCCTCTAGGGTGAACTCACACTGCACGGCCGTGCCCGCTGTCATCTTCTTGAAAAGCCCATCCAGCGCTTCGCACAGATCTTTCTCATCCAACGCCTGGGGCCGGAGCGCCTGCATGGAACGCCGTGCTTCCTTTAAACTTTCGCGCGCGAGGTCACCAGCCCGCTTGAGATGCTGGTCTGCCTCCATGGCCAAACTCCGCCCTCGTGCGTCTTCCGCCGCTTGCAATTGCACGATCACGCCGGTGAATCCCTGGGCGAGCGTATCGTGAATGTCACGCGCCATTCTGTTGCGTTCAGCGATCACGGCTGATTGGCGGCTGCGGGCAGATAGACGTGCCAATTGCATCGTCAGCATCGCCTGATTGGCCAATGCCTGTGCCAGTTCTATTTCTTCTGTGCGAAAGACGCGCCGGTGTGTGAAGCGGATGCTAATCACGGCTTCGGCACGCCCGCCAATCGCCATCGGCACCGCGAGAACGCTCACGATTCCCTGCGTGATCGAACGATCGCGCCATGGGGAAAATCGTAAATCACGGAGCTCCGCGACGGTGTGTTTGCCGGTGCGAAAAACTTCGGCTAAGGGCCCGTCATTGCCGGCTGCCATGGACATGCCGACCCCCGCAAGAGCAGCAGCCGATTTCGTCACGAGTTTGCCGTTTTCGAAAGCGAACTCAAACTCAACTCCGCCTCCTGGCTCCCCCCTTCGCCACACGCTGCTGCTATGCGCGCCCAGTTGTTCGGTGATGGTGCGCACGACGTGCTCGGCCAGCCGGTCGGAAGCGGACTCCATCGACAAGGCATCCAGCGTATGCGTGAGCGCCTCAACCTGGCCGCGAGCGAGCTGCTCCGACGCGCTAAGGGCTTCTTCGGCACGCTTGCGTTCCGTGATGTTCATCACGATGCCGAGCATCCGTGTCGCTACGCCCTCCTTCGTTTGATAAACCCTCCCACATGCGGCGAGCCAATGGATACTGCCATCTGGCCACACGACGCGGAATTCCGATGCCCAATCCAGCAATCCTTGCGCAGCCAGACGAAGCGTTGTTTCGACACGCTCGCGATCCGCGGCATGCACGTGGCGGACAAATACCTCGATCCCCCATTCCGTGTCGGGGAAAGGGGTGTTGTAGCCGAAGCATTGGTCGTGACGCAGCGAGCGGCGCGACGTGTCGTGAATCAGATCCAGGTCCCAGTCTCCGACCTGCCCCGATTCCAGGGTGAACTCCAATGCGGTCTTTGTCTGCTCCATCAGCACACGGTCCGTGATGTCCACCATCATGGTCCGGGTGTAATTCCGGTTTGGGGCGGGTTTGGACCACCACAGGACCCAGATTGGCCTGCCGTCGTCTTTGCGAACCAACTCAAGCACGACGCCTCCCATTTCGTTCCCTTGTCCGACGGACTCGAATGCCTCGTGCAGGCGGCGCTGATTCTCCGGGCCGGGCGCCACGAAGGAATCCCCGAAGGTCCCGGTGATGTCCTCAGGCCCGATGCCAAGCACGTTCATTGCCGCGCGGTTGGCACGGATGAAACGTGAGTCCAACCCTTCGTGCACGTAAGGAATGGGCGCTTCGTCAAACAGATCGCGGAGCTCTTCACGCAGACGATCGTTTTCCTCGAGCAGTTTGCCAAAGGCGTCACGAAGACCGGGTAGCGGGTCTTCCCCGGAGATTACTTCAAGAATCCGCTTGTTCACGACGCTGATTCGCTTCGACGCGGTCTACGTCGGCCACTTCAAATGCAATCTGCGCCGGATCGCCGACTACCCGAATCTCTCAGCCTACACACGCGAGATTTATCAGATTCCTGGTGTGGCGGACACGGTCAATTTCGAGCACATCAAAAGGCACTACTACGAGAGCCATCGCGGGATCAATCCGTCCGGCATCGTGCCGCTCGGCCCTGTGCTCGATTTCCTGGCGCCGCACGACCGCGCGTGGCTCGCGGAGTCCGCGCCACGGCGCTCGTAAGCTCGAAGGTAGCGCCTGCTTGCCGGCCCCGCGCGGCGCTAGCCCGCTACCTGCCCTAACCCATCAGATGGCGCGATCCGAAGCACGCGCCAAACCAACGACAGGCCACGCTTCATCGGCGTCGCTGTGATCCGCTTCGTCTTATCCTCAAGGAAATACCATGATTCAGTTTTACTTCCATCCGTCGCCGAATCCGCTGAAAGTAGCGCTTATGCTCGAAGAACTGCAAACGCCGTTCGAACTCGTGGCCGTCGATACGTTCAAGGGCGAGCAACACAAGCCCGAGTTTCTGAAGATCAACCCGAACGGCAAGGTGCCGGCCATCGTGGACGACGGCATCGTCGTATTCGATTCCCACGCAATCCTGCTGCACCTGGGCACGAAGCATGGCAAGTTCGTGCCGCCCACGCCGTCGCAACATGCGGAAATGCTGTCATGGCTGATGTTCGTCGCAACCGGCTTATCGCCGCTTTCGGGCCAGGCGGTGCACTTCCAGCACCACGCGCCGGAACCCCTGCCGTATGCACGCAACCGCTACCTGAAGGAAGTCGAGCGTCACTACCGCATTTTCGACGCACGTCTCGCTGCGTCGAAGTATCTGGCCGGCGATACCTATTCGATCGCCGATATGGCGCTGTGGGGTTGGGCCAATTTCGCCGGCTACATCCTCGGCGAGAAGGGTCTCACCGACTATCCGCACGTCAAGCGTCTGGTCGAAGAAATCTCTGCACGTCCAGCCGCCGCGCGGGCCCAGGCGTTGAAGGAAAAGCTCACGCTGAAAGCGGAGTTCGACGAGGAAACCCGTCGAGCGCTGTTCCCGCAAAACGCGTCGCTGGCAGTCTAGGCGCGACTCGCAGCGCGACCCGAGCTGGTCACCTGCGGCTGGCCCCAGCGCTGAATCCTGAATCAACGACGCGCAACCGTATGGCTCGTGCGCTGCCAGGAGCAACCGTCATGTACAGAGCTCATCTCACTCCCCCGCCCGCGCGCGGTCTGCGGCTGCATAACGTGGCGCTGGCCGTCGGCGACCTGAACGCGATGATTCTTCATCAACAACGACTACTTCTGGCCATGCAACCTTTAGTGTGTTGGCCGCATTCATCGGTTGAATCCGCCGGCTGATTTTTTTGCCAATTTTGACAGCAAGATGAAAAAATTGACCCAAAAATGCAAACGGATTGTCGTCCTGAATAGCACCAAGACCGCAGGTGCGTGGACGGCCGGAACCGACGAAGAATACTTCAAGGCCATCACCGAGTCAGGCATGACAACCGGTTTAGACGCCATAGGCCAAATCACGAAAGGCGCGAGCGTCATCACTGTCCGTCGTTGCGACCGTTGCTGGATACTGCATTAGTCTTCTGATTTCTTTCTCTGCTGTCGACGTAACACCGGCATGCGTCCATGTCTATGACGCCGTCAACTGCTTGCCCTATCCGTTATACCGGACACCGCCCAACAGGCGGGCGACGCCGTTATACGCCAGGCTCGCGAGCATCGCCCATACAGCGCTGGCGAGAGCAAAGCCAATCGGTAGCAGCACCCACGCGGCCCACCACGGGCTGCGGCCGTCTATCGGACCATCAAAGTGCTGGAAAAAACGCATCAACGCCACCAGTGGGTATGCGAGAAAAAACGAAACAAGAGCCCCGTGAGTAAATGCACTGGAGGGCGAAATTGAAGTGATGCGTTTCTCGACCATCGTTTTCCTTGTCATGCGGCAAGGCCATTTTTTCCGATTGTTCGGATTCCTTTATTAACTCGCACTCCGGGCGGGTTCGACTGCAACCGTGGATTTAAAGGGAACATCAAAGGAAAATTCGTAGCCCGTCGCCGCCTTCAACGACGCAGTGATACCCGTTCCAGGCGCACCCTTCCGAAAAATTGCGACGCGCCATATAGACCCCGTGGATCGGCAACGGACCTCATGAATGTCCTGTTCAACCGTGGCGTTGTCATGCATCACGCCCGGGAGAATACGGCGAGTGTACGATGCGCAACCCGTGAGCTCGACATCCATGCGCTTCCCATTGGAGTAGTCGTACACAAGCGAGCCGATTGTTCCGTTGGCGCTGAAAGAGGTGGTCAGGCGGGAAAATCCCGCTCTGCTATCGCTCATTTCCACCACATTGAACGCGCCGGTCATCTCGGGCGCAAAGTTCTGGCCCGATAGCGTCGGAGAGGAAGGGTCGATCGCGCAGCCCGCCACGAACGTAGAGAGGGCAAGCATTGCCCCAACCCGGAGAAAATTCTTTTTTGCCTTCTGCATGTCCTAACTTCTCTTTACTGTGTAGTTGAATGATTCAATCAGTTTGATCCAGCGAACTCTGCTCGTTTCCGCCCCACGATTTCTATCTGGCTGATTAAGCGAATCGCATGAATCTGCTTTGAATGTGGAATCTGCATCCAACGATAGTTAACGGCATCCACACATCAATCTTTATCAAAGATCTGGTATCGGCCACGCACGCACTTTGCGGCATTTACCGCACCACGCAGTCCACGTTAGTACCCGTCGCATTTGTGGCCGTCGCCGGCACATTTTTACTGATCGACAGCGGCATCGTTACCGGCACACCCTTGGTCGGTGGAATGACTACCGGTGGGGTGTTCAGGTTGGCGACATAGCCGAACTGGCCGGTCTGATAGACCTGTTGGCCGGCCGGATTGGAGAGCACGATGGCGCCCTGCGACACGTCGACATACAGACCGTTCTGCGGCACGTTTCCATTCGGCGTCGGTACGCTGCCGCAATCGCTTTGGCAGAACACCGCGCCGAAGTTGGTGCCACGTACACCGATGGTGCCCTTCGGCGTCTCGAAGCTCACGGCATCATGGTTGCGCTTGCCGATGAGCCCCGTTACGGAGCGCAGGCCGCCGCTGACCAGCTGGATGGCGACACGGTCTTTCTCCGGGTGATCCACGTCGTACACGTAGCTTTTGACGACAACCTGCGAAGACGGGCGCAAGACCATCTCGCCGTCGTCGACAAATTTCACCCGGGTATACGTGTTCGCTTCGGTGACCAACGTGTCGCCCTGCCATATCGACGACCTGACCGCCAGCATCGCAGCGCTGCCATCGGCGTGTTTCACCGTCAGCACGCCGGACAAGTGCGTCACCGTGCCCACCGCCTGCGCGTGGGCGATGCTGCCGCAGCCAAGCGTGACCAGTAGAAACAGGAATTGCCGCGTGAGCCGGAACATCGTGCGGGCATGCCACCGGGCTGTGTTGATGACTCGTTTCATGGTCGGGATATCAGCTGCAATACAGTTTGGTCGTGGTGGATTTGCTGCCGCTTTTTTGGGTGCCTTGACTCGAGTTTGTCGACGTGTCGCTGCCGCCGAACGTGTCAGGCTCACCGCCCACCGTCATGGCTTCCGCGGACGGTGAAGTGCTGGTAGTGGTTGATGTAGTGGAAGGCGTGGTGGTCGTGGTGGTCGTGGTGGTCGCCGGGGTCGACGTCACAGTCTGAACGACGGCATTCGATACCGGCGTCACCGCTTGCGTCACAGCAGACACCACCGTTTGCGAAGAATCAGGCGTAGTAGTCGTCGTGGTCGTGGTCGTCGCAGGCGGCGTAGTCGTCACAGGAGGCACAGGCGTTACAACCGGTGGCGCCACAGTCGCCACCGGCACAACCGTGCCGTGGGCGTCAGTAATGCTGACGCCAGCCGCATACGTCACGGCGCCGTTGACGGCTGTGAACGTGGCTAACCCCGGTGCCGATGTCGCGACGTTCGCATTGACCGAAATGTTGTTGCCGGCGAACGAGTTGATGTTCCCTCCGCCGGATGTCAGCACGCCGTTGAGGGTGAGATTGTCGGTCGAAGCACCCGTATTGGCGACCGACAGATCGATGCCGCCTGACGCGTTGACACCGGCCGCGCCGACGATCATCGCGCCAGTGTTGCTTACCCTGACGTTGCCGCCAGAGTTGCTGATACGGTTGACACTCACCGCGCTGGTGTCGGCAGTGTTGAGTTGATTGACGATCGCGACGTCGCCGGTCGTGGCATTGCTGGCGGAAATTCCGGCGATCTGATTGCCGGCAAGGGTCAGCGTCGTGCCATTGGCCGACGACGTGCTCAACTGTTGCGTGACATGCAGTGGCGAAGACTGCTGGGATATCGCCCCGCTTGCCGCGTTCAGCGTGAGATTGCGCGCGGTGATATCGCCCACCACCAGGTCGCCGGTGCTTTGCGTCACGGACATGTCGCCGCTGGTCGAGATCGTGCCGCCGTTTTGCGCAAAGCTGCTGGCGACATTGAGCTGGGAACCGCTGCCGGTGCCGACGATGCTTCCCCCGTCGGTCAGCGACAGCGCAGCCAGGTTGGCGACGCCGGTATAACCCAGAACGCCACCGCCGGCAGCGACGCTGCCACTGCCGTTGATATTGGTCACATTAAGCGTGCCGCCCGACAGATACAGACTGGAACCCGTGTTGAACGTGATGCTGTTGACCGTATCGACACCGTCGTAGTAACCATGCGACAAACGTCCGCCTGCAGCCACAATGACGTTGTCGATGGCCGTTGGGAAGTAACCGGTCGACCAGAAATAGGTGTTGCCCCACAGACTCTCGGTGCCGCCCGTATAAGTGATGTTCTCCGATCCCGCCATCGCAAGCGACAAGCCCGGCCCCGATCCGTTGTAAACCGGCTTGATCATCTGCAGACCGCCGGGGCTGTCGATCACGTTACCGAGGACATGACGGAATACACCGGGCGCGGTACTGCTGACGGGACCGGACAGCGCGGCAAAGGTGGTCCCCAACGTCGGGACATAACCGCCCAGCAAATTCGTTTGCAGCGTTCCACCGAGCGTGAGAGACGGTGCGGAATAGCTCAGCGTGTCGTAGCTGCTGGCGCCGGCAACGTCGATCACGAGTGTGCCGGTGGCGCTCTGACTATAGCCGCCATTAATCGACAGCGAACCGATCGCGCCGTCGCCGCCTGGGGAGATCGTGCCGTTGTTGAGCAGAGCGCCCGTGCCGGACGCCACCGAAATCGTGCCGTTACCGGACAGATTTCCCCCGGTGTCGTTGGTGAACGTGCCGAAATTCAGCGTGGCGTTATTCAACGCGAGTTGGCCGGTGTTGGTGAGTGTTTCGCCGCTGAGGGAACTGCCCGATGTCATCGACAGGGTGCCCTGGTTGCTGACAGTGCTGACCGATCCCGTCACGTTGGCGAACGTGGCCGTTCCGGTATTGAGGAACGAACCCGCATTCAGGCTGGAATTGCTCAGCGACACCGTACCGCCGTTGGTCAATGTACCGCCGAGATTGAGGTTGGCGGAAGCATTGGCGTTCAGCGTCCCGCCGGCCTGAAGCGTCAGGTTGCCGGCGGACAGGCTGCCGCCGTGACTGAGGTCAAGCGAGCCGCCGCTCGCCAGCACCATAGTGCCGTTGCCGGACGCGCCTAAGCCGTCGCTGACAGTCAGCGCCCCGCCATTGAGGCCGAGGTTGGCGTTGCTGACGGTCACTGCGTGCGCGCCGCTTTCGATGCCACGGACGTTGGTGTTGAGGTTCAGCGCGAGCGTAGCCGAGGTGCTGGTGACATCGGCGTTGATGTTGATGTTGCCGTCGGCGTTCAGGGTCAGGGAGGCCGCCGAGCCGCTGGTCTTGTTGATGGCGGCGCTGACGGTGATGTTGCCGCCAGTGGTCCCGTCATCGGCGCCGGTGGCGAGGACGACATTGGTGCCGCTGTTGAGCACGCTCGACACCGTGCTGGCGCTGATGGTGGAGCCCGAACCCGTCGAGGTGATCACGTTCTCCGAGGTGGACGCATTACTGGTCCCCCCCGCCACCACCTCAAGGGAGTAGGGATCGATGAACCACTTACCGCCCGTACCGACGCTCGGCAGCTTCACGACATCCAGCGACTGCCTGCCCGATGTCTCGACATAACCGCCCGGTCCGGCAAGGCCGGTCGCCGAAATAGTGCCGTCGAGATACGCAATCTTGTCCGAATACAACGTGACGTTACCGCCCTGGGCTGCCCCGCTGGCCGTAATGCTCGAGCTTGCCGTCGTGGTCAGGTTTTGCGAGGCACGCAGGAAGATCCGGCCACCTTGATTCACCACGCTGCTGGCGTTGATGGCGCCGCTGTTGTTGATCAGGCCGGCAGCAACACCAATGCTGCCTGCTTGCGCTGCGATGTTGCCGAGGTTGGTCACGTTGCCATTGGCCCCGGTCACGTTGACCATCACGCCCGGCGTGCCGGTGTCGACGAGTTGCACCGTTTGCCCGGCTGCCAGCAGAACCTCGCCGTTCGGGCTGGTGATGACGCCGCTATTTTTCACGTCGGCACCGATCAGGTAGACGCTGCCACCGCTGGCCGTCTTGATGACACCCTGATTCTCGACATGGCCCGCCACGTCACCGGTATTGAACGTCAGCCGTCCCGCCAGAAAATTGCTGTCGCTGATGTTGAGCGTGCTGGCGATGAAGCGCGACACGTCGACCACGCCGGACGGCCCGACCAGGATGCCGTTCTGATTGATCAGCGCGACCATGCCATTGGACTTGAGCAGGCCGTAGATCTGCGAAGGATCCGAACCGGTCACGCGCGCGAGGAAAGACGATGCCGCCCCCGGCTGGTTGATGTTGACGACTGCGTTGGCGCCGATGCTGAACGTCCCGAAGCTTGCAATCGCTGAACCGCTGCTCTGGTTGACATTGAGCGCGTTGCCATTTTGCGTGATCGTGGCGGCGCCGTACGTCACCTTGCCGCCAGTCGGCAGAGCGTTTGCCGCCGGCGCTGCCGCCATGGCCGGCATATTCCACGTCAGGAGAATAGCCGCGACAGCCATCGCCGACATGCGCAACGGCGAGAAGGCCGTCCGCCTATTCGATTGATTTCGATTTGTCATATCAAAAGCCCAGGCTTGCGCTGACGTCGGCGTGGAAGTCTCCGCGCTTCTCGGTGAGTGAATTGCCGGCCGCGTCGACTCGCGCGACGTCGAACCTGACGTTGACGTTGCGGCCGAAGACGTAACGTGCGCCGACACCCACGCTCGAGACGTTCAGGTTCGCCGGAATGCCGCTGCTGCCGACATTGCTGTTGTGGCCATACCCGAAGTCGAGGAATGCCAGCAGGCGCAGGTTGCCCTTGCTGACCAGTGGAGGCGTGTAGATCTCGGCGTTGACGAACACGCCGCTGTCGGCCGTCACCGCGCGCTCGGTAAAACCGCGCACAGCGTATATGCCAACCAGACTGAACTGTTCCGACGACACCAACGGGTTCCTGGTGGCTTGCATGGAGCTTGCAACCCGCCACTGCCAGTCATTGGCAAAGCTCCTGATGATCGATGCGTCGCCGCGCAGGATCATGAAACCGTCGACGGTATCGCGGCTACCGGGCGTCAGATACGAGTACCGATCGGTGCGGCCGTCGATGTTGGTGTATTGCGAGCCGGTCGCCACGTTGCGCGAGAGGCCGATGTCGTAATCGATGCTTTGTCCGACGCCAAGCGTCTGGCTGCTATACGTCAGGCTGAACGGCATCGTCGTGTAGGGCACGCAGGACGCGACAGGCGGGGTCGGTCCCGCGGTGCTCAACTGGACGCCGTTGACGTTACAGGTCGAATCGATCTTCTTGTAGTCGAAGCCGAATATCAGCTTGCTGGTGGTCTCGCCGCGGCGGGCGAAGAAGTGGTTCCAACGAAAACCGTAGATGTCGCCCTTGCCGGTCAGGCCGAGCAGACCGCCAAGCGTCGGCGACGAGCTTGGTGTGTTGATGCTCGACTTGCCGTAGAAGAAGTCAAGGCTGTCGCCGAGGCGGTACAGCGGAATCCGGTAGCCGAGGGAGTAGACGTTGACCCTCACGCCGCTCGGGCTATCCGGGGATGTCGTGTACGCCAGCGTGCCGACCTGATCGAGGCCGAACAGGTTGGCGTCCTGAATGGCGACACCGGTGCGCCAGCGGCCGGTGGAGGCCGCGCCGGTGTTGTCGACCGTCGCGAAGATGTGCAGTGGATTGTCGTCCACCACTTTGACTTCGGCGTCGACCATGCCGGGGGCGCTGCCGCTCTCCAGCGTCACGCCAACCTGCTTGGCCGGGTTGTCGTTGCTCAGTTGCACCGACTCGGAGATGGCGCGCAGGTTCGGCGACTGGCCGCTCTGCAGTTGCGGCAGCCCGGCGAGGACATTCTTTTCGCTGAAGTGCTGGTTGCCGGTGACGGTGATCTTGCCAATCCGGTTCTCGCTCACCTGGAGCCTGACGACGCCGCTGGTCAATTCCTGCTCGGGCACATAGACCTGCACCGCGGTGTAGCCCGCTTTGCGGTAGGCATTTTCGAGCGCTTCGAGCGCGTGCTGGATGTCGCCGTAGACACGGTGCGGCCCGCTCATCGGTTGCAGCAGGCGTTGCACCTCGTCAGCCGGCAGCAGGCTGTTCCCCTCCACCTCGAAGCGCGTGATGGTGAAACCGTCGTCGGCAAACACACTTGCCGCTGCAGCTATTAATGCCATCCCCGAGAGGCATTGCATCAGACGTCGCTTCATTACTTTTTATGTCCGTCTTCTTTCCCGGACGATAACCGGATGCCAGTCGTTTCATGGCAACCGTCGTCTCGAGTTGTTATAGGGGTCTCCCTTTGCCGGCGCGTACGCTACGCACCGGCCTTGCTACGCGCCGCAACTGCATTTCGTAACGCCCATTCAAGCTTGTTATCGGCAATGTGAAGCGCTACTTGAGCGGGATTGGCTTAAAAAACCTGCATTTGAGGCAGAGGGGCCGCGCAGCCAGGTTCAGCGCAGCCCCTCCCCATTCCCGCGAGCGGATCCGGCACCGAGCCCTCTCACTGCGCCCGAACTTCGATGGAAACCCGTCTGTCCGGTTGAAGGCATGCGATAACCGCCCTGCTCTCGCCGTCCGGACATTGGGTTGTCGAATCACGGGAGCCCACTCCCGTCGCGCGAATCACCTCAGCGTCGAGCCCATGTTTGATCATGTATTCCCGTACGGTCTGTGCACGGGCCAGTGACAAAGGCTGGTTGACCGTTTCTGACCCGAGGCGGTCGGTATGGCCTACAACCGAAATCGACTGAACACCACTGTGCTGCTTGATACGCACGATGATCTGGTCAAGGCTGGCCGCGCCGCCCGGCAGCACCGAAACCAGATTCGACTGCCCGAAGGCGAACAGCGTATCGGCTTGCAAAACGAACTGTTCAACTGTTTGCGGCCCGGGCGCGACCGCCGCAGCCGACGTATCCGGTGCGTCGCCGCACGCGAAGGTGAGTCGCCGCGTTACGTCGGACTGCTCATTGTCCGGCTGGAGGCGTCCGACCTTCTGCACCGCACGGACCGGTTCCGCACCGCATATCCGCTGGGCCACCTTCATACAGGTGGCGGGCCCTTCAAAGAGCCCATGACATTCGACCTGATGAAGCTGGGAACCGTCCGCGGCCGTCAGCGTATAAGCGTTAAAGGTCGGCCCGGAAGCACTCGAACATCCGGCAAGCAAAACCAGGCCCATCGACACACTCCATCCACAAAGCTGCTTCATTGTGTTCTCCATACTGTTTTTCGTGCGTCCCGTTCGGAGCACGATAATGTTGTCCGCATTTGAACGAAGGCGCCTACGCCCTACCATTGCATCGCGGCGCCCATCCCGAAGGTCGTGCCGCCAGGGCTCATGCCAACGCCTGCTTTCATCTTGATGTTCTCGGTGATGCGCGCGGTTCCCCCGAGTGCGACGGCCTGATAGCCGCGAAAGCCCGCCGTGCCGATGCCAAACGACAAGGTTTTGTCCTTGTCGACCTCAGGAATCATCGTCAACGCGGTCGCTGCGGCGATACCGGAATAGGCGTTGCGCGCGACGGAGTTGATCCCCGATTGCAACTGGTCCACCCGTTGATCGGTATAGGCATTGGCCTGCGCGAGCCCGGCATTGAGCTGGTTCACGTTGACCGCGTCCGTCCCCTGGGTTCCCGCCGCCACGTTCGCCACCTGCCGCGTATCGTTAAGTGAGCCGACGGATACCACGTCGCTGCGGCCCCCGTCCGAGCTATTGGCCCCGAGCGCCACCGAGTTATTCCCGCTCGAGGTTGCGCCGACGCCCACTGCGGTCGCGCCAGTCGCGCTGGCTTGCGAACTGTTGCCGACTGCTGTGCTATTCGAGGCCGATGCCGAAGCGCCCTGTCCACCCGCCGACGAATTCGACCCGGTGGACGCCGGTGGCGTCGGCGTCCCGGGAGAGGAGGAGAAGCTGCCACCGTTGCCGCCGACGTTGGTCGTCCGTTGATTGATCAGCGTGGTCAACTGCGTCGACACCGCGTCCAGTTGCGAGACGTTGACCGCGTCGGTTCCGGCCTTGCCGGCCGCGACGCCGGTGATCTGCCGGTTGCCGATATTGACCTCGCCCGCGGACGACTGCGGACTGCTCAACCCGTACGCAATGTAGTTACTCAGCGCGCCGACTGTCGTCACCGATCCGGCGCCCAGCGCGACGCTGTTCGCCATCGTCGCGCTCGCGCCTGAGCCCAGCGCGAGCGCATCGACGGCGCTGCTTTGCGCGCCCGAGCCGATAGCAATCCCGCCCGCATTCGCAGCCTTCGAGTTCGCCCCTTGCGCGATCGACTGCGCGCCACTTGCGACGGCGCCGCTGCCGAGCGCAATTGCGTCGGCCTGTGCCGCGTTCGAGCTTTCGCCAATCGCGACGCCGCCCGGCGCCGTCGAGTCGACGATAGCGCCGTTGCCGATGCCCACGCCGTTGTCGCCGTTGACCACCGTGGTCGGTCCGACGGCAATCGACTGCGCGCCGACCGCGAGCGAATCCGCCGCCGTGGAATTCGCGTGAAAGTACATCTGCCCGCTCACCGCGAACGACGACAGTGCGCCGGCAAGCTGCCTGATGGTGACCGCATCCTGCGCCTGGGTGCCGTCCGCGACGTTGGTCAACTGCCGATAAGTGTTGCCGGCCGCGCTGCCGAAGGACACGGCGCCGAGCAGCGTTTCATTCGACGTATTGAAGGGAATCGCGTGGCTGCCATTGGCGATCGAGCCAATGCCGGAGAGCACCGCGCGGTCGGACACCGAGCCGGAGCCGATGGCGACGCCGCCGGCCACCGATGCGCTCGACAAGGCGCCCAGCGCAAGCGCGTTGGCCGCCTGCGCGGCAGCACCGTCGCCGCCGGCGAAGCTGCTCACGCCGCTTGCCGCAGCCCCCACGCCCACCGCTAGCGCATTGGTGCCGGTGGCGCCGTCGTTGTTGTAGTTGCCCCCCTGTGTGCCGCCGTCGTTGACGCTGTAGTAGTGCGTCTTGCTGGCCGTCACCACGCCGGCGAGGTTATCGACCGCCTGATCCGTCGCGTACAACTGCGAGCCGTTCACCGCGTCGGTACTGGTCCCGCTCACCTGGCCAGCCGCCACGTTGGTGATCGTGCGCTCCTTGCCGACACTGCCCACGCTCACCGTGCTCGTCGGGGCAATGCCGGCGTACGTGTAGGCCGTGCCGTTGATGGTGCCGCCTGTCGTCACCACCGCTGCGGCCGTGGTCGAACCACTGCCCAGCGCCACGGCATTGGCGTTATTGGCCGCCGCGCCCTGGCCCAGAGCCGTGCTACCGGCGCCGGCCGCGGTGGCGCCAACGCCTGCCGCCAACGCGTTGGTGCCGGTCGCGCCGTCGTTGTTGTAGTTGCCGCCCTGTGTGCCGCCGTCGTTGACGCTGTAGTAGTGCGTCTTGCCGGCAGTTACCGTCGCGGACAGACTGTCGACTGCCTGATCGGTCGCATACAGTTGCGAGCCGTTCACCGCATCGGTGCTGGCGCCGCTCACGCGGCCTGCCGCCACATTCGTCACCGTGCGCTCGTTGCCCGCGCTGCCCACGCTTACTGTGCTCGTCGGGGCAATACCGGCGTACGTGTAGGCCGTGCCGTTGATGGTGCCGCCTGTCGTCACCACCGCCGCGGCCGTGGTCGATGCGCTGCCCAGCGCCACGCTATTGGCAAACGTCGAGTTCGCCCCGGCGCCAAGTGCTAAGGCATCGGTGGCACTACTTTGCGCGCCTGAACCCAAAGCAACGCCGCCCTGGTTAGCGGCATTCGCGTTTGCGCCTTGCGCGACTGACTGCGCACCGCTCGCGACCGCGCCGCTGCCGAACGCAATGGCGTCTGCCGCGGCCGAATGCGTTTGCTGGCCGATGGCGATCCCACCGGGCGCCGTCGCATCGACCACCGCTCCGTTGCCGACGCCGACGCCGTTGTCTCCGTTCACCACGGTCGTCGGTCCGACCGCAATCGATTGCGCGCCCACGGCCAGTGAATCGGCCGCAGTCGAATTCGCGTGAAAATAGTTCGTGCCCGTCACCGAGAACGATGACAATGCGCCCGCGAGCTGCCTGACCGTGACCGCGTCTTGTGCCTGCGTGCCGTCGGCGACATTGGTCAACTGGCGGTAGGCGGTGCTGCTGCCGACGGACACCGCGCCCAGCAGGGTCTCGTCGGAGGTATTGAACGGAATCGCGTGGGAGCCGTTGGCGATAGACCCCACCCCGGGCAGAACCGTGCGATCTGAAACCGAACCCGACCCGATCGCCACGCCGCCGACGATCGAGGCAGTCGCTTGCAGTCCGAATGCAAGTGCGTTGTTCGCCTGCGCCTGGGCACCGTTGCCCACCGCCGTGCTGCTCACCCCCGAAGCCAGCGCGCCTACGCCCGCGGCGAGAGCGTTGGTGCCGGTGGCGCCGTCGTCGGCGTAGTTGCCGCCCTGAGTACCACCGTCGTTGACGCTGTAGTAATGCGTCTTGTTGGCGATGACCGTCGTGGTCAGACTGTTGACCGCCTGATCGGTCGCATACAACTGCGAACCGTTCACGGCATCCGTGCTCGTGGCGCTCAGTTGTCCAGCCGCCACATTCGTAATCTGCCGATCGGCGCCTGCCGCACCCACGCTCACGACACCGGCCGGCGCACCGCCGGCGAATGTATAGGCCGTGCCGCCAATGGTCGCACCGGCGGTCGCGACAGCGCCCGTTGTCACGGTGCTGCCCTGGCCCAGCGCGACATTGCTGCCGGTCGTGCCCGCCGCAATGCTTGCACCCTGGCCTAATACCGTCGCCTTGGCATTGCCGTTGTCGGTAGACTGGTTGCCCAGCACCGTGGACGACGCACCCGTCGCGCTCGCGCCGAAACCCCCGGCGCTGGCATTCGCGCCGCTCGACACCGGTTGTACCGCCGTCACGCTGTTGTTCGATACGAACGGACCAGCCTGGCCGTTGACGATAGACGTCACATTCTGGTTCGTGGCATACAGTTGCGACCCATTCACCGCATCCGTGCTCGTCGCGTTCAATGCGGCCGGCGCCATGTTGGTGATCGTCACAGGAGCTCCCGCTCCCGCGCCGCCGGTCGCACCGAGGGTGATCTTCGTGCCGCCCGCCACGTCGTACTTGACCGCGATATTCGCCGTGTTGTCAATGTTCGTATTCAGCGCGCTCAAAGCACCCGCAATCGTCGTCTGCGCCGTGGGTCCGCTCACGGCCCCGGTACTGCTGACGCTGTTGACCGGCTGGCTAAAACCAGTGAGATCGCCGGTCGCCGCGCTATAGCTGGCGCCGCCACCCAATGTGCCCGCTGTCGACGTGCCCAGATTATTGAGGCCGGTGACGACCGTATTCAGTTGCGAGCCGTTGATAGCATCGGTACTGGCAGCCGAAATCACGCCCGCCGCCACGTTCTGCAGTTGCCGCTCCTGCCCGGCCGCGCCGACCGATACCACACCATTGGCCGCGCTCGCGATGCCGGCCGCCGTGCCGCCGTACAGCGCCGTGGCGCCCGTATGCGGCGCCGCGGTCGTACTGCCCGCACCGAGCGCAACGTCGTTCGCGTTGCTGGCCGTCGCGCCGGCACCCAGCGCAATCGCATGGGCCTGATTAGCCGCCGCGACATCACCGAACGCCAGTGCGCTGGCGCCGGATGCGCTGCTCGCATTACCCAGCGCGACCGCCCCCTGACCGTTGGCGACGTTGCCGTTGCCCTGCGCCACGGCGCCATTGCCTGTGGCGGCATTGTTCGCGCCCACGGCAACCGCACCGTTGCCGTTCGCGGCATTAGGATCGCCAATCGCGACCGCGCCGTTGCCGCTGGCGGTCTGCGCCTGACCGAGCGCGACCGCACCGGTCCCGCCGAGCACCTGAGAGTTCTGGCCGCCCGCTATCGATCCGGCGCCGGCCGTCGCCACCACCTTGTTGCTGTCGCCGAAGGCCACGGTCGACGCCGCGAGCGCTTGAGACGAAAAACCAACCGCTGTCGCATTGCCATTGCTCGCAACTGTCTGGCTGCCCAATGCGATGGCGCTACTTCCTGACGCCGTTGCGTTCGTACCCATGGCAATCGCATTCGCATTCGCTCCCGTCTGGGACGAATCGCCTATCGCGATGGAGGAGGAACCGGCCGAGCTGGTGCCGGCGCCAATGGCAATGGCGCGAATACCCGACGCCGCGGCACCGCCCACTGTCGCTGGCGCGGATGAACCGCCTTCCGCGACGGAATCGGACGCACCCAACGCAATCGCGTTTGCGCCGCTGGCGTTGGAGCCGGCCATCATGCCGAGCGCGTTCAGGCCACTGGCCTGGGCCCCCGCCCCCAACGCCACGGCATTCTGCGCCGAGGCGACCGCCACCGTGCCTGCAGCCAGCGAAGAGGGGCCGGAGGACTTTACATCCGTGCCAATGCCGATCGCTCCCGCGGCCGTTGCACCCGTGCCCGCAGCGGTACGCGCCCCCAGGTACACGGCGTTGAGACCGCTGGCGATGGACTGAAAGCCAACCGCTATGCCATGCGTCCCGGAGCCGTCGGCGATATAACCCAGCGCGACGGATGCAGGCCCACTCCCCACCGCCTGGAAGCCAATCGCGGTGGCATAGTCGGCGGTAGAGGTAACGTCAGTGCCAATGGCAATGGACGCAGTCCCCGTCGAACCGGTGCCCGCGGCGGTACGCGCTCCCAGATAAATGGCGTTGGCACCGGTGGCATTGGCTCCCGAGCCAACGGCTACAGCGTTGCCTTGCGAACCGATGGCTCCGCTGCCCAATGCGACCGCACCCGACGCGGCAGCGCTGGCGCTCGCACCCAGTGCAACGCCGTTGTCTCCCGTTGTTTTCGCCGAGGGGCCTATGGCAGTCGAAAGGTTGCCGCTCGAGACAGTGTCAACGCCAATACCGATGGCCGCCGAGCCGCTAGCGACAACATCCGTACCGATGCCAATCGCCGACTCCGCGGTCGCGCCGGTACCCGGAGCCGTGCGCGCGCCCACGTAAATGGCGTTGGTAGCAGACGCAATGGCTTGAAAGCCGAAGGACAAGGCATTCAGTCCCGTACTGTTAGCGCCATACCCCACCGCAGTGGCTCCACCTCCAGAGGCTGTGGACGTAAAACCCACGCACGTCGTGCTGCCGCTGTAGAAGTTGAAGGGGGCCGTAGAACAACTCACCTGCGCCTGCGCCTGCACGCCCCATCCGCCCATACCAATCAGCAGCAGTACGGTCAGGACGCGCGGGCTGGAACCGTGCAGCGCCAAAGCACCAGGTTCACCGCGCTCACGGTTGCACCCATCGCATACGGAGGCAGCCGCCCCTGACTTTCCCTTGCCACGCGACGTGTCCAACTCCGACGCCGCTACGAAGGCGCCCAGCGCGCTATTCCAGATGGTCCGATATGCCTTGTTCATGTCGTTGCCTCAATAAGTTTAGCAATGTGAAATTCATAAGCACGAGCGTGTGCATGCATCCTGATTATTCAGGATGCCTATTTATAATGAATAAGCTTTCTCGCCACGGCGTGCGTTGGTTCAGCGCTGAATCTTAGCACCCCCGTCCGGGCA
>NZ_JAQQFL010000055.1:0-40565 GCF_046026025.1 Paraburkholderia fungorum | reverse complement strand
GTTGGGCACGACGCCGGGTGATTGTTCGAGCATCAGATCGTGAATGGCGTCGAGCACACGTGCGCTGTAGCGCCGTCGCAATCGCTGTCGCTGGTTGGCTTCTCGTTTCGCAGTGCGTGCCTCGGCCGCGAACAACTTTCCGATCAGCTTGATGAAGCGCGTGGCCAGCAGATCGCGCGAACGCGCAGCTTTGGGCACATTTTCTTCTGCCTTGACGAAGTAGCGCCGACAGTGAACCCAGCATCCAAGATGCACGAGCTGGTATCGTTCGGCGATGCCGTTATAGGGTTCATAGCCATCGGTCATCAGGACTGCGCCCTTGCGGATACCCATGAACAGTTTATCGACCAGCTGCGCGCCGCGTCCGGGCGTGCATGTGACGCAGCGGACCGGATGTCCCGAATCGGTCGAGGCTGTGTGAAAACGCATTGATCGCCTAAACTGAACCAACGCGTTCAGGCCAGGTGACTCATGAAGCGATTCGTTGAGGGTGATGACCGTAAGCAGGTCGCGCTGCTTCCAGAATGCGTTGACGACTACATTGGACAGGACAACACGGTCAGAGTAGTAGATGCCTTCGTCGACGAATTGGACCTTCCGGCTCTCGGTTTCAAAGGCGTCACGCCGGCGATCACAGGCCGCCCCTCATACTATCCCGGCGAGATGCTCAAGATCTATATCTACGGGTATCTCAACCGGATCCAGTCCAGCCGACGCCTTGAGCACGAATGTCAGCGCAACGTCGAGTTGATGTGGTTGACTGGCCGCCTGGCGCCAGACTTTAAAACTATTGCCGACTTCCGTCGCGACAACGGTCCGGCCATCCGCAACGTGCGCAGACGCTTCGTGGAGATCTGCCGCGAACTCAAGCTGTTCTCGCAGGCACTAGTGGCGATCGATGGCAGCAAATTCAAGGCCGTGAACAGCCGGGACAGAAACTTCACGGCTGGCAAGATCGAGGGACGTCGCCAGCAGATCGAGGAAAGCATTCAGCGCTACCTTGATGCGATAGAGACCGCCGACCGAACGCATGCTCCGGGACTTGAAGCAAAGACGACGCGCCTGAAAGAGAAGATCGCGAGATTGCGGCAGCAGATGCGAGACCTTCACGAGGTCAAGGAGCAACTGAAGCAGCAGACTGACGCGCAACTGTCGCTGACGGACCCGGACTCGCGTTCGATGACCAGCAATGGTAAGGGCACAGGCACGGTTGGCTACAACGTACAGGCTGCCGTTGACGCGAAACATCACCTGATCGTTGAGCACGAGGTGACTAATGTTGGCAACGATCACGGGCAACTCAGCAGGATGGCGTTGGCCACAAGCTCCGCAATGGGCAAGCCTGAACTAAAGGTGCTGGCCGATCGTGGCTACTTCAGTGGTCTGGAAATTCTCGCCTGTGATACAGCTGGCATCGCGGCTTATGTGCCCAAACCGCTTACCTCCGCATCGCGGAAAAAAGGTCTCTTCACAAAAACCGACTTCGTCTACATCGCGAAAGACGACGAATACAAATGTCCGGCGGGCCAGCGTGCGATCTATCGATTCCCGACGGGCCACCAAGGATTAAATCTACGGGTGCACTGGACCAGTGCCTGCCCCCGTTGCCCTCTGAAAGAACAATGTTCGCCAAGCCCATATCGTCGCATTCGTCGATGGGAGCAAGAAGAAGTACTGGAAGCCATGCAACGTCGCCTCGACCGGTGGCCCGACGCGATGACAGTTCGACGACGCACGGTCGAGCACGTGTTCGGTACGCTGAAGCACTGAATGGGCTCAACTCACTTCCTTACTCGCTCGCTTGAGCGGGTGAGTACGGAGATGAGCCTTCATGTTCTTGCGTACAACCTCAAACGGGTCATCAAGATATTGGGCATTGCAAAGACGCTAAAAGCAATGAGACTGGCTGGCGCATGAAGCACCGAGAGGTGTTTCTATGTGATTCTGGCGGCCGTGATAAAGAGCGTGCCTTGGGCTGGAAATAAATTGCGCTACCCTGTCGCGTCGCTGTGCAGCCGCTACGCCCCCCGAAATACGCGTTTCCACACAGCCTCGGTCATCTGCGACCAGAGGCAACTCTTCGTCTGGGGTTTGCGCCCCTTCTCCTTCAGGACCTGGAATGTTGTCTCGTCGCAGTAGACCAGATCCGCATCGAGCAGCGCATCACGCATCAGGTTGATCACCGGCTGCGTCGCCAGACCGACGCCTACCATGCTCGCGGCAATGGTGTTGGACGAGATGTCGCCGCCGAAGCGACGTAGCAGTCCGGCCTGACGGTATAGCGGCATTCCGAACTGATATTTTCCGGTGGCGATCCATCCAAGCGCCGATTCACTCAGCAGCCCACGCGGAATGATACGCGGCGGCGCTGGCGTGACCTTGATGCCCAGATCGCAGCACGGACAGGCATATTTGACGCGCTGGTGCTGGAGCACGCGAAGTTGCTCCGGGATCACATCGAGCTGCTCGCTTATCTCTACGCCGATCTCGACGAGCGCATGACCGTCGTTCGCACAGAAGCGTTCGGCTTCGGACAGTTCGTGGCGCACGAACTCGCGCGGCAGGTTGGGATCGAGCGGCTTGCGGTGACCGCGCCGCTTGCGCGTGTACGCGGCGACCGTCGTTTCTGACGTGTCTTCCTGCGCGGGCGCGCTGCCCGCGCCGAGTGCTTCGGCTTCGTTGAACAGTCCGGGTTGGTCGGAATCCCGTGCTTCGCTTTTCGCGCTGAACAGTTCGCGACGGTACCCGAGGCTTGCCGCCACGTGGCGTTACGCTGATCGCCATACGACCGCTGATTTCCTTGAAGTCCTTCCATTCGTCGATCTGCGGTTGATAGTAGATGAGCGTTGCGTCGTCTTTTGTGATCTCACGCGGCCAGCCCGGGTCCTGCCCCGCACGAGCGCCAGCGGACATCATGGAGAGCGCAAGCGCCAGCGCACGTGTCGACATTTTGATTCGCATTCCTGGGCTACGCATGGTCTTCCCTGTTCCCCTGTGCCTGGAAAGTAGACCGCTGGCGACGCTCCGGCAATGGGACCTTGGTCCTATTTGATCTGCGCATTGAAGCGTTACACGTATTGGACCAAGGTCTAATACCGGTATGCGTGTTGTTCACCTAGTGTGCTTGTTGGGCAGTACGGTTGAGGCTGCGTCCGTAGACGGCAGCGCCAAGGGCTCAACAGCGAGATTGCGCACACGAAAGCACTCATTCCGGCCGGTTGCTGAGTGAAGAACGTTTGATGACGATACGAGGGCCATCCATGAACAAGCCTCTACTTGTGTTTGCAGCGGTGGTGGCGTTACTGCGTGCGGGTGTCGCGGCCGCTCAATACCCGATGATGGACGCGGTCGCCGACAGGCTTGTGCAACGGTACCAGCAATCCTCCTGTGAGCAGCTGTGGCAGGAGCGGGCCGCAAAACAGGGGCGCCCAAAATCCCCGCGAGAGCAGCAGGCTGTCCAGGTGCTGCAGGGCGACCCGCAGATGCGCGCCGCCTTTATCGCCAGGGTGGCGGCTCCGATTGCCGACAAGATGTTTGAATGCGGCATGATTCCGTGATTAACGACCCAGGCATTGCTAATCAGAAATATTCATCGAGGTTGCGATGACCTGCGAGAAATTGAAGTGGAGACTGGCCGTCGTGGTATTGGGCTCGTGTCTGGCCCTCAATGGCAACGCCCAAACAACTCAGCATCCGCCGAAAGCGCCGGTGAAGCACACAATGAAGTCTGTCGCGCCGGCGTTCCAGGGCGGACTTGAACCTCATGCGATTGAGATTCTTAAAGCGGCGTGCGCGCGCCTTGCCGCGGCCAACACCATGTCCTTCACGGCGGTCGTCTCCTATGAGAGTCCGAGCCGCCTTGGTCTGCCGCTGGTCTATTCCACCCAGTCCGAGGTGACGGTACAACGCCCGGACAAGCTCAAGGTCCTCACCCTCGGTGATGGGCCGCCATCGGAGTTCTATTACGACGGCAAGACCATGACCGCGTTTGCGCCAAAGGAGAATCTGGTTGCGGTTGCCGACGCGCCCCCCACCCCCCACCATCGACGAGGCACTACGCGTCGCCTTCGATACCGGGGCGATCTATTTCCCGTTTACCGACGTGATCGTCGCAGATCCCTATAAGGACCTCGCCGAGGGGCTGAAGATCGCCTTCTACGTGGGGCAATCGAGCGTCGTCGGCGGCACCACCACCGACATGGTGGCGTATGTCACCGGGGACGTCTTCGTGCAGATCTGGTTCGGCACCGACGATAAGCTCCCGCGCCGTATCTATGCCATCTACCTCAACGATCACGCCCGACTGCGTCATGTGCTGGAACTCTCCAATTGGCAACTGGATAACTCGTTGCCGGCAGATGCCTTCGTTGCGACCAAAGCTGCCGGTGCGGCACGCATTGCGTTTGCGCGCCCGAAGCGAGCGGTGCGCCGGCCATGAAACCGCCGCCTGGGGACAGGCCAATCGGGACTCAATGAGGAGACGCATCATGAAGAAAGCCCTCATGTGCTTCGCGGCAATGCTGATTCCGGCGCTCGTCACCGGGCCGGCCGGGGCGTGGTCCCATGCCAACGTTTACGGAGGCAGTACGTCGCATGCTGAAGGCTCGGGCTCGACGACCCGCACCGACGCCATGGGTGGCAGCGCAACGCACACCTACGGGCAAGGCACGACCGCGACCGGTCGCTACGGTGATACGGCGACGCACGCGCAAGGCTCAGGTCAAACGACCGCGACCAATCACTACGGCGGCACGGCGACGCATACCTACGGACAGGGAACGACCGCCACCAACGCCTATGGTGGCACGGCGAGTCACGGGACTGGTTCCGGTTATTCGACCTACACCAGCGCCTCCGGCGCGACCGCGTACCACAGCGCATACTATGGCGCCAGGTACCCCGCGTACCATCCCCCGTCGCAGTGAATACGTATGGATCGAGCTGCTACAACTGCGGCGGCTGGTCCACGGCGGGGGCTGCGGCAGCAGGTGTCGCCGTCGGTGTGGTGGCCGGCGCGGCGGTGGTTTGGGCCCACAACACCGCCGTTGCTGCGAACGCATATAACGCAGGCTACGTCGCCGGAGCGACAACGGCGCCTCCTCAATCGGCCACTGTCAATACCTCGTTTGCGCCCGGTGCGATCTACGCGGTGCTGCCCACCGGATGCATCTCACCGTCGGTTCACGGCGGCACCTACTACCTATGTGGCAATACGTGGTTCCAACCCGCCTACGGCGCAAATGGTGTTTTCTACCGCGTCGTAGCCGCGCCGTGAAACGCGCTCAGTCAGCAGACGTGGTTGCTTTACCCGGCTGCCCCATTGGATTGGGACAGCCTTTGGCGCATGTTTGCAGTCTGAGACGGAGGATTGGACGTTGAACCACCTCGCCATCGCCGGGATCGTGTTTGCGTGTGTATTTGGCAGCGCGCTGCTTGGTTCGCATCTGCGCGCCGTGGTGCCGCGGGACCATCTGGGTGATGATTCCACGAGCGTCGTCAAACTGGCAACCGGATTGATCGCTACGATGGCGGCACTCGTGCTTGGCTTGCTGATTTCGTCGGCGAAAAGCTCATTCGACGCAGTAAACAACGAGCTGGTGCACAACGCCGCGAGCATCGTCCTGCTTGATCGCGTGCTGGCCCGATACGGGCCCGAAACGCAGGAGGTGCGTGGCCACATCAAGCAGAGTTATGCCGCCTCGATTCAGATACTTGCTTCCGGCAACGCTGCGCAGATGAAGCGACTGGGAAGCACAGAGGCGATTAACCGCGTGGAGGAACTGCAACGCGAACTGGAGGCGCTTACGCCACAGAGCCCGTTGCAGCATCGGCTGCAGGCACGCGCCGTTCAAATTGCCGACGAAGTGTTGGCCGTGCGCTGGCTGACATTACTACAAGCGCAGGGCTCGATTCCTATGCCACTGCTGGTAGCGCTGGTCGTGTGGCTGTCAATCATATTTGGCGCTTTCGGCTTGTTCGCCCCGCCCAACGGCACCGTGATTGCCGCGCTGGTTTTGGGGGCGTTATCCACGTGTGGAGCCATATTCCTGATTCTCGAACTGAACACGCCGCTCGATGGCGTGTTCACCGTTTCGCTTGCACCAATGCGCGATGCGCTTGTCATGCTCGGCCAATAACCAGCCGCGACTTGACGCAGTACAGAGTATATGGGCGGCGAATGCGTCGGCTGCGGTTCAGCGGGTAAACCAGTGGGATTGGAGCGCAAGGGTGACCGTCTGGAAATCGCCGCCGATGCCTGTGATGAGCCCTCATGACCAGGCGAGATTCGCGGCTAACTGTGCCGCCAGTGGAACTGTGTTCAGGATCGTGCGAATTGCCTTCCGATAGCTGGATAGTGAGGAGCGTTGCGACGCCCAGCTATAGGACTAAGGTCCAATGCGCCCCCCGTCGAATATGCCTAGCATTGGAGGCGTACCAGCGCGACAACCTGACTACGTGCCGGACGCAACGGAGACGGTCATGAAGATGCTAGTGATGTTGGTGTGCATGCTGCTCTCTTCAGGCGCATTCGCAGAGTGTGCCACCAACGGCCGCGGCGCCGCTGCGTGCGGCAATGGACAAACTGCAGGCGGATATAACGCGAACACCGGAAACGCGTGGAAAGCCCAGAAAAATCAGGCGGGTGTGACGACGACGCAGACCAGCAGGGGTGGCGAAGCCAAGACGAAGAACGGCAACGGTGTGTATAAAAGCCCGAGTGGAAAGACCTGTTATAGAACAGCCAACAGCCGCGGTTGCAATTAGCGCAAGACTGATCGGCTCCACCGGTGAGGACCTTGAGTGTCCCAGGTTGGAATGGGTAAACGTAAGGTTGCGTACATTCGACGATCAAACGCCAACCTCCATTTCACGTAGGGCTGCAAAGGACGCGTGATGAAGTAAAATTTGCCAAAAATCTGTTTTCCTTATTGGTATCGACAAGTAAAATGGAAACGTATGTAATACAGACCTCCAATTAAATTTCGTTAAACGAATGTTTTGCGTTAGCAGCATGCTTAACGTTACGGTGCAGTTCTGGTAATGCAGAGCGCCGTTTTGAAAACGGCAACGGTTGACAAAATAAGACCAGCACTCCACGCGCAGTTGCTCTAGCTGCATGCATCAACTGCATGCGTTCCTACGTCCGCCTCTCCTTAATTAGGCAGGCTGAAATCTGCTGGCGTTTCTGTCGAAATCCAGATCGGCGCACCACCGTTGCAATTGGCATTTGGAAGTAGCTGCTCACAACATGTCGTTCACGGTGTTTACCATAAACGCATCGCATTTTTATGTGCAATACAGTCCTTTGAGTATGGCCAGACTCAGGAGAGATTTGTCGTGAACATGGTATTTCCGGCAATTGTGTTTGCGCAAGCCGCCGTCATCGTGTGGCTGCTCATGTCGCTTATGCAGCGCGGTCGGACTGAACTGCCAGGTGGCGGATGCGGACAGGCCGAGTTACCCGATCAACCTGCAGGCGGGTCGAGTCCGCACTCTCGCGGAACCAGGATACATACCAGGCGGCTAGCCTGGATAGTCGAACTTTTCGGCAGGCCGAACGGGCCGCACATCCCGCGGGACAATTCCGTGGAGTTCGGCCAGACAGGTATCAAAGACCCGCTTCATAAGGCGCCGCCGGGCGTGCATCACGCCAGGCCTCCCGTTGCCGGGAGGCGCCATATGGCGACGCTCCGGGCCGTTCAGCGAGCGCTATCAGCTCATCGAGGTCCGGGTCCAGACAATGAGCGTGTCACACAGACGCGGGCTTCGCGCGACAGCCTCCTTGATGGCTTTCGGGACCTATGGCAATCGTTGCCGCTTGGCGTTTTCATGCTGGACAGCCGTGGCGAAGTTGTGGCAACCAACGAGCGAGCGGAAATCCTGTTTGGTTACGAGGACGGCATAATGATCGGCAAGCCGGTCTCCTTACTCGTTGCCGAGCTCGATGATCCACGCTGCCCCTTGTGCCGCAATGGATTTCCCTCCGGTTCACCGGGCCGGCCGTCTGAATCGGCGTGCCGCGCTGTGGCCCGACGCAAGCAGGGCGCAGAATTTCCAGTCCAAATCGTCGTCAGGCGATCGTCCTTTCAGGATGACGCGTCGACCCTCGTTTTTGTCGAGGACAGGTCTGATCATTACGAGCTCCAGCGTAACCAGCAAGATCTCGCCCACCTGACCCGCGTTTCGACGATGGGAGAGTTGGCCGGATCCCTCGCTCATGAGCTGAATCAGCCGCTCACGGCGATTCTGAGCAATGTGCAAGCAGCGCAGCGCTTTATGGCAACCGATCCGGTTGACGTGGCGGAGGTGCGCGAGATATTGAACGACATCGTTCAGGATGACTACCGTGCCAGTGAGGTCCTGCGGCGCATTCGGGCGACGGTCAAAAAGGTCGACAAGGAGTTGGTCCCTCTCGATCTCGCCACGGTGCTTCGCGATGCGGTTTTTCTTCTGCATACCGATGCGATCGTGCGCGAGACACGCGTGACGCTCGAAATCTCTGACGATGTGCCGGCCGTATGCGCCGACAAGGTGCAGTTGCAGCAGGTTGCACTGAACCTCTTGTTAAACGCATTTGATGCGATGAGTCAGGTGGCGCCACAGGAACGGGTGGTATGGGTAGAACTGACGCGCCAGGGTGACGACATAGCTCGCATCGCAGTGCGCGACTGTGGGCATGGACTGACGGTAGGCAAGCTCGATACGATCTTTAAGCCGTTCTATACGTCCAAACCCCACGGCCTGGGGCTCGGACTGTCGATCAGCCGGTCCATCGTGGAACTACACGGTGGCCGGATTTGGGCCGAAAACAATCTTGATCGAGGCGCGACGTTCTATGTGACGTTACCTATTGGAAACGATGCAGGGGACCCGAAGTCGCGGTGCTAGCCATGCGTGAGCCAGAAACGCTTGTGTTCGTTGTCGACGATGACGATTCAGTCCGTCGCGCGTTGGCCAGATTGATTCGCTCAGCTGGCCATTCTGTCGAAGTATTCGCCTCGGCCCGCGAGTTTCTAGGGGAAGTCGATGTGGACGCGCGGCCCGCGTGTCTGGTGCTGGACGTCCAATTGCCGGACCTCGATGGTCTGCAATTGCAACACCAGATTGACGCCACGTTGCCGATCATCTTTCTAACGGGCCACGGCGATATCGGCATGACTGTGCGCGCCATGAAGGCTGGGGCCACGGACTTTCTGACCAAGCCGGTATGCGATGAAGACTTGCTACGGGCGATCGAGTTCGCACTCGAGTCCGCCAAGCAGCGCTTCGCAAGCCGCTGCGAGCGTGATACGGTGCGTCAGCGCTACAACCGGCTGACCCCTCGCGAACGCGAAGTCATGGCATTGGTCGTCACCGGGCGCCTGAACAAGCAGGTGGCGGGTGAACTGGGCACTGCCGAGAAGACGATCAAGGCCCATCGGGCGCAGGTGATGACGAAGATGGAGGTCACATCGCTCGCGCAACTGATCCATATCATCGACAGGGTCGACGTTCTTTCCGATGGCGACAATCGTCCGTCTGCCTGACTGCTTGTCCTGTGCGGTCCCGCCGCGGCGGCTACGGCCAAGGCGGGCCTACAGGACCAAAGTCCAATACCACAATCCGGTCGTGTCCCCTAGTCTGATGGCTGGGGTAGGCGAGTACTCGTGTATCCATGCCACCGGACTTTCACAATGGTCAAAACTAAACCATTTATTGTCGTCGTGGATGACGATGAGTCGGTGAGCCGGGCGATCAAGCGACTGTTGCGTTCCATCGGCGTAGCATCGGACTCCTTTTCGAGTGGAGATGCTTTTCTTGAAGCTCTGTCGTCCGTGCCGTCATATCAACCGGCTTGTGTGATTCTCGATGTTCAGATGCCGGGCCTGAATGGACTGGAGGTCCAGCGGCGCCTGACGGGTACGGGTATGCCCATCATTTTCATCACGGCCCACGACGAGATAGGTGTACGTGAACAGGCGCTTGTTGCCGGTGCCGTTGCGTACCTGCGCAAACCCTTTGGTGACGAGCTTCTTATCAAGACTGTGCGTGCGATCCTTGACATGTCTTAGCGCCTCATCGAGGCGCAACTGAAGGATCTATTGGACCAAAGTCCAATTGCTTTAACGGGACACCGATACCACCATTGACGTAACCCGCCGAGAATTTGAGGCGGAAATGCGTTTCATACCGTGATGTCAATTTCTGAATGGAGCACGCATCATGATCAGGTACCTTCGGTTTATCCTCGCCATTCCCCTCTTGCTGATTGGCATGGCGTGTTCGACGAACCCGACCGTTGCCAATGGAGGGGACCCCGAGTTAGAGGTGAAAGCACGTCAGGCGCTGCAGACACTATACGACACTACGCCGAGATCAAAGGAGCTCCAGGCAAAGATGAAAGCCGTCGTCGTGTTTCCGGACATCGTCAAGGCCGGGTTCCTGGTCGGTGCGCAAGGTGGAAAGGGCGTGATGTTTGGTCCGGACGGCACGATCCTTGGTTACTACAGAGCGCGCGGGGCTTCATACGGGCTGCAAGCTGGTGCACAAACCTTTTCGGAGGCGATGTTTTTGATGACCGACGCGGCAATCACGTCGCTCACGAGCGGCACCGGATTGTCCGTTGGTGTGGGACCGAGCGTCGTGGTGGTGGATGCGGGGACGGCCAAATCGATGACAACTACGACTATGCAATCCGATGTCTTTGCGATCATTTTTGGCCAGCAGGGCTTGATGGCGGGTCTGGGCATTCAGGGGCAGAGGATCGTTAAGTTTGAAGACCAGTGAAGTGCGCAATATCTGCGCGCAGCAATAAGCAATAGCGAACGATGCTCTTACGCGAATCGCCTCGGTGATGTACGCCGCGCTGGACGCGCGATCAGGAGTCCTTGCGAGGTAACCAGGAAATCCTTCGCGCATCTCGCAGATCTCCAGTGACCAGTTCGACCGTAGAACATTGAGGTGCTCAATCCATGCAACGAATGCAGCGACTCCCAATCGGCCTGATGGTGTGGGCGCTGAGCTTCGCAGCCGCCGCGCAGCAGCCCATCATCTATCCGGCCAAAGGGCAGAGTCCTCAGAAGCAAAACACGGACACCGCGGAATGCCAGCTGTGGGCAAAGCAGACGACGGGCGTCGATCCAGTAGCAATCGCCCAGCAATCCACCACACAAGGCGGTCCTCCGCAGCAGCAAGGCGGAGCGATCAAGGGCGCTGCCGGCGGGGCCGCGCTTGGCGCTGCGGTTGGTGCGATTGCCGGTAATGCCGGCAAAGGCGCTGCGATCGGCGCGGTAACAGGGACGGCGGCTGGCGGGCTGCGCCAGCGGCGCATGAACCAGGCTGCGGCCGCGCAGCAACAAGGAGGACAGCAACAGGTCGCGCAGGAGATGGCGACCTTCAACCGGGCGGTGGGAGCTTGCATGACGGGCCGGGGATACACGGTTCAGTAGTTGAGAGTCAAAAAACGTGGTTACAGGACCGGTCAGCGAGGGATCTGGACATGGCGACGACGATAACAGCTCGAACGATGTGGGCAACCGTATGGCTCTGCTGCGCAGCATGTGCGACTTGCGCGTCCGCATGGGGGGCCGACTTCGATGGCAGCAAGCCACTGCTATGCGCCACGATCGACGCGCACTCGTGCGATCCAGGGCAGGTCTGCGAGAGGAAATTGCCGGCTGACCTGGGCGTGCCGCAATTCCTGCGCATCGACTTCTCAAGGAAGACCGTAGTTGGGCCAGCGCGCACGACACCCATTCGCTTCATGGAAGCGGGCGCCGGTCAGCTTCTGCTTCAAGGTATGGAACTCGGCTTCGCGTGGGTGATCGCGCTTGACACGGCCGATGGCACGATGACCCTTTCGCTTGTCAATCGGGAAGACGCCTATATGTTGTTCGGCGCTTGCACGCCAAATCTGCCGTGACGGGTGATGCCATGAAATGCCTGCCGCTCAATTCCTGGTTGCAACGACTCACACCGCGCCCACTTGCCGATCAAAATATAGCGATGGCCTTTGCAGCTATCGTGCTTTGTGCCGGCTGTCACAAGGCACCAGCGGCGCCTCCCACTCCCGCAGTCGAAGTGACCGTGATGAAGGTTGAGCCACACGACACGCCGGTGGACTTCGAATTTACCGCGCAGACGCAAAGCTCGCGCGAAGTGGAGATCCGGGCACGTGTCGATGGCTTTCTCGACAAGCGCGTCTATACCGAGGGCCAGCTCGTCCATGCCGGCCAGGTGCTCTTCCAGATGGATCCCAAGCCGTTCGAGGCCATGCTGCAGACTGCCAGGGGGCAACTTGCGCAACAGCAGGCTCGGCTTTACGTGACCAAGGCCAATCTTGCCCGTGTGATCCCGCTTACGAAACAGAACGCTTTGAGTCAAAAGGATCTGGACGATGCGACGGGCAATGAAAAGGAAGCCGAATCCGCTATGATCGCTGCGCAGGGCCAGGTACAGACGGCCGAACTCAACCTGAGCTATACGACGATCAAGTCGCCTCTGACGGGACTGTCGAGTTTCGCCCGACAGCAGGACGGCAGTTATGTGACCGCCACCGCTGCGGGGCTGCTGACGTATGTGTATCAGCTCGATCCGATGTGGGTGAATTTCAGTGTCTCCGAAAATGAGCTGCTCCGGTATCGTGACCAGATCGAGAAAAAGCAGCTGATCTTTCCGGCGAACAACGATTTCGAAGTCTCCGTTGTGCTAGCCGACGGCACGCTGTATCCCTCGGTTGGGCACATCAACTTCACGAACCCCGCGTTCAATTCCCAGACCGGCACCTTCCTCGTGCGAGCTTCGTTCGAGAACCCCAAGGGCACTCTCCGGCCGGGGCAATTTGTACGTGCCCGGGTCTCAGGTGCGATTCGCCCGAATGCGATCCTCGTGCCTCAGCGCGCCGTCCTTCAGGGCGCCAAGAGCCATTTTGTCTGGGTGGTCGACAACGATTCAAAGGCCCATGAACGCGTCGTGGAAACCGGCGAATGGCACGGTGACGACTGGTTCATTGCCGATGGTCTGCAGGCGGGCGAGCGGGTCGTCGTTGATGGCGCGATTCGCGTCATTGCGGACACACCGCTCAAGATAACCGGGGAACCGAAACCGTTAGCAAACACGCCTGCTGCTGCGAAAGTAACATCGGACGGGGAGTTACAGCATCTTGTGGCCCAGGCGTCCAACCAGCCCGTGACGAGATAGGCGGGCGGCCCGAGATGAACATTTCCCACTTTTGCATCGACCGGCCGATTTTCGCGTCCGTCATTTCGATCGTGATCACCTTGGGTGGCACGCTCGCGATGGTCAGCCTGCCGATCGCGCAGTATCCAGACATTACACCGCCCCAAATCACGATTTCCGCCACTTACCCAGGCGCGAGTGCGGACGTGGTAGCCAACAATGTCGCGGCGCCTATCGAGCAACAGGTCAATGGCGCCGACAACATGATCTACATGAACTCGTCGAGTTCATCGACGGGCGTGTATACGCTCAACGCCTATTTCCAGATCGGCACCAATCCCGAGCTGGCGCAGGTAGATGTACAAAACCGCGTGAATCTGGCGTTGCCGCAACTGCCTTCGTCCGTGCAGTCTCAGGGCATTCAGGTGCAGAAGAAGTCATCGGCCTTCATGATGGTCATTGCGATCTATTCGCCAAGCGACCGTTACGACGCGACCTATATTGCGAACTACGCCAATATCTATGTGCTCGATGCGCTCAAGCGTATTCCTGGTGCGAACCAGTCAGCGATCTTCGGTACGCCTGACTATGCGATGCGTATCTGGCTCAAGCCGGATCGCATGGCGCAGCTCGGGGTGACGGCCGCGGATGTGCAGAGGGCGGTGGCCAATCAGAACCAGCAGTTTGCGGTGGGGCGGATTGGCCAGTCGCCAACGGGAGTACCGGTTGAACAGTCGTTTGCCGTCACCACGACCGGGCGGCTGACGAGCCCCGCAGAGTTCGAAAACATCATCATTCGCGCGGCCAATGGCGATGCGGCAATCGTGCGTCTCAAAGACATCGGCCGTGCCGAACTCGGCCAGAAGGACTACTCGATTCGCAGCAGGTTCCAGGGTAAGCCCGCTACCGTCATCGCGGTTTATCAGCAACCCGGAGCCAACGCGCTGGACGTGTCGAAGCAGGTGCATGCGGCGCTGACCGAGATGAAGAAGCAGTTCCCTCAAGGGATGGACTACGACATCGCGATGGACACCACGGATTTTACCCGGGCATCCATTTCGGACGTGATCCATACCTTTTTCGAAGCGCTGATTCTCGTCGTGATCGTCGTCTTCGTATTCCTGCAGAGCATGCGCGCGACGTTGATTCCGGTACTTGCGGTGCCGGTATCGATTGTCGGCACGTTCATGGGAATGTTGGCCCTCGGCTTTTCGATCAACATGCTGACGCTGTTCGGTATGGTGCTGGCGATCGGCATCGTGGTCGACGACGCCATCGTGGTGATCGAGAACGTCGAGCGCAACATGAACGTCCACAAGCTAAGTCCCAAAGAGGCAGCCACGCGCGCCATGGACGAAGTGTCGGGTCCGGTGGTTGCCATCGTCCTCGTGCTGTGTGCGGTGTTCGTGCCGGTTGCGTTTCTGGGTGGCATCACCGGGCAACTGTATAAACAGTTCGCCATTACGATCGCCATTTCGGTAGTGCTCTCCGGCATTGTTGCGCTCACCCTGTCGCCGGCACTGGCTGCGCTTTTGCTGAAGCCGGGCCACCACGAAAAACGCGGTTTCTTTCGCTGGTTCGACAATGCCTTTGCGCGGATGACGGTTAGCTATTCGAATATAGTCAAGCTTGTCATCAAACGCTTTGGGGTAGCGTTGTGCCTGCTCGTCGGCATGATCGCGCTGGCGGTGGTGATGATGAAGACCATTCCAACCTCATTTCTGCCGCCCGAGGATCAGGGCTACCTGCTCGGAGCGGTCATCATGCCGGATGCCGCGAGTCTTGACCGTACAGGCGACGTATCGCAGAAGGTCACCGACTACTTCATGAAGCAGCCGGCCGTGAGCACCGTGACGACAGTTGACGGTTACAGCCTGCTCGACAGCCAGAACAAGAATAACGCCGGCACGTTTTTTATCGGCTTCAAAAGCTTTGACGAGCGCTACAAATTCGCCAATATCCGCACGCAAAATGCGCGAGCGGTGATCGTTGACGCCTACGAGACCCTCTCGAAGGTCAAAGAGGGGATCATTTTGCCGGTCAATCCACCTTCCATTCCAGGCCTTGGAACCACCGGTGGGACGGAGGTATGGGTCCAGGCGCAAGGCGACGCGACCATCCCGCAACTCGCCCAGGTCGTGCAGGATTTTGTCGCCAAGGCCAAGGAGCGCCCCGAACTCGGGCGCGTTACCTCAACCTTCAATGCCTCAGCGCAGCAGTTACTGGTCGATGTGGACCGTGACAAGTCGGAGACGCTCGGTGTGCCGATCGAGGAGGTGTATAGCGCGATGCAGACAATGTTCGGGTCACTCTACGTGTCGCAGTTCAACCGTTCGAGCCGCTTATGGCAAGTGATCCTGCAGGCCGAGCCGTCGTACCGGCTTTCACCGCTGGATCTCGATCAGATTTACGTGCGCAGCAAGAGCGACAACATGGTGCCGCTGAAGGCCGTGGTGACCTCGAAATACGTGACCGGCCCGGATCTGGTGACGAGATTCAATAATTTCCCAGCCGTGAAACTGACCGTGAATGCCGCACCGGGTCGCAGTTCCGGCGAGGTAATTGGTGCGATCGAAGAGGTGGGTAGCCAGGTGTTGCCGCCCGGCTATAACCTGGGATGGAGTGGGGAAGCGTATGAGGCCAGACAGTCGGGCGGGACCTCGGGGCTGGTGTTCGTCTTCGGCCTGATCATGGTGTTCCTGATCCTGGCGGCGCAATACGAAAAGTGGAGCCTGCCGTTTGGCGTGCTGATGGCGGTGCCGTTTGCGTTGTTCGGGGCGCTGCTTGCCATCTTGCTGCGTGGGCTCGAAAACGACGTCTACTTTCAGATCGGCCTCACCATGCTGGTGGCGCTCGCGGCGAAGAACGCCATTCTGATTTTCGAATTTGCAGTGCTGAATCGGGAATCGGGCGAGTCCGTGTACGACGCGGCCATTTCGGCGGCGAGTGAACGGTTGCGCCCGATCGTGATGACTTCGCTTGCCTTCATTCTCGGTTGCGTTCCGCTCGCGATTGCACTCGGTGCATCCGCGAACAGCCGTCATTCGATCGGCACGGGCGTGATCGGAGGCATGCTCGGGGCGACGGTCATCGCGGTGTTCTTCATCCCGATGTTCTTCTACGTGCTCGAGACGATGTCGGAGAAAAGCGGCGGCAAGAAGACACCGGGGCCGACCGATGAGCCGCCTCCGCACGATCTCGGTGCGGGCCCGGGCTGCCCGAGCGTCAAACCGCTGGCTCGACGCGAGGACGTGTGATCATGCGTGGCTCAGCGCTTTTTCCCGTCCTTTTGCCTGTCTTACTGGGGCTGAGCGGCTGCCTGCTCGGACCCGACTATGTGCGGCCTACGATCGATACACCGGCGACGTATCGCTTTAACGCAGGCGAGGCCACCGAGGTGGCGAACACAGCGTGGTGGGAGCAGTTCCAGGATCCGGTGCTGAACGATCTGATCGCCGTCGCGCTTGCTGACAACAAGGATGTGAGGATCGCGGCCGCGCGGGTGGACCAGTTTCTTGGGCAGTTCGTCACGACCCGTGCGGGGCTGTTTCCGCAGCTCAACGCGAGCTTCGATGCGCAACGCCAGCGTGCGTCGCTGGCTGGACTGGCGCAGCTGCCACCAGGGGTGTCGCCGGTATTCAACACGTTTCAGCCTGCGTTCTCGGCGGCGTGGGAAATCGATGTGTTCGGCAGGGTGCGGCGCGAGACGGAATCGGCGCGGGCGAGCCTGTTGGCGAGCGAGGAGGGGCGCCGGGCGACGATCCTCTCGCTGGTGGCTTCGGTGGCGACGGCCTACATCAATCTGCGCGATCTTGACGCACAACTGGTGATTGCCAAGGCTACGACTGAGAGCCGTGCGGAATCGGTGCACGTATTCACGCTACGCTTCGGTGGCGGAGACGTATCGCAAATGGAACTCGCGCAGAGCCAGTCGGAATATGAAGCTTCGCTCGCCACCATTCCGCAGCTCGAGGTCCAGATCGCGCAGCAGGAAGACGCGCTATCGGTGTTGCTCGGCCGCAATCCGGGCGACATCTTACGCGGGCGAGAACTGTCGGATCTGGCGATTCCTTCGGTACCCGCGGGACTGCCCTCGGATCTGCTGGAGCGTCGACCGGATGTGGTGCAGGCCGAGCAGAACCTGGTGGCGGCGAATGCATTGATCGGTGCGGCCCGTGCGCTCTATTTCCCTTCTATTTCCTTGACCGGCCTATTCGGATCCGCCAGTGGCGAGTTCTCGAAACTGTTCACCGGACCGGCAAAGATCTGGGCGTTCGCGGGTTCGGTGAGCGTGCCGATTTTCACGGCCGGCAGTATCAGCGGGCAGGTCAAGCAAGCCGAAGCGCAGCAACAACAGGCTTTGTACCAGTACGAGGAGACGATCCAGACCGCATTTCAGGAGGTGGACGACGCGCTGATTGCGCTGCAGAAGTCGCGAGAGCAGCTTGTGGTGTTGGGCCAGGAGGTCGATTCGCTCAAGAACTATGCGCGGCTTGCGCGCTTGCGTTTTGAGGGCGGCTATACGAGTTATATCGAGGTGCTGGACGCGGAGCGCAGTTTGTTTAACGCCCAGCTTAGCTATACGCAGACCAACGGCTTGGTCTACGAGTCCGTCGTGGCACTCTATAAGGCCATGGGCGGCGGCTGGGTGGTGACGGCAGAGCAGATGACGCACGAGGACAAGGATGCTCCGCTGCCAGCCGGACAACCGGGCGAGCAGCCCAGCAGCATCGCGCCCGGTGCGGAACAGTCGGTTGCGGAGCTGCCACGATGACCAACAGGACCGCAACCGCTGTGATATCCACGGGCAGTGTGATTGCATGCCACGAATGCGATCTGCTGCAGCTCGAGCGTCCACTGCCGCGCAACGGCGTGCTGCGCTGCCGCCGCTGTGGGGCGGAGCTGTCCCGCAACCACCCCGACAGCCTGGATCGCGCGCTGGCTTTCACGCTTGCTTCAATCGTTCTGTTCGCGGTCGGCAACGCGTTTCCGATTGTGGGTCTGGAAGTCAACGGCACCCTGGTCGAGACGACCTTGCTCGGTGCAGCGAGCGTGCTATACGAAGATGGCATGTGGCCAATCGCAGGACTCGTGCTGGCAACGACGTTCGTGATGCCCATGCTGCAAATGGTTACCATGACCTATTTGTTGATGCCCCTTCGCTTCGATCGGGCACCCTACCGCGCCGATCTGGTATTTCGGCTGCTGCAACTGGTGCGTCCGTGGGGCATGACCGAAGTATTGATCCTTGGCATGCTAGTCGCGCTGGTCAAACTGGCTCACGTCGCCAGTGTTGTTCCAGGTTCGGCGTTGTGGTCGTTCGCCGCCCTCATGCTGTTGCTCGCGGCCGCCAGTGCCGCATTCGATCCGCAAGAAGTGTGGTCACGTACGCGAGCGGCCCAGGGCGCGGGGCCGGACCTGGACGGCGGTCTGCCGGCGACGCCTGGCGCACCTACCGCGATCGGCCGGGGACTGGCGACCTGTCACAGTTGTGGGCTGCTGGTGAAGTCAGCGGCGCATCGGCACGATGCAATCTGCCCGCGCTGCGGCGGCCACTTGCACGCCCGCAAGCCGAATAGTATTTCGCGGACATGGGCGTTCCTGCTTGCCGCAATGGTCCTGTACATTCCGGCGAATCTGCTGCCGGTCATGAATACCAGCTCTCTGTTCGGCAGCGAAAAGGACACCATCATGAGCGGCGTTGTCTATCTCTGGACGTCCGGCTCGTGGCCGCTGGCCATCGTCGTGTTTATCGCGAGCGTGGCGGTTCCCATGCTCAAGATCCTGGCGCTGGTAGTTCTGGTGGTCTCGGCCCAGATGCGCTCAACGCTCAGTCCGCAACAGCGAGCGCGGGTCTATCGTCTCGTCGAGCTCGTCGGTCGCTGGTCGATGCTCGATATTTACGTCATTACCATCCTGGTGGCGCTGGTGCAGTTCCAGGGGTTGGCGACCATCCAGGCGGGACCCGCCGCGATTGCTTTCGGCTCGGTCGTGGTCCTGACGATGTTCGCCGCGATGTCGTTCGATCCTCGTCTGATCTGGGACCGGATGGGTGCAACGACGGCAAACCATGACAAGGTGGAGACAGATCATGGCTAGGCCTCCTGAGCAACCCGGGTCGCCCAACGAGCCGGAGATTCCTGAGGCCATCGCCTCATCGCGTTCCCGCTGGCGCCTGCAACTGGTCTGGCTCGTGCCGATCATCGCGGTGCTGATTGGCGGCTGGCTGGCCGTCAAGGCAGTGCTGGACAAAGGCCCGACCATAACTATCAGCTTTGTAACCGGCGAGGGTCTCGAGGCAGGCAAGACCAAGATCAAGTTCAAGAACGTCGACGTAGGCGTGGTAAAAAGCGTCACGCTCTCGCGTGACCACCGCAACGTGATCGCCACCGCGGAGCTCTCCAAGGACGCGTCTGATCTGCTGGTTGACGACACCCGCTTTTGGGTGGTCCGTCCGCGCATTTCCGGCGGAACGGTGTCGGGTATCGGTACGTTGCTGTCGGGTTCCTACATTGGTATGGATGTCGGCAGTGACGCGAAGTCGCGCCGCGATTATGTCGGACTCGAGTCGCCACCAGTCTTCGCTAGCGGTGTCCCAGGCAGGGAGTTCGTGCTCAAGGGCGAGAATATGGGTTCGCTCGACGTGGGTTCGCCGATCTTCTTCAGGCGCTTGCAGGTCGGACAGATCACCTCGTATCAGCTTGATCCGGACGGTAACGGCGTCACGATGCACGTGTTCGTCAATGCACCGTACGACAAGTATGTGAAGGACGAAACGCGCTTCTGGGAGGCCAGTGGTGTCGACGTCTCGCTTGATGCGACTGGCGTCAAGGTTAATACCGAATCTCTGGTGGCCATTCTGATCGGCGGACTCGCGTTCCAGGCGCCTGATGACATCGCCGCATCTGTCGCCAACGCTCCTGAAGCAAACGCCCAGCGCGTGTACCCGCTGTTCCACGATCGGGCGGAGGCAATGAAGCGGCATGACAGCATCGTCGATACCTATGTGTTCAATTTCAACGAATCGGTAAGGGGACTCACGGTGGGCGCACCGGTCGACTTCCGGGGCATCGTGGTGGGAGAGGTGCAGGCAATCTATACGCGCTTCGATCCAGTCAACAAGCGCTTCAGTATTCCGGTCGAGATCCGCCTTTATCCGGAGCGCTTCACGTCGCGATATCAGGCGGGTGGACCAGGAGGCAGACTCACCTCGGATCCGGCGGCTCGCCGCCAGTTGACGGATTTTCTGGTCGCCCGTGGCTTGCGTGCGCAGATGCGAACCGGGAACCTGTTAACCGGACAACTCTATGTCGCGCTCGATTTTTTCCCCAACGCGCCGAAGGCAACGGTGGACTGGCGCGCCAACCCGCCGGAATTACCCACTCAACCTGGCGGACTGCAGTCGCTGCAGGATTCAGTCACCAGTCTCGTCGCCAAGCTGAACAAGATTCCATTTGAAGGAATCGGCAACAACGCGAAACAGACGCTGGCGGACGCGGATGTGCTCCTCAAGCAGTTGAGCACGGAGGTGATGCCCCAGGCACGCGACACGCTGGCTGCGGCACAGACGGCGCTCAATTCGGCCAACAGTGCGCTGCAGCCTGATTCGTCGCTATTGCAGAGTACTGATGATGCGATGCGTGAATTGACGCGTACTGCGGCGGCTTTCCGCACGCTCGCGGACTACCTCGATCGGCACCCAGAGGCACTGATTCGCGGCAAGCTGGAGGATAAAAAGTGACACGCCTAACCTTACCGGTGGCCATTGCCTTGTGCGTCGCCGCGTTGGCGGGGTGCGCGAGCTCGCCCAAGTCGGACTTCTATACGCTGAGTGTCGCCGCGCCCCCCGCTAGCCCGCCGCCTGCGGCGCCGATCACCGTGTTGATCGGCGCGGTCTCTGTGCCGGAGCTTATCGACCGGCCGCAGATCGTGGTGAATGCCGGCGACAACAAGGTGGACATCGACGAATACGCCCGTTGGGCCGACTCGGTAAAAAGCCAGATTCCACGCGTAATACGGGCAGATCTTGCGCAACAACTGAATGGCGCGCGTGTCGCAGCGTCTCCGATGGGCGGCGATCCAGCGGCCGCATATCGGGTTCAGATCGACGTGCAGCGCTTCGAAGCGGCGCTTGGCGATGCCGCTACGGTCGAGGTACTGTGGTCGGTCTCTCCGCCTGGCAAAGGGCGACGCGCGGAGGGCCGAAGCACCGTACGCAAGCCATGCACGGGACCGGGTTTCGACGCGGTGGTAGCTGCGTACAGCGAGGCCCTTGGGGCAGTGAGTCAGGATATCGCCGCAGCGATCCGCTCGAGGGCATCGCCATGACCTGCGGCCCGCGGTCGCCACCGGCCTCTCGCGTGGACAGGCGCCGCACTGCCTGACGAAAGCGTCACAATGCCGACGCGCGGTGACATATAGGACATCCGGGAGCAGGGCAGATGACGAAGTTGCTGATCGATGTTGTCATCTTTCTCGTCTCGGCGTTGATCGCTGTACCTCTCGCGACGCGGCTCGGCTTTGGCGCGATACTCGGCTATCTGATCGCTGGCGTCATCATCGGACCGTGGGTACTGAGGCTGGTGACTGACGTCGACGCCATCCTTCACTTCTCCGAGCTGGGCATCGTATTGATGATGTTCGTTATTGGCCTCGAAATGCACGTCGACAAGCTGTGGGCGATGCGCCGCTCGATCTTCGGCTATGGCGCGATGCAGATGGCCACCTGTGCATTGGTCTTGGCGGTTGTATTCTTGAGCTTCGGAACACCCTGGCGTGTCGCGCTGACAGGTGCACTTGCGCTTGCCCTGTCGTCGACGGCGATGGTGATCGCCGAACTCCAGGAACGTCGCCTAATGGACATGCCGACAGGTCGCGCCGGGTTTGGCATTCTGCTCTTCCAGGATATGGCGGCTATCCCGCTGATCGCGCTCTTGCCGCTGCTCGGTCCGGGCGCAGTCGAACCTGCGGCAGAGCCTGGCTGGCTTCTCGTTATAAAAGCGTTAGCCGTGCTGGGTGCTGTGGTCCTCGCCGGCCGTTACCTGCTGGACGTCGCAATGCGCCTCATAGCGGCCACGGGTGTCCGGGAGATATTTACGGCGTTTGCGCTGCTTTGGGTGATAGGAATCGCGCTACTCATGGAGAGCGTCCATTTGTCCATGTCGTTGGGAGCTTTTGTTGCTGGCGTGCTGCTGGCCGATTCGAAGTTCCGTCATGAGATCGAGGTCGACATCGCGCCGTTCAAAGGATTGCTGCTCGGACTGTTCTTCATCGCGGTGGGCATGTCGATTGATTTTGGCGTATTGGCTCGTGAGCCAGCACGGGTAGCCGCGGTGGTCCTGGCTCTCGTGGGTATAAAAGCGATCGCACAGTGGTTTTTGGCCAATCGATTTGAAGTGCCGGCCTCGCAACGAGCATACTTTGCCATTTTGCTTTCGCAAGGCGGTGAGTTCGCCTTCGTGGTTCTCGCTACTGCACTCGCTTCGCGCGTTATCGACCAGCGCTTGTCATCTCTCGTGACGTTGGTTGTGGCGCTGTCGATGTTTACGACGCCACTGTTGTTGCTCGCACAACGCCGGTTCTGGCAGCCTCACGTCGCAGACGATCCGATCTGAGCTGCGCCTGATGCGTGACGCGATACGGGCGGGTACAGGAATGCCAGTATCAGGATTCCTTCGCTCCTGAACTGCCATCGGCTACCTGAAGCGACACCAGTCACGCAAGCACGATAGCCGGATAGAGCTGGCCGATCAGTGCTTCGAGATTGGAAAGCAAGCGCGCAATGGGTGCGCCCGGTACGATGTCGCATATCCCACGGTTGTTAGCGTCGCGAAACTGAAGTACACCCAGGTCGATCGGTCGACGGCACCCTCGAGTGTCGAAATTCCGGCAAAGGCGTGAGGAATGTCAAGCATGACGAGCTGATACGCGTCTGCCCAAACGAGTCCGGCCAATATATAAACCGCAATCGCTCCACTAATTCGATTTTTCGTCACTGTGTGCGAGCCAAACACTTTCATGGCAATCACGGCGGGAAGCAACAAGAGTGCAAGCAGGTTCGCTGCGTCACGTACTGGCAGACTCAGCCCGGTTGGCGATAGCCATCCCACCCACCGGACGGCGATAACGACAAGTGCGACCAGAGAGATGAAGGCGAACCCCCTCGAGTTGGTCGATGCCTCGACCACACCGCGGGTGGCCTGGATTATCGCTTCTCTCCAGCATTCGAAGTGACGAGCGGCGTCTATTACCTGAAGGATGAGAATCTCTCGGCCAACAAGTCGACAGAATATGTCGTCGGAGCCGATTACAGTCTGTCACCAGCACGCTCTGCGCGTACGTTGGGTACGTCGATAACAAGGGCACGATGAACCAGTCGATCGAATATGGGCAACCTGTGGCGCCGGGCGTCGCCACGACGGCCGCGATGGTTGGCATTGGCAAGCGGTTCTAAGGCTGCTCCCGCACGCCGCCGTGCGGAGCCTGGTTCGCACACCTTGTCCGCTTTTAGCTCGGCACTCGACGGTCTTCTCTCACAACAAGACCTGCTTTAGCCGGCCTGTCACCAAGCGCTATTCGTGGGAGAAAAAGATCCCGGGCGCGCGCAGGAGCCCCCCAGACACTTTCAGTGGAGCCCGGGTGGCTCAGTACGACTATCACGACGCGCTGTATCAGTGTTCGATACGTGACATGCGGCTACCAACACTCGAAGAACTGAAAGCACTGTTCGCCTACGCGAACAAGACTGACGGGGCGGCTATGAGGAGCAGTTACGCGATCGTCGCACCAAAAGGCGACTCGCATTACGCAGGAGGCGTCTACGGCTGGGGAGGCGCAAGCGTGTACTGGTCACATACCTTCGCCGGCAATGGCTTCCACAAGGTCGTCAATCTGAGCGATGGTCGGGTCAGCATTTACCACAATTCGCGCGTCGGCTACGTGTCGTGTGTGCTCTGAACGGCGCATCGACCGGATTCGCATCGCCGTCCACCCACCACGCCTATCCGTAAATCGGCAGCAGCAGGAATAATTTGATCACGATCGCATTCGCGATGTCGATAAAGAACGCTCCCACCATAGGTACGATCAGAAAAGCGAGATGCGACGGCCCAAAGCGTCCCGTGATAGCTTGCATGTTGGCGATCGCAGTTGGCGTGGCCCCAAGGCCAAAACCGCAGTGCCCGGCTGCTAGCACCGCCGCATCATAATTGCGGCCCATGACCCGAAACGTGACGAGAATGGCGTAGCCAGCCATGGCCAGCGCCTGCACGACGAGGATGGCAAGAAGCGGAAGTGCAAGCGAGGCTAGGTCCCCCAGGCGCAAGCTCATCAGCGCGATCGCCAGAAAGAGCCCGAGGCTGACATTGCCGAGCAGCGCCGTTGCGCCCTCGAAGACCTGATACCAACCACGTACAGCGAGCCCGTTGCGCAGAATGACGCCAACGAACAAGACACATACGAACGCAGGTAATTCAAACGCCGTGCCGTTCAACCAGACCCCGAGCGCCGAGCCGACGGCGAGGCAAACGGCAATGAGCGCCACTGTCTCGATGACTGCGTCCGCGGTGATCGGGCGAACTGCTTTGGGCTGCTCGAAGCCGCTCGTGCCCGCGGAATCTGCTTCGGGGTTCGGGACAAGGGCATAGCGCGTAATCAGGAAACGCGCGACTGGGCCGCCGATCAATCCCCCGAGTATCAAGCCGAACGTGGCGCATGCAATCGCGATCTCCGTCGCCGCCTGGAGCCCGTGACGCTCTGAGAACACCTTGGCCCACGCGGCACCGGTGCCATGGCCGCCTGACAGGGTGACCGACGCCCCGAGCAGGCCGAGAATGCGCTCCTGTCCCAACGCCCAGGCGAGGCCGACGCCGAGCACGTTCTGCATCATGAGCAAGCCAACCACCGCACCGAGAAAGACGATCAGCGCACGCCCTCCGGCTTTCAGCCCGGCCAGATCCGCGTTAAGACCAATGGTGGCGAAGAAGGTGAGCATCAGCGGCACTTGAAGCGCCGTGTCGAAACGCACATCGATTTTTAAGGTGCTGCGAAGCGCAAACACCAGCAACGCCACGAGCAGTCCGCCGATCACCGGTTCGGGAATACTGTAAGTTCGCAGTATGGGTGTTCGGGCAAGGATCACTCGCCCGATCAGGAGTACGAGCGAGGCGGCCATCAACGTTTCCAGGGTATCGAGGCTCACGATGGTCCTCTCCAGTTGAAAAACCGGTTAGTTGGCGCCGTGCGATGGACTTCTTATGGGATGATCCGACGCGAACCTGAGCAACAGATAACCGGTAACGCCCGATAGTGTTGAACCCACGATCACGCCTAGCCGCAGGGGCGTGAAATATTCTGGGCTTTCGAAAGCGAGGGAGCCGATGAAAAGACTCATCGTGAAGCCGACCCCGCACAGTGCGGAGACGCCAATCAGCTGGCTCCATTGAGTCCCTTCAGGAAGCCTGGCCAGACCGAGCCGAATCAGCGCGGCGCTTGCACCGCAGACACCGACGAGCTTCCCCACGAAAAGGCCTAACGCGATGCCGAGCGGCAGTGGCTCTGCCAGCGCCGTCACCGTGACGCCAGCGAACGAGACCCCGGCATTTGCGAAGGCAAAAATCGGCAAGATGCCGAAGGCCGCCCAGGGGTGGAGGCCGTGTTCCAGCTGGTGCAGGGGCGGGTGGCCCTCAGTGTCCCTTGACTTCAACGGCACGGCGAAAGCGACTGCAACACCCGCGAGCGTTGCATGCACGCCAGACTTCAGAACGAATACCCACAGGATCACACCGACAATAACGTAAGGCGCGATACGTGTGACGTTCTGCATATTCAAGGCGATCAACACCGCGATGGCCACCGCCGCCAAAAATAACATGGGGAGGGAAAGCTCGGCGGTGTAAAACAGCGCAATGATGACGATCGCGCCCAGATCGTCGGCGATTGCCACTGCGGTCAGAAATATTTTCAACGACACCGGCACCCGGTCGCCCAGCAGGGAAAGAATGCCGAGCGCGAATGCAATGTCCGTGGCCGTGGGGATGGCCCAGCCATTCAAGGTCGCATCATGTCCGTGGTTAAACACAAGGTAAATGATTGCAGGCACAACCATTCCGCCCAACCCGGCGACGACCGGTAAAACAACCTGTGCGGGGGTGGACAGTTCCCCTTCAATCACTTCGCGCTTGACCTCCAGTCCGACCAGAAGGAAGAAGATAGCCATGAAACCGTCGTTGATCCACAGCAGCAGTGGCTTCGCGACGGCGAACGACCCGAAGCGCACTTCCACAGGGATTTTCAGCAGATCGTCATACGCCTGTCGAAGCGGCGAGTTACTGCAGATCAGCGCGAGTACTGCCGCGGCCACCAGCAGTAAGCCGCCCGCCGATTCCAGTCTAAGGAAGTCAGCGATGCCATCGGTTGCCTTGCGAATCGCGTTGCCGGTCACAGTGCCCATCCCGTTATCCACGCATCGATTCTCGAAGGTTTCGGCTGGCGCCGGCGCGCAGCGACGTGGCAAGGGCAGTCACATGGATTTACACGCCCCGACCAATAGGCTATTAGTTTGTTGTAAAGGCCGCTATTGGACCTTGGTCCAATGCCTTGCCTATCGGTCAGAGCCGACCTGGAAAATCCGGTCCTGTACGAGCCTAGTCGGCTGCTTGAGGGCGTAAACATCCTGAAGATAGCGCTGCGGAATCCGAATCCGGCTGGCATGCGCATCACTGTTTTCGATTTCATCCCGCCAGTGCGCAATCTGGTCCGGGGTCGGTTGCCTGTTTCTCCATATCTCGTCTTCTAGCGCTTTGATTTCGCGATACCAAACCACGAGCCGGTTTTTTATCCGAGCCTCCGCCATGCGCGGCAATGCCTGAAGCAAACCTATCAGTAAGGCCATGAAGGGGAGCAGGATCAGCAGTCGCCTTTCGATAAAGCTCGCGAGCCAGAATGGAAGGTAGCGCTGCAGGAAGGGGCGACCGGACTTGAAGTAGCGCGTGCTTTCTTCCTGTAGAACGCAATAAATCTGTCAATCCGGAATGCTTGTAAAGGCTGACTTCCACGGCAGGAGTTGACATGTTTATTTCCAGTCCGAACGAAATAAAATCGTCAATTCGCATAAGTCTGCATTAAATTCGTCAATCCGCATCCTAGACTTCGAATTTTCTCCGTAAGCCACTGATCTTATGGACATTATTCTCGATTGTCAGCCGATCGCGCTTGACCGTCCCCGCAGCGCCCATCGCCTTGAAGCGTTCAGCCTGAAGGCGGACCGACGACTGACGCTGTACCGCCAGTCCGCGCTCGAGCAGTGGGTAATTCTTGAGGCGGAGCCAGCGGTCACGGCGTTCTGTGAGCGACCGGGTTTTATCCACTCTGAAGGGAAGCGCTACCTCGCGGATTTTTGGGTGCGTTACTTTGATCATCAAGAGTTAGTTATCCTATTTGACTCGGATTCCGAGCCCTCTGTAAAACCAGAGACCGTCCTCGACAATGCAGGGCTGACGGTCAGGTCGGTCCAGTCATCTGAAATCGCTGCCTCGCGCGCGTGGATAGCGAACCGGAAGCGAATGCTCCCTTGCCTCGTTGCCACGCGTGGCCTCGTACCTCCGTCGCTCAGTAGCGCGATTGAGCGTTTTGTTGCTCGTCCGCATCGGCTACTTTCGATTGAGCGCGAGTTCACGACCGGGGATCCAGTTCTCGTGCGTGCCGCAGTTTTCGGCTTGCTGCATGCCGGCCGTGTGCAGGCACCGGAACTACGCGCGCACGAATTGTCGCTGCTCACGGAGTTTGCCGCCGTTGGAGAAGTGGCATGAACCGGCGGCGTACTGATTTTCAGGCTCAGGACGTTGCGGCCTGGCCCGGCGTCGCCTATACGGAATTCGGTGACGACGATCGTTGCGCTTTCCAGCTTCGTGTGAATGCCGTCGAGCGTTATGCGCGAGGAGAGTCCATCGGGGATATCGAGCTGGCGACAGGCGTGAAGATAGTCAGAATGCCGAGCCAGACGGGCGTCACCTGCTTAACGTGCATTATTTCCATTTTCTGAAGCGACCCCAATCAGGCGTTTGCCGCACGATAGTCCAACGCCCCGGGGCGACATATTTCAGTATTTAGTCCCACACCCTACCGCGCTCCTCACGTCGGAGCTGCTACCGTGAGACACTCCTTACGCATCGCCCGAAAGGCGCTTATAGTCCGACAATCTGAATAGGGCAACGGTCGCCTTCAGGTCGCGCCCCTGTTCCTCCAGTGACTGCGCGGCGGCCGCCGCTTCTTCGACGAGCGCGGCGTTCTGCTGGGTCACTTCGTCCATCTGCGTGACCGCCAGTGCCACCTGCTCAATACCGGTTTGTTGCTCCGCTGAAGCGGCGGATATCTCACCCATAATATCTGTCACGCGCCGCACGCTTGTATCGATCTCATTCATCCGTTGGCCGGCCTCCCCAACCAGCAAACTTCCGGCACGTACACGTTCTGCGGACGTTTCAATCAAATCCCTGATTTCCTTTGCCGCAGACGACGAGCGTTGTGCAAGCGTGCGCACTTCCCCCGCGACCACGGCAAAGCCGCGACCCTGTTCTCCGGCCCGGGCAGCTTCAACCGCTGCATTGAGCGCGAGGATGTTGGTCTGGAATGCAATCCCCTCGATGATCGCGATGATGTCCCCAATCCTTTCCGAACGCTGACTGATTTCGGTCATCGTGGCGACAACGCGGCTTACGACCTCATTGCCCCGCTCGGCGGTGCCGGCAGCGCTCAACGCGAGCGTACCGGCCTGCCGCGCGTTCTCAGTGTTCTGCCTTACCGTGCCGGTCAACTCTTCCATGCTGGCCGCGGTCTCTTCGAGCGACGCCGCCTGTTGCTCCGTGCGCTGCGACAGGTCGAGATTGCCAGATGCAATCTGGCTCGATGCCGCACCTATACTCTCGGCCCCGGCCCGAATGCGTTGAACGATGCTCGCCAATGAACGACTCATCGCGAGGATGGATTCCATCAGTTCACCGAATTCGTCGACTCTGGTTACCGTCAGCTCTGCACTCAGATCACCTTGCGCGATTCTCGCTGCAAGATGATTGACTTCGAGCAAAGGCTTGCGGATTGACCGGATCAGTGCAGCAGCACCGGTCAGTACGCTCAGCGCGAGGACCACAATCAGTATCGCAGTTGTCGCAACAATGATGTATCGCTGACGTTCGAAATCTGCCTGGGCCGTCGCCAGTTGCTGCTCCTGCAGTTCGACGAACGTCCTTATCGCCTTACCGTAAGCAGTCTGAACCGGCATGTATTCCTCGTTCAACATGGCAAGCGCCGCGGGCTTCCGGGCTTCATTGGATCGCATTGCCGCGATCCTGTCGCGGGTCGCCAGCACCTGATTGCGCAACCCTGCAATAGCGTCGAGCTGCTTCCGGTCTGCGGGGGTGTGCGCCAGGACGGCTATCGTCTTCTGCACCACTGCGATCTGGGAAATCGTCGCGGCATTATCCTTGCTGAAGACATCCGATAAAGCGGGATCGGCGCTAATAATCATCGCCTGCGTGCGCAATGCCGCAATGTCCGCGAGTTTCGACCAGGCGTAGGCAGCAGTCACTTTTCCAGACAGCATCTTCAGCGAGGTGTCCCTTTGCGCCTCCATGCTCGCGAACCGCCACATCGACAAGCCAACGGTGCCGAAAATCAGCACAAGCAGCAACGCAGTTGAAATCCAGAGTTTGGTGGCGAGTTTCATGCAACCTTGATCTATGAGTTATCGCGATAGGGGCAACAGGGTTTCAGCAAGGTCCGCCTTTTGTCATGCCGGCTCCATGCCGTGACGAAGCTTGGCGGGGGCGGTCGCAGGGGAGGCCAGAAATGAGAGCAATGCCCTCGAGGCATCTCTTTGTCGGGATGCCGTGCATATGGCGGCCGCAAAGGTAGTGATGATCTGCACTTCCGGGGGCAAAGAACCGACGACATCGATGCCCGGCAGGTGCATCAACTCGCTCAATTGCTGGAAGCCGAGCTCGACATCCCCGCGCGCGACGAGCGCGCCGACCGGAATACCTGGAGGCGCCTGCACGATGTGCGGCGCAATGGTCTCGGCGATGCCCCAGTGTTCGAACAGGCGACTCAGGTGTGAACCGCTCGGACCCGTCGAATACCCGATACTACGCGCGGCCAGAATGGCGTCGCGCAGCGCGGCTTCAGTGCCGATCTCGGGCCGCGGCGCGCCTGCTGCTACCGCAATCGCCACGCCCGAACGGACCAGGTTGACCCGACTGGCCGGATCGATCCGGCCGGCTGCGGCAAGCGGGTCGAGCGCGTCGGCCGCAAGCACGACGATATCGAACGGCTCACCTTCCTGGACTCGCCGGGCAGCGGCGACGCCGCCAACCGACTCGATGGCCACCAGCCGCCCCGATAGCCGCCCGTATTCTTCGACCAGCTCGGCCAGAACCTGACGCGTGGCCATCGAAGAGATGCCGGTGATCTGCCCACTCATGGTTTCTCTGCCTTTCAGTCGATATAGTGCAGGCCGGCCTGTTGCAATGGCTCGCGCATGTTGTACATATCCAGGCCGAGCACGCCGGCGGCCAGCTTGGCGCGCTTCTCGCCTTCGTTGGCTTCACGCGCGGCTGCCTTTTCGAGCACCTGCGCCGCCAATGCTGCGGGCACCACGACCACACCATCGTCATCCGCGACGACGACATCTCCCGGATTCACCAGCGCCCCGGCGCAAACGACGGGAATGTTCACGGATCCGAGCGTCGCCTTGACCGTCCCTTTGGAAGAGATCGCCTTGCTCCATACCGGGAAGTTCATCTGCGCCAGCACGCGCACGTCGCGCACGCCTGCGTCGATGATGAGCCCTTGCGCGCCGCGCGCCTTGAAGCTGGTCGCCAGCAGGTCGCCGAAAAAACCGTCGGTGGAATCAGCCGTGACCGCGGCAACGACCATGTCGCCCGGCTGGATCTGCTCCGCTGCGACGTGCAGCATCCAGTTGTCGCCCGGCTGGAGCAGGACCGTGACGACCGTGCCGCTCGCCTGTGCGCCGCTATAGATCGGACGCATATAGGGCTTCATCAGTCCAGTACGTCCCATCGCTTCGTGCACCGTGGCGGTCCCGAGAGCACCGAGCTTCGCGGCGACGTCGCCGTCTGCCCGCTGAATGTTGCGATACACAACTCCGAGTTCGTACATGATCAATGTCCCTTCGTTTTCAATGCTGCATCCAGACGCGGGTAGACACGTCGGGCGTTACCTTCGTAAATCTTGTACCGCTCATCTGCATCGATGTGCGCCGCTTCGATGTAACGCTTCGTGTCGTCGAAGTAGTCGCCGGTCTGCGGGTCGATGCCACGCACCGCGCCAATCATCTCGCTGGCAAACAGGATGTTGTCAACGGGAATCACGCGCGTAAGCAGGTCAATGCCCGGCTGGTGATAAACGCAGGTATCGAAGAAGACGTTGTTGAGCAGATGCTCCGTCAGTAGCGGCTTCTTCAGCTCCTGGGCGAGCCCGCGAAAGCGCCCCCAGTGGTACGGCACGGCGCCGCCGCCATGTGGGATCACAAAGCGCAAGGTTGGGAAGTCGCGGAACAGGTCCGACGTCAGACATTGCATGAAGGCAGTCGTGTCCGCGTTCAGGTAATGTGCGCCAGTGGTGTGGAAGCATGCGTTGCAGCTCGTGCTCACGTGAACCATGGCGGGAATGTCGTACTCGACCATCTTCTCGTAGATCGGGTACCAGTAGCGGTCGGACAGTGGCGGGCTGGTCCAGTGGCCGCCCGACGGGTCCGGATTCAGATTGATCGCGACGTTGCCGTACTGTTCGACACACTTCACCAGTTCGGGAATGCAGGTGGCGATGTCCACGCCCGGGCTCTGAGGAAGCATCGCAGCCGGAATGAAATGATCCGGAAAGAGCTGGCTCACCCGGTAGCAGAGTTCGTTACAGATGGCGGCCCACGTGCTCGATATTTCGAAGTCGCCAATGTGATGTGCCATGAAGCTCGCACGCGGGCTGAAAATGGTCAGATCAAGGCCGCGCTCGCGCATCAAACGCAACTGGTTGCTTTCGATCGACTCGCGCAACTCGTCGTCGCCGATGTGCAATTCGGACGCCTTCGGCGCCTCGGACGGATTTGTGATGCCAGCAATCTGGCGCTTGCGCCACGTCTCCAGCGCCTTCGGCGCGGTGGTGTAGTGGCCGTGAATGTCGATGATCATCGTCGCTCCAAAAAACTGGTTGAGTTACCGGCGCGATGGTGCGGATGACATGCGCGCCGACTTCGTTAGCGAACCTTTTTCGGCTGCAGATTCGCCTCGCCCTAAAACGTATGCTGCATGCCGACACCGTATGTACTGCCCGACGGATTGGCCGTCAGCTTGTCGTAGGAATAGACCACGTACACATACGTGCGCTTGGACAGAATGTAGTCATATGCAATGGAGCCGGTGTTGCGTACGTTGCTATGGTTCAGCGGTGCGCTCTTCTTCGTGCGCGCCCATTCGGCAAGGATCATGTTCGACGGTGAAAACGGTACGGAAACCCCTAGCTCATACGTATGCGAACCGGTCTCAACGTCGTTGTTACTTGTCATCTGCGCAGCCCCATAGACCTTGACGATCTTCGCATCGTACGCAGCGCCTGCGAGATACAGATACTGACCGCTCGACGGCGCGACCGCCGCCGCTCGTACACGCTGCGCCGAGAACGCCGCCGTCAGCGGCCCGTTTGCATAGGTCAGATGCAAACCGATGTTGTCCTTCCCCTGTTGACCCGTGGTGGTGCTCACGCCATAGATCGCAGTGCCCGTGAGGCCGCCGTAGCTAGGCGAAACATACGTGATGGCGTTTTGCCAGACTGTGTCGCCGATCTGCGTATTGCTGTAGCTCGCCGTGTACGACTGCACGATCAACGGCGAAAACACCACCGATCCACCGAACGGATTGACGAAGATCTGGTTGAAATAAGTTGGATTGGTCTGCTCTCCGAACTTGAACGTGCCGTATGCACCGGTCAGGCCAACATACGCATTGCGGGAAAACAGGCCATCCGTCGTGTTGCGCCCCATCTGCCCTGTGTTCGGCCTGAAAAAACTTTCGAGCGCGAAGAACACCGCATTGCCACCGCCAATGTCTTCCCGGCCACGCATGCCCCAGAACGACGTTGTCATCCCACCGCCGCCTAGCTGTACCGTGCTTGCTCGCGTGGTGCTCAGTTTGGAACTGTCGAGATACATACCGACCAGTCCATACAGCTGAACTGCAGAGCCAGACATCGTCGCTGCGCCGGCCGCTACCTGCGAATCGTCGGCGTACGCGACAGGTGCGACGAACCCACCGGCCGCGAGCAGTGCGGCGCCCAGGCATGCCGCATGGAGTTTCAAGGGTGTGCTGGTGCCGCTGTTTTTTACTGACATCATGTTTCGTCTCCAAACCAGGTTGTTGTTTTATGCGCGAACGCTTCCCGCTGCGCGCACCGGTGGCGCACGCAGACAGAAATACACGAGGGCTTTTCTCGCGGGCTAGCCGGTCATTCAGTGTGACGGCGCGACATTTCGGCGTTCAGTTTCGAACGGTCAAGCTCGTGCTCCCAGGCGGACACCACCAGGGTGGCGACACCATTGCCGATGGTGTTGGCGATCGCGAGTCCCGTTCCCATGAAGCGGTGAATGCCGAGAATCAGCACCATTCCGGACACAGGAATAATCGGGAACACCATCAATGTCGACGTCAGCATCACAAAGGCCGCGCCAGCCACGCCGCTCGCACCTTTCGACGTCAGCATCGCCACGCCAACGAGCGTCAGCTGCTGCGTCAGCGTGAGTTCGATGTTGAAGGCCTGCGCGATGAACAGCACGGCCATCGTCAGGTAGATGTTGGTGCCGTCCAGATTGAATGAATAGCCCGCCGGAATCACGAGACCCACCACTGATTTCGAGCAGCCGAGCCGTTCGAGTTTTTCGAGCATCCGCGGCAGCGCGGCCTCCGACGAACTTGTGCCGAGCACGATCAGGATTTCCTCGCGGATATAGCTCAGGAAACGCAGGATGCTGAAACCGAGTAACCGGGAAATGATGCCGAGCACCACCAGCACGAAGAAGGCGAGCGTCAGGTAGAACGTCCCGATCAGCTTGAGCAACGGCAGTACGGCGCCGATCCCAAAGGTGCCGACCGTGAACGCGATCGATCCAAACGCGCCGATCGCCGCTACCTTCATGATGATGTGAACGATGCCGAAGAACGTCTGCGCAAAGCGGTCGATCATGCGAACCAGTGGCCGGCCATATTCTCCCGTAGCCGCAAGCGCGGCGCCGAACAGTACCGAGATCAGCAGAATCTGTAGGACGTTCCCGGTCGAGAATGCACTGACGACGGTGTCGGGAATGATGTGCATCAGAAACTCGACCGTGTTCTGTTCATGCGCGGCAGTCGTGAATCCGGCGAGCGCTTTGGTATCGATCGTCGCGGGATTCAGATTGAAGCCGGTGCCGGGATGAAACAGATGTCCGGCCACGAGCCCAATGACGAGCGACACCGTCGATACGACTTCGAAATACAGCAACGCCTTGCCGCCGACACGCCCGACCTTCTTGATATCGCCCATGCCGGCCATGCCGGTGACAACGGTGCAGAAGATGATCGGGCCAATCACCATCTTGACCAGCTTGATGAAGGCGTCGCCGAGTGGCTTCATTTGCACGGCAAGCGACGGCGCGAAATGACCGAGCAGCACGCCGAGCAGGATCGCGAGTAAAACGTGAAAATACAGCGTGCGATAGAAAGGTTTCTTCGCGCTGCGCGCGGGGGGCGTCATGACAGCGCTATCGTTCATGGCGCTGCTCCTGAATCGGCCAAAGAGGCTGCCTTAGCCGCGTGGCGATACATATCGGTCATCGTCGTCTCCTGATTCGAATGGTGAGCGGAAAGCCGGTCGATTCCGGATTTCCGGCTGACTGCCATTCTTGGTGTGGCAGTTCAAAAGTGAGAGAAGGGAGCGGTTCGCTCAGAACCCGTAAAGCCGCGCCGGGTTCGTGACGAGCAGTTGTTCGCGCAGCGCTGCGTCCGCACAGAAGCGGAACAGCAGGTCGACCAGTTCGCCGTCGTTCGGCATGTCCTTGCTGATGTTCGGATGCGGCCAGTCGGTACCCCACAGCACGCGGTCGGGCGCGGCTTCGATCAGCGTGCGCGCGAAGGGAATCGCATCGTCGAACGGACGGCGACCCGCGGACACGCGCTCGGCCCCGCACACCTTGACCCAGGCAAGCGGATTGCGCATCAGTTCCAGAAGCTGGCGGAACGGCTGCTGATCGACTCCGGCTTCCGCGCGTACGCGACCCATGTGGTCGATCACGAACGGCACCTTGATACGCGCAATCCGTTCGGCGTATTGGAGGATGTCCTGTGCATCGAGATGCAGCACGACGTGCCAGCCGAGCCGCTCGATACGTTCGAGCACGCGGTCGAAAACGTCGAGATCGGGTGCGCCGCCCAGATGCGCGACGAAATTGAATCGCACGCCGCGCACGCCGCGCGCGTCGAGATCAGCCAACTGTTCGTCGGTGACGTCGCCGTCGACAATCGCGACGCCCCGATAGCGTCCGTTGCCGCGCGCAATCGCATCCAGCATCGCGGTGTTATCGGTGCCGTGGCAGCTTGCCTGGACGATCACGCCGCGGCTCGCGCCGAGAAAATCGTGCAGCGCAACAAGCCGCTCGAAAGGCGCGTCGGGCGGCGTATAGCTGCGGTCCGGCGCATATGGAAAGATTTCGGCCGGCCCGAACACGTGGCAGTGCGCATCGCAAGCACCGGCAGGCAGACGCTGGGTGGGTTGAACGGGTTGGGGATCGGGCGGCAGGCAGGATTTCATGAGCGTCGTCTCAATGTCAGACCGCATGGCGCGGCTTTCTATGGGTTGTATGCATTGTGGCCGCGACGATGGATCGATACAATCGCCATATTCAACTAGCTGATATGTGAATTTCACATGAGTTATCGACAATGGACCTGAAGCAGCTCGAGGCATTCGTTCACGTCGCTGAACTCGGCAGCTTTACCCGTGCCGCGATTACGCTGGACTCGAATCAGCCCGCCTTGAGCCGGCTGGTGCGGCATCTGGAAGTGGAATTGCGGCATACGCTGCTCGAACGCACCGGCCGCGGCGTGACGCTGACGCCGGCCGGCCAACGGATGCTCGCGCATGCGAAAGGTATCCTTCAGCAGGTGCAGCGCGCCTCGCAGGATCTGGACGAGTTGCACGGCGCACCCGGTGGTCATTTCGGCATCGGCATTACCCCCAGCTTTGCCAGGGTCGCCACGCATGAACTCGTGCGTGGCTTTCGTTCCTCCTTTCCCGGGGCGACTATCTCGGTGGCGCAAGGTTTGTCCACCTATCTGATCGAATGGCTGATGATGGGCCGCATCGACGTCGCTGTCCTGTACGACACATTTGATACGCCGCTGATCGACAAGCGAACCATTTTTACTGAAGAACTGTTTCTGATCGGTCCGGACAGTGGCGATACACTCACAGAGGCAGTAGGCGAGTCCACAACAACGATCGCGCTGCGGGAAATCGTGCGCTACCCACTCATCATCCCTGGCCGCATGCACGCGATCAGACGGATGGTCGAGGCGGCTGCCGCGGAACAGGGCGTAAGATTGCGGATCGAACTGGAGGTCGATGCAGTGACCTCCATTCTCGATCTTGTCAGCGAAGGCATCGGCTATGCAGTGCTATCGCTCAATGCAACTACGAGCGATGCACTCAAGCGGCGTTTCCAGGTGATCCGCATTACCGAGCCGACGCTCTTCAGCCGTCTTGCAATCGCAACCAGTAGCAAGCACACGCTGTCGCAACTTGCCATTCAGGCGATCGCCATGCTCGAATCGAAAATATTGCCGCTCTACGGCACCGCTGCCTGACCTTGCGTTTACTTCGCACGTCCGCTCTCATGGCCAACTCCAGATCCCTGACCGCCGAACTGCTCAATCTCGCCCAACTGCGGGTGTTCACCATCGTTGTCGAACACGGCAGCGCAAGCCGGGCAGCGGCACTGCTCTTTCGCGCGCAATCAGCCGTGACGCGCTCCGTGCGGGAACTCGAAGAAACGCTCGGCGAACGGCTGCTGGAACGCCGGCCATCGAGCATGCTGCCCACCTCGGTTGTGGGGTGGCTATTGGGCATGGATCGCGTGCTCGCGATCGCCACGTCGACGGCCAACGCGATCGGCAACGCTCGTGCTGTCAAAATGGGAGCGCATGTTCGGCCAGCAGAAACTCGACGCCTACGTGAGCGACCGTCACGCGCCGTCAGCCGGACCGGTGACAGTCTGGGCGTCTGAACATCCGCGTTGAGGTCGCGACACAAATCACGGCGCTCCTTCACTTCATATTGTCATTTTCCACCCTCACTCGCAGAGAATCAGCATGGCTCAAAATCGCACTCAGCCTATTGGCCGCATCGCAATTATCGGCTTCGGAGAAGTGGGGCCTATTTTCGGTCGCGCATTGACCGCGGCCGGCCATGACGTGTCGATCTTCGACATCAAGCTGCAAGATGCGGCTACGCGCCCGACGATCATGCAGCGGGCCCACGAATGCAAAGTTCACGTAGCCAACGATCTCCCTGCGGCACTGCGCGATGCGCAACTCATTTTCTCCGCGGTCACCGCGAGCCAGGCGGAAGCGGTCGCCACAGCTTCAGCGGAATATCTGACAAGCGGCCAGATCTTCCTCGACCTCAATTCGGTTTCGCCCGCCGTCAAACAACGCAACTGCCAACAGATCGAGCGCAATGGCGCCGACTACGTGGAAGCCGCGGTGATGGCGCCGGTTCCGCCGCAAGGCATACGGGTGCCGATGCTGTTGGGCGGCCGACTCGCTGTACAAACGGCAGACCGTCTCAATGGTTTGGGGATGCGCACGGAAGCGGTGGCGCAGGAAGTCGGCCTCGCGTCAGCCATCAAGCTATGCCGCAGCATCATGATCAAGGGCATGGAGGCGCTATGCGTTCAGTCGATGCTGGCGGCCAAACAGTTCGACGTGGACGGCCGCGTGCTTGCGTCGCTCGCGGCAACGTTTCCGGGTGTAGGGTGGGACAAGGGCTACGAAGCGTATCTGATCGGTCGCGTGGTAGAACACGGGCAACGGCGCGCCGAAGAGATGCGCGAAGCAGCGTTAATGCTAGACGGCTTAGGAATGTCGAGTGCCCTCACAAATGCTATCGCCGACGTACAACAGGACCTGGCGACGCGTGCCGCACCGTTGGTCAAAGCACTGGATCCCAAGGGAAGCCTTCCGGAGTGGAGAAACCTGCTCGGGGTCGCCTGAACCAATCCTGAAGTAGCAAGGCGAACCTGGCCCGTGAGGACCGACGGAAGTCGGTCACTTCATCCGTTTGCGCTAGGTGCCAAGGAAAACGCTGACTGAGGGACCGGTACGATGACGTTGCATAATTGTATGAACTGCAATCCAAAACAGCCGAACCTGCAATCCACGCTTTTTGCGCCAGCCTAAGCTGCAACCGACGGCGCGCACGAACCCGGATTATTTGCAACTGAGCCTGCATTCAACCGCGCGACCTGCATTCCATGGTCGCGGACCGGCAACGTCGCCTGACGCGGCGTTTGCGTTACCCGCCCGCTACCTTGGCCAACCCGGTAGTCCGACCCGGTCGCACTTCTCAATCTCGCTCGACCGTACGTGATGGCGATTGACTTCGAAAATGGCAGCGCCAGCCGGACCGCTGTGCGGCTATTTGCACGCAGTCCGCAAGTGCCGCGTTCGTTGCGGGAACTGGAGGAGGTTACTGAATACGGCTTGAACTGACTGCAGAACTTGCGTCACCGCCGTTCACCTCGCAGACACGTCGCGTGTCCTGTCGAACCGCAGTGGGATGGTCATTCGGCTGGATCAACTGATCCAGCCGAATGACCATCCGTAAAACCGGCGCCACGTTCGACTGTACCGTCCTTCGCGAGCGCCTGATAGACCGGATGCTGTGAGCTCGTTGCACATGCATGATTGGATTGGATACGCAGCCTCGTCCCGATCGGAACCCGGTGCGCTTCCGGCGGCAGTTGACATGTTTAATTCGCGCACGGGAATCCATTGCCCAGCATGCCTGCACGTTATTCACGGTTCGAGATCCCGTCCAGTTGACAACTTTAATGGCGCAAAGTTGACATCGTCAATGCGTTACACGGCTGCGCCCGGGCGTAACCGTTCCCCGTGGCGTGCTGTGCACCAGCGCGCCAGACAGATAGCAATCAAGTCGGTCGATGTACAGACGCACCTTGAGCATATGACCAATCAGGCGAGACGGGGCGCTATAAAGAATGTTGCACACGGTGAAGGTACTGCAGCGGGTCACGCGCGCCTCTTCCTCGACGAAGTCCGTGGTACGGAGCTCAGGCAGATCCTGCAGGTGTTCACGCTCGACGCGAAACGCTGCCGAATTGCGCCGGTTCCGACGCATCACTACCCCGCGTACGAACTCGTCATAGGCTGAACGATCAGCGAAATCACGATGACCTCGCAGTTCCAGGGCCTGATCGACGGCGTCCTTCAGGTAGCGATGCGAGGATTCCACACTTCCGTTCTCGTGACCGAGACCCCGGTTATTGCGCGTGCCCTCCATGCCGTAATGTTCGAGCAGCGATGCATACCGGGTTGTGAAGTCCTCCTGCTCCTGCAAATTCCTGAAGGCCGCCGACAGGCTGTCCGAGCGGTGTTCGCGTGGCAGCCGCCAGCCTGCCACAGCGCATTCTGTAACCCTGTCGCGAGCGCTTCGAAACTCTCTCCGCCATCAATCACGCAGGCGTACTCCCAGCGCGAGAACGCCAGTATGAAGTGATACAGCAGGTGGTCAAACGGGACACCGCCGAGAGTCACGCACAGTTTCTCCATGTGAGTGAAGTCCGACAGGCCTCGTATCCCTGGTAGATACTCCTGCGGAAAGAAGATTTCCTTGCCCGGACCTTCGAGCGCACGCCATTGGCTGATGTGCCGCTCAAGCGTGCGTCGCATGCTATCCGGAAACCGACCCGGGTGATCCTCCTGCAGCTTGCGCAGGATCGTGACCGGGATCAGCCGCGGGGCACTGCGCAGCAACGGGACCACTTCGCCTTCCCAAACGTCGGCGAACGGGTTTGTACGGGTACGCCAATCACGCTCCGCCTTCTGCGAAGGCAAGCTGGTCGCGCGCTCAATGCGTCGAGCCGTGCGCGAGCTCATGCCTACCTTGGCAGCGGCGGCTTCCTGGGTGTTGTGTTTGCGCTTGTTCATATAGAGCCGGACCTGTTGGTCGGTGATGCGGGTTTCAGACATGGGCTGACCGTTTCTTTTTAGCTTCAGTCAGCCATCCTAGGCCCGTCGATCCGGCAGCGCCGATGGCTCGTCGTCTCCGGCGGCCAGGATAGTTGTCAACGA
>NZ_JAQQFL010000054.1:0-46284 GCF_046026025.1 Paraburkholderia fungorum | reverse complement strand
AGAAAACAAGGAAAGGCCAACACCGTAAGCACACAGCCAAAGCAGACCACTAACAAAACAAGGAAAGGCCAAAAAAACCAGAACAACGAAAGACAAAAAAACCAGCCTCAAGCAAACGTATCCACCAACCCCACACTCCGCCGCACGGCAACATCCGCCACAACAGAATCAGACCCCGAACCAGAACCGCCAGCAAAACCCCCCGCAGCCCCGCTGCCACTCCCACCGGAACGGCCCGACCCCGCACTCTGCTGCTGCCCGCCCTGCCGGGCAAACCCATCGCTAACACTAGCGCTCCCCAACCCAATCCCATTCGCCTCCATCGCCTCGCGAAGCTTCGGCAATGCGGCCTCGACAGCCTCCCGCACCTGCTGATGCTGCGAAACAAACAACGCATGGGCATGGTTATCGGCAACCTGCAACACCACCTGCAATGGCCCCAGATCCTTCGGATTCAAAGTCAGCTCGGCGCTCTGCGAATGCGCATTCGATAAAAACACCACCTTCTGACTCAACGCATCTTCCCAGTCCGTCGTGCCCACCTGCGGCGACAACGCATTCGCCACCGCCGCAGCACCCGCGTTACCCGCTGTTTGCACTGCCGTCGTCGTGCTCGCGGCGCTCGCCGCGACCTGGCCGGCGGCCAGCGCCGCCGTCGCGGCATCGGCGGCACTCCTGAAGGACGCCAGATCGTCAGCCTGCGCACCACCGGCCGCCGTCGCGCTCAGCGCATCAGCCGCGGCCTTCGAGGCCGCCGATGGATCGGCCGCCGTCGTGGGCGCCGCCGTCAAGGTAGTCTTGTCGGCGCTCGATCCCTTGCCGTTGCCGAACAAACCGGCCGCAAGCGTCTTGCCATCCGCCGATCCGTTCAGCCCGTTGCCCGCACCAGCCCCCAACCCGCCTGCCGCCGTCGCGTTCGTCGCGGCGCCGCTTGCCAGTGCCTGTGCCGGAACCACGGCCTGGCCGCTCGCCAGCGCGGCCAGCGCTGCTTGCAAGGCATCCTGCACCGACTTCGAATCGCTGGAAGCCGTCTTTTTGCCCTTGGCGCCGTCCGTCGTAGTGTCCGTGCCGGCCTGCGTGGTGGCGGCGTCAGTCAGTGCCGTGGCGGGGTCGGCGCTTGCCGGATCGGTGGCGTTATTTGCGTTGACCTGAGCTTGGGCTTGAGCCTGCGCGGCGGCGGCGGCGGCCGCCGCTGCCGCTGCCGCGGCTGCTGCACCCGCGTCGGTCTGCGTGGTGGTGTTGGCGGACTTCGACGGCGTGGCGTTCCCCGTGCCGCTCGAAGTCTGCTGCGAGCTGGTTGACGAACCGGACGACGAAGCCGACGACGAACTCGATGAAGAACCATTCGCCGAGCTGCTGTTGTTCGTGTTGCTGCTCGAAGCATTCTGGTTCTTCGTCGACGGATCGGGCGGCGGCGGCGCGTCATGCACGCTCGACGAAGAGGCCGAAGACGACGAGGAAGCAGCCGGAGACGAAGACGAGGAGGGCGGCGGAGCCGGCGGCTTGCTCGCACTCTGCGCGGCCGCGTTGTTCTGCAGGTCGATGCTCTGCTGAAGGGTTTGCGAGAACGGTGTGGCGTTCGCCGCAGCGGCCATGGCCGCAGTGGTCGACGTGCTGGCGGCGGAGCCGAGCAGCGAGCCGATCTGTGAAAGAAGCGACATAGGGAATCCTGTCAATCCATCAAACGGGGTGTTCGGTCATCGAGGCGGCGCCCGGGCGCGTCAAACGCCCTCGGCACGCATCCTCAGAATGCGGGCGGCGTGTTCGTCGGCATCGCGCTGATCGCGCCGCGCCGCGGTTTTCGCTTCGGTGGCAGCGCCGCGTGCCTGCAGCACTTCATACGAGCCGAGCTTCTGCTTCTGGCGCTGCCAGTCGGGCTTGGCCGCCTCGACGCGCGCATTGGCCGTCACCAGCAGGTTGCGCTGCTGCTCGATGGCGGCGTCGAGCGTGTCGATGAACGCCTGGAAATTGCGCATGTTGCCGGCCGGCATGCCAGTCTGAGCGGTCGCCGTGAAACGCGCGTGATATTCGTCCCGATACTGCACCAGCGAATCGAGCTGCGACTGCACGTCGTTGCGCTCGCGCTGCGCGCGGCCCAGACGTTGCGCGGCGGCATCCACATCGTCCTGCGCCAGGCCGATAAGTGTCTTGATCGGAAAGTGTTTCGCCATCGTCAGCCTCCTTGGGCAAACAGCGCGTCAAGCATCTCGAGACTCGGTTCAAAGTTCGCACATTCGCGGAAACCTTGCTGCAAAAACGCTTCCATCCTCGGATACAACGCAATCGCGCGGTCGAGCAGCGCGTCGCGCCCGCTCGAATAGGCGCCGACGTTGATCAGATCGCGGTTGCGCTGATAGCGCGACAGCATCTGCTTGAACATACGCGTTTTCTCGAGATGGTTATCGTCGATCAGCGCGGTCATTGCCCGGCTAATCGACGCTTCGATGTCGATCGCCGGATAGTGGCCGGCCTCGGCGAGCGAGCGCGACAGCACGATGTGGCCGTCGAGAATCGCGCGCGCGGAGTCGGCGATCGGGTCCTGCTGGTCGTCGCCTTCGGTCAGCACGGTGTAGAACGCGGTAATCGAACCGCCGCCCGCCGGACCGTTGCCGGTCCGTTCGACCAGTGCCGGCAGTTTGGCGAACACCGAAGGCGGATAGCCCTTGGTGGCGGGCGGCTCGCCCACGGCCAGCGCGATCTCGCGCTGAGCCATCGCGTAGCGGGTCAGCGAATCCATCAGCAGCAGCACGTGCTTGCCCTGATCGCGGAAATATTCGGCGAGCGAGGTCGAGTACGACGCGGCCTGCATCCGCAGGAGCGGCGAGACGTCGGCCGGCGCGGCGATCACGACCGAGCGCGCCAGACCCTCCTCACCGAGAATCTGCTCGATGAATTCCTTCACTTCGCGGCCGCGTTCGCCGATCAGGCCGATCACGATTACCTCGGCGCTGGTGTAGCGCGCCATCGTGCCGAGCAGCACCGATTTACCGACGCCCGACCCGGCGAACAGGCCCATGCGCTGGCCGCGGCCCACAGTCAGGAGCGCGTTGATCGCGCGTACGCCGACGTCGAGCACCTTGTGAATCGGCTCACGGTTTAGCGGGTTGATGACCGGCGAGGACAAGGGCGCATCGGCCTGCGCGCCGAGCGGGCCGAGCCCGTCGAGCGGGCGGCCGGACGCGTCCAGCACACGCCCGAGCAGTTCCCAGCCGACCGGCAGGCGCTTTGCGCCCGCCATCGGATCGGCGATCGGCGCGCTTTCGAGTGGGTACACGCGCGCGCCGGGCAGCAGGCCGATCACCTCGGTGGTCGGCATCAGAAACAGTTTGTCGCCGGAGAAGCCGACGACTTCGGCTTCGGCCATCGCCAGAGAACTGCCGCGCGGCAGTTCGATCATCACTTCGGCGCCCACCGACAGGCGCAAGCCGACCGCTTCGAGCACGAGGCCGGCGGCGCGGGTCAAGCGTCCGCAGGCCCGCATCGGTTTGGCGATCGCGTTGCGCTCGCGCAGCGCGCCGAGCCGGCCACGCCAGGCTTGCATGTGCGGGTTGCTGTCGAGCGCGGGGTCGTACGGGGCGGCGAGGGGCGGGAGGGAAGCGGGACTCGAAGAAGGGGCATGTGAGGCGGCATCTGCGGCAGCGGATTCGCGGCTCGCCGCCGCGCCCTTCGCCGGCAACACGGCGCGAGCTTGACCGTGGCCGGGCTCCCGCAGCGCCGCGTCGATAGCCGCGACCGCGGCTGCCGCGGGCGTAAGCGCAGGCGGCGTATCCGCCAGCGCCTCGGCGCCGAACGACGCCAGCGCCAGCTCGCGCTCGAGCGGCGTCAGATCGCTGGCGCGGATATCTTCGAGCGTGGGCTTCACCATGTGCTCACCTTGCCGAGTGCGGCGGCGACGCGCTCCCAGCGCGTGTCGATGCCGGCGTCGACCTCACCGGTGCCGGCCTGCGCGCGGCAGCCGCCGCGCTCGACCGCCGGATCGGTCCGCACGGTCCAGCCGCGCGTTTGCAATTCTTCCATCAGATAGGCCTCGACGACCGGCAGGTCGGCGGGGCTGACGATCAACGCCGGCGCACCGACCAGCGCCGGTTCGGTGGCCAGCACCTCGCGGGCGGCGGCAATCAGCGCGGTCGGATCGTGCTGAACATGCTGGCGCACAACCTGTTGGGCGATGTCCAGCGCCAACGCGACCAGCGTTTCCGAGATCGCGCCTTGCGCACCGTCGAGCGCCGCCTTGAAGGTCTCGGCCAGCGCCGCCAGACGCGCCGCTTCTTCGCGCGCTTCGCTTTGACCCTGCTCGAAACCTTGAGCATGGCCCTGCTCGTAACCCGCCTGATAGCCGAGCGCCTGCCCGGCCACGTGCCCCGTCGCGATGCCCTGCGCATGCGCGGCGTCGCGCACACGTTCGAGTTCGGCTTCGAACGCGCCGTCGTCGACTTCGGGTTCGGGCGGCGGTGGCGGCACCGGGTCGAACGAAGCCATCTCCCAGCGCTGGTAGGCCGAGAGGCTTTCCTTCGCCGCGGAGTTCTGATCAGACATAGGCATCTTCCGCCTTGCCGCCTAGCGCGATCTGGCCGCTTTCCGCCAGATTACGCACGATTTGCAGGATGCGGCGCTGCTGCGTCTCGACTTCGGAGACGCGCACCGGGCCGCGCGAATCGAGGTCTTCGGCGAGCAGTTCGGCAGCACGCTGCGACATGTTCGACAGGAACTTCTGGCGCAACGCGGGCGGCGCGCCCTTCAGCGAGATGATCAACGCCTCGGACTCGACTTCCTTCAGCAGCAACTGGATCGCGCGATCCTCGAGATCGAGCAGGTTCTCGAATACGAACATCTGATCGATGATCTTCTGCGCGAGTTCCGCGTCGTACTGGCGAACATTCTCGATGACGCCTTCTTCATGGTTGCTCGACATGAAGTTGAGAATTTCGGCCGCCGTGCGGATACCGCCCATCGGGCTGCGCTTCAGGTTGTCGCTGCCGGACAGAAGACCGGTGAGCACGTCGTCGAGTTCGCGCAGCGCGGCGGGCTGAATACCGTCGAGCGTGGCGATCCGCAGCAGCACGTCGTTGCGCAGACGCTCAGTGAAGCAGGCGACGATTTCCGAGGCCTGATCGCGGTCCAGGTGAACCAGGATGGTCGCGATGATCTGCGGATGTTCGTTCTTGATGAGCTCGGCCACCGCCGCGGAGTCCATCCACTTGAGGCCTTCGATCCCGCTGGTATCGCTGCCCTGCAGAATCCGGTCGATGATCGCGCCGGCCTTGTCGTCGCCGAGCGCCTTGGTCAGCACCGAACGGATGTAGTCACTCGAATCGAGCGACAGCGCAGTGTGCTTCTCGGCCTCGCGCACGAATTCCTGCAGGACTTCGTCGATCTGCTCGCGCGTGATGTTCTTCAACGCGGCCATCGCCACGCCGATCTTCTGGACCTCACGCGGTCCGAGGAATTTGAACACCTGCGCGGCTTCTTCCTCACCGATCGACATCAGCAGGAGCGCGCTCTTCATTACGCCTTCAGCGCTCATCGGACACCCAATTTTTCACGACGGTTGCAACGATCTTCGGATCCTGGCGGGCAATGTTGCGCGCGAATTCCAGATTCCGTTCGTATTTGTGTTTCTCGTTTTCGAATGCCAGCAGCTCGCTGTCGCCTTCCATTTCCGTGATGGCGGTAACGCGCTCGGCGGCCGGAATGCCGTCCAGCAGGATCGGTTCGTCCGGCGACGGCAGTGCCGCGGCGACGGCCGGCTCCGGCGGCGGGAAGGCGCGGCGCAGGGCCGGCTTCACCATCACGAAGTAGAGGAACAGGGCGACTGCGCCGATGCCGAGGTAGGTCGCGAGCTGCTTGGCGAGCGCCATCATGTCCGGCGTGCGCCACCACGGCAGGTCGGCATCCGGATCGATGTCGGCGGTGAACGGGCTGTTGACCACGTTGACCGAGTCGCCGCGCGCCTGGTCGAAGCCCATCGCGTCCTTCACCAGTTGATTGACCTGCGCGAGCTTGTCGGCGGTGACCGGTTGCATCGTTGCGTGGCCCTTGGCGTCGACCACCCGCAGATAGTTGACCACCACCGCCACCGACAGACGCTTGATGCCGCCCATCGGCTGCTCCAGATGCTGCACGGTCTTGTTGAGTTCGTAGTTGGTGGTCGAATCCTTGCGATCGCTGACCGGCGTCGTGGTGACGCCCGGTGTGCCATTACCCGCCGTGATCGGCGCGGAAGCGGGCTGCGGCGGCTGGTTCGACAGCGCCCCCGGCACGCCCGAGGCGCCGGCTTGTGACATTTCGGTGGCGGTGCTCGATTGCATGCTGCGGATCGCCGCCTGCTGCGGGGTGCCGTTCGGGCCGTAGTTTTCCGAGGTCTGCTCGCTGCGCGAGAAGTCGATATCGGCGCTGACCTGCGAGTGCGCGTTGCCGGAGCCGAACAGGGGCGACAGGATCGCGTCGATGCGTTGCTGGGTGTTGCGCTCGATCTGCTGGCGGTACTTCAGTTGCGAGGCGTCCAGACCGCTGCCGGTGGACGGCTGTGTCAGCAGGTTGCCGTCCTGATCGAGGATGGTCACGCCCTTCACCGGCATGTCCGGCACCGCCGACGACACCATATGGGTGATCGCCAGCACCTGGCCTTCGTCGAGCGCGCGGCCCGGATAAAGGTTGACCAGCACGGAGGCCGACGGCGCTTCCTTGTCGCGCACGAACACCGAAGGCTTCGGAATGGCCAGATGCACGCGCGCCGACTTCACCGACGAAATCGACTCGATGGTGCGCTCCAGCTCACCTTCCAGCGAGCGCTGGTAGTTGATCTGTTCGGCAAACTGGCTGATGCCGAACTTCTGGTTGTCCATCAGTTCGAAGCCGACCGAGCCGCTCTTGGGCAGACCTTGCGAAGCCAGCCGCAGACGCATTTCATGCACCTGATCGGACGGCACGAGGATCGCGCCACCGGCGTCGGAAAACTTGTAGGGGATGTTGGCCGCCTGCAGCGCGGTGATGATGGCGCCGCCGTCGCGGTCCGACAGGTTGCTGTAGAGCACCTTGTAGTCCGGCGCGCGCGACCACAGGAACAGACCCGCGACGATGGCGACCAGCAGCGCAACCGCGAAAATCAGCGGTGCGCGCGGGTTGCCGCGCATTTGCGCGAGACCCGACAGACGCTGGCCGAAATTGCCGCCCAGGTTGCCCCCCAGGCCGCCGAGATCCGCTGCGCCGCCGGCCTGGCCGGCGCCGGCAGCACCGGCGCCCGGCTGCGCGCCAGCGAGGCCCATGCGGGCGTCGGGGTTGATCAAAGAGTTGGCTGACGAATCCATGCGTCGGGTATCTCCGGGATGCCTTTGCGTTCTGCCGCTTGAGCGCACCGAGGGTCGGCGGGCGTGCGGACAGAGACTTTCACCATTGAAATTATCCGCAGCGCGGCTCAACCCGATTGCTTGAATAGAGCGGGGTTTCCCCCCTAGTTTCGGGGCTTTCCCTGAGGACCCACTGCTATGCTTTCGTCCAGATCGGTGCGGTTTCCGGCATGCCGGTCGTCATTCCCTGGAGAGAACATGACTTTGCCCGTAAACCCGCTTACGTCGGCGCTGCAGCAGATGCAGTCGATGGCGGCGCAAGCGACCGGCAGCAGCAGCCCGGTGGTCGACCAGTCCGGCGCGGCTACGGCCGGTGGGTTCGCCTCGGCGCTGAAGGCGTCGCTGGACAAGATCAGCGGCGATCAGACCAAGGCGGTCGGCGAATCGCAGGCGTTCGAACTCGGCGCGTCCAACGTCTCGCTGAACGACGTGATGGTCGATATGCAGAAGGCCAACGTCGGCTTCCAGTTCGGGCTGCAGGTGCGCAACAAACTGGTCACGGCCTACAACGACATCATGCAGATGTCGGTGTGAGTGCGATTCGGCGGCAGCGCTGTTCCGTCCGCCCGAATGGATGCACGCACGCGCCCGGATGCAACGCTGTGCGCTCGCACGGCAGGACGATCCGCCAGACGCCCTCGCGGCGCTTCATGGCGGACGGCCTTGCCGCGCTCGGCGCGCAATCGCCGCGATCGGCCCCTTAATCCTCCTTACATCGGCCTAAAGCTTTCCCGCTGCCTATCCGATAACCAGGTATAGGCAGAAATCCTGGGCGCGGCAGCGTGCCCGGATGGGGAGCCACGACCAACCGCAGTGCAATAAAGGAGGAGCGCCGATGTTTTCCCCAGGACACTCTGGAGCCAACGCGTACGCGCGCGTCGGCGTCGAGACAGGGGTGATGGGCGCGAGTCCGCATCGTCTGATCGTGATGTTGTATCAGGGCGCCCGGCAGGCGATCGCGCAAGCGCGCATGCATGTGCAGCAGGGTAATGTGCCGGCTCGCGGCGAGGCGATCGGCAAGGCGATTCAGATCGTCGAAAGCGGGCTGCAGTTATCGCTGAACCTTGAGGTGGGCGGCGAGATTGCAGAGCGGTTGGACGCGCTATATGCCTATATGTCGCGCCGGTTGCTCGAAGCCAATATAAATCAGAGCGAGGCGATGCTGGTCGAGGTCGATGGCCTGCTGGCGACACTCGAAGAGGCATGGATCGGGATCGCCCCGGAGATCGCGCGGATGGCAGCTCAGCCGGCCGCGGAAAGCATGAGATGACACCGAACGCAGAATATTTCGCCCGCTACGAGGCGATTGCAGCGATTTCCCGCCGCATGCTGATGATTGCCCGGCGCGCCTTGTGGAGCGATCTGGCCCACTTGCAGGAGGAATATCGGAATCTGGTGGACGCGTTGAAAGACGCGGAAACCGGCGTCAGGCTGGACGATGCGGAGCGCCTGCGCAAGTACGCGCTGATCCGTCAGATCCTTGCCGACGACGCTGCGATCCGCGATCTGGCGAATCCGCGTATGGCCAATCTGTCGGCGCTGTTCGCCGGACGGCCGACTCGCGTGCTCAAGGAACTGTACGGGGCGCGCTGAGGCTGTCCGCGGGCACCACGCTGCCTGAGTCCGCCTGACACTATTTGTGCGTGTCGCTGCCAATGCGACCAAGGAATCGGTATGAACGGAATCGACGCGGTCGTCAGTTCGTTGCTCGCGAACCGGGTCGACAGTCTGCTCAATCTCGCGCCGGGCAGTGCGACGGCTTCGCAGACTGGCGCGGCGGGCGTCGATACTGAGGTTCTCAATACCACGCCTGTTGCGCCTCCCGCGCCTCCTGCGGCTTCCGCGCAAACCGCGCTGTCCGCCGTCGCGCTGGCGCTCAATGCAATTGTGAACTCAGGCGGCGAGGCGACGCCGGCCGTGCTCGGCCAGGCGCCGATCTGGCCGGCCGCGCCGGCGCTCGACATCGAGGCCGGCGGCCTGCCGCTTTTCGATACGGCCGCCACGTCCGCGGCTTCCACTGCGAATCCGAATCCCGCCGGTACTGCCGCTGCAGCCGGAACTGCCGCCACCGCCAATGTGGCGGCGGCCCAGGTGCCGGTCGCGGCGCTCGCCGCCGCGCTCGAACAGACGGTGGGCCAAAGCGGCCTGTTTTACGAATCCCATCTCGCGCAATGGCTGGCCGGCCAGAGCACGCCCGCCGCCCTGGCCGGCGAGGCGCAAAACAAGCTGGTGGCCGCCGCCGCCCAATTGCCGCTCAACTGGGCGAGCGACGCCGATCAGGCGGCTTCCTCCAATGCGTCGTCCCGGCAGGGCATGGGCGCTGCGGCCAACGGTCCGGCCAACGGCGCGCAGGACGGCAACGCGGCCGCCCGGATGCCGTCGATCCAGACCGCGCAGGCCGCGCGCTTCGTAGCGGGCGAGGTGCTGGCGAGTTCCCTGTCCGATCTGAACGGCCAGCCGGCACACGCCAGCTTACGTGGCGCGGCCGTGCAAGCGGACGACAGCGGGTCGCCGCAAAACTCACAATCGATGGCGGCCGCGGTTCATCCCGCGACGGTGCCGTTGGTGCGTCAGCAACTCGATCTGCTCGCCACCGGGCAGTTTCGCTGGACCGGCGAAGCATGGCCGGGCGCCAAGCTCGATTGGACCGTCGAGCAGGAAGGCGACGAATGGGATCGCAGCGGCGGCGGCATGGCGAGTGAGGACGATCAGCCGTGGCGCACGCGGCTGACGCTCTCGCTGCCGACGCTCGGCACCGTCGACGCGGATCTGACGCTGACCGGCTCGCGGCTGATCGCACGCGTGCAGGCGAGCCCGGTCGGCGCGGCGCGATTGTCGATGCAGGGTGAGGACTTTCGTCAACGGCTCGCGGCGGCCGGGATCGAATTGCATGGATTGACGATTCGCGAGATCGGCGGCGGCATACCGGCTACCACGGCCGGCGCGGCGGGTGCCGCGGCCGCAGGGCAGGCGGCGGCGTCCGCCTATGCGCGCTCGGCGGCTGACAAGACGCCGGCGGGGCGCCGCACGGCGGGTGTTGGCCGGCCGGCCGGCGCGCCGCTCGACGATTTCGATTGGGACATGTGATGAGCCGCAGACATCGCCGCAGCGCGGCTGCGCTCGTCTACGACGCGCAAGGCAAAGATCCCGCGCCGCGCGTGGTCGCCAAAGGCTACGGCATGCTGGCCGAAATGATCGTGCAGCGCGCCAAGGAAGCCGGCCTGTATGTGCACGAGGCGCCGGAGATGGTCTCGTTGCTGATGCAGGTCGATCTCGATACGCGGATTCCGCCGCAGCTTTATCAGGCGGTGGCGGAGTTGCTCGCGTGGCTGCATCGGCTGGAAAGCGGTGCCGAGAAGGAGCCCGAAAGTGGGACGGCCGCCGCGCATGACGTCACAGACGTGGTGGCGACGGATATAGCGGATGGTTCTGGCGGGGCGTCCAGGCGCTGAGGCGATCGCGCGCGATGCTTCGTTGTGCCGTGCGCAGGATGGCTGGCGCTGGTTATCCGGCCCCCGATGGCCGGCCCCCCGAATGGCCGGCCCCCGGAAACCCGGCGCCCGGATGGCCGGCCCCGTCAAAACCGCAGCATCAGTTTCAAGAGCGCGTTCACCCGTTTGCCGTACGGCGGCGAGATCCATCCGCGCGCGTTCAGGCGCGCCTGCGTCAGCACCGGCTTCATCTTCGAGAAGTTCACGAAACCTTCGTAGCCGTGATAGGCCCCCATGCCGCTCGCGCCGACGCCGCCGAACGGCAGGCTTTCGCACGCCAGATGCATCAGTGTTTCGTTGATCGCCATGCCGCCCGCAATGGTGTCGCGCGTAACGCGCTCGATGGTCGCGGTGTCGTCGGCGTAGAGATACAACGCCAGCGGCCGCGGACGTGCATTGACCCACGCGATCGCGTCGTCGAGCGTGTCATAGGAGACGATCGGCAGCAGCGGGCCGAAGATTTCCTCCTGCATCAGCGCGCTTTCATCCGGCGCATTCGTGACGGCGATCAGCGGAAAGCGGCGGCTTGCCTCGTCCGGCGTGCTGTCGGTGAGCCGGTGCAGTTGCGCGCCGGCGGCTTGTGCTTCATCGGCAAGACGTTGCAGGCGCGCAAAGTGCCGCTCGGAGATGATCGACGTGTAATCGAGGTTGTGCGCAAAGTCGGGGTACACCTTCGCCATGCGCGCGCGCGCCCGTTCGATGAACGCCTGCTCCTTGCCGCGCGGCACCAGCACGTAGTCCGGCGCGACGCAGGTCTGACCCGCGTTGAGCGTCTTGCCGGCGATGAGGTTATCCACCGCGTTGTCGAAGCGCGCGTGCTGGCCGATGATGGCCGGCGACTTGCCGCCGAGCTCCAGCGTGACGGGCGTCAGATGGTCGGCGGCGGCGCGCATCACTTCGTGACCGATTTTGGTCGAGCCGGTGAACAGCAGATGGTCGAACGGTTGCGAGCTGAACGCGGCGGCGAAGGCGGCGTCGCCATTCACCACAGCAACGTGTTCGCGGGCGAAGGTCTGGCCGATCAGCTGCTCGAACAGCGCCGAGGTGCGCGGCGTCAATTCGGACATCTTGATAATGGCGCGGTTGCCAGCCGTCAGCGCGCTGATCAGCGGACCGGCGGCGAGCAGCACCGGATAGTTCCACGGCACGATGATGCCGATCACGCCGAGCGGCTGCGGTACGACTTTCGCGCGCGCCGGCATCAGCCATTTGCTGGTGCTGCGGCGCTGCGTTCTCATCCAGCGTTTGCCGTGTCTGAGCGCGGCATCGATCTCCTCTTTCACCAGCAGGAACTCGGCGAGCAGCACTTCCTGTTTCGCGCGATTGCCGAAGTCGGCGCTCATTGCGTCGGCGAGTGCGTCGCGATTGTCGAGCATCACTTTGCGTAGCGCTTTCAGATGCCCGGCACGGATTTCCCACGACGGGTACGGTGCCTGCAAATACGCGTGGCGTTGATCGCGCAGCAGCGCTTCGAGCGCGACGACCTCTGGCAAATCGTTCTTCATGGATGTCCACTCCCTGATGGATGACGGTGCGCGTTGAGTCGCGCTTATTGGTGTGTTGCTGGTGTGTTTTCGATCCGCCCGCTTTGCTTCAGGCGGGAAATGCCCTTTCGACGATTGCCGCGTGGTCGAACGTGACCGGCAGCGTGCCGTACACACGGCCGCTCTCGCCGCAGCCGTCGCCGAGCCGTGTCGCGATGAAGGCCTCGGCGACTTCCGGCGGTGCGTACCTCAGCAGCAAGCTGGCCTGCGCGATCAACACGATCTGCTGCGCGATCCGTCGGGCGGCGGCTTCGCGATGTTCGGCGGGGCCGTTGAGCGTGGCGGCGAGCTTGCCAAGTGCGGCGCTCAAAGCCGGGTGTCCGTGTGCATCTGCCTGCCATGCTGCGAACAGGGCCTGCGCCGCGTCGGGTTCGCGCTCCATGGCGCGCAGCACGTCGAGGCACATCACATTGCCGGAGCCTTCCCAGATCGAATTCACGGGCGCTTCACGATAGAACCGTGCCATCGGAGCGGTTTCGACGTAACCGTTGCCGCCCCACACTTCCATCGCTTCGCCGGTGAATTCCAGCGCGCGCTTGCAGACCCAGTACTTCGCGGCCGGTGTGACGATCCGGCGCCATGCGCGTTCGGCGGGCGCGGCCGACGCTGCATCCGCCGACGCCTCGAACGCACGCGCGAGCCGCATGAACAGCACCGTCGCGGCTTCCGATTCCAGCGCCAGATCGGCGAGCACATTGCGCATCAGCGGCTGATCGGCGAGATGGCGGCCGAAGGCGCTGCGATGCCGCGCATGGTGGATCGCCTGCACCAGCGCCGCGCGCATCAACGCCGCGCTGCCGATCACGCAATCGAGCCGCGTGTAGTTCGCCATTTCGATGATGGTCGGCACGCCGCGGCCTTCGTCGCCGATCATGATGCCGAACGCGTCGAAGAATTCGACCTCGCTGCTGGCATTCGAACGGTTACCGAGCTTGTCTTTCAGACGCTGGATCTGCACGGCGTTCTTGCTGCCGTCCGGCGCGAAGCGCGGCACGAAGAAGCATGAGAGGCCTTCGTGAGCGTCGCTGCGGGCGAGTACCAGATGCGCGTCGCATTGCGGCGCGGAGAAAAACCACTTGTGGCCGACCAGGCGGTATTCGGCGCCACGGCCGCTGCCGCGGGTGGCATACGCACGGGTCTGGTTACTGCGCACATCCGAGCCGCCTTGTTTCTCGGTCATCCCCATGCCGATCATCGCGGAGTTTTTTTGCGTGAGCGGCACGTCGCGGGGATCGTGCTCGCGGGTGTAGAGCTTGTCGCGCAGCGTCTCGAACAACGCCGGTTCGCGTTGCAATACCGGAATGCTCGCGAAGGTCATCGTCAGCGGGCAGAGGGAACCGGATTCGAGTTGCGCGTGCAGGAAGTAGCCGGCGCAACGCGCCACCATCGCACCGCGTTGAGGGTCTGAAAACGGCAACGCGTGGAGGCCTTCGCGGCGTAACAGCGACAGCAGCGTATGCCATGAAGGATGAAACTCCAGCGCGTCGATACGTTCACCGCGCGGATCGTGCGTGAAAAGTTCGGGCGTGTGACGGTTCGCCAGTTCGGCAAGCGCGAGTGTCTCGGGCGTGGCGAGTGCCGCGCCGTGCCGCTGCAACGCCTCGCGATGCCACGCGGCCCCGTCGCGATCGAGGGCGGCGGACAATGCCACGTCGCTGGAAAACAGGTTGTAGTCCGCGAGCGGAGGCACCTGATTTGTCACGTCATGGGTGTGGCCGAAGCTGTGCCGTTCCATCTGCTGTCTCCGTTCACCGGATGCGCGCGGTCGCGCTTCGACGGTGTGCTGTTTTATCGCGGCGTGTCGTGCCGCACGCTCAGAGGACGGCGCGCGGGGCGCCGTGTTTGAATGCCGTGCGCAGCGGCCGGGCGGGCGCATGCGCGTCTTTCATCATAGGGTCGCGGGCCGTCTTTCGTTTAGAGGGATCGCTCTGACATCAACCCGCCGTCGCGCCGGAACGCTCCCTACAATGCCGATGAAACACACGTACACAAGTGTGCTGCAATCACTTGCAAGGGATCGGAGTAATCGCTATGGGACCAGAGTACGCGCCAAAGCGCCGCTCGGGTCGACACGCTAACTCCGACCGATAGAGACAGGGCCTGCGAGCAACGCGGCCCAAAAAGGAGGCGCGGATGCAATACGACTACATCATCGTCGGTGCGGGTTCGGGCGGCTGCTCGCTCGCGAGCCGTCTGGCGGATAGCTGCCCGGACGCCACGATTGCCCTGATCGAAGCGGGCCCGCATACGGACCGTAATCTGTTCGTGAACATGCCGGTGGGCGTGGCGGCCATCGTGCCGCACAAGCTCAAGACCAACTACGGTTATCTGACAACGCCTCAACCGGGCCTCGCCGGCCGCCAGGGCTATCAGCCGCGCGGGCGGGGCTTCGGCGGATCGAGCGCGATCAACGCGATGATCTATACGCGCGGCCATCCACTCGATTACGACGAATGGGCGCAACTCGGTTGCGAAGGCTGGTCGTGGGCCGATGTGCTGCCGTACTTCCGCCGCGCCGAGGGCAACGAGCGCGGCGCCGATGCGTGGCACGGCGCTGACGGTCCGCTGACGGTGTCCGATCTGCGCTATCGCAATCCGTTTTCGAAGCGCTTCGTGCAGGCCGCGATCGAAGCCGGTTACAAGCCGAATAGCGACTTCAACGGGGCGGACCAGGAGGGCGTCGGCTTCTATCAGGTGACGCAGCGCGACGGGCGGCGCTGCAGCGTTGCGCGCGCCTATATTTACGATCGCGAGCGCCCCAATCTCCATACCATCGCCGATGCGACGGTGTTGCGCGTCACCTTCGACGGCAAGCGCGCGAGCGGCATCGAGATCGTGCGCGGCGGGCGCACCGAAACGCTGGAAGCGCGCGCCGAGGTGGTGCTGGCGGCAGGGGCGTTCAATTCGCCGCAACTGCTGATGTGCTCGGGGATCGGACCGGCAGCGCATCTGCAGTCGCTTGGCATTGCCGTGCTGCACGATGCGCCCGAGGTCGGCCAGAACCTGATCGATCACGTCGATTTCACGATCAATAAGCGGGTGTCGTCGATCGAGCCGACCGGCTTTTCGATTCGCGGTATCGCGCGGATGCTGCCGCAGTTTGTGACCTTCATGCGGCACGGCACGGGCATGCTGTCGAGCAACGTCGCCGAAGCGGGCGGCTTTCTGAAGAGCCGGCCGACGCTGGAGCGCCCGGATCTGCAACTGCACTTCTGCGCGGCGATTGTCGACGACCACAACCGCCATATGCATTGGGGCCACGGCTATTCGCTGCACGTGTGCGTGTTGCGGCCGCATAGCCGCGGCACGGTGACGCTGGCGAGCGCCGACGCGCGCACCGCGCCCGAGATCGATCCGCGATTCTTCAGCGATTCACGCGATCTCGACCTGTTGGTGGAAGGCGCGCAGATGGCGCGGCGCATTCTCGATGCGCCTTCGCTGGCGTTGCACGGCGGCAAGGAGTTGTACACGCACTCCGGCCAGACCGAGCAGTCATTGCGTCAGACCATCGCCGAGCACGCCGACACGATCTATCACCCGGTGGCAACCTGCCGGATGGGCGGCGATGCGCAATCGGTGGTCGATCCGCAACTACGGGTGCGCGGCGTGACGGGGCTGCGGATCGCCGATGCATCCGTGATGCCGACACTGATCGGCGGCAACACGAATTCACCGACGGTGATGATCGGCGAGCGCGCGGCAGAATTGATCGCGGCGAGCCGGCGCGAAGGGCAAACGGCGCTTCCGGTGGCGTCGACGGGAGTCGCCGGCGTGACGGCTTGATTGCGCATCAATCATCCTAATCTGGCTTGCAAATATAAGAATATTTAGGCGAACGTCGGTTAATTCGTCATAAATTGTGTCACTTCGTTTATGAGATTTCCCCAAACCTATAATCGCGCCGCGAAAAAGAGCGCGTCAGGTGGCGCGTTCGGGAACTCAAGGAAGCGAAGCGATGAGTATCAATGTGATTCAGCTGATCCAGTCCGCGTTGACGGATGGTGTCGTGCGACAGCTGGCGGCCCGCTTTGGGCTGCCACCGGACGCGACCCAGAAAGTGCTTGCAACAACCGGCCCGGCGCTCGTCGCCGGCCTGATGCAGAAGGGCGCGACGCTCGACGGCGCGCGTTCGCTGTTCGCTGCAATCCTCGCGCCTGAGGTGAACGGGCACATCGCCGAGCAGTTGCCGCAACTGCTCGGCACCACCGCCGGTGTGAGTCAGCTGGAAGGCGCGGGGCGTCAGTTGCTCGAGCGCGTGCTCGATCGCCGCGTCGATACGCTCAGTGACGAAGTCGCAACCCAAACCGGCGTGCCGGCGCATGCAACCCATGCCATGACGGGTGTCGTCGGCGCCACGCTGCTGGGTCTGCTGAAGCGGCATTTCCTCGAAGGTCAGGGCAACGTCGGCCAGTTGCCGACGCTGCTGGGTCATCAACTGCCGGCGATCGCGCCGTACCTGAATGACCGTCTGATGGCCGGTCTGGGCCTGAGCGGACTCGGTGCGTTCACCGGCAATATTCTGTCGCAACTGAAAGCGGTCTCGGCGCATATCGACCATCCGACGCCGGCCGCCAAGCCGGTGGCCGAGGCGCTGTCGAGCATCCGGGTGCCGGCCGACGCGGTGGTGCGCGAAGAGCGCCGTTCGCGCAAGGGGCTGTGGTGGCTGCTCGCGGCGATCGCCGCGGTGCTGGCGTTCCTGTTCCTGCGCGGTTGCCACAATGAGCAACGAGGTGAACAAAGCAGCGAGCGCAGCAGCGCGCAAGCCGCTGCCACCGTGCAGCCGGCGTCCGCACCGGTCGAGGCATCGCCTGCGGCGGCTGCAACGCCCGCGGCCAGCGATGTCGCGGCTTCGGCATCCGCTGCCAGCGAAGCGCAGCAACCCGCCGCCGCGCCCGTGCCGACCAAAGACAGCCAGCTCAGCTTCACGGTCGACGCCGCCGGCAAGCCGACGCTCACGGCGACGGTCGGCAGCGAAGCCGAAAAGACCCAGCTCCTTGACGCCCTGACAAAGCGCTTCGGCGCAGATCACTTCGTCGCGAACGTCACGGTCGACCAGGACACCAAAACCGCCGACTGGCTCGCGCATCTGGACGGTCTGCTGCCGCTGATGGCATTGCCGGGTGCGGAAGTGAAAATGGACGGCGCGCACATCGAACTGAGCGGTAGCGCGGCAAATGCCAAGCTCGGCTGGCTCGACAAGCTGAAGTCGCTATTCGGCGGGTCGTATCAGATCGGCTCATTTAACGTCGACCAGGCCGTCGCCAACGCAACCGAGAACTTCCGTGGTGCGATCAGGAACCTGCTCACGCCGGACAGCTCGTGCGCGGCGGCAGACGTCGTCAAAGTGCTGAACCTGCAGGTGATCAACTTCGCGAGCGCCAGCGCCCGCGTGCCGTCCTCGGCAATTGAAGACCTGAACCAGTCGGCGCAAGTGTTGAACGCCTGCGCACGCAACGGCAAGACGGCCAAGCTCGAAGTGGCAGGCTATTCGGACAATGTCGGCGGCGCGCAAGCCAACCTGCAACTGTCGAAGAAGCGCGCCGAAGCGGTTCGCGCGTATCTCGTGAAGACCGGCGTGCCGGCGGACTTGCTCGTCGCGCAAGGTTACGGCGACGTGCGTCCGGTCGCGAGCAACGACACGGCGAGCGGCCGTTTTGCCAATCGCCGCATCGAGTTTGTCGCGCAGCAATAACCACAGCAATCGGTGAGCGTTCAATGATCGCTTGTTGATTGCTCAAGGTAAGCCGTTGAGGTGAGCCTAAAAACATGTCGCCCGGTGTCTGCAGGGCGGCATGTTGTCATTTGGCCTGCCGCGCTTGCGGCGGCTGCGTTTGGGACGGTGGCGTTTGCGGCGATGGCTTCTGAACCGGCGCCGTGATGCCGGTCATGCCCGCACCAGGACCCGCACCCGGACCCAGCATGAAATCGTCGCCGGCCTGACCAGGCAGCGTCTCACGGGCCACTTCCAGCCACGCGCGCGCCGCATGCGACAGATAGCCATTGCGGCGCCAGCCGATTGCCATTTCCCACGGAATCTCCGGTTCCACGACCGGCCGGCAGGTGAACTGCGCCGCGTCGAGTCGCCGGCAGTACGGCGCCGGCAGCAGCGCAATACCAACGCCTGCCAGTACCAGCGCCGCCATGAAATCCCAGTGCCCACTGCGCCCGACGATAGTCGGCGTAAAGCCGGCGGTACGGCACGCATTCAATACGACGTCGTTGAGCGCGAGGCTCTCCCCGTAGAACACAAACGGCTCATTGGCGAGCGCAGCGAGCGGCACCTCGTGCAGGTCGTCCCAGCGCGAGCCGGTGCGCGCGACGAGCCACAGCAATTGCCGTGTCATGGGCAGCACTTCGATGTTGTCCGGGTCGACCGGTTGCAGCACGCCCCCCAATTCCAATTCGCCATGGATCAGCGCGGTTTCGATTGCGCGCGAACCCTGCTCGAACAGCTTCAGTTCGATTTTCGGATAACGCTGGCGGAACGCGGCGATGGCCGGTGTGAACAGCGAGCCGCCCATCGGCGGGATGCCGATGGTCAGCTCGCCGCGACCGAGCGTGTCGAGATCGTTCAGTTCGGCTTGCAACTGCGCGTGCGCCGCCAGCACGTCCTGACCGCGCTGGTAGACGATCCGGCCGGCGTCGGTCAGCACCATCTGGCGCCCGTCGCGCAACAGCAGCGGCGAGCCGATTTCGTCTTCCAGCGACTTGACCATCTTGCTGATGGTTGGCTGCGTGACGAACATCTGCTCGGCGGCGACGGTGAAACTCTGTTGACGAACTACCTCGACGAAGTACCGCAACGCACGTAGTTCCACGATTTCAGGCTCCAGAATTCCAATTTGGAATGATCTGGATGATTGTAAGTCATTATATTTATGCTGCGAATACCACTTGATGGCGCACTTGACGCGCTTCATTTCGGCGCCAGTCGAGGCCGCCTTCGACAACCCTTCAACAACAGTTACGCGCCGAAGGGCGCATTGATAGCGATCGTGACGGGAGTGTGAGCGACGCTGTTGGGCGAACTTGCGCACGTCGCTTCTCGTTGCTTTTCCGGGATGGGCACCGCCGGAAGCGGGCTACCATTCGCGGTTCACTACCGCTCGGCCAGCAGCGCCCGTTTCAGCTCATGACCCCCATCTCGATCATCATTCCCTGCTACAACGGCTCCGCGACGCTCGCCCGCGCACTCCAAAGTTGCCTGATCCAGCCGGAAGCCGCGCAGATCATCGTGGTGGACGACGGCTCGACCGATGCCTCCACCGAGCTCGTCGCACATTACGGTCGCCTCGATCCTCGCGTGTGTCTGCTACAGATGCCATACAACGGTGGTCCGGCTCGGGCGCGCAACTGGGGCGCCATGCATGCGGCTCACGGTCTGCTCGCCTTTCTCGACGCCGACGACGAATACATGCCTGGCGCGTTAGCCGCCGCATCCGTATTTCTCACGCAGAATCCCAGGGAAGTATCCGTGCGGCTCGACGTCGACTACACGGATTTTCCGGGCGACATTGTCCGTCACCCCGATTTCGACAAGCACGCCGCAACGCTTAGCAACACCGTGCCGAGTAGCCTGATCATCCGCCGCGCGGTGTATGCCGCACTCGGCGGCTTTCCGATGGACGACGCGTTCCGCCGCATCGGCGGCGAAGACGGTGCGTTTTCGTGGGCGTTGCGCGACATTTTCGGCAACCGGCGTCTGGACGACGCCAAGCGCGTGCGCATGCACTACCACGCGGGCATTCACGCCGAACGTTATTTCCGCATCGCACTTGGCTTGCAGACACCGGATCCCGCCGACGTGGCCGATGCATTCCGGTTTTCGAGGCAGTTCGTCGAAACCGCGCGCGCGGGCATCGAGCAATTGCGCACGGCAAGCCTTGCGGTCGAGGCAACCGCCTCGTCGCTCCCAAGTCTCCCCGCGTAGATTCCGGACGCCGCAGCGGCACGACAACCCGCACCAGGGGCCGCCGTGCCGTTTCACCGTTTCATCGCTACCCGCGGCCAAAGACCCAATACCAAAGCGTCGCAAAAAGCGCCAAGCCGGCGCCACCCCGAAGCCATCTTGATTTGCTACAATCGCCGTTCGTCTTCGAGGAGCGTTGCGACGGGTACCGCGAATCAGCATTCGCCGGCCGCCCGCCAGGCTCGGAGGCTTCAATCGGAGGGTCAGGAGGCGCATAGCGCTTTCCCAACCACCGCATCGAACCGCGCTCACGTCAAATTTCTAGTCAATTTCTTAGAAAGGAGGGCGTGATGAACGCCGCAGTTCTCGATTCAAATACCAAGCAGAAATCCGTCGTCGCCGATATGTCGCTTGCAGCCTGGGGCCGCAAGGAACTGAATATCGCTGAAACCGAAATGCCCGGTCTCATGCAGACGCGCGAGGAATACAAGAGCACGCAGCCGTTGAAGGGCGCGCGCGTCGCGGGTTCGCTGCACATGACGATTCAAACCGGCGTGCTGATCGAAACCTTGACGGCACTGGGTGCGGACGTGCGTTGGGCATCGTGCAACATTTTCTCGACGCAGGATCACGCAGCCGCCGCGATTGCTGAAGGCGGCGTGCCGGTGTTCGCATTCAAGGGCGAATCGCTCGACGAATACTGGGACTTCTCGCACCGCATTTTCGAATGGCCGAATGGCGAATTCGCCAACATGATCCTCGACGACGGCGGCGACGCCACGTTGCTGCTGATCCTCGGCTCGAAGGCCGAGAAAGACCGTTCGGTGATCTCGAAGCCGGAAAACGAAGAAGAAGTGGCGCTGTACAAGTCGATCGCCAAGCATCTGGACGCCGATCCGGTGTGGTACTCCACGCGTCTCGCGCACATCAAGGGCGTGACGGAAGAAACCACGACCGGTGTGCATCGTCTGTATCAGATGGAAAAGGAAGGGCGCCTGCCGTTCCCGGCCATCAACGTGAACGACTCGGTCACCAAGTCGAAGTTCGACAACCTGTATGGCTGCCGTGAATCGCTGGTCGACGGGATCAAGCGCGCGACCGACGTGATGATCGCGGGCAAGATCGCGGTCGTGGCCGGCTACGGCGACGTGGGCAAGGGTTGCGCGCAATCGCTGCGCGGTCTGGGCGCCACGGTGTGGGTCACGGAAATCGACCCGATCTGCGCACTGCAAGCGGCGATGGAAGGCTATCGCGTCGTAACGATGGAATACGCGGCGGACAAGGCCGACATCTTCGTGACGGCAACGGGCAATTTCCACGTGATCGGCCACGATCATATGGCTGCCATGCGCAACAACGCGATTGTCTGCAATATCGGTCACTTCGATTCGGAAATCGACGTTGCCTCGACGCGCAAGTACCAGTGGGAAAACATCAAGCCGCAAGTCGACCACATCATTTTCCCGGACGGCAAGCGCGTCATCCTGCTGGCTGAAGGGCGTCTGGTAAATCTGGGTTGCGCAACGGGGCACCCGTCGTTCGTGATGTCGGCATCGTTTACGAACCAGACGATCGCTCAGATCGAGCTGTTCGTTCACGGCGACAAGTACGAAAACAAGGTCTATGTGTTGCCGAAGCACCTTGATGAAAAGGTCGCGCGTCTGCATCTGGGTCGTATCGGCGCGGAACTGACGGTGCTGTCGGACTATCAGGCAAACTACATCAGCGTCGACAAGAACGGTCCGTTCAAGCCGAACCACTACCGCTACTAAGTCGCGGCCCGGTAACCGCTTGTAGGTAACATTAAGTATGCGGGCGGTTTCAAAGCATGACAGTTTGACGACAGGGCGGCGCGCAAGGCGCCGCTTTGTTCGCCATGGCCGCCTCGTTCCGTTCAAACGGACATCCTGCCTGAAAGGAGCTCTACATGACCGTGCTGCTGACCTGGCTGATCAACGCGCTTGCGCTGCTGATCATCACCTACCTCGTACCGTCGATTCATATCCGCAGTTTCGGCACCGCCCTGATCGTCGCGGTGGTGCTCGGGTTGATCAACACGATCCTGCGACCGGTGCTGATCCTGCTGACGCTGCCCGTCACGATCGTCACGCTCGGCCTCTTCATCCTGGTGGTCAATGCGCTGTGCTTCTGGCTGTGCGCGTCGCTGCTGAAAGGATTCGAAGTGTCGGGTTTCTGGTCGGCGTTCTTCGGCTCGATTCTGTACAGCATCGTTTCGTGGCTGCTGTCCGCGCTTATTTTCGGCAACCGCAGTATCGGTTGAGCTACTGAATCATGAACCCGATCGAACTTTCATTCGAATTCTTCCCGCCGAAAACGCAGGAAGGCGTCGACAAGCTGCGCGCCACCCGCGCGCAGCTCGCGCCGCTCAAGCCCAAATTCGTGTCCGTCACGTTCGGCGCCGGCGGCTCGACGCAACAAGGCACGCTCGATACCGTCGTCGATATGGCGAAGGAAGGGCTCGAGGCGGCGCCGCACGTGTCGTGCATCGGCTCGTCGAAAGAGAGCCTGCGCGCGATCCTCAACGAGTATCGCGCGCATGGCATCCGCCATATCGTCGCTCTGCGCGGCGATCTGCCGTCGGGCATGGGCGAAGTCGGCGAATTGCGTTATGCGTCGGAACTGGTGAGCTTTATCCGCGCTGAGTTTGGCGACTGGTTCTGGATCGAGGTGGCCGGCTATCCGGAGTACCACCCGCAGTCGCGCTCGCCGCGTCGCGATCTGGAAAACTTCGCTCACAAGGTGAAGGCCGGCGCCAATTCGGCGATCACGCAGTATTTCTTCAACCCGGACGCGTACTTCCGTTTCGTCGACGACGCGAGGAAGCTCGGCGTCGACGTGCCGATCGTGCCGGGCATCATGCCGATCACGAACTACTCGCAACTGATGCGTTTCTCGGAGATGTGCGGCGCGGAAGTGCCGCGCTGGATCGCACGTCGTCTGGAAAGCTTCGGCGACGACCGCGAGTCGATTCGCGCGTTCGGGCTGGATGTGGTGACGGACCTGTGTCAGCGTCTTATCGACGCGAAAGTGCCGGGCCTGCATTTCTACACGCTCAATGGCGCCGCGGCGACCAAGACCATCTGCGAACGGCTGGGCGCTTAAGGGTCGAGCGGCCGCTGGCGGCCTCAGCATTGTTGTAAAAAACCGCGCGGTGAATCTGGCCGCGCGGTTTTTTTTCGAATGGATAGTCTTGCCCGGCCAGCTCGCAAAGCTATCTCGCGCACCTGTCTGGCGCACCTCTCTCGCGCCGTTACCTTGCTCAGTTGCCTCGAACGGAATCTTCCGCTCCGAACCCGTTCCGATGTTAATTGTTGCGCTGCAGCAAAAATACATTGTCAGGCATTTCCCTCTGTCGTGTAAGCCCGCATTGAACCCGATTTTTGCGCTGTCTATGATCGTGGCGCAGCTGACTTGGCTGCCGTGCGGAGAACGTGATGACAGTATCCAGATTGCTGTTTGCAGTTCGCCATACCTGCTTGCCAGTCCTGAGCGCCTGCGCGGTTCTCGCGGCCGGCCTCGCGCCCGCCGCAGCCGACGCGGCCACCTTGCCCGACAAAACCCTCGTGTTCTGCTCCGAAGGCAGCCCGGCGGGTTTCGATTCCGCGCAGTACACCACCAGCGTCGAATTCACCGCCGCCTCGTACACGGTCTATAACCGCCTTGTCGAGTTCGCGCGCGGCAGTACCGACATCGAGCCGGGCCTCGCTGAGAAATGGGAGGTGTCGCAGGACGGCCTGCAATACACCTTCTACCTGCGGCACGGGGTGAAGTTTCAGACCACCTCGTTCTTCAAGCCGACCCGCGAATTCAATGCCGACGACGTAGTTTTCACCTATCAGCGGATGCTGGACCCCGACCAGCCGTTCCGTAAGGCATATCCGGTTCCGTTCCCCTATTTCGCCGATCTCGGACTGGCAAAGAACATCGCCAAGGTCGAGAAGCTGGACCCGTACACGGTGCGTTTCACGCTGAAAGAGGTCGATGCACCGTTCCTGCAGCAGATCGCGATGCCGTTCGCATCGATTCTGTCGGCGGAGTACACGGACCAACTGCTGAAAGCCGGTAAGGCCGCCGATATCAACCAATACCCGGTCGGCACCGGGCCGTTCATTTTCCGCAGTTACACCAAGGACGACACGATCCGCTTCGACGGTAATCCTGACTACTGGAAACTGGGCATTGTGAAGGTCGGCAAGCTCATTTTCTCGATCACCGTGGACCCCGCGGTACGGCTCCAGAAACTGAAGCGCGGCGAATGTCAGGTGATGAGCTATCCGCGTCCTGCGGATATTGCACAGATCAAGACCGACCCGTCACTGGCGATGCCGAGCGAGGTCGGCTTCAATCTGGGCATCCTCGGGTACAACACGACGAAGAAACCGCTCGATAACGTGCTGGTGCGACGCGCGCTGGATATGTCGGTCAACAAGAAAGCGATTATCGAGTCGGTATATCAGGGCGCGGGGCAAATCGCGACGAATCCCATGCCGCCGACCCAGTGGGGCTATGACAAGAACCTGAAGGATGCACCTTACGACATCGACAAGGCCAAGGCCTTGCTGAAGGAGGCGGGCTACCCGGACGGCTTCGACCTGACCCTGTGGGCCATGCCGGTGCAGCGGCCGTACAACCCGAACGCCCGCCTGATGGCCGAAATGCTGCAGGCCGACTGGGCGAAGATCGGCGTCAAGACCACGATCGCCACGTACGAATGGGGTGAGTACATCCGCCGCGCCCACGCGGGCGAACACGAGGCAATCCTGATCGGCTGGACGGGGGACTACGGCGATCCTGACAACTGGCTGGGTGTGTTGCTGGGCTGCGATGCGGTGAAAGGAAGCAATTTTGCCAAATGGTGCTACAAACCTTTCGACGACCTGATCAGGAAGGCTCGTGGCACCACCGACGTCGCCGAGCGCACCAAAGACTATGTGGAAGCGCAGGAGATCTTCAAGCAGCAGGTGCCGTTCACGCCGATTGCCCACTCCACGGTCTACCAGCCGATCAGCAAAGACGTCACGGGCTTCAAGATCGACCCGTTCGGTCCGACGCAATTCATGGGCGTCGGCCTGAAATAGCCGCCGGCAACGCCCCGTGGGCCGCTTTTCGCCGAGCCCGCCTTCAGCGCCGCACGTTCCGGCCAGCGCCGGCGTGCGGCCGCCCTTATGCCTTAACTGTTTCCGATCGTCAACGGGGGTATTTTCCTCCGCTTGTTGGTGCGAGCCAAGCTCAAGTAATATCGCGCTACGCTGGCGTCAGCCGGCCTCGAACTTGGAGGAAACATGAAGCAAAACAATCTGTTGCGCGCCGCGCGTGTTACGACGCTCGTCGCAGCCGCAGCGGCATCGATGGTGGGCGCAAGTGTTGCGCGCGCCGAGATTCCGAATAAAACCCTGGTTTACTGCTCAGAAGGCAGTCCCGCGGGTTTCGATCCGGCCCAGTACACGACTGGTGTCGACTTCACGGCCAACACGTTCACCGTTTATAACCGCCTCGTCGAGTTCGAACGCGGCGGCACGAAAGTCGAGCCGGGTCTGGCGGAAAAGTGGGATGTCTCCGCGGACGGCAAGACCTACACGTTCCATCTGCGCCACGGCGTGAAGTTCCAGACCACCTCGTTCTTCAAGCCGACCCGCGAATTCAACGCGGACGACGTCGTGTTCACGTTCCAGCGCATGCTCGACACGAACCAGCCGTTCCGTAAGGCGTACCCGGTCCAGTTCCCGTACTTCACGGACATGGGCCTCGACAAGCTGATCACCGGCGTCGAAAAGGTCGATCCGTACACGGTCAAGTTCACGCTGAAGGAAGTCAACGCGCCGTTCATCCAGAATCTGGCGATGGAATACGCGTCGATCCTGTCGGCTGAGTATGGCGATCAGTTGCTGAAGGCCGGCAAGGCCGCCGACATCAACCAGTTCCCGGTCGGCACGGGCCCGTTCATCTTCCGCAGCTACACGAAAGACGCGACGATCCGTTTCGACGGCAATCCGGATTACTGGAAGCCGAACGCGGTGAAGATTTCCAAGCTGATCTTCTCGATTACGCCGGACGCCGGTGTGCGCGTGCAGAAGATCAAGCGCGACGAATGCCAGGTGATGAGCTATCCGCGCCCGGCCGACATCGCGCCGCTGAAGGCTGAAGCGAACATCGACATGCCGTCGCAGCCGGGCTTCAACCTGGGCTACCTCGCCTACAACGTGACGCACAAGCCGGTCGACAAGGTCGAAGTGCGTCAGGCGCTCGACATGGCGATCAACAAGAAGGCGATCATCGAGTCGGTGTATCAAGGCGCGGGCCAGGCCGCTACGAACCCGATGCCGCCGACCCAATGGTCGTACGACAAGAACCTGAAGAGCGCCTCGTACGATACGGACAAGGCCAAAGCGCTGCTGGCGAAGGCCGGTTATCCGAACGGCTTCGACATCACGCTGTGGGCGATGCCGGTGCAACGCGCGTACAACCCGAACGCCCGTCTGATGGCGGAAATGATCCAGGCCGACTGGGCCAAGATCGGCGTGAAGGCGAAGATCGTCACGTATGAGTGGGGCGAGTACATCAAGCGCGCTCACGCAGGCGAAGACGACACGATGCTGATCGGCTGGACCGGCGACAACGGCGATCCGGACAATTGGCTCGGCACGCTGCTTGGTTGTGAGGCGGTGAACGGCAACAACTTCTCGAAGTGGTGCTACAAGCCGTTCGACGATCTGATCCAGAAGGGGCGCGTCACGTCCGATCAGGGCGCACGCACGACGGCCTACATGCAGGCGCAGCAGATTTTCGCGCAGCAACTGCCGTTCTCGCCGATCGCTCACTCGACCGTGTACCAGCCTGTCAGCAAGAAGGTGGTCGACATGCGTATCGAGCCGCTCGGTTATGCGCGCTTCGACGGCGTCAGCGTCAAGTAAAGGTAATACAGTCAAGCTTACGCAGTAGCTTTTCGCACGGTTAGAAAACTGGTCGAAATGGTCCGGCGACCGGGGTCACAAGCCCTCGTCGCCGGTTGCGTTTTTTCTTCATCAAGACCATAGGGACGAACCATGTTCCGCTTTGTTTTGCGCCGCATCGGCATGGTGATACCGACCTTCATCGGCATCACGATCCTCGCGTTCGCGCTGATTCACCTGATACCGGGCGACCCCATCGAAGTGATGATGGGCGAGCGCGGCGTCGATCCCGCCATGCATGCCGCCGCGCTGCATCGCCTCGGGCTCGACGAGTCTTTGCCCATGCAGTACATCCACTATGTTGGCCGCGCCGCGCACGGCGACCTCGGCACCTCGATCATCACCAATACCAGCGTGATGGGCGAATTCCTCGCACGTTTTCCCGCCACCGTTGAACTGGGGTTCTGCGCGATGCTGTTCGCGCTGATCGTCGGCTTGCCGGCGGGCGTGTTCGCGGCCCTGAGGCGTGGCACGGTGGTCGATCACGGCGTGATGGGCACGGCGCTGACCGGCTACTCGATGCCGATCTTCTGGTGGGGCTTGATCCTCATCATGTTCTTTTCCGTGGACCTCGGCTGGACGCCGGTGTCGGGCCGCATCGCGGTCGAATACGACATTCCGCACGTGACCGGCTTCATGTTGATCGACGCGTTCATGTCCACCGACGAAGGCGCGTTCAAATCCGCGCTCAGCCATCTGATCTTGCCGGCCATCGTGCTCGGCACGATTCCGCTGGCGGTCGTTGCGCGGATGACGCGTTCGTCGATGCTCGAAGTGCTGCGCGAGGATTACATCCGCACGGCGCGTGCGAAGGGTTTGTCGCCCGCGCGCGTGATCATCGTGCATGCCTTGCGTAACGCACTGATTCCGGTCGTGACCGTGATCGGCCTGCAGGTCGGCACATTGCTGGCAGGCGCGGTGCTGACCGAAACGCTGTTTTCGTGGCCGGGTATCGGCAAGTGGCTGATCGACGCGATCGGCCGGCGCGACTATCCGGTGGTGCAGGGCGGTATTCTGATGATCGCCACGCTTGTTATTGTTGTGAACCTCGTCGTCGATCTGTTGTACGGCGTGCTGAACCCACGCATCCGCCATACGAGGTAAATCCAAAATGGCAGACATTCAAAATACAGCCCCCCAGGCCGTCACTCCCCCGAGTGGTCGCGTCATCGCCGTCCGTGAATTCTGGGCGAATTTCTCACGTAACCGTGGCGCGGTTGGCGCCGGCATTATCGTGCTGGCGTTGATCTTCATTGCGATTTTCGCGCCGTTGATTGCACCGCATAGCCCGATCGAGCAGTATCGCGACTCCGTCAAGATTCCGCCCGCATGGCTCGACGGCGGCAACTGGAAGTTCATTCTCGGTACCGACGAAGCGGGCCGCGACATCCTCTCGCGCCTGATGTACGGCGCGCGCCTGTCGTTCTGGATCGGCTTCGTCTCGGTGGTGCTTGCGCTGATTCCGGGCATCGTGCTCGGCCTGATCGCGGCGTTTTTCGAGAAGTGGGCCGATACGCCGATCATGCGCATCATGGACGTGCTGCTCGCGTTGCCCTCGCTGCTGCTCGCCGTCGCGGTGGTCGCGATTATCGGTCCGGGCCTCGTCAACACCATGCTGGCTATTGCGATCGTTGCATTGCCGGGTTATGTGCGCTTAACGCGTGCTTCGGCGCAAGGCGAACTGCAGAAAGAGTATGTGACGGCGTCGCGCGTGGCTGGCGCGAGTACGTTGCGTTTGATGTTTTCGCAAGTGCTGCCGAACTGCACCGCACCGTTGATCGTGCAGGCGACGCTCGGCTTTTCGTCGGCGATTCTCGATGCCGCCGCGCTCGGTTTTCTCGGCCTCGGCGTGCAACCGCCGTCGGCGGAGTGGGGCGCGATGCTGGCCTCGGCGCGAGACTATATCGACAGCGCCTGGTGGATCGTCACGATGCCGGGTCTTTCCATCCTGATCTCGGTGCTCGCGATCAATCTGCTCGGCGACGGGCTGCGCGACGCACTCGATCCCAAACTGAAACGGATGGCCTGAATGGAACAACCCCCACGCTCACTTCATTCGCTGCCCCCCGAGGGGGCGGGTCAGCACGCTTCGGGCGGCCGTGCGCATGCTGACAATCTATTGACCATCCGCAATCTCGCGGTGAATTTCAACGGACTGCCCGCCGTCGATCGGATCAACCTCGACGTCGCGCCGGGCGAAGTGGTCGGCGTGGTCGGCGAATCGGGTTCGGGCAAGAGCGTGACGATGATGGCGCTGATGGGCCTGATCGACGCGCCGGGCAAAGTCACCGCAGACGAAGTCACCTTCAACGGCAAGAATCTGCTGAAGGCGTCCGCGCGAGAGCGCCGCAAGATCATCGGCAAAGACATCGCGATGGTGTTCCAGGACGCGCTCACCAGTCTGAATCCGAGCTACACGGTCGGCTATCAGATCAAGGAAGTGCTCAAGCTGCACGAAGGCCTGCGCGGCAGCGCGTTGGACAAACGCGCGTTGGAGTTGCTCGACCAGGTCGGCATTCCGGACGCGAAGAGCCGCATCACGTCGTTCCCGCATCAGATGTCGGGCGGCATGAACCAGCGCGTGATGATCGCCATGGCGATCGCCTGCAACCCGAAGCTGCTGATCGCCGACGAACCGACCACCGCGCTCGACGTGACGATCCAGGCGCAGATCATGGAGTTGCTGATCAAGCTGCAGAAGGAGCGCGGCATGGCGCTGGTGCTGATCTCGCACGATCTGGCCGTGGTGTCCGAGGTCGCGCAGCGCGTCTCGGTCATGTACGCTGGCGAAGTGATCGAAACCAACCGTGTGCCGGATATCTTTGCGGCGCCCCATCATCCGTACACGGAGGCGTTGCTGGCGGCGATTCCCGAGCACAATATCGGCGCGGTGCGGCTCGCCGCGCTGCCGGGCATGGTGCCGGGGCGTGACGACCGTCCCAAAGGATGTCTGTTCGCGCCGCGCTGCAAGTACGTGGTCGACGACTGCATGAAGGCACGTCCCGCATTGGCGCCGATGCAGGATCACGCTGAGGTGGCGCGGGTGCGCTGCATCAAACCCCTGAACCTGAGCGGCGACGCCAACGTTCATACCCATGGAGGCGCACGATGAACGCAGTACTCGAACCGCGGCGCCAGTCGGGCCATGCGGGCGATCACGTGCTGGTTGCCGACAAGCTTGCGCGTTACTACACGGTGAAGCGCGGGATGTTTAGCTCGGGCACGGTGAAGGCGTTGAACGGCGTGTCGTTTGCGCTTGAACGCGGCAAGACGCTGGCTGTGGTCGGTGAATCCGGCTGCGGCAAATCGACGCTCGCGCGGCAACTGACCATGATCGAAGCGCCCAGCGCGGGCCGCTTACTGATCGACGGTGAGGACGTGGCCGGTGCGGATCACGCGAAGATCGCCGCGCTGCGGCGGCGCGTGCAGATGGTGTTTCAGAATCCGTTTGCTTCGCTGAATCCGCGCAAGACCGTCGAGCAGACGCTCGGCGAACCGCTCGCGATCAACACGCAACTCAGCTCGAACGAACGCGCCGAACGGATCGCGCAGATGATGCGCACGGTCGGCCTGCGTCCGGAGCATGCGAAGCGCTATCCGCATATGTTCTCGGGCGGTCAGCGTCAGCGCGTGGCGATTGCGCGGGCGATGATCCTCGACCCGCAGATCGTGGTCGCCGATGAACCGGTGTCCGCGCTCGACGTGTCGATCCAGGCGCAGATTCTCAATCTGTTCATGGATCTGCAGGAGCAGTTCAAAACCAGCTACGTGTTCATCTCGCACAACCTGTCGGTGGTGGAGCACATCGCCGACGATGTGATGGTGATGTACTTCGGTGGCGTGGCGGAGCTTGGCGACAAGAAGCGGATTTTCTCGAACCCGCGTCATCCGTACACGCGTGCGCTGATGTCGGCCACGCCTTCGATCTTCGAGGCGGATCGCACCATCAAGATCAAGCTGCAAGGTGAAATGCCGTCGCCGCTGAATCCGCCGTCGGGTTGCACGTTCCATCAGCGCTGCCCGTACGTGATCGACCGGTGCCGCAGCGAAGAACCGAAGTTGCGTGAAGTGGATGGCCGTCAGGTGTCATGTCACCGTGCCGAGGAGGTGGGGGACGTGGATGCCTGATGCAGTGGCGGCGCGTCGTCTTACGCGCCGCTCGCGTGATGACGGCCGCCACGTGGCTTTCGCGCGGCGCTGGGGAGCGCGTGCACTGACCGGTGCCGTGCTCCTCGGCGTTTGTTGTGTCTTTCTTTTAAGCGCGGCGCCAGTCGGGGTCGCGCATGCCGCCGGGGCGGCCGCCAATACGCCCGCTCAGGCCGGGCGGCCGGCGATGCCGGTGCCCAATCTGCAGGCGCCGCCGCGCGCCACCTTGCCGGGTTTCAATCCGCCGCCCGCCACGCCAGGCACCACGGCGAGCGGTCCGGTGCGCCTGCAGCCGGCGCGCATGCCGTTCTATGTCGCGACGCGCGGCACCACCACCATCTACGTGCTCGGCACGTTGCACGTCGGCGATCCCGCCGACTATCCGCCCCAGCAACCGTTCCGCGCGCCGATTCTCGGCGCATTGGCGGCCTCGTCGACGCTGGCGCTCGAACTCTCGCCCGACGAACTGCTGGTCTCGCAAGATGACGTATCGAAGTACGGCATATGCCGCCGCGACTGTCTGCCGGGCCTGCTGCCCGAGCCTTTGTGGCGCAAGCTGGCCGCGCGCCTGCGTGGCAATCCCGCGGCGCTGGATGAAATCAAGAAGATGCGGCCCTGGCTCGCGTCCCTGGTGGTCGAAACCTACGATTCGCTGAGCGCCGGTTTGCAGACCGAGTACGGCACGGAAGCGCAGTTGCAAAACGTGTATATCAGGACGCGCGGCAAGATCGTCGGCCTTGAGACGCTGCATCAGCAGATGCGCGCATTCACTGGGCTCACGCTCGCGCAACAGCGCGAAATGCTGGCGCAGGACCTGGTGCAGACGCCCGAGGAAAATGTCGACGATGTGAAGACGTTGCATCGGCTGTGGCGAGTAGGGGACGCCGATGCGATTGCGGCCTGGCAGGCGGCGAAGTCCGAAAAGCTGGCGCGCGACAAGCGCATCTCCGATTCGATCGACAACAAGATCGTGTACGAGCGCAACCGGCGCTTCGTGTCGCGGATGCTGCTGATCGCCGGGCCGAACAAGCCGGTGTTCGTGGCGATCGGCGCATTGCATCTGGGCGGCCGCAAGGGTGTGCTGCAGCTATTGCGGCAGCACGGGTTCGTGGTCGATGCGGGGTAAAACGTTGTTCTGGTTTTGCGCCGGATAGGTGTCGTGACCAACCACAGTCCTAACCGGGGTAGGCCGTTCGGCCGAGACAGGAACCGGAAATCTGAACCATCAGTCCGATGTTGACGTGCGCCGCAAACTGCTCGCGGTGCACTCGGGCATAGCTATCTATGCGTGCTATGATGTATGTACAAACGTCAATACGGGTGGCGTGTGCGTTTTGAGTGGGACGAAGTCAAGAATCAAATCAACATCCGTAAGCATGGCATCGACGTTAGAGATGCCGTCGACGTATTCGATCATCCTGTACTGACCGCGATAGACCAGCGGGATGACTATGGTGAGGATCGCTGGATCGCGCTAGGTTGGATGACCGCCATCGTGGGCGTGGTGGTGTACGTCGAGCGCAGTACGGATGTGATTCGTATCATTTCGGCCCGCAAGGCGACAAAGCACGAGGTCAAACGCTACAAGCACAGCGTCTGGAATTGACTTGCATGCTGGCAATGGCTGGAAACGAGCAGAGGCGAAATTATGGGTAAAACATCAGGAACCGACTGGAAGCGACTTGCAAAGGCGGACGACGCGCAAATCGACACGAGCGACGTGCCTGAATTGGGCGACGATTTCTTCGATCGCGCCGAGTTGCACGTTCCGCCGAAACAGGCTGTGACAATGCGCCTGGATTCGGACGTATTGAGCTGGTTCAAAGAGCAGGGAGCGGGCTATCAGACGCGCATCAACAAGTTGTTGCGCGCCTATATGCTGGCGCAGCAGCGTCGTCGTCCTTAGGGCGCGCCGCAGCGGGATTCTGTCTGCGCGTGAACGGGTTGAGAAGGCGCTGGGGTGAACGCCTGAAATCCGCGCAGCCCCGGTTTTATCGACTGCTCTTACCGAGTTCTTCAGACACGCGTTCGACCACCTGCGTCCAATCGCCTAAGGCCGTCTGCCGGAATAGCTTCATGGACGGATACCACGGCGAATCGCTGCGCTCTTCGAGCCAGCGCCAATCCGAATTAGCAGGCAGCAGTACCCAGACGGGTTTTCCCAGCGCGGCAGCCAGATGGGCCACGCCGGTGTCCACGGCAATCACCAGGTCGAGATTCATGATCAGCGCGGCGGTGTCGTTGAAGTTGTGCAGATCGGCGCTGAAATCGTGGGCCCGGAAAACTTCGGGCGCATCAGCCAACTGATCGTGCGCCGGGCCTTTCTGCAGTGCGTACCAGGCGACGTTCTTTACCTCGCTCAGTGCGGCCAGGTCGGCCAGAGCCACTGACCGATAGCGGTCGTTGCCGAACGTCGGACTGCCGGCCCACACCAGCCCCACTTTGCGTTTCGATTTGCCGGCTGCGTCCACCCGCTTGCGCCATGTCTTGATCTGCGCCTTGTCGGCGAACATATACGGCACGGCGGCGGGAATGCTCGACAGTTCGGTGCCGACGCACGACGGCACGCTCATCATCGGTACCCAGAAGTCGTACTCGCCGTCAGGCTTGCCGCTGAACGCGCGACGCACGCCCGGAACGCGTCCAGCCAGCGGCAGCAACGGCTCGCGTACGCAGATGTCAACCGTGGCGCCGCGTTGTTCGAGCTCACGCGCATAGCGCAGAAACTGGAAGTGGTCGCCGAAACCCTGTTCGCCGACCAGCAACAGACTGCGCCCGTCGAGCGGCTCGCCATGCCACTCGGCAATATCCGGCACGGCGATCGTCTCGTAATCGTGCTTGCGCCAGCGCTTTGCAAACTCCGCCCAGCCTTGCTTATAGTCGCCGCGCTTGAGCAGCAGCCACGCGAGATTCTGATGCGCGTCCGCGTAGTTGGGATCGAGTGCCAGCGCATGGCGATAGAAGTCTTCCTCCTCGTCGAGACGGCCTTGCGAGCCAAGCGATGCGCCGAGGCAAACCAGATTGGTCGGGTTCGGCTTGAGTGCGACCGCTTGCCGATATTGGGCTTCTGCGCCGGCGTAGTCGCCACGTTTGCCGACCAGGCTGCCGAGGTTGACATGCGCTTCCGCGTAGTTGGGGCGCAGCAGCAGCGCGTGCTGAAAACTGGCGATGGCGGCCTCGTGATTGCCCTGCGCGGTGTGCGCATTGCCCGCGTTGAAGTGCGCTTCCGCCGATTGCGGGTCGAGTGCCAGCGCGTCCTTATAGCACGCCAGTGCTTCGTCATAGCGGTCGAGCTTGCTCAACGCGCTGCCGAGATTCAGAAGCGCGTCGATGAATAGCGGATTCGCCGCCAGCGCCAGCCGATATTGCCCGATCGCTTCGTCGAACGCGCCTTGTGCCTGCAGCGCGACGCCGAAATTGTTGCGCGCGTCGGCGAAATCCGGCTGCAACTGCAACGCCTGGTCGTACCAGATCATGGCTTCCTGCGGATGGCCGAGCGCGGCGGCCACGAGGCCGCGGTTGCTCCAGCAGGCGGCATCGGTGCGATCGAGCCTGAGTGCGTTGCTCATCAGTTCCGCGGCGAAACTATGGTTGCCGCGCTGATGCTGCAGCACGCCGAAGTAGTGCAGCGCCCCGGCATGCGTTGGGTCGAGTGCGAGGGCTTCGCGGTAAAAAGGCTCGGCGTCGTCGAGGTGGCCGGCCTGGTGTGCTTCGAGCGCGGCCTCGATCAGAGAGGCGAGATAAGCGGAAGGCGGCGCGCCGGCGCTCGCGGTGTCAAGGTGGGAGGGTTGTTCCATGAGAACCTGCTGGAGAGCGCCGGCGGCGCGCATTGCGTGCGCCGGCGCGTGTGGATGGGAGACCATCCACCAGCTTAGGTTCAGGTATTCACGCTGACGATCGGACGCATCCTAATTCGGCGGCATTCGTTCTCGACGGCTTATGCAACTCTCCGGTCGCGTGCGCTACCGCTTTCTCGCACGCGACCAGTTCAACAATCCTACAGGAACATCAGGAAATTCAGCAGGAAGATGTTCACGACCAGCAAGGTCAAGGCGGTCGGCACTTGCACTTTGATCACCGCGTTCTTGTCCGGCAACTCCAGCAGCGCCGCCGGCACCATGTTGAAGTTCGCGGCCATCGGTGTCATCAGGGTGCCGCAGTAGCCCGAGAACATGCCGATCGCGACCATCACCGCCGGATTGCCGTGAAACACGCCGACCAGAATCGGCACGCCGACGCCGCCTGTCATCACCGGGAACGCGGCGAAGCCGTTGCCCATCACCATCGTGAAGAGCGCCATGCCGATGCAGTACACGGCCACGGCGATAAACCGGTAGTCGAGGCTGATGTAGGCCGTGGTCACGTGAGCGACCGCCTTGCCGACTCCCGCGTCCGAGAACACGAGGCCCAGCATGCCGAGCATCTGCGGCAGCACCGCGGCCCATGACAACGCATCGACCAGACGGCGGGCCTCTTTCATCGACTGGCCGACGGTATCGCGCGTCATCACGCAGGCAATCGCAAGCGCGATCACACAGCCAATGCCGAAGCCGATCAGCGTGACGTTAGCCTTCTCGATCAACGGCATGCCGCCGAAGATCAGATGGCTGGCCGACAGCGTAATGACCACGGTGACCACCGGAATCGTCAACGCGGGCACGAACAGCTTGTTGCCCAGACGCGCGGCGCTGGCCTTGCGGGCCTCGAGCGACAGCAGCTTCGGTTTGGCCGCGGTCACACCGCCGAAGCCCGCAGCCAGCGCCATCACGATCACCAGCACGCCGACCACCGAGGCCGGCAGCTTGTCGCCGATCAGGAAAATCAGCGCGTAAAGAATCCAGAAGCCGCCAGCGGTGAAACGGCGCGGGTGCTCCTTGTCCGTGACGATCATGCCGCCGATGACAAGCAGCACCACGCCCAGCAGCCAGAAAAGATAGGTAATCGTGAGAGTCATGCTTTGTCTCCTGCGGCGGGTTGCGTCGGCGAAACGGAGGCGGTGTTCGCTGCGGCATTGCCGCGCAGTTCGCGCTCGAGCCTGCGGTCAAGCAGATACAGCCGGAAGCCGTGAATGAAGAATGCGCAGATCGCGGTCGGGATGCCCCAGACGGCCACGTGAATCGGCTCGACGACGATGCCGGCTTCTTTCAGGAAGGTCGTCATCAGCACGATGGCGCCGAACGCGACGAAGATGTCTTCACCGAAGAACAGGCCGACGTTGTCGGTCGCCGCGGAGAAGGCGCGCAACTTGAAGCGAACCGCGTCGCTGATTTTGCCGAAGCGCGTTTCAGTCGCGCCTTCAGCCATCGGTGCGATCAGCGGACGCACCATCTGCGGATGGCCGCCGAGCCCGGTCAGTCCGACCGCGGCGGTCAGCTCGCGCACCAGCAGATAGACGATCAGCAAACGTCCCGCGGTCGCGGCCTTGATGCCGCCGATCCATGTCTGCGCGCGCTCGCGCAGGCCATGCCGCTCCAGTAGGCCGATCACCGCCAGCGGCAGCAGGATGATCAGTGGAATGTTGCGGGTCTTGATGAAGCCGGTACCGATTTCGGCAAGGATTTTTTCAGGCGGGAAGTGCGCGGCCAGACCCGTGACGATCGCGGCAACCGCCACGATCAACATCGGATTGAACCGTAATAAAAAGCCGACGATGATGACGGCCACGCCAATGAGCGGCCATAGACTGACTGTTGTCTGCATCTGGATCTCCAAACAGGGTTTCAACCTCGCCGCTTATGGCGGCTAACGTGGGCCGGCGCCTGATGATCCACGCGCCGTCTTGCTGCCACGGCTCTTGCTGGCCGCGTTGCTTCGACTACACCTGCACCTGCTGCTTATTGTTGTTCTACAGCGGTTGTTCTACCGCCGTTGTTCCACGCCGGGTACTGCAAACCATCCTGCACCTGGCAAACGCCCCGCGAGGAGCGGGGCGTTCAGGGCATGGCAATGGGGTGGCTCGCGCTGACCGGCTCGCGTGAACCGATGTGTGGATCAGACGCGCGCGGCGCCTGCCGCGTGTACTTCAATGCCGGCGCTTTCCAGCGCGCTGCGGATGCGTCGTGCGAACGCCAGTGCATGCGGGCCGTCGCCGTGCAGGCAGATGGTTTGCGCGTTGAGTGGCACCCAGTGTCCGTCCACGGCCTGCACGCGGCGCTCACGCACCATGGCGAGCGTGCGCTCCAGCACCACCTCTTCGTCGTCGAGCAGTGCGCCCGGCTCCTTGCGCGGCACCAGCGAGCCGTCGGCGCGATAGCCGCGGTCGGCGAATACTTCTTCGACGGCGATCAGACCCGCTTCGCGGGCGGCGCTCACGAGTCCGCTGTTGGCGAGCGCGAACACCGCGACCGACGGATCGAAATCATGGACCGCCGAGACGATCGCGTCGGCGATCTTCGCGTCGCGCGCGGCCTGGTTGTAAAGCGCGCCGTGCGGCTTGACGTGCGCGATGCGCCCGCCCTCGGCTTGCGCGATCGCCGACAGTGCGCCGAGTTGGTACAGCACGCCCGCGTAGATCTCGTGGGCCGGCAGATCCATTTCCTTGCGGCCAAAATTTTCCGGATCGTTAAAGCTTGGATGCGCGCCGATCGACACGCCTTTTTGCACCGCCCATCGCACGCAGTCGCGCATTGCGTTGGCGCCGCCCGCATGCCAGCCGCACGCGATATTGGCGGAGCTGACGAGGTCGAGCAGCGCCTCGTCGGAGCCGCAGCCTTCGCCGAGGTCGGCGTTCAAATCGATTTCCATGGTGTTCCTCTACTCTACTTAGTGTTACAGCGTCGCGACCGCCGGCTGGCGCGCGCAGCGTTCTTCGTGCATGGCAATCGCGGCGTCGATCTGCCGCAAATAGGTGCGTTCTTCCAGTAGCGCCTGGCGCGCCTCATAGGGCGTCGTCGGGATGAAACGGATGGCGGCGTTCAGGCGAACCTGGGCGAGCTTCCATAGGTCGGCCTGGATCACTGCGCCGATTTTCGGATAGCCGCCGGTGGTCTGCGCGTCGCTCATCAGCACGATCGGCTGGCCGTTCGGCGGCACCTGAATCGTGCCGGGCAGCACTGCGTGCGAGAGCAGATCGCTTTTTTGGGTACGCTTCAGTTGCGTGCCGGCGAGACGGTAGCCCATGCGGTTGCTGTTTGGGGTAACCAGCCATTCGTCGGACCAGAACGATGCGTGTGCTTCTTCAGTGAAGCTGTCGTACTCGGGGCCTTGCAGCACGCGGATCGGCACGGCCCATGGCACGCCTGACGGATGACGGCCGCGCCGCAGCGGCTCGTGAACCAGCACGAACTTGCACCAGGCGGGCGCTTTCACGCCGAACTCCGGCGCTTCGGGGGTAAAGCCGAGGTGGCCGCGTTGCGGCGGCGCGCCGACCGGCAGGCGATCGCCATCCCGCAGCGCCCGGCCGCCGAGTCCGCCGAATTGGCCGGCGAGATCGGTGCTGCGCGAGCCGAGCATCGGCAAAACGTCGATGCCGCCCGCGATACAGACATAGCCGCGCATGCCGCGCTTGGCTGTTTGCAGAACCAGCTCCTGGCCGGCCTGCACCGGCAGGCTCCACCATGAGTAGACCGGCTTGCCGTCGAGCGTCGCGCCGAATTCTGTGCCGGTGATGGCCACGCGTGTGGCACGCAGAAAGCGCAGCACGGTCGGACCGAAGGTAATTTCCAGGCCGGCCGCGTCGGGCCGGTTGCCAACCAGCCGATTGCCGACTTCGAGCGACAAACGGTCGAGCGCGCCCCCCATCGCGACGCCGAGGTGCCGGTAGCCGTGACGGCCGAGGTCCTGAATCGTAGTCAGGAGACCCGCGCGGATCACATCGATCATGCGTGTATCCCCGCAATGGTAAAGCGCACCCGGTCACCCGGTTGCAGCAGCGTGGGCGGGCGCCGGGCCGGATCGAACAGCGGCAGTTCGGTGCGGCCGATCAACTGCCAGCCGCCGGGGGAGGTGGCCGGATAGATGCCGGTTTGCTCACCGCCAATGCCGACCGAACCGGCCGGCACTTCAAGCCGCGGCGACGAGCGGCGCGGCGTGTGCAGCGCTTCGTCGAGCCCGCCCATATAGGCAAAGCCCGGTTGGAAGCCGAGAAAAAACACCACGTACTCGCCCGCCGCATGGCGTTGCACGACCTCGCGCACGCTCAGGCCGGTGTGATCGGCGACCGCTTTAAGGTCGGGCCCGAATTCGCCACCATATTGCACCGGAATTTCGACTTCACGGCCGGTTGCGGGCACGTCGCTCGCCGCGTCCCAGGCCGCTTGCAGATGGTTCACCAGCAAGTCGCGATCGGCTTCGAGCGAATCGAAAACGAGCGTCAGATTGTTCATGCCCGGGACGACCTCCAGCACATGCGGCCAGTCGCGCGCGGCCTCGGCGGTGGCCCATACGCGCCGCTGACATTCCAGCGTGGCAGGCGGCGGCGCCTCGCAGACCAGCGCGGCATCACCGAATGGAAAGATTCTGGGTTGGCTCATCGCTTAGTGGCCCTGGTCGAGTCGGAATTGTCGAGCATATCGGACCCCATGAGTGTTGGTCGGCACGGGGTCCGCGATGTCTGGAGCGTACATTATCAATAAAATATCGACAAATTCTCAATAAGCGTTTTCGCCAGGCTGCCGGGAATGGGCTGCTCGTCGTACACTCCCGACACCTTTCCATCGTGTTTTTCGAGAAATTTCACCATGTCGCGCCACCCCACCAAGATCGTCTCCTCGGAACATCTCGTGTCTGACACAAGCGCGGAGCTGTCCGAGCTGGAGTACGCGCTCATCATGGCTGGCAACGCGTTCAACCGGTGGATGGTGCGCTGTATGTCGGCCGCCGGCGAAAAGGACATGACCGCGATCGAAGTCTCGTTGCTGCATCACGTCAGCCATCGCGAACGGCGCAAGAAACTGGCCGACATCTGCTTCGTGCTGAACATCGAAGACACCCATGTCGCCACCTATGCGTTGAAGAAGCTCGTAGCTAGAGGGTATGTAAAAAGCGAAAAGACCGGCAAGGAAGTGTTCTTCTCGGCCACCGATGCGGGTCGCGAACTCTGCCTGAAGTACCGCGAGGTGCGCGAGAGCTGCCTGATTTCGACGCTGAAGGAAAGCGGCCTGACCAACGAGCAGATCGGCGAGGCGGCACAACTGATGCGCAATGCGTCCGGACTGTACGACACGGCCGCGCGGGCGGCGGCGTCTTTATAACGGGGCCCGGCCTCGGCGCTGGGCGGAGGCCGCAGTGAAGGACGCGCGCCGCACCGGGCTCGTCAACCGCTTAATCCGCCGGGTGGGGATAGCAGGCGGCTTCCGTCACGATCAGATCGAGTGGGATGTCGTGGGCCTCGCGCTGCAACGCGTCGGTCCGGCACGCTTCATACGCAATGCCGACCGTGACCGGTTTCGTCGACCCCGGCCAGGTGGCGAGCGTGCGATCGTAGTAGCCGCCGCCGTAACCGAGCCGGAAGCCATCGGCGTCAAAGCCGACACACGGCACGAACAACAGATCGGGCACGACGACGCGCCCCGAAGTGGGCTCGGCGATCTTGTGATGGCCGATCTTCATTGGCGTATCCGGCGTCCATGCGTGAAATTCGAGCGGCGCGCCACGTTCCTTGACGACCGGTAAGCTCGCCTCGCGTTGCGCGTCTGCCGCGAGCCAGATCGCGATCGCGGCGCGTGCGTCGAACTCGCCCGCCAGCGGCCAGTAGAACCCGGCGTTGCTCACCCCATAGCGCTTCAACGTGTCGAGAATGCGACGGCTGAGCGCGGCATTGCGGGCCGGCTCGGAAGCCGCTTGTAGCCTTGCTTCCAATAGCATTCGACGCAGCGCCTTTTTCGATTCTGCGGCAGGGTTGCATGCTATGCTTGGGTTCAATTCGCGCTCCAGAAACAACGATGTCAAAACGCCTCTATCGAGTATATCGCGCGGCCGGTCTGGCGCTTGCCGCAGCGGCACTGGTCGCGTGCAGCACGGCCTCCGCTGTCAAGCCCATTGCACTTTCTCAACTCACGAACGACGACCAGATCTTCGTCCAGCTTCGCGAAGCCGCCCGCACGAATGACGCGGCGCGTGCGGCGCAACTGGCGAGCATGATCCCGAGTTATCCGGCACCTTCGTATCTGGAGTACTTCCAGATCAAGCCGCAGCTGTTCGATTCCGGCGGCCATGCGCGCATCGACGCGCCAGATGCGCCGGTGCTGTCGTTCCTGCAGAAATACGACGGCCAGGCCATTGCCGACCGCCTGCGCAACGACTACCTCACGGTGCTCGGCGCGCGTCACGACTGGCGTAATTTCGATCAGCAATACGCGCGCTTCGTGCTGAACGACGATACGCAGGTGAAGTGCTACGCGCTCGAATCGCGCGCCGCACGTGGCGAGAATGTTGCCGACGCGGCGCGTGCGCTGCTGGTCGATCCGAAGTGGTATGGCGACGGCTGCGTCGATCTGGTTACCGCGCTGGCAGTCAACCAGCAATTCAGCTCCGACGACGTGTGGCAACAGATCCGTCTCGCGTATGAGCAGAACTACACCAGCACCGGCAGCAAGCTCGTCGATGCGCTCAGCAACCAGCCGCCCGACCCCGTGCTGTTCGGTCAGGCCACAAGTACGCCACCATTGTTGCTGGCACGCGGTGTCGGTCCGGATACGCAGTCGCATCAACTGGCGCTGCTCGCGATCACGCGCATGGCGCGCAACGACCCCGCCATGGCAGCAGCTACGTTCGCCTCGGTGGCGCCGTCGTTGAGCTCGCCCGAGCGCGCCATCGGCTGGGGCACGATTGCCTATCAGGCCGCGGTCAAGCAGATGCCGAGCGCGGTCGACTGGTACCGGCTCTCAGTGAATGCGCCTCTGTCGACCCCGGCATATGAATGGCGCACCCGCACGGCGCTGCTCGCGGGCGACTGGACAATGGTGCGCTGGTCGATCGAACAGATGCCGGCGGGACTGCGCAACCAGCCGTCATGGGTGTACTGGCATGCCCGTGCGCTCAAGCAAGCCGGCGACACGGCCACGGCCAATCAGGAATTCGGGTCGATCTCGCAAGGCTTCAACTTCTACGGCCAACTGGCTTCGGAAGAACTCGGCCAGAAGATCACTGTGCCGCCGAAAACCACCGTGACCGACGCCGAAATCCAGCAGGCCGGCAACACGCCGGGCTTCGATCTGGCGCAGCGTTTCTATGCGCTGAATCTGCGGCTCGAGGGCAATCGCGAATGGAACTGGCCGCTGCGCAACATGAGCGACCGGCAACTGATCGCCGTGGCCGAGTACGCGCGCCGCATCGAGTTGTATGACCGCACCGTGAACACGGCGGACCGCACAAAGAGCGAGCACGATTTCTCGCTGCGCTATCTGTCGCCGTTCAAGGACATTGTGGAGCGCGACGCGCAGTCGAATGGGCTCGACGTCGAATGGGCGTACGGGCTGATTCGCCAGGAATCGCGCTTCATCATGAACGCGCGCTCGGAAGTCGGCGCGAGCGGTCTGATGCAGTTGATGCCGGGCACCGCGCAACTGGTGGCGAAGAAGATCGGCCTCGGCCCGATTTCGCGCGAGCAGATGAACGATATCAACACCAATATCCTGCTCGGCACGAACTACCTGTCCATGATCTACAATCAGTTCGACGGGTCCGCCGTGCTGGCCACCGCCGGTTATAACGCCGGTCCCGGCCGTCCGCGCAACTGGCGGCAATCGTTGCAGCGTCCGGTTGAAGGCGCGATCTTTGCCGAGGCGATTCCGTTCCAGGAAACGCGCGACTACGTCAAGAATGTGTTGTCCAACACGGTCTACTACGCGGCATTGTTCGAAGGCCGTCCGCAATCGCTGAAGGCGCGTCTGGGTTATATCGCACCGTAACCGTAAGCGCCGTGCCGCCGCCGTGTCGCTCTGACGCGGCGGTGCGCCACGCCAGCCGTTGCCGCGGCTTCCACCTGGGAGTCGAAAATGCGACACCAAGCCATTGCGGTCATCGGCGGTTCCGGTTTTATCGGCAGCTATCTCGTCAACGCCCTCGTTGAAATGGGCAAAGACGTGCGCATCGCCACCCGGCGCCGCTACAACGCCCGCCATCTGACCCTGCTGCCCATCGACGTAGTCGAAGCCGACGTGTTCGATCCGGTGCAACTCGCGCGTTTCGTCGAAGGCGCCGATTGCGTCGTCAATCTCGTTGCCACGTTGCATGGCAAACGCGGCAAGCCTTATGGCCCGGAGTTCGCGCGCATGCACGTCGAATTGCCGACCCGGATCGTGGCGGCTTGCGAAGGCAAGGGCGTGCATCGTTTGATTCACATCAGCGCACTCGGCGCCGACCTGAACGGGCCGAGCATGTACTCGCGCTCCAAGGGCGACGGCGAAAAGGCCGTGCATGCGGCGAATCTGGCGTGGACAATTTTCCGGCCGTCCGTGGTGTTTGGTCCCGAAGACCAGCTTCTCAACAAGTTCGCTTTCCTGCAGCGCATGTTCCCGGCGATTCCACTTGCCATGCCGGACGCGAAATTCCAACCGGTGTATGTCGGCGACGTGGCGAAAGCGATTTGCAACGTGCTCGATCTCGATGCCGCGAGCGGCCATACTTACGAACTGGGTGGGCCGACCGTCTATACCCTCGAAGACCTTGTCGAATATTGCGGCGACGTGATTGGCCGGCACGCGCGGATTATTCGCCTGCCAGAAGCGTTGGCGCGCCTGCAGGCGTTGACGTTCGAAATGGCGCCTGGGGAACCGGTGATTTCGCGCGACAATCTCGATTCGATGAAAGTCGACAACGTGCTGAGCGGACCGCTTGCGCCTGAACTCGGCATCGAGCCCGTCAGCATCGAAACTATCGCGCCCGTGTATCTGACCGGTGCGTCGACGCGTTCGCGCTTCGACACGTTTCGCGCCAGCGCGGGACGCTGAATTCTTTTATCCACTCACTTATACAAAGACAGAGCATGAAGCTGCTTATCGGTGACAAGAACTATTCGTCGTGGTCGATGCGTCCGTGGCTGCTGGTCAAACATTTCGGCATCCCGTTTGAGGAGGTGCTGATTCATCTGAATGAATCCGGCACGAAGTCCGCGATTCTCGCTTATGCGCCGACGGGGCCGGGCAAGGTGCCGTGTTTGATCGGCGAAGACGGATCGGCCACCTGGGATTCGCTGGCGATCGCCGAGACGCTGGCCGAGCGCTTCCCGCAGCATGCGTTGTGGCCGCGCGACCCGGCAGCGCGTAGTCACGCGCGCAGTGTGAGCGCCGAGATGCATTCGGGCTTTGGCGAATTGCGCTCGAATATGTGGATGAACATTCGCGCGTCGTTTCCCGGCAAGAACCGCACACCGGGCGCCCTTGCCGATATCGCGCGTATTGACGCGGTCTGGAGCCACTGCATTGAGACCTACGGCGGCCCGTTCCTGTTCGGCGAGTTCAGCATTGCTGACGCGATGTACGCGCCGGTGGTGATGCGTTTCAACACGTGGCAACCCAGCTTGTCCGAAGCCGCGGCGGCTTATGTGCGTCGCGTGACGGCGCTGCCGGCGGTGAAGGCCTGGATCGACGACGCGCTGCGCGAAACGCACACCGTTCCCAATCAAGACGAATGTCCATGAACATTTACGCGGTCGGCGGCGCGATTCGCGACGAGTTACTGGGCGTGCCGGTGCAGGACCGCGATTACGTGGTGGTCGGCGCGACCCCCGAGCAGATGGTGGCTCAGGGCTACCGTCCGGTGGGCAAGGATTTCCCGGTGTTCCTGCACCCGAAAACGCACGAGGAATATGCGCTCGCACGCACCGAGCGCAAGACCGCGGCGGGCTATCACGGCTTTCAGTTTTTCTACGCGCCGGACGTCACGCTCGAAGAGGATCTGGCTCGCCGCGACTTGACGATCAATGCAATGGCGCGCGAAATGCGCCCGGACGGCGAACTGACCGGCCCGGTGATCGACCCGTTCAACGGGCGGGGCGATTTGCAGGCGCGGCTGTTTCGTCACGTCAGCGGTGCGTTTCTTGAAGACCCCGTGCGGATTTTGCGGATTGCGCGGTTCGCGGCGCGCTTTGTCGATTTCGCGGTGGCGCCGGAGACGATGGCGCTGATGCGTGCGATGGTGAGCGACGGCGAGGTGGACGCGCTGGTGGCTGAGCGCGTGTGGCAGGAGGTGTCACGCGGTTTGATGGAGAAGAAGCCGTCCCGGATGTTCGAGGTGCTGCGGGAATGCGGCGCGTTGGCGCGAATCCTGCCGGAAATCGATGCGTTGTTCGGCGTGCCGCAACGGGCGGACTATCACCCCGAAGTGGATACGGGCGTGCATGTGATGATGGTGGTCGACCATGCCGCGCAGCAGGGGTACGCGTTGCCGGTCCGGTTCGCGGCGCTCACCCATGACCTGGGTAAAGCGACGACGCCGGACGACGTGTTGCCCCGGCATATCGGGCACGAGGGGCGCAGTGTGGATTTGCTGAAACCTTTGTGCGAGCGGCTGCGGGTACCGAATGAATGCCGCGATCTGGCGCTGCTGGTCGCGCGGGAGCATGGGAATATTCATCGCGTGATGGAGATGGGAGCGGCCGCGTTGGTGAGGCTGCTTGAGCGCAGCGATGCGATCCGGAAACCGGCGCGGTTTGCTGAAGCTTTGCAGGCTTGCGAGGCGGATGCACGCGGGCGGCTTGGGTTTGAGATGCGGGAGTATCCGCAGGCTGAGCGGCTGCGGGTTGCGCTTGTTGCGGCGCGCGGGGTTGATGCTGGGGCGGTGGCTAAGCGGCTTGCTGACTCGCCTGGCGGGATTAAGGATGCGGTGCATCAGGAGCGCGTTCGCGCTGTTGAGGTGGCTGTTGGGTGAGGGTTTTTTTGCCTGCGCGGCGCTTTATTGTCTGTGTGTTTATGGTTTTGGCCTTTCCTTGCTTTGTTA
>NZ_JAQQFL010000053.1:0-47708 GCF_046026025.1 Paraburkholderia fungorum | reverse complement strand
GCTCAACCGGCTATCTCCAGCTTCGCTGGAAGGTGTCGATGCGGACTGACAAAATGTCCAAGGGGGAGTGAAGAATGAACAATGCCGAAGAACTGCTTCAGATCGCCAAAAAATTGGCAACTCAGAATACCGAGGCAATATCCGTGATTGGAGCACGCGCGATTGTCCTCACTAAATTCCTTGATGCTGTTTTACCCTATCTGACGCCCTCTCAGAGCGCCATGATCAGTCATTCGTTTCGACTAGGCATTGACGAGGTGTTGTCGCTTATGGACGAGCTTCCGGTTCCTTCTGAGTATCGAGCCACTTTAGAGGGAATGACCGAGAGCATCCTGAAAACCTTAAAAGGGTAGAGACGTCGGGCACCTATTGACGCTTCCCGAAGCGCAGAAGTGAGCTCGCTGGCGTGATGCCAACTCGTGTGCAAAACCTCGGAGCGTTCTTATGCCTGGCTCCAGCATTGACGACAAGTGGCATGGGCATCACACACAGCACGGGGTCCTTGAGGTTGAACTTCGCGAGATTAAATTTTTCAGTCGCTACTGCGATGCATCGAATCGAATTCTCGGTCATTATTTCGTTATGCAAAATATGACCATTCGCCTTGCTTAAAGAAAATCCGATTTCTTCCTAAAGCCTTCTATTGCACCAGCCGTTATTAAGGCTGCACGTCTCTTCTCCCAGTGATGTCGGCCGGAGAGCAAACGTTTGCGCTGATGCATCACCTCATACATTCTTTGAACCCAAGGAGAGCATTTTTGGCCAACACTCAGAAGGGCAGCCCGAGCACCGGGCACGATGACGGGAGCACGGCCATTTCACGGCGTACGTTTCTGTACAGCCTCGGCGCACTTGCGCTATCGGCATGCGGCGGAGAGGTCTCGGTCGCTTCAGCGGGAGGGAGCAACGGCGCGGCGCCAGCCTTGGCCATGGCAGCGAACGACACGCTCGCCCGAGCCGCGACCGGCGAGACCGCCGTCTCGACGAGCGCGGCCTTCGTGCATCCCGGTCTATTGCATCTGCAGTCGGACTTCGACCGGATGGCGGCCAAGGTCGGCGCGCAGGCTGCGCCGTGGTACGACGGCTGGCAGGCGCTGACCGCAAACGGTCATTCGAATGCGGATCAGACACTCCTCGCACAGTCCGTGATCACGCGTACCGCAACGGGCGGCAGCTATCCGCATCTGATGCAGAACATCGCGGCCGCCTATGCCAATGCGGTGTATTGGAAGGTGACTGGCAGTAAGACACACGCGGACACGGCCGTGAAGATCATGAACGGATGGTCTTCGACGCTGCAGCAGGTTACGGGCGACTCGAACCAGGATCTCGCCGCAGGCATCTACGGCTACGAGTTCGCGATTGTCGGCGAGATCATGCGGACTTATCCCGGCCTGTCGGCAGCAGACCTCGCCGCATTCCAGTCGATGATGAAGAACGTCTTCTATCCGATCAACATCGCCTTCCTGAACGGCCACAACGGCACGGACATCACTCATTACTGGGCCAACTGGGATCTGTGCAACATCGCTTCGATCATGGCGATCGGCGTGCTGTGCGACGATCATTCGCTGTTCGACGAGGCGGTCAACTACTTCCTCTCCGGCCCCGGCAACGGAGCGATCAGACAGGCCGTCTATTATCTGCATCCGGGCTACCTTGGACAATGGCAGGAGACCGGCCGCGATCAGGGACACACCACGCTCGGCATCGCGCTCGGCGGCGCGATCTGCGAGATGGCATGGAACCAGGGCATCGATCTGTACGGCTACGACAACAATCGCTTCCTCGCCGGCGCGGAGTATGTTGCGAAGTCCAATCTGTATGAGCCGGACGGCACGACCATCTACACGGTTCCTTATCTGACCTACACCAACAAGGACGTCTCGCAGACGCAGCTCTCGACGGCCTCGCAACCGACCCTTCGTCCGTGTTGGGCGCTCGTGTACAACCACTACGTCAACCGGAAGGGCCTTGCGGCGCCCTGGACGCAGAAGATGGCCTCGCAAGTCCAGCCGGAAGGCGGCCCAACCGGCAACGCGAGCGGGGCTTTCGATCAGTTGGGCTACGGCACCTTGACCTTTACCCGTGACCCCGTTGCGCCGGCCGCCACACCGAGCGGGCTGACCGCATGGCCGGGCGCGGGACAGGTTGTGCTGTCGTGGTGGGGCGTTGCCAACGGCACGAGCTACAACGTGAAGCGCGCGGCCAACTCCGGCGGCCCGTACGCGACGATCGCTCGCGGCGTCGCCGATCCTCTGACGTACACCGACAGTCCGTCGCCGGGCACCTGGTACTATGTCGTGAGCGCTCAGACGTCGTCGGGCGAGAGCGCAAACTCGGCTGAAGCCATCGCTGTCAATGGGGTGCAGTTGCATACCTGGTTGACGTTCGACGAAACCAGCGGCACCACCGCCGCCGATTCGAGCGGCAACGGTCATGCAGGCACACTCGTCGGTGGGGTCACGCATGCGGCCGGAAAGTCGAACAACGCCGTTTCGTTCGATGGCTCGAGCGGTTACGTGAGCTTGCCCGACGACCTCGTCGCCGACGTGGCGGATTTCACGGTCGCGGCGTGGGTGTTCTGGAACGGCGGCGCAGCGTGGCAGCGCGTATTCGATTTCGGCGCGGGCACGGGACGCTCCCTATACCTGTCGCCGAAGGGTGGCCCGAACAATAGTGTGCGCTTTGCGATCACGACCAACGGGGCGTACGGCGAATATCGGCTCGACGGCACTGCGGCGTTGCCGACAGGCCAATGGACGCACGTTGCGGTTACGCTGTCAGGCATGACACTAACGCTCTACATCAACGGCGCGGCAGCGAACAGCTTGAGCAACGTTCCGTTTGCGCCGTGGCGCCTCGGTCCGACAGCGCAGAACTGGATCGGACGTTCGCAGTATTCAGCGGATCCGTATTTCAACGGCCTCATCGACGAATTCCGAATCTATCGCGGCGCGCTTTCGGCCAGTCAGGTTACGGGGCTTGCGCAGGGGATGTCGTCCGTTTGAACGGTTACGCTGACCGCACGGGCCGGGCGGCGCGCACGCGGCGCCCGGCTGGAGTCGGGCGATATCACGGTGACGCCGCTGTTCTGTCACGACCTCCGCCCGTGCGCTTCACCCGCCCCATCGCTTTCCGTCTTCAGCTCGACAGGTTGAAAAGGTCATTGCGATTGCTGCAAGTCGAATATCCGAATCGCCGACACCCACTTTTGTCCGGCCGGTGTCCAGGGCGTGGGAGCCTGGAATGTCCACATTAAATCTTCCCATTGTTGAACCGCCGCATTAGTCTGCGCGGCACGAGCCATTTTGTCGGCGTCGTATATGACGTCGTCCGTTTCCATGATCATGAATAATCGCGTTCCCAAGCGATAAATCTCCATACTCAAGACGCCATGCTCGCGTATGTGCCGGATGACATCCGGCCAGACCTCACGGTGAAGCTCCTCGTAACGCGCGATCAGATCCGGATCATCTTTCAGATCAAGGGCAAGACAGTACCGCATAGGTGCTCCATTTCATAAGCAAGCCAATCGACCGCGAGCGGGTTGACGGCGAAGCGTGTCGTTTGACGGACAGCCCGCCCTGTGTGCGGTCGACGAACCGTTTACCGTCGCGCATTTTAGTGTTGTCTGCGATCATCAAATCAATCGTGTTGTTTGCTGAACTGTCTTTGCAACTCCATGATTGCGGGAAGGTGAAAGTCATCAACGTTGGGAGACGCGTTGCCTTGTCGGCAGCAGTCCGTGCCTCGTCAAGGTGCTCCGCAAACGCGGCTGATCCGCTTGCAGCGGGAGCGAATCCGCGAGCTCGATCAGCGGCAATATCCGCCTCCTGACCTTTTCGACATGGTTCTGGGCGATATCCGCGATTCGATGATTGAGGTACGGGTTGAGAAACCGCTCGCGCACGCTCGCGATATAACACTCAGCGCGACTACGCAAGCCCATTGCAATGAATACCTCAAGAACCTCTTGCTGCCAGACTGCCTCGATTCCATCTCGCAGCCGGACATCGTTCATCGCGTCGAGAACCGTTTCGGACGAAGCGCGGCGCTCGTTGAGCCACTGATCGGCCAGCCAGGTGTGGACCAGATTGAGGAAGAACAATTTCAACCGCTCGTAACTGCGCAAATCGCCCGTGAGCACAATGTTCTCGTGTACGCACGGAAGCTGCATGCCGCCGCGACGCTCGATTGCCCATAGCGCATAGGGCTCGGCTACCGCGCCGACCGGATCGATTGGCTCGGATACGATGCGGTCGACCAGGGAGTTCACCCACACGCAGTCCTCGAGCAAATAGCCGACAAAAGTCTGGGGAAGCGCCCATTGTTGGGCCAGACCGAGCACGACGTCCCGAAGCGTGTCGCCGTTGTTCGAAACGAGTTCGCACGGAAAGATTGACACGCCCGCACCGGACCTCTCGCACCATCGTGCATGAAGCAACGTCAGTAGTTTGGCGGGATAACTGTGGGGCGCGCGCGTAGGGTTCGCCAGTAGGGCGGCCGAATCACGCTCGTCGAGCCGATAGCCTGTATCGCCTGTGTTCGATACGATGACCCGCACGTCTTCGATCGTCACGCGTCGGATTGCAGCCCAGTCTTGATCAGCAGTCCATGCCGTGCGGATGGCGTGGCATTCGATCGTTTTGTCCACGACCACGCCACCTTCCACGCCGCGAATTTTCACGGGGTAGTTGCCCGCTTGCGAGAGCGCAGCGACACGCGCGCGGCTTGATGGATTCCCGGTTGTCTGCACGACGCTGATGCCGCCGATCGCATCTCCGCGCTCGAGCGCCTGAGACACGAACAGCGCGACGTGAGCCAGGAGGAATCGGCTCGTGCCAAACTGAAGTATAGGTTCGGTCATCCTTCCCGTCCCGATTGGTCAGCCGCCACCGGTCAGCACTCCACCAGCGCCTTCACCACGGTCTGCCCTGGTTCGAGCAGACGCGGGAACGCGTCCGGCACGTCCGCGAGCTGCATGCGGTGCGTGTTGAGTGCCTGGTCGGGAATGCGTCCCGCGCGCATTGCCTCGAGCACGGTTTCGAAGTCGACTGTGGTGGCGTTGCGGCTCGCGAGCAGGGTGGTTTCGCGTTTATGAAACTCGGGGTCGGAGAATGCCACCTGGCCTGGAACGATCGAGATGAGCGTGTATTTGCCGCCGTGCGCGACAAAGCCGAAGCCGCGGTTCATCGCGTCGATGTTCCCCGTCGCATCGAAGACAGCATCGAAGAACTCGCCGTCTGTCAGCGACGCGAGCTGCGCCGTATCGTCCGTGCCGACCGCGACGGCGGCATCCACGCCCAGGTGCGACTGGCAGAACGCGAGGCGGTCGGCGCGCGTGTCGAGACAGGTCACGGTGGCGCCACGCAGCTTCGCGAAGATCATCGCGGCCATACCGATCGGACCCGCTCCGACCACCAGCACCCGCTGGCCGGCCAGAACATCCGCCCGTCGCACCGCATGCGCCCCGATGGCGAGGAATTCGAGCATCGCGGCCTGATCGAGCGTCACGCCTTCGGCCTTGTGCACGAACTGCGCCGGCACGCTGAGATACTCGGTGAGCGCGCCGTCGCGATGCACGCCCAGCACCTTGATGCTGACGCAACAGTTCGTTTTCTCCTGGCGGCACGCAACGCAGTGTCCACACGACAAATACGGCATGACGTAGACGCCGTCGCCAGCGGCAAGTCCCGAGTCGGGCTCTGCTTCGACGACCACCGCGGAAAGTTCGTGGCCCATCACGCGCGGGTATTCCAGATAGGGCTGATTGCCTGTAAAGATATGAAGGTCGGTGCCGCAAATTCCGACGCGACTGACTCGCAACAGCACTTCGCCGTTTCCGCGCGCGGGTATGTCGCGCTGTTGTACGCGCAAGACGCCCGGGGATTCGCAAATGACGCTAAGCATGGTGGTTTCCTTTTGATCAGGTTAAGTGCGGCGTGTCATACGCCGACGCGATAGAAACGGCATGCATTGCCACCGGACACGTCGGGGAGTGCCGCCGTGCAAAAAAGACGCTCGCAGTCGTCTTCGCACGAGGACAGCCACTCGCCGTAATTACCGCGGATTGCTACGAGGCAAGGCGCGCAATTCATGAGCATTCATAGACCGGGGGCCAATATGAAGGAATACAGGTTGCGGAACGGGACTGTGAAGGACTGAAACGGACCTGCATCGATCCGGCGTAGCATCGCCGCAGGTCCGTAGTTGCATCAGTAGAGGACGTTCTTGGCTTCCTGGGAATCGAGGTTTTGCTTGTCGACCATGACGACGCCCGTATCGACCTGCTTCGCGACGGGTTTGTGTTCGACGACGTTCACCAGGGTTTGAATACCCTTGTAGCCCATCTGATAGGATCCCTGAACGGCGATCGCCTGAATCGTGCCATCGCGTGCGAAGTCCTGCAGGTCCTGGTTGCCGTCGAAGCCGATGGCCACCAGTTTTCCTGCCTTCCCGGACTGCTTGAGTGCGCGGCCCATGCCGACGGCGGTGGGTTCATTGGCGCCGAAAATACCCTTCAGATCGGGATTCGCCGAAAGCACGTCGGTCGTCTGATTCAACGCGGTAGCCATCTGCGACTGCGAATAGTACGGCCCGACGATTTGCAGCTTCGAATGGGCAGCGATGTACTTTCGGAAGCCTCCAACACGCCCGATTTCCGATCCGGCTCCAGGCACGTAGGACATGATGGCGATCTTGCCCGTCTGACCGACGCGATCGATCAGCGCCTTCGCGCACAGTTCCCCGGCCTTGTCGTTGTCGGTGGACAGGAACGACTGGTAATACTGCTTGCCTGCATCCGACAGTGCCGAGTCGATCAGCACGACCGGAATGTGCGCCTCCCACGCCTTTTTGATAGCCGGCACGAGGGCATCAGGATCGGACGGCGCGAGTACGATGCCCGCGACGTGCCGGTTGACTGCGTTCTCGACCATATTGACTTCGTCGGCCACAGCCGATTCAGCAGCCGGTCCCTGGAAGGTCATCGTATAGCCCTTCGCCTCGCCAAGCGCGGCATTCGCGCCTTTCTGCACGTTTTGCCAGTAGTTCGAATTGACCGTCTTGACGATCACAGCGATCTCGCCGCCTGCCGCATACGCCCCCGTCGTGAACATCGTGCAAAGCAGTGCCGATACCGCCCGTAATGGGAACTTCTTCATGTCTCGCTCCTATGTCGCGTGGTTAAACTTCTTGTGGTCACCGCTTCCGGCTTCGCAACTGGTCGATCCAGACGGTGCCCAGAATGACGACGCCGATAATGATCTGCTGAATGAAACTGGATACTCCATTCATGTTCAGACCGTTGCGAAGCACTCCGATCACGAACGCGCCGATCGCCGTGCCGGAGATCGCGCCCACGCCGCCCATCAGCGAGGTGCCGCCGATCACCGCACTCGCGATCGCATCGAGTTCGTACATGACGCCTTCGTTAGGCTGGCCGGTCACGAGCCGGGACATCAGCACGCATCCCGTCACGCCGGCCAGCACACCGGAGAGTACGTAAGTGAAGAGCTTGACGCCCTGAACGTTGACGCCGGAAAGTCGCGCTGCCTCCGCATTCGAGCCGACGGCGTGGATGTGACGGCCGAGCGAAGTCTTCGAGAGCAGTACCGAACCCGCGACGAACAGCACGATCATGATGACGACGGGGTAGGGAATACCGGGAAAGGTCGTGTCCGGAAAACCGTCAGAACCGATACGGGAGACGCGAAACAACGCACCGTTGCCGAGCACGCCAAACGCATCGCCGAGATCGGAGACGGGGCGTGCCCCGGTGATCTGCAGTGCAAGGCCGCGTGCGACCAGCATCATGCCGAGCGTCGCGATGAATGGCGGCAAGCCCATGCGCGTTACGCAGATGCCATTGACGAAACCGCACAGGCCGCCCACCGAGATACCGCCGAGCATGGCAACCGGCACCGGCATGCCGGCCTTCACGAGCAGCGCCGCCGATACCCCTGCAAGCGCGAGCACCGAGCCCACGGAAAGGTCGATGCCGCCCGTGATGATCACGCAGGTGGCGGCGACGCCAAGATATGCGATGGAGGTCACTTGCAAGCTGACGGTCATCATGTTGCCGACCGAGAAGAAAGCCGTGCTCGTGATGGAGAACGCGATCACAAGTGCTACCAGGCTGCCCAGTGCCGCGAACTTCTGGATGAGATCGCGACGCCGCTGACGCGCCGTCCGATCCACAGCCGGGTTCCGATCCGATGTCATTTCAAGCATGTGTGTGCCCCGAAGCAAAGTGCATGATTTCCTCCTGACTGGTCTGTTTCGTTTCGAGAAGCGCCGTCATCTGGCCTTCGTGAAAGACAGCAATTCGATCAGTCATCCCAAGCAGCTCCGGCAACTCCGAACTGATCAGTACGACACCGACGCCGTCTGCCGCGAGCCTGTCCATCAGCCCGTAAATGGCGAACTTGGCTCCCACGTCGATACCGCGCGTGGGCTCGTCGAAGAACAGGATCTTCGAGCCGCGATAGAGCCACTTGCCGATCACGACTTTCTGCTGGTTGCCCCCGGACAGGTTGCGTACGATCTGGCCGACTGATGGTGTGCGGATAGCCAGTTCCTGCACGTAGCGCCGCGCAACCGCAGCCTCTTCGCTAAAACGCAGGAAGCCGGCGCGCGACGAGATGCCCCGCACGTTCGCAAGCGTGATGTTCGCGGCGACGGGCATTGCGAGCGCAAGACCGTCCTGCTTGCGGTCTTCCGACAGGTAGGCGATGCCATGACGGATGGCCTCGCGCGGCGAGCGTATCGTCACGGGCTGCCCGTGAAGCGTAATCGTGCCGCCGTCGAGCCTGTCGGCACCGAAGATCGCGCGGGCGACTTCGGTACGGCCGGCGCCCATGAGGCCGCCGAAGCCGAGGATCTCGCCTTTGCGAAGCTCGAATGAAACCGGACCGAAGACGCCTGCCCGACTCAGGTCGCGCACGCTCAGCAGCACGGTGTCGGTGGGGCGCGACTGCCGCGGCGGATACGCGTCTTCGAGGGAACGTCCCACCATGCGGGCAACGATGTCGTTCACGCTCAGCGCGGAAAAGTCGTCGGTGGAAATATGGCGGCCATCGCGCAGCACGGTCACGCGGTCGACGATTTGCGCCATTTCCGCAAGACGGTGCGAGATGTAAAGGATCGCCACGCCTGCCGCTCGCAACTCCTTGATGATGCGAAAGAGCTGGACCGTTTCCGATTCGGTGAGCGACGAGGTGGGCTCGTCCATGATCAGCACGTGAGCGTCGAGCGACAGCGCTTTCGCGATTTCGACCATTTGCTGCTGCGCGATGGACAGCACTCCGACCGGCGTCGTCGGGGCCACGTTCAGGCCGACGCGTGCGAGACAACGCATCGCGTCGGCGTTGAGCTTGCGGGAGTCGACAAATGGTCCGCGTTTGGGCTCGCGTGCCAGGTACAGATTTTCCGCCACCGTCAGATGCGGTACGAGGTTGAGCTCCTGATGAATGATCGCGATCCCGGCCGCCTGTGCCTCGGTGGTCGAGTGAAACCGCACCGCTTCGCCGCGATAGCGAATGGTGCCTTCGTCCGGCCGATACTGGCCGCTGATGATCTTCATCAGCGTGGATTTACCCGCCCCATTTTCACCGCAGACGGCGTGGACCTCCCCGCGCCGCAGATCGAGGTGAATGCCGTCGAGGGCGATGACGCCCGGAAAGCGCTTGCCGATGCCCTCCAGGCGCAAGATTTCCCGGTCGGGGAACTCGCGGAGCTCGGCAGCAAGGCTGGCAGGACCGTGAAGCATCGTCATTGCGTCTCCTGTGGAACGGCCGATCTGGCGCTGCGCGCTGGTCAGTCCAATTTGCTTGAATTAAACAGAAATTTCCATAATTGGTCAAGCCAATACTAATTTATGAAATTGATCTTACCGAAATTGCTGGAGGCTGGGCTGGGGGTGAATCGACCGTCAAGTGGGGCTTTCTGCGGTTATGCTAGAGTTGTCGAACGACCCTTGACGTCGTCTATGACTGGTAATAACCCTGCAATATGAAATCGACAGAACCAAAGCGGCTTTACCAATCCGTTGCCGCCGAGATCCTCGCGCTGATTCGCAAGGAGGAGTTTCCGGCGGGTGAACGGCTGCCGCCTGAGCGTGAACTGGCGTTAAAGCTTGGCGTGTCACGTCCATCGCTGCGTGAAGCACTCATCGCGCTGGAGATCGGCGGCCAGATAGAGATCCGGATGGGGTCGGGCGTCTATGTGCGCGATGGAAGCGCGAACGACGTGAGCGCGATGGGCGCGCTTGGCGACAGTCCGTCGGAGCTGATGCAGGCGCGCGCCGCTATTGAAGGCAGCGTGGTCGTGCTTGCTTCTGCGCGCATGACGGCGGCCACGCTGGACCGCTTGCGCCGCATGATCGAGCGCATGCGTAGACTGGCGGCAGCGGGCAAATCGCCCGTCGAAGCAGACCGGCAATTCCACATGCTGATTGCGGAAACCGCAGGTAACTCGGTGCTCAGCCGCTTTGTCGGAGAACTGTTCGATGGCCGCCACGATCCTATCGCGGCCGCGATGCGTGGCCACACGGAAAGCGCTCAAACCTGGACCGCGGCGGTACAGGAACATGAGGACGTGCTAAAGGCCCTGCAAGCCGGCGACCCCATCGCCGCGCAAACAGCAATGAGAGCGCATCTCGGGGCTTCCGAGCAGCGATGGATAAGCGGCGCGTTGAAGCAGGGCACAGATTGAGGAACTGACTGCCGGCGCCCAGAGCCGGATTTTTCTCGATCCCTTCTCCGTAGCGATCACAGACCGGTTCCGGCACAACCATGAAGTTGATTTTTGTTCGTTGGCGGTGCGTCAGAATCAGGAGAACAAAGCAGATTAAGGCATCGACAACGTTGCGCTGGCGGGCCCGGATTGTCGGGCAGTGAAAATCTGTTTGGGCGAACTACTGCAGGGCGGCGCAGCGTGCGGGGTAGGGAGTACCTTACGGAAGATTCAGCATTGGTTTAGTTCGGTTTCCGGGTGTCCTGATAGCGAGGCACCTGCCGCGCATCTAGTATCCCCATACGGTGAAGGTTGTTGTGTCAGTTCGCTGCGTCGTGCCTTCAAAATGAGGACGATCCCGCCGGTATCACGGGAGGTAGTTGAAATGGAACACGACACGCACCGCTTGATACGCGAGATGAATCTGTCTTATCTTTTGCTGATCCAACGCCTGCTTGTGGAAGACAAAGCCTCGGGCATGATCAGTCTCGGCGTATCGTCGGAAGTGGCCGACGTTCTGGTGGCGCTTTCGCTCAAGGAGATCACGAGACTCGCCTCTGTTCCGCAGATGCTTTGCTCGTTCCGCTTTAATGATCACACGGTGCTGTCCGCGCTGACGCAAAGTCAGGTTGAGGTTGCCGGGATGGTGTGGTCGCCGGTGTGCAAGCCGATCGGACAGTGCGCTTGAGCTGAAGTCATTTCTTCCTGGTCTTCACGCTCACCGATCTGTTATGAGAGACCTGTCCTGCGCCAACAAGCCCATTGCCATTCTGAAGAGTCCCCGTGGGGTCGCGTCCCTATGCGCTAGCGCCAGCTTTCGCGGACCTTTTGAGCTTGCAACCGATTTCGCTATCCTTTCGTTTTCGGTGGTCAGTGTGGCCGATCCAGAGCACTAGCTCGATCTCCGTTACGAAAGTCAGTCGGTCCTAAAGTGAATATTGCCCCGGACGGCGTGGCACGTAGAATGCACCTGACTGTGCCCAGTGCGTAATTGCGACCCTTGTACGACCCGTGATCACGCGCCCGGCGGCAATTGAGTGAATCGTCTTATGAATCGTAGACAAGCATTGCTCACTGGCGTGTACGCTGGCCTGAGCGGCGTATCCGGACAGGTTTTTTCCGCGCGGCGCGCGCCGCGCGTGGTATTCCTCAACCCAGGCGAGGCTGTGCAACGCGGTACGGGAGAGCATTGGCAACTCGTCTCCCGATTCATGGCGATGGCGGCCCAGACCTTCGATATGCAACTGGAGGTTCTGTACGCGGAACGTGACCATCTACTGATGCAGCGCCAGGCAGAGCAGGTTGCGCGCCGCACCGACGCGCCGGACTACATAGTCATCGTCAACGAAAAGATGGCCGCGGCACGGATGCTGCAGACGCTGGCGCACTCGCCCGCAAAGGTCTTGCTGATCCACAATGACCTGACACCTGCACAGCGCCTTACGGTCGGCAATGAACGGCAACGGATTCCGAACTGGATTGGCACGTTGACGGCGAACGCCGAACGCGCCGGGTACCGGTTGATGGAGTTTCTGTATCAACGACTCGGCCAGAGCGGAGCGGCGGTGATTGGCATTACGGGGGACCCCAACACGCCGGTCTCGCTGGAGCGCGCTGCAGGCGTTGACGACTTCCTGTACCACGCCTCGAATGCGCGCACCTGCCAACTGGTCTTCAGCGACTGGAGCTATGAAGACAGCGATCAGAAGGCACGCGTGCTGCTAGCCCGCTATCCGGATGCCAACGTGATCTGGGCCGCCAACGATGCGATGACGCTCGGGGCACTCGACGCTGTCAGCGCGCGCAATGCGCGCGTTCTGGTGGGGGGCATAGGCGCGCTGCCGGAGGCACTGACCAGGGTGGCCGACGGCGGTCTGGCGGCCATGATGGCAGGCGACTATTTCATCGGCGCCTGGGCGATGGTTCTGTTGCACGATCACAATCAGGGCAAGGACTTTGCCGCGAACGGAGGTCTGCGCCAGAAGCTCGACTTTCTGACGACGATCGACCGCAAGAACGCGGTCCGTTACGCTGACGTCGTTTTCAGGAGCGGAGCGATACTCGACTTTGGCCTGTATTCGAAAACCCGATATCCGCGTCCGGGCCCCTACGACTTCAATCTCCGGTATCTGCTGAACACTACATCCAGGGTCTCATGATGCGTGTGTCCCCACGGCTTACGCTACGCTCGCCCAGTTTGCATACCAAACTGATGGTCGCGCTCGTCGTCCTTGTCGCGATAGTGGCCGGCACCTCGGCGTATGGGCTCGTCGCGCACGAACGGCAGCACCGATTCGCCGAACTGGACGAGCGCGCCACCCGGATCGCGGATCTGCTCAGCCGCTCGCTCGCTCAACCTTTGTGGAACATCGATCTTGGCGCGATCAACGGCCAGCTTGCCGCGCTTGCGCCGAATCCCGAAGTGGCTCAATTCACGGTTACGGCAGTGGGCTACGGCACGGTGTCCACTGCGGGAAGCGCTATCCAGCCGAGCCCCCGCGACAGCGTGGTGCGTGTCAGGGCAATCGAGTACACCCCACCCGGCAATGTGCCGAGGGAAAAGATCGGCGAGGTTCGTGTCGTCCTGACCAAGGCGGTGGCCGAACGGGCGATCAGCGACGCGCGCCTGGCCATTCTTGCCTTGATCGCCGCCGTCGTTGCCGTGCTTTACGCCGCGACCTTCCTGTTGCTCAAGCGAATGGTACGCAACCCGATCAACTGTCTTGAGGAGATGGTCGACCGGATCGCGAGCGGCGACTTTCATGCGCGCTGCGCTGTTGAATCAGGCGATGAATTGGGCAGGCTCGCCTTGCGCGTCAATGTCATGGCCGACCGGCTTCAGGAATCGACGGTGTCTCTGAGCGCTAGTGAACGGAAATACCGCAGTATCGTTGAGAATGCCCTCGAAGGTATCTTCCTGCTCAATACGAACGGGCGACTGAATGAAGCTAATCCGGCAATGGCGCAACTGCTCGGCTGTCGCGACGTGCACGACCTTATCGAGGCTGCGGCGAACGCCCCCTGCAAACAGCCGTTCTCGCCGGAGCAAATTGCAACCCTCTTCGACATTCTGCGCAAGCAGGGTGAGATAGTGGGACTGGAGCTGCAGTTAAGGCGTCTCGACGGAACCCCGATCTGGGTTCAACTGAATGCACGCCGCGTGACAGGTGACGACGGCAGCGTGATGGGACTTGAAGGCCTGCTGACGGATATCACGGCTCGCAAGCAGGCAGTGGAGAACCTGCGACGCCATCGCGACCAGCTCGAACTGGAAGTCAGTGTGCGCAAACGGACCGAGCTGGAACTGCTGGCGTCGCGCGAACGGCTGCAGCAGTTGTCGGCCCATCTGGAAGCCATTCGCGAGGAGGAAAGAAAGCATATCGCGATGGAAGTTCACGACGAACTCGGGCAGTTGCTGACTGCGTTGAAAATGGACGTGTCGTTGCTGAGGATGCAACTGGTGGCCGGTTCCCCCGCCATGCAAAAAGCCGAGCAGATGCGCGATCTGGTTGAGCAAACCATCCAGATCGTGCGTAACGTGGCCAGCCACCTTCGGCCGGTCGCGCTGAATTTTGGCCTTGCCTCCGCGCTGGAATGGCTCGCCGGGGATTTCTCCCGTCACACCCACATTCCGTGTTACTTCAATGTCAAGGGATCCGAACCAACCTTCTCGGATTTCCGCGCGACAGCGCTATTCCGTATCGTGCAGGAGTCGCTGACCAACGTGGCCCGCCATGCCGGTGCATCGCGTGTCGATGTGACGCTGGGCAACACTGAAGCGGGTGTCGAGTTGACCATCAGCGACAATGGCCGCGGCTTTGATATGGTTGCCGCCCGGGCCGGGTACTCGTACGGCCTGCAGGGCATGGCCGAGCGCGCCAGATTGATCGATGCGAAGCTGCACATTGAGAGCGCGCCCGATTCTGGCTCTGTCGTGCGACTTTTCGTTCAGGAAGATGCCGTTGTTTGTTGATGTCCACCCAGAAACGACCGGTGGGTCAGTATTCCGTTTTGAATCAGGACGTGTGCAGTGAATGAATTTTTAACGACAGTAGAAAGCGTGTCCATGCTTACTCCTCCAGTCGGTGTAGTGCGTGCCTTGCGATCATCAGTTCTTCATTGGTTGGAATGACCCAGACGTCGACGGCGCTTTGCGGATCGCTGATGCGCGGCCCGTGCGTCGCGTTCGCCTGCGTATCGAGCGAGACGCCCAGCCATGCGGCCGCCCGACACACGCGTTCGCGTACGGGCGCCGCATATTCGCCGATACCCGCTGTGAATACGATGGCGTCGATCCCGCCGAGCGCGGCCGCGAGCGAACCGAGTTCACGCGAGATCCGGTAGCAGAAGAGGTCGACGGCTTCTGCGGCAGCAGGCGCGTCGCTCGCTAGCAGGGTGCGCATGTCGCTCGAAATACCGGAGACGCCCAGCAGGCCCGAGCGCTTGTAGAGCAGGGTTTCGATCGCATGCGCATCCATGTGCGCCTCTTCCATCATCCACAGCACCACGCCGGGGTCCAGGCTTCCCGAGCGTGTGCCCATGACCAGCCCTTCGACGGCTGTGAAGCCCATCGTGTTGGCGATACTCCTGCCGTGCTGCAGCGCCGTCATGCTTGCGCCGTTGCCGAGATGCAGCACGACTGTCTTGCCGTACGCAGCGCGTTCGTCGTATTGCGGCAGAACGTTCGCGATGTACTCATACGAGAGACCGTGAAACCCATAACGCCGCACGCCGCGCTGTGTGATTTCGGGCGGTAGCGCAAAGCGGGTCGCCACGGCGGGCTGGGTATGGTGGAACGCGGTGTCGAAGCACGCGATTTGCGGCACCCGCGGATCACGCGCCGCTATCGACCGGATCGCCGCCAGGTTGTGCGGCTGATGCAGCGGCGCGAGCGGGATGAGCGCCTCAAGCTCGGCGAGCACGTTCGCATCGACACGCACGGGCGCTGAATAACGTTCGCCGCCATGCACGACGCGGTGGCCGACGGCGAGCAGGCGCGCATCGCCTGCGTGCGCGCGCAGCCATTCCAGCAGGAATGCGATCGCGTTGTCGTGGCCCAGACGTTCGCCCGCAGGCCAGCGTTTGTCTTCGACGATTTCACCGTCTTGCCGTTTGACCTGAAAGCGTGGGTTGCTGTAGATCTCTTCGATCTTGCCACCGGCGATGGGGTCGAGTTTGCCGTCGCTTGCCGAGAACGCGTGAAACTTGATACTGGAAGATCCCGCATTGATGACCAGAATGACGTCCATGCGTGAGCCCCTTTCTAGACGATGGCGGCGGCGGATTTCTCGCGCCGCGCGAGCGCGACGAGCGAGGCGACCGCGCAGGACGCGAGCCGCGTGATCACAGAATCGGCGCGGCTGGTGAGGATGATGGGCACCTTCGCACCCAGCACGATGCCGGCGGCATCCGCGCCGGCGAGAAACGACAGGCTCTTGGCGAGCAGATTGCCGGCTTCGAGGTCCGGTACGACCAGCACATTGGCATGGCCGGCCACGGGCGACGAGATGCCTTTGATCTTCGCGGCTTCTTCGCTGATTGCATTGTCGAGAGCGAGCGGGCCGTCGAGAATGCCCCCCGTGATCTGCTGGCGGTCGGCCATTTTGCACAGCGCGGCGGCGTCGAGCGTGGACGGCACTTTGGAGTTCACGGTTTCCATGGCGGAGAGGATTGCCACTCTCGCGGCCGGAAAACGCAATGCGTGTGCGAGGTCGATGGCGTTCTGGACGATATCGCGCTTCTCGTCGAGCGTCGGTGCGATGTTCACGGCCGCGTCGGTGATGATCAAGGCATCCGCGCGGCCGGGCACGTCCATCACGAAGCAATGGCTGACGCGCCGCTCGGTGCGCAGTCCCGTGCCTCGCGCGACGACCGCGGCCATCAGTTCGTCCGTGTGCAGCGAGCCTTTCATCAGTGCTTCCGCCTTGCCTTCATGCACGAGTTGCACGGCGATCTCCGCCGCCGCATGACTGTGCGGCACGTCGACGATGGGCAGATCGCCGAGCTCGAGCTTGCCTTCTCGCGCGACTGTCTCGAGCTTGGCGCGCGGCGCCACGAGTATCGGCGCAATCAGCCCGAGGCGGGCGGCTTCGATCACCGAGGACAAGGAATCGTGATCGCATGGGTGGGCGACGGCGGTTGGCAATGGCGGCAGCGTTGTGGCGAAAGCGACCAGCCGCTCGTATTTCTCGCGTTTATGCTCCATCTTCTGTGCCTCCGATTAGCTGGGTTGCGGGTTTTGGCGGCGAACAACCATCGGGCACTCGCGTTCATGCCAGATAAGATCAACGATCAATAGGGCGGCGAAATGACATTGCGACAAAAGTATCAGGCGATCTCTCGCGGCAGAAGAATCGTTGATTAAGCGCTGTTATGCGCGGTGCCGCACTGCATCGCCCCGGTGCAGTTTAGGCTGTGATGATGGGTCTGGCAATTGGAATCGGAATGCCCTCGATCATGCATCAGTAATCGATGCAGTTGAGCCGGGTACGCTATCTTGCACGAGGACTCGGGCGAAATTTTTCTTGCCACACTGAGGTCGGTGATATGAGGAGTACGATGCATATTGATTAAAACTGACATCGTCAGGCCGACATGGTGCGCGCTCTGTTCCGCGTGCGACTTCATCGACACATCGTCGCTTGCAACAGGGAATTTCCCCTCGAGGTTTGCGCCCCGAACATGACCAAAATCTGCGAATGACATCGCCCGGGTTATCCACAGAAAATGTTCATATCCTTGTGGACAAGTCCTGGCCAAAGCTGCCAAGTGATTGAACGCAGGGCGTTTTCCGCAGAAGTGCGGCGAGCACGCTGATCCAGGCAAAACCCGAAAAAACCAGGCAGAACCAGGCAAACTCAGGCAAACCGCTGCTCATTCCACCGGAGAGGCCAACAGCGACACCGGCACGCCGTGGCAACTCACTCTGGCCACGAGCGCCGCGGCGAGACCGGCGCTGGTTTTGGCGTGAGCATCGAATGACGACGCTTCTTTGTCGACCCGCAGAATATTGATCGGCCACGATGCCCGGGAGAGCCGCTCGTGTGCGAAAGCGCCGACCCACAGCGGGGCGGTCGACGCACCGTTATCCACGGTATAGCCGCTCGGCCAGAAGCGCAGGACGTCGCGTTCGTCGCGCGCGCTGCCGGGACGCATGAAGACCAGCGACGAGGGCACACCGTTGTTCAGCTTCGGCAAGACCGGCAACGATACCGCCGCCACGTTCGGTGAGGCGAGCGAGAGCAGGCTGTGCGCTGACAGGTCGGTGCCTTCCACCCATCCCTGCGCGCGCAGTTGTCCCCTGATTGAATCGAGGTTCGACACCCATTGCAACGTGAGCGGCTCCTTGCGATCGCCGCCCATATCGGAGCGATAGCATGGCAGCGTCTTCCACACCGACTGCGTCCACTGCGCCTGCGTCACCAGCACGGGCGGCGGGCGCAGCGTGTTGTCCGGGGGCGGCACGGGCGGATTGACGCTCAGTTGCACGCCCACGCTCACCAGCATCACCACCAGAACCAGGACCGGCATGAAGCCGCGTGAGGGCGGCACCTCGGGATGCCGCAACATCGCGGTCAGCGCGACGATAGCCACCCAGATGTACGCGAGCGCGGCGCCGCCGATCGCATCGGAGACCCAGTATCGGCCGAAGTAAAGTCCCGCCAGCGCGACCACGAACACGACGACCGTACTCACGGTCGCCACGAACAGGCCTTCCAGCATGCCGACCCGTCGCGCGAGCAGGAACGCCAGGAACCCGTAGACGATCACCGTCGCGGCGACGTGGTTGCTTGGAAACACGTAGGCGTCGGACAGCAGTTCATTGGGCGGCGCGCGGTGCATGGCGAACTGCAGGGCGAGGATCAGTAGTTGTGAAAACACCACCGCGGCGAGCCAGTAACCGATGGTGCGCCAACGCCGCTCCACCAGCATCCACACCACCACCGTCGCGACCAGCGCAGTCAGCGTGAAGACGCTGCCGAGCGTGGCGAGCCCGGCAAGGACGGTGTCGCTCCAGGGCGTGCGCACCGATTGAAGGAAGTGATAGACGGAAAGATCGACGCCGACCAGCGGGTCGCCGCTGATGACGTCTTCGAGAACGCCGAAGAAAAGCGCGCCCGAGGCCAGCACGATCAGCGAAGTCACGATGACGCTGCTGGCATCCGGTTGTTCGGGGTCCAGCAGTCGCCGCGCGAGCCGGCCGAACGGGCCAGGGTGGCGGCACGCCCAGCTTCCCAGATAGCGGCCCGCCGCGCTCGACCACGCGCTGGCATGCGCGAGCAGGAACCCCATCGCGCGAAAGCTCAGCCAGACGATAGCCACCAGCAACGCGATGACGACGACGAGGCGGAACGACACCGCGCCGGCAAGCAATATCGAGGCGCCGAATACCACGCCCGGCAGGATATGCGCGGGAGCCCACAACAGCGCCGACAGCACGTTCATTGCGTAGAAGCGCGCCGGTGTCATGCCCAGCATGCCCGCCACCACGGGTACGATCGCCCGCAATGGTCCGATGAAGCGGGCAAACACGACGCTTTTGGCGCCGTGCTTCTGGAAGTAGCGGTGGCCGGCCTCGAGTACCTGTGGATGGGTGCGGAACGGCCAGAGCTGGACGATGCTGGCCTTATAGCGCGTGCCGATCCAGAAGCTCATGCCGTCCCCGGCAATGGCGCCGGCAATCGCCGACAGGAACACCCAGCCGATCCCCAGTGAACCGGTGCCGACCAGCGCACCGGCGAGAAACATGGCCGTGCTGCCCGGGACGAAGGTGCCGATGACCGCGATGGCTTCCAGAAAGGCTGCAAGGAAGATGACCGTGAGTGTCCATGCCGGATGGCCGGCAAGCAGATGCAAAAGGTGGATGTAGGCGTGCTCCATCGTGCGCGATCAGCCGTTCTGGACTAACGGTTGATCATAACGCGCGCGACGTTTCCCTACATTCTTGCAGACAGGCGGCCGGTGAAATACCGGCCGCAAGACCTCACGACGCTGTCAGCGAATCGCCGGATACGCGAACCCGTTCGCCGATCTGGACGTCCGGTTGAGTCGGGTAACTGAAGTTGCGATAGCTGCCGTCCTGCATGCGCACCTGGACCTGATAGGTGGTCTGCTTGCGCACCGCGTGCTCGATGCCGTTGCCGGCGAGGCCCCCGCCGACAACGCCCGCGATGGTGGTGAGAATCTTGCCGCGTCCGCCGCCGATCTGGTTGCCGACGAGCCCGCCCGCGACCGCGCCGCCCAGTGCGCCGAGGCCGGTGGTCGGCTCAGGCGCCTGAACCGTATTGATGGCGACGACTTCGCCCGCATAAGGGTCGGCGACCGGCCTTGCCGGCGCGGATTGATACGGTGCCTGGTAGCCCTGATTGTTTGCGTACCTCGGCGCGTCCGCAGCGGGCGCGCTGTGCGTGTGATGGACGCGCGGACGTGCTGGTGCGGCCTGCTGGACGGTTTGCTGGGCCGGCTGCTGAACCGGTTGCTGAAGCTGGGGCGATTGGGGCGCGGCAACCGGTGCGCTCGCGACTTGCGCCGCGATCGCGGCGACGGGCTGCGCGGGCTCCGTTACGGCGTGCGAGGTCGGCAGAAGGCCGGTCATCGCCGCGACGCCGGTGGCGCTCGCAAGAATGACGGCCACGGCTGCGCCGGCGATGAGGGGGTGAATGCGATTGCGTTGCGGATTGCTGGGGGTGAGGTTGGTGTTCATTGCGGGCTCCGCGGGTAGATGCCTGCAATAACGCCGCAGCAGCGCCGCCGGTGTACGCCAATCGCATGCTGCTTTGTAAGCATTTGTACAACTTGCCGACGAGACTGGGGCCGCTCAGATCTCGTCGGTGAATTCGTCGAGGAAGCGCTGCAGACGGTCATGGCGAATACTTGCCAGGCGCGCGCCGGTCGCCGTCTGAAAACCGGATGCCAGTTTCAACAGCTTCGTGTGGAAATGGTCGAGCGTGTACGCCGTGTCGTCCAGAGGACGCGCTGTCGCGTGCGGGTCGGCTGGGTCGTATAAGGCACGTCCCATCCGGCCGGCCACGTAAAAGCAGCGCGCGACACCCAGCATTCCGATCGCGTCGAGCCGGTCGGCGTCCTGCAGCGTTTTTGCTTCCAGCGTGGTTGGCGCGACGCCGGCTGAAAAGCTATGCGCCTCGACCGCGTGCGCCGCGGCCTGAACTTTTGCGTCCGGCCAGCCGAGCGACGTCAGGACGCGCGCGGCTTTTTCGGCTGACAGGCGCGAAGCCTGGGCGCGCAGCGGCGAATTCTTCTCTACCGCGACGCAGTCATGCAGCAGCGTCGACGCGAACAGTACCTGTGCATCGCCGCCTTCTTCCGCATGGATGGCGGCTGCATTCTTCCAGACGCGCTGCAGGTGCGAGGTGTCATGCGAGCCGTCGCCGTTGTCGTCGTATGCATGGGGCAACAGGATCGAAGCCAGTTCCTGAAAGGGGGTGAAGGCGGGTTTCGTCATGGTGTCGGGCGAGAAAAAAGAGCCGGGGATTATCGCCGATCGTCGATCAATCCCTGAATTTCGGCGATGAACAAACGTGCTCGGCGGCCGGTCTTACTGTTTGACCGGGTTCGTTCTCAAGCATCGTCGCCTGGTGCGAGGCGTTCGGCCGGGCAATTTGACGGCGTCACGGAGCGGGTTATGAAAATCGCAACAAAGAGTGTTCTAACGTCGGTGTTGGTGATGGGGCTGATGAGCGTGGCCTATGCACAGTCGACCAACCTCGGCGCCAATGGGGCGGGCGGTTTGCAGGCAGGCGGCGCCAACGGCGCGGGGCAGGGGACGAGTTCGGGGACCGGCACGCCAGGCACGAACCCAACGCCGGGCCTGGGTACGGTGGGTAGTCCCCCCGCGATTGGCGGGGCGGGGAACGTGGGGTCGGGTCCGGTGCTCAACAACATGCGGGCGAACGGTACCAGTCTGAATATGAGCCCGGATCCGCGGGCGCCGAATGTGACGGGAAGAGCGTTCGGGCAGTAATCGTCACTCAGCTCGAACCAGTTGCACAACGATGCGCTTGGCCGACGCGAGATGGTCCACCGTCATCGATCGCGCAAGGCGGGCGTTACCGGCCTCGCATGCTTCGAGAATCTTGAGATGCTCGTCCTGGAACGCTTGAGTGTCGGCGAGCAAGGTGCCTTGCAAACGTTCGTAGCGTTCCACCTGAGCGCGCAATTCGCGGATCGCCTTCAACTGCCGGCCGTTGGCACAAGGGCGGTACAGCAACTCATGAAACTCGCGATTCAGTTCGCCCTGTCGTTGCGCGGTATCGGCGTCTCCCAGAAGCCGATGAACGAGTTCGGCGCGCGATAACGTCTCGCTATCCATGCGTTTGACCGCGTGGAAGACGGCGTCTCCCTCGAGCAACATACGCAGGCCGTAGATCTCGTCCACGTCGGACTCCGTCAGGGTTCGCACGACGGCGCCGCGATTGCGCATCAGCTCGACCAGACCTTCGCCCTCGAGCTTTTGTATGGCCTCTCGCATCGGTACCCGGCTCACCCCGAATCGATCGGCGAGTTCGCGCTCGACCAGCCGTGCGCCGTCCTCCAGTTCGCCGGCCGCAATAAGTTCGCGCAGTGAGGCGGCAATGGCGTCGGCGGTCGAATCCAGTTTGTGTTCCATGTGCGGCGAGTCCTTGTCATTTGGAATAATGGTATACCAAATTGACTGCGCACAGATAGAATGCCTGTGTTGCGAATTCAGTTTCGGGTCAACAACAAGGAGAGTGACATGGCGTACGGCGAGCATAAATACGCGGTATCGGTGCAGTGGACAGGCAACCGCGGCAGCGGCACCTCGGGATACCGTGAATATGGACGGGACCACATCATCGCTGCGGGGAACAAGCCCGACATTCCCGGATCATCAGACGCGGCGTTTCTCGGCGACGCGAAGCGGTGGAATCCGGAAGATCTGCTGGTCGCCTCGGCGTCTGCCTGCCACAAGCTCTGGTATCTGCATCTTTGCTCGGACGCGGGCATCGTCGTTCTGAGCTATCGCGACAATGCCGAAGGCACGATGCTCGATAGTCCGGAACAGGGGCGTTTTTCGCAGATCGTGTTGCGCCCGCAGGTCGTTATCCAGGCCGGTGGCGATCTCGAACTCGCGGGGCACTTGCATCATGTGGCGCATGAGAAGTGCTATGTCGCGAACTCGGTCAACTTTCCGATTCTGTGCGAGCCGGACATTACGAGCGATGGGGCGTGACAGATGGCGGGATCTTGACCGGTATCTGGTAGAGGGTGGGGCAAGCGCAACGCACTGATCAGGTAAGGCAGTACAGTGCGGGGCGCGTGGGGGTTTGCGGCATTCCACATCCAGGACGTCAATACGCAACTAACGGTCAAGTCCGCTTTACGACCCCGAATAACGCGATGGCCGCCTCGATGGAACTGAAGACCGTCACCGCTCGCGTCCTACGCCGCGGCTACGCAGTGAATAGACCCGCTATGCCACTCAGCGATTGCCGTCAAGCAGATCGCCGAGCAATTCGTCGAATGCGGCTTGGGCGTCTTCAAGTTCCTGCAACGCGGCGTCGAACGTTTGCAGCGCGAACTGCGAAGGCTGGCCGCTGCCGGCCGGCGGGAATTGCGATTGTAGCGACGCGAAGGCCGCCTGCACCCGTGTGGTGGCGGTCAATACGCGCGCCATCGCGGCGGTTTCTTCGGCTCTCGCCTTTTCGTGATCCATGAGAACTCCGTACTCGTCTGGTCGGCTCGCGCCATATCAAATGGGTGACTATGCCATGTCCGCGTTCAGGACAGCGGCAACCCGCCGTTCGCCTTGACTTCCCGTAGCGACAGGGCTGATTCCACCGACGTCACGCCCGGCAGGCTGCGCATCTCGTCGCGCATGAACGTGCCGTAATCGTCGAGATCGCGCGCAACCACCTGCAGGATGTAATCGGCGCTGCCCGACACGTTGTGGCACGCCAGAATTCGCGGCATGGCCTGCACCTCGCGTTCGAAACGGGTAGCCACCGCGCGGTCGTGCACGGCAAAACGCACGTAGACGAACGCGACCACGCCGAGGCCGAGTGCGGAGCGCGACAGCATCGCGCGGTACTGGTCGATATAACCCTCGGTTTCGAGGCGCTTGAGGCGGCGAGCGCAAGGCGTCTCGCTCAGGCCGACCATCTCTGCCAGCCGTGCATTCGACATGCGGCCGTCGTTCTGCAGCGCGGCGAGGATCGCGCGGTCGGTCTTGTCGAGATCAGTTGTCATGGTTTTGGGGCGTTTGCAGTGCGTTGGCGGAAAACGTGATGCGGGAGGAATATATTAGCGTATTCCTCCAAAATTGAAGCTCGTTCCCCTGTATTTCGCCAGTAAACCCTCCGTCGACAGTAGCAAGATAGAGCCCTTAAAAACAAGAGGCTTTTATGATTTCCGCACACCTTCTGATCGTCTATATCGCTGCGTTGTTTGTGGTCTACGCGGTGCCTGGACCCGACATGGCACTGATTCTGCAGACCAGTATCGGACGTGGCGTGCGCAGCGGCTTCGCGGCGGCCGGTGGCCTGGGTTTGGCGAGGGCAACGCACGTCACGCTGTCGGCATGTGGGGTGGCGGCGCTGTTGCGCAGTGCGCCCTGGTTGTATGACGTGGTGCGCTACGGCGGCGCGGTTTATCTCGCGTGGGTCGGCGTCCAGATCTTCCGTTCACCCGTATTCGCGTTGCCTGAAGGCGGCGCGGCGGGCGGCGAATCGCAGCCGTTGCGTGCTGCGTTCGTGAAGGGCCTGCTGACCAATCTGTTGAACCCGAAAGCGCTGCTGTTCTGCTCGGTGCTCCTGCCGCAGTTCGTGCGCCCGGAAGCCGGGCCGGTTGCGCTGCAGATGGTCGAGCTGGGTTTGGTGCTGCTCGCGATCGGCGTGTGCTTCGACGCCATGTATGCGATCGGCGCGGCGCGCATCGCCGGTTGGATGCGGGCCCATCCTCTCGCGCAAACACTGCAGCGCTGGACTTTCTCGGCAGCGTTGATCGGCTTTGCATTGCGGCTTTCGCTGGATTGACTGCGGAACTTGCAGACGTCGATGCGGGGTGGCGCGACGTTCATGATCGGTAGCGAAAGGGGCGGGATGCGGCGGCTGTCGTACGTGCAATCGCGCGGGCAAAGTGGTTGTGTCAATAAAACCGATAAACTGCCGCGCACAGTCGTGCACAGTCGCGCGTCAACACAACTACTCGCTTCAACCCGTCGATGAAAACGTTTCTGCTTTATGCCGTGACCGCCATTGCCGAAATCGTTGGCTGCTATTTGCCCTGGCGTTGGCTGAAGGAGGGCGGCTCCATCTGGCTGCTGGTTCCCGGCGCGCTGAGTCTCGCCTTGTTCGCCTGGCTGCTGACGCTGCACGGCACCGCCGCAGGCCGCGTGTATGCGGCTTACGGCGGTGTGTACGTGGCGGTGGCGATCGCGTGGCTATGGTGCGTCGACAAAGTGCGCCCCACGCTGTGGGACGCGGCCGGTGTGGCATTCACACTGGCCGGCATGGCGATCATTGCATTCCAGCCACGCGTTTGACGCGTTTCCTGCGGAGTTCGCACGCGGGTCATATTCAGCTCACGTGTGTGCACGTGCTGCTTATGCGGTAATCGCGTGGCGCTCACGCAATAGCACGGCCGCCCGTGTTATTTGATGCCGCCCAGATAGTCGAGCTTGCCAAGTTCGACACCGTTGTGACGCAGAATGTCGTACGCCGTCGTGACGTGAAAAAAGAAGTTCGGCAACACGAAACCGAGCAGATATGACATGCCCGTGAACTCGATCGGGCCGCTGCGCATTTTCAGCGTGATCGGACGTTCTTCCGAACCGTCGATCTGTTGTGCATTGAATTCCTTCAGATAATCAATCGTCTTTTGAAGGCGGGCATCGAGTTCGTCGAAAGTCTGCTCGACGTCGTCGTACTTCGGCGCTTCGACACCGGCCAGGCGCGCGGCGCAACCCTTCGCCGTGTCGCTGACGATATAGACCTGGCGCACCAGCGGCAGCATGTCCGGCGCCAGCCGGGCGCTCGTGAACACGGACGGGTCGATCTGTTTCTCGGCAGCGTGCGCCTCGGCCTTGCCGAGGATGACCTGCAGGTTGGTCATGCCGCGCACCAGCACGGGCAAGGACGCTTGATACATCGAAATTGACATGGGGTTCCTCTGATTCTTTGATCGTGCGCGCGGGCGGCGCGCGAGGCGCTGCGACGGCTGGATTGCCGCTTCAGCATCATAGCGCGGGTGCTGCGCGATGCGCATTGATCCAACCCGGCGTTGGCCATTCGGACAACTGCCGCGGATGCCGGAACTGTGTTCGAATGCATGGGTCGGACGGTTGGCGAAGTCCTTGAAACAGCAGTCCGCCGCCGGTCGCACGGCGGCGAGTTCGTGCAGGCGCGTGCCGTGCGTGGTGTCCACCTTGCGGCCCGTGCCGTCACGCTAACAGGAGAATCGACACCATGGTCAATAGACAACCGCTGCCGGGAAGCGAGCGAACGGCAGTGCAAGGTTCGACGGTCGTTGGGCAATGCGATCCGGCTGAACGGATCGAGGTTTTCGTGATACTGCGCCGTCAGCGGCAGGCGCAGTTCGACGCACTGATGAGCAAGATCGAGGCGGGCGATCCAGGCGTCAAGCCTCTGTCGCGTGAGGCGTTTGCAAAAGAATACGGCGCCGCGCCGGACGACGTCGCCAAGGTCAAAGCCTTTGCCGTCGCACACGGTTTGACGGTGGTGCGGGAAGATCCGGCCGCGCGCCAGGTGTTGCTGAGTGGCACGATCGCGCAGTTCCAGACCGCGTTCGGCGTCAAACTGGAACATTACCAACATCACACGGCGGGTCAGTTCCGCGGCCGCACGGGTACGATCAGCGTGCCGGACGATCTGCACGGTATCGTGCAAGCCGTGCTCGGGCTCGACAACCGGCCTCAGGCGCGGCCACACTTTCGCATCCGGCCGCCGTTTCAGCCGGCCAAAGGACATCAGGTTTCCTTTACGCCACCGCAGCTTGCGTCGTTGTATCAGTTTCCACAGGGCGACGGCAGCGGCGAATGTGTCGGCATCATCGAACTCGGCGGTGGGTACAGCGCGTCCGACCTCAAGAGTTACTTTGCGAGCCTTGGCGTCGCCTCACCGAAGGTGACAGCGATCGGCGTCGATGAGGGGAGCAATCAGCCGAGCGGCGACCCGAACGGACCCGACGGCGAAGTCACGCTGGATATCGAAATCGTCGGCGCGATTGTGCCGGGCGCGACGATCGCGGTCTATTTCACGCAGAACAGCGACGCCGGTTTCATCGACGCGGTGAGCACCGCCGTGCATGACACGACCAACAAACCCACGGTCATCTCGATCAGTTGGGGCGGCCCTGAGTCGAACTGGACCAGCCAGTCGCTGCAGGCATTCAACAACCTGCTGCAAACGGCGGCGGCCTTGGGTGTGACGGTTTGCGCGGCGTCGGGCGATAGCGGTTCGAGCGACGGTTCGGGCAGCGATCAGGTCGACTTTCCTGCGTCGAGTCCTTACGTGCTGGCGTGCGGCGGTACGAGCCTGACCGCGTCGGGCACCTCGATCTCGCATGAGGCGGTGTGGAACGACGGCGCGCAAGGCGGCGCGAGCGGCGGTGGCGTGAGCCGGGCCTTTCCGGTTCCCGTGTGGCAACAGGGCTTGTCGGTTACTTCATCAAACGGCGCCAAAAAGGCGCTCAGCGGGCGCGGCGTGCCGGACGTGGCCGGCGATGCTTCGCCCGTCACCGGCTATAGCGTACTGATCGATGGCACGCAGACCGTGGTCGGCGGCACCAGTGCGGTTGCGCCGCTGTGGGCGGCGTTGATTGCGCGGATCAACGCGGCGAAAGGGGAACCCGCTGGTTTCATCAACCCGAAGCTGTATAAGGCGCCGGGCGCGTTTAACGACATTACTCAAGGCAACAACGGCAGCTTCGCCGCATCGGCTGGCTGGGATGCGTGCACGGGACTTGGCAGCCCCAATGGTCAGAAGGTGGCGGCCGCACTATAGTCTGAAGACTCGCGGATTGTTTCGGGCGGCGCCTGCCGGATTGTCGGCTCAGGCGCTCGCCGGCTGTTCGCGGTGGTCCCACGGTGCGTAGCGTTCAGGCCGCAAGCGGTACGGCGTACGGTTTCGCGAGATGCTGGCAACGCAGGACACACAAGAGACATCAGGGCAACCAGGACGCATTGAGACGCATCAGGCAAACATCAGCACACACCAAGACACTCAAAGACGTTAACGAACCCATGGAGCGATCATGACGAACCCCGAGTCAGCTTCCGTTAGTCCGCAGTCTTCACACAACACCCATGCTTCGCCCGCAACGGCCGCCGGCGCGTCGCACAAAACAGGCGATCAGCCGTTCTTCGATCCGGTTGCGTATGGCAACGGGCCGGACGACTCCGTCACCGACACCACTGAAGCTGCCGCGATTACGCATCATTCGGCCACCATCGGCGGCCAGAAGATCAATTACACGGCGACGGTGGGCCACCTCGTGATTGTCGACCCGAGCAGCTCGCAGCCCGAAGCCAAAATGTTCTACGTCGCGTTCACGCAGGACAACCAGAAGGAGGAAGCCCGCCCGGTGACTTTCTTCTACAACGGCGGCCCGGGTTCGTCGTCGGTGTTCGTGCTGCTAGGCTCGTTCGCGCCGCGCCGTATCAAGACCTCGATGCCGGGCTTTACGCCGCCCGCGCCGTACGCGATGGAAGACAACCCGGACAGTCTGCTCGACAAGAGCGACCTCGTTTTCATCAATCCGGTCGGCACGGGCTACTCGGCGGCCATTGCGCCGAAGACGAACCGCGCCTTCTGGGGTGTCGACCAGGACGCGGACTCGATCAAACAGTTCATCAAACGCTTTCTCACCAGGAACAATCGCTGGAATTCGCCGAAGTACCTGTACGGCGAGTCTTACGGCACGGCGCGCAGTTGCGTGCTGGCGTACCGGCTGCATGAAGACGGCGTCGATCTGAACGGCATTACGCTGCAATCGTCGATTCTCGACTACACGCAATCCGGCAACCCGGTCGGCGCGTTGCCCACGGCCTCCGCGGATGCGTGGTATCACAAGAAACTCGGGATCGCGCCGCGCCCCACCGACCTCGGCACATTTGCCGAAGAAGTCGCGCAATTCGCGCGCACCGACTATCTGGCGGCACTGCGCAAATTTCCGACCACGGATTCCGCAACCGTCGAAAAACTCAGCGAGTACACCGGGATCGACAAGACCACCTTGCTCGCCTGGAGCCTTGACATTTCGTCGTACGACAGCCGCGGCAATTCGCTGTTCCTGACCACGTTGCTGAAAGCGCAGGGTCTCGCGCTCGGCGAGTACGACGGCCGCGTGACGGCGATCAACACCGGCATTGCGGGCAAGATCGACCCGAATTCGGGCGGCAACGATCCGACCATGACGGCGGTGACCGGCGTCTACACGACGATGTGGAACGTGTATCTGAACGAGCAGTTGAAATACACGTCGAATTCGGCGTTCACGGACCTCAACGATCAGGCATTCCAGTACTGGGACTTTAGCCATATCGATCCGACCGGCGCGCAGAAGGGGCTCGACGCGAAGGGCAACGTCATTCTGTACACAGCGGGCGATCTTGCCGCCGTGATGGCGCTCAACCCCGACCTGAAGGTGTTGTCGGCGAACGGTTTCTTCGATTACGTCACGCCGTTCTATCAGACCGTGCTCGATCTGCAGCAAATGCCGCTGGTTAGTCAGCAGGTCCGGCAGAATCTGTCGGCGCGTTTTTATCCGTCGGGGCATATGGTTTATCTCGACGGCGGCTCGCGCACGGCGCTCAAAGCGGATCTGTCCAGGATGTACGACGCAACCGTGTCCAATACTCAGGCGCTTGGGCGTATCCGCGCCTTGCAGGCTCGGGTGGCGAAACCCGGTTGACGTAGCTTGCCGCCGGTGTCGTGCGTGACCGGCATGCAGGCCGCGGCGTTGTCTTTGTCCTGCGATTCGGCGCTGTCTTGCAACGTGCATTCGCGCAGGGCAAGACAGCGCCGGCAGCCCCTTGTGAGCGCATCGGGACGCATCGTCGCCCGATTGCGCATGTGCGTCTTTTCACGCACGAATATTGAATGTGTTTTAATTAGCCTGCGAATTGAACTATTGCGCGCCGTTACCGGCGCGCCGACGAATGAACGCAGGCATTGCAGACAGGCGTTGCATTACCCATTGCAGCGACGCAACCAGCAGGACATATCAGGCAATCCGGCCGACGCTCATGCGCCGGTGCGGCGCCGCGCGTCCTGCGCGCAAGGTGCGGTTTGCGATTCTGTTCGGCTGCACGGTTGTACTCGCATTGCGCGTCGGTCAAGTCTGGGCTCAGGATGCGGCGATGCTCGATGAGCGCGTCACGCAGGAGTCAATCGGCGAAACGATTTGCCGAGCCGGCTATGCGGACACGGTCGCTCCGCCGTTCGATGAACTGATGGCTCACAAGGATCGCATGCTTGCCGCGCGCGGCATCGATGCCGGCAACGCTCAGGCTTTCGCACTGGACAGGCGTGTGCCCGTCGTGCTTGGCGGTTCGCCGAACGCACCCTCCAATCTCGACCTTCTGCCGTGGGCAGGCCCGCAGGGCGAGCGTCGCAAGGCGCGCGCCGCGGTCATGCTCAAACGCTGCATTTGTGAAGGGAAACTGAGCCTCGCGGAGGCGCAAGCGGCGATTGTCGGGAACTGGTCGGTGGTCTATTCGGGAATTAGCCAGACGTCCTGCGACGTGAGCCGTCTCGACGTCGCGACCGGCGACAGTAACGGCCGGGGCGAAGGTCGCGACAGCGCGCCATGAGGCCGCCTGTCTCCGCTCAGGTTGGCCTGGTTGTTCATTCGTGTGTGTTCAGTCGTGCCGCCAGCCGTGTGCTGCCCCAACTTATTCCCGGAGAATCACTTTGACCCACTCACGCCTTACTGCACTGGCGCTTACTTTCGGCTGCCTGTTCGGCAGCGCTGCAGCGCTTGCCGCCGAACCCGTGCGCTGCGGCAGCGCCGAGTCACTGCTGATTCGCGGTGACGTGCCCGCGGCAATCAGTTTCGACGTGTACCGGCAACTGCGGCCACTGAACGCGCAGCGCGTCGCGCTGTTCCAGGCGGCCGGCGAGGTGAAGCACCTGCCGGACGGTTTGCCGGTGTGTGAAATCGCCGACGATGGCGTTGACGATCCGTCCGCCGTACTGGTTCATGTGCCACAAGGCAAGAATGCGTGGTGGGTGAGTGCGGCCAACGTGCAAGCGGCGGACTGATCCGTACGACCAGTCCGCCTTTTGCCTACGTCCCCCGCAGGATGCCGGCGGCGATGCGTATCGCGGCCCGGTTTTTGCGTCCAGCGTCCGCGTCTGGAGCATGTGCCGGGACTGCATCACTGACTGAACATGTGTTTTGCTGTTTTTACCGCTGCTTATTCAGGTAGAGTGAGCAGGTGCAGTGCGTAGGTACAGTGCATTAACGGGCGTTTTAAAGTCCGTCTTTTATGACACTGTGTCGCATCGCTTTTGTTGTCGATTGTGGCTATCCTGAAAACAGGACGAAATTCGAAGGGGAGATTTAAATGATTGCCTTCTATCTGTCATTGGCTGCTTTGGCTGCGGCCGGCGCTGCATTGATCCGCCAACTCGCGGCGGCTCAGGCGAAACAGCGTGCCGCGCTGCGCCCGGTACGAGTGCATGCCGCGGATCGTAGCGGGCGTCGAGGGTAGACGGCATGAACCTGATCGTGCGCAATATCGCGGAATCGTGCAGCGAGCAGGAAGTGCGGGAATTCCTCAAACGTGAGCTTGGGCATTACGCGAAAAGTGTCGAGGTGGTCGATGTCGGCAAACCCAGCGCTTACGCCACCGTCGAACTGGACGCGGACGTGCCGTATGTGGGTGACGTGATTGCGCGGCAGATTCACGGCAAGCATCTGGGCGGCCTGGCACTGGAGGCGAGCGCCGACCTGTTCAGCGACGACACATCGCCGCCTGGCCACTGAGCGTCTCGCTACCCACGGCGTTTGCCGAACGCTTCGACTGGGGAGAATGCATTGCGGCTGGTGCATTTCTGATGCGCATCCTCCCCGTGCTTGCCGGCCCTTACAGCGGGTCTTTACCTCGTTTCTCTCATTCCCCGCTTGTCTTCACCGGCCAATCGAACGGCGTGTAGGGCAACGCGCGCTTGTGCTGCGTGACATCGTAGAAACGCAGGATCGTCTCGCGCGCGGCGGCGCTCACCGGTTTGCCCTCCAGAAAATCGTCGATATCGTCGTACGGGATGCCGTACGCGTCCTCGTCCGGCCGTAGCGGGCGCAACATTTCGAGGTCGGCGGTTGGCACCTTGTGGGCCAGCGCTTCGGGCGCACCCAAAGCTTTGGATAGTGCGCGCACACGGCGCTTGTTCAGGCCGGTGAGCGGCAGCACATCGGCGCCGCCATCGCCGAACTTCGTGAAAAATCCCATCACCGACTCGGCCGCGTGGTCTGTGCCGATAACCACGCCGGCGCGGGCGCCGGCTACCGCGTATTGCGCAATCATTCGCTGCCGCGCCTTGATATTGCCGTGGATGAAGTCCTGCTGTGCGTCGTCGTTAAATCGCTGGCCGCTGTTACCCAGCGCGGTGAGCATTGCATCGGCGGCGGGTTTGATGTCGATGGTGAGATTTTCGTCGGCGCGAATGAAATTCAGAGCCTGCTGCGCGTCGGCCTCATCTTTTTGCACGCCGTACGGCAAACGGATCGCGACGAAACGCGCGTCGTAATGTTCGGCGCGCAGCCGTTCGACCGCGAGTTGTGCAAGCCGCCCGGCAGTAGTCGAATCGACGCCGCCGCTAATCCCGAGGACATAGGTTTTCAGGCCGCTAGTGCGCAGATAATTCGCCAGAAAAGCGACCCGCCGCTCGATTTCCTGTGCGGCGTCGAACTCGGCAGCGCTGTGCATTTCCGCTGCAATGCTTGCCTGGCGTGCGGTTGGGTCTGGTTGCGTCATGTTCCTCTGTTCTCCCTATGCGGTGGCGCGAGTGTTGGCAATGAGACCGCGCGCGGATGCCACGAGTGGCCGCCCACGAACGGCGCTGTTCTGCGGGCATGATGTGACAAATCGACGTCGCGGTTTTACTGCGAATATCGGCGTTAAATTTACTGTGCGCAGCTTTTAAACCGCTGCGCGGATCGCTAAATGACGGTCAATCCAGGGATATAGGTGAATTGGCCGATTCTTCATCGACAGGTGCCAGTGTGCTTAGTAACATCCTGGTTCCGCGCGCCGCATGAGCCGGCGAGCAGTCAATAATAATCAGGTTTGCTCAAATACGCGATGAACTGCCCCAATCGGCCAGGCCAGTCTGCATCGGACCGTAGCACGTCCGCATCGGTAGATCGTCTAACTCAAATGGTATGTATGCCGGATTTACTCTCTGTGCCGCGTTTCGCGCGCGCAGCTCGTGCAGAGCGCTATTTGATGCGAGTGTTTGCGGCCGTTTTTTGCGCGGTTTCATGGAGCGTCGCGATCGCGGCGTCGGGCACGGCCTCAGCCTCAGCCTCAGCCACTCCGTCCGCGCGGGCACCAGCGTCCGTGGCGCTGAAGCGCCCGGCGCCTGCCGTTGCCGCATCGGCCGTTGCCGCACCCGACGCGGCCGGCGTGGTTGATCCGCGTCATGCGTTCCTGCTGCGGGATGTGTTTGCGCAAGAGGTGACACGTCGGCTGAAAGTGCCGGCCGCGGAGCAGCGCGCCTATGCCGATCGCCTGCAAGCGGCATTGAACGAGCACATGCTTGGCAATCTGTCGGGTGAGTATGTCGTGATGGTGGACCGCAACGCCAACGTGCAGGCGCTGTTCATCTATTTCCGGGCGGTCCCTTCGGATAGCTGGCAGATGATCGGCGCGGCGCCGGTTTCAACGGGCCGGCCGGGTGAGTACGACCATTTCATCACGCCGCTCGGTGTGTTCGAACATACGCCGTCGAACATGGATTTCCGCTCGGAAGGCACGCTGAACGAGAACCACATCCGCGGCTACGGCAAGCGCGACATGCGGATCTTCGACCTCGGCTGGGCTCAGGGCGAACGGGGTTGGGGCAAGGGCGGCGTGTCGCAGATGCGTTTCCAGATGCACGCCACCGACCCGGACCGGCTCGAGCCGCTGCTCGGCATTCGCCATTCGAAGGGTTGCGTGCGGATTCCCGCCTCGCTGAATGCGTTTATCGACCATTACGGCATTCTCGACGCGGAATATGCCGCGCTCGTCGAATCGGGCAAATCGTTGTGGGTGTTGAAAAGTGACCGGCAGGTGACACCCTGGGCGGGGCGCTACATCGTCGTAGTGGATTCTGAACGCAAGAGCCGTCCGGCCTGGGCTCCGGCCCCGGGCAGCAAGGTGCGTGCAAAGGTGCCGGCCGGGGCCGACACGGCGGATTGAGCCGCGGGCGCGCCGCTCAAACCCTCACGACCGCGCCAGCAGCACGCCCACCAGCGCCACCCCGAATCCGGCGATCTGCACGGGCAGCAGCGTTTCGCCAAAGCCGACATAGCCTTCGAGCGCGGCGAGCGGCGGGGCGAGGAACATCAGCGCGGTGGCGCGCGCAGCATCGCCGCGCCTGACCATCCACACCAGCAAAGTGACGCTGATTCCCGACAGCATCACGATGCCCCACGCAAGGGACCCCCACAAAGTGGCGGATGCAATCCAGCGATGCTCACCGAGCGCCAGCGCAAGAACCGCCGCAACCACTGCCGCGCCGAAATTCTGCACCGCGCTTGCACTGCGAATATCGGCTTTCGCCAGCGAAGTCTTCTGAAACAGCGTGCCCGCGGTGATCGCACCGACCGCGACGATCGAGATGAACACGACCAGCCACGGCGGCGCGTTGCCGTGCGGGGTGGACGGCGCGGCCGCGGCGAGTTTCGGTTCGAGCACCAGCACGACGCCGGCGAGGCCGAGCGCCATGCCGGCCCAGCCGCGCTTCGACAGACGTTCGCCAAACAGTGGCGCCGCGACGGCCGCCGTGGCGAGCGGCTGCAGCGCGCCGAGCAAGGCCATCACGCCGGCGCTCAAGCCCTGTGCGACGGCCCAGTAGCCCGCGCCGAGGTAGACGCCTTGCAGCAGCGCGCCCGCGAGCAGGTGCTTGCCGAGATCGCGGCCGCTCGGCCACGCAGCGCGTGCGGCGAACGCGGCAAGCGCGAATATCAGCGCGGTGCCGCCAAAGCGCGCGAGCAGGAACAGATTGGGATCGGCATAGGGCGTGATCGCCCGGGCGACCACGAAACCGGTCGACCACAACACGACGAATACGGCGGCGATTGAGGCAACGAGCATCTGAGTCGGGTGATGTGAAAAGCCGCCATCTTGCCAGGCCGCGCCAGGCGCGTCTTGTTCGAAGCTGCAATCACGGGTGCGGGCTCAAGACGGATTGCTCGAAGCTCGCCGCGAAGCGCCCATCGCCGCCTCAATATCACCACATCAACAAGACGGTCCCCGCGCCGAGCAAACCGCCACACACCGCGCAGGCCCATAGCAACCTGCGCGTGCGCCGATATTCACGGCCGATATCCAGCAACAACTGCGCATTCTGCTGCGGCGTGCGGGCGCGATCGTGCTCATGCTGCAGGTAGCGCACAGCCAGTTGCGGCAACCGCGGCAGCATATGCGCCAGATGCGGCAACTCGCGCGCGATGCGTTTGATCCAGCCACGATGATCCATGTCGCGCTGTGCGATTCCCGCCAGCACATTGCGGGCAACATTCCATGTATCGACGCCCGGATGCAGCGCGCGCGCCAGCATCTCCGCTTGCTGGAACGAGCGCTGCGCGGTGGCAAGCCGCCCTGGTACGGCGCCGTCGAACGGATGCACGGCGTGCAGCAGATGATGAAATAGCGAACCCGCTGACCGGTCTTCCGGGTCGGCTGCGAAGTGTGCTTCGGCGCGTGTGCGCAACTCGGCTTCGAGCATTTCCGCGCGCGTGTCATGCGGCACGTGCCCGGCATCGCGATGCAGTTCGGCAAGCCGGCCGTAGTCCTGGTTGAACAGCGCGGTCGCGCCATGCACAAAGAATTCGCGCTCGCCGGTCGACAGGCTCGACATGATCGAAAACTCCGCCAGCACAAGGCGTCCCAGCGTGTCCGGTTCGACGCTCACGCGCACCCGGCGTGCATCGAGTGTCGCGTGAAAGAAGCCGTGCTCGAACGCCTGTTCAGTGACCACCTCGACGATATGCGCGGCGAGCGGCGCGAGTTTGATGTGATGCGCGTGCAGGCCGGGGAGGTCGCTAGCGGGCAGGGTGCTGATGCGCTGCATCGTCAGCGTGTGATTGGTGCACAAGTCCCAGATGACGTTCGGTATGACGACGCGCTTGTCGCCGTCGAAGTGATGGCCGGTCTGACTCAGATTGGCCGCTTCGGCGCGCAGATCGAAGCGGCGCAGGATGTCGTCGGTGAAGGTTTGCGCCAACGCACGCACTTGCAGGCGGCGAGCCGAGCCGGACAGTTTCTCCAGCCAGCGCGCGACCCAGCGCAGAAGCGCGAGTTCGTCGCCGATCTGTTGCAACTGATCGGCGCGCACCAGCTTGATGGCCACCTCGCTATGGCCGTCGACCGGCGCGATGAGCCGCGCGAAGTGCGTCTGTTCGGCAAAACCGCCGCGCACCGGCACCAGATCGACCGCGCTGAAAATCGTGGCGAGCGGCCGGCCGAATGCGCGCGCCAGAGCCTGCCCGGCTTCCTGCGGCGGCAGCGGGATTTCGAGGTGATCGATGGCGTCGATGGCGTCGTGCAGCGTGCCGGTTGCGAGTTCGGGCCGTTCAGCCAGGGTCTGCGCGAAGCGGCTCGCGAGCGGCCCGAGCGCCGGCAGCACGCCGTGCAGGCGTTCGCGGCCGCCTCCGGACGCATGCACGCGGCCGACCAGCTCGATCATCCAGTGCAGTTTGTGCTCCGCTGGGGCGGCAAGCCAGAGCAGGCGCGCGCCGTAACGCAACGCGTGGAACAGCAACAGTAAGCGGCGAAACAGTGGCGGCATCGGTGGTTCGGTTGACAGACTACTTCGCGGCATCGACAGGTGTCGGCGCGCGGCGAGACCTGTCAGGTTAGCAGGTAAGCGCGCGCGGGGGAGCATCCCCACGCCGCGCGTAATACAATACGCCGGCCTTCCACCCGTGGCGAAACCCAAGCGTGCCGGCTTCCGGCCCTCAACAGATGCTCGCAGAACAACGTCACCAATACATCCTGGCGCAAGTCGCCAAAACCGGCGCGCTCTCGGTTGCTGAACTGGTGCGCGAACTGAACGTGTCGCGCGAGACGATCCGCCGTGATCTGAATGCGCTGGCCGGGCGCGGTTTGCTGGTCACGACCCACGGCGGCGCGCTGTCGAGCGACCGGCGCGAGCCCGACCTCGATACGCGCGAAGCCGCCAACGCCGGCGCCAAGCGGGCGATCGGCGAGCGCGCGGCCGAGTTCGTGCCGGACGGCGCCTCGTTGATCATCGATTCCGGCAGCACGACCCAGGCCGTGGCCCGGGCATTGCTCGACCGGCATCGCCTGTCGGTCTATACGAACGACTGGCGTATCGCACTGCTGCTTGGCCGCCGCAACGACAACCGGGTTACGCTGCTCGGCGGCGAACTGTCGGATATCGAAGACGCTACCTTTGGGCTCGACACGGTCCATCAGTTGACGCAGTACCACGCGGACTTTGCCTTTATCGGCGCGGGCGGCATTTCGCCGGACGGCTACCTGACCGACTACAGCCGCATGGCCGCCGAAGTGCGCAGCCGAATGATCGCCGCCGCCGACACGGTGGTCGTGGTTGCCGATCATTCAAAGTTCGGGCGCGTGACGCCGGTGCGCATCAACGGCATCGAATCGGCCCGCTATCTGGTCACCGAACTGGCGCCGGAAAAGGCGCTCGGCAAGGCGATCACCGCGCACGGGCCGGAAATCCTGATCGCCTGATCGCGTGGTCAACCTGGCGGCAGGCACGCTGAGCGCATGAGAGCGAAAGCCTCGTGCACGTCAGCCGCCACGGAGCGCTGCATGGCATTCCACTTTACTTCACGCGAATCCCGAGCTGTTTTACCGTGCGGCCGATCGCCGCCACCGCGTTATGCAGTTCGTTTGCGTCGATCGCGCCGATGCAGCCCACGCGGAACGTTTCCACTTGCGTGAGTTTGCCCGGATACAGCACGTAACCGGCCTCGCGCACCGCAGCGTAAAAATCCGGAAAATTCCACGCGGGGTCGCGCGGCGCGTGAAACGTGACGATCACCGGCGCCTGGACTTCGGGTTTCAGAAACGGCTCGAAACCAAGCGCTTTCATGTCGCCGACCAACGCCGCGCAGTTTTGCCGGTAGCGCTCGCCGCGAGCCGGTTGTCCTCCTTGCGCGACGAATTGATCGAGTGCCTGACGCAAAGCCGCGACCACGTGAGTGGGCGGCGTGAAGCGCCACTGCGTCGTCTTCTCCATATAGACGTATTGATCGTGCAAATCCAGAGCAAGCGAGGGCGAGCGTCCCTCGCTCTGCTCCAGCACGCTGCGCCGCACAATCACGAAGCCCATCCCCGGTACGCCTTCCAGACATTTGCCGCTGGCCGAGATCAGCGCGTCGATACCGCCGCGCCGCAGGTCGATCGGCAACGCGCCAAACGAGCTCATGGCGTCGACGATCAGGCTTTTGCCGTGCCGCTGACATACCGCGGCGATATCGTCGAGCGGATTGAGCAACCCGGTACTCGTTTCCAGATGGACCTGCGCGACGTGGCTGATACGCGAATTGCGATTGAAAGCGTCTTCAATGGCGGCCGCGCTGACCGGCTCGTCCTCGCGCAGCGCCAGTTCGACATAGGCGATTCCCATACGCTGCAATATCCGGATCAGACGGGCACAATACGCGCCGTTGTTCGGCACCAGCACACAGCCTTGACGCGGCACCAGCGTGCCGAGGGCGGCTTCGACCGCAAAGGTGCCGCTGCCTTGAAGCGGCACGCAGACATAGTCGCTTTCGCCACGCGCGATCGTGACAAGCTCGGCGCATACGCTATGGGTCATGCGGTTGAACGCGGCGTCCCACGAGCCCCAGTCGCGCAGCATCGCTTCGCGGGTTTGCGGCGAGGTGGAGAGCGGCCCCGGGGTCAGCAGGATTGGGTCGTTGCCAAGGATCACACTAGCCTCTATCAGTAGATGAATGTCCGTCGCCCGGGCAGGGTGACGAGAAGTTTAGTTTGGATGTTATTGGCGAATTGTGTCAATTGTTGGAATTCGACAGAATGGTCATGGCGTTGTCATGGAAACCTGTAATCCTTGCCGTGCCCGTTCAGGCAAGGCTGGCAGCGCGGGTGTCGTAGGTGGGCTGTAAGTCTGGCTGGAGAAGAAGCGGCAAAGTTGTCAGCAATCTGCAATCCGCGCGAAACTGCATGACAACTGGCTGCGGGCAACACGCAAGCGGCACGGCGCGCACCGCCGTTCAATCACAACAGGTATCGGGTTATCCCGACCGTCTGGTTTTTTGCCTTTCGGAGAGAGCGACATGACAAAGACGAATTCCCTTCACGCCACGGTTGGCTTCGCACGCAAACTGTTGCCGGCGCTGATCGCCGCGGCAGCGTTCGGCGGCACGGCGATGCAGGCTCACGCGGCTGATGCAGTGGTGCTGTACACCGCCGACGGCCTCGAAAACCTCTATAAGGATGTGCTGCCGGCCTTCGAAAAGAAGGAAGGCGTGAAGGTCAACATCGTCACGGCAGGTAGCGGCGAAGTGGTGAATCGCGCCACCATCGAGAAGGATCAGCCGAAGGCCGACGTGATCGTCACGTTGCCGCCGTTTATCCAGCAAGCCGACCAGTCCGGCCTGCTGCAGGCTTATCAGAGCGCCAACTACAAGAACGTGCCGGCCATCGCCAAGGCGCCGAACGGTGCATGGGCGACCTTCGTGAACAATTACTTCTCGTTCGCGATCAACCCGGACGTCACGAAGAACCAGCCGAAGACGTTCGCCGATCTGCTGCACCCGGACTACACCGGCAAGGTCGCTTACTCGAACCCGGCCACGGCGGGCGACGGGATGGCCGTGATCATCCTGACCACGTCGCTGATGGGTGAGGACAAGGCGTTTGACTACCTGAAGAAGCTTGAAGAGAGCGCCAAGTTCCACACCAAGGGCACCGGCTACCTCGACGTGCTGCTCTCGCGCAACGAAATCGCCTTCGCCAACGGCGACCTGCAGATGGATCTGGACGATGCAGCCAACGGCGGCCTGTCGCTCAAGCCGATCTTCCTCGCAGCCAAAGCCGGCGATAAGCCGACCACCTTCCAGCTGCCGTACGCGATCGGCCTGATCAAGAACGGCCCGAACCAGGCAGAAGGCAAGAAACTGATCGACTACCTGATGTCGACCGACGTGCAAGCCAAGGTGCCGGACATCTTCGGTATCCCGGGCCGCACTGACGTACCGCTCGCCGGCAAGAACGGCGAAGCAGTCAAGCAGGCGATCGCCGGCGTGAAGCTGATTCCGGTGGACTGGACGCAAGTGATGGCGAAGAAGGCTGACTGGACGGCACGCTGGAAGAGCGACGTGATCGGTTCGTCGGGCAAGCAACTCGACGTCGTCAAGCCGAAGTAAGCAGGACGGTTCGTCATTGAGTCAGGCGGCGCTTCCTGCATGCATGTGTGTGTGGGGCGCGCCGTATCAGCATTAATTCAGTTGGAGGATGAACCCGGTGAATACGGCCAGTCTTGCTCACCCCGGCGCGCTCGGCGCCTCTCCGGACGCGCTCGACGCCGCGCGTTCGAACACGCCGGGCGGCGTGCAGATCGACCATCTGAGCGTGCGTTTCGGAACGCGCACCGTGCTCGACGATCTGTCTCTGACCATTCAACGCGGCGAATTGCTCACCGTGCTCGGTCGCAGCGGCTGCGGCAAGACCACGCTGCTGCGCTTCATCGCCGGGTTCATTGAAGCGGATGGACTGTCGGGCACCTTGACCGTTGCCGGTCACGACCTGACGCATGTGCCGCCGCACAAGCGCAACCTTGGATTGTTGTTCCAGAGCTATGCGCTTTTCCCGCATCTGTCGGTGTTCGACAACGTGGCCTTCGGGTTGCGCGCGCGTCGCACTCCCTCGAAGGATGTCGCGCGACGTGTCGCCGATGCGTTGAAGCTCGTGCAATTGGGTGACGCCGGGCATCACATGCCCGCGCAATTGTCGGGCGGCATGCAGCAGCGCGTGGCCTTGGCGCGCGCGCTCGTAATCGAGCCCGATGTGCTGCTGCTCGACGAGCCGCTGTCCGCGCTCGACGCGAATCTGCGCGCCTCGGTACGTTCCGAATTGAAGGCGTTGCATGAGCGCCTGCCGAATCTGACCATTGTCTGCGTGACGCACGATCAGGACGACGCGCTGGTGCTGTCCGACCGCACGCTGCTGATGCGCGAAGGCCGCATCGCGCAACTCGGCACGCCGCAGCAGTTGTACGACACACCGAACGACGGTTTCGTCGCGCGCTATCTGGGCGCAGCCAATCTGCTGCCGCCGCAAGTCGCATTTGCCATGGACGACGCGCGCTACAACGAGCGCGAGCGGGTGGCCTGTCTGCGTCCGGAAGCACTGCGGATCGTGCCGCTCGGCGAAGGCCAGTTGCACGGCGCGATTACGTCGGTCGAATGGTATGGCGCGGTGTTGTCGGTGTCGGTCGTGCTGGACGCGATGCCGAACGAACCCGTGCTCGTCACCATGCAGCGCGGCCAAGGCATGATGCCGGAGAAGGGCGCGCGTGTTTCCCTGCGTTATGAGGCTGACGATGTCGTCCTTATCAACCCCTGATTCCCCCAATCCGCTCAATGCGGCCGCCGACGCTCGCCGCAGCGCGAGCGCGGCCTCGCACACGGCGGCGGTGAAGCGCCGCGAACGCGCGGCGCAATGGCACCTGCTGTTCCTCGCGGTGGTCGTGCTGGGGCCGCTGGTGATTTACCCCCTCGTGCGTCTGGTGCTGCTGAGTTTCACCGGGCCGCACGGTTTGAGTCTGCAGGCCTACTCGACGTTTTTCAGCAATCCGGAAACGCGCGGCGTGGTCGGCACGACGCTATGGATCCTGTTTGTGAGTGCCGGGCTCGCATCGTTGCTCGGCATTGGCCTCGCGGCGCTGCTGTTCTTCAAGCCGTTTCCCGGCGCGCGCATGGTCACCCGTTTCCTGGAACTGTTCGTCGCGTTCCCGTCGTTTCTGGTCGCCTTCACGCTGATCTTTCTGTATGGCTCGCAAGGCTCGGTCAGCATCGCCTTGCAGCAGTTGTTTCATCTCGAAGCGCCGCCGCTCAATTTCCTGTTCGGCGTGGGCGGCGTGATTCTCGCGGAAGTGGTCTTCTATGCGCCGTTTGTCGTGCGTCCGACACTGGCGTCGTTCGCCACGCTCGACATGCGCTTGATCGAAGCCGCCCGCAGCCTCGGCGCCGGCGGCTGGATGGTCGCGCTCAAGGTGATCCTGCCGCTCGCGTGGCCGGGCATCGCCGCCGGCACGATCCTGTGCTTTCTGCTGACGTTAAACGAATTCGGCATTCTGCTCGTGCTCGGCAGCGCGCACCTGGTCACACTGCCGGTCGCGATCTACAGTTCCGCGACCGTCGATCTCGACCTGCCGACTGCCGCCGCCGGCGCGGTCGTGATGCTGATCATGTCTTTGTCGCTGTACGCGTTGTACCGCCAGGTCAACCGTCGCAAGGTGAAAGGAGCGGGCCATGGCCGTTGAACTCGACCCGACCGTGTTGCCGGTCATGCACAAGAAGGCGCGGCCGGTGCGCCGCAGTCTGCCGGTGCGCATGCTCGGCGGTCTGTTTCTCGGTTTTGCCGCATTGCTGTGTTTCTGGTTGTTCGTCTTGCCGGTGCTGGTGGTCGCGCTCTCGAGCGTGGCCGGACACTGGTCGGGCACCATCTTTCCTGACAGCTTCAGCATGCGCTGGTTCGAACGGCTCGGCTCCAGTGACTTCGACGCGCTGACAACCAGCCTCGAAGTCGGCATGGGCGTCGCCGTACTCGGCACGATTCTCGGGTTGTGGCTCGCCTTGGCGCTCGAAGGCCGCGACCGGCGCGGTCTCGGTGCGGTGGTCGACACCATCGCGATGATGCCCAACGGCGTGCCGAGCGTGGTGCTCGGGCTGGCCGTGCTGATCGCGTACCACAAGCGTCCGCTCGATCTGTCGAGCTCGGCGGCCATCGTCGTGTTCGTGCAGCTCGCGCTGGTGCTGCCGTTCTGCTACCGCTGCGCGGCCGCCGCGTTGCGCCCGGAGCTGACCATTCTGCGCGAGGCGGCGGCGAGTCTGGGTGCGCCCCCGTCGATGGTGCTGCGCCGCGTCGTGTTGCCGCAACTGGTGCCGGCGATCCGCGCGAGCCTCGCACTCGGCTTTGCGCTGTCGCTCGGCGAACTCGGCGCCACGCTCACGGTGTATCCACCGGGCTTCGCGACGGTGCCGATCGTCGTGGTCGGGCAGGTGGAGCGCGGCTACTATCTGCCGGCCTCCGCGTTGTCGCTGATTCTGCTGATGGTCTCGCTTGCCGCGCTGTTGCTGATTGCGGCACGTGTCCCGCGCCGTCGAGTGGATTGACGAGCACCCTTTGATTGTTGTGTTTGCGTGCGTATGCCAGACGGCGGCGCGCAAACACATATCGATGTGGCGAAATTTGTCAAAATGACCGAATATATGCAAACTGCTCCCGTCGATCCGATCGACGTTGTGCGTAGGCATTCGCTGACGACGTTGGTCCGTGACGAAATCGAACGGCACATCATCGAAGGAGCGCTCGCGCCCGGCGACAAACTCAACGAAGCCGATTGGGCCACGCGTCTGCAGGTGTCGCGCGGGCCGGTGCGCGAGGCGTTTCGCGCGCTGGAACAAGCGGGCCTCGTGCGCACCGAGAAGAACCGCGGCGTGTTCGTGCGAACGGTGTCGCTGGCGGAGGCGGACGAGATTTATGCCGTGCGCGCGGTGCTCGAGGAGGCGGCGTGCCGGATGCTGGCTTCGCGTATCGACGCGAGCAAGCTTGCCGGATTACGCGAGTGGCTCGACACGATGCGCGCGGCGCTCGACGCCCAGGACCCCGACGCCTACGCGCGCGCCAATGTGGCGTTTCACGACGCGATCGTGGCGGCGTCGGGCAACGGCAAGCTGTATGAGACGTATCGAAGGCTGGTGGGCGAGCTGAGCCTGTTTCGCCGCGCCGCGCTGGTGGTGCATGCCGACGCGATGGAACGCTCACTGGCCGAACATCGCGCGATCCTGACGGCATTGGCCTCGCGCGACGCCGGGCAGGCCGCGGCGCTGATGCATGCGCATGTGAACGGCGGCCTGCAGCGCGCGCATGAGGCCTGCGAACCGGCGGGGGCGCTGGGCGCCGTGCGGATCTCGGCGGTATCGAACGATTGAGGCCGGCGGCAACGGATTGACCAGAGCACGCGTGCTCTCAACGCATGGAAGATAACGATGGCAAACGCAAGCGAACGTACGATCGAAGTCAATGGCCGCAGCTACCGGCTGCCTGTGCAACCGACTGTCGTGGTGTGCGTCGACGGCTGTGAATACGATTACCTCGAAGCCGCGGTCGCGGCGGGCGTCGCGCCTTTCATCGGCAAGATGCTCGAAGGCGGCGCGGCCTTCAAGGGCGATTGCGTGGTTCCGTCGTTCACCAACCCGAATAACCTCTCGATCGTGTGCGGCGTGCCGCCCTCGGTGCACGGCATTTGCGGCAACTACTTCTGGGACCCGGACGCGAACGGCGGCGAAGGCGCGGAAGTGATGATGAACGATCCCGCCTACCTGCGCGCCGGGACCTTGCTGGCCGCCGCGGCGCAAGCCGGCGCCGCGGTCGCCGTGGTCACCGCGAAAGACAAGCTGCGCCGGCTGCTCGGCTGGCAATTGAAGGGCATCTGCTTCTCGGCGGAGAAAGCCGACAAGGTGACGCACGAAGAAAACGGCATCGACGAAGTACTCGACCTGGTCGGCTTGCCGGTGCCGGATGTGTATAGCGCGGGGTTGTCCGAATTCGTGTTCGCCGCCGGCGTGCGGCTGGCTGAAACCCGCAAGCTCGATCTGATGTATCTGTCGACCACCGACTACATCCAGCACAAGTGGGCGCCTGGCACCGAAGGCGCGAACGCGTTCTACGCAATGATGGACAGCTACCTTGCCAGGCTCGATGCGCTTGGCTGGGTGATCGGCCTGACCGCCGACCACGGTATGAACGCCAAGCACGACCCGAAGACCGGCGAACCGAACGTGATCTATCTGCAGGATGTGCTGGACGATTGGCTCGGTGGTCGCCGCGCCCGTGTCATTTTGCCGATTACCGATCCCTACGTCGTGCATCACGGCGCACTCGGTTCGTTCGCGACGATTTACCTGCCGCACGACGTGAGCGTCGCGCAGGTGATCGCGCGGATCAGCGTTTTGCCGGGTATCGAAGTGGTGCTCGACAATCGCGCCGCATGCGAGCGCTTCGAGCTGCCGAACGACCGTGTGGGCGATATCGTCGTGGTCAGCACCCGGCATGTGGTGCTCGGCACGCGTCGCGATGAGCACGATCTGTCCGGACTGACCGTGCCGCTGCGCTCGCACGGCGGGATCTCCGAGCAGGAAGTGCCGCTGCTGTTCAATCGCCGCGTCGAGACGTTGCCCGCCGGTAAAATTGGCAAGCGGCTGCGCAACTTCGATATCTTCGACGTTGCATTGAATCACGTGTCGGCATCATGAACGCCGTGCTGCGGGACCATCCGGAATTTCGGGCAGAGGCGTTGCGGCTCAAGGGCGAGCGCGCGACCCGTTCACGCACGCTCGACGTGTTCGATCCTTTTAGCGGGATGCGGGTGGGCACGGTTCCGTTGGCGAGCATCGACGACGTGCGCGCCGCGTTCGAATACGCCGCCGCGTATCAGGCGAAGCTCACACGCTACGAGCGTTCGCAGATTCTCGAGCGCGCTGCGGCATTGCTGCGCGAGCGCACCGAGGAAGCTTCGGACCTGATTTCGCGCGAGTCGGGTTTGTCGAAGCAGGATTCGCGCTACGAGATCGGCCGTGTCGCCGACGTGTTCAAGTTCGCCTCGATCGAGGCCCTGCGCGACGACGGGCAGAGTTTCTCCTGCGATCTCACACCGCATGGCAAGCAGCGCCGTGTGTTTTCGCAGCGTGAGCCGCTGGCGGGTGTGATCGTTGCGATCACACCGTTTAATCACCCGATGAACCAGGTCGCGCACAAGATTGCGCCAGCAATCGCGACGAATAATCGGGTGCTGCTCAAGCCGTCGGAGAAGGTGCCTTTGTCGGCGTTCTATCTGGCGGACATTCTTTATGAAGCGGGTTTGCCGGCGCCGATGCTGCAGGTGCTGACCGGCGATCCGCGCGAGATCGCCGACGAACTGATCACGCATCCTCTGGCGGAGCTCGTGACGTTCACGGGCGGCGTAGCGATTGGCAAATATATCGCGGCGAAGGCGGCCTACCGGCGCGTCGTGCTGGAGCTTGGCGGCAACGACCCGCTGATCGTGCTCGAAGACGCCGATCTCGAGCGTGCGGCGACGCTTGCCGTCCAGGGTTCATATAAGAACTCCGGGCAGCGGTGTACCGCGGTCAAGCGGATGCTGGTGCAAAAGAGCATCGCGGCGGACTTCACCGATCTGGTCGTGGAGAAGACGCGCGCATGGACCTACGGCGATCCGTTCGACGCTACCAATCAGATGGGCACCGTGATCGACGTCGCCGCCGCGCAGCTATTCGAAGCGCGTGTGAACGAGGCGGTGGCGGCCGGCGCGCGCCTGCGGATCGGCAACCGGCGCGACGGCGCGTTGTACTCGCCGACGGTGCTGGAGGGTGTCGACCCGGCAATGACGCTGGTGCGCGAGGAAACGTTCGGCCCGGTGTCGCCGATCATCACCTTCGATACGCTCGACGACGCTATTCGTATCAGTAACGGCACGCCGTTCGGGTTGTCGTCCGGGGTGTGTACGAACCGGCAGGATGCGATCACACGTTTCATCAACGAATTGCGTGTGGGGACGGTCAACGTGTGGGAAGTGCCGGGTTACCGGATCGAACTGACGCCGTTCGGCGGCATCAAGGATTCCGGGCTCGGCTATAAGGAAGGCGTTCAGGAAGCGATGAAGAGCTTCACCAACCTGAAGACCTTTTCATTACCGTGGGAGTGAAGCGTGGCATTGAGTCTGAACGATATCCGTTCGTTGTTTGAGCAATACGGCAGCCTCGCCTATAGCGGCGAGCCGGTGACGCAGCTTGAGCATGCGTTGCAAAGCGGTGCGTTGGCGGAAGAGGCGGGGGCTCACGAAGAACTCGTTGCCGCGGCGTTTCTGCATGACCTTGGCCACTTGCTCAATCTGCAAGGCGAAACGCCGACGGAGCGAGGCATCGACGATCTGCATCAGTATTTTGCGCTGCCGTTCTTGCGGCCGGTGTTGTCGGACGCGGTGTTGGAGCCGATCCGGTTGCACGTCGACGCCAAGCGCTGCCTCTGTGCAATCGACGCTACCTACTTTGGCCAGCTTTCCGTCGATTCGGTGCGCAGCCTGGCGCTGCAAGGCGGTATCTTCAGCAAGGAGGAGGCTGAGGTGTTTCTGCAGAAGCCCTACGCGGAAGATGCATTGCGTCTGCGCAAATGGGACGATCGCGCGAAAGAAGAGAATCGTGCGACGCCGGGCCTCGATCATTATCTGGGCGTAGTCGAGCGTGTCATGCAGAAGCGCGTGGCTGCCTGAGCGAGGTAGTACTCAGCTGATCCTTCGGATGAGCTGGCCGCGCCACTTGTTGTGCCGCTCATTTTCAATTTGCGCGCCCAATTTTTGCACCATTTCCGGTGCAATCCCTGCGTATCAAAATAACGCTTGCAAGGCACCGTGCGGCTCGCTAGAATCTCGCTCTTTCGTGCTCCGGACGCCGGGGCATGGGAAGCGGGAGAGCCAGCAGTGGCAAGGCTTTGAGCGAAGTGAGCGGGTTGAGAAGGTTAAAAAAAT
>NZ_JAQQFL010000052.1:0-49011 GCF_046026025.1 Paraburkholderia fungorum | reverse complement strand
GTGGGGGGGGGGGGGGGGGGGGGGGGGGGGGGGGGCCCCCCCCCCCCCCCCCCCCCCCCCCCACCCCCCCTACGCCGCACCCTGCTCAGCGCGACGGCGCTAGCCGTGCTCGCGACCCTCGCGCGCTACGCGTGCGAGAGCCGCCCGCCAACGCTCTCTGGCATCGTCATGCCGGACCCGCTCGACGTTCCAGTCCCGCAGTGCTTCCCCCGCATGGTGGCGTGCCAGCGCATGCGCATGCTGCGCGTCGCTGAGTTGCCGCTGCAGCAAGGGCGTCTGTATATCGTGCGCACGGAGCGTCGCATGCCACTGCCCTCCCGCCCTCTGATCGCGTCGGCAGAATGCGAGCACCTGCTGCCGCCCGGCTGCGTGCCGTTCCAGCGCGGCGACCTGCTCCGCCACCGCAGTTGCTGCCGCCCGTTCACGTCGGCGAGCCTCTGCCAGCGCGCGCAGCCTGCGGCGCACCCGCAAACCGCGCACCCTCGCGAGCAGCCGCCAAAGATCCGACTCCTGCGCCGCACTGCGCATCACACCGCGGGCGCGCCCGCGCACAACGCATGCAACAGCGTGCGCGTTTCGGCCCACGAACTGCAGCGGTCGTACGGCTGACACAGAAAGCGCTGGATGTCCGGGCGCTGGTCGATCGCCAGATCCGTCCCGGCGTCGTTACCCCGCTCGTATTCGCCGATCTGCAGCAACATCTCGACCTCCTCATACCGCGCCAGCCAGTCGCGCACACGGTTGGCGTCGGCGCGCTGCGCGGCATCCGCGACGCGATTCATCAAGCGGCTGCGGCTGCGCAGAATGTCGATCGCCGGGTAGTGCCCGGCCGCACCCAGTTTCGACGACAGCTGGATGTGCCCGTCGAGCAGCGAACGCGCCTCTTCCGCAACCGGATCGGACAGATCGGCCTCGTCGGCGAGCACGGTATAGAAGGCCGTGATGCTGCCGCGTCCCGTTACGCCGGCCGATTCGATCAGTCGCGGCAACTGCGCGAACACGCTCGGCGGGAAGCCGCCGCGCAGAGGCGGCTCCCCGACCGCCAGGCCGAGCTCGCGCAACGCCCGCGCATAGCGAGTGAGCGAATCGAACAGCAGAAGCACATTGCGACCCGTCGCTCGCAAGTCCGCCGCGACTTTGGCCGCGAGTTCAGCCGCTTTGATGCGCTCCGCAGCGGGACGGTCGGATGTCGAAGCAATCACGATCGTCGAGGCACGCCGGTGTGCAAGATGGTCGTGAATGAATTCGGCCACCTCGCGGCCCCGCTCGCCGATCAGCGCCACCACGACCGCATCGGTCGATGCGCCGTTGGCGATCATGCCCATGATCGTGCTCTTGCCCCCGCCTGCCGGCGCGAAAATGCCCGTGCGCTGGCCGACGCCGCAGGTGAGCAGGCCGTCGATCGCGCGCACGCCGGTAGCAAACGGCGTGGCGATCACCGGCCGTTCGAGCGGATTGAGCGTCGCCCCGGCATCGACGTGCCCGGCCGCGCCAGGTGCGAGCGGCTGTGGCGCAGGACCACCGTCGAGCGGGTTGCCAAGGCCGTCGACCACCCGTCCAAGCAGCCCCGCTGCATCGAACGTGCCCCATGCCGAGCCGCAGCCTTGCACCTCGGTGATGTCGGAGAGGCCCGTCAAACCGGCGAGCGGCATGACCAGTGCGCCATCGTGCGCAAAGCCGACCACTTCGCCGTATTGCGCCTCGAACGTATCCGGGCGCACCAGCCGCACCTTCTCGCCGATCCGCAATGACACCCCCACCACGCGCGCAACCACGCCGCGCGCTTCCACCACCCGGCCGCGCAGCGCCGGCGCCGAGGTCAACACCGGCACACTATTTCCGGCAGACCGCAAGATGTTCCCGGTCATGCCGCACCCAGCGTCGCGACCGCCTGGACACGGTAGACATCGAGTGGAATCTCTTCGATCGCCAGCACCGGCACACGCCAGCCGAAGTCGCCGAACACACGCGCAAGGTGCGGACGCAGTACGGCGTTCGTGACAACCAGACGGATCCCGGACAGGTCCGCCGCAAGGATCTGCTGCACGTGGGTGAGTTGTTCGGCGGACAGCACGCACTGCGGCTCGCCGTCGACGCCGCTCCTGATCTGCGCTTCGAGACCGGCCTCCCATGCCGGGTCCAGCACGGCCGCCGAGATTGTCCATGTCTCAAGATCCGCATAACCACGCGTCATTTGCCGTCCAAGCTGGATGCGCGCTTCCCGCACCATCCGGTCGATCGTGCGCTCGCCCGCCGGCACGCGCACGACCGCTTCGAGAATCGCACGCAGGTCGCGAATCGGCACGCGCTGCTGCAGCAGTTGCCGCAGCACGCTCGCAATCTGCACCGTGTTCGCGGCCTGCGCCGCCTGCGCGACCAGCTCGCGAAATTCGATCGCCAGTTGATCGAGCAGGAAGCGCGTCTCCTGCGTGCCGAGAAAGTCGGCCGCGGAACGTTCGCAGATTTCGACGAGGTGATCGCACAATGCTTCGTCGACGCTCGCCTTTTGAATTCCCGGGTCACTGATTGACGCCGCCGTCGCGGTCGGCACCCAGACCGATTTCGCCATGCGCGGCCGGTAGCCTTCGACTCCCTCGAACACAATCAGGCTCTCAGCGCCGCTTACCAGGGTGTGGGCGGCAACCAGCGTGCTGCTCGCAAACGGTACGTCCTCGATATCGACGATGTAGCGCTCTGGCTCGAGCCGTGCGTCGCGCAGCAATGCGAGACCGGGAAACGGCACACCCAGCTCGACCATCAGGCGGCGGCGTAACTGGCCGAGCTGCCGGTTCAGCGCCTCGGGTCGCAACGCATCGAAGGCCTTCAGGCCGAGCCGTAGCCGCAATGTGGCGCTGGTGCCCAGCTCGACATCGTCGAGGATGCGCGGCACGTAGTTGCCGCCGTCACGCGTCATCTCGGGCATCAGCGCGCGCTGCGAGTTCGTCGCGAGCGCGGCGTTGCGTATCAGCGTAATCGCCAGCGCAAGCAGTAGTCCGCCGGCAACCAGAAATTGAATGTGCGGAAAGCCAGGAATCGCCGCCAGCAGGAGACAGGCGACGCCGGCCATCGCCAGCGCTTTCGGATGCTGCGCCAGTTGCCGGTAAATGTCCGCGCCCAGATGCGTATCCGCGCTATCGGTCGACGCCACACGGGTCACGAGAATGCCTGCCGCCACCGACACGATCAGCGACGGAATCTGCGACACCAGACCGTCACCGACCGTGAGAATCGTATAGGTGTGCAGCGCGTCGCCGAACGGCATGCCGCGCTGCACGATGCCAACCGCCAGCCCGCCCACGATATTCACCAGTGCGACGACGAGCCCCGCCACCGCATCGCCCTTGACGAATTTCATCGCGCCGTCGAGCGAGCCGTAGAAATACGTCTCACGTTCGAGCGCCGCGCGCATCCGGCTCGCCTGGGCGGCCGTGAGCACGCCGTTGCGCATGTCGGCGTCGATGCTCATCTGGCGGCCCGGAATGCCATCCAGCGTGAAGCGCGCGGCCACTTCGGCCACCCGGTCGGCCCCCTTCGCGACCACGATGAACTGGATCGCCGCGAGCACGACGAATACCACCAGTCCGACCGCAACGTTGCCACCCACCACCAATTCGCCGAATGCGGTGATGATCTGGCCGGCGTGCGCATGCAACAGGATCATCTTGGTCGACGCGATCGCCAGCGCAAGGCGCAGCAACGTGGTGATCAGCAACAGCGACGGAAAACTCGCGAGTTCCGCGGCCTTCGAGACGTACAGCGTGGCGCTCAACATCGTCAGGCTGGCGGCAAAACTCGCGCAAATGAACAGATCGAGCACGAACGGCGGCACGGGCACGATCAGCAGCGCCAACACCGCCAGGATGCCGATGCCGACGGCGAGGTCGGCGTGACGCGCGAAAAAGGCCGAGAGATCGTAACGGCTGAGAATAGAACGGTTCGACATTTTATTGACCAAGCTCCCGATGAAGCGCGCGGCGACGGTTTTTTACGTAGGGGTCGCCTTCGTCGTCGCGGAACTCCCGTTTGATTTCGCTCTTGTCCATGCGCATTTGGCGCAGCCACAGAAAGCGCTGGATGAAATAGTCGGCGGCGGCGGGCACGATCTGCGATGCGGTCATCCAGCCCAGCAGATGCGAGTGCGAGATCGACGTATGGCCAAGGTGAACCGGCAACGAGAAGGCCCAGATGGGCGCGAGCTGCCGCAGCCATGCGGCGAGCGCCTGCGCGAAAAGAAATAGCAGGATCGCGAACTGCAGTAGCGTGAGTACCGTGTCCCACAGCAGGCGCAGGCTGAACATCTGCTTGAGCCCGTTGATGGGATTCAGACGCTTCACGTCGGGCGTTACGCGCTTCCACGCGAGCAGTCCGCGCGTCTGCACCAGTTCCGGCACCAGAACGGCAAGCACGCCGACGCCGAGCGTGGTCAGTACGACCGGCATGAACGCGCTCAGCACGGCGAGCGTCGACACAAACCGGTCGCCGAACACAAGGTTGGCGTCGAGCGTCGTCATATGCAGCATCAGCCTCGTGCACAACGCATACAGCCGCGGGGCCTCGATGAACAGATACAGCCACCAGCACAGACCACTGAACGCAACCGTCAGGTGCGTGCTCTTCGCGATGTCACCGTCCTGGCGCGCGCGGCGGATCCGCTTGGGGGTCGGAGCTTCGGTCTTGTTACTCATCGCAGATGGATCACATGATCGAAGGCGATACGCAACTGGGTGAACAGCATCGGCACGCTGAGCATCGCGGCAAACGGCAGGATCATTGCCTTGACGGCGCGCGCAGTCGTAAACGGATTAAGGCGCCTCGCGTGCCGCGACATCAACCCGAAGGCGAGATCGATCAGCAGCGCGAGACCGAGCAACGGACTGGCGAGCCGTACGCCTTCGGTCAGCGAGCCCGGCAGGTCGCGCAACGCGAGATTTCGGAACACGTCGCTCAGATCGGGGTGCAGACGGCCCGGTGGCCAGAGCACCCACGCGTCCGTGAAATAGCCGAACAGCAGCGGCAGGCCTGGCCCTGTGAAGAGCGTCAGGGCGGCAAACTGCGAAAACATCGTTTCGAATATCGCCGCTTCGTGCTGGAAGTGCGGATCATAGATCGCCGCGCTGGCGTAGCCACCCTGCTGGTCGAGTATCGCGCCCGCCGCAGCCGCCGCATGAAAAATCGTGCCGATCAGCAGGCCGAGCGCAGCACCGGTCGCCGCTTCGACGCAGATCGCCGGCAGCAGCGGCGCCGGCCAGCCGATCTGTTGAGGCAGCATGGCCAGCGCAAGCAGCATCGGTAGCCGTAGCAGGATGCCAAGCGAACCGCTCTGACCAAACGGCATCAGGAACAGCGCCACTGCGGGCCTGATCGCACAGAACGCAAAACCCTCGAGATAGCCGGTGTAGTTCATGGTCAGTGCAGGCGCCCCGCAGCGATATAGGTGAACACATGACTGAGAAAGCGCATGAGTTCGCGGCTCCCCCAGGGAGCGACAACGATCAGCACTGCACCGACACAGATAATCTTTGCTCCGTAAGGCAGGCTCTGATCCTGTATCTGCGTGACCGATTGCAACAACCCGATCAGCAAACCAATGACAGTCGCCACGGCGAGAGCGGGCAGCGACAACCAGAACACCAGCATGAGCGCATCGCTGGACAACGTGGCAAGGGACGGGACACTGTTCATTTGGCATAGCCGACGATAAGGCCGTGCATCAGCTTTGAGATACCTGACACCGACACGAAGATGAAAAGCTTCAATGGGATCGAAACCGTGCTTGGCGACAACATCATCATGCCCATGGCGGTCAGCACGTTGGCGACGACCAGATCCACCACCAGAAAGGCGATATAGAGTAGAAAACCCGCCTCGAACCCGCTCGATATTTCGCTGATCAGAAACGCGGGAATCAGCAGTTGGAAATCGGTCTCGCGGGCCTCGTGCTCGGGATCGATGCGCTTCGCGGCGCCAACGAGAAACGTCCGCTCGTCGGGCCGCGAATGCTTCAGCATGAATTCGCCGAGCGGTCCGCGCACCGCCTGCCACAGTTCGGTGGGACGCGGCATCACAACTTCGCCGTTGTCTCCGGCCGGCAGCGCGGCTTCAATCTTCACGATGGTCGGCGACATCACGAGCAGCGTCGCCGCGAGGGCGACCCCCGAAATCACCAGATTGCTCGGCGCCTGCTGCACGCCGAGCGCCGAGCGCAGCAGTGTCAGCACGATGCTGAACTTCGTGAACGAAGTCGTCATGATGACCGCGAGCGGTAGCAGACCGAGCATGAAAAACATGCTGACGGTCTGCAGCTGATCGAGTTGCGCGATCATGCCGGCAGATCCTCCTGGGTTAGCCGGGTCACGCGTACACCTAACGACCCCTCGATATCGATCAGCTCACCACGCGCAAACGGAATGCCCTGGCACAGCAGCGTGACCGTTCGCTCGCTCGCGGGCAGCCGGAATGCAACGATCGATCCCTGCCGCAGATGGGCCAGTTCAGCGACCGATAACGACAGCGTGCCGAGCATCGCGTCGAACGCAAACGTCAGGGCGTCGATAGGCAACAGCTCACTGGTCACTTCAACGGGCGGGGTTTCATCATTCAGGACATGGTCTATCAAGGTGTGCTCCTCAGTGAACTTCAACAAAATCCGGCACGCGCCCAATCGCAATGGCACGCGCAGATAACACGAATGACGGTCGAACAGCAGGGCGTCGCCCACCGCGATCTTGCGCAAACGCGGCAGCGACATTGACGGGCCAGGCATACAGATCGGCATCCGCACGTACAGGCGGCGCAGCAGCGCCTCGCTGGACAGCGGCGCCGGCATGCGCCGTTGCAGCCAGGCATCGACTGCGGGGCTGCAAAACGAGAAATGCGCAGTACGGCCGCTCGCCGCATGCGTGACGGCGATGCCGTACGCACCCGGCTGCGTGACTGCATCGAAAACGACGGTGGTGACGTCGATCGTGAAGCCGAACAGCCCTTCCAGCGCGCACAGCCAGTCGCTCAGCGCGTCAACGACGTGCATCACGGCTGTGTCACCGCGCGCGGCGATCACTGACGGCGTCAGCTCCGGCAGCAGCGCGCCGGCATCGCATGCGGCACTAAACGGCGCTTGCGCCGCCGTGCCGGACACCAGCAATGGATAGCGCGCGCGGCACGGCTCGAACTCCAGCGTGAAGCGGCGCGTGCCGACGCGTATTGCCTGTGGCCGGCCGAAGTGCCGGATCGCCAGGTTGTGGCGCTCGGCGTCGGACCTCGCGAGGGTTTCCAGATCCGGCCAGAGACTCATGCGGCCTCCCGCACGAACTGGCGTTGAACGACGCGACCCGGAATCGGTGAAATGGGCGGCGGGGGCGCCTGTGGCGTGGCCAGCACGGCCAGCGTCAGCCGCACACCACGCTCGATATGGTCGAGCGCCGTACGCCCCGACCCGTCGGCCAGGTCGTAGGTACGCAACACTTGCGCCACACCGTCCCTGATGCCGCGCTCCAACGCCCGCAGTTGCACCTTCAGGCCGCCATCGATCACGCCAGCTTCGGTTTCGATGACGCACGAATGCGCAGGCAATCCCGCATCGGCCAGAACCGTGCAAAGCGGGGTGCCGAGTTCCTGCTCGATGGTTTCGATCAGTTGCGCGGCTTCCTTGAACACCGGCCTGGCAACGCGTACAGATACAAGTCGCTGCGACTGCGACACGGCAACCGCGCGGCGCAACTGATTGGTCAACGTAGCCGACGGCGGCAGCCCGCCGACAATGTCGCTCACCGCGCTCAGCACGATCTGCGTCAACCGGTCCTGTAAGCGATTCGCCGCAAAAGCCGCCGCAGCCGCACGGCCGACGTGTTCACGCAACGCCGCGGCCTTGCCCGCTGAGTGACCGCGACGCCACGCGCGGCGTTTGAGTTCGCGCACCTGCATGGCGAGGCGAGCGCGTTCTTGTGCCGCTTCGGCGATACGCTCGGCTTCGACTGTACGAAGGCCTTTGAGCGACGCCAGCTCGAGTGCGCTCAAATGACCGTCCGATTCGATTCGCCACACGCCCATTCGACAGATCAGCATGAGTGCGCCTCCATCAAACGCCGCGCGTCCGCAACCAGTTCCCGCGCGTCTTGCACCGAGAATTCATGCACGCGATAACACGTCGCGGCCTCCGATATCAAGCGCGGCAGGCGCAGGCTCCACCAGAACGCATAGCGGGAGTCCGCCGCAGCCTGCATCACCAACGCCAGTCCGAGCGCCGTCATGTCGCGCCGGTTGGATAGCCTCGGTGGCGGCTCGACTTTCAGGTCGGCCGCGTCGGCACGCGGGTGCCGTTGAATCGCAGCGAGCAGGCGCGGCGCGACGCTGACCGCCAGCGCAAAACGAGCCCGGGCAGCGACTACGCGGCGCAACGAACGGGCGAATGCGAACGCGGCGACGATCCGGCACAAGCGCGCGCACGCCGGCCGCGGCCAGAGCGGCAGGAATGCCGGCACGTCGGCAAGCGCCACCTGAACGAGTTGCGGGTAACGGCCAAACAGAAAGGCATGGGCTGCACGCGCGGCACGCTCGTGACGAACCGGCTGCCCGGTTTCGAGCCAGCTGTGATGCGCCCAGTGGGCAGGTGCGCAGGTATAGGCGTGCTTCATGCGTCGTCTCCGGTGCGGGTCGTGGATTTCGACGGACGGATGCCGGTGTCCGCAATGTCTCCGGTGTTCGTGTCAGAGGCGTCGCGTTGTGCTTGTCGCGCAGACAGCCCGGCGTCCGCGGGCGGTAGTCCGGCATTGCGCGCGGGCGTCTTCCGTTTGAACCAGGTACGCGTTTCCGAGTGCCACAACCACATGAAGCCGGCCACCATCAGCACGAGCACGGCCAACATGGACAGCATCGCCGTGGTACGCATCGACGCTTTACCGCTGTCCTGCGCGCAGGTCGTTGCCTCGACCGCGCCCGCGCCACTGGCGACGTCGGCACCGTCTGTGCAGTTGCCCGGAAAGGTCAGCACCGGTGTCACCGGCAGCAACGTCAGCGACACGCGGGTGGGTGTCAGGCCTTCCACACTGCCCGCCACCAGTGCGCGAATCTTGTCGCGCATCAGCTCGATGTTGTAGTCGCTGCGATAGCGCATCATCACGGACGCCGAGGGCGGCATGTCTTGCGCCGGGTCCATCGGATCCTTTTGGGGCAACACGATGTGCACGCGGGCGAGCAGTACGCCGTCCATCTTCTCGAGCGTTTCGGACAGTTCCTGTGACAGGCCATACACGTAGCGGACGCGATCCTCTTCAGGGCTCGAGATCAAGCCCTGCCTGCTAAACAGGTCGCCGAGATTCGCGTGACCGCCGCGCGGCAGTGCGTACGCGCTGGCCAGCTCGGTGGCGACCACCGCGTCGGCGTCGTCGACCGAGATGTTCCAGGTCCGGTCCGCGTTGCGCTCCTTGTAGCCGTTGACTCCGTGATGGCTCAGCGCAGCAACGATGCGATTCGCCTGGTCCTCGTCCAGGCCTTCAAAAAGCGAGGTTCTGCAGCCGGCGAGGAAAAGCAGGACCGGCAGCAGGATCAGGGTGCGGCGCATCAGCTTCGTTGCGTCAGTGTCTGGATTGCGCGGCCGATCTCGTCGGCCACACGCACCGTCATCTGCACCTTCACCGCGAAGGCGCCCATGTCGGCCTGCAGACGCAGCATGTCGGACGTCGAGACACGGCCCGAGTCGAGTTGATCGAGGTGCTGCGACAGTTGCTGCGACGACTTGTCCTGCATGCCCTCTGCATGCGCCATCAGACGCTCGAATAGCGAAGCGCCGTCGCCCGAATCGTTAGCGGACAGGCCCGTGACCGGAGCCACAGGGGACAATGGACCGGCTTGCGTCGGCATGGTGGTGACGGGGGATTGCAACATATCAATGCTCGCCTAGAAGAGTCAGTCGTTCTATGGTTGAAAGAAAAGCCGCAGCGGGCGCAGCCTGCGCGGCGCGAGCAGCGCGCGCGTAAGGTGCGCATTCGGGCAGATTCAGAAATGCCGCCGCCATCGAACTCGCAGCAGGTTCGTCGGTATCCGTCACTGTCATCAGCGTGCGCGCGCCGAGCGCGTAGTGACCTTCGAAAATCTGGCACACACCGAACCAGGCGCGTGCCAGCGCGCTGTCCGGCACAACCGCGAGCGCCCGGCCGAACAGCAGCGACGCGCCGCGGTAATTCGCACGGTCGAGTTCGACAAGCCCCTGCCCGAGGTGCGGAAAAACCCGCTGCGGATACAGCAAGGCCAGCCGGCCGAACAGGTAGTGCGCCTCGTCGAAGCGGCGATGGACACGAGCGTAGTGACCGATCGAAATCAGCAGTTCCAGTGTGTCGTCCTGCATCTGCAATGGCTCCCGAAGACGCCGCGAGGGCGTCTTTCGTCCTGGTTAAAAAAACGTTACTTGGAAGAGCGCGCCGTTTCCTTCTGCGCGTCGGTCAAACCCTGGATGCACGACGTTGCCGCACTCTGGGTTGTATTGACCGAGCCCATCGCCTGCTGGACCTTCAGCATTGCGACGTTCTGCTGCTTGTCGTCGGCGACTTCGGCCTGCTTCAATTTGTTGTCGAAGTCCTTGTTCTGCTTTTCGAGAATCTTCGCCAGCACTTCGACAACCTTCTGGGCCGACACGCCCCCTGTGTCGCCGACCACCGAACTGCCGCCGCTACCGCCGCCGGAGACACTGCTGCCCCCCGAATTCGGAGACATAGTCGTATTAACCTGACTCATTTTCGATTCCTAAATTTAATCCCGAGCGTTTGTGAAGCTCGCGCTTCGTTCCACCACCTGTCGAGCCGCTCGCAAACACTCGACAAGCAGAACCAGTTCATTTTTCACGGTCGGCGCCGCTGTCACGAGCGCATCGCTAATGCGGCCGATCTCAGCAGTCAGCCGCGCCGCGATCATCTCGCGACCGGCTCCGCCGCCTTCGGCCAGTTGAGCCTCTAGCGGCAAATCGGCGCACGCGCCAAGCGCGCTCCTACTGACATTTTTTTGGGGCATGGGCAGCATCCATAAAAAATTCGTAGGTCGAACCGTCGTCGTCGCGCAAGACGTACGCCGAACAGGTCGAGAGTTGCGTAATCCGACCGATTGGCAGTCGTGCGCCTGGGAAGTAGCGCACACCCTGCGCATCCGTGAGCCAGACTGCATGACGGCCGGCGAGCAGGTTCAGGCCAAGCGCTTCGAGCGGCACACGCACGCGCTCGCCTTGCTGCACGTGGCCGGGAAAAGTGAGACCACGCAGTCCGCTGAGCTCGGCACTCGCCAGGCGGACAACGCGGGCGTAGTCCCACGAATCGGGCGATAGGAAGCCCTGGGCTGCCGGCAGCGTCGCCGTGAACGTACCGGGCTCCGCGGGGCGCACCTCGGCGCCGCGGTAGTAGCGCGCGAGAAACTCGCCGAGCTGTTCCTGCAACTGCGCTAGCACGATCACGTGCATCACCAGCGCGCGTTTCTGCGGCCACGCACTGGCGGTCAGTGCAGCCAGATCGGCGGGCGACTGCACATAGCCCTCGTAGACGAGTGCGCCGGTCTTCGGGTCGATATGCTTCGTCACCAGCCGGAATGCGTCGTTGGGACGCGTCGCGCGCGGTACGCCGGACCACTGGCCAGACGAGATCCAGGCCAGCAGCACAAAGGCAAACGGCATCCCGAAGACCACTGCTTTCGTTGCAGGCGACGCATCCGACCAGCGTTTGCCGAGATACACATGCGGCGCATGGCGCAGCAGATAGGCACGTTCGGCGTCACGCGCCAGCGCCGCGCCCGGCGAGTCGCGGCCGCAGAACTGGAAGGTGACGACACCCGCCGAAAACCGCGCGCCGCGCTCCACCGTCACGCGCCGCCCCGGCGCCAAGGGCTGGCCGAACACCGTCACCTTTGCGTGGTGGGCAACCAGCGCGAGCACCGTGCCGTGCAACTCGACGGTGACGTGCAGGGGTTCGACGCCTTCGTCTATCACCATCAGGTCGGCATCCCCGCCGCTGCCTATCCGCAGCGGCCGGTCGGCCGGCAGCACCACGCTCGCGCCGGTGTGCACGCCTTCCGTCACGACAATCCGCGCATCAGCGTTCATCGCGGCGCTCCCACGGCATCTTGCTCACCAGCGGCAAATCGGACGCGGACCAATGCGATGGCGATGGTGGCGGCGCCTGCGGCGCGGCGCTCGCAGCCGCTTGCGTCAGCGTCCGCGATACAGCGTCGGCGTTTCGCGCAACCGCGGCCGTCGCCCCGAGAGGTTTCGCGGGCTGTGTCGCAGCACCGCCCGATAGAGCGGCCGGAGCGGACAAGGCAGCCACTACGTCGGACCGCTGCGCCAGGGTCGCATCGGGACCCGGGCGAGCGGCGCCCACCGGCATCCCCGCGGCGGCCTGCGCCATGTCCGGCTCTACGTCACCCGCCAGACGTTTGAGCCGCGGCGTAATCAGGATCAGCCGTTCGAGGCGCTCATGCGAAGTCTGGGTATTGCGGAACAGCGCGCCGAGGTACGGCACGTCGCCGAGCACCGGCACCTTCGACGTCGTGCTCTCGCTACGCTCATATTGATAGCCGCCTATCAGCAGACTGTCGCCGTCGCGCACGATTGCCTGGGTGACGACCGAATGGTTGTCGACCTTCGGAATACCGTCCACCGTCACCAGCGTGTTGAAGGTGCCGTCTTCGATCTGGATGTTCAGCCGGATATTGCGGCGCGGCTCACCGCCCGATTCAACGCTCGGCGTCACCTTCAGGGTCATCCCCGTGTCGATGTTGAAGAGATCGACGGCCTGATTACCCGCCACGCGCACATAGACCGAGCTGCGCGAAGTCAGGGCCGCTTCCGTGTTGTTCAGCGTGAGCACCTGCGGGCGCGACAGCACACGCGCCTGACCGGCGTCCTCCAATGCATGGATCTGTGCAAACAGGTATTGCGCCGAGTTGCCGACCAGCGTCGCGAGATTCAGTCCGGTCAATGCGCTGGCCGGCGTCGCCAGCTTCGGAGCGCCGAACGCCAGCGGCGCGCTCGCGGTCCCGGAGGCGCCGTTGATACGCTCATTTGCGCCGCCCCATTGCACGCCGAGCGAACGTGCGGCATTCGACGATACGTCGATCACCACCGCGTCGATTTCCACCAGTTCCTGAGGCTGGTCGAGCATCGCGATGGCGCGCTCGTAATTCGGCATCATCGACACGAGGTCGCTGATGATCACCGCGTTGGTGCGCTGGTCGGCGACGATGTTGCGCCGCGCGGGGGTCACGGAGGGCTGCGCGGTGTCAGCGTCGGGCAGCGGCGGCCGCTCAACGTTGCCTGCTGACGATGCGCCGCCGAGGCCGAGGCCGAGCAGGCTTGGCAGCGGCGGCGGACCGCCGCGCGCGCTACGGTCATCGGCGCGCTGATCGGCGCGCGCATCGGTGCGTGCACGCGTTGTGCGCGGCGCGCTCGCCTGCCAGGTGTCCGTCATCAACTGGCGCAGCAGCGAAGCGACGCCAGGCACGAGCTGCTCCTGCGCCCCCACGCTGTAATGGACGTCCTGCGCCTGCGCGTAGCGCAACGGGAAAACGCGGATTGCGGTCTCGTCGAACGACGGCTCGACGGTAGTCTGCCGCTGCGCCTTGTCGATCGCCTCCGCCACCGCATCGACGAATTTCGACGGACCCGCAACCTTGACCGTGGTCGCCGAGTATCTGATCGGCAGGCGGGCGTCGTCGAGATCGAGGTTGCGAAGCAACGACGCAACCGCTTCGCGGGTCATCGGCGCAAACGGTATAACCCGGCTGCGCACGTCCGAAGCCGTCGCGACATGCATCGCCTTGCCGTCGAAGTACCAGACGAGGCCATACGCCTCTACCAGTTGGCTGAAGACGTTGCCCGGCGTGTCGTCGAAGCGGCCGTTGACCGCGCCTTTTACGTCGCGACCGATGTCGGCGCTCAAGCCCTCGACGGCGAGCACGTCACGCAACACGTCGGGCAGTGGCGCGCCGTTCACCGCATAGTGAATCGGTGCGCCGCGCCAAACGGGTGTCGCGGCGTCGGCCGTGGACATCAGCAGCGCCGGACAGGCCACGCCGAGCAACCCCGCAATGTGGAGTACGACGGCCCGGATTGCGCACGGCGGCAAGGACGGAACTCCGCCGCCCTTCTTGATGATCGAATCATTGCGACACATCATTAGCATTAAAAATCCCTGGCTGCGTTTATTGACTACGTTAGCGAGAAATTTAATGGTGTTTCAACACGCCCTGGTCGTACACATATACGACATCCCCGGAAAGCCAAACGCGCCGCCCCCTTACCGAACCGACTTTCAGGATCAGAAGTTCATCCTCTTCTCGAATTAATCAGAATGAATTTTTTTATCCCGAAAATAGGCTGGAGATACACATTGTCGCAAGTCGTATATCTGTATGACCTTCTGCGTTAGCAGAGGAAGAGGATTGACGAACCGCCAATTCGATTAATTCGATCATGACAGATAAATCATTCAACCCAAGCCGTAACTCTTCGACTTTCCCGATCTTGTTCAGGACGTTGATGGGCTTCGAGATCTTCACTGAGGCTCCGCACCTACCGATTCCTACAGACGCCTCGACATGCGGATGACACGGTATTGCAACTTCACTCCTCAGCTTGCAAAACCAAGACTGCGCTCCGTCAGAATCAACGGTTTTGCAACATGCTTGCGACTCGAGGAAATTTATTGGCGAATCATCGAAGAAATTGCGCGTCAGGAATCTCTGACAGTGGGCAAGCTGATTTCAAAATGGGCTATCGATATTGATATGACGCAAGAAACCGTCTTCAATTTCACTGGACTTATCAGAATAATTTGCGTCACTCAAATAATCGAACAAAAGCATCTGATCGATATGAAGACACTCGATCCGGACGCGCCAGCCAACGCAATTCAATAGCCTGCAAGGAGGTTCATCGGAATAGACACATCCATTTCCTTATATGTCGCGACGCGACAATCACTGAACACGACGCGCAATTACTCACGCGAAAAAAACACCTGATCAGTTTAATTTTTTAATCACAAGGATTTGATCATGACGAATGCGATCAACAACATGGGCAACAGCACGCAGCTCAACATGAGCAACATGTCCGCACCGGCGCAAAGCGGCATGCAGACCGAGACGCACTGCGCCTCGGTGCGCACGTTTTCCACCGGCGACACCGGGGATGCCGGCAATACGTCGTCCGCGGGAGCGTCACAGGATGCCCACGCCAGCCACGCTCACCACGCGGGCGCTAGCGGTGACAGCCAGGCAGCACAGGGCGCCGACTCATCGGCACAGGGGAGCGGGAGCGGCGGTGGCGACATGATGGGCGCGATGAGCCAGATCATGGACCTCATCAAAACAGCCATTTCCGCCGCGGCGCAAGTGGCTTCACCACTTATCAGCATGTTCACGTCGATGATGGGCCAAGCAGGTTCGTCGGGTTCATCGGGTTCATCGGGCTCGTCGGGCTCGTCGGGTTCGGGCGCCGCTTGACCCCACCCTGAACAGCCCGGCCGGCGCGCGGCCTCGGTCGGCCTCGGGGCGGCATCCCGTATACCGCCCCGCTTCAAATCCCGCCTTTCTTTCAGGACGCAATGATTAATTTCCTCGGGTCGGGTCCCGTCGATCGCAGGCGAATCGACGCCCTCGTACGACGCTCCAATGCAGGGTTGCACACAGCCATTATCGATTTTGTCGACGGCGGCCATCGCCATATCAGCGAGACGCTGCGCAGCGCCGTGCCGCCAGACGCAGTCGTGCAGCGTTTCCTCGACGAGTTGCAGTTAATGCAGGATTACGTGGGCACCTCGTACCGGGTGTCGCAGATCTCTCGCGACGGACTCGCCGTGCTACAACGCAGCCGGGGCTGGCATTTTTTCGACCTCGGAGCACAGTGCGCCTTTGTCCTGCCGTCCAACGCGGCCGCATGGGCAACAAACGCAGTGCAAACACAACCGCGTGACGGTGCTCGCACGCTGTTCTCGATCTTTGACGAATCGGTCCCACAGAAGAATCTGTCGACAGCCCTGCTTGCCGATCATGTCATCGTGCCACCTGGAACCCTGCTGCGCCTGACGGGTCTGCGCATCATTCGGGGGCAAGGTGCGACGGGTGCCGGCCGCCCTCGTATCATCGCGCATTTCACCCGGGCCGACTGCGCATGCGGCGCACCCTATGACCTCTACAACGGTGCCCGAGGCGCCTGACACAAGTAGCCGGTGTGTGCGACTGACCGACCGCTCCGGTAAACCAGCGGGCTGATGCGCGCTCTTTGCTACCGGTGGCCGCTGCCATCTGCGGCATCGTCTTTCTCGACGAGCGGCCCACACTCGCGCATGGCATCGCGCTCGCCTGCGTCGTCGCCGGGATTGGTCTGGCGAGCCTGAAGGTCAAGCGGATACCGCCAGTGACGTCGTGAGGCCTCAGACCGATTGCACTGGCGGCGCCACTCTCCCCGTACTGCCCGCCGCGCCGCAGCAAATCCATCTGACGCTGTACAATAGCGCGCCTGACGCGAGCTTCTCCGGCCTTCCTGGCCGCGTACCGCGCCGTCTGCGCCCTGGTTTGCGTGCCCGATCGCGCGTTTGATTCGCGCTTCGGGTCAGCGCATTTAGTCCGTGTTCCGTCACCTGCGTTTCATCTGACTCCTGCCCATGTCCGCACCGCGCCCCAACTCCGCTGGTAACACGCGCCGCCCGATGCGTCCGCTGCCCGTCATCATCTTCATGAGCCGCTGGCTGCAAGTGCCGCTTTACCTGGGCCTGATCGTCGCCCAGGCGGTCTACGTCGTCCTGTTCCTGAAAGAGGTCTGGCATCTGGTCAGCGCGTCCATGACGCTCGACGAAACCAACATCATGCTGGTGGTGCTTGGCCTGATCGACGTGGTGATGATCTCGAACCTGCTGATCATGGTGATCATCGGCGGATATGAAACCTTCGTGTCGCGCCTGGGCGTGGAGGGTCATCCGGACGAGCCGGAATGGCTCGACCATGTCAACGCCGGCGTGCTGAAAGTCAAACTGTCGATGGCGCTGATCAGCATCTCATCGATCCACCTGCTGAAGACCTTCATCAGCCCCGACCAGAATTCGACGCACACGATCATGTGGCAGGTCATCATCCATGTCGCGTTCCTTCTCTCGGCGGTCGTGATGGCGCTGGTCGACCGCCTCACCACGCATACGCATCCGAAACATTTTCAGGAGCCCGCGGGACTGCATCCGCTGGGCTCGAACGGTTCCACTCCCCTGAAGGCGCACGACTGACCGCACTGCCCTGCGTGTCTGATAACAAGCGCCATTGTCCCCACTGAGCTAGCCATCATGACCGTCATCAAACAGGAAGATCTGATTCAGAGCATTGCTGATTCGCTTCAGCACATCAGCTATTACCACCCGCTCGATTACATCCAGGCCTTGGGCCGCGCTTACGAGCTCGAAGAGAGCCCGGCCGCGAAGGATGCGATCGCGCAGATTCTCACCAACAGCCGCATGTGCGCCGAAGGTAAGCGCCCGATCTGCCAGGACACCGGCATCGTCACGGTGTTCGTGAAGGTCGGCATGGACGTGCGTTGGGATGGTGCGACGATGGGCGTCACCGAGATGATCAACGAAGGCGTTCGCCGCGGTTATCTGAACCCGGACAACGTGCTGCGCGCGTCGATCGTGAGCCCGCCGGAAGGCGCGCGCAAGAACACGAAAGACAATACGCCGGCCGTGATCCACTACGAGATCGTGCCGGGCGACAAGGTCGACGTGCAGGTTGCGGCAAAGGGCGGCGGCTCGGAAAACAAGTCGAAGTTCGCGATGCTGAACCCGTCGGACTCGATCGTCGACTGGATTCTGAAGACCGTGCCGACCATGGGCGCAGGCTGGTGCCCGCCGGGCATGCTCGGCATCGGCATCGGCGGCACCGCTGAGAAAGCGATGGTGATGGCGAAAGAATCGCTGATGGATCCGATCGACATTCAGGACGTGATCGCACGCGGCCCGCAGGACTGGATCGAAGAACTGCGCGTAGAACTGCATGAGAAGGTCAACGCGCTCGGCATCGGCGCACAAGGTCTTGGCGGTCTCGCTACCGTGCTCGACGTGAAGATCATGGCAGCACCGACGCACGCGGCGAGCAAGCCGATCGCGATCATCCCGAACTGCGCGGCAACGCGTCATGCGCACTTCACGCTGGATGGCTCGGGCGTGGCGAAGCTCGAAGCGCCGTCGCTCGACGCATGGCCGAAAGTGCAGTGGGAACCGGACACGGAAAAGAGCCAGCGCGTCGACCTGAACACGCTGACGCCGGAGCAGGTTGCAGCCTGGACGCCGGGCCAGACGTTGTTGCTGTCGGGCAAGATGCTGACGGGCCGCGACGCGGCGCACAAGCGCATCGCAGATATGCTCGCGAAGGGCGAAAAGCTGCCGGTCGACTTCACGAATCGCGTGATCTATTACGTCGGCCCGGTCGATCCGGTGCGCGACGAGGCCGTCGGCCCCGCAGGCCCGACCACCGCCACGCGCATGGACAAGTTCACCGAGACCATGCTGTCGCAAACCGGCCTCATCTCGATGATCGGCAAGGCCGAGCGCGGCCCGGTCGCAATCGAGTCGATCAAGAAGCACAAGGCGGCCTATTTGATGGCCGTAGGCGGTGCGGCTTACCTCGTGTCGAAGGCGATTCGCAGCGCCAAGGTTCTCGCGTTCGAAGACCTCGGCATGGAAGCGATTTACGAATTCGACGTGCAGGACATGCCCGTGACGGTTGCCGTCGATTCGAACGGCACCTCGGTGCACCAGACCGGCCCGAAGGAATGGCAAGCGAAGATCGGCAAGATTCCGGTCGCGACGGTTTGATCGCTATTGACTGACGTCCGCTGAATAACTTGAAGCCGGGGCCTGAAACCCCGGCTTTTTTTATGATGAAATGAGAACGGTACGCATCACGCGAAAAACCCTCTGAAATCAAGCGAAAATCTGCTTTTTGCCTTGGCTTTTTGCGTTTCGCCGTTTATTGTTCTGGGAAATTCAAATCCCCTACAAGGACACATCATGCAAGGCGACAAGAAGGTCATCGAATATCTCAACTCACAGTTGAAAAACGAACTGACCGCGATCAACCAGTACTTCCTGCACGCGCGGATGTACAAGCACTGGGGTCTCGAGAAACTCGGCAAGCATGAATACGACGAATCGATCGGCGAAATGAAGCACGCCGACTGGCTGATCGAACGCATTTTCATGCTCGACGGCCTGCCGAACCTGCAAGACCTGCACAAGCTGCTGATCGGCGAGGAAACCAAAGAAATCCTCGAATGCGATCTGAAACTCGAACAGATTTCACAAAGCACCTGCAAAGAAGCGATCGTCTATTGCGAATCCGTTCGCGACTTCATCTCGCGCGAAATCTTCGTGAAGATTCTCGACGACACGGAAGAACATATCGACTGGCTTGAAACGCAACTGGACCTGATCGACAAGGTCGGCATCCAGAACTACCAGCAAACTGCGATGGGCTCGATCGAGTCCTGATCGAACCCGCCTGGAAAAACCCGCGCGCCGGCTCATGGCGCTGCTCACACGCCATCTGGCCTGGTTGTTTATCAGCCGGCTCAGTGATCAGGGTGGGCGCCGCGCGGGAGATATACTTGCGCACCTCTCCGTTTTCGTGAGTTTCCCGTGACCGCTGTGCCGCGCGTCCCCTTCTCGCCCATGCCCACAGAATCGCCATCTTCGAGTGCCCCGATTGCCGCCTCAGGCGGCGGTCTGCAGGCGCCGGTCGGCATTTTCGATTCGGGTCTGGGCGGTTTGTCGGTGTTGCGGGCGGTCCGGGCACAACTGCCCGGCGAGGCGCTCATTTACGTCGCCGACTCGCTTTACGCGCCCTACGGCGAACGTGACGACGACTTCATCGCCGATCGCACCCTCGCAATCGGCGAATGGCTCGCGAAGCAAGGCGCGAAGGCGCTGGTGGTTGCATGCAACACGGCGACCGCGCAGTCGATCGCGCTGGTCCGCGAAAAACTGGCGATTCCGCTGGTGGGCGTCGAGCCGGGCGTCAAACCGGCCGCGCTGCAGTCGAAAACGCGCGTTGCCGGCGTGCTCGCCACCCAGGTGACTTTGCGCAGCGCCCGCTTTCAGGGCCTGCTGGAACGCTATGCCACGGATTGCCGTTTTCTTTGCCAACCGGGCCACGGACTCGTGCAGGCAGTGGAACGCTGCGACGTAGGGTCCGCAGAACTGCGCGCTCTGCTGCGAAGTTACCTCGAACCCATGCTCGACGCGGGCGCCGACATTTTGGTGCTCGGCTGCACCCACTATCCGTTTCTCGATGCGGCGATCCGCGATATCGTCGGCGACCGGCTGATGCTGATCGATACGAGCGTAGCCATCGCGCGCCAGTTGGAGCGGGTGCTCGATCAGCACGGGCTGCGCGCCCTCCCGGAAAGCACCGGCGCTGTTCCGCCCCGCTTTTATTCGACCGGCGACGGCACGCATCAGCAGCAACTTGCCGCGACCCTGCTGCATATCGACGCAACGGTCGACCAGGTTGTGATCCCTTCGCGCCGCACCGCGGCGCCGGATTCCCAAGCCGCATAAACCCCTCGCCCGCCGCGTTTTAGGCCTCTGCACGGCCTTTACGCGTGCTTTTCGGGCGCTTCTGTCCCCTTCCCGCCTCTCGCGCCGCGCCCCCACCCGTAGACGAAACCCTTCTAAGAGTCTGGTTTTGTTACAAAAAATCATGCAGGACGCTTGCCAAACGAGCCAATCAAAATGATAATAGTTCGCATTAACGTTAGCTATGACGCCCTGCCATGATTGTCTGTGTCTGCAAGTCTGTTTCTGACCGAAAGATCCGTGCCTCGATCGCGGAAGGCGTCGATTCGTTCGACGAACTCCAGTTCGAGCTCGGCGTCGCTATCTGTTGTGGCAAGTGCGCGGATTCCGTGCGTGGCGTCATGATGGAAAGCGGCGTGTGTGCGAGCCGTTGCGGCTTCGATCATCACTCGCAGGTCATGCCGCTGACGTTCTACGAACGCAAGGCCGCCTGAGACCGCTTTCAGGGCGCGGCCCATGCCGCGCCTCGGGGCTTACCGCCTCACTGCTTCACGCGTTATCCCACTGCCGTCAGCAAGCCAGTATCCGTACCAGCCAGCTACCCGCTCACCCGTTAAAAGGAGTTCGAGATGGAATTGCTGATAGGTTTCGTGACCACTTTGTTCATTTCGCTGCTGATCTTCCGAACATGACGATGTCCTGTCTGACGTGCCGCATCGACGGCACGCCTCCCCGCTAACATGCAGGCCTCGCATACCGTTTTAGCCAGCACCACGCCGGCTTCGTCCCTCCGAATGAATTCCCGAGCCTTGAGCGCGACTGCCGCGGTCGCGGCGATTCACATCGCTTTGCTTGCAGTGATCATGACGCTGCGTCATGAGCCCGTGCAGCCGGTAATCGAATCGCGTGTCATGACCGCACAGTTGTTGCCGCCGGCGCCCGTGGCCGCGCCCGTCGCGCTGCAATCAATCGCGCCGCCACCGCCCAAGCCGACGCCGCCGGTCCATACCAAGGTCAAAATCCAGTCTAAGCCGACACCGACACCGACACCGACGCCCAAGCCAACGCCTACGCCGTTGCCCGTGGCCGCCGCACCGTCCGCCACCCCCGTCGCGGCGGCTGATCCAACGCCGCCCGCGCCGGCGGCACCGCCTGCTCAGGCAGCGCCGGCAGTCGGCCGTCCGACGATGGAAATCACCGCGCCGAAAAACGTTTCGCACATCGACTGCAGCATGGTCACGCCGGAATACCCATCGCTGTCGAAGCGTCGCGGTGAAACCGGCACCGCCTACGTGAAGTTCGTGGTCGGACTGACGGGCAAGCTCGAGAACATCGAACTGAAAAAGAGTAGCGGCTTCAACCGTCTGGATGATGCCGCGGTTGCCGCCGCGCACGCGAGTGCCTGCAAACCCTATCTAGAGAACGGCCAGCCAATTCGGGCCGCGTACACCCAGCCTTACAACTTCAATCTGAACGATTGAGGCAGATTTTAAAAAAAGAAGGAATTGCAATGCAAAACTACGGACTGGCGCACGTGTGGGCGCAAGGGAATTTCGTGACGCGCGGTATCGCGCTCGCGCTGTTGATCATGTCGGTGATGTCGTGGAGCGTGATCATCATCAAGGGCTGGAATGTGATGCGCCTCAACCGTCTCACGAAGAATGCCGAACAGCAGTTCTGGCATTCGGACGATCTCGCCGACGGCGTGAAGAAACTCGGCGCCGGTTCGTCGACGCCGCAGGACAATCCGTTCCTCGCGCTTGCGCTGTCGGGCCAGGAAGCCGCCGATCACCATCATCAAACCCAGCCGCATCTGCACGACCGCATGGACGTGTCGGACTGGGTGACGCGCTGCCTGAAGGACACGATGGATGAAAGCGTCGCGCGCATGCAAAGCGGTCTGGCGATTCTCGCTTCGATCGGCAGCACGGCGCCGTTCGTCGGCCTGTTCGGCACGGTGTGGGGCATCTATCACGCACTGCTGGCAATCGGCGCGAGCGGCCAGTCGTCGATCGACCAGGTCGCGGGCCCGGTCGGCGAAGCGTTGATCATGACCGCGTTCGGCCTGTTCGTCGCGATTCCGGCCGTGCTCGGCTACAACGCACTGACGCGTGCCAACAAGGCGGTCGTCGCCAAGCTGAGCCGCTTCGCGCACGGTCTGCATGCCTTCTTCGTGACGGGCGCCCGTCTGTCGTCGTCCAAGCGCGGTGACGGTCTGCGTCTCGCCGCGCGCGCCAACTGATCGACGAGGCATTCCGATGGCAATGAGCCCTTTCGCCGGCGACGATGACGACGGTCTGATGAATGAAATCAACATGACGCCGCTCGTCGACGTGATGTTGGTTCTCCTGATTGTCTTCATGGTGACAATCCCGGTCATTCGTCACGCGGTCAAAATCGATCTGCCGCATGCAAGCAGTCAGAAGGAAGATACCAAGCCCGCGCAGGTAACGGTCGCGATCGACGCGGACGGCAACGTATTGTGGGACGACAAGAAGGTCGACGACGCCGCGCTGAGCGCGAAGATTGCAGAGGCCGCACAAGCGAATCCGCAGCCGGAATTGCATCTGGATGCGGACCGTAAAGTCGCGTACGAGAAAGTCGCGGAAGTGATGTCGGCGGCGCAGGCCGGCGGCCTCACGAAAATCGGCTTTGTCACGCAGCCCAAAGCAAAATAAGGGCAAGCAATCCGCCTGTCGCATCGCGCCGCTGTTAAGCAGCGCCTGCCGAAAAACCGGAATAGCCCTTGAAACAAGGGCTAAAAGTAAAAGGCCTTCATCGTCAGATGAAGGCCTTTTTTTGTGCGCACTCGGCGCTTTCGGGCGGCGGGATCACTTACCGTCAGAAGATGACTGATAGCTCGAATCACCGCATGCGACAGCCGTGGTCGACACGGACAGCGCGCTCAGCCCTATCAGGCCCACTATCATAGAGGCCATGAGTTTTCGCATAAGAGACTCCTTAGCGAAGGGGTTTCACTATAGGCCCGCAAACGCGCGCATTCAAGCAAACTGTCATTGAAAGTACTCATGACAAACGGCGCTTAAATGCTAAAAGCGATGTCGCCGCATAAAATAAGTGCTATGACGCGATCGCGAAAACGGGCTGCACCGCGCCTTGCTCTGCACGCGTCGGGCACTCGCCCGTGATGTGCTTACCTTCGTCCGGATCGAGCATTTCAACCAGATAATCGACGAACGCACGCACGGCCGGCACCATCCCCTGGCGCGACACGAATACCGCGTACAACTGCGGCGTCGGGAGGGTCCAGCCCGGCATCACCGGCGACAACTGCCCCGCGCGTAGCGCGCTGCCGTACATCATTTCAGGCAACGCGGCGATGCCCACGCCTGACAACACCGCTTCACGAATCGTCATCAGATCGGCTGTAACGAGGCGCGGCTCATGTTCGTGCGCATGGTGCGTGCCGTCGGGAGCGATCAGATTGAAGACGTGGCGACCGTCGCCGGTCGGCACGTCGAGCGTTTCGAAACGGCTCAGATCGGCCGGCAACAGCGGCGGCGCATTCTGCTGCAACAGGCTCGGTGCGCCGACCAGCATCTGCTGCGTGCGCCACAGCGGACGCACGACGATGTTGGCGTTTTCTGGTGGATCGGAGCGCACGCGCAGCGCGATGTCGATCGAATCCTCGAACAGATCGACCACGCGGTTCGTCACACGCATGACCACGCGCACTTCCGGGTAGCGATGCATGAATTCCGGCAGGATCTGCGACAGAATCGTCTGCGAAATCGTCACCGGCACGCTGACGCGCACCGTCCCACGCGGCGACGAGCGCAATTGCTGCACCACGTTGACGGCCGCTTGCGCCTCGCTCAGCATCGCCTGGCAATGTTGGTAGAAGAGCTGACCGGCTTCAGTGAGCGCCAGCTTGCGGGTGGAGCGCTGCAGCAGGCGCACGCCCAGCGACGCCTCCAGTTCGGTCAGCCGGCGCGACAGGCGCGACTTGGAAATACCCAGCACGCGTTCGGCGGCGGAAAAACCGCCATGTTCGACGACCTGCGAAAAGTACATCAGGTCATTCAGATTGTGTGAATCGATCTTCATCTCATCGTTCCAGTAATAGAACAATCCATTGCATGACAGCGGCTGGCGCCTAGGAAAACGGTCCCTATAATAGCTCTATGTTTCAAAAATAATGCTATTCCCCATTTTTTGAGGTGACTTTGATGAGCACGACGCGCACGATCGAACGCACGTTTCCCGCCGTTCGCACGACCGAAGGTGGTGGCTTTATCGTCCACCGCCCGTTTCCGACCCGCCTGCTGATGGATTTCGATCCGTTCCTGCTGCTCGACGAAATGGGGCCGATCGACTATGCGCCGGGCGAGGCCAAAGGCGCGCCGGATCATCCGCATCGCGGCTTCGAAACGGTCACGTACGTGCTCGAGGGCCAGTTCGGCCACAAGGATTCGGGCGGCCATTCGGGCACGCTGCGAGCCGGCGACGTGCAATGGATGACTGCGGGCGCGGGCGTTGTGCACAGTGAGATGCCGGACCCGTCGTTCGTGCGCACCGGTGGACGCGTGCATGGCTTGCAACTATGGGTGAACCTGCCGCGCCGCGACAAGATGATCGAGCCGCGTTATCAGGAGATTCCGTCGGCCAGCATTCCGGTCGCAACGTCCGCGGACGGCAAGGTGCGCGTCAAGGTCATCGCGGGAGAAGCGCTCGGCGTGAAGGCTGCCATTGAAACGCGCACGCCGATCCTCTACCAGCATTTCTCGCTGCAACCGGGCGCAACGGTCCGGCAACCCGTGCCGGCCGATTATCGGGTGTTCGCTTACGGCCTGTCGGGCAAAGGCTTTTACGGCGCAGGCGACGCGCGCCAGGAAATCGACGCGCGGACGATGGTGGTGTTTCAGAACGACGGCGAGTCGGTCACGCTGACGGCAGGCGAGGAACCGCTCGAAGTGCTGCTCCTCGGCGGCGTGCCGCTGAAAGAACCGGTGGTGCGCTACGGCCCGTTCGTGATGAACACCGAAGACGAGATCCGCCAGGCAGTGACTGACTATCAGGCCGGACGCATGGGCGCGATCACGCACTGATTGACCATGCCCGCGCAAACGTTGCCGCTTACGATCACGGTGGCGCGACGCTCACCGCGCCGCCGCACATAGGGCACGAAGGCCGGTAAATTCGTTCACAATAGCAACTCATGCCGCGCGCCACGCCGTCTGACCATGACGGACCGTGGCGCGCGGCGATTTCCGTCCCTGTTCAGGAGCGCGCATGGCAAAGTCCACCGTCACTGCCCACATCGGCTCGACGAATTTCCGGGTTCTTTTAGACGACGGCAAGCATACGTGGCTCGCTGACGAACCCGAGTCGGCAGGCGGCGGCGATCGCGGACCTTCGCCTGTCACGATGCTGCTGTCGAGTCTCGGCGCCTGCACATCGATCACGCTGAAGATGTACGCTCAGCGCAAGGGCTGGCCGCTTGCCGACGTGCGCGTGGCGCTGGAGCTGGAAACCGGCGACGCGGGCTCGACGATCGACCGCAAGATCATGCTGGAAGGCGACCTGTCCGACGAGCAGCGGGAACGGCTCTTGCAGATTGCCAATGCGTGCCCGGTTCACAAGATCCTCACGCATTCGATCACGATCCGTTCGGGTCTTGCTGCTGTCGCCTGAAGCAGGAAGGGTGCGGCACCGGCTAGCAAGGCCGCACCTATTGCAACGCTTTCATAGGAAGCCGTCGTTTTGAATTTCGAACACCTTATCCAGATCAACGACCCGTTGAATCCGTTTGTCGACTCGATGACCCGCGAGCAGTTGTGGGAGGGTCTGGTGCTGCGCGCCGAGCAGCCACAATTGTTCGTGATCGGGCTCGACAGCTGCACCATTCTTTCGCGCGAAGGCGACACGCTCGAACGGGAACTGCACTACGGCCAGGCCACCGTGCGCGACCGTGTCACGTTGCAGGATCGCCAGAGCGTGCGCTACGACATCCTGCCGACGGCGGATTATGTCGGCGGCTCGCTGACAATGACGATCGAGCAGCCTGACGAACTGCAGTTGTTCCTGCGTTTCGAATACACGACCACCCTGCCGGTGTCCGACGACCAGGACGCCGTGCAAACGCAGGAAATCGTGAAATCGGCGTACCGCGAAAACGATATCGATACGGTGCGGCTGATCCGCCAGTACGTGCAGGCGAGGCAAGAACCCGGTTCGTTGCACTGATGTTGATGTAGGCGCGGGCGCCCTGCCCGCGTCGTTGTACCGTGCGAGGCCGCCATGCCAAAGGCGGCCCGCCCTCTCCCGTCGCTCTACGACCCCACCATCAGGCTATCGAAAGTCAAAACCGATGAATTTCTCTTTCTTGTAAATGGGAATAGTTATCATTTAGAATTAATCCATCGAATCGACCAACAGCAAAAACGAATGACCGATCTCACGCGCTCCTCAACACTCAGCCTGCGCCGCCCAGCGGCCGCGCTGACCAGCCGTCCGAAAACATCGACGGCGACGGCAACCGCCGCGAAGCCAGCGGTGGAGCGCGCTAGCGGTACGAGCGAGAAGCCGGATCGGGTCGTGCGTAGCGACGCACTGCTGCAAGGACACAGTCACGTCAGCATCGTGCATAACGGCGAAACGTATCAGCTACGAGCAACGCGCTTGGGCAAGCTGATTCTGACGAAGTAACAGGCAACACCGAATAGCAGTCAGTACCGGGTATTGTGGGGACCACCTCCTCGAGAGGTGTTGGGCATTAGCCAGCCACGACGGCTTGCACGTGAGAACTAGACCCCTTCGTGCAGACACCAAGCCAGCCGTCGCAGCCAGCCAGGCCGCTTTTTTGGTTCTCACTCAATGCGGATAGACGAAAGACATCGTGTATCGCAAACAGGAAAAGCAAAGCCGTGGGATGGCACCATCTCCACGGCTTTTTGTTTTGGCCGGCGCCGGTCAGGTTTGACAGCACCGCGAGGCGTTGGAACCCCGGTTAGAACCCCGGTTAGAACCTCGTTATGACCTCTACTTCGAAGCCCAGCCCCAGAACATCAGCCACCATGCACTATCGACCACCGCCAGCGCCGCGGCGAACCACACCATCGCGAGGCCGCGTTGAACGAAGCGCTCGCTATAACGGCGCGTGACGAGCCAGGCAAGCCATGCGCTCCACAGATTGGCAATCGCCAGAATCGCGATACGCATATCCGACGCCCACCACAACGACACATGTTCTGCGCGCAGCAGCGACAGTGTGGTCGCCGACAAGCCGAGGAACACACCTGCGCCTGCGATCGGAATCAGGCCTTGCGTCAAATGATGCAGGCGCACGGCGTTGAAACGCCCCAGCATGCGCGTCGCGCCCATCAGCAGCACCAGCAACGCTGTGCCGTACACCAACGCTGTAGCGAGGATGTAGCCGATCACCATCGTGCCGTCGAGCCACGAAAATACGTCGTTCTGCTCAGGATAATGCGTGAACAGAAACCAGGGCGCGTTGGTGTCCAGCGGCCAGGTGATGTCGTGATCGACCAGCCAGGTGGCGAAGAACATCTTCAGGTCGATGAACCAGCGCGAAGCGGTCCAGTGGAACGCGCCGATCGCAATGCCGAGCAGGCCGTACAGAATCAGTGCGGTGTCCCAAGGGTTCGCCTGCTTGTCGCCGAGCTGCACGACTTCCGTCGACGGCGCGCGCCACGTCAACGCGATCGCGTCGCGATGTCCGCTGCAACGGCCGCACATATGGCAGTCCGACGCGCCCTTCATATTGCGCAGCGGCACCAGCGGCGCGCAATTGATCGGGATCACACGATGCCCGTGTTCGCCGTTTTTGTACGAACGGCGCCACGCTTCTTCATCGACTTTGTAGTGAAACGGTGCGAGACGCGCGAGTAGCGAAAAAACCCCGTTGACGGGGCATAGATACTTGCACCAGACGCGCTTCTCGCGTCCGTACAGCAAACCGATGATCATCGCCGCAAAGGTCGAACCGCCGAGCACCAGCAGCACCGCTTTCGGATACTGGTAGACACTGACCATCTGACCGTAGATGGTGGTGATGCCGAACGCGACAAACGGCCAGCCACCCCAGCGCATCCAGCGCGGAATCGCCCAGCCGCGGCCATACTTGCTGGCGAATTCCGCGAGCGCGCCCTCCGGGCACAACACGCCGCACCAGACCCGGCCGAGCATCACCATCGACAACAGCACGAACGGCCACCAGATGCCCCAGAACACGAACTGCGCGGCAAGCGTCAGGTTGGTCCATAGATGCGCGGTGTCGTCCGGCAGCGGCATCACCGCCGGCACCAGAATCAGGAACGCGTACACGGCCACCACGACCCACTGGATGCCGCGGATCAAGCCGCCGTGACGCTGCATCCACTTGCCGGCCGCCGCGAGGCGGCCCGGGCGAGTCATCACGGCACTCATGCTGCGCGCCCGGCGGCCTGCTGCGCCGGCTTGCGATTCGCACGACGCACCAGCAGATAGACGACCAGCCAGTACACAGCGTAGGCGATCAGATTCATCAGCGCCGGATGGGCGCGATAACCGGTGAGCGTCGCAACCAGCGAACCGAAGGTGCTCGAGTCGTCGAGAATGGCCGACGAGTTCCACATCTGACCGATGATCGTCGGCAGAATTTCCTTATCGATCAGCTTATCGACACCGGTCTGGAACAGGCCTGCGCCGAGGAACAGCAACATGATCTCGGTGATGCGAAAGAAGAGCCGCCACGAGAAAATCTTGCCGCCCAACTGCAGCACATAAAAGGTCAGAAAGGCGAGGCCGAGTCCGATCACCACGGCTAGCATCTGGCTGCCGTCCACGTGACCCGATTGGCCAAAGCCGAGACCGTACAGGAAAATCACCGTTTCACTGCCTTCGCGCGCGATCGCCAATGCGACCAGCAAGGCGACGCCCCACCAGTTCGAATCGTGCTTGCTCTTTTGCAGCGACTGTTCCATGTCGCGCTTAAGCGACCGGCCGTGCTGCTTCATCCACAGCACCATCTGCACGATCAGCACACACGCGACCAGCACCATGGCGGTCTGGAAATAATCCTGCGCGTCACCGGAGAGCACTTCGGTGAAACCGACCAGCGCCGCGCCGAGGGCGACCGCCGCGATCAGACCGGCCGCGACGCCGCCCCACAGGTACGGCAAACCGCGACGCGCATCGTCGTCGCCATTTTTCAGCCACGCGTACAGGATGCCGACGACCAGCAAGGCCTCAACACTTTCGCGCCACACGATGAATAGAATCTGACCCATCCAAGCTCTCCCCTCTACCCTGCTACTGCTGTGGCGAACGCGTCACCCGTGTGTGCTCAAGGCATGCGCTCGCACCCCAAGCCGCTATTTCGCGACGATCACGCCCTGCGCCTGCTGATGAAAATCGTCGAAGAACTTGTACTCGCCCGGCTCCAAAGGAGCGATCACGACGAACGAATCGCCGCCCGGCGCCAACACCTTTTCCTTGCGCAACTGCACGCTTTCGAACTCGGCCGCGCCCTTGCCGGTGTTGCGTATCGCAATCTTGATTCGCTGCCCTGCCGGCACTTCGATACGCGCCGGATTAAGCTTGCCGTCGTTCATTTCAAGCTTGAAGGTGGGCAGATCCGCTGCGTGCGCGGCCCCCACGGCCAAAGCCGTCATGGCAAGGATCGCGATCTTTCGATTAATTCTCATTAGCCTTCCCGGAAAACGCGGCGCGGCGGGATTCATCGTCCGCGCGCCAACTGCTGCATGCATTCACTCGCTCATTCGCTCATTCGCTCACTCAAGCCCGGCCACGCAGCAATGCGCGACGGGCCGCGATGATCCGCGTCCGCAGTGATCGACGATCAGTAACCGCCCTTCTTGCCGATACCCGCGAACGTGAAGTCGTATTCGAGCGTGATCGGCTTGAACCACGGACCCACGCCGGTTTCCTTGTCGACGTGACGGCCGAAAGCCATGTGACCGGTTTGCATCGGTGCTTCGACGATCAGCTTCAGGTGGTACTTGCCCGGGCCTTGCAGCTTGACGTTGTCGCCGTAATGCGGACCGTCGTTGGCGACCATCGCCATCATGTCGCCCTTCTGCGTCTGATTCGAACCGGCTTTCGTCAACTCATAACGAACTTGCAGATACGGCATCCAGTCGCCTTCGGCAAAACCCGTCGGATTGTTCTTGACCGCGTGGATGTCGGCTTCCAGGTGGACGTCCGAATCCGACGCCTTGCGCATCATGCCTTCGGGTTCCATCGTGATCGGCTGCAGATAGACCGCGCCGATTTCCATGCCGCCCTGAATCTGGTGCTTGCCGATCGGGTATTCCGCAGCCGTTGCTGAAAGCGCCGCTACTGCGGCCACCGCTGCTGCGCCACCACGCACAAATGAAGAAATCCGCATTGAAACTCCTTGTTTTTATCAGACTGGAATCGAACCCATTGGAACAGTGCGCGGTGCTTGCCTCGATGCAGCCATGTCAGCGGCCCCTGTTGGCAAACATGCGGTGCCGTAAATTGCATTACGAACGTTAATGCGAACCATTCTCAATATTGAGCAAGTTTATCATTGATCCGCAGGGAGAACAAACGCGAACGTACGCGAAGCCTTATGGGAGTAAGGCCTTAAGGCGGTCTTAAGGAAGGCGCTGAGCGAGGGGGTCAGCGGGTTGCAAGGCGGGGGAAAGGCAAGGCGCGGCACATCGCCGCGCCTCATCAGGCAGGAAGGTGCTATTCGACGCCGGGCACGTGGTCGCCCACATTCGCACCGAACACGCGCTGGCGCAGCAGCGCCAACTGGTCGCGGGTTTGTGCGGCTTTTTCGAACTCGAGATTCTTGGCGTGCTCCATCATCTGCTTTTCGAGACGCTTGAGCTCCTTGGCGAGCTGCTTCTCGGACATGTCCTCGAATTTCGCTCGAGTCTGCTGTTCCTTCAACTCGGCGCGGGCGTCGTCGACGTTGTACACCCCGTCGATGATGTCGCGGATCCGCTTGACCACGCCGCGCGGCGTAATGCCGTGCTCCAGGTTGTAGGCGACCTGCTTGGCGCGCCGCCGCTCGGTTTCGTCGATGGCGCGGCGCATCGAGTCGGTCACCCTGTCCGCATAGAGAATCGCCTTGCCGTTCACGTTCCGCGCGGCCCGTCCGATGGTCTGGATCAGCGAGCGCTCGGCGCGCAGGAAACCTTCCTTGTCCGCGTCGAGAATCGCCACCAGCGAGACTTCCGGAATATCCAGCCCTTCACGCAGCAGGTTGATCCCGACCAGCACGTCGAACGTGCCCAGTCGCAGATCGCGGATGATTTCCACCCGCTCCACCGTATCGATGTCGCTGTGCAGGTAGCGGACCTTGACGCCGTGATCGGCCAGAAACTCGGTCAGCTGCTCGGCCATCCGCTTGGTCAGCACCGTGACCAGCACGCGGTCGCCCACCTTGACGCGCTCGTTGATCTCGCCGAGTACATCGTCGACCTGGGTACGTGCCGGGCGCACCTCGATTTCCGGATCGACGAGACCGGTCGGGCGCACGAGCTGCTCAGCCACCTGCCCTGCCGTCTTTTTCTCGTAATCCGCCGGCGTGGCCGACACGAACACCACCTGACGCATCTTGCGCTCGAACTCATTGAACTTGAGCGGGCGATTGTCGAGCGCCGACGGCAAGCGAAAACCGTAGTCGACCAGATTCTCCTTACGCGCCCGGTCGCCGTTGTACATGCCGTTCAGCTGGCCGATCAGCACGTGCGATTCGTCGAGCAGCATCAGCGCGTCGGGCGGCAGGTAGTCGACCAGCGTCGGCGGCGGTTCGCCGGGCGCGGCGCCCGAGAAGTGCCGCGAGTAGTTCTCGATGCCCTTGCAGAAGCCCAATTCCTGCAGCATTTCCAGATCGAAACGGGTACGCTGCTCAAGCCGCTGCGCTTCGACGAGCTTGCCGTTGCTGTAGAAGAACTCGAGCCGGTCGCGCAATTCGGTCTTGATCGTTTCGACCGCACGCACCACGGTGTCACGCGGCGTCACATAGTGCGACGACGGGTACACGGTGAAGCGGGTAATCTTCTGCCGCACGCGGCCGGTGAGTGGATCGAACAGTTGCAGCGTCTCCACTTCGTCGTCGAACAGCTCGATGCGCACCGCCATTTCGGCGTGCTCGGCCGGGAAAATATCGATCGTGTCGCCGCGCACGCGGAACGAACCGCGCTGGAAGTCGGCTTCGTTGCGGTTGTACTGCATCGCGATCAGCCGGGCGATGATGTCGCGCTGGCCGAGCTTGTCGCCGGTACGCAGCGTCAGAATCATCTTGTGATATTCCGACGGGTTACCGATACCGTAAATCGCCGACACCGTGCCGACGATGATCACGTCGCGCCGCTCCATCAGGCTCTTGGTGGCCGACAGCCGCATCTGCTCGATGTGCTCGTTGATCGACGAATCTTTCTCGATGAAGAGGTCGCGCTGCGGCACGTACGCTTCCGGCTGGTAGTAGTCGTAGTACGAGACGAAGTACTCGACCGCATTGCGCGGAAAGAACTCGCGAAACTCCGAATAAAGCTGCGCGGCGAGCGTCTTGTTCGGCGCGAACACGATCGCCGGCCGGCCGAGCCGCGCGATGGTGTTGGCCATCGTGAAGGTTTTGCCTGAGCCGGTTACGCCGAGCAAGGTCTGGAACGACAAACCGTCCTCAATGCCTTCGACGAGCGTCTCGATCGCCGTCGGCTGGTCACCGGCGGGCGGATACGGCTGGTAAAGCTGGAACGGCGAGCCTTCGAACGTGACGAATTTGGATTCGTCGAGCGCCTCGTCGAGTTCGGTCAGATGATGTTCGGACATGGGGAGCGGCACCGGGCCTTGGGCAAAGGACTATTCTAACGGGTTGCGGGAACCCGGGCCGAACGGGTCCGCGTAGGGATTGAGCGGGTTCGGGACAAAAGGCACATGACGCCCTTGTGCCTGTTTTTCAAGCAAAAAAGTCAGTTCAACGGGCTTGGATGTCCGAAAAATGGCCGCAGATTCGCTACAATGGCAAGTTGCGCTCGCTCGCCGATGCCCGCCCTCCGTCCGAATCGTCCGTCAGACGCCTTTGGCCGGGCTGCCCGCGCTCGTAGCCGCCCTCTTTTCACTACTGCTGCCCATCCATCATGTCTCTGTTCTCCGCCGTCGAACTTGCTCCCCGCGACCCGATTCTGGGCCTGAACGAAGCCTTCAACGCCGATGCGCGCACCACCAAGGTCAATCTTGGCGTTGGCGTGTACTTCAATGAAGAAGGCAAGATTCCGCTGCTGCGCGCCGTGCGCGACGCGGAAAAGGCACGCGTCGAAGCCGCGCTGCCGCGTGGTTATCTGCCGATCGAAGGCATCGCCGCCTACGACGCCGCCGTGCAAACGCTGCTGCTCGGCAACGATTCGCCGCTGATCGCCGCGGGCCGCGTCGTGACGGCACAAGCACTGGGTGGCACGGGCGCACTGAAAATCGGCGCTGATTTCCTGAAGCGTCTGAACCCTTCGACCAAGGTCGCGATCAGCGATCCGAGCTGGGAAAACCACCGCGCGCTGTTCGAAGGCGCAGGCTTCGAAGTCGTGAATTATCCGTACTACGACGCGCACACGCAGGGCGTGAACTTCGACGGCATGCTGAGCGCGCTGAATAGCTACGCGGCAGGCACGGTCGTCGTGCTGCATGCTTGCTGCCACAACCCGACCGGCGTCGACCTGACGGTCGACCAATGGAAGCAGATCGTCGAAGTGGTCAAGGCACGCAATCTGGTGCCGTTCCTCGACATCGCCTACCAGGGTTTCGGCGACAACATCGAGTCCGACGCCGCAGCGGTCCGTCTGTTCGCAGCATCGGAACTGAACGTGTTCGTGTCGTCGTCGTTCTCGAAGTCGTTCTCGCTGTACGGCGAGCGTATCGGCGCACTGTCGATCATCACGGCAAGCAAGGAAGAATCGGCTCGCGTGCTGTCGCAACTGAAGCGCGTGATCCGCACGAACTACTCGAACCCGCCGACGCACGGTGGTTCGGTGGTCGCGGCGGTGCTCGCTTCGCCCGAATTGCGCGCCACGTGGGAAACGGAACTCGCCGAAATGCGCGACCGCATCCGCGCCATGCGCAATGGCCTGGTCGAACGTCTGAAGGCAAGCGGCGCGGATCGCGATTTCAGCTTCGTGAACGCACAACGCGGCATGTTCTCGTACTCCGGGCTAACGGCGCCGCAAGTCGACCGTCTGCGTGAAGAGTTCGGCATCTACGCCGTGAGCACGGGCCGTATCTGCGTGGCCGCGCTGAATACGCGCAACCTCGACGTCGTGGCTAACGCGATTGCTCACGTGTTGAAGTAAGGCATTTCAGGGCGCGGGCGTTCATCGCACGCGCTTTTGTCTGGCCGATGCTGCTTGAAGAAACGGCGCCCAATTCGGGCGCCGTTTTCATTGGCCGGCTGCTGGACGTATGACTCTCACCTGCCGATGCGGCTTGCTGCCGTTGGTTGCTGATATGGCCTGCTGCTGCCATTCACGGCGATTTCAGCGCGCATCCCGATGGATATCGTGCGTCACAAAACCTGCGTCGTTGTCAGGCATGTCGAGCCAATCAGGTTGGGCAAGCGATTCGCGGATATCTTCAAGGCCACTATTCCAATGTTCACGCATTGTAGAGAGGCCAAACTGGAAATCTTTGAAGTGCCCTTCGTATTCCTTCTGCCGATAGATGAGGTGGATCACGTTGTAGCGCTTCGAACACGATAGATCCTCCGCAAGCTTGCACCACGGATCCTCGCGCTGATCAGACGGCACGCGATCGAGCACCTCGCGCAGCACATGCCGGAAACGCTGCGAACGTTGCAGCATATCGGTCACGAGACGCGTGCGGCTCGAATACTGGATGTCCTTCATGCGCCCTTGAACATCGGTGATGTTGTCCGGCACCGGTCCGATCGCGCTCCAAAGATCAACCTGGAATGCAAGCGTATCGCGACGCGGCGTGGTCTGAATCACCTCATAGAGCGGCGTGTTCGACATCAAACCACCGTCCCAGTAATACTGGCCGTCGATCTCAACCGCTGCAAAACCCGGCGGCAACGCACCTGACGCCATGAAATGCTCGGGCCTCAGTTTCGTATGCCTGTTATCGAAGTAGGCGAAATTGCCTGTGCCGCAATTCACCGCACCGACCGACACGCGCATCTCGCCGGAATTAATGCGATCGAAGTCGCAGAGCGCTTCCAGCGTGGCCTTGAGCGGGCTGGTGTCGTAATAGCTCGCCAGTTGCGGCGGCCCGGAGACAGTGGGCAGCGGCGGCGGGAAACGCGGCACGAAAAAGCCCTTTTGCCCCTCCACAATCGCGCCCATCGCCTGCGTCGCCGTGAAGGCCTTGCGCACGGCTTCACTGGAATTGAACAAGGCGTGCTCGATAAAAGCCGGCAACGGCGGTCCGAACGCCGGTTGACAGATCGTTTCCCAGAATTGCCGCAGCCGCTCGACGCGCTTTTCCGGCGAATTGCCGGCAATGATGGCTGTATTCAACGCACCGATCGAAATACCGGCGAGCCAGTTCGGCTCGATACCGGCTTCGTAAAGTCCCTGAAAGACGCCGGCCTGATAGGCGCCCAACGCACCACCGCCTTGCAACATCAACGCGACGGTTTCGTAGTTGGGCAAATGGGAATGCCGGCCGGGATGCGCGGCGGGCGCCGGACCGGCGCCCTCGCTTTCCCCGCCGCCGGGCGCGCCGACGCGCGCCCGTTTGAGATTGCGTTGCGCCATGGGCGCCTCCTTATTGCATATACCAGCCGTGGCTCACAATAAAGGACTGGCCGGTCAGCGCCGCAGTCGGGAAAGTGGACAGGAACAGCACCGTCTGCGCGACGTCTTCCACCGTGGTGAAGATGCCGTCGACCGTGCCGCCCAGCATCACACGCTTGATCACGTCTTCTTCGCTGATACCCAGCTCTTTGGCCTGCTCGGGAATCTGCTTGTCGACCAGCGGCGTGCGCACGAAACCCGGACACACCACATGCGAGCGCACGTTGTGTTTCGCGCCCTCTTTGGCCAGCACGCGCGAGAGCCCCAGCAGCGCATGTTTGGCCGTGACATAGGCGGACTTCAGCGGCGAGGCCTCGTGCGAATGGACCGAACCCATGTAGATCACAATGCCGCCACGATCGTCTTTATACATGTGTTTGAGCGCGGCCTTGGTAGTGAGGAAGGCGCCGTCCACGTGGATTGCCTGCATCTTCTTCCAGTCGGAAAACGAGTAGTTTTCGATTGGATTAACGATCTGAATGCCCGCGTTGGAAATCAGAATGTCGATCGAGCCGAACTCGGCCGCGACTTTGTCGATGCCCTGGTTGACAGCGTCTTCGTTCGTGACGTCCATTGCCACGCCGATTGCCTTTCCACCAGCCTGTTTGATTTCCTCAGCGACGGCGTTCGCCCCATCCTGATTCAGGTCGGCGATCGCGATCGCCGCGCCTGCTGCGGAAAGCGTAAGCGCGATCTGCTTGCCGATACCGCTCGCAGCGCCGGTAACCACCGCGACCTTGCCATTCAGATTCGTGTTCAGTGACGACATCCAGAACCTCCATGCAGTTGATGAGCAATGAGACCACGGGCCGCAGGCGGCGTGAAGTCAGCCAAACGGCATAGGCCGTTTGGCCGAATGCTGCACTGCGGCCAAGGTTGCTATTGTGCATGAACCGTGTGAACTACATCCGTAAACCGCACATCGAACCTTATCTCTTTAAACTAGACGTTTCAGCGGGATTCCGGCGGCATCACTACCAAGGAGGAATGCATGAATTATCGACGTCTGGGCCGTTCCGGCCTGCAAGTTAGCGAACTGTCCATCGGCTCATGGGTCACCTACGGCAATCAGGTGGATCACCGTGCGGCGCGCGAGTCGCTCGCGGCCGCGCGCGATGCGGGAGTCAACTTCTTCGACAACGCGGAGGTGTACGCCGCCGGCCAATCCGAAGAAATCATGGGTCAGGCACTCAAGGAACTGGCGTGGCCGCGCGTGAGCTACGTGGTATCCACGAAATTTTTCTGGGGGCTCAATGAAGCGCCGAACCAGTACCACACGCTGAACCGCAAATATTTGCTGAACGCGATCGACACTTCGCTCAAACGCCTGCAGCTCGATTATGTCGATCTGGTGTTCTGTCACCGTCCTGACCCGAACACGCCGGTCGAGGAAACCGTCTGGGCCATGAGCGACATGATCACGCGTGGCAAGGCACTGTACTGGGGCACTTCCGAATGGAGCGCCGATGAAATTCGCGCCGCTTACGAGATCGCTGAACGGCATCATCTGCACAAACCGGTCATGGAGCAGCCGCAGTACAACCTGTTCCACCGCAAACGCGTCGAGCAGGAATACAAGCGGCTTTACGAGGATATCGGCCTTGGGCTGACTACCTGGAGCCCGCTCGCGTCCGGCCTGCTCACCGGCAAGTACCGCGATGGCGTGCCTGCCGATAGCCGCGCGCAACTGCAAGGCTACGACTGGTTGCGCAAGCAGGTCACCGATGCCGGCAAGAACAACGTAGTCGGCAAGCTGGGCGAAGTGGCTGACGAACTGGACTGCACGGTCGGCCAGTTGGCGATTGGGTGGATTCTGAAGAATCCGAATGTGAGCACCGTGATCACGGGTGCCTCGCGCGTCGAACAGATCGGTGAAAACATGAAGTCCGCCGATGTAGCCGAGCGAATCACCCCGGAGATCAAGCAGCGGATCGAGGAAATCATCGGCGACGCCTACGACTGACCGGCCGCGCACCAGACCGCGGAACAGGGTCCGCGCGCCATCCGGACCCTGTTCCGCGCAACGCACTACAGGACGCAACGCGGCGTCGCGTACAATACGCGACCGCGCTGCACTTCAGTTGTGCTGCCGCATTGCATTCGCATCGCCGAATCCGCCCTGGACCGGCACGCCCTCTTTCAGCGTCTCCTCATCATGCTCAGCTACCGCCACGCCTTTCATGCAGGCAATCACGCCGACGTTCTGAAACACGCCGTCGTGTTGCAGCTACTGCGCTACCTCGGCCAGAAGGACAAAGCCTACTGGTATATCGACACGCACGCGGGCGCCGGCGTCTATTCGCTGAAGGAAGGCTACGCGACCAAAACCGGCGAGTTCCAGACCGGCATCGCCAAACTATGGGGACGTAACGACCTGCCGTCGGTCTTCGCAGATTACGTCGACGAAGTGAGCGCGCTGAATCCGGACGGCCAGTTGCGTTTCTACCCGGGGTCGCCATATATCGCGTGGCGGCAGATGCGTGAGCAGGACCGCATGCGCCTGTTCGAGTTGCACACTACAGAAATCGACGTGCTGCGCCATAACTTCCGCGACGCTGGCCGCCGCGCGATGCTTTATGCGGGCGACGGCTTCGACGGCATCCTCGCGTTGCTGCCGCCCGCACCGCGCCGCGCGCTGGTGCTGCTCGATCCGTCGTACGAAGACAAGCGCGACTACACGCGCACGCTGCGTTGCGTTGAAGAAAGCCTGAAGCGCTTTCCGACCGGCACCTATGCAGTCTGGTATCCACAGGTAAGACGCCTTGAATCGCAGCGCTTCCCCGATCAGTTGAAGAAACTGCAAGAGCGCAACTGGTTGCATGTGAGCCTGACCGTCAGCAATCCACCGACCGACGGCTTCGGCTTATTCGGCAGTGGCATGTTCATCCTGAATCCGCCGTATACGCTGGCAAAAACACTGAAAGATCAGATGCCCTGGCTAGTTCAGGCGCTCGGCGAGGACAAGGCCGCGCAGTTCAAGGTGGAGTATCGAGGCGATTGAGCCTCGTTGCAGGCTGCGCGCGACCGGGTAAATTGCCCTCTCTCCCCACGCCGCTTACTGGGGTTACGCAGCCTTGCGGACCGGGTCGTTGGTATATCCCATGCCGGCCGTCACCGTGCACCTGTCAGCCGGCGCGTCGATCGCACCGCTGCACGCCAGTTTAGTCATCATCGGATCGGCATTGGACGCGCTTCAAGCTGAGCGCCGCTCGAAGCGTCAACGGACGAAAAAGAAACTGCTGGGAATATCGCGCAGAGGGGCTTATTGCCCTCGAGGCACGGGACGCGGCTGCGGCCGCGGTTGTGGCGACGGCGTGCCGCCGCCGACAGGCACCGGGATGTAAGGCGCGACAACGAACGGTATCGACGAATTCGGCGCCAACTCCGTGGGCGCGGCGATGGGCTGCGCCCCTACAATCGGCTGCCGCGAGAACAGCGCGGTTTGCAGCACCGTACCGCTTTGGCCGTCGCTAATGCCGCTCTGCGAATCGAGTATCACGGGTTTGCGGACGTTATTACTCGTTGCGGCGAAGCTCGCCGGTACTGCGAAAACCGTTGTCAGTGAGGCTGTAACAGCCATGGCCAGGACGGATTTGAGCAAGCGGACAGGAAGCATGGGCGGACCGGTTGAGTTTGGGATGCCGGATAGCGCAGTAAACGCTTTACCTTACCGCGACGACGCCTGCCAGGCTAGTCGTTATTAGCCACAAGTCGCGTTGAAACGCCACTTGCCGCGAAATTTCCGCGGTCCAGATGTGACAAAGCCCCGTCTATACGGGGCTCAACACTTTACTGCGGTGGCTGCGCACAAGCGCTGCCGGGTCAAACTTGATGCAGTTGAAACTTACAGCGAATAGCCGTTGGTTTCGAGCGAGCGGATGCGCTGTTCAAGCTGAACGATATCCGACGACGACGCCAGATAGGCTTCACGACGGCTACGTTCTGCGGTTTCAAACCAGGTGCTCAGCTTTTCAAGTACGTATGCAAACATGATGTTCTCCAAGGATCAGATTGAATCCCCGGTGAGTTCTGCATCAGGGATTTCCCGTAAAAGGGTTAACCCGGATTATAGCCCTATGGTGCAACCTTGCTAGTGAAATGCCCGCATGACGTGCATTCCGTTTTGGAATGGTGCACGCTCGTGGTGCGCGTAAGTCCTTGATTTGTTTAAATTCAAGATGACCGTTTCGGGATGTCTGATGCTCCCCCAAATTATTAAGCACCATAATGGTGCTTTTTGATGGTCCATCGTGACAAATCCCACAACGAGTTGCACCCGACGCGTTCAAATCGGATGACACCCCTTCCCCGACACCAGATCGGTGTCGGCTAGCCGCTCGATAATTGGGCAATCCGGGCGATCGTCGCCGTGGCAATGATCCGCCAGATGCGCCAATGTGTCGCGCATATCGCTCAGTTCGGCAATGCGGCGATCGAGTTCCGCGACGTGCTCCAGCGCAATCGCCTTTACTTCGGCGCTGGCGCGCGACCGGTCGTGCCATAGCGCCAGAAGCCGGCGGATGTCTTCGACCAGAAAACCAAGACGGCGCGCCTGCCGGATGAAACGCAGCGAATGGACTTCTTGCGGCCCGTATACACGATAGCCGGCGCTCGTGCGGGCCTTTGCCGCCAGCAAATCTACGCTTTCGTAGTAGCGAATCATCTTCGCCGTGACGCCCGACGCGCGGGCCGCTTCACCGATATTCATGACTGTTTCCCCAATGTGTGCCCCGATCCTACACCTTCCCATAGTGGGAAGGTCAGGCACTCAATTACGCATCGGCAGGCATAATTCAACTATCGCAACATTCATTTTTTCGAGGCAATCCCGATGACGATCGAATTCCAGGTGGAAGGCATGAGCTGCCAGCATTGCGTGGCGGCGGTGACGAATGCAATCCGTGAACACGATGAAGCCGCGCAGGTCCAGGTTGATCTGGCTTCCGGTCGCGTGGCGGTCGAATCGGCGCAACCGGCTGACACGCTACAGGCCGCAATCGACGATGCCGGCTACACGGTGACCAGCGTGACTAGTGTGACCACCGGCCCGGCCCGCTAAGCGAGCAACCATCATGTTCAAGGTTGCCGTCATTGGTGCTTCCGGGCTGCTCGGCCGGGCTCTCGTCGACGAACTGACGCAGCAGGCCAGCTGGCAAGTTGTCGCCACGGCGTTCAGCCGACCGGGTCCAAACACCGTTGCGCTGGATATTCGCGATGCGCTGGCGGTCGAGCAATTTGTTGAGCGTGAAGCGCCGGACGCACTCGTGATCGCCGCCGCGGAACGTCGGCCGGATGTGTGCGAGCACGATCCGGCGCTCGCCCGGGCGTTGAACGTGGATGCGGTGCGCACTCTGGCTGCGGCGGCGCAGCGGCGCGGCGCATGGACGCTTTCAATCTCGACCGATTACGTGTTCAACGGCACCCACCCGCCCTATCAGCACGATTCCGCGCCCGCACCGCTCAATGCCTACGGGCGCAGCAAACTCGAAGGTGAACGCGCGCTGGCGGAATCCACCGATCTCGGCTGCGTGCTGCGTTTACCGCTGCTATATGGGCCGATCGTCGATTGGGCAGAATCGGCGGTGACGAGTCTCGTGCCGGCGATCGCCGCGTCGGCTTCACGCGCGGGCAAAGCCGCTGTCATGGATGCATGGGCGATTCGTTACCCGACCTTTACGCCGGACGTCGCGTTTGTGATCCGGCAGATGCTCGAACGGCATGCGCGTGGCGATGCGATCCGTGGCATCGTGCAATGGTCGGGGGACGAGCCGATGAACAAGTATGAAATCGCCGTGCGGCTGGCAGAAGCGCTGCAACTTGATGCGCAACTGACGCCACAGCACACGCCCACGGATGCGACGCCGCGTCCGCATAACTGTCACCTGGCTTCGGATCGGCTCGAGGCGCTCGGTATTGGCCGCCGCACACCGTTCGACGTTGCGATCAGTCAAGTGCTATGCGCGTTTCCATGGCGCGGCGAGACGCCGCTCTAACAGATAGTCGCGCCTGGCCACAACAAGTGCTGCCCGCGCTTTCACGGTCCGACGACTCGCCAGATTGGCGTCGGGCTTGCAAGCCTGGCCACGGCAGGCGCTGCCCGCGTTTCCACGGGTTGCCGGTACGACGGTATAACACCCCCGTGTATACGCGTTCAGCCACGGCAGGTCCGCATCAATGAAAATCGCGACTCGTCGTGGCCAGTTCGCCAAGCCATTCGCTGTGGTCTTCGAGCCGATGCGCGACGAGGTGGATCACCTCGCCCTTCTGCTTCCGTTTCGCCTTACCTGCTTGATTGGCGTCCGCCACGTTGCCGGTGCTGTCACCACCGGTAGAAACGCCGTCATCGCGCTGCAAGACGCCATACACCGCCAGCAAAGATGAACCCAGCAGCACCTTGCGCTGCTTTTCCACCAGCGATGGCCAGACGATCACGTTGATCGAGCCGGTTTCGTCTTCAATGGAAACGAACACGGTGCCGTTTGCCGTGCCCGGCCGCTGCCGCACGGTGACAATGCCGCAGGCGCGCGCCAGCGTGCCATGCCGACACACGGCGAGTTCGGCCGCCGTGCGAAAACGCTGCCGGGCAAGACGCTCTCGCAATAGGGCGAGCGGATGACGATTGAGCGTAAGACCGATGCTCGCGTAATCGTCGAAGATCTCGCGACTTTCGGTTGCCTGCGGCAATGCCAACGGCGTTTCGATGATCGGCGCATCACGTAGCAGCTTGGGCACCGTGTGCTGCGCGGTCACCGCCCACCATGCTTCGCGCCGATGGCCCGCGATGCTGACCAGCGCGTTCGCCGCGGCGAGCGCTTCGAGATCGCGCCGCGTCAATGCCGCACGACGCGTCATATCGTCGACGTCGGTAAACTGCGCGTCGTCACGAGCCGCCATGATGCGTTCGGCAGCCACCTGTGAAAGACCTTTGATCAGATGCATGCCGATGCGTACTGCCGGGCCTCGCGCCCCATAGGTTTTTGACGATTGAAATACGCGTGCGTTCAGCTGTTTTGCCGCGCGCCGGATCGTTCGGGCCACGCTCAAGCGCCGCAACGACAGATCGCGTAATTGCTGCGCGGATAATATGCCCTGCTGACGACGCAAACAGGTCTCGCCCGATGCAATCCGCTGCCCTTCATGGCCACGGATTTCGAAGGTCGACTCCCAATCGCTCAAGGTCACGTCCGGCGGCAATACCTGGACGCCATGACGCCGGGCATCCTGCACGAGTTGCGACGGCGAATAAAATCCCAACGGTTGACTGTTCAGCAACCCCGCCAGAAAAGCCGCCGGCTCGTAACGTTTCAGCCACGCGCTAAGGTAGACGAGCAAGGCAAAGCTCGCTGCATGGCTTTCAGGAAAACCATATTCGCCGAAGCCTTCGATCTGTTTGCAGATGCGCTCGATAAAGTCGGGTTCATAGCCTCGCTTGAGCATGCGGTCGGTCAGATCCTGCTGATACTTCGCCAGATTACCGGTGCGCCGCCACGCGGCCATCGCCCGTCGCAACTGGTCGGCCTGCTCACCCGTGTAGAGCGCAGCAACCATCGCAAGGTGCATTACCTGCTCCTGGAAAATCGGCACACCGAGCGTGCGCTCGAGCACGGGCCGCAACTCATCTTTCGCGTAGTCCACCGCCTCCAGGCCCTGCTTGCGGCGCAGATAGGGATGCACCATGCCGCCCTGAATCGGCCCAGGTCGTACGATCGCGACTTCGATCACGAGATCGTAGTACTTGTTCGGTTTCAGCCGCGGCAGCATGCTTTGCTGCGCACGCGATTCGATCTGGAATACGCCGATCGTATCGGCATGACCGCACATTTCGTAGACGGCCCGATCCTCGCGCGGAATATCCTGCATCCTGAATTTCGACAAACCGCGCCGCAATGCGACAAACTCCAACGCGCGCCGGATAGCCGACAACATGCCGAGCGCCAGCACGTCGACTTTCAACAGCCCGAGCGCATCGATATCGTCCTTGTCCCACTCGATGACGCTGCGCTCTTTCATCGTCGCGTTCTCGATCGGTACGAGTCGCGACAGCTTGTCTTTCGCAATCACGAAGCCGCCGACATGCTGCGACAGATGACGCGGAAAATTGCGCAACTCTTTGGTAAGGCGAATCAGATTCTGCGTGATGTGCGAGTTGGCAGCGAAGCCTGCTTCAGCCAGATATTTGGCGACCGCATCCGTGCCGTCCCACCATTGCTGCGATTTACTGATCCGCTCGATCAGCGACGCCTCGAGCCCCAACGCCTTGCCGACGTCCTTCAGCGCACTGCGCACGTGATACGTAATCAACGATGCAGTAAGCGCGGCGCGATGACGTCCATATTTGCCGTAGATATATTGAATCACCTCTTCCCGGCGCTGATGTTCGAAATCGACGTCGATATCAGGCGGTTCATTACGCGCACGCGAAATGAACCGTTCGATCAGCATGTTCATGTGTACCGGGTCGATTTCCGTCACATGCAGGCAGTAGCACACAATCGAGTTTGCCGCCGAACCACGGCCTTGGCACAGAATGTTTCTTGAGCGCGCAAAGCTCACGATATCGTGCACCGTCAGGAAGTACTTTTCGTATTTCAGATCGGCGATCAGTTGCAGCTCTTTTTCGATCTGATAGATCCGCTTGAGATCGATGCCGTCCGGCCAACGCTCAATTGCGCCGGCCATCACCAGCTTGCGCAGATAGCTCGACGGCGATTCGCTGGCCGGCACCAGTTCTTCCGGATACTCGTACTTCAGTTCGTCGAGCGAGAAACGGCATAGGGCGGCGATGCGCAGCGTTTCTTCGAGCGTGTCGCGCGGATACAGTTTGCCGAGTCGCACGCGCGTGCGCATATGCCGCTCGGCATTGGCCTCGAGCGCGTGGCCGCATGCCGATAGCGGAGTGACGAGACCGATCGCGGTCAGGGTGTCCTGCAATGGCTTGCGCGATCGTGCATGCATCAGAACACCACCTGCCGCCACCAGAGGTAAACCGCTTGCTTCTGAAATCATCCGCAATGCGTCAATCTGAAGATCGTCACTGCCGGTTTGCCAGAGCTCGAGTGCAACCCATGAGCGTTGCGGAGCCAATGAGGCGAGCCAATGCGCACAGCGCAGCGTGTGTGTGAACGTCGCCGTGCGTTGCGGCACGAGGATCAGGACACAATCGGGCAAGGTCCTGAGATGTTCGAGATGCGGCAACGCATCGGTGAAATCGGACGGCCCGAGGCGATAGCTGCCCTTGTCGGCACGCGAACGGGCGAGCGTGATCAGCTCGGAAAGATTGCCGTAGCCATTGCGGTTGGTTGCGAGCGCAACCAGTGTGCAGAATGGTTCGCCTGCATCGTCCGTCAGATTCAGCTCGCTGCCGATGATGAGATGAGGGATTGGTTTTAGCGCCTCTGGCTCTGTGGCTTCTTGTTGTGTGGCTTCTGACTCTGCGACTTTCTGTTGCGAGTCCGCTGGCTTTGTGGCCGTCGATTTTTCTGCATCTTCTAGGGGTGCTCCTTCTTGCGCGGTTTTCGCCTTGTCATCGCGCTCCTTCTGTTGGCGCTCCCGCTCCTGTTTGATTTCTCTCACCGCCGTGTGTGCGCGCACGACACCCGCCAGCGAGCATTCATCGGTGATCGCTAGCGCGCTATAGCCGCGCGACATCGCCTGCTTGACCAACTCATGCGGATGCGAAGCGCCGCGCAAAAACGAGAAATTAGTCAGGCAATGCAGTTCCGCGTAGGGCGGCAATTGGGCCGCAAGCGCCCGCTCCAATAAAACTGAGGTCCGGGAATTTGCCATGATGCTCAACCGAACAAACCCTGCAAATACCACTCGCCGTTTAAACGTTCGCGGAACACCCAGAACATATGACCACGATCGTCTGCCGCGACGTAGTAATCCCGCTCGACGCGGTCACCGTCCCACCACCCTGCTTCAATCCGTTCGGTACGCGTGAGCATTTTCAGCGGCCGACGATAGATCGGCCGCTGGTCGCGCATCATCAGGCGCAGCGGCTTGTCGAGCATCCAGACAGGGCGAGGCTGCGATGGCAATACACTGTCGGGCAGATCGAGTGAGGCTTGAGCATCGACTGGTTGCATGACGGATAGGCGGCTGCTTTTAGGATCACTTGTTTTGTCAGACTGTCGTGATAGGTGCGCCGGGTGTGCTGTGCGTTCTGCCTGTTCTGCCTGTATGGCCTCATCGCCGTCTGCGCGCGCACTCTCCGATGCAGCGTGCTGCAACTCATCGGTCAGCCAGGTTTTATCCGCTTTAATTTTCGTGCTGGTTTTCACAGACGAACGCTTCTTGCGCGACAACGCTTGCGCCTGGTAGGCCTCGACGCGCATTGCCCGCTCAGGCCGATGATCGTCATGCACCGACATCTGCAACACGTTCTCCGGCCCCAAACGCGCGCTCAAGCGTTCGAGCAGACGCGCAATCGAATCGCCATCTGATTCGGGCATTGGAAACAAGGTGTCCGATCGCCCTGCACTCTCGCTGATCTGATCCGCTATCAGCTTCAACTCGATCACGGGCGCCGCCAGAACCGTCTGATTCAACCTCTCACGCAGCAGCCAGATCAAATGCTCAGCATCGCGCGACGGTATGGCCCACGCGACCTTCAGACTCGACGTCTTCGGCGCATGGCGGGATGCCAATTCGTGTTCGAGCAACAACGTATAACCACTGAGCGCAGCATGATGCGCGCTCAACCATCCGGCCAGTTGCACAATCAGCCGACGCGCGGCGAACAGTAGTGCATCGGCGTTATCGACCCGTGACGGCAATTCCAACTGCGCATGAAACGATGCCGGCGCACGAAACGATTCGCGCGGATCCGGGCGCGTGCCGTAGGCTTGTGCCAGCAGATCCAGGATACCGCTACCAAACCGCCGTACGACACCCGACCTTGGCAACTGGCGCAAATCAGCCAGCGTCGTGCAGCCGACATGCGTAAACGCCTCGCGATGCGCCTGCGCAACCGGCAGCAACGACACAGATATGCGATCGAGGACCCGCGCAAGCGACGTTTCCTTCACCACATGCCAACGACGCCCCTGCCGATCGGCACGCGCCTGCGCCAACAGCCACGCGCCCCAGGCTGTCGGTGCGCACGCGATGCGCGCCGTATAGCCGAATTCAGCCACCGTCGCAGATACCCGGGACAACAACATGCGCAAGCCGCCAAACAACCGCAAACCGGAGCCGACTTCCAGCAACAAGGTGTGAGCTTGCGCGAGCGATACCTTTGGTGTGTACGTCAGCAAAGCGAGCGCCATCGCTTCGAACGCCTGGGTTTCACGGGCCGTGTCTGCGGCAAGCATCTTGAGACCAGGCGCCAGCGCTAATGCGGACGAACGCGAATGACCTGCATGCACCCCAGCACGCAATGCGTCGAAATCCGGCATCAGGATGTGCGCGTGATCGGCCAGCGCATAGCAGCGCGCCCCGGTGGCATCTTCGGCGCCTGGAGGTTGGCTTGCCTTGTCTCCGGATTCACACCGATTCGGCTTCGCGACTGAACCACCCTGGGGCGGCTCGAGAGGCTTCACCGCTTCCAGCGACAAGAGCGGCAATGTGACTGCGATCCACAACATGTTTGATCTCTCGTCCTTGATTGCTGCCGACTCCGCTTTCCGGCAACACGACGCTTTGTAACGGCAAAATGAGACGCAGAGGCTCCGTTAGCGGCGGCCCGCGGCGCTTGAAAATGTCGATCGAGATACCAATCTCCTGCAACCATTGACGACGATTGATCGTCTGCGCATTGGCCGGCAAGAGCGGCTCGCAGATCATTCGCAAAGGTGCCGGCGAAGATTGCGTGGCTGCCTCGACAGGCCTGATCAAAAATGCCAGCGATGCGGACTCCTGAGCCGCCACCTGCAGACGTCGAACCTTATCTGCGCGCGCATTCGGCAGCCATACCAGTACGGCGCCCATACCATCCTGCTTCAATGCCTGAGTAGCGGCCCACAAAGCGTGGTCTTCACTCGAACGCACCCATAGGACACGCTCGACCTCGATCCCCCAAGCCTTCAGAGCAGAAACACTGGGCTGGTAAGGGGGCGCCACGAGCATGACGTGCCGTTCGGTTTGTGCCGTGAGATGCTGAAGCGCACGCGCCAACAGACGCAGTTCGCCGACTCCTTCGTGTTCAATCAATAATTCCGTCAGGCCGCCAGCCGACCAGCCCTGCCCGGGCAACAGTTGATCTAGCGCGGCATAACCGCTGGAGATCACCTGCGAGTCTGCCTCGGCGAGCTCATTACCAGGCCACACCTGACGCCGCAATTGCGACGACAGCGCAGTCGTCGCCAGATGAATCGCTGCTGCCATAGACACGCTCGTTCCGTAGGGAATACTCCACCCGGCCCGGCATCGGGCAAGCATAGGGTGACGAGTTTTCACTGTATATTTATACAGTATTCTGAGGCAGATGTTAAGGAAACAAGCCGAAGCGATGAAGCGCCTGCAGAAGGGAAATCAAGTGGGATGGTGAAGCTGTTTTGCCACGGTTTTTCACCTGTGGAACATGCTATATGGGCACATGCCGCCCTCAGAAATCGCGACGGTCAGGTGACGACGTTCAGGCACGATCAGGTCGATTTCAGTCCGGCTCGCACGTGGCGTTCGCCACGCACGAACACGTCGTATCCCGTCTCGATGACGCTCAGAACCGGCACGTTGACGTGGCGCCTCGATCCGTTGATGGACGATCAGGAACTCGA
>NZ_JAQQFL010000051.1:0-50981 GCF_046026025.1 Paraburkholderia fungorum | reverse complement strand
AACGGAATTCTTCCACTTATCGAGGCTCATTTTGGCATCTGGTATTCGAACCTACGTGTTCCGACACCGCCTGTTTCCTGCCTCATTTTGCTATCAAGAAAAAACAAGGATTTAGCTCGAAAGTGGGGAGTAGAAGCCGAGCCTATTGGAGAAGACTGGCTGTTGGCTGGGCCCGTCGCAGCCCGAGATGCGCAGTCTTTGTATCAATACCTTGGCCTCGGCGGTGAAGACTCGTTACCGTCGATATCTCAAGCCTTGATGCTAACCGGGGGATTCAAATCGGGTTCGGGATTCCTCGGACGAGCATCCTTACTGCCAAAGATTGAAATCGCAGGCCCGGGTACCGCTGTGCTTACGGGTACCGACATCAATGGACCGGCGTACGCGCTCCGAGCTGAGGTGTCACGAATTTATTCGATAGATGCAAAGGAGTCTCTCTCGGGCGCTTACAAGATTCGGCTTGAGGAAGACATAGTTCCAGGGATTGAACCGCTGGCTGTAGAAAAATCGGTTGTCTTTTTCCCGGATGCTCTTGAACACGTTGAACTCGCCGCAATCGACCAAACGCTTTGGCATCAAGCGCCCGAGACCAGCACGAGAAAGACAGTCCGGACAGCAATTGAGTTTGCCCCATTTGCCGAACGCCGGTCCGAATGGTCCCCCGATTCGTCCGAACGCTTCCACGATTTGCTGGAGGCTATCTATGCGGAAGGTCGTCTAGGATGGTCGGAACAGGAGCTTGTTACCAGTATCCGCCGCCTCCTAGGTGCGGATATCCCAGCTGTCTGGGACATTCTTCGTGGGTTGACGGAGTGCGGGTGGCTGATGGTCACCTCGAATGTTAGGTGGCGCGTTCGACGTTGGTGGATTCGTCCTCCCTCTTTGGTCAAGCTTAGCCTTGTGGACGGAACAGAGGGATTGCTTCTGATTGGGAGCACGCCGGCGATGATACGAAAACGCTTTACGGAGACCGCAGCGGCAGCTGGGTGCGTCGTTGAAGAGCGAGAGGGGCCGAGCGAATTCGCTGCTTCGATGTTGCTGGCGAAGGGTGCCGCTATCCAGTCTGTCGTCGACGAGTTGCAATGGTCAGTAGTAGAAGAATTCACTGTGCCGTCATCGGCCGCACCAGACTGCTGGCCACTGGAGAACGTTGACGAGTCTCGCCACCGGCGAGTGGCTAGATGGAACTGGAAAGCAGGCTGTTTCACCAGTCGAGAACAGATTCAAAGTGACTCTGTGGGGCTAGAACGTTTCAGGCGTGAACGTGGCGACCGGGATGACTTGTTCGTAGTAAGCGGACCAAACGGCGCAACAAGGTATGCGACGACCTCGCGCACGCGTGCCATTGCTGAAGCGTATCGCCGCGCGCAAGTTCCGCTGTTCCAGCTGGACGGTGCCAATCTCGTCAGGATGCCACGCGATGGCCATCTGCCCGACTCGCTTGCAGCGATGGCATTGGTGCTGACCTGCCGCAGCCCTGGCCCAGCCTTGGTTGATGGTCGCTGGACTTACGTTTATCCGGCAGATACGTCATGGGTCCAGTCCGTTCGCGCCGTGATGGGCAGGTTCTTCGTCGGCGGTCGCCTTGAGTCGCCGAAAGAAGGCGGGCATCTACCGGCCGAAACGTTCGGCTATTTGCGCAACAGGAATTTATTTCGCGTCCATGGATGCGGGCCGGCGTTTGTGTGGACCCGCAGCCACTAAATCGAATTACGGAGCTGTAGATGGAAGATGAGTTGTTCCTTGGCAAGGTGCTCAAAAACGAAATGACGTGGGCGCGGATGGAGCCATTGGCAGTCAGACGTGACGGACGCTGGATAGAAATCGACGACACAATCCAGATGTTTCCGAGCGAAGGAAAGGTATTTTCGAAACGCCCTTTGCTTAACGCGCCGTTAAACAGCCTTTGGACTTTCAAACGACGAACAAACGAGCGACGGGAGGGGGCCGACCTTCTGCTCGCGGAGGAGATTGTCAAGGCGACGCCACTTGTCGACCTATCGGAGATGTCAGTCGAACAAGCTCGTCAACGCTTGTTCGGGCAGGGAGTCGACCTAAAAATTGAGGGGAATTCTTCGACAGCAGTCGTTCTTCTTTCGGACGACATGTTTTGCGAAATTACTCTCTCACGCTCCGCCGATGGATTGTGGAAAGCTAATCCAGTATTCCGCAACGTATCGTTGCGAGAGGCTCCTCAGACGTGGAATGGCGTTCGCCCATTTGAAGGTCTACGGGTACTGCCGTCGCAGTCGATTCCGCTAGCTCCGATAATTGAGAGTGTGAATTGGTGTAGCGACCAAGACTTTGTTGAGCGCGTAATTGAACGATTCCGCAAGTTCACTCAACACGTCGGCGACACGTCATATGCACGGCCTTCAAAGGAGAGTGTGAAATATATCGCGCGCGCTCTTCAGCAGGCGGACCTGATGCCGGGAGACGAAAACGACGTCGAGTTGAACTTGGAGCGACTAGAAGCTCAGTGGCCCATCCTCGAAGCTCGCTTTGAGGCGTCCGAGAGTCTCAGCGCGCTTCTTCTTGGTCTAAAAGCCAATAAGGACAAAATAAGCGCGGCTGCTGAGAGCGCAGCTCAGCACGCAATGGAGGCGGCGCGTCCAGAGTTCGAACGCAAGGTACGTGAGGAAGTCGAAGTCACGCTCGCGCAGATGCTCAGTAGGCGCGATGAACTGTCTCTGGAGGTCGACTCCCTTGCACAGCGTCGTGTAGTAGTCGCACAAGAGTTGACCGAGCTTGAAAATCAGTGTGCCGAGGGGCGCAAAGAGCGGCAAATCCTTTCGGACAATTTGCGCAGCGTTGCCGGCGACCTCCGCGCAGGTAACGCTCATGGTTCCCATCAAGAACAAGCGGCGTTCAAACTCGTCGCCGAACGCATCGAAGGCGCGTTGGAGCAGAGTGGCTATCGAGGGCCGGGTCTCATTCCGTCTCCCGTTCCCTCTTGGGGGCTTCCCGCGATGGACGTCGGAACCCGGGACATTCAGCGCGACGCGCTGCAGGCTCGGTTTGCCGAAGAAGCTGAACTTCATGCGGTAGAAAAAGATTCTTTAAGGCTAATTGACGTTTTCAGTCGAGCCGGTGAACTCGTTCTGATATGCGGAACTCAGGCTGAGCTTGCTCTGCGTGCGTATGCTCGATGCGTGACCGGCGGAGCATATCGAACAATGGCGTTGGACCCAAGCATTATCGGACTCGACGACCTGTGGCGAGCGCCGGGAACTCAAGCGCCTACTGTTTTGGCTAACGCATGGCACACCGCTGTTTGTGAGCCGGACTCGTTGCACATTGTTTGCCTAAGGAACCTCGACGCGGCTCCGTTCAGCCTTTGGCTCGCGTCGCTCCAAGCAGTTCTCTCTTCGAATTCACGACCAAAAAACTTGCTTGTACTTGCGACGACCACCGCACGAGAAGAAGCGCATTCGGCTGGCGTCGCCAGTGACCACCGCGTGGGGGAATATCTGGTGCCGGTTTGTCCTGGCGTGCACGAGCAGGGTTCAACGTCAGTGTTAGGTTCAATCGTCTCGCCTGTCATGCCTCCGAGTCGCGTACGTTTATCTCTTGAGGATGCGCCGGCCGACTCGACGACCAACGGTTGGTTGGCACGTATCAGCTCAATGAAAACGGGGCCGCACTCATTGTCCCGTCTGGCAAGGCTCGGGGATGCGCTGACTGGAGCCGACGCCGACGCGATGATGGAAAGTTTGCATGAATGGGGGCGATTTCTTTTTTTGCCTGACCAGACTAAGTTGCCATCCTGCATCAAAGATGGCTATGCAGTGTTGAATAAATTGCTGTATCAAAGCTAACCGGACGCGAACCTATGCTTGACCCTATTGGCGCAACTCACCGAATTCGCGAATTTTTCCTCGCCTACTTGGACACTGCCTTCCGCATTCGCGACAAAAATGTCGCTGCAGCTCGGCGCGAGCTGTTGAACAAGCATGGAACGTTGACTACGGAAGCATTCCTTGAGCCTGTCCCTCGGTATGAGCAGGTACCGCATACGTTGGAAGAACTCATCGACCTCGAAGACGGAAGTCCGCTTCAGCACTTCAGTCAAGCGGCAAAACGAGCGTTCATAGAATTGGCATTGTCGGGCCTCTTTCCGGGCGCTGCTTCCAATAACGATGACGTTCGGCGACGCAGCCTATTTCGGCCGTATGTTCACCAATGGGAAATGCTCGGTCGCGGCGTTCGTTCGGGCGCCCCTGGGATAGTCACGTCCGGAACCGGCTCAGGCAAGACCGAGTCGTTCATGCTACCAATCCTCGCCACGATAGCTCGTGAGGCCGTGCTTTGGCCTTCACTCAACAGTGTGGAGCGAGGAAATAAATGGTATCTCGACCAGAACGAAGAGTTCATCGCCCAACGCGCAGCGGAAAGTAGTCGGCGACCCCAAGCGGTTCGGGCGCTACTAATCTATCCGATGAACGCGTTGGTGGAAGACCAAATGACGCGTCTGCGCCGTGCACTGGACTCCGATGAAGCAGCTGCGGTAATGGCGGAACGCTTTGGAGGAAATCGAATTTTTTTTGGCCGATATACAGGCGCGACGCCGGTGACTGGTTATCTGAACCATCCAAGAAGAGCCGGCACGCAAAAAGAAAAGCGGAAACGAGCTCGAAGAATGGAGCTTATGCGGACCCGGATGACTGAGATGTCGGAAATGCAAATACTTGCTCGGGAACATGATGCCCGCGAGCAAGCTGAAGCGGCTGCGACGGGAGGCGAGGAGCCAGAGCTGACCAGGTTTTTGTTCCCATCGGTCGACGGTGGCGAAGTGGTAACGCGATGGGACATGCAAGCGACTCCTCCCGACATCCTCATTACCAACACGTCAATGTTGGCAACGATGCTCGTCCGAGAAGTGGATGAACCTATCTTCGCCTCGACGCGGAAATGGCTTGAGGAAAACGACGACTCATACTTCTTTCTTGTTCTAGACGAGCTTCACTTGATTCGCGGGTCAGCGGGGATGGAGGTCGTTGGGTTACTGAGAAGCTTGTTTGCAAAGCTCGGGCTGGACCGCCCGGAACATCGACACAAGATTCGAATACTTGCGTCGAGTGCGTCGTTGCCGGATAACGGTCCCGCCGCGTCGGAAAGCTTGGACTATCTTTTCGACTTCTTTGGTAGTTTCGGGACGTCGCAAGGGAAAGGTGACATGGGTTTCACCTCTCCGTCTGATTGGCGGAATTCCATTGTACGCGGCCGACAAATCAGCCAAAAATTCGCGGGAACGTTACCTCTTGAGACGCTTCCTTTCACTGAGTTGACGTCAGCGTTGGAAGTTGAAGGTTCTGACTTCGCAGCTCAGTTCTCAAAGCGAAGCGTAGCTGTGGACGCAGCGATTGTTAAGGTGGCGCGGGCGTTGGGCGAAAACGCAGTTTCGCCGGAGCTTCTGCCGACGACGCTAGCGCGTTCAATTGCTACTGCTTCTGCCGCAATAGTCCATGGCTGCTCGACGGGCGACGGCGACGCTTCCACGCTGCGTGCGACCTCGGTTGCAGACATCGCTGAACGATTGTTCGGTGGCCGTGACTCTGAGTCCCAGAAAGCGGTTCGAGGTCTGTGTATCTTGCGTGGATTGGCCGATTCTGTATCGAGCCCCGAGACATATGGCGTAAAGGTCGCCGAGGGACTCCCCAGCGTTCGACTCCATGCCTTTTTTCGAAGCATTGAAGGTATGTTCGCCGCGCCGTATCGGGACAGTGGTGGCAAATTACGGTTTGATGGACTGTCGGTCGAGCGTGGGCACACGCATGCCTCATGCGATGACGGAGTGTCCAGACGACTGTTTGAGCTGGTCTATTGCGAAGCTTGCGGCGAATTGTTTATCGGCGGCCGCCGAAACGCTGACAGTAACTCCCGCGCGACCGAGCTGCTGACCACCGCACCTAATCTTGAGCAGCTACCCGAAGCCGCGGCAAACACAAGCTATGAGAGCCTCAGCTACAACGAGTACGCAATCTTCTGGCCTCGCGCCGGCGAACCCAAGGATGGCGAAGCGAAAGGGGAAGAGTGGGCACACGCCTCCCTCGATACGCGAAACGCTGTCGTGTCCCCCGCCGGTCACGAAGACCCGACTCATCTGATGGGACGGTTGTTCTATGTGAATCCGTCGAACGATTGGGTCAAGAAACCTGGTTCTGCCTCCCCACGTTGTTGTCCCGCCTGTGGAACCGACTACAGCCGGCGCAAGCCGGGGATGGGCGCTCTGTCGCCGCTTCGAAGTTTCCGAACAGGTTTTGCGAAGACCTCGCAGTTGTTGGCCACGGAACTTTTTTCCGTACTTCGCGTAAGTGGGCGAAGCGCGAAATCTGTCGTCTTTTCCGATAGCCGACAGGACGCGGCTCGGGCAGCGCTCGATATCGAACGGCGGCATCATCAGGACACGCGTCGTCAGATGCTCATCGAGGCGTTGAAGTCCGTAGTCGCCTCTCGCCCGACTACCGAGGCAATCGATGACCTGAATAGGCGCTTCGATGAGGCAGTTGCAAGGCGAGAGTTCGCCAAGTTGGAGAAGCTGTCCGCCGAACTCGCAAAAGCTCAACGTTCGACGGACCCTTCCCGCGTTCCGTTGACGGAAGTTATCGAGCCTGTCTTGTTGGCCTCAAGCGAATTAAGGTCGTATCTGCGTCGGCACGTTGAGTTGGGTATTCACCCGACCGACCCAGCGGGAATCGCTCATATCGGCAAGCGGGCATGGAACGAGTGGATTGTGCCGGAGGGAGCGAGCGGCAATCCGGAATGGCCAGCACATAGCGACAGCGGGGATGAAGGAGAAGCTCGTGCTTATATACGCGAGGAACAACGGCCTCTGGCCTACGAGGTTCTTTTCTCGAAGACCTACTTTGCGCTTGAGGAAACGGGTATCGGCTATCCTTCCATAACGCCAACACAGACCCCCAGTTCTGACAGGCTTGATGCCTACTTACGGGTGTTTGCCGACGCATACAGGGTGGCGGGCAACCGCTGGGCAGATGAGGCTGCGCATGTCGGTAGCGCTCATGAACTTGGGCAAAGAAGTCGCATTTCCCGATTCGCGCAGGCTAGCGCTCCGGCTGCGCCGATTGCGGAGCTTGACGATGTGCTCGAACGGTTTCGGGCCCACGAGCACGCACAAGGCATAGTTGAGCTGAGCAAACTGCACATCAGACTTAGCCAGCCCGGTGACCCGTACTATCGATGCTCAAACTGCGGTCGCGTACACCTTCATCGAGGTACTGGTATCTGTACCCGATGCTTTGACCCGTTGCCGCCGGACCGGGAGGGCCAGGTTGAGGAGCTCTGGGCCTCCAATTTCTTGGCACGCCGGGCTATGCGTTCCGAACAGGCTGGTGAATCGGCATTTCGCCTTCATTGCGAAGAGCTGACAGGACAGACGGGTTCGCCTGCAGGGCGCTTGCGCGCTTTTAAAGGGATTTTCGTCGGGGCGGAAAAATCTGCTGAATTTGACTTGGCTAAGCGCGTCAATGAAATCGACTTACTGTCGGTCACAACGACCATGGAAGTGGGAATCGACATTGGGGCGTTGCAGGCGGTGTATCAGGCTAACATGCCACCGCAGCGTTTCAATTACCAACAGCGCGTAGGCCGCGCCGGTCGCCGTGGTCAGGCATTTTCGATGGTATTGACACTGTGTCGCAGCCGAAGTCACGACCTGCACTATTTTCGAAACCCTCGAAAGATTACGGGTGATGTCCCGCCGCCGCCATTCCTGACAATTGGACATTCGGTCATTGGTGAACGAATCGTCAGGAAAGCTTGGCTGGCCGAGGCTTTCTCCATGCTGAGAGATGAGGACGGGCCAAACTATCCGGGCGACGACCTTACTGATACGCACGGAGAATTCCCAGGAGCATCAGATATTTTCGCACCCAGTGCCCCTTGGCGGCGACGATTGGAACAGGCATTGGAGGCTACGACAGCCGCCCGAGATAGAGTGATTGGAGCTCTAACCGACGGCCAAGTCGCGGTGGCACAACAGATGAAGTCGGCGATGACGCCTCTAAGCCTCACGGGGCACATTTGGTCTTTCGCAACTGAGGGCGCGAGCAGCCCCTTACCGCTGGGTCAGTTTCTTGCGGAGCAGGGATTGCTTCCGATGTACGGTATGCCGACCAGAGTCCGCGACCTGTATGTCGGGACAGAGGAAAACGAGGAGAACGGCCTCAGCTTCGCGAGCATTGACCGCGACTTGGATATCGCGGTCTACGAGTTCGCTCCTGGTCGTTCGCTTATTCGCGACAAGCAAAAGCATGAATCGATTGGATTTTCTCCGGCACTACGGGAGCCAGACGCCCCCTCAAGCCGGGCAATTAGCTTCGGTTCATGGAGTTCCGAACACCGGTACATCGGTTTCTGCGAGTGTTGTGGCGCGGTCTCAAGTCGTGGAGAGGAGCCGGTTGAGGCAATTAAATGTGTTGACTGCGACAGCAACATCCCGAGTGAGCGGTTCTCGCGCTATACCAGTCCTGTTGCCTTCACGACAGACTTCCAGCCAAAGTCCGTCGAAGAAGGCGAGATGACACCAGTCTTCAAAAGAGTGACAACTACGGAAGCTTCCTTGGTTTCTCTCGCAGAAGTGTTGGGTTCAAACATGTCCGTAGGCCGGACCAGCGAAGCGCGCGTGCTGCGACTGAACGACGGTCAAGTAGATGACAATGGTGTCGCCCAGCCGTTCCAGATGATTCCCGTCGCAGAGCACCGTGTGTCAGTACCCCGCAACCGCAAATGGATATTACCTGGTCAGCGGATTACGGCGGCGAAGTTTGCGGAATTGGATTTACGCGGACGCGTGAAACGAGATTCCGACCACGTCGATGAACCCGTGCGCCTTATGGCGCGAAAGAAAACTGACGCGATATACCTTACACCGTCTAAAGTTATCGACGAGCTCGACATTGCCCGTGTTGGTCGTGACTTCAATGATACGTCTGTTCGCGCGGCGCTTATCAGCTCCACGCATCTCCTAATGCAGCGGGCCTCGCTTGAACTTGATATTGCGCCCGAGGAGTTTGAAGCCCTCGAACCCCGGCTCCGTAACGGAAAACCTCTGCTGCAAATCGCCGATTTCCTGGTTAACGGCGCTGGTTTTTCGAACCGGTTGGCTGATGGAACGCCACCGATGATTGTCGAACTGGCACGGTCGATGGTTGAGCGGCCCACCGAGGACCCTCTGGTGGCTCCCTTCTTCAACGAAAGGCATCGTGGGGGGTGCTCTCAAGCCTGCTACGAGTGTATGCAGCGGTATGGCAACCGTTCGTACCATGGCCTACTGGACTGGCGCTTGGGGATTTCGATGCTACGGGTGTTCCTCGATGCTTCATGGAAGGTTGGCCTCGATGGCGATTGGAATCAAGCACCAGAGCTTGCAGACTGGCCAATATTAGCGTGGCGCTCGGCGGAGGACATCGTGGCGCTCAGTCCAGACTTATATCAACTTGTGCCAGCTGGTCGTTTGCAGCTACCGTCGATACAGGTGCGAAATTCGACGCGTCGGTTTGTTGTTGTTCATCCTTTTTGGGCGAGAGCTGCGGCGATGAAGGTTGTTGATGACGGTTTTCGTGGCACGACGCTTCTCGTCGATACCTTTCAGGCTGTGCGACGGCCGCAACGCGTGCTGCACGCAGCTCAAGACTACGCGCTGCGACAAGGCTGGATTTAGCAACAGCCGGTCGGGGCGGCGTGTAGCCGCCCTTACGCGGGATTGGTGAGGTTCGCCGCAAGACCAGTACCTGTCAGTTAAAATGCGGGCCAGCGGGCGACCGTTATTCGCTTCGCATCTGGGTCCTCAATCCCCGTGTACTGTCAGCGTAGCTGTGTTTGCCAGCACTGGGCCTTGAGCCGCTAGGGCCGCCCAACGCCCGCGATGGCCGTCCGCTGATATAAAGCAACTTCAGCAGGAACTCGAGTATGCTTCAGGCTGAGCCAACGGCGCGTGCTTAGCGAGCGCGCGTGCATCAAGCCGGCATCCTCCTACGTGGTAATACGACATCTGCCTGCAAAGGCAGATGTCTACAACTTATCTAAGCAATGAAATTTGCAGGGCTCTTCGCCGGAATCGGTGGTTTCGAACTTGGACTGGGCCGCGCCGGGCACAGCACGGAGTTGCTGTGCGACGTGAATCCAGCGGCCGAGGCGGTGTTGAAGTGCCATTTTGACGGGATTGCATACCATTCCGACATCAAGAAGCTGAGGTCGCTCCCGTCTAGCGTGGATGCGATTTGCGCTGGATTTCCATGCCAAGACCTAAGTCAGGCAGGCCGCGGCGCGGGGCTGGACGGGGAAAAGTCTGGACTTATCTCGGAGGTGTTCCGTTTGCTGTCCCGGCGGAGAATACCTACGATTGTCATCGAAAACGTGCCGTTTATGCTTCAGTTGAGCGGTGGCTCGGCGATGCGGGCCATCGCTGAGGAGTTCGAGAGACGCGGGTACCGGTGGGCATATCGCGTAGTGGACACATTCTCTTTTGGACTGCCACAGCGGCGTGAGCGAGTTTTTTTTGTGGCATCGCGCGAGTTCGACCCCGCCAGTGTTCTCTTTGCTGATGAAAACAGGTTGGAACGACCCAAGAGTGCCGTCGGCGAAGTTGCACATGGATTTTATTGGACCGAGGGGCTGACAGGGCTCGGGTGGGCTGTCGACAGTATTCCCACATTGAAGAACGGCTCGACGATTGGCATCCCGTCCCCACCAGCCGTATTGCTCCCGAACGGGAAAATCGTGAAGCCGAGCATAGGCGACGCAGAGAGGTTGCAGGGATTTGCTCAGGGATGGACGGAACCGGCCGAACAGGTCGTTCGACGGTCGTTTCGCTGGAGCTTGGTGGGTAGTGCGGTTAGCGTTCCGGTCGCTCAATGGTTGGGGGAGCGGCTAATGGCCCCCGGAACCTACAGCAAGGACCTTGATAGCATTTTTCCTTCGGCCGGGAAAATTCCGCGCGCGGCGCGTTTCGACGGCAAACGCCGGCATACGGTATCGGCGGGAACAGACCCAATCGGCCGTCGACCAATACCGTTGGCGGATTTTTTGCTCGACGATGGAGACCAGCTTTCACTCAGAGCTGCGCACGGATTTTTAAGTCGCACTCGACGTGCCAAGCTTAAATTCGACGAGGCATTCATAGCGGCAGTCGAGAGGCATATCGTGCTTCTTGGCGGAGATGTTCCCGAACGGATACCAAGGCAAACAGTTCTGAAAGCTGCATAACGCGACAAGGTGCGAGCTTGGCATCGAGGGTGCGCCAGCTGCCTTTCCGTTCGATGAGTAGGGTGCATCACACTCGGGGCGATGGATGCATCCGCGGCGGGCGGCTGGACGCTCAAAGAGATACGTCGACGACCACGGTGTTGCGGGAACTGCACCGCGTAGACACAGCATAACGGGAACTTTGATTATGGCGACAACAGGACGTCAACTACGATTTGTAACCGATGAAGACAAAATCGCGGCCGAGGCACAGGTTCGTGAGCTTCAGACGGATGTAGATTACGAGACAAAGGAATATACGGTCGAGCTTATCGTGCAGAAGTATTTGGATGGCAAAGACGAGGACGCGAACGAACTGTTCGTTCCTACCTATCAGCGCGACTTCGTGTGGAGTACCGAACGGCAGAGCAAGTTCATCGAGTCGGTTATGTTGGGTCTACCAATACCTTACGTTTTCACGGCATCCTTGGAAAAAGATATCCATTCAGACGAAGGGCGAGTTGAAATCGTCGATGGCTCGCAGCGAGTTCGAACTCTTGCCGCTTTCGTAAGCGACGACTTGATTCTAGACGGATTGGAAAAACTCTCCCGTCTCAACGGTTTCCGTTTCACCGACATCGAACTGTCTCGTCAAAGGAAGTTCAAGCGCCGGCCCATACGTGTAATCGAGTTGTCCGAGAAGGCGACAGAAACCGTGAGGCGCGATATATTCGAGCGTATCAACACAGGTAGTGACGAGTTGAAAGCAATGGAGAAGCGGAAGGGTATCTACACCGGACCCTTCTACGATTTCATCGCAGAATGTGCTGCACTTCCTCTGTTTAATGAAGTGTGTCCGATTTCGTACCGCAAGCAGCGTCGAGAAGAGGCCGAGGAAATGGTGTTGCGCTACTTCGCTTATGCCGACCGGTATGAACAGTTCAACCATAGCGTACGAAGCTTCCTGGATGGCTATCTCAAGGAACATCAGACCAAATTTGACAGGGATGTGCTGTTCGGCCGCTTCACGTCGATGTTGAACTTCGTTCGCGATAACTTTCCGTTCGGCTTCCGAAAGTCGCCAAGCAATTCGTCCGTGCCGCGTGTCCGGTTTGAAGCAATCTCCGTGGGAGTGAGTTTGGCGCTACAAGCCAAACCCGACCTGACCGCATCAAAGCAGACCATTACTGACTGGTTGACGTCGAACGAATTCATGAACCATACGGTATCGGACGCGAGCAATTCGCGTCCCAAAGTGAAGGCTCGTATTGAATTTGTCCGAGACAAACTTTTGGGCGCATGAAATGCTTACGGTACGCGCTGACTTTGAAAAACGATGCGACGAAATCAAGGTCTATCTTGACTGGCTCGCCGAAATGGAAAAGAGTACCTGGGGCATCCCCGGCGGACTTCCGTCAACCATGAAAGCTGCCGCCATGCTGTTGCTGTATAACGTGGTCGAATCGACCATGACGAACGTCGTCGAGGCTGTATTCGACGAGTTACAGCAGCGAAAAGTATCGTTCGACCTGTTAAGCCCGGAGTTCAAGTCAGCTGTTCTTGGTAACGTGAAGAATTGTGCTGCAGACAAGTTGACACCAAAACTTGTTGCAATTACAACGGACATTATTAGCAGCAGTTTTGACAAGGCAAAGGTCTTCAACGGCAACGTGGACTCGAAGAAAATCCGTGACATCTTGAAAGATTTTGGCGTAAGAAAGACCCATGCCTATGATGAGGAACGCCTTCACGACATCATGGTCGCTCGAAACCGGCTTGCGCACGGTGCCGAATCGTTTGGTGACTACGGTAAGGACTTGACGGCTCCTCAGCTACTCGAAGATTACGAGCGCGTTAAGGGGCTGCTTACCTACGCTTTGAACGACTTTGAGTCGTACATCGGTCAGCGACATTATCTCGGCGTCACCTGAAGAACGCAGGCGATGCGCCGGACGCAGGCCGGAAGCTCCTTGCGCACTTCGTGCTCCCATAGGCGTATCACGCGCCAGCCAGCCTCTACAAGTTTGCCGTCGACTTCTTGGTCGCGCTCACGGTTTCGTTTTATCTTTTCATCCCAAAACTGAGCGTTGGTCTTTGGTTTCGTACCATGTATCGGGCATCCATGCCAAAAGCATCCGTCGACGAAGATTGCCACTTTTCGGTTGACGAAAACAATATCGGGTCGACCAGGTAGCTTGTTCGCTGTGCGAAGATGATAACGAAAGCCCGCGTTCCAGAGCGCCTTCCGTAACCTCAATTCAACGTCCGTACCTGCCTGGCGCACACGGCTCATGCGCACGCTGCGTTCGTCTGGGGTGAGGATGTCAGTCATATTGTGCGACCGCCTTCTTTCGTCACTACTTGGCAGTTATGCTAGCCGAGCGCGAATCTCTTGGACGTTTACTGTTGAGGCGCCGCTACGGGTTGGGGGCCAGTCATTGGAAAGTTGTCTCTGGGTTCGTTGGCGCGAGCGACTACAGGCTGAGTACGCTCTTTGCTGTGCGGCCACGTTACCTCGGCGCGTCGGGGTAGGCTCGCATCAGCGTGTGCTCGGTGACGTCTTCGCTGCGTGCGGCTGCATGGCCTCGGCGCCTCCACCTAAGTTCACTGCAGAACCTCAAGTATTTTGAGAGGCTGCCGAAATACTGGCGATATCGCGTAAGAAGACAGGAATCGTGCCGTCTATGCAGACAGTACTCGATGTCGCCGGATATGGGCTGGTTTGACTCGCATCGCGCATTCTGGCGCTCGGCAACCTGTTGGTCCGGGGGGCGTCATCATTCGACAGTTCTCAACGTCGCTTCAGCGGTTCTGGTTTAGTGCCGTGGCCACGCTACAACTCTCTGCGTGTCGTCGTTACAAGGGGCCGAACGGCCGCCTTCGGAGCAGCAAGGTGCTTGTTCGTGTGCACCGCGCATAAAAGTGCATTCGGCCGAAAGACTTCCGGAAACATATCGAGATTCTCCGGGCATCGCACCGGCTTTTTTCATGGGACAGTCTGGGGAAACTTATGCCAGTGAGAACACGTCGGGCCGCCGAGCCCGCTTACGATGTAGGACTGTTTCAACGATTCATCAGTGACCCCGACCTGGGGCAGGCCATTGAGGCCCTCAAGCGCGCTAACGACATATTCGACATCATCGAGCCACTGGAGACACAACATTCTCAGATTCTCCAGTGGCTGCTGAACCCCCGAGAAGGGCATGGTCAGGGCGATGCGATATTCAAGGACTTTCTGACTGCGGCATGGTCCAACTGCGAAGTGGGGGATGGTCCGAACGCTGAATTCTTTGCTTACTGGACGCCGGCACGCATCAGCCTGACGGGATTTCACTCGATTCTGCTGCTGCGAGAGTATCGAATCTCGGCTGATAGTCAACTCGACTTCTTCATCGTTGACCCGGTCAACGAGTTTGTCATCGTCGTTGAGAACAAGTACAGGGCCCAGCACGGCAACCAACAGCTCAGCCGGTATCGTCGCTCCGTAAAGCAACTCGTTGACCGTTATCCCAGCTTTCAGAATTTCCATGTTGCACTCATCGCGTTGGACAAGGGACGTTCTCGCCAGTTGCAATTGCGTGAGCTGTTGAAATATTGGGTGTATCTCGATTACACCTGGCTGGACGCAGGAGCGAGCCGCGCAGAAGCTCAGCTTCGTCGTGGCAATCAGTCCTCGAGCCTGCTCATCTCCTACTGCCAGCGTCAGTCGGACTATGAGTCGGGCCCCGAGAAGGAGGTCGACAACATTCTCTCGCGACTGACCCGCCTCTACCGTCCATTGCTTAAACCACTTGCTGAAGCCCTCAGCACCCCACTCGGCAAGGGCCAGGCCCTGACCCTGGGGGACCCGGCGAGTGACATCTGGCTGTTCGCAAATCACCACCCCGAACTGGTGGAGAGGCTTACGCGACTCAAGAACATGTCTTTCGTGACCGCAGAGTTCGAAGCAGCGACTAAGGGCGCGAAATTTGAGTACGAGACCTCGGACAACTGGGTCCAAATCTTCGACGAAACCTGGTGTCAATACGCGTTGACCGATGAAAACGATGTGGTCTGGTGGCCATTCTATTTACGCGTCCGGTTTGTTCCGCCCAATCTCTTGACGCAAGAGGAACTGGATGAAAGCCCGGAAAACCTGTACGCCGTGAGCATCGTGTACCGTGAACTGCTCCTGCGCAAGGACAAGTCCGAACGTATCCATGCCGCTATGGTCGAGGCGTTCCCGGAACTCGCGGGTGGGCGACAGAAGGCGAACGTGCGCAGGCTGATGAAGGAGTTCATCCGGGAGAGCAATCTTACTTTCGAATTGCAGCGCCGGTTTCGGCTGCTTTCCTCCGCGTTGCAAGGAGTCTAGCCACCAGAGACAGCGGCGCGTATCGGCTTGATGGCGCGCTCGGCATTCTGGACCAGCGATTCCCGCCTCCACTCACATTGCTCGAGTTTTGACCGATTGCTCAGATATCCCGTGAGTTAGGGGCTAGCAAGCCGTTTAAACAGGCCCGACGTACCTCGGATTCCAGTCCTGCAAGCATGGTAAGAAGACGCTCGATTTTTATCTTTTGCGAACGTCCATATAGCCGCCGTGTGGCTCGAGCGGCGCCTTTATGCGCGGAATCTCCCCGTGTCGAACCATAGCTGTTGAATTCGGACAGGAAACCTGGGTCAATGTCCACAAACGTCTTCTCGGAAAACCCGAATAGACCAAACATTGTCAGCAAATTGGATTCCTTCACTCCGTGATTGCTTGAAATAGCGTCTACATATCTACGTTCCGCTGCTTCTGCGTGACTTCGGCTAAATCGCGTACCTAGACGGAAGTTTCTTAGCTCTGCCACTAAACTTTCCCCTAGAATCTTTGCAAGGTCCTCTACAAAAGTTTCAACTTCTGCGTGGCACAGGAGAAGAAATGCTCTGATGTTGTCTTGTTGTTGCTGTTCTTCCGTTTCGTCATTTGGCGGCTGATTCGGAAGCAAAAACTCCAATTGGGCTATGCGCGCCTTGAGAGCAAGAAAGTAGGATGTGTACGCCATTAACTTAGCTCACGCGCAGCAGCGACCCGAAGCCTTGTTTGTCTAGCCCCAACTGTTCGATGATGGTATCCGACCAAATCAATAAGCGCCCGAATGTCGCTTGCGTGCTTTTAGTCGTCGTCTCCAAGAACCGCCGGAAATCGTCGTTCCCCTCGCAGAGTTCCTGGAAAGCTCCGATGACGACTTCCGGCTGGCTGAGTGCCGCTGCTCGCAAATCGGCATGAGACAAGGTGTAGGTCATACAATCGAACACTGCCCGGTTAAATCGCCGTTCAAATCCAGCACCCGTCCATTTGCGAAAAGCATTTTCGTCGAATATTTTGAAAGTTGCGTCGATGGCTTTCTCAAGCTGTGCGGCGGAAACGTGCACTTCTTCTTCCCGCTCGCCCCATTCCTTGTTCAGACGAAGAGTGGTCATGTCCAAGAACCGCTTCAGGTCGCCACTGTACTCACGAAGATAGAACTTGAGACCGATGTAGCGGATGAATAACTCCACGTCTCTCATTCTAAAATCAGGCTGACCATCCTTCCCCAAAAGTTGAATGAGAGCTCCGCTCTGCCCCGAAAAGCTGAACGCGAAATCAATAAAGGGACCCGGGTGGAGTACGTGACGTAGTTCCTGCGGCGACAGCGGTACGCTACCACTGTTCAATCGGTGGAAAATCAGATACAGAACTTCTTCGCGCTCCCAACCGCGAACGATTGTTGTTCGGATAGGCTGGTTTTCAAAGGCTGCCAAATCATCTAGGAATTTCGGGGAAGTCCGCAAATCCGCGAGCGTCTTCCCGTTGAGTTCGTCTCTCAATTCCAACCCTTTCAATCGTAGCGGTCTGTCTTCATCAAGGCCGAAACGCAGAAGTGCCAGCAACCGTTGCTTTCCATCAATCACGATGTACTTGCCGCGCGAGGTCTTGCTTTCCGCAAAGACCAACTGCGGAATAGGAAGCCCCAGAAAAAGAGATTCGATGAACCTACTTTTCCGCTCGTCGCTCCAAGCGTCGCGCCGCTGGAACACCGGGTCCAGGAGAATATTCCCTTTCTTCAATTGGCTGAGGATGGTCTCCGCAGTCCAATCTGTATCCCCGACGACAGTCGTGGCCAAGATGGACGCATCAAACTCCCGCAAATCCTCTTCGCTCTCCCCATCTTCGGGGGTAAACAGCTCCAAATCCTGAACATTATTCATCGCGAAATTTTCCGAGCGTTCGTGCTTAATCGAATCCATCATTTTGCAACATGCACCGCGCCCTGTCTGCAAGCAGTGAAGGACGATATTGCCACGGGCGGGCAGTTGCGGCCGATGCGGTGTATGCGGTTTGGACCCGCACAATCTCTCGAGTCGGGAACTGCAACAACCCAAAACTCCGTCGTAGGTTTCCACGGGAAACGGTCGAGGCTGTCAAGCCGGACGGGACTCAGTTCTTCCAAGGATTGCGGTACCTGCCGCCCTAGGTCCTAAGGGCGTTACCCCATCTGTGGCTGTCACATTGAGGCCGCCCATCGCAGGCTCATCCGACTCACGGGCGTCACTACATAAAGGACCTTTAATAGCGCTAGTCTCGTTCCCACGTTCGCTCTCGCGGCGCCCAGACGTCCGCCGCCTTCGGCAATACGAGTAGCGTTAAGGTGCAATCGTACTGCTCTGCCGACAACTTCATCTCTCGCAACCGCATGGCCTGCTCTGCGTGCGGGAACCAGGCTCTCCCAGCAATCGATAGTCCCTGTTTGTCGTGCAGGACTCGTGCATCGGCCGCCAACGTACTCCCGGGAATCTCGATGACCTTCTTGCGCGTTGGAAAGAAAGCGCCGGATTTGAACGCCGGTTCACTGGCGAACGACCAGTCCATAAAGCCGTCACGCGAAAGCACAACCACGGCCTTTTCATCAGTGTGGGAGAGCCACTGCAAAATTGCCGCAGTTAGAGAAACACCGTACCTGCCCGCACAGCGCCCCAGCAAGTTCAAGTCGACGTCGCCCGCAGCCTGCGACCGGAAGTCATGAAGAGGCATCAGTAGATACGAAGCGAACTTATCTGCTTCGGACTCGATGACCCTTTCGGTCGCAGACCATTCCAGCATATCGCGAGTTGTACATTCGAACGCGTCTTGTGCCGCACGGTGCAGAATGTAATGACCGAGTTCATGAGCTTGTGTGAACCGAATGCGCCCTTCGGACGACAGCGTGTCGTTATAGAGAATCCTCCACTCCGACTGGCCGGTGCGAAACAGCCCTCCCTCGAATCCCCTTATAGGGGCTGGTTCAATTCCTACGATGCGGTCCGCCAGATTGAAGAGTTCTCCACACTCCAGCGCGAGCTTCGCAACGTCGACGGGAAACCTCGCGTCTCCATGCGTCTGGTGAAAGAGGTCAAGGATTTGCGATAAGCGATTCGCTTCCTTCGCGGGAGACAGCTTCATAGGCCTTAAGGCTTGTCTTTGAATGTGTCGAGGATTCTGCGAAGTTGTTCTTTAGCGGTAGTGTCCAACTTCTGGTAGTTCCGGTAAAACGCTTCATCGAGGTGCCGCTCCTCCGGCTTTCGGACATCCTCCTCAATGAAATAGCTTGCGGCTACACCAAGAACGTCCGCCAACTGCGTCAATTTCTCGGCCGAGGGTCTCTGGGACTCCCGATTTTCAAGCTCCCATAGATAGCTCTTGCTCATATTGGCCATGTCAGCCAATTTTTCGAGCGTAAGACTCTTCTCTTTTCTCAATTCTCTCAATTTATCGCCGAGCCGGGTTGGCATGTCGAACTCCTGAACACAACTACACCGAGCATAGACTACCACGATTCCGAACTTTTTCGTTGACAATGGCGGAATACGGCTATAGATTGGCTGTAAGTTCGCTTTTCCGAACTTTTGATTCGCGACTTCCGAAAGTCGGCAGAAACAAAAATGGGGCGCGAGCGTATCGGGATGCCAACAAGCAACCCTTTGACAGACGCCATGCGGCGCAACTTTGGAAAGGCGAATATGACTCCGCAAATCACTTTTTACCCCGTCGGCAACGGCGACATGACGCTCATCAAACTGGAGAGTGGTCGGACTATCCTTATTGACGTGAACATTCGGCAGCCTGACGACAGCATCCGGGACGTTGCCAAAGACCTGCGCGACGCGCTGAAGACGGATGAGCAGGGTCGCCCGTACGTCGACGTGATGGTTCTGAGTCATCCTGACCAGGACCATTGCCGCGGCCTCGAAGAGCACTTTCACCTGGCCCCGCTCGCTGACTATTGCGATAAGGATGACCCGAAGAAAATCGTCATCCGCGAAATGTGGTCATCGCCGCTGATTTTCCGGCGTTCACACGCCAAGAATCACTGCCTGTGTGAAGACGCGAAGGCATGGAATCGGGAGGCCAAGCGCCGGGTCAAGCTCTATGAAAAGAGCGGTATTGACACGGACGGCGACCGCATTCTGATTCTCGGCGAAGACCAAAACGGGAAAACGGACACTCTCGGCGGAATTCTGGTGAAAGAGGGGGAATCCATCCAGCGCGTATGCGGCGCCCATCAGAACAACTTTAGCGCCTTGCTGCTAGCGCCGCTCCTCGCGGACGACGATGAGGAAGAAGAGGTGCTCAGCAAGAACGAGTCGAGCGTCATCATGAACTACTCGATTGGCGCGGGCGGTACACCGGAAGCAGTCAAATTCCTGTCAGGCGGCGACGCCGAAGTTGCGATTTGGGAGCGACAGTGGGCCCGACACAAGGAGGAGCTCGAAGCCCTTGAGTACAACCTGCTGTCGACACCGCACCATTGTTCGTGGCATTCGCTGTCCTACGACAGTTGGAGCGAGTGCGGACGCGATGCCGAAGTAAGTGAGGACGCACTATCGGCTTTGAGCCAAGCGCTGCTGGGTGCGACCATTGTCGCCAGTTCAAATATTATCAAGGACGATGACGTCGACCCGCCCTGCATTCGCGCGAAGGAAGAGTACGTGGCGATTGCAAAGGGCGCGAAGGGGGAATTCTGGAACACCTCGGCGTACCTGTCAGAAGACAATCCGGAGCCCCTGACCTTCGAGGTATCGGAGGGCGGCCTTAAGCGGGTCAAGAAGCAGTCTGCCAACGCCGCAAAAGTCGCGGCGGTCGGTGGTCTTGGCGCCGAGCCGTTGGCGCATGGTTAAGGAGGCGAAGCGTGCCGCTGACCATGGCAATCGACGACGCATTGACGGTACTGCGCGCGCACCCGTCAGTCAGTGACGTTCGAGTGGAGGAAGCGGCGGACGGCATGGTCGTCGTCACCGCCGACTTCGACACCAATCTGCCGTCGACTTGGCGGGCCATTGGCGCGAGTCCGACGGGCGTTCGCCCAGTTGAAACCGTGGAGTTCCGCTTCCCTGCGGAGTATCCCCGGCGCGCGCCGCATCCCACCCTGCGGCCTGATTTCAACGCTACGCTGCCGCATATCAATCCGCATCGCCGCGGCGACCGGGTGCCACCGTGCCTTGTTTTCGGAAGCACGCTCGATGTGTTGCACAGCGAGGGCGTCGGCCGCTTGTTCGGCCAGATGGCTGTATGGCTCGAGAAAGCTGCAGAAAACAAACTTATTGATTACGGGCAAGGCTGGGAGCCGACGCGGCGAGACAACTGCCAGGATATGCTGGAAATCGACGTCGACGCGTTGGTCACGGACCAGCATTTGTTCGGAAACGCAAAGTTGTACCGGGTCTCGACGGTCTGGTCCATGGCAGTTCGCGGGTCGTATGGATGGAATCAACGTACGGCACGGCCGACCCTGGATAAGGGCGAATTGTTGAAGCTCTATCGCAATGTACGTTCGGAGGACGACCTGCGATTCGGCGAAACGGTGCTGGCGATTTGCTGGCCGGGTATCGGCGGCGATGGAGCGCCGCCGGCGATTGGCCACTACCAGCCCGACACGGTTCAGACACTCAGCGACATAAAACGACGAGCTGATGAGGTTGGTTGCGCACAGGCGTTCGAACGCTTCACGGCGAACCTCGATGCGGTCGCGCGACAGCTTAAAGGGCCTGTTGCGCTGCCGGTGTACGTTGTGCTCGCAATTCGACGGCCTGCCCATCTAATCGGTCTGGCGACTGAATATGAACTCTTGGCTTACAGGTTTGACTTGCGGGTGCCGGAGGCGCTCCGCTCACCCGACGCCATTCCGGTTGCGCCGGTGCTCTTCACCACGCCGTTGTCAGTGGGCCTTCTGCGACGCACGTCTGGTCTCGGTGACGCCGTGCCGACGGTCGACTTCGGCTTTGTCGGGTGTGGCAGTCTCGGCTCCAAGGTAGCGCTGCATATCGCTCGCGCGGGCGTCCAGCCCAAACTGCTAGTCGACCATGACCGCTTCTCGCCGCACAACGCGGCGCGGCACGCCTTATTCCCAGCACAACTCAATTCGGTGGTAAGCAAGAGCAGGCAGTTGGCGTCGGTTCTCGCTCCTTTCTCTGGCGGACGCAAGCCAGCCGTATTCGAAGGTGACGTTATGGTGATGCCTTTCGCCGACAAGTCATTCAACGAATTCTTCGACAGTAGTAGGTCTGTACTTGTGAACACCACCGGCTCACCGTCCGTGCGCCACTTTCTCGCTCACGCTCCATTCGGAGCGCGAGTCATGGAAGCATGCGCTCTAAACCTCGGCGAAGTGGGATTGTTGACCGTCGAAGGCGCCGGCAGGAACCCGACCACTGCCGACCTTGTCGTCTACGCGTACGAGCGAATGCGTCGGGAAGGAATTCTCCGAGCGCCCCAGAGTGAGCACAAGAGTGTGGTCGGAGTTGGTGTCGGATGCAACTCGGTCACCCTTCCGATGACGGACGCGCGAATCTCGCTAATTGCCGCTGGCGCAGGGCAGTTCGCGTTGAATTTGCAGCGCGACGGACTCTCCGAACACGGAACGATATCGCTTGCGCAGGTATCGACGGACGGTATGTCGGTTGCATGGAGCGGCGAGGATATAGCCGCAACGCATGTTGTGCCGGTGAGCGACAAGGCGGGATGGACTGTCCGGGTTCTTGGCCCGGCACATCGCAAGATATGTGCTGATGTCGCCAACTATCCGACGGTCGAAACCGGCGGCGTAGTTGTCGGTCGCGTATCACCGACACTTCGCGAAATCACGATTGCTGATGTCCTCGATGCCCCGCCAGACAGCAGACGCTCGGCGGGCACCTTCGTCCTCGGCACTGAAGGTCTGACGGAACGGATTGCAGCATACGACGAGTCTGGGCGGCGCGTCTTGTGGTGTTTGGGTACCTGGCATAGTCATCTGCAGCCTGCTGGTCCCTCAGCGACCGACGTGGCAACCGCGAATCGACTCGAGGGAACCCTGGCCGGCGCCGTTGTCTTGCTTATCCGCCGACCAGATGGTTATTCGGCACTCGTGCGAGATGGCCACCAGTAAGGAAAACATCATGCTCTTCGGTGGACAGATATTATTTGATGCGTACGACCGGAAGGCGCGACTCGCTCCAGCTTTGCTTGCGGTGGCGCCTTTGCTCACAGCGGCGGTGCTGAGTTTCGACAATGTCACCCTGTTGGGGCGACTCGCGACGCTCCTCATCGCAATTGGAGGCTTATGGCTGTTAGCTGATATGAGCCGGGGACTCGGAAGGGCGAAGGAGCGTAAGCTGTTCGCTCGGTGGGGCGGGATGCCAAGCTTGCAGTTGATACGACACTCCGACCCGCTCCTTGACGCGCATACGAAGGCTCGGTACCACGCCTGCTTGCAGTCAAAGGCGAAGGTGAAGTTTCCGAGTGCCTCGGAGGAGGCGGCAGACCCGATAGACGCCGATGAGAGATATAGCTCTGCGCTGAAATGGCTCCTGCAACATACGCGTGACAAGAAACGATTTCCGTTGCTGTCGGCTGAGAACGCAACCTATGGCTTCCGGCGCAACGGCTACGGTGTGCGCTGGATTGGTTTTACGATATGCGTTGCTGCAGCATCGTGGTCGTTGGGCGCTGCAGCATTGCATGCGGACGTATCAGTTCTTTTGTCGCTGGTCGAGCCGAGAACGGCGATTCAACTTGTTTTGTGCCTTGTCTTCGCTCTGGTCTGGCTGGTGTATTTCCGCGAGCCGATGGTTCGTGACGCTGCCTTCACTTATGCGCACGAGTTGCTTCGCTGTTGCGAAGTCATTGCGGCGCCGAGTAGCAGCCGCAGGCCCAAGGGCGATAGCGGTGCGCCGATTCGCGTCGTTAAGTCAGAGTAGCGACAACTATTCCGATGTGGCTGTCGCAAGTCGACGCGCGCCGTGAACTCCCGATAACCAAGTTGTACTGGCGCCCGATGGCATCAATTTCGAGGCGCTGCGTGCGCGACCCTATTGATTTTGACGCGTAGCACTTCGTTTGTTCGCCAACCATCTTCTGCGGAGCCCTTCAATGCAATCGTTCATTCCTTTGTTGAATCTCGCCAAGGTATATCTCTCGAGTGCTTGGATTCAAGCAGTCGTTGCCATTTTTGTTCTCAGCCAACTCGCGCTTCAAATCAACAAGACCCATCGGGTTTTGCGCAATTCGGCCCGTAGTTGGGCCAAGACCGGAAAGGCAGTGTGGAACGCGACCAAGCGCGTTGAAGCCTCTTTGAACCGTATGATGGGTTACAGGGAGGACCGCCCTCCGCGTCCGCTTATTGATGCGACAATCTTGGCGGGTGACGTAATGGTCTACTGGCTTTTTTCCGGATATTTATTCACGCTTGGCTCCGTTCTAATACTTCTTGTTATCGCGAAGCAAAGTCACGACCTTAGGCTGATACTGACCGCCTTGATGGGCACGCTGGTCCTCTACGTCTGTGCCGCGATTTATCGCAATTTGGGAGCACAGAGGGCGCGTAGGCTTTCTGCGCTATTCAAACACAACGCCGACAATCGACGTCGCCAGTTCGCCATGGCAGCGAGCATCGCCGCATTTATTTTTGGTCTGCTGAGCGTTATCTAAGTCGCGTGGCCATACATCCCGAAACGTTGAGGAAAAGATACTCTGGTGGCTGTCAAGTGAAGGTTGCTCTGCGGACCGTCGAAGTAATAGCTACGGTGAGGTATCATCGTTCTCATCACTCACCAAAGGACGCCCAAACCTGATGTCCGTAGATTCCAGCTGGTTTAGCCAGATTGAACACGAATGGGCACAACTTCGCCAAGGCGACCCTTCACTCGACGTGGAGAGGTTCTTCCGGCACGTTGTGTCGGCAAACAAGGTTGGCTTTCTTTCACTTGAATCCATCGCGGCCATTGCGAATGGCCTGCTCACCAGCCCGCTGCCGGGCGCACCTTATCTCGGCCGGCGGCTGCTTGAGCGGGTTGGCCCTGACCGTCATCCGTCGCTTCGGGTCGCGCTTGCACTGTCTCTCGTCACAGAGACAGGCGGGCCTGCGGACTACGAGGGAGGGCATGTCATTCTGGGCGACGTGCTGAAGGACGATACGGCGAGCGAGCCGCTGCGCGGAATGGCGGCAGCGGCTCTCGCGGACAGTGCGCGGCTTGGTCGCGGCATGGACCCCGACCTCGATATGGCCAAGGACATGTATGCCACGGCACTGGAGCTCGGACACCGGTCGGCCGCGTACAACCTTGGTTTGTACTGGGAGGGGCACTGGGACAGAAGTGCTCCCGGCGACATCGTCCCAGACAGCACAAAGGCGGTACAGGCCTACAAGCGTGGTGGTTCGCACGCAAAATGCGCCGCCCGTCTGGACGCATTGCGGACCCGCGCGAGGTAAGCCACTCCAATCGCGCGTGCCGACGCAACAAAAAGCGAGCTCTGAGTGCTTGCTTACACAGTCGATTACGCAGCCATGGCTTCGCGAGGCTCGTCAGATATTCGTTGACACGGATTGCAGCCCCCGATTCGCTTCCGGCGGCGCAAGCGCCGTGCGCTGCATTAAAGTAGACGTCTCTTAGAAATCAACAATGTGCAGGGAGACGAAGTGTATCTAAAACGCATAAGCGGAGAGAACTTTCGTGTTTTCGGCCCGAAAGATAAAGTGGCGCACCTCGACCTTGAGTTCGCTCCTGGCCTGAATGTGCTGGTGGGCGAAAACGATACGGGCAAGACCTCGGTCATTGACGCCATTCGGCATATCTTGCTGACAACCAGCTACGAGTTTCTCAGAATTCAGGAACAGGATTTCCACGTCGAAGGCAGTTCGCGGGCAAATACGCTCTGGTTGCAGGCAGAATTCCGCGACTTGAGCAAGGAGCAACGCGCGACGGTACTTGAGTGGCTCACCTATCCCGACGATGGCGGCGACCCATATTTGGTCGTGCACGTCACAGCGAAAATCGGGAAGCCGATTGGCCGCAACCGAGGCAGCGTAATCACGTCCTTCATGTCGGGCGAAGGTGGCTCCGGCATTGAAATCGGGAGTGCGGTACGCGACCTGATTCGGGCAACGTATCTCCGGCCACTGCGCGACGCCGAAGCGGAGCTACGAGCCGGGCGCCAGTCGCGCCTCTCCCAGATACTTCAGGCGCACAAAAAGATTGATGGCCAGGATATCGACGACTTCGACCGAGACGACCCATCCAAGGTGCCGGCCACCCTCGTCGGCTTCATGCAGCAGGCACAGCACCGAATCTCATCGAGCGAGGTCATCAAAGCCGTCCAGGAGGAAGTGAACGACAAGCACCTGGCGCGTGTCTCGTTTTCAGGCGACCAGCTCTCCTCACGCATCGGCATCTCATCGAAAATGTCGCTGCTCCAGATACTCGAGAAACTGGAGCTATCGCTCCTGCCACCTTCCAGCGTTTCCGAGCTTGAGCAATGCGCCCGCGGCCTTGGCTACAACAACGTCCTCTTTATGTCGGCAGAGCTGGTCCTGTTAAGCGAGGGAGAAGAACTGGCGCTGCTTCTCATCGAAGAGCCGGAAGCCCACATTCATCCGCAGTTGCAGGGCCGCGTGCTCGACTTGTTCAGAGAGCACGCAGAGAGGAAGGAGCACCCTGTCCAGGTTCTCATAAGCACGCACAGTCCGACACTTGCATCCGCAGCTCCTGTCGAGAGCACTATTCTGATGGTGAAAGGCAAGCCCTATCCGCTCCGAAAGGGGCTGACCAAGCTCAAGGACGAGGACTATGCCTACCTGCAGCGCTTTCTGGATGCGACGAAAGCGAACCTGTTTTTCGCCCGCTCTGTCGTCATTGTCGAAGGGCCGGCTGAGGCAATCCTGCTTCCCACACTTGCTACCCAATGCGGACTGTCGTTCTCCGAATATGGGGTCTCAATCGTGAACGTCGGAACGGTTGGCCTGTTCCGGTACGCACGAATCCTTCAACGCGAGAACGGCGATGTGCTTCCACTACCAGTTGCGTGCATCACCGACCGTGACATTGTCCCGAATCACATCGACTACGTGGAGCGGCCGGCTAACAAGAAGCGCTTTGAGGACCAGTTCACCGCTGCGCAGAAGGAAGAACACGTCAGTCGGAAAGAAAAGCGTGCCGAGGGAGGGTCAACCAAGGTTTTCGTTTCCGACGGCTGGACTCTCGAATACGACATTGCGCACTCCGGGTGTGCGAGACTGATGCACGATGCCGTCGCTCTGTCTGTGAAAGCGGGCGACGACGGCTACCTGAGCGCAGCCGAGATTGAAGCTGAACTGAAACTCGCCACCGACAGATGGGGCAAATACACGACCAGTAAGACCGCCTCGCACCTCATAGCAGCAGACATCTACAAACCGCTTTCAGAGAAAGACGCGTCTAAAGTTGTGACAGCTCAGTTCTGCGCCTACCTACTCAAGACGGGCAAGTACGGTAAGGGGAAGGCGCTGCAGGATTCGCTCCCGGCATACCTGAAGAAGGCCCTGCTGTACGTGACGAGTGAACGGCTTACTGCGGCCCCGCCGCCGGCACCTGCGGGGCCAGCGGCGCCCGCTGCGGCAGCGACTGCAAAATGAGCGTGCCATCAGTAGCCCAGGCGGACATCGACGAGCTGCAACTCGAATATCCAACGCTCGACTTTGCGCACCCCGAACGCCGGGCGGTTTTGTCCGCGTGCGGCACCGTCGATGTCCAGGCGGCGCCCGGCAGCGGCAAGACAACGCTCCTTGCGGCGAAGCTGTCGATACTGGCAAGGAGGTGGTCGTATGAGAAGCGCGGCATCTGCGTCCTCTCGCATACGAACGTTGCGCGGGACGAAATCGAAGCCCGACTTCAGGAAAGTCGCTTCGGCTCTCGGCTGTTCACCCATCCTCATTTCATTGGCACCATTCAGTCGTTCATTCACACGTTCATCTCGCTCCCGCTACTGAGAAGCTCGGGAATCCGGGTCCGAGTCATAGATGACGATGAACATGCCCGCATCTCCCACCGTCGCGTCGAATCCAATTGGATGTTGCGAGCTCTCGCTAAGGCGAAGCCGCACGACTATGCTCCGGCACTGGTGACGTTACGCTATGAGGGGCCGTCACTGGAACTGTCGTGCGCGAAAGGCAAATTGCCGGGCTTATCTGCCAAAAGCTACCCGGACATCAAGGACCTCAAGGCCGGTCTGTTGACAGATGGCATTTTCCGGTACGACGACATGTTCGCTTTCGCGCAACATGCATTTGCTAACTTTCCGGCCCTCGGCGAGGCTTTGCGCCATCGCTTTCCAATAGTGTTCATCGACGAGATGCAGGACACAAGCGATGCACAGGTTGAGTTGCTGCGAAACGCGATGGGTAGCGATTGCATCTGTCAGCGATTCGGCGACGTGAACCAGCGTATTCTGAGAGCTGGCGATGAGACAGCTGCGGCTTTCCCGACTGGCTCGCCGCTCCCAATCTCGACGAGCAAGCGATTCGGGGCGCCCATTGCATCCGTCGCGAACAGCCTCCGGGTATTCGGCCCGGAAATTGTGGGCGACAACCCCGAGAGCAACATTCCGATATCGCTCTTTACTTTCACGGACGAGAGCGTAAAGAAGGTGATACCCACCTTTCTGGACAGTGCAAGGCAACTGGTTCCGGCGGACGAGATTGCCAAGTACGGAGTGAAGGCCGTTTGCGCACGGAAGGAACCGGTCACGGCCAAGGGATGCGGTCGGTTCCTAGGTGACTATGCGGCCGCCGGAGCATATCGAACCACATCCACGTTGGAACGACTTACGAATCTGCATAGCGCGCTGCAGGCGGCTTCTGTCGCCCGCGCAGAGTCGCGAAATCTCGCGAACGCCGTTAATGGAATGCGGACAGCCATCCTGTCTCTGCTGCAAGACCTTCAATGGCCAGCAGTGGATGGCGTCAAGTCCTGGCGCCAACTCGCAATCGACGGTGACGCTCGTGTTGTCCAGAAGGCAAATTCGATTTGCGAGATGCTCCTTCGAACACCGGTTTCATGCGACACAGCAAGCGCTTGGGAGGCCGTGCTCCACTCCCTCGCGGTTGAGCTTACTGCGCTCATCGAGCGTCCCGTCGACGCCGCTGAACTGCTCTGTCATGCCGTCGCCGTCTTTACCGGGCCAGTGGCGCCTGCTGCTTCGACGTCAAGCGGTGCGCCTGCTGGCGACATTGAGGTCGCGACGATAGCATCTGTCAAAGGTGAGACGCACGCGGCGACCCTTGTACTCCAGTCGTTCTTCAACAAGCGATACGACATACCCGACGTGCTTCCATTTCTGTGCGGGACCGAATCGAGCCTTGGCGTGAAAGATGCGCAAATACTCAAGTCATTGCATAACCTCTTTGTCGCAGCGACCCGTCCACGGCATTACCTTGCATTTGCCATTCAGAGCAGCCGCCTTCCCGATGACAAACGAAGTCAGCTGGCGGACCGAGGGTGGTCAATCATAGACGTGACGTGATGCGGAGACCTTGTGCCGACCTTTGATTCGCGGGACGCCTCCTGGAGTAATCCCATGTTACGAATCTCGCACCGCCGTTTCACATGTGTCCGACATCGCTCCTTACACTCCGAGCCGTAGTCACTGACATTGCACTCAATGTGTGAGGAGTAGCGAAGATGAACAAGAAAATTCTCGGCGCAGCGCTCGGTCTGGCGGTACTCGCAGCATCAACGGCAGCATCGGCACACGTCGACGTCGCCATTGGATTAGGCATTCCCGGGGCTGTGTATGCGCCCGCAGAACCGGTGTACGCACCGCCACCTCCCGTCGTGTATGCTCCCGCACCGGTCGCCGTCGCGTACGGCGGTGACGACGACTGGCGAGCCCGTGAATGGCGCGAACGCCGCGAGTGGCGTGAACGTGAATGGCGCCGCCAGGAATGGCGTGAGCACGAGTGGCGCGGGTATTGAAACGACACCGGACGGCGCCACGTCCGAAAAATTCAACCTCTGAGTATTTTCAAATGAACGCAAGCTTGATAAGAACCGCCTTGATTGCAACGGCGCTGGCTTTCGCAACAGCCGGCACGGCAAATGCCGCGGGCTGTCTCAAAGGCGCAGCGGTAGGCGGGGTCGCTGGGCATTACGCGGGGCACCACGCAGTCATCGGTGCGGTCGGAGGTTGCATGGTCGGTAGGCACGTTGCTAAGCAGCAAGCTCAACAGCAGGCCGCGCAGCGCCAGGCAACACAGGCGCAATAAGACATCGTCGGCTCGGTGTACCCGGTGAAACCAGAAGAATGCTGGTCCACCGGGCACCTGACAACTACGTTTAGGTCGTCAACTCGGCGCTCGGCTCGACTGTGGCCACCGAAGCGGGCACAGCTACGCTCTTGCGCAGCGCATTTTTCGTCGGTGCCTTCTTAGTCGGAACCTTCGCGCTCACGGCCTTCTTGGCAGCGGTCTTCTTCGCAACAGCCTTCTTGACCGCCGGTTTCGCATCGCCCACCGCCGCAGCGCCGCCAATCAAAAACTTGGACCGGTCTTTGGCTCCAGCAAGCCAAGCCGGCGCGCGCCCGCGACCGCTCCATGTCGCCCCGCTCTTAGGGTCAAGGTACATCGCCGGCTGCGGACCTTTGTGTTGGCTCTTACTACCGGTCGCGCCAACAGCTTTCGATGTCTTCTTGACCGCAGCCTTCGCCTTGCTCACAGCACCCGTGGTCGTCGCAGCAGTCGCTTCAGCGGCACCTGCAATCAAAAACTTGGTCCTATCCTTTGCACCTGCAATCCACGCCGGTGCGCGTCCGCGCCCGCTCCACGTTGCGCCCGACTTTGGGTCCTGGTACATCGCAGGCTGCGGGCCACGGACATAGTTGCCAGCAGCCTTCGCTTTGCTAACAGACGCCGGTTTCGTTGTCGCCGTATCTCCCACAACCAGGAATCTGTCTCGGTTCTTCGCGCTTGCAATCCACTGGGGAGCGCGGCCCTGTCCGGTCCAAGTCGCGCCACTTTTTGGGTCGCGATACTTGGCCGCAACAACACCGCTCTTGCCGACAGACTTCGCTCCGACCTTCTTCGTACGTTGCGTGCCGCCAGCTTGCACATCAATGTCCGCCGCCGTCAGGCCGTGCTTTGCCATCAACTCATGAATGGTTTTCAAGACCTTTGCGGTTTCTTTTGTCGCCAACGCGTCGGCCTGTGCTTGCAGCTTCTTCATTCGCGCAGTGATTGCTTCCAAAGTCGTTGCCATAAAGTGGCCTCCTCATAAATGTGGTCGCAATATGCCACGAACGAAAGGAAAAAGGCTAAACCTACGCCAGCACGTGCGCGCAGGCGTGGCGCAACCTGCTCGTGGCAGGGGTGAACGAAGCGCTGTGGCATAAGCTCTTTACGCTGTGCCCGGGTGACAACCGGTGGACGCCAGACGAGTACGGCGATTCGAGCTAGCGCGCAGCTTGCTTCGATATGCCCCGCTAGGGGCGTCTTTCTGTGGAAGGCTCTGGCGCGGTTGAATATACGACAGAAGTCCTAGTTTTTTCAGTGCTTTCGACGGCCCGTCGCGCTAAAAAACGCCGGTGTCGTTTAATATCCTTCGAAGAAAGACAACCCGCCCTGACACCAGGATGACCGAAGACTCCTCCCGCACCACAATCGTCCCGAGCACAAACCGTGGAGACCCACCAGACTTCTCGAAGATGGAATCGAAGCAGTTTGAAGAGTTGACATGTGCCGTACTGGGTCATGAACCCGACATCAAAACCGCGGATTTGTTTCATGACGACGGCGAGAAGCAGTTTGGTGCGGATTCGTACGGCGACCTTCGGGGCGAATTCGCGATAGCCGTCGCTTCATCGAAATGCTACGGAAAAATCATCGCGAGCCAGATTAAGGATTGGTCGAACGACTTCCTCAAGTATCATGAATCGTTCTGGAAAGAACGGAATGTCCGACGTTTCATTCTCGCCGTTGCGTCGCCCGTTCATGGGCGCGGCACCTCCGACGCCGTCTTTACGCAGAAAAAGCTCTTCCACGCCTTGGGAATGGAATACGAGGTTTGGGGGCCGCGGCAATTCCAAGAAAAGCTCAGATTCCAACGCGGAATCGTCACGCAGTTTCTCGGCGGTTATTGGGCCAACGTCCTCTGTGGTGACGTTCCCGTAGGCGCCAATGCGGTCGCTGCCGACCAGAGTGCGGTCCTTGACCTGGTCACGAACACCGTAGCACCGCTTGCTTCTGCTTTGAGCTCTGAGGTGGATAGCAAACTTGATTCGCTAAAGGCGCGACTGCGCGAAGAAAACCCGGGCGGCATTGTCCTTGAGCTCGAAAAGATGAGGACCAGCACCCATTGGTCGAGCATCGCGCCACATGTCAGAAGCAAATGCTTGCGGTATCTGGCGTCTGCAAAGCTCCAGGAAGGAGATATCGGCGCGGCGACTGTGTTCGCAAGGGAGGCCGACGCCATTTCCAGCGAGGGCGCCGTGACGTTCAAGGCGCTTTTGACGGCCCACCAAGGGGACCATGAACAAGCGCTTCAGCTTCTCGAGCACGTATCTGTATCAGACGCTCAGGAGATGAAGGTTGCACTGTTGCTCGAGGCAGGGCGTCTGGGTGACGCTGAGCACATCCTCGACCGGCTCCCACCCGTTGACGGCATGCCTACAATCGAAGCGTCGAGGTTACGTGCGTTTCTATTACTGTTCCGTGGGAAACGCACTGCCGCTCTGGCAGAGATACGGCGAGCGGAAGCGCGTGCGCCTCGCTGGTTCATTGTGAGACGCGCCGGTGCGATTATTCGCTACGCGAATGCGTTGTCAAAGGTCGTGGGGGATGAGCACTTCGCCAACCCAGCGCCCATAGCAGCCGAACTTGTGCGCCAAGACGACGCGAACCAAGCGCTCCTAAGCGAAGCGTTGGCAACGTTTGACAGTCTCGCCATCGAGCGGCGGGAGTCACCTGTTGGCTCCTACGATGAATTGTGGGCATTGGCGTGTGAATGCAATCTGGTCGAAGGTTTCTTGTCGGCGCAAGCACGTTGCGACCGACTGCTCGACGCTCACCCAGGAAGCCCTGAGGTCATCAGTTGGGCTCTCACGCGTGGCCTGAAATTTGACCAGAAACGTAGTCGTGAGGCGTTACGTGTTGTCGCGGAGGGAACCCACAAAGATGCTGCTCATGTGCTGGCCTACAGTTGGCTTTTGACACTTGATTCGGACGACCTTGGCGCAAAGGAAGTGTTGCAGTCAAACCGCGAGCTCTTCAAGAATGAAGCGCAACGAGCAGCATACGGCGCGCGCGTAGGGTTTCTCGAGCCGTCCTCGACCGATTCAGGCACTACATCGGGCCAAGACAATGCCAGCGTTGAGCGCCGAATCTTTGCAATGGTCAGCGATGTATCGGACGGTTTAGCCTGGGAAGAGCTTGAATCGCTGTTTTCCAGTCTGGCGACCCGGGATGCACGTTCAGTCGCGTTGCTCGCAGCGGCGTCACGACTTGCTGCTGCGAGTCGCTGGGAATTTCTCGGTCGTTACGTCCAACTGCTCATCAAGTTTGAGACGGCATCAGCCATTGAAATTGCAGCACACGCAGCGTTCAATACGGGAAACGCTGCGTTGGCACTAACTGTACTGAAAACGAATCGGGCAGCTTTCCCTCATCGGAAGTTTCCCCGAAATCTGGCCACTATCGAAGCTCATTCCCTTGCTGAACAAGGTCAGCACCGACAGGCCCTGAAGGCGGCAGAAACGTTGTCCTCGGAATTCGACGGAATCCGGGAGCGTATGTTGCCCGCGGATATCCGGCTGAGATTTGGCGATATACGCGGTGCCCTTCCAGTCATCCGTGATGAGATATCGAAGAACGAATTGCCGCCCAGTGATGCTCTTCGCTGGGCTCGCGTAGTAGCGCTCGAAGACAGGGACTTAGCCCGTAAGCTGCTGAAACATGCTGGAGCGATGGGCGTGCCCGAAGAATTCGCCATTGAGGCTCACGTCCAGGCTATTCGACTCGGAATGGATAGAGAGGCCACTGTCTTCGAGTCCGCAATCGCCACGCTGATGGCCAAGTCGAACGACGGTCGGTTTCGGATGATGACCTTCGAGGAATTTCGACAACTCCAAACTGCGCGCGCTCAGACTCAGGTCAACCTATGGAACGCCTATCTTGATGGCGCAATGCCATTTCATGTCGCGGCGCAGCCCGCCGACATTGATTTCAGTGGGCGGTATTACATCGGCTCGGTGGCCTCGCAAGACAACGATGAGCGGCCGCCGTTAATGATTCGGCACGGCGCGCGGACTGTCGATTTCGATACCGGGGTAGCATTTAAGGATTGGCACCTCTATATCGACGTCTCGTCTTTGCTGCTGGCGAAGCAGCTAGGGGTTTTGGAGGCTATTGACTCTGCGGTCGCCGCGGTGATTGTCCCGCAGTGCGTTCAGAGACAGCTTTTGACCTTCGCCGATTCGCTGGAGCATCCTCAACCCAAGAGGCTTGAAGTCGAGACGGCCATCGCTGAAGCCCTGAAAACTGACTCTATCGGCATTTGGACGCAGCCCCAGAATACTGGCTCCAAGTTGCTACCCTCCGATGATGATTTTAGGGCGTGGACTGTCGTTGCGGACGACTCAGAATCCGTGCCGGAGGACAGTCATCGCGCCACACTCACGAGCGTCTTGGAAGGGCTCCGGCAAGCCGGTCAGATTGACGCAGCGGAATTCGAGGATGCAGTTTTTGACGCTGGTCCGGTCGAGGCCGAGTTGCCGGTTCCGCCATCAGGCGCCCGGTTGCACTTTCGCGCGGGCACGCTCGGTACACTTGCATTCAAGTGTTCGCTACAGGCGGTTCTGAAGACCTTCGCGGTCCTGGTTGACGCCGAATTCGCGACTGTGCTCGCGCAAAACGTTCGTGCCGCGCATGAGCGGCGAGAAGTACTGAAAGTAGTTAACGAGCTCCGAGCCCACATAGCAAATCGATTCCTGGACGGCAGCTACCAGACGGCGAAAGGGCGCGCAGGACACGCCGAGAACAACGAGGAAACGTACGCAAGCTATTCCATGCAGATTCGCGGGCTACTCGAGTTCCTCCGTTGTGAGCCTGATATCAACGCAGTGTTTTGCTGCGATGACCGATTTGTTTCGGGATATCCAAGGTTTGGCGTGGCCCCAGTGGTCGGCATCTATGAACTCCTACGAGAGCTCAGAAAGTCGCGCGCATTTTCGGACTCCGACTACTTCGCGAAGCTGCTTCACCTGCGCAGTGCCAACGCAATGTTCCTGCCGATAGAGGCGGAGGAGGTCCTTTTCCATCTTGAGCGGGCAGCCATCGTCAATGGCCTGGTTGTAGAAACCCATGCGTTGTCTGTCCTCAGACGGTACTTCGCTCGCGTTGCGCTTCAGGAATCCCGCCTGAAAGTTGGCGACTTTCCGGCTATCAAAAGCGACCGGCCCGATGAAATAAATGTCTTCATTGCGACCCGTCGTCTCACGGACGAGTGCCTAACAAAGGTGTGGTCGTCGAAAACGCATACCGACGAGCAATGCATAGCTTGGGCTACGTGGATTTGGTCACAGCTTCGGATGGAACGTCCGTTGGGGGACCATCCATCAATCAAGGGGGACCAAGATTCATTGGCAACGTTCACTGCGGTCACTTTCAGTGCTGCCTTGAGTACCATCATACAGCTCGCGATTGGACATTCGGAATCGCGAAAAAAGGCATACTCGCAGTGGCTCAGTGACTGTGCTATCAAGAACCGATTTCACGCTGACCAACTGCTGGCCAATCATCTCGTCGCACAATTCACGATTTTGCTCGTCGGTGTCCTTGCCCACGATGCACCACCGAAAGACAAGCAGTATTCGAACGAAATTGTCGCCGCCTATCTTCGTCAGGCGCTCGACCTCCTGCCCGAGGAACTCCGTGACCGACTGCTCGCTGACCCCAGCTTGCGGCGGAGCCTGATGACCAAAATCGTCAAAGTCGTCCATATAGGTGAAATCCAACTACAGCAGGACCGCTTTATCCCGGCGGTTCGCCGAGCCATCCAACATGGCATGTCCCGAGCAAAGGCGCACGAATCAACCGATATAGTCACGTTCCAACCTATGGAACCCCCAGGAGCCGTCGCAATCAAGTGCAAGGAAAAGACCGCTCAAATCAACGACCGTGCCTTTCTTCTTTTTGAGTGCAGGAATGAAAGCGAAATCCGCTCGTTTCTGAACGAACACCTCGCTTGGTTCGACCGCAGCCAGGCAGAGCGTGAAGCAGCCATGGAAGCGATTGTTGAAATCAAGTCCGAGGCTAAGCGATACGAGGCGCTCGACGAAGTTAGAAGGCAGGGTCTTCCATTCCGCTACAAGGAAATTGAAGACCAACTCGACGAGAACCACAGCGTTCCCCTCGCAAAATGCGCCCCCCCCCGGCCGGAGCAAGTATTCAGACACCTACGCCTCGAGGCAGGCAGCGCGCGGTTTTCGGACAGGTTGGCTATAGCAGCGGACGCTCTGCTGACGGACTGCGGGCTTGAGGAAGCGTTCCTTCGCTTGGGCTGTCTTCCCGTGCCATTGCCGCACGTTTTTGTCGAGCGTTTTGGGGCAAGTCCGCCCGAAACGCAGAGGTCTGCATACGCAGGTTTCGCCGAACTCGCTGCACGCTCTCCACTGCATTTTCTTCACGCATTCGCATTGCTGAAATGCGAAGGTTTGCCCGCCGACGTTAGAGCGCTGGGCTCACGTATGGCAACCGACGTGCTGTCCCGCTGGAACGGCTTGGCCGACGCAATGGGCCCATTGTTAATGTGGTCGGAGACTCACGCGCATGAGATGCAGGAGTGGCGAAGCAAGACCGTCGAAGAGCAGTTGGTCACGACTTGGTACCATGCGGCGCGCCTGATGTGCATACTCAACCGCAATCTCGACATGGAAACGCAAATTCGCGAGCACTTTGCGAAGACGCGCGGCGCAATGTCGGCGGATACCGCTTTCGGCGGGCTCACTCGGTCCTTGGATTGTGCGTCTCCCAATAATTTTGTTGGCGTAGTGTTGTTTTACGGCGGCATGAACTACGTGTTGCAAGGCGCACAAGGCGGCTCGCTGCTTTCGGCGGAGCAACGGGAGCAGGCTTTTACGTTGACTCGAGTCAACAACCATGCCAATCCCTGGCTCATTGCATCACGCGAGTTGTCTCCGAATTGCCTTGAATCGTTCTTGCGCGTCGATTCGACGGTTCGCGTGGAGTCGTTTGACTTGCCGTCAACGCTCTCTGACGACTTTGAAAACGAACTAATTCAGGCATTCGAGACTTCAACCGACAATCCGATGCTGTGGGTTCACCTGTACACGTTGGCTCGGATGGGGCTGAGCGCGGCTAACCGGCAGCGCTTCGTCGAGATAGTGGCGAACGCTCGGCTAATTTCTCTTGCTGAACTCGGAACGGACGTCCTCATCGCTTGGCGTTGCTTTGCCGGTTGCGTAAGGCTACTAGGCAATGGTGATACTCAAGCAGCCTTCACAGCGCAATTGTTACAGCTTGCCGAAGCGCTCGGCGACCGTTTTAAGGGTAATGGGACAGCCGTTAATGTTGATGGGGTAGACGAACGTGCACGAAAGCTCAACGAACTGCTAGAGGCTTGCATCACGTTCAGTCGCAGCGATGAAACCGCTCTGGCCTACGCCAGTATTGCTGAGCTGTTCACGGGCGTAGCAGCGGTCTGGAGGACCGCGAGGGTGACAATTTGCAGGACCCTCGAAACCATATACGACGAGTCGCGGATAAGTGACAACGGCGCTGTGTGGAATGCGCTGGTTCGCCTTCGGGCGCAAACCTGAGTCATGGCCCTAGGCGGCGCGGGAACAAAGACGCGATTGACCATACCTCGTTCGCATCGTCGACGCCCGGCGCGTGTCGGCCGCGCAAGTTGCGCGCACCGCCTTCGAGTCTTTGCCAGCGGGACCTTTCACATAACGAAGAGCACAGCAGTAAGCACAAACGGAACGACGACGGCACGGACTTGCGATATGGGTGGCTTAGTGTCCGCGGCGACGAAGCTATGGCGAGAGGTTGCTGGTTTGGTGCTCTGATGTCGTCACGGCGTATGAGGCGCTCACGCATTTCGAGTAAGTGGTAGCTGAAACGTGTCTGGTCCGGTGACGAAGAAGTTGTGCATTCGCAAACTCGCGTGGCGCGTTCAGGTGAGCGCTGTAACAAAGAATAAGCGTTGAGAAAGACCTTGTGTCCAACGATGCGTCGAACTTGTAATCAACCGTTATCACCAGCGCGATGAGACATCGGCTGCGGCTTCGAATACGCTGCTATGCCGTCCAGGCGTCAATGCTGGACGGTGGTCCAAATCTTTTCAATCAAGGTAACTAAGGCGGCTAAAGGACGGCACCAGAATGTTGGTTCGAAGTATTGTGACCTTGTGGCGCCGGGTGCCTTTTGAGCTGTTGAGCCGTGCCAGGCCAAGCGACGCCGTTCGCTGTACCCGCGCCCAACGCCATCATCCCCCGGCGTTGCAGGACTTGGGATTTGAAAATGCCCGCGTCCTTTGGCTTAAGTTTGGGCCCATTGGCGGACAATGCCTTCAAGAAACCTACGGCGAAGAGCAACGCTTGTTCATCTGGTAGGGACGCGCCGACCGGAACCTTGCTCCTCCAGGCGTCAGCGTCCGCTTGTCCGTATTTCGCGTCATACAGTAAAGCGTCCCCGCTCTGGGGACAAGACGCTATCCAAGTAGAAACGAAATCCACCATCCGCCCATCATCCGGAAATGACTTGCGAAACGCCGTCGCCTGTGGAAGCCACATGCCGCCCAAGTCGCCGCCGCTGAATATCTGATTGTCGACAAACGAGACAATCTCTCTCGTGGAAGGGGCCACCTCACCGCGTGCGTTGGCCCACTGTAAAGCTCGACTGTATCCGGCAGCGTATATCTCGTGAATGGACGCGTCCTGCGCGTCGTGAGATTCAGGGCTGTTTAGAAAAGCCCGAAGCTCGATGAGCGCGTCGTCTTTTACGACCCAAGCATTGTGATGCTTCTTGTCTTGGTACTGCATTGTCTTCGTCAACTCGATTGCTTTAGTTGAGCTCGCATGGACCGCGCTGTAAAACGTCTTGCCCCACGTTTTCATCGTGCCGTCGAACACTGACTGGGGAATTTTCTTAAATGTGGACTGTGCTTCACCCGAAAAGTTGAACTGCACGAGGCCCAAAGAAAAGCCGTATCCGTCAAAGTTGGGTGTAATAGCATCGTATGAGTGAATACCGCCTCCCTCGATTTTGTAGGTGATGTTCAACACCGAGGTAGCTTGCGCGGAACGCGAATCGACACTCACCATTTTTGCCGGTGGGGGAGCGTCAGACGGTAAACCCACGGGTCGAGAAGTCCGCGAGCACACCGGCAAAATCCCAAGCCCTTGTTCTGTAGCCGCGTTAACGGATGTCGCTATCACGATAGCAGCCATCGCAAAGACTGCTCTTTTTGCCTTTTCTGGAGTCCTATTCACAGTGTTCTCCTCGCGCTAAACGACGACCTAAAGTTGTTCAACAGTCCATAGGCAGGAACGGCGGGATATGTCGCCGTTTAGCGCACGTAAAACCGTCTTCTTCGATGATTGTTAGTCACAGAAGGCTTCTATTGCTGGTTGGTCTTCAAGCAAAGCTCCAACTGTTCAGAGAGTGTTCCGACTGCCTGTCCGAAAGCAAGCGCTAACTCGCCTTGCTCTTCCGGTGTCTTACGCCTAATTTCACATGCTCGATACTCGAGAGACGAGGTTGGTGAAATATCGCTGAGAGGAGGGCGCACGCATGCTGCAGGCTTTGCAGCCGCCGCCAACAATGTCGCCGAGGTGGCCAGCGCAGCAGCGGCCACCGCGGCGTCTGCGGCCTTGGTGGCTTGAATGAAAGCATCGGACTGTCTGTCGACCGTTTGCCCCTGAATCGATGCAGACTCGACCAACCGACGCGAGGCGTCGGCAGCTGCTTTCGCCGCTGAGGCAGCGCTGGCAGCGAGGGCGACTGCTGCAGTATCGTTAGCCAGCAAAGCGCTCTCTACCTTCGCCGACACTAGGGAGTTAAGGTTCTTTGTGTCATCCTCAGTTTTTTTCTTTGCATCAGTATAAGAGTTGACCGACGACATCAAATCCTGTTGGGACGGCGCGCTGAGAGTCACGGCATTCAGCGCCACGCGAAGGTCTTGGCTCACCCGTTCAACATAAACATTTACGGTGCGTGGGACACTCGCATAGAGTGCCATTGTCGGCACAGGAATTTTATCGCGGGCATCCGCCGGCAGCGCGTCCAGTAGGGCGGGGTCGATTGGGTCGAGTAAATCTTTGGCACATCGCATTCTTTGAGCGCCTCGGTCGAATGCCGTCGCCTGAACCCCAGGCTCATAGTGATTACTAAGGGCGACACTACCAGCAGCTATGCCGGCGCCAACGTTTCTCAATGCGATGCTGCTGACGGCTACCCCGCCCACTGCCAAGAGACTTCCGTAAAAGAGAAGTTCGCGCGCCACGATTTGGGCGTCGCTTCGATGTCGGCGTGCTTCGTTTAGCTTTGCGGTCAATCCGAAAACCATATTTCTAGCATCGTCTGCCGTAGACGGGACAGCGGAAATTTTTGCTCCATCGTATACAAGCGTGCGCTGGTCGTCAGCATTGAACGTCGGATATAGCCATGAATCCGACGCGCAGCCGGTAACTATCAAAGTTGCCCACGCGAGAACGATTGTTCTTTTCATTCTATTTTGGCTCCGTCGGACAAAGAACCCGAAAACGCGCGAGCGGTGTTATCAGAACCGCTATCGGAATTGGTTGGTGGCAAGTCGCGAATCGAGTGGTGCGCGTCGCACGGAGAACATTGCAACGAAACTGGCACAACTGGTTAAATCTAGTTCGCGTAGCGCATTTATTCTTGTATTTATTGACTATTTTTTGTGTGCTGACAGACAGACCATTTTCTATGAACTAGGGGGCATAGCCAACATGCGCCATAGGTTTAATCTTTGCTTGACATCGCCGTAGATACTCCGATAATTTTTATCGGACGCTTAGCTTCTTTCGATGCGATGCGGTCCCGCGATGCATTTGCTCCTCACGATATTTTTCTTGTGATTTCACTTGGATTCTGCCGCAGCCGAAGACGTGCACAGCAAGTGTTTAATGCGGAAGAAACATTCGGTGGCCCCATGGGCAAACGCAGTAGCTGAACGGGGCAACCTCTCCTTCCCATAAAGAAGGCCATTGAGCCCCGACTCTGCAAAAGTGGTGAGTGACGTTGGACTATCATCAAGGAATGTGTCTGTTGAGCTGGTTCTAAGCTGACCTTCTTCATCGGTCATCCCGTTAGGTCTGTTCTCCCGATTCCAGGTAACCAATCATTTCGAGGGAAACTATGAATTCACGGGGTGGCCGGAGGCGGGGGAAGGCCTGTGCGACACTATCACTGGCAGTCGCCGCAAGCTACGCGAGCGCGCAAACGGATTGCGGCGTCCCCGGCACGATAACCGGGAAGGTTGGCGAGCAAAAGGTTCAACTAGCGACGCGAAATTTTCCGGACGGGTCAATTGCGGTTCGCGCCCCGCTTGCTGTAAACCCGGACGGTGGTGTCAGTTCCTATACTATGGGCAACCACGGTTTCACCTATATCGCCAACGGGCTTGCCAAGTGGAAGAATGGTGCGCGAGAAAAGTGCGATGCAGAGTGCACAAAGGGTTTGCTTCAAGCAGAAGCAGCAGGTTTCGTGAAGGGCACCGATGAATTTTGTGTGTTTGCGATGGACGTGCTGCCGATGGATACTGGTCGGTCGACCTCTGAGTGCCCCGACGGGCATATTGTCGGCAACGGAAAGGGCCAGCTTAGAAAGGGAAAGATTATCTCGTCCGTCATTGGAGAAGATATTCAAACATATGTTTCTACTACTTCACTCAGGCACCTTGTTGATGGGTCACCTGAATATCTCGACTCGGAAGCCTTACCAATTGCCGTCACACCGACCAAACGTCTCCTTGGTCAGCTCGTTTGGGTAGGAGGCTCCGGCTTACACGGCACGACCGCCGTCATCGGCGACGAGGGGCCAGCCTTCGGCGAAGGGTCAATTGCATTGCACCAATTACTGCGTTATGGCTCCGTAATTCCGCAGAAGCCGGGGCCGATACGCCAGGACAAACGCTGTCGGGGTGAAGAAACGGCTATGAGGCCACCGTTCGTATCTAAACCTGACGGCGGTTCCAATGACCGATGCGCTGCCGGCCGGCGCCCCGTATCAGACTCGGACATACGTGCCTATTCTGGTATCACCGAGTCCATCGATTTTCTTGTCTTGGGAAACGCAGCGTTCAGATTCAATCCTAATGACCGAATCATCCGGACGGAGGTTACGGCCGACTCCATCAATCAAATTGCAGCGAAGGCTGGCTATACCGCTGAGAAGATTTCGCAGATGGTTGCCTGCCTGAATCGCTAATGCCGTCAGAACGCTGAAAATCCACTCGGTTTCTGCGAATGACAAGGATTCACGTTCTGACTGCGGCCACGACGCGGGCTCTTGCGGTTCACCCAGGCGACTCCGGGCGAGACGGCGGCAGCGCGCTCAGACAGCAAACGACGCACGCAACCTCAGGCTTCAGCCATTGCGGCCGACGCTGAGTTGCCGCAGGCGGCCTCTACCTCGGTCGGCCATATTGGTTCCCGGCTCGTCAGTTGCCCGATGTAGTGCAGTATCGACAGCAGGAATATCGGCCCCGAAAGCAGTATGGTGACAACGCGCATGGCACCACCGGCGCTGCCGACAGCTCCTATGCCGTAGAACCAGACGCTCATTGAGGCGCGCAGAGAGGGACCGCGCGGAAGATACCGCTTGACCTCCGGTAGCGCGCCCGTGCCCTGCTCCATATACCGCCGGATGAACTCGAAGTTGGCCTGAACCTGATAGAGGACTTGTTTGCCAATTGGAGTGGACTCGTCTGCGCCATTGACCGTACGGGCACCGAAGCTGAAAGTGTCGACGATTCTCTTCCCAGCATCGTCAAGCACAAAGCAGCGCGTCAGGGTTGGCGCTCCCCCGGCCAGCCCGTTGGACGGCAGTCGGTGCGGGTAGAAAAACGCCTTGTCCCAAGGTACCGCGATTACTCCGCCCGGCCCGTTGTGCCGGAAGGCGTACACCATGCGCGTCTGGCGATTGAAGCGCACGGCCTTGTGCCTGTAGTTGAAACAATCGCGGAAAAGTATCACGACGGTGAGCACGCAGCACAGCAGCGTTATTGCAACGAAGACCCACATGCCGGCACTGAACATCCCCTGTTCGCCGTTCCTGACCATTGCCGGCGTATCGACAATCGCACTTTGAGCGGCTTCCACAGTGAGGAAAGCAAATGCCGGGAAACAAAGCAGGAAGGCAAGAAGGCCCCAGCCAATCTGCGAGTAAGAAGCGTCGCAGACTTCGAGATAAATATCGTTCATCCCGAACACGGTGTATGCGTCGGCGGCTTCCTCGACGACTGGCTTGTGAACATCAACCCGCCGCGCGACCTCGTCTTCGGTTGGTGGACGGTTGATTCGAATATTCGTCAGGTAATCGTACGCCATGGTGCCTCGTTAATGATGGAGTCGCTCGTATGAAGCAACAAAGTGTCTCCTGACCTGACGGTGCGTACCGGTTGCATCGACGCCTTCTTGTCGGTACCGGCAGGGAGGCCGTGCAGCGACTTGTTCTTCATATTCACGGCTGCGCACCACTCAACAGGCGCAACCTGCGCGCTTGCCTCGGAAGAACAACGTAGAGTGCGGCGGCTGCCTCGACGGCGAGTCCCAGCAATTCGCACGGTAGGGCGTAGCTCGTACCGCTGAACGGCGACACGGCGAGATTGACTGGTATCGACGCAACGATAGTCCATCCCGTCGTCGTGAGCCCCACCATAACCGACTGCCAGAACGTCAGACTGTCGGGGGCAGTCAGCCTCTGCGCAATAAATCCTCGACGCACCGTGTAACCAATCAATGGCAGACAGACCACAAAGCAGATTGGCGCAACCAAAGCCAGTGCAATCAGGACAGATGCAATCGATGGATACTGCCCTCGGTCCCGCTGGAATACCCATAGGGCGGCAAGTCCGAGGCCAAGCCCCCACAGTGGCAAGGTGAACACCAGTTGCCGCCATAGGCACGACCACCATACAGTCAGACGTCGGCCTAGACTCATAGTCGGAAGCATCCTGAACATTTTGGCTCTCCTGGCTGAAACTATGTGCGACCACCGATGAGTTGGTCAGCGTCCTTTTCTCAGATATTTCTGCGGGACCGTGAGCATCTATTCGAGAAGGTATCTGGGTTACGGCCCCGGGCCCTTTTGTCTTGGCAATCCGACAAGGCCGATGCGTCATTTTGATGCGGCGGTCGTCATTGAGTGGATAGCGAGCCCCGTGTCTGAGATGCAATGAGTTTCGGAAGCGGGTTACACGTGCATTTGCACAGGTCGTTTTCCAACGCAACCTGCTTACCCATCACTGATACGGTATGTGGCGTACCGTCAGTGATGATGACACCATCCTTGTCGCAGCTATGGCATTTGACAACGCCGCCGATGTAAGCCAGCGGCTTCCCGTCCAGGGATGACCCACCGATGCCGTCCATCACGACCCCGTTGCGGTCAGTCGTGTCGCCCTGGACAATAAATCTACGTCCCATGCTTCATCTCCGTGAGGAATGTCTTTGCTGGCGGCGTCGCGTTAACCCCCCGGAAGATTGTCACGTTCTCTTGACCAGGTGCCAGGTCACCCAATGCACTTTCCTCTCACCCAGGTTATCTGTGACCATCAAGTCCGGCATCACCGCTCCTGCGGCTATGTGAATAGACGAATCGTCGTATTTTTCTGCACGCCACACTCCGGAAACTGGGCAGATTTCTCCGGTCTTGACATCTGGAACATCAGCCAGCTCGGCGGTCGATTCTTCGCGCCTTGCGTCTAGGAAATATTGTGACTCGTCCGGAACCAGACCATCCTTGTATCGCGTGTCTTCCCACAATAGACGCCAATGGGTACTCGTGACGGCAGACCGCAAGGTGAGTGGGTCAGGCCGTCCTTTGATATTGGGCGCGTGAGTGCCCTTCACCAAATAGTTGAAGCAGCCATTATTTTCTTCCGTTTTCTCACCTACTGACAGTAGTCCTAGCACCTTGCCGCGACTAATTTTTACGGGCTCCCATATGCCATCGACCGGAATTTCTTGACCCGAGTGCACAGTCAACCCCGCGCCGACGGGTACTTCTGGCAAGTTATGCGGGAATACCGGGTAAGGGAGTTCATAGAACTCGTATCTATAGGCGTCTGGGTTCAACAGTCCCCCCGGCGACGGCCAATGTGCAGATAGGTGCGGAACATACGGTACCTCGAGAGCCGATTGCTCGCCTTGATACTCGGAAGCCCGCATGAGGCGATTTAGGGCCTCCACCTTCGGCGGATAGGGAGCCTCTTGTTGACCGCGTTCCCAGTAACGGGGGTTTGTATAAAAGTAGCTTGTGATAGTGTAGTAGTTCGTAATGGCCAACCGAAATGCTTGACCTTCATGCCATACGAAGCGACGACCTTTCGCCAGCTCTTCCAGCCCTTTGTTGTACAGGCTTAACGTCTCGTAGATGAGCGGGAGCAAGTCCGCAGACATCTGTTCGGGCTCGCTCTTCGGCCACGTCTTCACAGCCGATTCGTAGGCGTTGGCAAACAATTCCCACGCGTCGCGTTTCCGCGCCCAAAGCGAATGGCTGGTCAGCCTCTTTAGCAACCAGAATACGTGACGTCTGATACCGTCGTCCTGCATGTCGTACTGCGTCACCGAATAGTTCACTGTGGCCGCTCCTCATTCGCGGAATCTACACGTATGCTCGCTGTCGCCTTCGCATTTGTCATTTTTGTCTGAATTTCATCACTTGCCAGCCTCCTTGTTCTCACCGCACTGTGAGTGCTCGACGAGAACTTACTATAGCCGTACACGTCCTCAACATTTGTCCAATGGGTAGGAAAGAATTCCATCCGCACGCCGTCTATCAACACCGACTCCGCTTCGTTCGTCTCTTTCACGCGTTTTCCAATGGTGTTAATTTCCTCGGCGTATCTTCCCATATCAATGACGAGTTGCCGGCCGCCACCTTCCAGGTATTGAGCAGGCCTCCTGATGCCGAACTGCTCCGCAATCTGGCCAGCCCATGCCTTCGCCTCAGGCATACGTTGAGCAAGGTTAGCGGGAAAATGAACGACCGCTAGAAAGCCATTACCATTCCATTCGTCAAGCACTGCGGCTCGCACTCGCCACTCTTCTGCGTCCTTAGGCGCTGAGCCCAGACCCCAAAATGACGGCTGGTTGTATCCAGCCGCCATGCTTCCCTCGGGGGCGTGCGTGCTTGGATTCCCGAACGCACGATATACAGATTTCCCCGCCAATTCATTGGCATCCATTGCGACAACTTCACCATGAAACGTGGCCAGTTTCGTGAAAACTTCGGCATCACCTGTCGCGACGGTCTTGCCTCTGCGCTGCAGGATATCCGGCCATCCCTCGTCGATTCTTGGTTGATACTTGCTGCGAATTACCGCTTCGACCTCACCCTTATCAGCCGCACATTCCGTCGAAGCGAAGCGCCCCTGGCGAATTTCTCGCGCGAGCTTGCGTTCCTCCAGATACGCCTCGGCCTCGCGCTTCACCTTCGGCATACCGCCCGTGGCAATTTCATGAATCTCGCCGCGATAGACCATATTCTGCAGCGTCTTCAGTTTCGCATCGAGTTCCTTGACAGCCTTCGGAACCATCTGGTCCGCAAGGTCCTGCAGAGCGCGAAACCCATCACCAACTCGTGCGAGTTGCGCCCGCCAGACCTCGGGCAGAAGCTGTCCGACGCGCGCTTTCAGCGAGCGCTCGATAGCTAGGCGCACGGTCGCACAAAAATCTTTTACCTTGGAGAGCAACTGCGACTGGTACTTGCCGACGTCGAGAGCCTTCAGCCACTGGGGCGCATCACCGTGTCCCATCCTGTTCAGGAACTGGACCACCTCCTGCAGCAGTTCAGCATCCTTCGCTGCGTCACCCACCACCCGCAATGCTAGTCGGCCAACGCCCTTGATAACGCCGCCGACAACAGGAATCAGCGCGAATATGAGAACGATGAACAGGACCCACTGCATCACCTCCTGGCGTTTTCGCGGGTCCGAACTCATTCCGATGCCCACAGACAACAGGTCGCGTACGGCCGTGACGTCACCCACCAGGGGAATCATGCCGATTGCAGCGTCGGTGATGACCTGGCTAATAGTCTGCTTCTCGTTGAATGCACCCTGCAGCGTGCCCCAGCACCACTGTCCAACCTCCAGCGAGGTCGCCTTGAAGTCTTCTATGCTCCAGCTCACTGTCACGCTCCCCCGTGCTTTTGAATCAGCGAATCAATGTCGGCGTCGGACAGTTGCTCGCCTTTGAAGTCTGGATTGCTGGTCTGGTCCTTGCGTGCGTATGAGCGCGCATCCGGGCCGAGTTCAACCTTGACCGGCCCCACCGGGACATCCTTGAGATTCATCCGTCCTTGTCCGTCCAAGGTGCCTTGGCGTGTGCTGCCGTCCGATAGCGTTGCTATATATTTCGCGCCCTGGACCGGCTCATCATCGTGATACAGATACTGCATAGCAGTGTCGTATTTGGATGTTGGCAGCGCTGGTAGCGGATAGGTGATGCTGGCGGGCCCGTTGAACGAATGCTGGCTGCCTTTTATGTCGATGTTGCCAGGCGCATGAATTTCAATGTTGCCGCCCGCTATACGAATGTATGCGCCGCCCGAGGTCAACAGGATTTCCTGGTTCGCTGCTGCCTCGATTTTCTCCGTGGCGGACAGCAATCGAAGTGTCTTCTGTGCTGTCAGTTCGATGTTGTCGGAATGCGCCTGAATCTCAACCTTGCCCTTCGCCGCAAACAGTTTCATGCCGGCGTTCTGGACGAAGAGGCTGATACCTTGCGCGACGCTTGCGACCAATGATTTGCCTATCGCTATATGCGTGTTTTGCCCGCTGACGATATTCACCTGCTGGTCGGCCGCAATATGCGTAGAGCGTGGGGTCGACAGCGCAATGCCTGCCGGGCTCCCGAACAGCATCACAGGCTCCTTGAAGGCATTGGCGTTGCCAGTGCCCCCGCCAGCGGTGTTTCCTCCTGACGATGTTCCGGAAACGCTGTTTTGTGTCGCATCGGTGAACGCTTTTAGCGAATCACGCCCGTCCGTCAGGCTTTCAGCCTGATGCGTCTCGCTGGCGCCTGACAACGCCTCCATGACGCTCTCGGAATTGATGAGTTGCTGCTGGGTGTCACGAACATCGAGCGGCTGGCTCGACGAACCGTTCGCCGGGTGCGTTGAAACATACAAACCCTGAGCCGCGCGAACGGCGCCGTAAGCGTCGGACTTCAGGTCAAACCCGCTTCCCAGATACGACCCACGGTTGTTGCCCGCCTGGTCTATGAGGTAGCCGAGATGCAGATGCGCGTTCGTACTGGTCGAATACAACTGGACCCGGTTCTGGCCGGTTGCATCGTCCATCACCATCTGGTTGTATCCAGCGCCGCCGTACTCTTTCGACTTGTACCCAGATAACAGTCCGTTTGAATGCCAGTGTGGTGACTTGTCAGAATTGAAGACCCTACCGGTAACGATGGGCCGGTCGCAATCACCGTCGAGGAATGAAACGATGACCTCTTCACCGACTCGCGGTACATGAACACCGCCGTAAGCACCGCCCGTGTCGGAGTAGGCCACACGAACCCAGCAGGAAGCGTTTTCATTACCGCTATTCAGACGGTCCCAGTGAAACTGGACCTTTATGCGATTCAGCTCATCCGTGTAAACCTCGGCATTGGTCGGTCCGGCGACCGTAGCCGTCTGCAGGTTCATCACTGGCTTGACGTGCTTGAGCGGGCTGCGGAATGGAACCGTTCGACGCTGGGTCTCGACCTCAACCAGATAAAAACCTTCGCCCCCGTCGACATGGGTCACAACGAACGCGGCTGCGACGCCTGCATGCGCTGCGCGCACTTGCTTGAGCTCTGTCTTGAGGCTATGCGGCAAATCTGCCGTGGCCGAGACCGGCAGATTGTTTTCGATATACCAGCGAGCCTCAATAACCGCAAACTGCCGCTGCTGTTGGGCGTCCCGGTCATGTTCGGGATGACCCTGAAGTTCGAACCACTTCCCGGTATCGATGTTTCGCACGCCACCGACGGCCGTGAAGCGCTTCGCCCGCGACTCCCATTCCTCCATCCGGATTTTGGACAGGTGGTCGCCGCGGTCCTGGGTCAGATGCGTGTACGCGCCAGTGTATTCATACACCTCAGCCTGGGCGGGAAGATTCCCATGTGTCGACAAGGTGGGTACGTTGGTTGACTTGTCGTCGCCAGGGGACTTGTAGTCGAACGTTTTCGTAGACAACGACGAACTATGCAGCGTGCGCGAGCCTGACCATTGGACCCAGGCGTCAGATGACGTATTCGTGCCCGCTCGAGAGAATTGCACGGTTTCCGGTTCGATTGGCTTCAGCGAATACACATCGTCGGTTACAACTAGCGTGTGCGACCTACCGTCGTCGCCTTGCTCGAAATAACCAAACAGGCCCTCCGATTCCATCAAACGATGGCAGAAATTCCAGTCGTCTTCGTATTGAACGCAAAACGACCGCTGCGGCAGCGGCTTTTGTAGTTCAAAGCGGAACGCGCCTTGGGCCTGAGGATGGCAGTTGAACACGGCAGTGAGAATCTCGTCGACCGTTTGGTCCTGAAAAACGCGAGCATCCTTGCGAAATTTCAGGAAGTGCATCCATGACGAAAATCCAAGCTGAAAGCTTGTTAGCCCGCCATCCGAACCAAGACGGCGCGCGGTATGGACATATCCGTGATGCGGCGAATAAGATGCATTGGTCTGCTGTACCCATAATGTGACGGGCTGCGCAATCAGTTCCTTGAGTTCAATAGCCGTCGTTGTCGAAACGACATCCACTGTGAATTCGTAGTGGCGACCGAGCCGCGCGCGAGCCACAACCCGCTGTGGCAACAGGGCATTGTTGCCCAACGGTGTGTCCAGCTTCAAAAGCCGGCTCTGTTGAACGAGCCCCCCGGAAATTGCCGTGATTATGTCCTGCGCACCCATACCGCCTCTTCTTATTGATTGACAGCGCAGACGCGCTCCGCGCGATTTTACAAAATTTCAGATGAAACTCACAGCATCGAAATGTTAAACATCGTAGCTTCCTGAATTTGTTATTCGAAGAGGCATGAATTTGAAGATTTAATGATTTTCGCCGCAAATTTTGTCATAAAAAAATAAAAATGAGATTGGGCGGCCCCGTATAGAATCGCGCAGAAAATCAGGAAACTCTGTTTTATGCAATATGAATAGAAAAAAGTTGAATCGACACGCGCCCGGAAGAATGCATGCGACCAAAGTCGCGTTGTTGCCACAAACTGCCAAGTCTGCCCGGACACAATCATTGCGCCACCATCTTGCGCTGGAAGCACTGAAGGCCGGAAGTGGAAACGGCCAACTACTGACCGACCTCATCCGCGTGGTCTACGTTACCTGGTACCTTCAGTTGGCGGGGTTCCATGCGACCGACCTGGAAATCTACCGGGAAGCTGAACGGGTGTTGGCTCGCTGCGGCGCCCGCGGCATGGAGGAGAACATCTGGAAGATTGACCAGTCTGACGCAGTGGCAATCGAGCATGTACTCGCGCTACATGACTGGCAGTTGGAGCACGTCCCCGTTGGCGCCATGCTGAAAGTACAGAGGCGGCTCGCACGTTTCGCGCAAAGCGACAAGATGTCGCCGTGGCAACACATCGAGCGATGAGAGCCGAAGACTTTCGGTCGCGCAGGCTAGGAAGTAATTCAAGCGGACTCGCCCTGTGTGCTGCACTTACGCCGCGAGTCGATGCTCATAGTACGGCCGGTCCCTGTCATCAAGTATCGCGTATTGAGTCGAGAGGTCCGCAGCGTCCGGGTTAAGCCATGCATCGACGTTCTCTGCTTTTATTGGAATGATGCATCGGTCATGGCCGGCGGCCGCAACCTCTGGTGGTGGCTCATCCGTAATGGCAGCAAAGGACAGGAGCGCAGGCTCTCCCGGTGCCGACCATCGGGACCACAGGCAGGCGACGAGCATATCGTGAGCTGGGTTGGGCTTGAACTCAAGTACCACGTTCTCGTCTTTCTCTCCGTCGCCAAGTTGTCGGCCTTCCATCTTGGCGCGACTGACGTTCTCATAAAAGGCATTGACCATGAGGATGCCGTGTGAGTACCCAAACAGGGCCCGCCAAAAACCTTCGAGGTTGTCGCGCCGAGCGTTGTACGTGCCGGGATACTTGATGTCGTACGAGGCAGGCTTGCCAGCAATGCGGCATTGATAACGCATCGGTTTAATGACGCGTTGGCCGTCTTCCATCACCATCACGGGCGCATAGTGTCCGGGAAAGATGCGTGAATCGCGGGCCT
>NZ_JAQQFL010000050.1:0-51784 GCF_046026025.1 Paraburkholderia fungorum | reverse complement strand
ATTTGTTGTTATGGCAAAGCTGTAATGTCGTACCTGGGCAAAGCTGAAACGTCGCATGTCATGTCTGCGGGGTTAAAAGAAGCCCCACATCGCCGACTCAATGCAAAGAACGGCTCGCCTGCGGATCAACCGGTGACTTGTCGCCCGGCTTTTTTTCCGCGCCGGCGCCCGGCTTCACACTACCGTCCGGTTGCGGAACCTCCATCGGCTTGACTTCGACTGGGGCAACGCCATCTTTCTTCAACCCGAGCTTATCCGCAGTTTTGGGCGACACGTCGACGATTCTGTCCTTGACGTAAGGGCCGCGGTCCCTGATTTCGACCACCTGGCTATTGCCGTTTTTCAGATTGGTCACCCGGGCCGTGGTCCCAAGCGGCAGCGTTTTACTCGCGGCGGAATTGGATTGCGGATTCATTGGCGTACCGTCCGCCATCTTCTTTCTGTAAAACTCCCGGCCATAGTACGAGACCTTGCCCTTTCGGGCTTTCCCGGAACGGTCGACACCGCTGTGTGGTGTTGCCTTTGGCGTCTCGCGGTCGACATTGACCGACGCCTGACTTTGCGCCGGAACTGACATGCTCAGGCAGCACGACAGGAGCAGCAAGGAAAACACGTGAAGCACAGGTCTTTGACCGGCTCGCAACCGGATAAGGTCAACGTAGCGGCCAGCTTCAAAAAGCAACGCCTCGCTCGCCATCGCGAGTGGCATCATTCGCGTTTTCGCCTGCATCAACTGCCATCTGGGATGCGGGCCCGGCAGCCGGATCGCCGTGGTATGAAAATTGATCTCCATGTGCCGCTCCTCTGCAGCGAATCGCGATGGCCGCCTTCTGCCCGATGCTCACCACACGCAGCGCGGCGGGATTGGCCGCACACCGGTTCCAGGTTCGTTCACTTTGTACCTGGCGTTGTAAATTCAGGAGTGCACGGCAATTTCCCCTGAGGAAAGCACGGCTTGCAGCGCTTCAGCCGCAGACCCGTTCGCCGACCAATGACGATTTCCCACGTCGCGAGGGAAAGCAATGCTGAAATCGGCTACCCGCATGGCGTCACTTCTTGCGTTGCGACTCGCGTCCGCCACCGCCCGGCGGCTCGGCATGCCTGCCCGTGCCAAGCGGCACTTCAGCGGTTTGTACCGGGCGCTCGCTGGAGCGTCGCGGGTTGGTTTGCCCGGCCACGCCGGTTTGTTCGACGGGTTCGATGCCAAGCGGACTGGGCTCGACATAGTGGGTTCCGCCTGGTTTGCTACGCGGTTTGGGGTTCGGTGCGTGCTCTGTGTCGAGGTCTTTGCCTGAATTGCTGTCACGCATATCGCTCTCCCTGAAGTCGGTTACACCATGGCTGCAGCAACAACCGGTCCCTCTCCGCGAAAGCACGGTCAACCAGTTCAAATAGCACACCGACCGCCGACAGTACGGAAAGCGCGAATAACACCGCCACGATCACCGACGGCAACCGGCCGAAACGGAAGCGCCTCAGCAACCCGACGAGCGGCACAGCGATGAAGCTGAGCAGCACCGCCAGCGTGATTGGAATCAGCACGCCCCGCCCCACGTACAAAGCGGCTATCACGACCACGCCGCTGGCAAGCGAATTCAGCGCGCGCAAGCTCTGCACTGCGGGTGCCAGGTCCGGCCGGCCCTGCGGCAAACGTGGTGATGAATGGGGTTTCATGAAGGGGTCGGCGCAACTCGCATGCCAATGACGGCGCATGCACCGTTCCCGGCAACCAGCGACGCCGGGCGTATCCCCTTCACCCTCTCGACGGGTTGCGACGAACCACGCGGCACGGAGGTTGCTTTCTTGTGTTCCCAGGACCGAACCATCCCACCCTCGTTGCCGCCGCCGAATGCCCCTGTCACCACAAACAGGGCTTGGCTCCGTCACCGCCACGGAGCCGATGCAATGCAATTTGCAGACGATGCAGACAATAGTCGCGCCGGACGTGTGCGCCGGCGCCGGCGCTCGCGCGAAATCTCGCGGTATGCGGGCAAGCCGATCCGCCTGCTTTGGCGCTATATCGGGCGTCGCAAGCTGTCACATGCGGTCGTTCTCACGAGCGTCCTGATCGCTGTCGGTTGCGCGCTGGCGTCGCAATACGGCATCAGAAATCTGATCGACACATTGCCGGCCGGACGAGCGCATCCGCACACCGTGATTCGTGCTTTTTCGATCCTGGTCATACTCATTCTGGCCGACAGTCTGTGCTGGCGCATCGGCGGATGGGTGGCCGCGCGCGCTTTCGTCCGCGTGACGGGCGACCTCAGGAACGAGATGTTCGCCTATCTGACGGCACACGCTCCGGCCTTCTTCGCCGACAAGCAGCCTGGGGTCCTGTCGAGCCGCGTATCGGCCATGGCGAACGCCGCCTATACCGTGGAAAACACCGTCGCGTGGACCGCCTTGCCACCGTGTTTGACCGTAGCCGGCGCGATCGCCATGGTCGCCATCGTCAGCGCCCCGATGAGCCTCGCGCTCGTCACGGTCTCAGGCGGCCTCACATGGTGGCTGTTCCGGCTGGCGAGCAAGGGCGCGGCGCGCCATCAGGCTTTCGCCGCGCGGGCCGCATCCGTGGACGGCGAGCTCGTGGACGTGATCGGCAATATCGGGCTGGTGCGCGCCTTTTCCGCACTCAAGCTGGAGCGCCAACGGCTCGACGCGCATCTGCATACCGAAGGCTCGGCCCGTACGCGAAGCCTGCTATACCTCGAACGACTCCGGCTGCTGCACTCCATCGCCACCGCGCTCTTCTCCGCGGGACTCCTCGGCTGGACCTTGTGGCTATGGAGCCAGGATCGCGCAACGACCGGCGACGTAGTGCTTATCGGCTCGCTCGGTTTTGCGATTCTTCATGGAACCCGGGACCTGGCCGTGGCGCTTGTCGACCTCACTCAGCACATCGCACGTCTGGGCGAGGCGACGCAGACGCTGCTGATACCGCACGACATGGCCGAGCGCGGCAATACGCAGCCGCTCATGATCGAAAGGGCGACGGTGGACTTCGAGAACGTGTCCTTCGCGTATCCTGGGCGCCGGCCAGTGCTCAGCGAATTCAACCTGCACATTCGCGCCGGCGAGCGGGTGGGTCTGATTGGTCCGTCCGGCGCCGGCAAATCGACCCTCTTCGCTTTGATCCAACACTTTTACGAACCGCAAACCGGCAGCGTGCGGATTGCCGGACAGGATATTTCGCGTGCGACGCTGCAAAGTCTGCAGGCGGCGATTTCGATTGTGCCGCAGGACGCCGCCCTGTTTCACCGGTCCCTGCTGGATAACATCCGCTACGGTGTTCCGGATGCGACGCAGGCCGACGTTCGCCGTGCGTGCGAGGACGCAAACTGTATGGATTTCCTTGCGGCCATGCCCGGGGGACTCGACACGATCGCCGGCACGCGCGGTGCAAAGCTATCCGGCGGCCAACGGCAAAGGATCGCCATTGCGCGTGCCATTCTTAAGGACTCTCCAATCCTGCTGCTCGACGAAGCGACTTCGGCACTCGACACGGCGTCAGAACTCGCGATCCAATCGGCCCTTGAACGATTGATGCAAAACCGCACCGTTATCGCGATCGCCCACCGCCTCTCCACCTTGCAGAGCTTCGATCGCATTGTCGTGATTGATCGAGGGCATGTGGTTCAGGACGGCTCGCCGACGAAGCTTGCTGCCAGGCCGGGCGTTTATCGCGACACGCTTGCGCGGCAGCGCAGGCGCATAAGCACGCAGGAGATGTCCGGAAGCGAAAGCGAACTGTCATAACGAGCCCATTCGCTCGGGCTTCCGGAATCGGCGCCGCGGCCGCGCCGCCAGGCACACCGGGAAATTCCACGAACCGACCCCGCTGGTGCGCATTCAAGATGTGAGCGCAGGACAGCGCTCACGTCAGAGTTCTTCCCGCGCAGGTTCTACCTGAAGGTCGTGCTGGCAGATCCAGGCAAACGCCCAATGTTGGGCAACCTCGATCGCCTCCTCCTCGGTGTCGGAATAGGAAAGATTGCGCCCGATGTGCATTTCGCCATCAACATAATCGTCAGTTGAAACACGAACCAGTCGCGCGTGTCCGAAGAATTTCCCGAGGGAGAAATCCGGAGTCGCGTCGATGATCCACCCACGATACCCGCACTGCATGATTGCCTCCGATACTTGGGCTATCCGGGATTCGAAAAGACAAAACATGAATTCGTCCGCTCGTTATCGCTAATCCTCCTACCCGGTCAAAAAATTCGCGGGCTTGCGCATCCCGGCTGTCGAGCAAACGGCCACCATGGACAACTGATACTGCTACGGATCGTCGGTGACACAACGACGAGTGCCAACTGTGAAGTAAAGCAAAGAAGGTGCCCAGTTCGCCGTGCGCGGAAGGATGTCGCGCGCGACGCGGCCGGACGCATGGTTTTCAAACCGATTGTAGAAATTTCAGTGCGTGTTCACGATTCGCCACGGCGCGACATCTGCGGTTATGCAAGGTTCGAACTGAGCCGGCTCGCGGCCGCGATTCCACGCCGGACAAACGGCGAAAAAACGCCTCCGAGCCGGCTTATTGGCTGGCGCCGGAGACTGCTGATGCACCCGGCGTACTCGCCGCGTCGGCAGCCGCAGCCGCGCCACTGCTCGTATCCGCAGTGCTGCCGGTTGCCGCGTTGCCATTCATCACGCCGCTGCTGGCCAGTGCCGCGCTGGCGGCGGTGGACGTATCCGCGCTATTGCTATCTGAGCGTTTGCAGCCAGCTGTCGCGCCCAGCACCATCACTATTGCGGCCACGATCAGCGCCTGCTTACCTTTGCTCTGCCTGGATAGTTGCTTCATCACTCACCTCCTCGCTTCACTCAGCGGTCCAGCGAAGCCGAATTAGTCTCATGCACGAACGGATTCGCCGGCTACCCGGCGTTCCACGATGCTGTTGAACGAAGTGCCCACAATGCGCAGCAAGGGCTATGCCTCGTGCTGCATTTGCTGATTCTGGCGAATTGAACGCGCAACGATATTTCCGCCGTTCAGGCATGTGCTCTGCTCGCTTTCGCACAGAGCCGTCGCTAATGAGGTAGATGTGCGCGGGCGGAATCGAAGCGACCGCCTGGCCGTAGATGGCGAACCTGCATGCGCAGGTGTATGAAAAAAGCCGGCCCGTGTTCGGGCCGGCGAAAGGGTGCCGGCCCATTCCGAGGGCCAGTGCCGGAACCGCGTGCAACGCTTCACGCACAAAGATCCGGGCGATCGTTGAGTATCTGGTCTGGTATCCCTGCCATCACAACAACGCGGCTCGACCGTCACCGCTGCGGCAAAGGGCAAGTTCTCCAGCGGGTGACAGATCTGGCTACCCCATGATCACCCGTGCCAGTCAGCCACCATTGCCGGAGGGCAGATCTTCAGCTGGCTCGTAGCAATAGTGAAACTCGCGGTCGCCCATCGGCCACGAGTTTCCCGTGCTGTCCGTCAATATCCAGTCGCCGGGGTTCACCTTGCGCCAACCCTCCGGGGTGGCAACAGCCCACATCTGCCCCTGCCGTTCCACTCGCAGATGATCACCTGGCACAAACCATCGGCTTGCTTCCAACGTCGACGTTGAGGTTCGTTTCCTGAACTGCATCCTTGCACCTTGTCCGTCTAATTCACGAGCGGGCCTGTGGCACGGACAGGACCCGTGATTGCAAGCCTGCGATGCTAATCATCCGCGCCTCGCATCACTGTCGATTTTCTACCGCGTTTGTGGAGTTTTGTCGGCCGATATTTCGATGTATTACACGCTCGAAACTCAATCCCAAGTCATCTGAACCGCAACCGGACCTGCGTTGCGAGTGCTGCGTGCGCCTTCAATCCCAGGCCAGTTTGCTGAACTGGTAGCCCTTGCCGCGGACCGTCTTGATGCGCTGCGGGGTGCTGGCGTCGTCGTGCAGCTTGCGGCGCAGCTTGGAAATGCCACCGTCGATCGTGCGATCGAGCCCGTCGAATTCGATGCCATGCAATTGCCGCATCAACTCGTCGCGGCTCACCACTTCACCCGCGCAACTGACCAACGTCCACAGCAAATCGAATTCGGCCGACGTCAGATCGGGCAGGCTGCCGTCCGGAAGCTTGACCGTGCGGCTTGCCCGGCTGATCTCGAACTTGCCGAAGGTATGGCTCTCGGGTTGGGCGGCTTCAACGGTACGTGCGGTACGCACGGTCATACGGCGCAGTTGCGCCTTGATGCGCGCGAGCAGCACGCGCAGTTCGACCGGCTTATGCACGTAGTCGTCAGCGCCGAATTCGAGACCCAGCACTTCGTCGAACTGCTCGTCGCGCGCGGTCACCATGATGATCACGCCATCGAATTGCTCGCGCGCATCGCGACAAATCTGGAAACTGTCTTCGCCCGGCACGTTCACATCGAGAATCACCAGGTCCGGGCAGCGCTTGAGAATGGCCGATACGGCGTCGTTGCCGAGCGGCACGGTCTCGACTTCGTAGCCGTCCTGCCTCAGATAGCCGGCGGCCAGCGCCGACAGATGGTCATCGTCTTCGACAAACAGAATCCGGAATGGCATGGGACGAATCGTTCAGGGCGAGTTGTTTGAATAGTGGTGGGCACCGGTATAGCGCGACGCACAGCCGGCAAGCGACGGCACCGCGTCGCGCGCCCTTGCGCACCACGCGGATCGACCGGGAAAAGCCGCACGAACGGGCTCGACGCGCAGCATAGCCGATGCGTTGCACATCTTGCGACACGCTAGACAAAATTCCACAAACACACACGCAATTCGACACGAACATGCGATCCGCGTGGCTAGCATCCACTCGATTGAAATAGCCAGGGATTGCCATGACGACTGTTTATCCCCGATGAGACGGGTGACGAAATGGGGAAATCAAGTGCCGACACGATGGACTGCGAACTATCTTTGCGTATCACCTGAACAAGCTGACGGCCGCCTTCGGGGGCAAGCAACGAAGCTTCGCGAGATTGTCTCCGTGTCGCTGTCTTACAGCCACTCTGTTATCGACGGCAAAACGTTCGACGCATCTATAAAGATTAACGAAAGGTAACGCCATGCGTGGAACAGTCAAATGGTTCTCCACAAAGCGGGGATACGGTTTTATTGTTGGGCAGGACGAAATTGATTATCACGTGAGTGTGCGAGACGTTTCAGGTGTGACACTTCCCGCCAATGGCGATACAGTCGAATTCGAAGTGACACAAGGAAAGCGCGCGTCTCGTGCTACCAGGGTAACCGTCGTCCAGCGTGCTGCGAGTGCGAGGCAACCCGTGCAAGCCACGGACGATCGCGTAGTCTGCGCAAGCTGTCAGAGACGAATGGTGCCGCGAATGATCTCCTATCGCGGAGAACCAAGGAAATCGGTTTGTCCCTTCTGTGGTACGACCTATCAGAAGTTCGGCGGCTTCCTGCGAACTCATCGAACCTCAGCGGCACCCGTTCGCTTCGTGTTCGACATACTAACTCGCGCCATTGCACTCGTTAACGCCAAGGCCGCCCGGATCAACGCGGATCGGCGAAGCGATAAGCAGTAGCAAGGCTGCACAGCCGGCGCGATAGCACGCTTACGCGGTACTGATCGGCGACCCGCCAATCCGGAGACGATTCAAGGCTGCGCGCAAAACGCGAGAATCGCGCCCGCGACCTGCTGCGGGGATTCACGCTGAGGAAAGTGTCCCACTCCGTCGAGAATCTGGCGTGTGTAACGCCCTGTGAAGAACTGCTCGCGGCCGGCGGAGCTATCCGGCGCATTGCAACTATCTTCCGCACCGTGCAGCACGAGCGTCGACACGTCGAGCACAGGGGCCGGATTCAGCCGCTCTTCGTCTTCCGCGCAGGCAGGATCGCCGGCGACAAAACCCCAGCGGTGCCGATAGGAGTGCAGCACCACGTCGGCCCAGTCCGGGCTGTCGAACGCGGGCGACCTTCGACCCAGCTTGTTCATGAACGCGATGAGATCGCGCCCGAGCGCAGCTAGCTGGCCACTTCGCAGCCTCGCGGAAGGTACCGAGGCGTACGGATTGCCGCCGCTTCCAGAGGTCCGTTTCTATGGTTTCACGCGGCACGATTTCGCGGCTGGCGCCGTGCTGGTCAGGGCCGTGCGCGATGCTGGACGCAGTACCCGGTTCGCGGCAGCCTGGTAGGTCCCTGTTTACGCGTAACCGGGCATAAAAATAGCTGCAGTCATGTCAAAATCTGAACGTGTTCAGGATGGGATCCCGACAGTGGTCAACATACCAGCGGCAGAGGAAAAGCAGGTGCCTCCAGCCTTTCCTATTGTAGGAATCGGCGCTTCCGCGGGCGGTCTGGAGGCGATCTCCGAGCTCATCTCGACGATTCCGCGTTCGTGCGGGCTGTCATTCCTGGTCGTACAGCATCTCGATCCGTCGCGTCGCAGCCTGCTGCCGGATATTCTGGCCAAGCACACTGCGATGCCGGTTGTCGAGGCGATCGAGGGGATGGCCATTGAGGCTGACCACGTCTATGTCATTCCGCCCAACGCCCGCATGCGGGTTGCGCAGCGGCGCATCAACCTGCAACCGCGCGTCGACGTTCTCGGGCCACCCATGCCGATCGACGACCTGCTGGAGTCGCTCGCCGGCGACCAGGGCGCCAATGCCATCGGGGTGATTCTCTCCGGCAGCGGATCCGACGGCGCGCTCGGCCTTAAGGCGATCCAGAATGAAGGCGGCATCACGTTCGCCCAGGACGAAACGTCCGCCCATTTTGCCAGCATGCCTCAGGCAGCCATCGGCACGGGATGCGTCGATATGGTTCTGCCCCCGCGGCAGATCGCGGAGGAGATCGTGCGCATCGGACGGCAGTCAACGAGCGGTCCCGATCAGCCGATGGCGACAACCCAGTCGGACAAAAGTCTACGGCACGTATTCCGGTTGCTGCACAAGGCCTGCAACGTCGACTTCACCCACTACAAACGCGGCACCATTGAACGCAGGCTGTCCCGGCGCATGGCGCTGCGTCAGATCTCGTCCATCGCAGACTACCTGGTCGTGCTCGAAACCGATGCGACGGAAGTGCTCGCACTCGGACGGGATCTGCTGATCCGGGTGACCGAGTTTTTCCGCGACCCCGAAACGTTCGAAGCGCTGGTTCAGATCGTATTCCCGAGGTTGCTCGGAAACCGAGAACCGGATAGTCCGATCCGGGTGTGGGTTCCCGGCTGTGCAACCGGTGAGGAAGTCTATTCGATCGCTATTTGCCTGATCGAATATCTGGGTGAACGCGCGGCGGATACGCCGATCCAGATTTTTGGCACCGACGTGAGCAGCGAGGCACTGGAGATTGCCCGCGCCGGACGCTATATCGAGAACATCGCGCGAAACGTATCGTCCCGGCGTCTGCAACGCTTCTTTGTGCGGGACGGCGATTATTACCGGCTTGACAAACGGATCCGGGATCTCTGCACCTTCGCACGTCACAACGTTGCCACCGACCCGCCCTTCTCGCGAATGGATCTCGTCAGTTGCCGCAATCTCCTCATTTACCTGAATCCGGTTCTGCAGCGAAGCGTCATGCCGCTGTTTCACTACGCATTGCGTTCTGACGGCGTGCTCATGCTGGGGCCGTCGGAAACGGTCGGCGCCTTTTCCGACCTGTTCGGCGTCATCGAAAGCAAGCGCACGAAGCTCTACAGCAAGAAGCCTCGTCCCGGACGCCCGGGTGCCCGTTCGCTCAGCCTGATGGCTTCGCCCGAATCAGCGGTCCAGCCCACGAGTTCGACGCAGGATCGACGCGAGCCGACGCTGGTTGAACGGCTGGGCCGCGAGGCCGCACACAAGGCGCTCGTGCGGTATGCGCCGCCCTATGTCCTGTGCGATGACGAACTGAACATCATCGAGTTTCACGGCGACACCGGACCGTATCTGGTCAATCCCGCAGGGCCACCGAGCAGCAACCTGCAACGGCTCGCCCGGCCGGAAGTGTTTCTGGCCATCAGCGAAGCCGTCCGGCAGGCCCGCCAGAGCGGCGCCCCGTTGCGCAGGACAGGACTGCGAGTCGGAACGGCGGAGAGCGCGGCCGAAGCGGGTATCGAGGTGCATCCGATACAGATTGCCGGTACCGATGGACGGTGGTTTATCGTCTTCTTCGAGGGGCCGCCGCAGCCGATAGCGGAAAGCGGTCTAGCTGTTTTCGCCGACGGTTCGATCAGGTCTGCCGTGCTTCGGACCTTGAAACGAAGCCTCGCCCGAACTGGCGAGCAGGATCGCGCCGTCCAGGACGCGGAGATCGCGCGTCTCAGCGCCGAGCTGGACGCCACCCGCGAACAGCTTCGGGCCACGCTCGAGGAGCATGAGAGCGCCCGGGAAGAGCTCAAATCGAGCGAGGAGGAACTGCTCTCCAGCAATGAAGAATTCCAGAGCACCAACGAGGAACTCGAGACCGCCAAAGAGGAGCTCCAGTCGATCAACGAGGAGCTTTCCACGACCAATGACGAGCTGCGCTACCGGGTCCGCGAGCTCAAGACGGTCCACGACGATGTCACCCGTGCACGCGATTACGCCGAGGCGATCATTGAAACGATCGCCGAGCCGGTCCTTATCCTCGAGGCGGATCTGCGCATCACCCGAGCCAATCACGCTTTCTATCAGGCATTCGAGACCGTGCCAGAAGCGACGATTGGTACGAAGCTGTATCTTCTCGGCAACGGCCAGTGGGATATTCCTGCGCTGCGCACGATGCTCGAAGAGATTCTTCCGGAGAAGACCACCGTTCGGGACTACGAGATCACGCACGAGTTTCCGCGCATCGGCACGCGTACCGTGCGCCTGAACGCAATGCGTGTCGCGTGGCCTGGGCAGGCGCTTGTCCTGCTCACCATTCAGGACATGACCCAGCAGCGCGATGCAGTGACGCGACTTGAGGCGGCGGATCATCAAAAGGACGAATTCCTCGCCATGCTCGCGCACGAACTGCGCAATCCCCTTGCTGCGATTCGCAACGGCTTGCAGCTATGGCAACGCGGCGATGCCGACAACGCATCCGTCAAGGCCGCCCAGGCTGCCGCCCAGCGTCAGTTGGCCAATGAGATCGGTCTGGTTGACGATCTGCTCGACGTGTCCCGGATTTCGCGCGGCATCATCACGCTCAAGGTACAGCGCGTCGATCTGGTTGATACGGTTCGCCACGCCGTCGAAACGCTGCGGGCGGAAATCGAAGCACGGCAGCACGAGCTGACACTCGAGCTGCCGGAGGAAAGCCTGACGGTCGAAGGCGATGCCATGCGGCTTGAGCAGATCGCGACGAACCTGCTCGGCAACGCGATCAAATACACCCCCGCTGGCGGGCACGTCCGGCTTTCGCTTGAACGCGAAAGGCAGGATGCCGTACTGAGCGTCGCCGACAACGGGATCGGCATGACTGCCGAGTTCATCCCTACGATTTTCAGAATCTTTGTTCAGGCGGAACGAACATCCGATCGCAGAGGCGCGGGTCTCGGGCTCGGCCTGACGCTGGTGCGGCGGCTTGTTGAACTGCACGGGGGTTCCGTGCACGCTTCCAGTGAAGGCCTTGATCGCGGCAGCAGGTTTGTCGTCCGGCTTCCGGCTCTGCCGCCAGGCACCGCAGCGGAACGCCCACCAAACTCCGGTCGATCCGCGCAAGCGCCGATCACTACCCGCCGGATTCTGGTGGTCGACGACAATCTCGACGCGGCGGAAAGCAGCGCCGCGCTATTGCGGCTCGACGGACACGAGGTGCAGGTGGCCTGCGACGGACCCGCTGCGCTGGAAACCGTGAAAGATTTTCGCCCCGACGTTGTACTGCTCGACATTGGCCTGCCCGGCATGGATGGTTACGAACTCGCGCAGCGCTTACGTACGATGCCGGCGCTGGCCGATGCCGTCCTGATCGCGCTGAGTGGGTATGGCGGAGAGCAGCATGCCGAGCGGTGCCAGCAGGCCGGTTTCGATTGCCATCTGGTCAAACCGGCCAATCTTGGACAGCTTGATGCGTTAATTGAGTCATGCCGCAGCGGGCGCACGCCAGCCAGGAACGCACCGTGAGCGATGCGCCAATCCGGCCAGAATAATTTCATCAGGCTTTCATTGCGGGTTCCCGCTCGCCGCGCTCTTCACCTATAGAAAACCCTGAAACTCGACGGTCCGCTGACACCGCTTGCGGGAGAAAAACGCCTGGCGGAATCCTTCAGACCCCAAGATGTTTCACACTGGTAACTCAAGCTTTGCGCGCACCCGGTACATTGATGCCATGTGCGTTGCGTAACCGCGTGTACCCGCGTCCACCAAGGCAAACATGAACACCACACGGTATGTCACAGGCAGTCGCGGCAATCGGCAACGCGCCGCACACGCTATCGCGCCGGACCCGTTCGATAAAACATTACCGTCGATTTCACGGCGTATTCATTGTCGCGGATCCCATCGGCAGGCCATACGGTCGCCTGATGCCGGTCATGATATTGAGCGATTTGCGCAGTCCGATTTTCTTTCAATTAGATAACACCATGCCAAAAGGCCATTGAGTTGTGACAACGCGCGAGAACCATGGCATGTTCCCAAAATCCCGGCAGAGAATGACTTCCCGTCCGATCATCAACGGCAGCATCCGTTTTCGGAGATACCCATGAGCGAAGCCGTGTCCAAGCAACCCAAGCGCTCCCGACGCGGGCTCATTCTATTTACGGTTGTCGTGCTGGCGCTGATCGCGCTTGTCGTGGTCCACCTGTCGACCCGGAAGAAACCCTCGCGCGACGTCGCGCCCATCGTCGTCACGGTGGCGAGCGCCACGCTCGGTTCGATGCCGGTCACCTTGAGCGAACTCGGCACGGTCACGCCGACCGCCACCGTGACCGTGTTGCCGCAGCTAAGCGGCTACCTCACGGAAGTCGGTTATCACGAAGGCCAGGAAGTACAGAAAGGCCAGTTCCTCGCCCAGATCGACCCGCGCCAATATCAGATCAGCAAGCAGCAGGCTCAGGCGGCACTCGCCAAAGACCGCGCGTCGCTCGCCCAGGCGCGTGCCGATCTTGCCCGCTACACGCAGTTGAACGAGCGCAAGTCGATTGCCCAGCAGACCTATGAGGATCAGAAATTCCTCGTGCAGCAGGACGAGGCCGCGGTCCAGTCCGACCTCGCCAACATCGCCCAGTTCGACCTCGACCTGACCTATTGCCGCATCACCGCGCCGGTGGCCGGCAAGGTCGGCCTGCGCCTCGTCGACCCGGGTAACTACGTGACGGCGTCGTCCTCGACGGGGATCGTCGTCATCACCACCGTCAAGCCCACCACCGTGCAGTTCACGGTGCCGCAGGATTCGCTGGCCTCCATCGTGCAACGCCTGAATGGTGGCGCGACCTTGCCGGTCACCGCGTACACCAGCGACAACGCACGCGAAGTCGCCACCGGTGCGCTCTACGCGGTCAGCAACCAGATGGCCACGTCGACCGGCACGGTCACCTTGCGCGCCACCTTCGCCAACAACGATGAAGCGCTGTTCCCCAACGAATTCGTCAACGTCAAGCTGCTGGTCGACACGATGCAGAATGCCGTGCTGGTGCCGACCCCCGCCGTGCAAACCGGCGCGCCGGGCGACTTCGTCTATCTGGTCAACGCGAACAATTCGGTCTCCGTGCACAAGGTGAAGCTCGGCCCGAGCGACGGCAAGAACACGGTCATCCTGTCCGGCCTCGCCGAGGGCAACCAGGTGGTCACGGACGGCACTGACCGTCTGAACGACGGCGCCAAAATCGAAGCGGCCAAACCGAAACCCGCGACGGCCAGTCGGCCGGCGAGCGGTGCCGCAACGGAACCCGCTGCCTCCCAACCCGCTGCCGCGTCCGCGCCAGCAGCGGCGGCAGCCAATGCGGCTTCGTCGTAGCAGGCTCGCGCGCCGATGAATATTTCACGCCTGTTTATTCTTCGACCGGTAGCCACGCTGCTGCTGATGATCGCCCTCGTGCTGGTGGGCCTCGTCGCCATGCGCGTGCTGCCGGTTTCATCGCTGCCCAACGTCGACTATCCGACCATCCAGGTGCAGACGTTCTATCCTGGCGCGAGCCCGGACGTGATGGCCACCACGGTCACGGCGCCGCTCGAAGTGCAACTGGGCGAGATCCCCGGCCTGCAACAGATGACGTCGTATAGCTCGGACGGGGCCTCGGTCATCACGCTGCAATTCGATCTCTCGCTGAACCTGGACATCGCCGAGCAGAACGTCCAGCAGGCCATCAACGCCTCCAACAGCTACCTGCCCTCCGGCCTGCCCGCGCCGCCGACGTACGCCAAGGTCAATCCGGCCGACCAGCCGATTCTGACGCTCGCGGTCACCTCGAAATCGATGTCGCTGACCCAGCTCGAGGACGTCGCCAACAACCGTCTCGGCACCAAGATTTCCGAAGTGTCGGGCGTGGGTGTGGTCACCACGAGCGGCGGCAATGTGCCGGCCATCCGCGTCGAAGCGGACCCGCATAAGCTGGCCGCCTACGGCCTGAACATCGACGATCTGCGCACGCTGCTCAGCTATGTCAACGTCAGCCAGCCAAAGGGCAATTTCGACGGCCCGGATCTCGATTACACGATCAACGGCAACGACCAGATCACCGATCCGAAAGACTATCTGAACACGGTGATCGCCTATCAGAACGGTGCCCCGGTCTTCATGCGCGACGTCGCGCGGGTCAGCCAGGCCGCCCAGGACGTCGAGCGCGGCGCCTGGTACAACGGCACGCCGGCGATCGTGCTCAACGTGCAGCGGCAACCGGGCGCGAACGTGATCGCGACCGTCAACCAGATCATGAAGCAGTTGCCGCAACTCGAATCCACCTTGCCGGCCGGCATGAAAGTGACCGTGGTGTCGGACAGCACGGGCGTGATCCGCTCGTCGGTCTCCGACGCGGCGTTCGAGTTGATCCTCGCCATCGTGCTGGTGATCGCGGTGATCTTCGTGTTCCTGCGCAACGTGCCGGCCACGCTGATTCCGAGCGTCTCGGTGCCGGTGTCGTTGATCGGCACGCTGGCCGTGATGTACCAGATGAATTACTCGATCGACAACCTCTCGCTGATGGCGCTCATCATCGCCACCGGCTTCGTGGTCGACGACTCGATCGTGATGATCGAGAACATCGTGCGTTATCTGGAGGAAGGCAAGACACCGCTCGAAGCCGCGCTGGAAGGCGCGGGTCAGATCGGTTTCACGATTCTGTCGCTGACCATCTCGCTGATTGCCGTGCTGATTCCGCTGCTCTTCATGGGCGGCGTGATCGGGCGCCTGTTCAGCGAATTCGCGGTGACCCTCGCCGTCACCATCGTGATCTCCGCGGTCGTCTCGTTGACCGTGGTGCCGATGCTCTGTGCGCGCATGTTGCGCGCCCAGGCCGAACGTCATCCGAGCCGCTTTGAGCGGATCAGCGAGAGCCTGTTCGACAAAACGCTCGCCGCCTATGAACGCGGCTTGCGCTGGGTGCTCGATCACCAGGTGCTGACGCTCGTGGTGGCCGTCGGCACGGTCGTGCTGACCGGCCTCCTGTATGTGGTGATTCCAAAAGGCCTGTTTCCGGTGCAGGACGTCGGCGTGATCGAAGGGATCAGCGTGGCCGACAACTCGGTCTCGTACGCCGCGATGGTGAATCGGCAGGGCGCGCTCGCCGATGCGATCCTGAAAGACCCGGACGTCACTTCGCTGACCTCCTATGTGGGTATCGACGGCACGAACTCGACGCTGAACAATGGCCGCTTCCTGATCAATCTGCGCGACCACGACAAGCGTTCCGATACCGCTCAGGAGATTGCCCGGCGTCTGCAACAGGAAGTCGCCAAAGTGCCGGGCGTCAGGCTCTACATGCAGCCTGAGCAGGATCTGACGCTCGACACGACCGTCTCGCCGAACCAGTACAGCTTCGTGCTGCGCGGACCGAGCCAGCAGGCATTCCAGAAGTACGTGCCGGAACTGATCGCGAAGTTAAAGCAGATCCCGTCGCTCGCGGACGTGCAAAGCGACATGAACACCGACGGCCTCAGCGTGAACGTCGAGGTCAACCGGCAACTGGCCGCACGCTTCGGCATTACGCCGGCGACGATCGACAACGCGCTGTACGACGCGCTCGGCCAGCGGATCGTCTCGACCATCTTCGAGCAGTCGGCCCAGTACCGCGTGATTCTCGTCGCCAAACCGGAGGCGCTGCCGAACGTGCAGTCGATCGGCAACCTGTATCTGCCGAGTCAGACCAGCAGCACGGGCCAGGTGCCGCTGTCGGGCATCGCGAAGATCCAGATCACGAAGTCGCCGCTCGTGATCAGCCATCTCGCGCAATTCCCCTCGGTCACCATCTCGTTCAACCTCGCGAAAGACGCCTCGCTGAGCACGGCGGTCAAAGCCATCCATCAAGCCGAACAGTCGGTGAACCTGCCGCCTTCGATCACCTCGTCGCTGCAGGGCGCGGCCCAGGCATTCGAGGATTCGCTGTCGAGCGAAGTCTATCTGCTGATCGCGGCGCTGGTGGCGGTGTATATCGTGCTCGGCGTGCTGTATGAGAGCTTCATCCATCCGGTGACGATTCTCTCCACCCTGCCCTCGGCGGGTATCGGCGCGTTGCTCGCGCTGATGCTCGCCGGCAGCGATCTGGATGTGATCGGCATTATCGGCATCGTGCTGCTGATCGGTATCGTCAAGAAGAACGCCATCATGATGGTGGACTTCGCGCTCGACGCCGAACGCAATCACGGCAAGGCGCCGCGCGAAGCGATTTTCGAGGCGTCGCTGCTACGTTTCCGCCCGATCCTGATGACCACGCTCGCCGCCATGCTCGGCGCGCTGCCGATGCTGCTCGGCAGCGGCACGGGGTCCGAGCTGCGCCGGCCGCTGGGGGTCGCGATCATTGGCGGCCTGACGCTGAGCCAGATGCTGACGCTCTTCACGACGCCCGTGATCTATCTGTTCTTCGACAGAATGGCCGAGCGTACGAGGCGCTGGCGTAACCGCAACAAACCGGAGAATCCGTCTCCCGGCGGTACGGAGGACGCGCCGTGAACATCTCGGCGCTCTTCATCCGGCGGCCCGTCGCGACCACGCTTCTGGCCATCGCGATCCTGATCTCCGGGGCGCTCGCCTACTTCCGGCTGCCGGTTGCGCCGTTGCCGAACATCGCCTTTCCGGTCATCGTGGTGCAGGCGAACATGGCGGGCGCGAGCCCGGAGATCATGGGGACCACGGTGGCCGCGCCGCTCGAGCGGCGGCTCGCCACGATTGCCGACGTCGAAGAACTGACTTCAACCAGCTCCGTCGGCTCCTCGTTGATCGTGGTCGAGTTCGGTCTGAAGCGCGATATCAACGGTGCAGCGCGCGACGTCGAAGCGGCCATCCAGGCGGCGCGCGCCGACTTGCCGACCACGCTGCGCAGCAACCCGAGCTATCGCCAGTACAACCCGGCGGATGCGCCGATCATGGTGCTCTCGCTGACATCGGACACGCTCACCAAGGCGCAGCTTTACGATTCGGCGGATTCGGTGATCCAGCAGCAGCTCTCGCAAGTCCAGGGGGTGGGCCAGATCACACTCGGCGGCGGCGCGTTGCCCTCGGTACGCGTCGAGTTGCAGCCGGGCAAACTGAGCAGCTACGGCATCGGCCTGGAAGACGTGCGCGCGGCGATCAGCGCGGCCAATGCCGACAGCGCCAAGGGTCATCTCGACGAGGGCGACCAGCGCTACGTGGTCACGTCCAACGACCAGATCACGCATGCCGCGCCGTATCGCGACCTGGTGGTGGCCTACCGCAACGGCGCGCCGGTCCAGTTGCGCGACGTCGCCGAGGTCAGGGATTCGAACGAAAATATCCGCAATGCCGGCCTCTTCAACGGCAAGTCCGCCATCCTCGTGATCGTGTATCCGATGCCAGGCAGCAATGTCGTGAGCACGGTCGCGCAGATTCGCAAGGTCCTGCCGTCGATCGAAGCGACGCTGCCGAGCAGTGTGCACGTGGGCATCGCGATCGACCGCTCGGAGTCGGTCAGATCGTCGGTGGGCGACACCGAGCGCACGCTGTTCATCGCCGTGCTGCTGGTGGTGGGCGTGGTATTCATTTTTCTGCAATCGCCGCGCGCCACGCTCGTGCCCGCCGTCGCACTGCCGCTGTCGATCGTGGGCACCTTCGGGCCGATGTACCTGCTCGGCTACAGCATCGACAATCTTTCGCTGATGGCGCTGACCATCGGCACCGGCTTCGTGGTGGACGATGCGGTGGTGGTGCTGGAAAACATCGTGCGTCACATGGAGTTGGGGCTCAGTCCGAAAGAAGCCGCCTTGAAAGGCAGCGGCGAGGTGGGCTTCACGGTGATCTCGATGAGCCTGTCGCTGATCGCGGTGTTCCTCCCGATCATGCTGATGCCGGGCGTCGTCGGCCTGCTGTTCCATGAGTTCGCGGTCACGCTTTCGGTCGCCATCCTGATCTCGCTGCTGATTTCGCTGACGGTCACGCCGGCCATGTGCGCTTACGTGCTGAGCCGCGAGAACGCCGGGCATTCGAAAGCCCGTTGGGCGACCTGGATCGAAAAACAGTTCGATCGCTTCAAGGACGCCTACTCGCGTTCGCTCGCGGCCGTACTGGACCATGCACTGCTGGTCATCCTGCTGTTGATCGGTCTGCTGGTGGGCAACGTCTTCCTGTTCAAACTGGTGCCGGCCACCTTCTTTCCCGAGCAGGACACGGGCATCCTGATCGGACAGATCATCGCTGACCAGAGCATCTCCTTTCCGGCGATGCAAAAGAAGCTCACGCAATTGCAGCAGATCGTGCAGAAAGATCCGGCGGTGGCCTCGGTCGCGGGTTTTACCGGCGGCCGCGCGCTCAATACCGCGAACGTGTTCGTCGAACTCAAGCCGCTCGCGCAACGCCATGCCACGGCCACCGAAGTCGTGAACCGCCTGCGGCCCAAGCTCAATGAGGTCTCGGGCGCCCGGCTCTTCATGCAGGCGCAGCAGGATCTGCGAATCGGCGGACGCCAATCCGCCGCCGAGTATCAATACACGCTTACCAGCGACGATTCCGCCGCGCTGTTCAAATGGACACCGCTGCTCGTCGCCGCGCTCGGCAAGGAGCACGCGCAGTTGCTCGACGTGAACTCGGACTTGCAGCAAAACGGTCTGCAGACCTACGTCACCATCAATCGCTCGACGGCGGCACGCTACGGCTTCGCGCCGAACCAGGTCGACAACGTGCTGTATGACGCGTTCGGCCAGCGCACGGTGTCGACCATCTACAACCCGCTCAACCAGTATTTCGTGGTCATGGAAGTGGCGCCGGACTACTGGCAGTACCCGCAAACGCTCAACCAGATCTACCTGAGCGCGGCGTCGGGCAACCCCACAGGCACGGCAGGCACGCAGATGCCGGGGAGCACCGTGTCGGGCGTGAAGGTGGCGACCGACGCCAGTGCGACCACCAACGCACTCAACTCGAACGCGCAAGCCAACGCGACCACCAACAGCATCGCCAACAGCAAGGGCGGCAGTTCGACCGGCAGTGCGGACAGCACGTCGGCTGAAACCATGGTGCCGCTGGCCGCGCTGGCTTCGTTCTCGAACAGTCATACCTCAACCCAGGTGAACCACCAGAGCGGCCTCGTGGCCGGGACGATCTCGTTCAACCTGCCGGCGGGCGGATCGCTCAGCAAGGCGGCCGTGGCGATCAACAACACGATCCGCGAGATCGGCATGCCGGCCAGTATCCACGGCTCGTTCGCCGGCGCGGCGGCGGCCTACTCGCAATCCATGGGGACCATCCCGCTGCTGATTCTGGCGGCACTCGGCGTGGTGTATATCGTGCTCGGCGTGTTGTACGAAAGCTCGATCCACCCGCTGACCATCCTGTCGACGCTGCCGTCCGCGGGCATCGGCGCGACGCTGGCTTTGCTGATTTTCGGCACGCCGTTCTCGGTGATCGCGCTGATCGGCATCATCCTGCTGATCGGTATCGTCAAGAAGAACGGCATCATGATGGTCGACGTCGCGATCCAGTTGCAGCGCAGCGAAGGCATGCCGGCCAAGGAAGCGATTCACTCGGCCGCCGTGGTCCGTCTGCGGCCGATCATGATGACCACCTTCGCGGCCGTGCTCGGCGCGGTGCCGCTGGCGATCGGCATCGGCCAGGGCGCGTCGCTGCGCCAACCGCTCGGTATCACGGTAATGGGTGGCCTGATCCTGAGTCAGGTCTTCACCTTGTACACCACGCCGGTGATCTACCTCTACCTCGACCGCTTGCGTTTCAAGCTGGTCAGATGGTCCGCCAACCTGCCATGGAATCGCGACGCGCAGCAACCCGGACAACCGGATACGAGGGCATGATGATGAAGATTTCCCGTAACCGCCTTGGGACACCGGGTGAGCCGCCTGGTGCACTGCTTCGCGGCCCACTCAACCGCCTTGGCCTGGTCGGCCGCCTTGGTCCGCTGCGGCCGCTGGCCGTCGCGACGCTGGCGCTGCTGACTAGCGGCTGCATGGTCGGCCCGGACTACCACCGGCCGCCAGTCAACGTGGCCGCCACCTACTCCGAGTTGCCAGGCTGGACGCAAGCCGAACCCGCCGCCGAGAAACCGAAAGGCGACTGGTGGACAGCCTTCAACGACCCACTGATCGATCAGCTCGAACCGCTGGTGTCCGTGTCGAACCAGACCGTGCGCGCGGACTACGCGAACTATCAGGAAGCGCTGGCAGAAGTCCGGGTGGCGCGTGCCAGCCTGTTTCCGACCATCGGCGCAACCGGTTCGGGCACCAGGGCGCGTAGCGCCGTAGGTAATACCGCGCGCGTGGTCAACTCGGGTTCACTGGAAGGCAACATCAGTTGGGCGCCTGACCTGTGGGGCCAGGTGCGGCGCACGATCGAGGAAAACGCCGCGACGGCGCAATCGAGCGAAGCGACGCTCGCCAACGCGACACTCTCCGAGCAGGTGGCGCTCGCCACGGCAATCATCGAACTGCGCACCAGCGACGCCAATATCGATCTTCTGCAAAAGACGGTCGCGGCCTATCAGCACTTTCTGGACGTCGTGTCCGACCAGGATCAGGCGGGCACCATCGCGCCGTCCGACGTGATCACGGCCCGCACCCAGCTCGAGACCGCGCAGTCCAGCCTGATTGCGCTCGGCGTGGCGCGCGCGCAAGACGCGCACGCGATCGCCGTGCTGGTGGGCAAGAATCCGGAAGAGCTGTCGATTACCCACAGCACCGCGATGCCGACGCTGCCGGGCGTGCCCGTCGGCGTCCCGTCCACCCTGCTCGAACGCCGGCCCGATATCGCCGCCGCCGAGCGCAAGATGGCGGCGCAAAACGCCGCGATCGGCGTGGCGGTGTCGGCGTATTACCCGGCGATTTCCCTTTCCGGGCTGGCCGGCCTCACGCAGTCGCCGTTGTCCGGTCTGTTCAATGTGGCCAACTACGTCTGGTCGCTCGGCGGCAGCGCCACCGAAACGCTTTTCGACGGTGGCTTGCGCAGCGCCGACGTCGACGCGGCGAAGGCCGCCTACGACTCGGCCGTCGCCAGCTACCGGGGCACGGTGCTGACGGCGTTCCAGAACGTTGAAGACGACTTGAGCGGGCTGCGAATCCTGGCCGAACAATCGGTCGTCCTGGAGACGGCGGTGAAAGACGCAACCCGGGGCGCCGAGATCGCGTTCAACGAGTATCAGGCCGGGACGGTGGACTACACGACCGTGGCGACCGCGCAGGCCACTCAGTTGAACACCCAGCAGACCGCGCTCAATGTTCAGGAGACGCGCCTGCTGGACTCCGCGTCGCTATTCGGCGATCTCGGCGGCGGCTGGTCGGCGGACCAGTTGCACGATCCGCGGCATCCGGAGAAGCAGGCTGCGCCTGTGCAGACCGGGGACGCAGCGGCGGGAACGGCCGATACGAAGGCGCAGTGATGTAGAGGTGCCGCGGGCGGCGGCACCCTTCTCACTTTATCTGGCACCTTACCTGGCACCTTACCTGACACTTTATCTGGCACTTTATCTGGCACTTCAGCTGGCGAATACCTCGGCACACGCCTGCCGTACCTGTTCGATGACAGCGGGCCATGTTCCGCCCAGCGGCTGGCGGAACAGACGGATCGTGTCGGGATACCAGGGCGAGTCGGTGCGGTCGTGCATCCAGCGCCAGTCGATTTCCTCTGCTGGCAGCATGACCCAGCACGGCGTCCCCAGCGATGCGGCGAGATGCGCGATCGACGTATCCACACAGATGACAAGATCGAGTTGCGCGACGATCGCGGCACTGTCGGCCATATCCGCTACGTCAGACCCGAGATGCAGCAAGGGCTGGCCACCAACCTGGCCAATCTGGCCGGCGAGCGGCGCCAGAGCCTCGTCCTCGCCCGCGCCCTTTTGCAGACTCACGAAGCAGACCCCGGGAATGCGCCAGAGCGGCGCCAGCTCAGCCAAGGATCTTAGCGACCGGTTTGCATCGTTCTGATGCTGGACGTTGCCTTTCCACACCAGACCGATCCTGCGATCGGGCGGAAGCGCTGCAAGCCGCGCGCGCCAGGATTCGACGAGAGACGGGTCCAGCGTCAACCGGACCGGCGGCGGGATCGTTTCCATCGTTGTGCCCATATACAGCGGCGCGCTCAATAGGCTCGTCCAATAGTCGTAATTCTTCGCGCTCGCCCAGCCAGCCTCGTGAGCCAGCACCACGTCGACGCCCTCAACCGTGGCGAAGAGCCGGTGCAGCGCCGGCGCGCAGGCGAAGGCGATTTCAGCCGCGCCTTGTGCTTTGAGCCACGCAAAGTAGCGGCCAAAATGAATCGCATCGCCGAGTCCGCCCTCCTGCCAGACCAGCAGCCTTTTTCCCGCCAGCGCTTCGCCACGCCAAGGGGGGCGGTTAATGACTTTCTGCGTCTTATGCTGCATCGACTTGGGGTCCGCGTGACGCTCCTCATACAGGCGCCACCCCTCCTCGAAGCGCCCCATACTGATCAACAGTGTGGCCAGACCGAACTTCGCCATGTGGTAATCGCCGCGAATCGCGAGCGCCTGCCGGTAGGCGGCCTCGGCCTCCACCAGGCGTCCGAGCCCCTTCAGTACGTTGCCGAGGTTGCTGTAGCCCATGACGAAGCCAGGGCTTAGCTCAACGGCCCGCTGATACGCTTGCGCGGCTTCGCACCAACGGCCGAGCGGCCTGAGCACGACACCGAGGTTGTAATGAAACTCAACGCGATCAGGTTCAATGAGCGCCGCTTGCCGATAGGCCGCCTCTGCTTCGGCCAGACGCCCCTGGTCCTGCAGCATCGATCCGAGCTGATTCTGGATATCCGCAAGATCCGGGCGGACTTTGAGCAATTGCCGAAAAAGCGCCTCTGTGTCGTGCAGGCGGTTTAGTCCTTTTAGCAGCGTGCCGAGATTGAGGTACGCGTCCACGAATTCCGGGTTCGTTGCGATCGAACGGCGCCAATACGATTCGGCATCGTCGAGCAGGCCCAGCCCGAGTGAGCTGACCGCTGCGATCTGCAAGGCCTCGGCCAGCAGGTGGTCCGCTAACGGCGGCTGGGCTTCGAGCAGCGGCTTAACCTTCTCCAGTGCATCGGTGAATCTTGCCGATTGATCAGGCGGCGTGGTCGGTCCGCTCTGCCCGGTGCTGGAGGGCCCGCCGTCAGGGAGTGGATGCATATTGGATGAGAGCGATGGAGACGCGAAGTCTGCCGCATGTGAGAAAAGAACTATAGTAAAGAGGATTTCCAGCCATCAGAAGGAGTTCGAGTATGAAAGCACGTACGTATCGCGCCACCGCTACCGTGATCCTGATCGCCGCATTGCTGCCTGTCTGCGCTGCCCAGGCACAGCTTGGCAATCTGCTCAACCAGAGTGGGGGTGGCGGGTCGTCCGGTGGCCTCGGGAGCCTCGGCAGCATGGGCAGTGCCTTGTCCGGCCAGTCATTGACCTCGGGCAGCACGGGCAACGTGGCAGGCGTGCTGCAGTTCTGCATCAAGAACAACTATCTCAGCGGCGACAGCGCATCGTCCGTCAAGGACTCGCTGATGAGCAAGCTCCCGGGCGGCTCCAGTTCCGCCTCGTCTGACAGCGGCTATACCAACGGCGCCAAGGGCATCCTGAGCAGCGGCAATGGCCAGCAGTTGGACCTGAGCGGCGGTGGCCTGAAGGAACAGGTGACGAAGCAGGTCTGCGACAAGATTCTTGCGCAGGGCAAGTCCCTGCTTTGATCCTGCTGGGAAACACGCGTTAGTGGATGGAGGGCGTCGAGCGCAACAGGCGTTATTTGTCCATTACCGCCAGATACACCGCGCCCTTCGCCTGATCGTAGCGTCCCTCCCAGCGCGCGATGACAAGCGGCGCAATCGTGTTGCCGAGCACGTTGAGAGCCGAGCGCCCCATATCCATAAACCGGTCGACACCCGCGATCAGCAGCAAACCCTCCAGCGGCAATCCGGCGCTGGTGAGTGTCGCAAGCATGGTCACGAACATCATGCCGGGTACCGCTGCGACGCCTTTGGAGGTGACGACCATGGTCAGCGTCAGCACGATCTGTTGCTGCCACCCCAAATGAATACCGTACAGTTGGGCGACGAACAGCGCGCCGATGCCGAGGTAAATCGCTGCACCGTCGAGGTTGAACGTATATCCCGCCGGCACGACAAATGTCGTAATGCTCTCCGGCACACCGTAGTCTTCTACTTTTTTCATGAGCTGCGGCATGACTGTCGCGGAGCTGCAGGTCGAAAACGCAATCAGGAGTTCGCTCCTGATCATGCGCAGCAACACGAAAATGTTGAATCCGAAGATTCTTGCCGTCAAGCCGAGCACCACCAGCGCGAAGACTACGATGACAAGATAAGTCACCGCGACGAGTTTCAGCAGTGGCAGCAGGGAGCCGAATCCGAAGCTCGCCACCGTCACCGCGATAAGCGCGCAGACGCCGATCGGGGCATAGCGCATCACCATGTTGGTGACTTTGTACATCGTGTCGGCGACGCCCTTGAACGTCGAGATCACCGGCTTGCGTAACTCCTCCGGTACCGATTGCAGACCGAGTCCGAAAATGACGGCGAAGAAAATCACCGGCAGCAGGTCGCCCTTCGCCATCGAGCTAAAAATATTGTCCGGGATGATGCCCAGAATGAGCTGCATGAATCCGTGGTGCCCTTGCGCCTGCTGGGTCAACTGCTGGAGCTTCGAGGTGTCGACATGTCCCAGTTTTGACATGTCGACGCCCACGCCAGGCTGCAGCAGATTACCCGCCACAAGACCGATCACAATGGCAATGGTGGTGATCACCTCGAAATAGACCAGCGTCTTCAGGCCAATGCGCCCGAGGGATTTACCATCGCCCACGCCGGTAATCCCCACCACGATGCTGGTGAAAACCAGAGGCACGACAATCATCTTGATGAGCTTGATGAAAATGTCCCCTGCCGGCTGCAGTAAACCGCTGACCATCGACTCCCGCAAGCCGGGATTGAAATTGAGTGTGATCCCAATGGCGATACCCACGATCAGTCCAATCACAATCTGCCAGGCAAAACCTAATCGAGGCTTGCTGCGCGCCGGCTGAACGCGCTGCTGTTCGGCGATGATGTCCATACTGTCTCCTGACTGAATGCGCCGAACCTCAACGCAGAGATGCCTGTTATTCTCGAGCGCGCAAGAAATGCGGACTGCCGGCGATAAACGCGTGCACCGTTAGTCGTCCATCGGGCGATCGTTCGGATGCGAAAAGACAGCCTTCAGGGCGTCGCTCATCGGCAATCCGAGGTTGATGCCCTTCGGGGCAATCGGCGACATGAACCACGCGTTGTAAAGCGACTGGCCACGGCCATCGGTTTCAAGCCGCGTAATCGTGCGGTCGACTACCGCCTTAAGCGCGGCATCGCCCTTGGGAAGCATGCATGCAATCGCTTCGTGCGTTTGCGGCGCACCAGTGATGACATAGTCGGCGGGCCGGTGCGCGGTCGCCCGTTCGCTGGCGAGCACGTCCGCATCCATGAAGAAGGCAGCGGCGCGCCCTGTTTCCAGATTCAGGAAGGACGCGCTGTGGTCGCGTGCTTCGACAATCGTGATGTTCGCGTTCTTCTGTTGAATGTAGGTTCTGAGGTAGCGCTCGGATGTCGTGCCGGTGGTGACAGCAACTGTCTTGCCAATCAGATCGTTAAACGAATGAATACTTGAATCCGCCTTGGTCAGCAGCCGCGTTTCCGTCACCGAGATGGTATTGGAGAAATCAACCTGCTGGGCCCGCTCCTTGTTGTTCGTCGTCCCGCCGCACTCAAGGTCGATCGTGCCGTTCTGAATCAATGCGATGCGGTTCTGCGCGTTGACCGGAATCATCTTCACCTGAAGTCCCGGTGCAGCGATTTCCGTCCTGATCTCCTTGACGATCTCCTGCGCGATGTCTTGCGAGTAACCGATGACATGCTCGTTGTTGTCGTAGTAGGAGTACGGCACCGACGATTCGCGATAGCCCAGCACGATCGTGTTTCTGGCCTTGATGGACGCGAGCCGTCCGGTCAGATCCTGCGCGTGGGCGCCGAGCGCCGCGCCGCAGAGCAACACCACGGCAGCGGCGCGATAAGGCAGACTATTCATTTGTTTCTTTTCCCCGATAGTGGAAAACGCACGCCTCACCCTTGCTTCAAGGGCGAAGCGCTGAACAAGCCGCAGCAATCCGTTCGCACGCTAATTCGAGCTGTTCGAAGGACGTGGCAAACGAAATACGAAAGGCCGGCGACAGGCCGAAAGCCGCGCCCTGGATCACCGCGACCTCCTGGCTTTCCAGCAGGTACATGACGAAATCGGTGTCGCTGCCGATTACCCGGCCATCAGGCGTACGCCTGCCGATGACGCCGGCGCAGGAGGGATAGACATAAAACGCGCCGGTAGGACGTGGACAGTACAGGCCGTCAATCGCATTCAGACTTTCCACGACGAGGTCTCGGCGCCGCTGGTATTCACTGCGCCAGCCCACGAGAAAATCGGTGGGCCCGGTTAATGCGGCCAAGGCCGCGGCCTGACTCACGGAGGAGGGATTGCTCGTGCTTTGCGACTGGAGTTTGGCCATGGTCTTGATGAGCGCCTTGGGGCCGCCCGCATAGCCGATTCTCCAGCCTGTCATGGCAAACGCTTTCGACACACCGTTAATGGTCAACGTGCGCTCGCTCAGATGCGGATTGCAGCGGGCAAAAGTGGCGAACTTCAAGCCGTCGTAAACCAGATGTTCGTAGACGTCGTCGGTCATCACCCAGACGTTCGGGTGGCGGCTCAGCACTTCACCCAACGCGACCAGTTCATGTTCGGTGTAAGTCGCCCCTGTCGGATTGCAGGGAGAATTGAGCACGACCCATTTGGTGCGATCGGTGATGGCCGATTCGAGCTGGGCAGGTGTCATCTTGTAGTTGCTGTTGACGTCACACTCCACGACGACCGGCCGCCCGCCGTTCAGCAGCACCATGTCCGGATAGGACACCCAGTACGGCGCGGGAATCACGACTTCGTCGCCCTCCTCCACCGTGCTCGTGAAAGCGTTGAAAACGACCTGTTTGCCGCCGTTTCCCACGGTAATCTCATCTTGCGCAAAAACCAGTCCGTTCTCGCGTTCGAATTTATCGCGTATGGCACGCTTGAGCTCGGGCGTGCCGTCCACCACCGTGTAGCGTGTCTTGCCCGCTTTCATCGCCGCATAGGCGGCTTCGACGATATGCGGCGGGGTATCGAAGTCCGGCTCGCCAGACGTAAGGCCGATGATGTCCCGGCCTTGCGCGCGCAATTCCTTCACGCGTGCGGTGGCCATTGAACTCGGCGACGGTTTGATGCGCTCCATACGGCTGGCAATCAGTTTCATTCTGGTCTCTCGTGACAACGTGAATAAATGCTCAGGCAATGACGCCTTTCTGCTTCAGGTAGGTGTCGATCCAGCCGCGCTTGTCCTCGCCCGCGAGAATCGCTTCCTTGCGTTGCTGTTCCCTTTGCGCCTGAGCGGTGGCGGCAACCAGCAGGGTTTCAAGCTGGTCGGCGGGAACCGCCACGAGACCGTCTTCATCGCCGACAATCAGATCGCCCGCCGCAATCACGAGGCCACCAATCGCCACCGGCACATTGATTTCACCCGGCCCCTCCTTGAACGGACCGCGATGCGTGTTGCCTCGGGCAAAACACGGGAAGTCCGCCGCATAAAACGCGGCGACGTCACGCACGGCGCCGTCGATGACGAAACCCGCCACGCCGCGCACCTGTGCGTGCATCTGCATCAATTCACCGACCAGCGCCTGGGTTACCTCACCGCCGCCATCCACGACAATGACGTCGCCAGGCTCGGCCATGTCCAGCGCCTTGTGGATCATCAGGTTGTCGCCGGGCCTGACCTTGACCGTCACGGCACGGCCAACAAGCTTCTTCTGGCGGTGGTAGGACTTCAGTCCGATCACGCCACACAGCCGCTGCATGTTGTCGCTGATGTGCGGGGTGACGATGGACTGAAAGCGCTCGACGATGTCTTTACGGATCGGCGCCGGCATCGGCATGATGCGAAAGCCCGGCATGGTTTGATGGCTCATGAGTTTTGATCCAGATGACAGTGCAAATTAAGGTGGAAACTAAAACGTCGAATGCTTGCGCAGGTAGGGTACGAGGCCGCCTGCATCGAGGATCTTCAGAATGTCGTGCGGGATGGGTGCAGCCTCGATTGCGCGATCGTTGCGCGTGCAACGCACCAGGATGCGCGGCCCGATCTCGATCTCCAGGGTATCGCCGTCCGCGATCTGACTGGTATCGCATTCAATCGGATAGAGTCCGTTGTTGATCGCGTTGCGAAAGTAGGTACGTGCAAAACTCTGGGCGAGCACGATCCGGATTCCCGCACCGATCACGGCCGTCACGGCAACCTCCATCGCTGAGCCGCAGCCGAAATTCTTGCCCGCGACCAGGACGTCGCCGGCAGCCACCGAGGCGGCAAACTCGGGCGCGAGGGTCTCGAACAGATAGTTCTTCAGGACGTCCGGATCGAGCGATTCACGCTTGCGTCGCGAAGAAATGATGTAGTCGGTATTGATGTCGTCGCCGAAGCGGCGCGCGGTACCCTTGATGGAGCGTGACGTCATGCTTTCTATCGCTTGAGGGAGAGGGTTTGCGGGCTGGCGATCCGGCCCGCGACGGCGCTCGCGGCGCACACTTCCGGCGACGCCAGGAAAATATTGGCGCTTGCGTTGCCCATTCGTCCTTTGAAATTCCGGTTGGCCGTGGAGATCACGTTCGCCTCGTCTTCGGGAATGGCGCCGGCCGTGCCGCAGCATGAGCCGCAACCCGGCGTCACGATAATCGCGCCCAGCGCGATCAATTCGGCGAGCTCGCCGCCTTGAGTCAACTCGAGCAACACCTCGCGCGATGCGGGTGTGACCACCAGTTGCACGCCGGCAGCTGGCCCGCCAAATTGCCGGAATACCGCCAGCGCCTGACGGAAATCTTTTGCACGGCCGCCCGTACATGTACCGAGATAGGCCATCTGCACCGACACGTTGCCCAGTTCGTCAAGACGCGCGACATTGTCGACGTTATGCGGCAGCGCCACGTACGGGCACAAGCTCGCGAGATCGATTTCGAGTGTTCGGGTATAGACGGCATCCGCGTCCGCGGACAGACCTTCTAGCGGGGCGTCGACGCGCCCGCTGAGATACCGCTCACAGGCTGCGTCGAAAGGAAACGCGGCGTTCTTGGCGCCCATTTCGACCGACAGATTGGCGAGCACCAGGCGATCCTCGAAATCGAGCGTTTGCAGGCCCTCGCCGTGAAATTCGAGCGTCTGATACGCGGCACCATCCGCGCCCAACAGCTTCGCGAGATGAAGCGCGAGATCTTTCGGATAGACGCCGAGTGGCAATTCACCGTGCAAGGCAATCCGGATCGACTGCGGCACTTTGAGCCAGACCTTGCCGGTCATCATGATGCCCGCCAGATCCGAGGAGCCGATACCGGTCGCAAAACAATTCGCTGCACCGTAGGTCACGGCATGGCTGTCGGCGCCCACGAGAAGCCGGCCGGGCGCTGCCAGACCTTGCTCCACAACGATCTGGTGGCCGATTCCCTCGCCGATATCGAACAAGGGAATGTTTTGTTCTCGGGCGAAACGCCGGATCTTCGCCTGCAGCATGGCGGCTTTCGGACTCGGCGCCGGCGCATAGTGGTCGAGTGCAAATAGCAGTTTCCCGGGCGAGTGAACGCGCGAGGCGCCCATTGCGGCAAAGTAGTCCATTGCCATGGGAATGGAGCCGTCGGTGCCCATTGCACAATCCACGTTACAGATCGCGATATCGCCCGCGTTGACGCTGCGTCCCGAACTGAGGGACAACAGCTTCTCTGAAAGGGTTTTTCCTGGCATATCGTTTATCTCGCGATTCGGAATGGGCGGGCATACCTTGCCTCAACCCGGTGCTGACTGCACGCTGCTACGGCCTTGCAGGCTGTCTCAAACCTGCTCAGTGAAGCGAGTATCGCAAACCACAATGAATCGTATTGTGAGTAATCGGCATCGCAAAGGATGAAAAAAACTCATAGGTCGTTGCCCTGAAGGATTCGTTCACCCGAGCCGCGGCGTTCTTGCAAAACAGATGGCACGGGTCGATACTTCACCGCGGCATCGCTGCCGAAACAGGCCTCGAAACGAGGCCCGATGCGATGCGATCGGGGAATAATCAATGCGCGTGAAACCATGCTAACGCTCAAGCAACTGGAAGCTGTCTACTGGGTTGCCAAACTAGGCACGTTCGGCGCAGCCGCGGACCGTCTTTACACCACGCAGTCGGCCATTTCGAAGCGCATCAGCGAACTGGAGGTGTTCTTCGAGGTTTCGCTGTTCGACCGCAGCAGGCGAATCGTCCAGCTCACCGCGAAAGGCCGGGAATTGCTCGAAGCGGCTGAGGAGATGTTGCAGGCCCGTGATCGCTTACTCGACCGTATGGGCAAGGAAGTGGAAGTCGTGCGGCACTTTCGTTTAGGTATCACGGAATTGATCGCGCTGACGTTCCTGCCACGACTCGTGCAGGAGATTCGCGAGACCTACCCGACCGTCTCTCTCGAACCGGAAATCGACGTCACCACCAACCTTGCCGCGCGGCTTTTGCGCGGTGAGGTCGATTTCATCATCGCTCCGGCGGTACTCAAGGATCCGCGCTTTACGTCGGTGCCGTTGAAAAAACTTCAGCTCCACTGGATGGCGAGCCCGTCACTGATCGCGGACTCGCGGGTGCTTTCGCTGGAGGAAATTGCCGGCTATCCGATCCTGATGCAGATCGGCACCTCGGGTGTCGATGCCATCTATGAGCGCTGGTTCGCGTCCAAGAACCTTGCGATTCGACGCACCTTTGCGGGCAACAGTCTGATCGCGCTGAGCTCACTCACGGTGGCGGGTTTCGGCGTGAGCTATCTGCCCGCCCTGTATTTCTCCGATCTTGCCGACCAGGGCCTGCTCAACGTGCTGCATTCGACGCAGCGTCTACCCGCGGTACGTTACTACGCGATCTATCGCAACGATGGGCCTACCCCGCTCTACTCGATGGTGGCCGACCTCGCGCAGCGGCTCTGCGATTTTTCGAAACCGGATCTCGCGTCTGTTATTTCTCAGTAACGGTTCAGTGCCGGCGTGATGTCGTCTTCGCTGAGGACAGCCCGGAGGGCACTCTCCAGAGTTGAGAATTCGAGCGCAGAAGCGCGACATGGCATGTCCCGTATGAATCGGCATCCATACCTCACGCACTTCAGGTCGTCAAACTGGGCAGAAAGGCATTGAACAGAATGGCGGAGGACGCCCGCCATTGATCTGGCGAGTTGTAGTTACCGGCTGTCACGCACAGTACGAAGTCAAGGCCGGGAAACACGAACAACCGCTGTCCGCCGTTCCCGATGGCCGCGACAAAGCGTTCTCCATACGAGCCCGCTTTGCCATTCAACTCAGCTTCGCCGACATACCAGAGATACCCGTAGTGCAGTCCCTGCCACCCGATGTCCACAAGCGCGGCGGGTTGGAAACTCTCGCGAAGCCACTCGGCCGGCACGACCGTTTTGCCATTCCACCGGCCGTCGGCCAGGATCATCTGCCCGATTCTGGCCAGTTCACGTGGCGTCAATCTAAGCCCGGAAGCCGCCGACGCCTCTCCGTCCTGCCCTTTAGCCCATTCCTTCGAATGGATGTCCAGCGGAGCGAACAGGGCCTGAGCCGCAAAATCCGGCAAGGTTTTGCCGGTCCCTTTTTCGATGATCTTTCCTATTAAGGCAACATCGCCGCCGCTGTAAATCCACCCCTTGCCGGGATCTCCCTGCACCGGACGCGTGAGGATGTACCGATATCGATCGGAGGCACTCTCCATGCCAATCTCCCCGTTCGCCGGATCGGTATACGGCAGTTTCTCGTCCCACTGCATACCGAGCGTCATCGTCAACGCATGGCGTATGGTCAGGCGCGACAACTGCGGATCGGCGGCAAGATCGGGATACTCTGGAAACTGGGCAATCAGTGGCTGATCGACGGCGGGAACCTGTCCGTTTGCGAGCGCAATGCCATAGAGCAGGCCGACAATACTTTTGGTTACAGACCGTACGTCGTGCAGCGTATCGGGACCAAACGTCACCTCACCAAGAGATTCGCCCCAACTGAAGTCGGTCCCTTTCATGTAGCGCTCGAAGACTATGCGGCCACCACGGAGCGCGACTACACCATGCACCCCCGCGAGTTTCCCGCCGGCCTGCAAGCTGTCAAACCGGTCCGCGAGCCCAGGTTTGAATCCCGCAGCGTCGGGCGCCATGGTTTGCCAGCCGGTGGCCGCATGCGCAACGAGAGGCGGCAATGCGCCCAGGGAAAGCACGGCTCCGGTTTGTTTGAGAAAGTCCCGGCGATTTGTCGCGCACATAAACGATGCCTCCCTGTGACTCAATCAGTCATGGCCCAATCCGTCCAGCGCCGGATTGCATATCGCAATTCTGTCGGAATTCTCACTGCGCGGGATATCTTAGAGCAGAACCCGATGGGTCGCCGGATACCGGCTGCGCACCGCGATGACCCGCGGTGTCACCAGCGTCTCAGGCACGCCAAATCTACCGCATCGTTTTCGCTTCTATCCGCTGTATTCAGCGCATCGCCTGGCTGGAAAAGCGCAGCTATGTCCACCGCCCTAATCCAGCGCGCCGCGGGTCGAGAAATAGCGGCCCGGCGATTCGCCGAACGCCTTGCGAAACATCGCGATGAAATTGCTCGGGGTTGCGTAGCCGAGTGCATCGGCTACGTGCGCCACGGCCTCACCATTTGCCAGCATTTCAAGCGCAAGCGCAAGGCGGCTCTGCTGCCGCCATTGCGCGAAACTCATGCCGGTTTGTGCCACGAAGTGTCTGCGCGCGGTTCGCGCCGACAGACCGGCCCACAGGGCGAGCTCGTCGAACGTCCTGTCATCCTGCGGACGCTCGATCAGAAGGTTTGCTATCGCCAGAAGCCGACGCTCGGTCGGCATAGGTAAATGGAGCGCTTCGCGCGGAGCCAGACGGATTTCATCGAGCAGTACCGCGACCACCCGCTCCTGCTCAGGCTGAAGCTGCTCCGCGCTGCTCCAGCTTGCCGCCCGGCGCACGAGGGCGCGCAGCATCTCGCTCACCCCCACGACGCAGGGCTGCTCAGGCAGGCCCGCCGTCACGTCCGGTCTTAGCATCACGCCCCAACCGCTCAGCACGCCGCTCACACTGGCCTCGTGATCGACGCCAGGCGGGAGCCACCCGGCGCGATGCGGCGGCAATAGCCACGCGCCTCGTGCCGTACGAAGGCGAACCAGGCCGCTCTCGATGTAAAAGAGTTGCCCCCTCACGTGGCTATGCCACGCATATTCCCGCGTTCCAAGCCGAAATTCATTTCCAGGCTCATCCGCGCCCCAAAAGGCAAAAAGCGCTGGACCGTCCGCGCGTTCACTCTGGTCCGGCATACGATCGACACCCGGTTGAAAAATGGCCATATTTCATTATTTATCGTCCCACCGTCATTATCGTGCCAATCCGGTTGACCGGTAACCTGTTTGCATCTCAGGGGCGGAATGACCGCTCCGATTGCAAATTGGAATCCGGGAGCATAGATGCAGACGCGGCATGTTTCGATCGTGGGTGCGGGCCTTGGCGGCTTGTGCCTCGCGCAGGGGCTCAGGCAGGCGGGCGTGTCGTTCGACGTTTATGAACGCGATCCGGCTGCCGAAAGCCGCCGCCAGGGTTATCGGATCAGGATCGACGCACACGGACAGCAAGCGCTGTCGCAATGCCTCCCCGAGAATCTTTACGCGCTGTTCCAGCAGACTTGCAGCGCCGCCAGAAGCGTTCAGTTCCTGAATCGCGATCTCGAACTCATCCCAGGGCGCCCCGCCAGGAGCTGGCGGACCTCAACGGTCGATAGCGATCGGCAACCCATGCCGCCCGACCTCAGCGCAAACCGGCAAACCTTGCGAGAAATTCTGCTCAGCGGTATCGAGGAGCGCGTCCATTTCGGCAAATCGTTACGGCGCTTCGAGATCGACAGCGACGACGCCGTACACATCCAGTTCGACGACGGCACATGCGCGGTCTCGACCTTGCTGGTCGGCGCGGACGGCGTGAACTCGGTCGTGCGCCAGCAGCTCGCGCCAACCTCTGAGCCCGGTGACACCGGCGCACTCTGCATTTATGGCAAAACCATCGTCACACCGGACGTCAGAGAACGGGTCGGCGCCACATTGTGCGTAGACACATCCGTGATCTTCGACGATGGTTTCGCGGTGATTCTGGATCCCATGCGGTTTCCGGACACATTGCCTGGCATTGCGAAGCGGCTGGCGCCAACCTGCCGGCTGAGTCCCGTCGACGACTATCTTTACTGGGCGTTCATCGGCCCGCGTGCACGAATGGGCATCGCCACCGCCGAATTGCCAGACCAGACCCGTTTGACAGCGCTGATCGAAACACTCGTTTCCCGGTGGCATCCCAGGCTTCGCGCACTCTTCGCGCGAGGCGACATCAACACGCTGACGATGTTGCCGGTACGCGGCGCCATCCCGCCGCTCGCGACGTGGCGCCCCGGCCCCGTGACGCTGCTCGGCGACGCGATCCATGCGATGAGTCCCGCCGGCGGCCTGGGCGCCAATACCGCGCTACGGGACGCGGCCGCGCTCACCGAGGCGGCGTCGACGCAACTGGATCTGCGCGAGGCCGTCTGCCGTTACGAAATCGCCATGCGCGGCTGGGCTGAAACGGCAATCAAAGCTTCCGACGACGGCGCACGCAGCCTGTTCTGCGCCGCCACAACGCATCATTCATGAAAGGAAAAACCATGGAATCGATCGACAATTTCACCGTGCATAGTCTGGAGAGTTTTCCGGTCGTGTGGTCACGCCGGGCCGCCATCAAACCTGGCTATTCCGCGCAGTGGGAAGCCGAAATGGACATGTTGCTCCAGCGCGCGGCGCCGTTTGTGATCATCTTCGAAGAGGGCCAACCCGATGAGTCGCACGAAGACAGGAAGACGCGGGGTCTCTGGCTCAAGCGCAACAAGCTTGCACTAGGCACGCTGTGCAAGGCCGTGGTCGCGATCGAGCCGAATACGCTCAAACGGACTGCCTTGAAGGCGCAGTCGGCATTGGCGGCCAAGGCATTCGGTGTCGCCATGGAAATTGTCGAGTCGAAGGAAGCCGCACAGAAGCTGGCGTTTGAGCTAGTCGAGTAGTCGCAGACAGCGAAATCCCATCCATGCGGCTGCCAGAGACGCTCTGACAGCCGCATTCCTTCTAGCGGGACGATAACCCGGCGGCCGCCACGTCGCTGTTAGAACGTCTGACGGATACCGACGCGCACGAGCGTCTGCGTATTGCTTGCTGACGAGATGCCGTTGCCGACGTCGCCGACCGAAGCCGTCGCGTTGACGGTGTTGCCAAACGCGTCGAGCGTCTTGCCGCTTGCTTTCTGGTAACCGACCAGACCATAAAGCGAGGTTCGTTTTGACAGCGAGTAGTACGAAGCAAGGTTGAACTGATGATACTTGGGAGCGGAGCCGCCGCTGATCGCGCTGCCTTGCGTGTAGTCATAACCCGCGGCGACGCGCAACGCCGGCGAAGCCTGATACGCCACGGTCAGCCCTGCGGAGTTGAACGTTTCCTTGCCGGAGAACAGCGAGAAGCTGCCGGACTGGTATTGCGTATTGCTGTACGACACGCCCAACTTCACTGCGCCGATATCGTAAGTAGCTGCCGCAGCGATGATCTGCTGGGTTTTTGCCGACGCGAAGCCTTCGTTGATCGACGACGCAAACGTGCCGTCGTACGAACCGCTCCAGGCGCCACTGTTTGCACCGTAGGTATTGTTGGCAAGCATGTACGCCGCACCAAGCGCCAGCGGACCGTTCTTATACTGCGCGCCGAGGCTCCACGTGCTCTGATTCTTGATGCTGCCGGCCTGATTGCCAAAACCGTACAGCGCGCCGAACTGCAATCCGGAGAACGAGGGGCTCGTGTATTTGATCGAATTGTTCTCGCGCGCCTGGTTGTCGATGTTGTCCAGATCGCCAGGATGCGCTCCCATCCCGGTGAGGAAGGTACCGGCGCTGATAGTGCCGACGAAGTCCACGATCGGATCGTACTGACGGCCTAGCGTAACCTTGCCGAGCTTCTCGCTCTGCAGACCCATCCATGCCTGACGGCCGAACAGGCGGCCACCTTGACCCAACTGGCCCGTTCCGATGTTAAAACCGTTTTCCAGCAGGAATAGCGCCGACAGACCGCCGCCCAGGTCTTCGTTACCCTTGAGGCCCCAGCGATTGCCTGACCACGTGCCACCGGCAAAACCATAGTTGGAAGCATTGCTGTAGATAACGGGCCTGCCCACCGCGCCCTTGCTCTGCGCGGTACGCTGGCCGCTCGTGTAACCGACGCCCGCATCGACGATGCCGTACAAGGTCACGCTGCTTTGTGCCTGAGCCGCCGGCAACAGGCAATTGAACGACAGAATTGCCAAAGCTGCTTTCTTCATCATAATACGTACTCCTATTATATAGAGGTGGTTCTCTTGAAACTCGATGCTCTAAAAAATCAGGCAGGATGTTGAGCGGCTGAGGTCCCCGGCCGGCTCCGCCAGTCGGCCTCAGTCCTCAACACATAGATCATTCCCGTCGGACGCCAACCAGTTCGCCGCAGTCGTCACGAGTACATCCAGATCGTCGAACTGCTGCGCACCCCGCACCTGCGGCGCGCCAAGCACCGTAAAAACCGGCTTGTTCCACTGCAGGCCGAGCGCTATCTCGGACAAAGTACCGAGGCCGCCACCCACCGCAATCAGACAGAGCGACGCGCGTGCGATCAGCGCGTTGCGCGCGATGCCGAGTCCCGTCGGCAGCGCCACCGTCAAATATCGGTTGGCCGCGGTCGCATCGTCTTCGGGCAACAGACCGATCACCACGCCACCCGCGGTCCTGGCGCCGCACGCGGCGGCTTCCATCACGCCGCCCTTGCCGCCGCACAGCAATGCCATGCCGGCCTCGGCCAGCACGTAGGCGAGCCGCCGTGCTGCATCGAGTTGCTCGGCGCTCGCCTCGCGCGGACCGATTAGTCCAACCGGCATGACGTGGCGCGCCGTGCCTGCCTGGCGGATAGCCAGCATTTGCAGTGCGAGGCGAGCCTCATCTGACCAGTCAATGTCGTCGTTGCCGTGCAAGGCATTCCCCCAGCGAAAGAACACAGGTACAAGCGACCATCAGCACCAGCGACAGCGCTGCGGCCAGCGGAAAATCCGTCTGCCCATCCGATAATTTCAGGTACATCAGCAGCGGCAGGATATTGATTTGCGTACCGGCCAGCGCGAGCGCGGTGCCGTAAGTGCCAAGCGCAATCGACGTCACCAGACACCACGCCGAAGCGATGGACGGCCACAGCTCCCGCAGCGCGACATCGAACAGCGCGCGCAGCGGCGTGGCGCCCAACGTCAGCGCAGCGTCGAGCGGCCGCCGGTCGAGATTGGCGATGGCCGGGTAAAGCATCAGCGCGACGCGAGGAATCAGGTAGTAGGCATAGGCCACCACCAGCCCGCCAGTTGTGTAGATCAACGCCCCCACGCTGGCGGGATCGGCACCCAGGGTCGCCAGAACGCTCGTGACAAACCCTGCGCGGCCGAAGGCGAGAATGAAGCCATACGCGATCACCAGGCCCGAAAACGCCAGCGGCACGCCCAGCAGCGCGAGCAACCAGCGGCGGCGTCGGGGCGGCTGTCCGGCGAGCACCATCGCAAGCGGGAGTCCGATTGCCAGCGAAATCGTGCCCGCTGCCACGGCAAGCACCAGCGATTGGCCCAACGCGTTGACCACAACCGGATCCTGCGCGAGCCGCGCGAACGCGGCGCCGTGATCCTCGCCCGCCGACGCCAGCAACGCGCCCAGCGGCAACACGAAGAACAGCGCGAAGAGCAAGCCGGCGGGAACCGCGCCGAAGCGGCGCACAAGGCCGCCCCCGCTCATTGACGATGCATCCATCTGCTCACCCCTCGCCTCACTTCGCGAGCGCGGCCTGCGCCCATAACTGGTCGACCTCGGCCTTTTTCGCTGCGGCCTTGACCACGTCGAGCGGACGAACTTGCGGCGCGTCGGGCATCTTTGCGTGGATCTCCGACGGCAATGGCACGCCGGGGACCGCGGGACGCACATAGCCTTGCGCGAACAGCGCCTGGCCGACGTCGCTCATGATCAGGTTCAGCCAGAGTTGCGCGGCATTGGGATTCGGACCGTTCTTCACGAGGCTGATCGCATACGGCGCCGAAACGCTGGCCTCTTTCGGAATCACCACGTCGACCGCATCGCCCATACCGTCGGTGTATTTCGCTTTCAGACCGTCGTTCTCGTAGCCGATCAGGATCGGGATTTCGCCTTTGACAAACTTCGCGTAGGGCGTGGTGCCCTCAACGCGCATGACGTTGCCCGCCTCGCGCAGCTTGCCGAAGAATTCGGCGCCCGGCTTCGGGTTATCGACGCTGCCGCCGAAGGCATAGGCGGCGGCGAAGACAGCGACTTGCCCCTGGCCGGTCGAGCGCGGATCCAGATAAACCACCGAGTTTCGATACTCGGGCTTGAGCAGATCGGCCCAGCCGGTCGGTACGTCCTTGACGAGTTTCCTGTTGATCAGCAATGCGATATTCAGCGAATGGACCGTGAACCAGCGGCCGTCGCCTTCGCGAAACACGGGGGGCAGCCTGTCGAAATTGACCGGCTTGAACGGCGCGACGACGTCCTTGTTGACCGCGTCCAGCGCGGAGGCTGCGAAATAGTAGGCCGTGTCCGCCTGCGGACGCCGCCGGGCCTTGTCCAGCGCGACCACCGTCGCGGCCGAACCGATGTCGTTATAAGTGATCTCCACCTTCGGATAACGCTTGCGGAACTCGGCGAATAGCGCCTTCCAGTTGGCCCATTCGGGACCTGTGTCGAACGATACGACGAGTCCCTCGTCCGCCGCTTTCGTGTACAACGCGTCTTCACCGGCATAGAGCGGCGCTGCCGGCGCGGCGTGAATAACCGGCGCGGCAGTCAGCATGGACAGCGCGACAACGAAGCCCGCGGCCCGGCGCACGCGCGACAAAAGACTAAGCCCTGCAAGCATGGTGTTTCTCCATTGAACAAAGTGAATTAGCTGGATTGATTGATCGATGCGGGCAGCACGCGCAAGTGTTCGGGGGCGATGGCGATTGCCTGCCCGGCAAGCTGGCGCCCTTCGCACAACAGCGGCCGCTGCGTGGAATCCGGAACGAAGTCGTAGCGGCAGGTCGCGCCGAAATAGCGCACTTCGGTGCGGCGGCCTGTCAGCCGGTTGACCGCGTCCGCCGGCGGGTCGGGCTGCACGTGTTCCGGCCGGACCAGCACCTCGACGTCGTCGCCTGGATGGAACGCACCGGTGTCGGCGAACAGCGTGGCGAACGACACATCGACTGTCCCCGCGCCGACCACGCGCCCGGGTATTACGCTCGAATGACCGACGAAGCGCGCGACCTGCGTCGACACGGGCTGCGTGTAGAGACGCTCGGGCGTATCCACCTGCAGCACCCGGCCGCCGTCGACCACGGCGACGCGGTCGGCGATGCTCAGCGCTTCATCCTGATCGTGCGTCACCAGAAGCGTCGTGGCGCCGCATGCGCGCTGCAGCGTGCGAATCTCGTCGCGAAGTTGCTGGCGGATACCCGCGTCGAGAGCCGCGAGCGGCTCGTCCAGCAGCAACACCTTCGGTTCGAACGCGAGCGCGCGAGCCAGCGCAACGCGTTGTTGTTGCCCGCCCGACAGTAAGGTCGGCCGGCGCGCGGCGTGCTCGGTGAGGCCGACCCGCTCCAGCATCTCGAGCGCGCGGGCCCGCCGCTGCGTCGCGCCGACACCTCGCATACGCAAGCCGTACGCCACGTTGTCCAGCACGCTCAGATGCGGGAAAAGCGCGTATTGCTGGAACACCATGCCGACTTCGCGACGCCACACGGGGACACCGGCGACGTCCTTGCCGTCGATGGCGATGCGTCCTTGATAACCGTTTAGAAGTCCTGCTGTCAGTCGCAGAACCGTCGACTTGCCGGAACCGCTGCGGCCCATCACGGCAAGCAGTTCGCCCGGCGCGACCGACAGCGTGACCGCTTCGATGCCGTGCTGTGCGCCCGGATAAGTAAAGCTCACGTTTTCGAATTGGAGGCTCATCGTTTCACTTCAGGCGTTGAACAGTATTGACCGATGCCAGCGTCGCGATCACCGCGAGACACAGCAGCACCACAGTGGCGGCGCACGCCATGCCGGTCGCTCCGTAGAACGCCTGCAGCAGCACCACCGGATAGTTGCGATAACGAAATCCCGCGATCAGATTGGAAATCTGGAACTCGCCGATCGACAGCGCGGCCACCATCACGAGCCCGGAAACCAGGCTCTGTCTGAGATTGGGCAGGACGACCGTGTAGAACTGCCGCAACGGCGTTGCGCCGAGCGTCGCGGCACACGCTTCGAGACGCTCGATATCCAGGTGGCGCAGGTCGCTTAGCAGCGTCTGCGTCAGATACGGCAAGGTCAATACCGTATGCGCGGCGATCAGCAGCGGCAACGAGCCGAGCCACGGCAGCGTGTCGCCGCTGAAGATGGCGATGTAACCAAAACCGAGCGTGAGTGCCGGCACCCCGATCGGCAGAAGTGCGACCAGGCGCGCTATCAGGCCACGCCCGGAGAGCGAACGATAGTGCAACGCATAGGCGAGCGGCAGGCCGATCGCCGCGGTCGTACAGCAACAGGCCAACGCAACCAGCAGGCTCACGCCGAACGCCCGCCGGAAACTCATGTCGCCGGCGAGGTCGACGAACCAATGGCCCGTGATGCCGCTCGGCAGCACGGTGTTGGTCCACGTCTCGCCGAATGCGCCGATCAGCAGCAAAACGATCGGCAACAGCATGTAGATCGCGAACAGCGCCATGACGGCGTGAAGCGCGACGCGTCCGACGGACACGGTACGTCCGCCGCGTCGATGCGCGGGAACACCGGGGTCGATGGCCGGTGCGACGGGAGTTTGCATGCGGGCATTCCTCGGGAAGCAGACTGAAACCCATGCGCGACGACTCGGCGCCACGCAGAATTTCGAATTGCTTTCAATTGTGCGGATCGGACATGGCGTCGTCATGAAAAAAACGTACAAAACGCGCACTGCGCTGTGCGCATCCGGAACACTTCGACGCCGATCACCGATGAAATACCGCTACCCGAACGTTGCTGAACTCCTCGCCTTTGCCAGTTCGGCGAAACATCTGAATTTTTCCCGGGCTGCACGCGAACTGAGCCTGACGCCCAGCGCCGTCAGCCGGCAGATCTCCGGTCTGGAAGACTTGTTGGGCGTGCAACTCTTCGTTCGGGACGGCCGCAACCTCGTGCTCACCCGCTCGGGCAGCCTCTACCTCGGGCGGGTAGCCGGTCCGTTGCACGAAATCGGCAACGCCACACTCGAATTGATGAGCACTGCTGGACAGGACGACCTGCTGACGATCGCGAGCGTGCCCACCTTCACGACCAAGTGGCTGATCCCGCGACTGCCGGATTTTCTCGCCAGCACACCGGGCGTCACCATCAGCTTCGGCCGGCATCTTGCTCACGGCGACCCGTTTCCGATGGATCTGGACGCAGCCATCCGTTACGGCGACGGCAGTTGGGAAGGCGTGGTCTGCGACTACATCGACGGACATACCTTTGTACTGGTATGCGCCCCCGACTATCAGCAGCGCTATCCGATGCGCCAGTTGCAGGACGCGGCCCGCGCCCCCCGGCTTCTGCACGGGCAAGCTGAACGGGTATGGGGACAATGGGCCAGATTCTATGACGTGCACGATATGCAGGTGCTCGCCGGCCCGCGCTTCGAGCAATACTCCGTGTTGATCCAGGCGGCGCAGGCGGGTCTGGGGCTCGCGCTCATCCCCGCCTTTCTCGTGCGCGACAATCTCGCCGCCGGCAGCCTCGTGGAACCTTTGACGGCGCCGATCGATGTCGAACAGGGGCACTACCTGTGCTATTTCCCTGAGCGTATCGAGACGCGCCCGGGTTTGAAACGCTTTCGCGAATGGATGTTGTCGCGGGTTTGATACGGAGCCCTCGCGCCAGTGCATCAGTCCATCCACCCTGCCCTCTACTGCGACACAACGGACTCCATCGCCACCGCAATATCACGCGCCACGGACGCGAGTGCCCGGCTGTGTGCGTTGACCAGCGCATCGTAGCCAGGCCCGCTCACCGTCTCGCGTACAACCGTGCGCCCGCTAACCGGTCCGCCCCGCTTCGGCGCACGCACCGACCAGATCACGGCCAGCATTACCGTTCCGCTCCTTGGTGAATCGAAGCTCTGCACGTCAACCGATACGCGGTAGGCATTGTCGTCCACACGTTGTGGATAGACGGACACGATCGACCCCGGGATGAACTGCGTGAGATCCGCAGCCAGTACGCGTGGAATCTGGCTCTTCAGCGGCTCGGCCCAGCGAGCGAATTCATCGATCGACACACGGTTTTCGTCAACCCTGGATACGATTTGCGGGCGATCGACCAATTCGGGAACCGTAACCAGGCCAATCGCAATCGCAATCGCGATCGGCTGGGCGTGTTGAACGGGCTGGGCGTGTTGAACGGGTTCAACAGCCGGCCGCAGTTCGGCAACCTGCACAGGACTCAGTGTGTAGAACCGCGACGATGGCGACGTTGCACACCCCGCAACAAGAGCAAGCACCATGATTCCCATGGAGAACGAAGAAACTCGGCTCACGGTTTATCCTCGGTCTTGCCACGAATCAGCGCTTCCGGATGACGTTGGAGATAGTCAGCCAGCGTGCGAATCGAGACTGCGGCGCTCGACACTTCACGCATCGTCTCGGTCGTGCTTTGCTGCAATGGCGAGTCGCTTTGCATCGTGCGATTCGCCGACGTGAGCGCCTCACGAGCAGCAGCGAGCGTCGCCTTTGCATCCGGCGCCAGGTCTGTATTGATGGTGCTCAAAAGCGAATCCGCATCGCTCAAGGTCTTGCGCAGGTCTTTGCTGATTCCCTCAAATGGAATGGCATTCAGCTTTGCAACGAGACTGGCGATGGAATCCTGTAAGCCTTGCAGGTTACCCGGCACCGTCGGCAATTCGGGCGTCGCATTGCTCCAGTTCACTTTCGCCTTCGGCGCCGAGGGGAAGAAATCGATTGCAATGTACAGTTGCCCCGTAAGAAGACTCGCAGTCTTCAACTGTGCCCGCAGCCCTTTCGATATCAGATAGTCCGCAAACGCGTTTCGCTCAGACGCAGTGCTTCCAATGTTGCCTTGCCAGTTTCCGCGCGAGACCAGACGTTCAGGAAAAATACTGACCTCGACAGGGATACTGAATTCCTTACTGACCGGATCGAAGCTCGCTGAAATTGCCGATACCTCGCCGATCACGATTCCCCGGAAGTCGACGGGCGCGCCGACGGTCAATCCGCGCACCGATTCATTAAAGTTCAGCACGTATTTGTCGACGATTGCATCATGCCGCTTCATGGCGTCGGCCCTATCACCGAAAAGCTGGAACTGGCGCTTCGCGTCTGCTTCTATCTTGGTCGTCGTGTCAGGCGGGTTCTCGAACGCGAGGCCGCCAATCAGGATGGAGACCAACGATTCGGTATTGACCTTCACGCCAGTCGTATCCAACGTCACGTCAACGCCACTCGCTTGCCAGAAGCGGGTGTCATTCGTGACGTACCTGTCGTACGGCGCGTTGATGAAAACCTGCACGGTCATTCCCGCGCCGTCGGGATCGAGTGCGTAGGAAACGATCTGGCCAACCTGAAGCCTGCGAAAGAATACGGGCGAACCGATATCGAGTGAGCCGATGCTGCCACTCCTGAGCACGAACGCCCGCCCCGGCGCCCCCGAAGCGAGAACCGGCGGCGACTCGAGACCGACAAAATCGCGCCGGGCCTTTTTCGAGGCGCCAATATCCATGCCGATGTGAGAACCGGATATCAAGGTACTGATGCCCGATACCGTGCCGCCGGCAATGCGCGGCCGAACGACCCAGAAGCGGGTATCGTCAACCAGCATGCTGGAAGCGTTGCGGGACATCTCAGCACCGGCAAGCACGGTCTTGTGATCGTCGGAAAGGGTGAGACTTCTGATCACGCCGATGTCGACATTCTTGAACTTGATCTTCGTCTTGCCCGCCTCGATACCCTCACCTGTGGCAAAGCTGAGGGTGATGGTTGGGCCTTTTTGCATGATCGACTGCACCGCCAGCCCGCCCGCAATGAATACCGCTACAAGCGGCACGAGCCACACAAGCGGCATGCGCCACGTCGACCGCTTCGCGGTAACCGCGGTTGGAAAGTGAACTGCATCATCATTCCCGTTCTGTCCCGGCACATTATTCACCGTCCAGCTCCACTGCGTCCCATATGAGCCGCGGATCGAACGACAGCGCGGCGAACATGGTCAGCACGACGACCGCGCCGAACGCGATACCCCCGGGACCCGCATCGATCGTCGCAACCGAACCGAATTGCACGAGCGCGACCAGAATGGTGATGACGTAGATATCGAGCATCGACCAACGGCCGACAAACTCCACCCACCGGTAGATACGTGTCCGCTTGCGCGGTATAAGGGACGAGCGCAACTGAGTGCTCCAGGCAAGATAGGCTAACGACAGAATTTTGAGCATGGGCACCACGATGCTGGCGATGAAAACGATTGTCGCAAGCACCCACGATCCAGAGGTCCACAGAAACACCACACCGCTCAGAAGCGTGTCGGATTGCGCGCTAAACAAGGTGCTGGTGACCATCACGGGCAGGAGAACGGCTGGGACATAGAGAACCATCGCGGCCAACAGAAATGCCCAGGTGCGTGCGAGGCTATTGGGCTTGCGCAGATGCAACACCGCACTGCACCGCGGACAAATCCCGCCACGAAAATGACCGAGCGGTTTCGATACCAAACCGCAATCGTGACAAACGAATAGACCGGCGCGCGCGGCAGTAGCCGCGTTGGCACTTGGCTCCAGCGCATGTGACGCGGAGTTGCCGCCTGACATACCTTCGATACGCGCCCATATGTCACGCGGATTGAACGAAACAGCCGCTGCCGCGAGCAGCACCATCACCGCGCCGAATGCCCAGATCGCGATGCCGGGAACAACGGCCGCGAAGTGCTGAAGTTTGACGAGCGCGACCAGCATGGCAAGCATGAGCACTTCAATCATTCCCCAAGGCGCGACATGTCTTAGTACACGCAGAACGATCTCGGGACGTTGAGGCAAACCGCCAATATGCAACGGCAGAAGCAGGTAGATCACCGCCGCGATGTTCAGTGCCGGCATCAGCATCGTCGTTACCAGAACCAGTCCCGCTATGGGCCACATACCGCTGGCATACAGCGAAGAAACCGCTCCAAACAACGTGGTTTCGACGAGCGCGCCCTGGACCCAAAGTCCGACGATCGGAAAAAAGTTGGCAACCACGAACAGGATCCCGGCGGCCAGGGTGAACGCCAGCGCGCGATCGTAGGTGGCCGGCAGGTTTCGGTAGAGGGCTGCGCCGCATCGTTGACAGCGAGCGGTACCGCGCTCAAGGAGCGGCGCCTTCCATTGCAGCAAATCACATTCGTGACACGCGATCAATCCGGTTTCATTCATCTTCGGGTTCCGCTTGCGGGCACATTACCTCGCGCAACCCGGCAGCGCGCGGCCGATATTCGATCGGCGTGGCCAGGTTCGTACGGGCGCCGCGTAGAGACAGTTCATGTGAGGCGCCAGCGTAACACCGCAATTTCATGATGTAAACCGTCCAGGCGGTTTGTTTCTAGCAAGAACCGGGAAACCCAACTCGGAGCCACTACTGATCCCAACATTGTTAGTTCAGTTAAAAACAATCCGGATAGACGGTTTACAAACAATAACGGCAATGCTACTGTTCGGCCTCATCGGTCCTGCCCTGAACAGGACATCTCCCGACACCCCGACCTGCCCTTCATGGAACCCCAAATGTTGAAGAAAAACCTCGTCCCGCTTCTTTTCACCGCCGCAGCGGTACTGACCTTGAGCGCGTGCGCGGGCGTGCAGCCGGTCGCCTATACGGGCATCGCTTCTTCGTCGCAGTTGACCCAGAACCGGGGTGAAGACTCAGGCAAGGTGCCGTATAAATACGCAGCCCCGGTGGTCTGGTCGCGCTACACACAGGTCGTGCTGGATCCTGTTGCCGTCTATCAAGGCGGTGACAACCAGTTCGGTGACATGAAAAGCGAGGACCGCGCCGCCCTTGCCGATTACATGAGAAAGACGTTTTCGGAAAAACTGGCGAGCAAGTTCAACGTGGCGCAGCAACCCGGCCCCAACACCCTGCGAGTCAAGCTGACACTAACGGGCGCAGAAAAGACCACGACACTGGTTGGACAGTTCATGCATTTCGACCTTGCGGGGAATCTCTATAACGGTGTGCAGTCGATCCGTGGCGGCCAGGGTGCATTCAGCGGCTCGGTTTCCTACGCGGTGGAAGTCTTTGACGCCGCTAATGGGCAGTTGCTGAAGGCATACGTTTCGAAGCAATATCCGAATGCGATGAACCTTCCGGCCGCGTTCGGTTCATTGAGTGCCGCGAAGACCGGCCTCGACAAAGGCGCGGACGCGTTGGTCGCCCAGCTTCATTGACGTTCGAGCATGCGAGCATTGGCCGACTTCGTTGTCTCGCTCGCGCCGCCGCCTTTGATGGTTGCCGTGGTGTTCTCGCTCGCGTATCTACTGGTGGGAATTCCACTCCAGTTCCGACGCGGGCGGGATGCGCGAGATCTGGTCGGCACGCTGGCCGGCGTGTTCGCTGCGCTTGTCTATATCACGCTCGTTGTGGGTTTCGGTTCGGGCACCCACGTCACCTCACGATAATCAGGCGGGTTCCGCCAGGGGCAACAGCCCTGACGGAACCCGTACCTGTTCAGGAGATTCAGGCGAGGTCGAATCGGTCCAGGTTCGTTACCTTGACCCAGGCCGCGACGAAGTCGCGAATCAATTTCTCCTGCCCGTCTTCGCTTGCATAGACTTCGCCCAAGGCCCGCAGTTGAGCGTGCGAACCGAAGACCAGATCGACACGGCTGCCGGTCCACTTCACCTCGCCGGTCTTGCGGTCGCGCCCTTCGAACACGTCATGGGCCGCCGAGACCGGTTTCCATTCCGTACCCATGTCGAGCAGGTTGCGGAAGAAGTCGTTGCTCAACGTTTCCGGCCGGTTGGTGAATACGCCATGCTGATTCTGCCCGGCATGGACGTTCAGCGTGCGCAAGCCGCCGATCAGCGCGGTCATCTCGGGGGCGCTCAGTGTCAGCAATTGCGCCTTGTCGATCAACAAAGCCTCGGCCGGGACGCTGTATTTGCCTTTGAGATAGTTTCTGAAGCCATCGGCGACCGGTTCGAGAAACCCGACGGATTCGACGTCGGTCTGTTCCTGCGAAGCATCCATGCGGCCCGGCGTGAAAGGCACGTTCACCTTATGGCCCCCCGCCTCTGCCGCTTTCTCGATGCCGGCGTTGCCCGCCAGCACAATCAGGTCGGCCAGCGAGACCTTCTTGCCACCGGATTGCGCACCGTTGAATTCGGCCTGGATGCCTTCGAGGCCCTTCAACACCTTGGCCAGTTGCTCGGGCTGGTTGACCGGCCAGTCCTTCTGCGGAGCGAGACGAATCCGCGCGCCGTTGGCGCCACCGCGCTTGTCGGAACCGCGGAAGGTGGACGCCGACGCCCAGGCTGTGGAGACCAGTTGCGAAACGGACAGCCCAGTTGCGAGGATTTTCTGCTTGAGCGATGCGATGTCCTGCGCATCGACCAGCGGATGATCGACCGCCGGAATCGGGTCCTGCCAGAGCAGCGCTTCAGCCGGCACTTCCGAACCGAGGTAACGGGCGCGCGGTCCCATGTCGCGGTGGGTCAGCTTGAACCATGCACGGGCGAAGGCGTCCGCGAGCTGATCGGGGTTCGCGAGGAAACGCCGCGAAATCTTCTCGTAGACGGGGTCGAAGCGCAGCGAGAGATCGGTGGTGAGCATCGTCGGCCGCTGCTTTTTCGCGGGATCGAATGCATGCGGAATCGTTTCACCCCCATCCTTGGCGACCCACTGATTCGCGCCGGCGGGGCTCTTCGTCAGTTCCCATTCATACTTGAACAGGTTCTCGAAGAAGCCGTTGCCCCATTTCGTCGGCGTGGTGGTCCAGGTGACTTCCAGTCCGCTGGAGATCGCGTCGCGACCGCTGCCGCTGCCATAGCTGCTCTTCCAGCCCAGCCCCTGGTTCTCGAGGCCGGCGGCCTCGGGTACCGGACCCACATTGTCGGCAGGACCGGCGCCGTGCGTCTTGCCAAAGGTGTGACCACCGGCGATCAGCGCGACCGTCTCCTCGTCGTTCATGGCCATGCGCGCGAAGGTTTCGCGGATGTCATGTGCCGCGGCAAGCGGGTCAGGATTGCCGTCCGGACCTTCCGGGTTCACATAGATCAGGCCCATTTGCACGGCGCCCAGCGGATTTTCCAGATTACGTCCGTTGTCGTCGCGGCTGACTTCGCCGCCGTGCAGTGCTGGATCGGCCACGATCACGCCTTCATCGCCTTGACCGGCCGCCCCCTTGCCATAACGGACATCGCCGCCCAGCCAGGTCTTTTCGTTGCCCCAGTAGACGTCGAGATCCGGCTCCCACGTATCTTCACGGCCGCCGGCGAAACCGAAGGTCTTGAAGCCCATGGTTTCAAGCGCGACGTTACCGGTGAGGATCAACAGGTCGGCCCAGGAAATTTTCTGGCCGTACTTCTGCTTGATCGGCCACAGCAGACGGCGAGCCTTGTCGAGGCTGACGTTGTCCGGCCAGCTGTTGAGCGGTGCAAACCGCTGCTGGCCGCGCCCGGCGCCGCCGCGGCCGTCGCCGGTACGGTACGTGCCCGCGCTGTGCCAGGCCATGCGGATGAATAGCGGGCCGTAGTGCCCAAAGTCGGCCGGCCACCAATCCTGCGAATTCGTCATCAGCGCCGCGAGGTCCTTCTTCACCGCAGCGAGATCAAGGCTCCTGAAAGCCTCGGCGTAGTTGAAGCTGTTGTCCAGCGGGTTGGACTTGCTGGAGTGCTGGCTGAGCAGATCGACCCGCAACTGCTTTGGCCACCAGTCACGATTCGTCGTGCCGCCACCGGCGGTATGGTTGAACGGGCACTTTGCTTCGTTTGACATGCGCTATCTCCTTGAGAGGACATACCCACTTGGTCTGCTACCGCATCCGGCTCCTGGGGTGCACCGCCGAACCGCGCCGGCGGGCTGGCCGGAAGTCACATAGTGGGCGCTTTTTGTGTACCACTGTTGACTACCCAACGCGCATGCTGTTCGTCCGATGACGCGCGTCGTGGCGTGCATTGGGCGAGGTGGACTCGCGTCGGCAAACGACTGCAACTTGCAATATACGTGCGACCGGCCGTCAATTGAATGCGATTCTTGCAATGCCGTTGATAGGTCCCGGCTATAAGGTGATTAGTCGTAGGCCAGCGCCCAGCGCGCCGCACGCAACCAGCATCGCTCGTCCGGCAGATCGCCCGTGCGGTACAACCGTGTCACGCGACGCCAGCCGCCCTTTTGAAAGGCAGCGCCGAGCGTCGCTTCCAATCCGTCATCGCGCCCTCCTTCACACGGATAGAGAGCGACCGTGGAGATCCAGGCGGCGAGGTATTTGTCGCCGGCGCGTTCGATTCGAAATACCGCGCCGTAATGGGAAGTAGAGACGCCCTCGCCAGGAAGGCAAATCCGCTCTGTAGTGAGGGGGAGAATCAGCCTGCCGCCGGCATTTAACCGATCGAGCCAGATGTCGGCGGGATGGGTCACGCCCGCGTTGACATAGATGACGTCAGCGGAATCAAAGCGCATCGAGAAGCCGTCGCCCTGAAGCACCTGAACATTTCCCGCATGCGAGAAATTCGTGGCCGCGCGGCTGGCTAAACCCGCATCGAATTCGATGGCAGTGACCCTGCCGGTGGGGCCGGCGAGTTGGGCCATGATGGCGGTGTAATAACCGACACCCGCGCCGATGTGAACCACGTGGTCGCCGGCTCGAATCCCGGCGCTGGCGAGAAGCGGCACATGGTAGGACGGCATGCCGTTGTTGAGGCCGCGCTCCGGAATGATGCCGATCAGAACATCGGAGTAGACCCGAACGGGATTGCCGTCAGGCGTGGAAAAGTAGCCGGCGGGACACAAGATCGGCCACGGCCCGGGACCCAGATAGCGTTCGCGTTCGACCGTAGCGAACGCCGCCTCGATGCCCGGATTGGCAATCCCCGCTGATGCTATCAGCCGCCGGGCATACGCCCGGCGAACGCTGGCAAGTTCCTGCTGACGATCCATGTGCAAACCCGTGGGAGTGACGTGGCGATTCACGCCATTCCATTCAGGTTAGCCGAAAGTAAAGGCATATGCTTGCACGCCCGGATCCAGAAACTCGATCGAGAACGTGTGATCCGCAACATCGCCGGATTGCCGCACGAGTTGATAAAGACGCTGCCCGGTGACGGTGCCGGTGCCATCGGCGGCGACGTCCGTGCCATGCGCATTGCCTGGCGCGGCGCCATCCACGCTCACGCGAAAGCGTACCGGCTTGCCGTCCTTGTCCGGGCCGAGCACCAGATGCAGATCGCGGGCATGGAAGCGGTAGACGATACGTCCGGACGCGGCCGCAAGCGTTGCGTGTTCAGCGCCCACCTTCCAGGCGCCGGCCAGCCCCCAATCGTTGACATCGAGCTGTGACGGCACGGCATAGGTGTGAACCTTATCGGGCGTTGCGCCGCCCGGCGACGCGAAATTTTCGGCACGCTGGTAGCCGATATAGGTTTCCGGCGATTGCATGTCGGCGTTGTCGGCCGCTGCCTGCACGCCCTGCGCGCTCGAGCCGGCAATGCCGAGTGCGATCTTCGACACGTTCGTGTGCCCGGCCTCGATCAGCAGTTCCTGAATCACCTTTTCCGATTCCGCGTAATCGCCTTCGCCAAAATGGTGATAGCGGATCTGGCCTTTACCGTCGACGAAATAATGTGCCGGCCAGTACTGGTTGTTCAGCGCGCGCCAGATCGCGTAGTTGTTGTCGATCGCGACGGGATAGTCGACGCCGAGATCGTGAACGGCCTTCTTCACATTGTCGATATTGCGTTCGAATGCGAATTCCGGCGCGTGCACGCCGATGACCACGAGTCCCTGATCCTTGTACTTCTGCGCCCACGCTTTCACGTACGGCAGCGAACGCAGGCAGTTGATGCACGAGTAGGTCCAGAAATCGACCAGCACGACTTTGCCGCGCAGGTCCTGAACCGTCAG
>NZ_JAQQFL010000049.1:0-54118 GCF_046026025.1 Paraburkholderia fungorum | reverse complement strand
ACGTCAGCTCTTATTGCAGGAGCTTCAGAACTTGCTGCGGGTTCGAGTTAGCTTGCGCCAACACCGAGATACCAGCTTGTTGCAGCACTTGCGCCTTGCTCAGGTTCGCCGTTTCTTGTGCGAAGTTGGCGTCCGTGATTTGCGATTGTGCCGACGACAGGTCGGTCGATTCAGCTTGCTGCGACGATGCGATTGCCGTGAAGCGGTTTTGCGCGGCACCCAGCGATGCTTGCAGGTTGTTCACCGTTTGCAGTGCATTGTCGATCGAGACCATCGCTTCGTTCGCGCCGGTGACCGTGCTGATGTTGAGGCCCGACACCGTCGGCGGAACGTTGATCGCGTTGATTTGCGCGACTGCCGATGCCTGAGCGGCGGAACCCGCACCTGCCGTTGTGTAAGCAGCGGCCTGGAGTGCCAGCGGTGCGACGGCGACGCCGGTGCCCGATGTTGCGCCCGCGCCGAAAACTGCGGCTGCGACGGTCTCTGCGATTGCCTGGTTGTTCTGGTCGGTGAACGTGTAGCCGCCTTGGCCGTCCGACAGCACGTTGATTGCCGTGATTGCCGGGTTGGCAGCCGACGTGTAGACACCTGCCGTCGTCAGGCTGACGTTGACCGAGCCGACCGTTTGACCCGTTTGCACCAGGCCGCCACCGATCTTCGCTGCCGACATCGATTGGCTCAGGTTCAGGCTGATGGTCTGGCCAACGTTCGCGCCGACCTGGAACGTCACGTTACCTGCCGAGCCGTCCAGAATGTTCGTGCCGTTGTACGTCGTTTGCGACGCGATACGGTTCACTTCCGAGATCTGTGCCGAAACTTCCTGTTGCAGTGCGGCCTGGTCGCTCGACGACAGCGTGCCGGTCGATGCCTGCACAGCCAGCTGACGAATACGTTGCAGGCTGGAAGTCAGCGAGGACAGTGCGCTCGATGCGGTTTGGATCATCGACACGCCGTCGTTCGCATTCGACACGCCCTGGTTCAGGCCGTTGATCTGCGTTTGCATACGCGTCGAGATCGCCAGACCTGCTGCGTCGTCCGCTGCGCTGTTGATGCGCTTGCCCGACGACAGACGGGTGATGGCTTGCGAAAGGGCGCTTTGCGAGCCATTAAGGTTTTGCTGTGCAACCAGCGAGTTGATGTTGCTATTGATTCCGAGCATGGAAAATCTCCTAAATAAGCCTTGAGCCCAATACGCCACGTTGGCATCGGCGGAAGCACTCGTTCATTGCTGGCCGCCTCAGTGAAGGTTGACGGCGCGTCTAAAAAAAACTTGAGGGACTTTGTGCTATAGCGACCCAATTGTTTTTACGGCGGGTTACGCGTTCACTCGTCTGCAAGCCGCTTGCAGCCTTGTTCGGGCGCTCCGCTGCACGTATTGAAAAGACGGCGTATTCTCCTTTTCTCTTGAGGCAAACCCTGGAAAAATCATGCAAAAGCGCCGGATTGGACGTTCCGAATTAGAGGTCGCGCCGCTTATGTTCGGTGGCAATGTATTTGGCTGGACCGCCGATGAAGCCACCTCGTTTTCGATCCTCGATGCATTTGTCGATGCGGGACTCAACTTCGTCGATACCGCCGATGTCTATTCCGCGTGGGCGCCGGGCAACCAGGGCGGCGAATCGGAAACCATTATCGGCAAGTGGTTCAGGCAGAGCGGCAAGCGTGACAGGATCGTGCTCGCCACCAAGGTTTCCAAGCATCCGCAGCGCAAGGGTTTATCTGCTGCGAATATTCAGGCGGCAGTCGAAGATTCGCTGCGACGCTTGCAGACCGATTACATCGATGTCTATTTTTCTCACGACGACGATACTGAAACGCCTTTGGTCGAAACGCTTGGTGCCTATCAGAAGCTGATCGAGGCGGGCAAAGTGCGGGTGATCGGTGCGTCGAACTATAGCGGGGCGCGTATCGAGGAAGCGCTCGCCGTATCCCGGCAGCACGGGCTGCCTGAGTATCAATTGCTGCAGCCGGAGTACAACCTGTACGACCGTGCTGAGTATGAGCGCGACACCGAGCCGGTGGCGCTCGCCAATCAGCTCAGCGTGGTGGTGTACTGGAGTCTTGCAAGCGGCTTTCTGTCCGGCAAGTACCGGTCACAGGCCGATCTGGCCAACAAGGCACGTGGCAGCCGGGTCGAGAAATATCTGAACGAACGGGGTTTACGGATTCTGGACGCGCTCGAGCGGGTCGCCGAACGGCACGGCAGCACGCCCGCCACCGTCGCACTGGCATGGCTGATTGCCCGCCCAAGTGTAACGGCCCCAATTGCCAGCGCGACCTCGGTCGACCAGCTCAAAAGCCTGGCCGCCGCCGTCCATCTGATGTTGACCGGCGCGGATATCCGCGAACTGGACGAGGCGAGCGCCTGAGCGCGCAAGGGACCTGGCGCAATCGCTAAACCCCTGGTAGGATGGTGTGTTTCCTGATATCATCGAGAGTGAATTGAGATCTTTGCCTGTTTCGTCAATGTTTTTCATTGATGAAAGGTTGGCGAAACGGCAGCAGGCGTGGCTTTGGCATTACGTCTGTCCGCGTTCCGCGGTGAACTCCCCACCTCTCTTTTCCGGCCTCCGTGGCCGTTGTGCCTTTCGTTTCATTCGTGGTTTGGCCGGGTTTTTCCCGCGTTTGCCTGTTACTGGCCATGAATCGAAACGACCGGAGGGCCGGCGCGTGAGCGGTATCCCGCCACGCAATTTACCCCTATCAAGTGATTGAGTTAGGAATTACATGACGACGATTCTTCTGAAAGAAAATGAGCCGTTCGAAGTGGCGATTCGCCGCTTTCGTCGCGCAATCGAAAAGAATGGCCTGATCGCTGAACTGCGTGAACGTCAATCGTACGAAAAGCCGACCACGGCACGTAAGCGCAAGAAGGCTGCTGCTGTGAAGCGCCTGCACAAGCGCCTGCGCAGCCAGATGCTGCCGAAAAAGCTGCACTAAGCACGCTTTTCCGCGCTGCATTTCGCGCACTGTACGCCGAACGGCGGTGTGAGCTTCGAAAGAAGCCACATCGCCGTTTTGCTTTTGGGGTGCCGGTTGGCTTTGGGTCCTGGCGGTTGAGCGGGTTTGGTTTCGGTCGCCGGTGTGTTGCGTCAGGCGCCGGCGAGCGGCGGCGACCGCTGCCGCCTCAGCCCGCTTTGCGATTGCGTCCCTTCTTGCCGAGCGCCGCGCATCGCGCGCGGCACATGCAGCTCGCCTCGTGGTCGTTCACCAAGCCGACCGCCTGCATAAACGCGTAGCAGATCGTCGAGCCGACGAATTTGCAGCCATAGCGCTTCAACCCCTTGCTGAGCGCGTCCGAAATTTCCGTGGATGCCGGCGCCTGTTTGTACGATGCCCAATCGTTCTGGATCGGCGTCTGATCGACGAACGACCATATGAAGTTGGCGAGCGAGCCATGCTCGGCCTGAATTTCCTGCACTGCGCGTGCGTTGGTAATGGCGGATTCGATCTTGCCGCGATGACGCACAATGCCTTCGTCCAGCACCAGCGCGTCGACCTGTTTGGGGGTAAAGCGCGCGACCTTATCGATGTCGAAATCGGCGAATGCACGACGATAGCCGGTCCGTTTGTTGAGAATCGTCGACCATGACAAACCCGCCTGAGCCCCCTCCAGCACAAGCATTTCGAACAGATGCTGATCGTCGCGCGAAGGCACGCCCCATTCGGTGTCATGGTAGTGTGCGAGCGATTCGCTCGATACCCAGTTGCATCGCTGTGTCACTTTCGCGCTCCCGTGTGGTCATGTCGCTCGTCAGCATAGCCGAAGCCGGGAGTCCTGCAAGCTGGCCATTCGGCCGATTGCAGGATCGAAACTGACCTGCCACGCTATGCGGTATTCACCACCTGAACTCACTCAATTCGATGAATAAAGACCTCTTTCTGATCGGCATCGACGGCGGCGGTAGCGGTACGCGCGTCGTACTCGGCAACGCGCAAGGCCGCGAACTTGCACAGGCTGCGGGCGGGCCATCGGGGTTGGGTCTCGGTGTGGAGCGCGCGTGGCAGGCCATCGGAGACAGTTGCGCCCAAGCATTTGCACGTGCCGGCGTGCCGCTGGATTGGTCGCGCTGCGTACTCGGTTGCGGCTTGGCTGGGGTCAATAATCGCGACTGGCTGGCCGCCTTTCGTGCGCATGCGCCGGCGCTAGCCGGGCTCGCGGTGGAAAGCGATGTGTACACCACCTTGCTCGGCGCGCACGGCGGCGCGCAAGGCGTGGTCGTCGCGCTCGGCACGGGCAGTCAGGCGGCCGTTCTCGACGCCGATGGCGAATGCCGGGTCGCCGGCGGCTTCGGCTACCCATCCGGTGACGAAGCGAGCGGCGCCTGGCTCGGATTGCGGGCCATCGTACACGCGCAGCAGGCGCTCGACGGGCGTGTGCCCAATGACGATCTGGCCCAGGTGCTGCTCGCCCACACCGGCGCACATGATCGCGACAGCCTCATCGTCTGGCTGTGCGAAGCCAATCAGACCGCTTATGCGAAGCTTGCGCCGCTTGTCATCGCGCACCGTACGCACCCTTTCGCGGCGCATTTGCTTGGCGAGGCCGGCGTGGACGTGGGCAAGATGATTGCGGCGCTCGACCCTTCGGCAGGCCTGCCGGTCGCGCTGTGCGGCGGCCTCGGTGCGCCCTTGCGTGAGTACGTGCCACAGATTTATCAGGCCCGTTTGCGCGAGCCGCTGGCCGACTCGGCACATGGCGGGTTGCAGCTAGCGCAGCGCGAAGCGGTTCGCGTCGCCGGTTAAGACTGCTGGAGCGCGCGGGTCGCGATCTCGCGGATGCCGCGCACAACGGTAAAATGTAATCTTTGACGCTGCCCGGCTGCTCACATTATGTACAAAGTCATTGCCACAGACCTCGACGGCACCCTGCTCAACGCCGATCATCAGGTGGACCCGTTCACGATCGCGACCGTGCGTAAGCTCGAAAGCGAGGGGCTGCACTTCGTGATCGCGACGGGGCGCCACTACTGCGACGTTGCGGCTATTCGCGATCTGCTGGGCATCAACCCGTATCTGATCACGTCGAACGGCGCACGCATTCACGCGCCGGACAACACGGTGCTCCACGCCGACGACTTGCCGCCGGCCATCGTGCAACGCCTGGTGCTGCCGGAAATCGTTGGCGCGCATGGCCGTGTGATCGTCAACCTGTTCGCCGACGAGGCGTGGTTGATCGACCGGGATGCGCCAGACCTGTTGAAATTCCACCAGGATTCCGGCTTCACGTACGAAGTGACCGATCTGCCCAGGCACGACGGTGCCGACATCGCGAAGGTCCTTTACATTGGGGACCCCGCAGATCTCGCGCAGATCTCGGTCAATCTGGCGCGCGAATTCGGCGACGCGTTGTATGTCACCTATTCGTTGCCGGATTGTCTGGAAGTGATGACGTCGAACGTATCGAAGGGGCGCGCGTTGCAAATCGTGCTCGAACGCCTCGGCGTCGCCGCCTCGCAATGCGTGGCGTTCGGCGACAACATGAACGATATCGATCTGCTTGAGACAGCCGGCCATCCGTTCATGATGAACAACGCCAATCCCGATCTCATCACGCGCCTGCCGAACGTGCCGCGCATCGGCAACAACTTCGAAGCGGGCGTCGCGCGTCATCTGCGCAAACTTTTCTCGCTCGACGACGAACTGATGTCCTGAAAACGGACTGCCGCGCCGGTAACCACGCCTTATATCATCTGCATTGCCCGATTAATCGGCGGAGCTCGCGGAAGCCCCGGCCGCAGCCGCTGAAGGGGCACCCGGCAGCGCGGCGCAAGGGCAATCCGTAGCGCGGCCGTTCAGTCCCTGGTGGTCAAGCTTGAAGCTGGCGCGGGCCGTGCCGTTTTGCCAGTTGAGGCGAACAATGTAAATGCTGTCGAAGTCGTCGCTGTGCCAGTTGGGGACATCGGCGGCGTTGCCGCCGTGCGCGCTCATCATCTGACGCAACAACTTCACAATCAGCTTGTGCTCCCACGCAACGACAATCAGCTTATTGCGATTGGACGGCTCGACGAGTGCCGTGCCGAGTTGATCGATCTGGGCGAACCCGTACGGGGTTTGCACCGGCATCTGAAACTGGATGGCGGTCGGCTCGATGGTCGCTAGCGGCCGAATATAGTAGTAGGGGTGGCCGCTGTCGTCCTTTTGCTGGCCGGGATCGGGCGCATAGATCGCATCCGGCTTGCCGAACTTGGCGGCGATGACCGCCGGCAGCGCCAGCGCCCGGTTGAGCCCCTGGCAATTGAGCTGGCCATAGCCCTTGGCGGGTTTCTCGCCGTGGCGTACGAATACGAGCGTTTCAGTATTGCTGTCCGCCGCATGGGCCGCGGGGAGTGCCAGTGCGCCCACACACAAGCCGCCGATGGAGAGTGCGACGCCTTGCAGGAATCCGCGGAAACGGGTCATGGGTAGAACCTGTGCGAGCTTGGAAAGTCGCACGATTCTAGCAGCGGACCGTTGGTACACCACTGGGTTGCCCGTCTGGTGCGTACAAAGTCAGAGCGGGCGCCGTAGCCCCCGCTCTGACTGTTCCGGATACGCACACCTGGCGAACCCGTTGACTCAGTTGAGCACCGGCTCCTGCGAATTGCCGCGGCGGCTTTCGGCAATGACCGGGTACAGCACGCCTGCGATCACCGCGCCGAGAATCGGTGCGAGCCAGAACATCCACAGTTGATCGACCGCTGCGCCGCCAACGAACAGCGCCGGGCCGGTCGAGCGCGCCGGGTTGACTGACGTGTTGGTGACTGGAATCGAGATCAGGTGAATCAGCGTCAGGCACAGGCCAATGGCGATCGGTGCGAAACCGGCCGGCGCGCGCTTGTCGGTTGCGCCGAGGATCACGAACAGGAAGAAGCCGGTCATCACCACTTCGCAAATGAACGCGGCCGCGAGCGAGTAGTGGCCCGGCGAGCGATCACCGTAACCGTTGCTGGCGAAACCGCTGGCGACGAGGTCGAAACCCGGCTTGCCCGATGCGATCAACGACAGCACCAGCGCACCTAGCACCGCGCCGATTACCTGCGCGACGATGTACGGCAGCAGGTCGCGCGCCGGAAAGCGGCCGGCGACGGTCAGGCCGACGCTCACCGCCGGATTCAGGTGGCAGCCGGAAATGTGGCCGATCGCATAAGCCATGGTCAGCACGGTGAGGCCGAAGGCGAACGCGACACCCACGAAGCCGATGCCGAGTCCGTGGACCGGGCCCGCGAAGTTAGCGGCGAGGACGGCGCTGCCGCAGCCCCCGAGCACGAGCCAGAAGGTGCCGAACAACTCGGCCGCGAGACGCTTTGACAATTGCATGATTGGTAATCCTAAAATGTTTGGCGCTTGGAGTGGCAGGAGCGCTAAGCGCAGATGCATGCCATTGAGCGCGCAATTCTAGGGAAAGACTGCCGGATTAGGTGTCAAGAATTGTCAATGTGGAGTCTCCTTTACCTATTATTCTGCGATAAAGATGCCGTTTTACAATTCATCGACGCTTAATAATTATCAGATGATTTCTTCATAAATCGGTATTATTATCCATTGCGAATTTTTATAATTGCAGCTAGTCTGCGAGCGAATGAGTTCTAAAAAAGGGGAGAACCGAAATGTCTCAATATGCAGACCTCAAGGCGCAGATCGCCAAATTGCAGGCACAGGCTGACGAAGCACGGCGTACTGAAATCGATAACGTTGTCGCTGACATCCGCCAAAAGATCGCTGAATACGGTCTAACCGCGCAAGATCTCGGTTTTGCAGTTGCCGCACGGCGCGGACGCCCGCCGAAGAAGGCGCCGCTGCCGGCCAAGTACCAGGACCCGAAATCGGGTAATACCTGGAGTGGGCGCGGCAAACCGCCAAAGTGGATTGTCGGCAAGAACCGCGAACGCTTTGTGATTGGCGCAGCTTGAATATCCCGCCGGCCCAGGTGAAAGCCAACTGAAGGTTGATTGGTGCGGGGTTGTTAATTTTTGCTGCGCTAATCCGGGATGGAAGCGTATCCACGTCGGCATTAAAAAAGCCGCCTCTGAAGGGCGGCTTTTCCGAAGCGGAAGCGGGTTAACTCACGCTAACCACTCGCGCAAACGATTCACAAGAAAAATTTACTCACGATTGGCGTGCAAACTGGAAACCGGCGTAAGCGCTGGAAGTACGGCTTAAGCGGCTGGGCGCATAAATACGCCAGTCGCTTAAGCGCGTCGCACAGCCCCAGCCCTTATCCCATTGCTACCTGGCGCAACACCGGGCGGCGCGTCGCATTGATCAGCGTCGAATAGCCGTCAACGTAATTCTGAGCCATCGTTTTCGAGCTGAAGCGGCGTTCGAACTGGGCGCGGATCTCGGTGCGCGACAGTTCGTCCAGGCGCTGCAGCGCGGCGACCGCGCCTTGAACGTCCTCGACAATGTAGCCGGTCACGCCGTGGTCGATCACTTCAGGCACCGAACCGCGGTTGAATGCGATCACCGGCGTGCCGCACGCCATGGATTCGATCATCACGAGGCCAAACGGCTCCGACCAGTCGATCGGGAACAGCAGCGCCTTGGCGCCCGACAGAAACTCGGGCTTTTGCGCCTCGTTGATTTCGCCGACGAACTCCACGTGCGCCATGGAAAGCAGCGGTTCGATTTCCTTCTTGAAGTATTCCTGGTCGACCTTGTCCACCTTGGCGGCGATCTTCAGCGGCAAACCGCTCTGTGCAGCGATCTTGATAGCTGTATCGACGCGCTTCTCCGGACAGATGCGGCCGAGAAACGCCAGGTATTCCGGCTTCTTGTGCGTTTGCGGCGTGAGCAGTTGCTCGGGCAGGCCGTGGTAAATCGTGTTCAGCCAGTTGGCCTGAGGCAGCGGCGCGCGCTGTGAATCCGAAATCGACACGACCGGCACATTCGAGAATGCGTCGAACACCGGTTGGAGTTCCGGTAAGTCCAGGCGGCCGTGAAGCGTGGTCACGAACGGCGTGTCCATGGTGGTGAAGAGCGGGAACGGCAAGTAGTCGAGGTGAAAGTGCAGCACGTCGAACTCATGGGCGACCTTGCGCACTTTTTCCATCATCAGGACATGCGGCGCCAGCGCATCGCGGATCGTCGGGTCGAGGCGCAACGCACGAGGCCAGCAGGCGTCGAGGTTCGCGGAGGTGACCGAGTCGCCGCTCGCAAACAGCGTGACGTCGTGGCCGAGGTCGACCAGCGCTTCAGTCAGATACGAGACGACGCGTTCGGTGCCGCCGTAGAGTTTCGGCGGGACAGCTTCGTATAAGGGCGCAATCTGTGCGATTCGCATGCGTTTCTCCTGTTCAAAACGGCTTCGCACAGCGACGCTCGGGTAGAGCGGGGAGCGAATGCCTGACGGACGGTTGGGCGCGGTAGGCCGCCGCCCGGGGGTGCTCCGAACCTGCATCGGGTAATCCCTGAGCCTCATTATCGGGATCGACCACGTTAATTCGAGTTATTTTTCAAACGCTTAATGTTGTTACAGCGCGAAACATGATGCGTTACAGGTCGGCAGGAGGGCTCCCCGGAGAGCCGGGAAGCACGACTGGTGGATTTTCAAACGCTGAAGAAGCCCAGCAAGGAGCGGTCCCGGAGCACCTGGGAGGCGCGTTGCGCAGAAGTGAAAACGTCTTATAATTCTTCCTCACCGCTGCAAGGTGCGGATGGCGAGTCGCTCAAAACTCACCATTTGGTTCACATTTCCGCCGAAGAATCATCCATAACGCATCGCGAAGTCCAAGCTGCGCGGCGTCTCACCTGCCTCAGCCATTTTCCAGACAGCCTCCGTGTAGGAAAAATTCCTACACGAATGACGGATTAATCCGTCAGATAGGCAGGGTGTCTGTCCGATTTTCGTCCGCTCCCCCTTTCGACACAATGCTCGCAAGACCAGAAACGAGCCGATTCGTGCGGTTTAAGTGCGCGCGTTCGAGCAAACGTTTCCGTAACGGCCTGACCAGCCAGATACACCCCGGGGGAATCATGAGCGCGACAAGCGAAATGCTCAATGAGATCAGAGAAGTCAACCTGTCTTATCTCCTGCTCGCACAGCGTCTGCTGCGCGAAGACAAGCCGATGGGCATGTTTCGCATGGGGATTTCGGACCAGTTGGCCGACGTGCTCGCCAATCTGTCGTTGGCGCAGACCGTGAAGCTGGCGGCGTCCAATCAGGTGTTGTGCCGTTTTCGTTTCGATGACCATGCCGTGCTGTCCGCCCTTGCGGACAAAGGCAAATCCAGCGCCGTGGCTCAGGCGCATTCCGCGATCCTGATGGCAAGCCAGCCAGTCGAGCAACTCGGCTGACGGCAGCTTTTAGTTCAAATAAAGCGATCAGGACCGGGGAAATGCAAACGCATGGCGTACAAAAGTGTGGTGCAGGAAGTCAGGGAAATCACCCTGGCCATCGAGCTGATCGAACTCGGCGCGCGGTTGCAACTGCTGGAAGCTGAAACCAGCCTGTCGCGCGACCGGCTTATCAAGCTGTACAAGGAACTGAAAGGGGTGTCGCCACCCAAGGGCATGTTGCCCTTTTCGACCGACTGGTTCATGACCTGGCAGCCGAACTTTCACTCATCGCTGTTCTATAACATCTACCGTTTCATGGCCGGCCACGGCGGCTGTCTGACGATCCAGTCGATCGTGAAGAGCTACCGGCTCTACCTCGAACACGTCCAGATGCACGACGACGAGCCCGTGCTCAGTCTCACGCGTGCCTGGACGCTAGTGCGTTTCTTCGACTCCGGAATGCTGCAAATGACCGCCTGTTGCCGGTGCGGCGGACATTTTGTCGCGCATGCGCACGATCCGCAGCACGCCTTCGTCTGCGGGCTGTGCCAGCCCCCTTCGCGCGCGGGTAAGACAAAGAAATTTGCCGACGCCCGGGCTCGCGAAAGCCTTGCCGCGCTTGAGGTTTGACCTATAAAGCGGCATCGGCCCAAGGCTCGCAACCCGGTGCAGATGCCGTCATACGCGTTCAAACCGCCATCCGGCGGGCATTCCGGCCCCATTGGCCCGCGCCAGGCCTTGGCGGCCGGGTTTAACCCGCCTCTGGTTTACACCGGAGTGACGCGCCGCTTTTCCGTCAAAGTTTTCTGCTCCGTTGCCGTAAACCAGATTAACGACGGTCACCGTCGCTTCTTTGTGAGGGCTCGGCAGTGCTGATTTTCGTGGGAACACTCGTGACGCTATTGTCCGTTTTCGGCGGTTACGCGCTGGAAGGCGGCCATCTCGGCGCGCTGCTGCAGCCTGTCGAAGTGCTGATGATCGTCGGCGCCGGCGTTGGCGCGTTCATTCTCGGCAACGGGATGAAGACGATCAAGGCGACACTGCGCGTCATTCCGACCCTGTTCAAGGGCGCGAAGTACAACAAGGACGTGTATATGGAGCTGATGGCGCTCCTGTACGTCCTGCTGGCCAAGGCGCGCAAAGAAGGCACGCTGACGCTGGAAGCCGACATCGACGATCCGGCAAAGAGCCCGATCTTCACGCAATACCCGAAGATTCTTGCCGACAAGCACATTATCGAATTCCTGACCGACTACCTGCGGTTGATGGTGGGCGGCAACATGAACGCGTTCGAGATCGAAAGCCTGATGGACGAGGAGATCGAGACGCATCACCAGGAAGGCGAGGCGCCCGCGCACGCCCTGAACAAGGTCGGCGACGCCATGCCGGCGTTCGGGATCGTGGCCGCGGTGATGGGCGTGGTGCACACCATGGCCTCGGCCGACAAGCCGCCCGCGGTGCTCGGCGAGATGATCGCCCAGGCGCTGGTCGGCACCTTCCTCGGGATTCTGCTTTCGTACGGCCTGATCGGACCGCTCGCGAGCGTCGCCGAACAGCGCGTGACCGAGTCGACCAAGATGTTCCAGTGCATCAAGGTGACGATTCTCGCGAGCCTGAATGGCTATGCGCCGGCTATTGCCGTCGAATTCGGCCGCAAGGTGCTCTTCTCGACTGAACGCCCGTCGTTCGCCGAGCTGGAAGAGCACGTGCGCCGAGTCAAAGCCAAGTAACGGGCGCCGGGAACCGATTCGATGAGCAAGGACAAAGACCGCGCCATTATCGTCAAGCGCTCCGCGCCGGCCAAGAAAGGCCATCACGGCGGCGCATGGAAGCTCGCGTATGCGGACTTCATGACCGCGATGATGGCGTTCTTCCTGCTGATGTGGCTGCTGAGTTCGGCTTCCACCGTGCAGTTGAAGGGCATCGCCGATTACTTCAACCAGCCGTTGAAGATCACGTTGTGGGGCGGCGATCGCAGCGCCGAGGACTCGAGCATTCTGAAGGGCGGCGGCCGCGACATTTCGACCGACGCGCAGGGCGTGACCCGCTCGACCGATGGTTCGAGCGCGCGCGCCGAGCGCACGGTCTCCCATAGCAACGACGACTCGGACAAGCAGTCGCAGGGCGAGCTGGAACGTCGCGAACAGGTCCGTCTGCACGACCTGCAGGTCAAGCTGATGGCCGCGATCGAAGCGAATCCGATACTGCGCCAGTTCAAGCAGCAGATCCGCATCGATTCGACGCTGACCGGCCTGCGCATCGAAATCGTCGACTCGCAGAAGCGGCCGATGTTCGCGACCGCGAGAGACGTGGTTGAACCGTACATGCGCGACATCCTGCGCGAAATCGGCCACACGCTGAACGACGTGCCGAACCGCATCATCGTGCAAGGGCACACCGACGCCGCGCAGTACGCCGGCGGCGAGAAGGGCTACAGCAACTGGGAACTGTCCGCGGACCGCGCCAACGCGTCGCGTCGCGAGCTGATCGGCGGCGGCATGGACGAAGCGAAGGTGATGCGCGTGCTGGGCCTCGCGTCGACGCAGAACCTGAACAAGGCGGACCCGATGGACCCGGAGAACCGCCGCATCAGTATCATCGTGCTGAACAAGAAGTCGGAGGAGGCGCTTGACCATGACGACTCCACCACGACCACCTTGTCGGACGACGCGGCCGGCTCCAAGCCGCTGCTGCAAAAGCTTGCGCAACCGGTGACGGTTGCACCGAAGGCACCGGTGGTAGCGCCGGCGGCCCCGTAACAGACAACGATCGCCTGGCTGGCGTGGCGCCGATGTGGCGCGGACTGCCCGGCGATCCATAGCGTAAGTGCAGCGAGGTTTTCATGATCAGGCACATCCTGGCAATCGACGATTCGGCATCGATGCGGCAAATCCTTGCCGCAACGCTGACGACGGCAGGCTATGAAGTGACGCTCGCGGCGGATGGCAATGAGGGGCTCGAAAACGCGCTCGCCATGTCGTTCGACCTCGTGCTGACGGACCAGCACATGCCGGGTAAGACCGGCCTCGATCTGATTACCGAACTGCGCGGCAACCCGGCTTACGAGGCGACACCCATCCTCGTCCTCACGACGGAATCGGGCGAGCCCTTCAAGGCGGCGGCACGGGCAGCGGGGGCGACCGGCTGGATCGAAAAGCCACTCGACCCCGACATGCTGACCGAACTGGTGGCGGCGTTGGCCGAACCGGGTGAGGCATGAGCGCCGGCAGGCACCCCATAAGCGCCACCTTTAGACAAGTTATAGAAGCTCTCGACGCGGCGGCACGACAGCCCAAGCGTAGACAGGAACTCTCGCGGTGACCCAGGCATGACACTCGACATCACTCAGTTCTATCAGACCTTCTTCGACGAAGCGGACGAACTGCTCGCGCAGATGGAGCAGTTGCTGCTCAATCTGGATATCGCCCACCCGGACCCCGAAGACCTCGCGGCGATTTTCCGCGCGGCGCATTCGATCAAGGGCGGCGCGGCGACGTTCGGCTTTACCGCGCTGACGGAGACGACCCACATTCTCGAATCGCTGCTCGACCGCGCGCGCAATAACGAACTCGTGCTGCGCAAGGACATGATCGACACGTTCCTCGAAACCAAGGACGTGTTGTCGGGCCAGCTCGCCGACTATCGCGCGAGCGCCGAGCCGGATGCGGCCGTCGCCAAGGCGATCTGCGCGAAGCTCGAACAGTTGCATGCGGAAAGCCGCTTCGATGCCGCACCTGCCGGAGTGCCGGCGGCGGCGCCCGTGGCAACGGCGCCATTGGAAACGCAAACAGCAGGTCAAGGCGGTACGCCGCCCGAGCACGTCGTCGAACAGGTGGTGCAGGCGGCGGGGGAATGGACTGACGGCGAACCGGCACAGACCGGGCAAGCCGCGGGCGCTGGCGGTGACGCCGGCCCCCATCTGAAAATTACGCTACGGGGCGTAGGTGAGAAGGACCAGGAACTGCTGGCCGAAGAGCTCGGCAACCTGGGCAACATCGTCGGGCAGGTCAAGAGCGGCGGCGAATTGACGCTGTGGCTCCAGACCGATGTGACCTCCGACGACATTACCGCCGTGTGCTGCTTCGTGATCGACGAAAGTCAGATTTCGATCAGCCGTGGCACAGCACCGGCGGACGAGACGCAGCAAGGCGAACCTGGAACGCCCGACGCTGCCGATTCGACCCCGGTGCAAGCAGCACAGGCAGCACAGTCCGCACCAGCAGCACAGGCGGAGCGCGCAGCATCGTCGGCACCGGCGGCCCACACCGCTGCGCCCGCTCAAGCCGCAGCCACGCACGGACTGTTCGATACCCCGGCCTCGCCTGCAACGAGCCCGGCGTCCGCCGCGACAGCACCCGCACCGGCGGCAAGCACGGCAGCCAGTACCGCTGCGCCCGCCGAGCAGGACCGCAAGGCCGGCGCGCGTCCGACCGCGGCGGCAGGCGGCGCGGAAGGCAGCTCGATTCGCGTTGGCGTCGAGAAGGTCGATCAACTGATCAACCTGGTCGGCGAACTGGTGATCACGCAGGCGATGTTGGCCGAGACCACCAGCACCTTCGATCCGGCGCTGCACGATCGCCTCTTCAACGGCATGGCCCAGCTCGAGCGCAACGCCCGCGATCTGCAGGAAGCGGTGATGTCGATCCGCATGATGCCGATGGATTACGTGTTCAGCCGCTTCCCGCGTCTGGTGCGCGATCTGGCGGCGAAACTCGGCAAGGAAGTGGAGCTCGTCACCTTCGGTCAGGCGACCGAACTCGACAAGAGCCTGATCGAACGGATCATCGATCCGTTGACTCACCTCGTGCGCAACAGTCTCGACCACGGCATTGAAACCGTGGAAGCGCGGCGCGCGGCGGGTAAGGATTCGACTGGCCAGCTCGTGCTGTCGGCGGCTCACCATGGCGGCAACATCGTCATCGAGGTGAGCGACGACGGCGCCGGTTTGCGCCGCGACAAGATTCTCGCGAAGGCCGCGAAGCAGGGCATGCAGGTCAGCGAAAGCATGACCGACGAAGAAGTCTGGAACCTGATTTTCCTGCCGGGCTTTTCAACGGCGGAGCAGGTTACGGACGTCTCCGGCCGCGGCGTCGGCATGGACGTGGTGAAGCGCAACATCCAGTCGATGGGTGGTCACGTGGAGATCACCTCGCATGCGGGCAAGGGCAGCACCACACGCATCGTTTTGCCGCTCACGCTGGCGATTCTCGACGGCATGTCGGTCAAGGTCGGCAACGAGATTTTCATTTTGCCGCTGAACTTCGTGATGGAGTCGCTGCAGCCGCAAGCCGAGGACATCTACACGGTGGCCAACGGCGAACGCGTGGTGCGCGTGCGCGGCGAGTATTTGCCGCTCGTCGCGCTGCACGAAGTATTCACGGTCGACGACGCGAAGCAGGAACCGACCCAGGGCATCGTCACCATCATGCAAACCGAAGGGCGCCGCTTTGCGATGCTGATCGACGAGCTGGTGGGGCAGCAGCAGGTGGTCGTGAAGAATCTGGAAACGAATTACCGCAAGGTGCATGGCATTTCCGCCGCAACCATTCTCGGCGACGGCAGTGTCGCGCTGATCGTGGACGTGGCGGCGCTGAACCGCGAAACGCGCCATGCGCACGGCGCGATGAGCCTCGCATGACACTCATAGAACTCACTCAACTCATTTCATCCCAACCGTTTGGGGGCTAACGTGGCAGAAGTCCAATCCATCAATTCGAGCGTCGCGAACGCGAGCGGTACGAATGGCCGCCGCGCTGCGCAGCAGGCAGACGCCGGCGGTCAGGAATTCCTCGTCTTCACGCTCGGCGCCGAAGAGTACGGCATCGACATTCTCAAGGTGCAGGAAATCCGCGGCTACGACAACGTGACGAGGATCGCCAATGCACCTGAGTTCATCAAGGGCGTGATCAATCTGCGCGGCATCATCGTGCCGATCGTGGACATGCGCATCAAGTTCCATCTGGGCCGTGTCGAGTACGACCACCAGACGGTGGTGATCATCCTGAACGTCGCGCATCGCGTGGTCGGGATGGTGGTGGACGGTGTGTCGGACGTACTGACGCTCGCCACCGACCAGATCATGCCGGCGCCGGAATTCGGCGCGACGCTGACGACCGAGTACCTCACGGGTCTGGGCACCGTGGACGGCCGCATGCTGATCCTGATGGACATCGAGAAGCTGATGACCAGCCGCGAAATGGCGCTGATCGAAACGCTCAGCGCGTAAGCATCGCTACGCGCCAGTACGAAAGACAGATCGAACAGGGAGCATCAAGATGCTGAGCAGGTGGTCGATTCGCACATCGTTGACGATGGTGGGGATCATTCTGGTCGCGCTGACCGTGGTGGTCGGCGCGCTGGGTCTAACCGCGTTGAACGACGCGAGCCGGTCGCTCGACCGGATCGCGCGCGGCGACCTGGTCGCCATTCATGCGCTCGACGATGCGTCGTCGTACCTGTTGCGTTCGCGCGTCTCGCTGGACCGTTTCAATGCGTTGAGCGCGGCCGGCAACGCTGAGCAGGCGAAGAAGGTCCTCGATCGCGCGCAGGAACTGTACGGCATGGGTAACCAGAGCTGGCAGACCTATCTCGACACGCCGAAGAACGGCGTGACCCAGGCGCAACTGGATGAACTGGTGACGCGTCGCACGTCCCTGATGCGCGACGGCATGGAGCCTGAATTCGCCGCCTTGCGGGCGAACGATCTGGCGGCTTATCACGCCATCGCCGATACGAAAATCAGCCCGTGGTTCGTTTCGTACGACAGCGCCGCATCCGCGGTCGTCAAGGCGCTCCAGCAGCACGCCGTGGATCAGCAGTCGAGCGCGCAATCGGACATATCGCTGATGACCACGTTGATCATCGCCGTCACCGTGCTCGCGTTGCTGGTGGTAGTCGGCATCCGTTTCGCACTGCGCGGCCTGATCGTGCAGCCGCTGAACGATGCGACGGCATGCTTCGAACGGATGGCCTCGGGCGATCTGTCCCAGCCGATCGAAGTATTCAGCCGTAACGAAATCGGCCGCCTGTTTTCCGGCATCAAGCGGATGCAGGAAAGCCTCGCCACGATGGTGACGGCGGTTCACAGCAGCACCGAATCGATCGACACCGGCGCGCGCGAAATCGCCATGGGCAACACCGATCTCTCGCAACGCACCGAACAGCAGGCCGCGTCGCTGCAGGAAACCGCCTCGAGCATGGAGCAACTGACCGGCACCGTGCGGCAGAACGCCGAGAACGCGCGTCAGGCGAGCCAACTGGCGGTCAGCGCGTCCGATATCGCGACCCGCGGCGGCGACGTGGTGAATCAGGTTGTCACGACCATGCAGGGTATCGCGACCAGTTCGAACAAGGTCGTCGACATCATCGGCGTGATCGAAGGCATCGCCTTCCAGACCAATATTCTCGCGCTGAACGCGGCGGTCGAAGCCGCGCGGGCCGGCGAGCAGGGCCGCGGTTTCGCGGTGGTCGCGGGCGAAGTGCGCAGCCTCGCGCAGCGCAGCGCCAGCGCCGCGAAGGAAATCAAGGAACTGATCGGCGACTCGGTCGACAAGGTGCAAAGCGGTTCCGCGCTGGTCGGCCGGGCGGGCACCACGATGGACGAGATCGTGCAGGCGGTGCGCCGCGTGACCGACATCATGGGCGAAATCAGCGCGGCTTCCGAAGAGCAGTCGGGCGGCATCGAACAGGTGAATCGCGCGGTCGTGCAGATGGACGAAGTCACGCAGCAGAACGCCGCGCTGGTCGAACAGGCAGCCGCTGCGGCGGCGTCGCTCGAAGAGCAGACGCGTCAATTGCAAGCGGTGGTGAACGGCTGGAAGGTGGGCGGCGAGGCGCGTGGCAACGTGACGGCGACCCGTGCGCAGGCGGCGGCACGCCCGAGCGTCGGCAAGCGTGGCAGCCAGCATGGACAGCCGGCAAAGGCAGCGCCGCAAGCGTCCGCTCATGCCGCGGCACACCCGGCAGCGGGCAAGGCGGCCAGCACGGCAAGCCATGCTGCAGCACCGGCTTCGGCCACGCCCGGTGCCGACACCTCACGTGTCGAGCCGGCTCTCAAACCGAAGACGGCCCGCGCCGCATCCGAATCTGCAGCACGACCTGCCCCGGCAGGATCGGACGCGGACTGGGAAACGTTCTAGAAAGTGACACGAAGACATGCGGTCATTCGGCATCTCGCTCCCTGAGGGGCGAATCATCGAAGCACGCTTAAGAGGCGTGTCGCGGGCCGATCGCGTGTTGGCAGAACTCGCGGGCGGGCGCGACCCCGCGAACTCAATCCCTTTCGGCAGAAGCAATCCTTTTGACGAAAAGCCGGATGGCTCGTATCGCAGGCAGGAACTCACATGACGGCAACGCGCGCACAGCAACATCCGCAACCGGCACGTCCGCAACCGGCACGTCCGCAACCGGCACGGCCCGAGCGGGCGGAGCCGGCCAGATCCGGCGAGCAAGGACGGGATTTCGAATTCACGTCGGCGGATTTCGCTCGTATTCGCGATCTGATTCATCGCAGCGCGGGCATTTCACTGTCGGATCACAAGCGCGACATGGCGTACAGCCGGCTGGCACGCCGCCTGCGCGCCCGTGGCCTCGAGACCTTCAAGCAGTACCTCGATCTGCTCGAAGCGGAAAACGATCCGGCCGAGTGGGAAGCGTTCACCAATGCGCTGACCACCAACCTGACCGCGTTCTTTCGCGAAGCGCACCATTTCCCGATCCTCGCCGAGTTCGCGCCGCGCCGCGCGCAGCCAGTTTCGGTGTGGTGCTCGGCGGCCTCGACCGGCGAGGAGCCGTATTCGATCGCGATGACGCTGATCGAAGCGCTCGGCGACAGCGGCGCGCGCCAGGCCACCGTGCTCGCGACCGACATTGACACGCAGGTGCTGGCGAAAGCCGAAGCCGGCATGTATCAGTTCGACCAGGTGAAGCACCTGTCGCCCGAGCGCCTCAAGCGCTTCTTCCTGAAAGGCACCGGCGCGCATGCCGGGATGGTCAAGGTCCGTCCGGAAGTGCGCGCGATGGTGCGCTTCGAGCAACTGAACCTGACCGATCGCGACTACCAGTTGCGCTCGCAGTTCGACGCGATTTTCTGCCGCAACGTGATGATCTATTTCGACAAGCCGACGCAGGCCCAGGTGCTCGCGCGCTTCGAGCCGGCGATGAAATCGGGCGGTTTGCTGTTTGCCGGCCACTCGGAAAACTTCACCTATGTGACGCAGGCGTTCAAGCTGCGCGGCCAGACCGTTTATGAACTGACGCGCGACGCGGGCGCCGGCGGACGCACGCCAGCACGTGCGTCGAATCATGCGGGCCATGCTACGGGCAACGCTACAACAGCCGCGAATGGGGTGACCGCATGAGCAGCACTCTGCCGATCGCCAGCAATCTGTACTTCGACAATCACTTCCAACGCCCTGGCGTGAAGCTGTTGCCGAACGAGTTCTACACAACGAGTGAAGACATGGTGCTCGTCACCGTGCTCGGCTCGTGCGTTGCGGCCTGTATTCAGGACCGCACGGCCGGCATTGGCGGCATGAATCACTTCATGCTGCCGGACGACGGCGCGGATGTCGCGCAAGCCGCGTCGGATTCGATGCGCTACGGCGCGTATGCGATGGAAGTGCTGATCAACGAACTGATCAAGGCCGGTGGCCGGCGCGAGCGTTTCGAAGCCAAGGTGTTCGGCGGCGGCGCGGTGCTGGCCGGCATGACGACGATGAATATCGGCGATCGCAATTCGGAATTCGTACGCCGCTATCTGGCGCTCGAAAAGATCCGCATCGTCGCCGAGGATTTGCAGGGAAATCATCCGCGCAAGGTCGCTTTCATGCCGCGCACCGGCCAGGTGATGGTGAAGAAGTTGCGCTTGCAGCAGGAAGCGGGCGTGGCCGAACGCGAACAGGCGCTGATGCGCCAAAGCGCCGAAGCGCGTGCCGAGCGGCTCGCCGCGGCACGCAAACGGGTCGAATTGTTCTCGACGCCGGCCGCCACGCGGCCCAAGGTCGAACTGTTCGGCGCAGCGGGCGGTGCGGGCGCAGGCAGCCCGAAGCCGCGCATCGAGCTGTTCGGCGGCGGCCCGCGCCCGATTAAATCAAACAACGCCAGAACTACAGAGGAGGCGTGAGCGCTGTGCAAAAGATCAAAGTACTGTGTGTCGACGATTCGGCGCTGATTCGCAGCCTGATGACGGAAATCATCAATGGCCAGCCGGACATGACCGTCGTGGCGACCGCACCCGACCCGCTGGTCGCGCGCGATCTCATCAAGCAACACAATCCGGACGTGCTGACGCTCGACGTCGAAATGCCGCGCATGGACGGTCTCGATTTCCTCGAGAAGCTGATGCGTTTGCGGCCGATGCCGGTCGTGATGGTGTCGTCGCTGACCGAGCGCGGCAATGAAATCACGCTGCGCGCGCTGGAGCTGGGCGCGGTCGACTTCGTCACCAAGCCGAAGGTCGGCATTCGCGACGGCATGCTCGACTACTCGGAAAAGCTCGCCGACAAGATTCGCGCCGCGGCCCGCGCGCGGGTGCGCCAGGCCGCGCCGGTGCATCACGCGGCCACGCAGGCTGCGCATGCGCCTGTCGCCGCCGCGCCGCTGTTCAACAATCCGCTGCTCAGTACCGAGAAGCTGATCATCGTCGGTGCATCGACGGGCGGCACTGAAGCGATCCGCGAAGTGCTCGTGCCGTTGCCGCCGGACGCGCCTGCCGTGCTGATCGCGCAGCATATGCCGCCGGGTTTTACAAAATCTTTTGCGCAACGCCTTAATGGTTTGTGTCGGATTACCGTTAAAGAGGCAGAGCACGGCGAACGCGTGTTGCCGGGACATGCGTATATCGCGCCTGGCCATGCTCACCTGTTGCTGGCCCGCAGCGGCGCGAACTATATTGCTCACCTGTCGGACGAGCCGCCGGTGAACCGGCATCGGCCGTCGGTGGATGTGCTGTTCCGTTCGGCCGCGCAGCACGCGGGCAAGAACGCGGTCGGCGTGATCCTCACGGGGATGGGGCGCGACGGCGCTGCCGGGCTGCTGGACATGAGGAAAGCGGGGGCGTATACCCTCGCGCAGGACGAAGCGAGCTGTATCGTGTTCGGCATGCCGCGCGAAGCCATTGCGCTCGGTGCAGCGGACGAAATCGCGTCGCTGGCGGAGATGAGCCGTCGCGTGATGGCGCGTCTGTCGGCAATGGGTGATCGCGTACAGCGGGTATGATGCGGGCCTGAAGGGGAGCGCCAGGCATGGGATGGAGTGACCAACTCCGGTCGACAAGAGCCTGATAGAACTGGCGGTCATGCGCCGCATCAAGGATCAAGCAAAGGGAATGAAATGGATAAGGGAATGAAGATTCTGGTGGTTGACGACTTTCCGACGATGCGCCGGATTGTCCGCAACCTGCTCAAAGAGCTCGGCTACTCCAATGTCGACGAGGCGGAAGACGGTCAGGCCGGCCTCTCGCGTTTGCGCGGCGGTACGTATGACTTCGTGATCTCCGACTGGAACATGCCGAATCTCGACGGTCTGGCCATGCTCAAGGAAATCCGCGCCGACGCCCACCTGACGCATCTGCCGGTGCTGATGGTGACGGCCGAGTCGAAGAAGGAAAACATCATCGCGGCGGCGCAAGCCGGCGCGAGCGGTTATGTCGTCAAGCCGTTCACGGCCGCGACGCTCGACGAGAAGCTCAACAAGATTCTCGAGAAGATGGCGAAAGCCGGGAGCTGATGTGAATTTGCCGACCAACGCGCAAGGCGCCGAAGCGGCGACCGAGATCGGCGACTTCGCGTCCGACCGCATCCTCGCCCGTATCGGACAACTGACGCGCACGCTGCGCGACTCGATGCGTGAGCTCGGGCTCGACAAGCATGTCGAGCGTGCGGCGGAAGCCGTGCCCGATGCCCGCGACCGTCTGAAGTACATCGCGAACATGACCGAGCAGGCCGCCGAGCGCGTGCTGTCGTCGATCGAAATCGCCAAGCCGATCCAGACGCAATTGCAGCAGGACGCAGCAGAGCTCGATGCGCGCTGGGAAAAGTGGTACGAGGCACCGATCGAGCGCGACGAAGTGCGCGCGGTGATCAAGGACACGCGCGCTTTCCTGCATGGCCTGCCCGAAGCCACCAGCGCGACCAACGCGCAACTGATGGAGATCATGCTGGCGCAGGACTTCCAGGATCTGACCGGCCAGGTCATCAAGAAGATCACGGATGTCGTGTACCTGATCGAGCAGCAGTTGCTCGGCGTGCTGGTCGAGAACATCGCGCTCGAACGGCGCGAGCAGTTCGCGGCGAATGCGGCGGCGCTGGCGGCCGAGCCGTCGTCCACCGGCAGCCCCGAACATCTGCTGAATGGTCCGCAGATCAATCCGGAAGGCAAGACGGATGTGATGCAGGATCAGGGGCAAGTCGACGATCTGCTGGCGAGTCTCGGCTTCTGACCGGCTGGTTGCCCGCAAGGGCGCAAGGCGGGACTGCCGTATCACCGTATCGCCGTGTCATCCGTATCGCTGGATCGGAACGGCCAGTAAGCCACGCGTTCGCGTGAGCTTACTGTTTGCCGACATAATCCACAGGCATACTACGGACTCAAGCAGCGGCACGGCTTTCCGGTGACAGGCCGTCACCGGCCGGTGGCACGGCGAGGTATTCCTTCTGTCTGCGACCGCAGCGGTGCCGTATGATCTGCATACATGCGGCCGGTTCGCACGAGGTGCGAGCCGCGCTGCAGCAGCTCGGGAGGAGCCTTGTCATGTGGAGTCGTGCACGTCGCGCCGGATTTGTCATGGCGCTTGCCTTACCTTGTTCCCTGTCTGCCGTGCAGTCCGCTCATGCGGCACTGGGCGCGGCCCCAATGACCCCACCAGCGGATGCGTCGGTTTCTTCCCGCACCGTGCAACCTGCCGCCGGTTCGGTATCGGCGGCTCAAAGCGTGATGCGTTCCGCATCCAGCGCTGCATCTTCCAGCTCGGCCGCTTTGGCGCCCTCGTCCTACACCGTGCGTGAAACCACGCTCGGCAACGGCACGGTGGTGCGCGAATACCTTGCCGCGGATGGATCGGTGTTCGGCATCGCGTGGCGCGGCCCGCAAATGCCGGATCTCAACGATCTGCTCGGCAGCTATTTTCCGCAATACGTCGCCGGCGTAAAAGCCGCGCGCGCGGCGCGCGGCGGCGCTCGTGGCCCCGTTGCGGTCGACCAGAGCAGCCTCGCGGTCCGCTCCGGCGGCCACATGGGCGCGTTCAATGGTCAGGCCTGGTTGCCGCAGGCGTTGCCTGCCGGCGTCAGCGGTTCCGACATCCAGTAAGGGCGAGGACGAACGATGCGAACCATGCAAAGTGTTGCGAAGCTCAAGGGCTGGATGCAGGCCGTCGCGGCCGTGGCGTTGATGTCGGTGCTGGTCGCCTGCGGCGGTGGTGGCGGCTCCAGTTCCAGTGGCAATAATTCATCGACCACGCTGAACGGCGGCTCGCTGCCGGCCAGCCCGACCCAGCAGCCGATCGCCGCAAACGCCGCGAATACCGTGCCGATGACGGTCGCGCAGGGAGTGAACGGCGTCATCAATATTCCGACGGTTAGCGTGACCGTTTGCCCACCCGGTACGACATCCAATTGTCAGACCATCAACAACATCCAGGTCGATACGGGCTCGTTCGGGTTGCGTCTGGTCAGCTCGGTGGTGAACACCACGTCGTTGCCGATCAGCACCCTGGCCAGCGGGGCACAACTCGCCGAATGCGCGACCTTCGCCGACGGCTACACGTGGGGCACCGTGCGCACCGCAACCGTACAGATTGGTGGCGAGACAACTGGCAGGGCCATTCCGATACAGATCATCGGCGATCCGGCCGCGGGCAGTGCGCCGACGAAGGGCTGCGGCAGCGGATCGGCGGAAAACACGGCCCAGGATCTTGGCGCCAACGGTATTCTCGGCATCGGTACGGCGCTCTACGATTGCGGCACAACCTGCGCGAATACGTCAACCGCAGCCACCTACAGCAATTACTTCACGTGTTCGGGCAGCACGTGTACCCGTGCCACGGTACCGGTCCTCCAGCAGGTCGCGAACCCGGTCGCCAATTTCGCGGGCGACAATAACGGCGTGATCGTGCAGATGCCACCGGTGTCGAACACGGGTGCACCCTCGGCCACCGGCACGCTGGTGTTCGGGATCAACACGCAGTCGAACAATGCGCTGGCGGCCTCGCAGACCTTCACTACCGATGGCTACGGCGACCTGAACAACAGCGTCTATAACGGCACGACCGTGCAGGCGTTTTTCGATTCGGGTTCGAACGCGTACTTCTTCTCCGATAGCTCGCTTCCGGTATGTAGTAACTACGCCGGGTTCTATTGTCCGTCGGCCGCGCAAACCCGGTCGATCACGCTGACCGGTCAGAGCACCACGACCGCCAGCGTCAGCATCGGCATCCTGAATGCGGCCACGCTGTTCAGCAACAGCAGCAACTATGCGTTCAACGATCTGGCCGGGCAGATCGGCGGCAGCAGCAGCTTCGATCTCGGCTTGCCGTTCTTTTATGGCCGTCACATGTATTACGGCTTCGATCAGACGGCGAGCGGCGGCCCGGCGCCTTACGTCGGCTTCTAGGCCGCGGCGCGCAAGCGTAAAAACCGGCCGGGCACCCGCACGACATAGCGCGGGTGCCCGCTGAGCCTAATCCGCGCGCCCGCGCTGGGGGGCGGTCACGCCAGCCCCGCCAGCAAACGCCGCCGCGTGCCTTACCCGCTGCCCCATCCCTTGAAATACCCCCCTTTCTCCGGCCTGATCCGCCGATCGGCGCTTGCGTCGAGCGGGAATAATCGCTCTCACTGGAAAGAGGCGCCGTGCCTCAGCCGACTGGAGAGCGTTTGTGGCAGAGGATAGCGACCTCGAAAAAACCGAATCAGCCACTCCCCGGCGCCTGCAAAAGGCGCGCGAGGAAGGGCAGATCGTGCGTTCGCGGGAGCTGTCGACGTTTGCGCTGCTGGCAGCGGGATTTTTCGGTGCATGGGGCATGTCCAGCCACATCGGCGAGCATCTGCAGGCCATGCTGCGCACGTCCTTCACGTTCGACCACGCCACCGTGTTCGAAACCCGCCGCATGATGATCGGCGCGGGCGTGGCGAGCCGCGAAGGCCTGTCCGCGCTGCTGCCGATCCTGGCCTTCACCGGCGCGGCGGCCCTGCTCGCGCCCATGGCGCTGGGCGGCTGGCAGTTTTCGTCGAAAGGACTCGAGCCCAAGTTCAACCGGCTCAATCCGATCGAAGGGCTCGGCAAGATTTTCTCGATCAACGGGCCGGTCCAGCTTGGCATGTCGTTCGCGAAGACGCTGGTGGTGGGCTGCATCGGCGGCTCGGCGATCTGGAACCGCCGTGAGGAGATTCTCGCGCTGGCCACCCAGCCGATGCACCTGGCGCTCGCCAACTCCGTGCATCTGATCGCGGTGTGCTGCGGCATGACGGTGGCGGGCATGTTCGTCGTGGCCGCGCTCGATGTGCCGTATCAACTCTGGCAGTTCCACAAGAAACTGCGCATGACGAAGGAAGAAGTGAAGCGCGAACACCGCGAAAGCGAAGGCGATCCGCACGTGAAAGGCCGGATTCGCCAGCAGCAGCGCGCGATTGCCCGCCGCCGCATGATGACCAACGTGCCGAAGGCCGACGTGGTGGTGACCAACCCGACGCACTTCGCGGTCGCGCTGCAATACACCGACGGCGAGATGCGCGCGCCAAAGGTGGTCGCCAAGGGCGTGAATCTGGTGGCCGCGCGGATTCGCGAAATCGCGGCCGAGAACAACGTGCCGTTGCTGGAAGCGCCGCCGCTCGCGCGTGCGCTGTATCACAACGTCGAACTGAACCGGGAAATTCCCGGCCCGTTGTATGGCGCGGTCGCCGAGGTGCTCGCGTGGGTCTATCAGTTGCGACGCTTCAACACCGAAGGCGGCGTGGCGCCGGTCGCGCCGACCGATTTCGACGTGCCCGCGGAACTCGACAAGGGCGGCGTGCCGGACGATGAAGCCGAGCAGGAAGCCGCCGACGTGCTCAATTCCGCCAATCAGTCAGATAACGACAACGCTTCAGGAGCCTCCGCATGAACGCTCGCGCCGGATTCCTGTCCCGACGGCCCGATGCCCTGAGCAGCACCAATTTGCGCGCCCTCGCCGGGCCGGTGCTGATCTGCATGATTCTCGGCATGATGATTCTGCCGTTGCCGCCGTTTCTGCTGGATCTGCTGTTCACCTTCAATATCGCGCTTTCCGTGATGGTGCTGCTCGTCAGCATGTACACGATGAAACCGCTCGACTTCGCCGCGTTCCCAAGCGTGCTGCTGTTCTCGACCTTGCTGCGCCTGTCGCTGAACGTGGCGTCCACACGCGTCGTGCTGCTCGAAGGCCATACCGGCCCAGACGCGGCGGGTCAGGTGATCGAGTCGTTCGGCCACTTTCTCGTGGGCGGCAACTTCGCGGTCGGTATCGTCGTTTTTATCATTTTGATGGTCATCAACTTCATGGTGATCACCAAGGGTGCGGGGCGGATCGCGGAAGTGTCCGCGCGCTTCACGCTCGATGCGATGCCCGGCAAGCAGATGGCGATCGACGCCGACCTGAACGCCGGTCTCATCAACGAAGAGCAGGCCCGCAAGCGCCGCCAGGAGGTCTCGCAAGAGGCCGAGTTCTACGGCTCCATGGACGGCGCGAGCAAGTTCGTGCGCGGCGATGCGATCGCCGGTTTGCTGATCATGGTGATCAACATCGTCGGCGGGTTGATCGTCGGGATGGTCCAGCACAACATGGACTTCGCGGCGGCGGGCAAGAACTACACGCTGCTGACGATCGGCGACGGCCTCGTCGCGCAGATCCCGTCGCTGGTGATTTCGACCGCGGCCGGCGTGATCGTCTCGCGCGTCGCGACCAACGAAGACATCGGTACGCAGCTGACCGGCCAGCTCTTCACGAACCCGCGTGTGCTGATCATCACCGGCTGCATTCTGGTGCTGATGGGCCTGATTCCGGGCATGCCGCACTTCGCCTTTCTGGTTCTCGGCGGTGGCCTGATTCAACTCGGCCGCACGATGAAAAAGCGCAGCGACACACGCAAGACCAGCGCGGCGCTCGTCGATGTCGCACCGGCCGCGATGGCGCCGACGGAAAACACCGAAGCGAGCTGGGACGACGTCACGATGATCGACACGCTCGGTCTCGAAGTGGGCTACCGGCTGATTCCGCTCGTCGACAAGAACTCGGACGGCGAACTGCTCAAACGGATCAAGAGCATCCGCAAGAAATTCGCGCAGGAAATCGGCTTCCTGCCGCCGGTGATCCATATCCGCGACAACCTCGAACTGCGGCCGAACGGCTACCGGATCGCTCTCAAGGGCGTCGAAGTGGGTGTCGGCGAAGCGTATCCGGGGCAGTGGCTGGCGATCAATCCGGGGCAGGTGTCCGCCGCGCTGCCGGGTACGCCGACGCAGGATCCGGCGTTCGGCTTGCCGGCGATCTGGATCGATACGAATCTGCGCGAACAGGCGCAGGTGTACGGCTACACGGTGGTCGATTCGAGCACGGTGGTGGCCACGCACCTGAATCACCTGGTGGTCACGCATGCGTCCGAACTGCTCGGCCGCCGCGAAGTCCAGGCGCTGCTCGAGCGGATGCAGAAGGACACGCCGTCGCTGGTCGACGATCTGGTGCCGAAGTCGCTGCCGCTCACCACCCTGCAAAAGGTGCTGCAAAATCTGCTGGAAGAAGGCGTGCCGATTCGCGATCTGCGCACGATTCTCGAAGCGCTGTCCGAACACACGCCGAAGGTCACCGACGCGCACGATCTCACTGCCGCCGTGCGCCTCGCGCTGGGGCGCGCGATCACGCAGCAGTGGTTCCCCGGCGTGGGCGACATGCAGGTGATGGGCCTCGATTCGAATCTGGAGCGGGTGTTGTCGCAGGCGCTTTCGACGGGCGCCAATCCGGGCCTCGAGCCGGGCCTCGCGCATACGCTGCTGAACGAAACGCAGAAGGCGATGACGCGTCAGCAAAACCTGGGGCTCGCGCCGGTGCTGCTGGTGCAGCATGCGTTACGCCCCATGCTCGCGCGCTTTTTGCGCCGCAGCCTGCCGCAGTTGAAGGTGCTGTCGTACGCGGAAGTGCCGGATACGCGCAATATCAAAGTGGTGAACCTGATCGGGGCGCATGGTTAAACCCGGGTGGTGAGACTTTGCCTGCTGATCCCCGGCAGTTGGCCGAACTTGTTCCAGACCGATGGTTTCCGCCGGCGCTCCTCGAGCGCCGGTTTTCATTTCGGCGTCTAACTTTTCGTGCCGCAAGCGGGTGCCGGAGGTCATGCTGCGTCCGCGAAAACGCCGCCAGACGCCGTCTCGGTGCCTGTTTAAAACCGTTGGGCACGGCGTCTCCATCGCCCGAATTGCCCACCTTTAACGGTCTTTATCCACCGATCGTCGCTCGACAGGTTTCGCAATAATGATCTCAATGGGAAGCGGTATGTTGCCGGTCCGTTAGTCCGTAAGTCCGTTTACCTCATCGGGGGTCCAGCTTGAACATTCGTAAATTTGTCGGTGCTACCAGTCGCGATGCTTTGCGTCTCGTGCGCGAAGCTTTGGGCCCGGATGCCGTCGTTTTGTCCAACCGCACGATGGACGACGGCAGCGTCGAGATCGTCGCGCTAGCCGACAGCGACCTCGCCGCCATCACGCCGAAAGCGCCGCGCCGCAGCGCAGGCGCCGCGCTGCCCGCGCCGACGAATGCCACGACTGGACAGCAACCCGCGCTCGCCGCACCGCGCGCCAACCCGATGATGCAAGCCAATCCGTATGCGAGTGGCATGCCCGATGTGTTTTCGTCCGTGTTCGGCGCGAGCCCGGAAGCGGGTACCGAGAACATGACGCCAAACGTCTCGAACGGCGCAAGCGCTTCCGGCTCGGCGGTCAAGCCTGCCGCCTTGCCGAATGCGCCTAAAGCAGCGCTGGCCGCACCCGCTGCAGGGTCGCCGTCGCAACCGGCCAGCATCGAGCAACCCAGCGCGCGCGCCGCGGCGACACGCCTCACCCAAGACATCCGTGCGGATCTGCTCAAAGCCGCCGGCGTGCCGCCAGCGTCTGGCGCGCCTGCCGCCGATACGCCGCGCACCATGGCCGAATCGAATCCCTGGCTGATCGATCACGCCCGCCGCATCGCGGCCGAACAGCAGCAGCAAGGCGCATACAGCGCGCGCCCCGCCGCGATGACACCGGCCGCCGCCATGGCCAAGGGTCTCGGCGCCGCGGTCGAACCCGGTTCGCAGCCGGTTTCACAACACGCCCCGCACTACACCTCGCAACAGCGTGCGCCAGAAGTCACCGACACGCCCGAATGGGCTCGCGAAGCCCAACAGCTCGCCGCGCGCCGCGCCGCTCAGAAGATTGCCGCGCAACAGCCCGCAAGTGACGACACCCGCACGCCTGCAACGGTCGCCGAAGCAATCAAGGCGCGCATGGAGCAGGTCGTCAACGACACCGTGATGCACGAACTGTCGTCGATGCGCGGCATGATGGAAGAACACTTCGCCGGCCTCTTGTGGGGCGACCGCCAGCGCCGTAGCCCGGCTCGCGCCGCACTCACCAAGCACCTGTTCGCCGCTGGTTTTTCCGCGCAACTCGTGCAGATGATGGTCGACAACCTGCCCGACGACGTCGACAACATGGAAGGCGGCATGGAGTGGGTGCGTTCGGTGCTCGAATCGAACCTGCCGGTGATGGAAGACGAAGACGCGCTAATGGAACGCGGCGGCGTGTTCGCGCTGATGGGCCCGACGGGCGTCGGCAAGACCACGACCACGGCGAAGCTCGCCGCGCGTTGCGTGATGCGCTTTGGCGCGAGCAAGGTGGCGCTCCTCACCACCGACAGCTACCGGATCGGCGGCCACGAACAACTGCGCATCTTCGGCAAGATTCTCGGCGTCTCGGTTCACGCGGTGAAAGACGGCGCCGATCTGCAACTTGCGCTCGCCGAGTTGCGCAACAAGCACATCGTGCTGATCGACACGATCGGCATGAGCCAGCGCGATCGTCTCGTGTCCGACCAGATCGCCATGCTGTGCCGCGCCGGTCAGCCGGTGCAGCGTCTTTTGCTGCTCAACGCGACGAGCCACGGCGATACCTTGAACGAAGTGGTGCAGGCCTATCAGCGTGCCCCGGACCAACAGCCGCTCGCCGGCTGCATCCTGACCAAGCTCGACGAGGCCACCAATCTGGGCGGTGTGCTCGATACGGTGATTCGCTACAAGCTGCCGGTGCACTACGTGTCGACCGGGCAGAAGGTGCCGGAAAACCTGTACGTCGCGACAAGGAAATTCCTGATCAAGAGCACGTTCTGCATTCCGCGCGACAACTCGCCGTTCGTGCCGCACGACGACGACATTCCGGCGCTGCTCTCCGCGCTGTCCGCACGGTCGACGGCTGAACTGCACGAGGTCCGCTTTGGATAAATTCATCTCGGATCAAGCCGAAGGATTGCGGCGCCTGTTGGCGAAAAGCGGTTCGCGCGTGATTGCCGTGACGGGTGGATCGGCCGGCGTTGGTTCTACGACCATCGTGGTGAACCTCGCCGCGGCGCTTGCGCAACAAGGTAAGGACGTGCTGGTGGTCGACGAATGCCTCGGCGACAAGTCGGTGAGCGCGATGCTCGGCGGCGTGCGCGGCGCGGGCAATTTTGCGGCGGTGATGCGTGGAGAAATGACGCTCGACGAAGCCACCGCACGGCACGTACTCGGCTTCTCGGTGCTGGCTGCCTCGCGCCACAACCGCGAAGGCCACACGGCCGCGCAGTTGGGCGCCGTGCTGCGCGGGTCCGCCGACATCGTGCTGATCGACGCGGAACTCGACGAGCACGGCCATCTGTCGGCCCTCGCGATGCAGGCGCATGACCTGATGATCGTCACGCGGGTAGCCGCGCAGGCGATCACCGACGCGTATGCCTGCATGAAACGCTTGCACTACGCACACGCCACCGCGCAGTTTCGCGTGCTGGTGAATCACGTCCAAAGCGTTGACGACGCGCATACCGCTTTTGTCAACCTGGCCGGCGTGGCAGGACGCTACCTGACGGTGGCGCTGGAAGACGCCGGTTGCATTGCCGCCGATGCGCGGATGGCGCGAGCCCTGGAGTTGTCGCGGTGTGTCGTCGATGCTTTCCCATCGACACCGGCTGCGCGCGACTTCCGGCATCTCGCTGCCGAATTGCAGTACTGGCCGATGCGGCCAGCGATGTCGTCGCAAACGCCGTGGATGGCGCCTGCGACAGTTACAGCGGCGCAACACGCCGACCAACCGTCCGCGCAGCACGCCTGAGCGGCGGCACAAGGACAAGGGGAGCACGATGTATAACGCTCAGGGAAAGATCTCCCAAGCCGATGTTCTGACAAAGTACGCGCCGCTGGTGCGTCGTCTCGGCTTGCAGCTCGTCGCCAAGATGCCGGCGAGCGTCGATCTCGACGACCTGATTCAGGCCGGCATGATCGGATTGCTGGATGCGGCGGGCCGCTACAAGGAAGATCAGGGCGCGCAGTTCGAGACGTATGCCAGCCAGCGGATTCGCGGCGCGATGCTCGACGAATTGCGCAGCAACGACTGGTTGCCGCGCAGCTTGCGGCGCACCTCGCGTGAAGTCGAATCCGCCGTGCACAAGGTTGAACAGAATCTGGGCCGCTCGGCGAGCGAAACGGAGATCGCCGAGCATCTGCAAATGCCGCTCGACGAGTATCAGTCGATGCTCCAGGATCTGCACGGCAGTCAGCTTATCTATTACGAAGACTTCGACCGTTCCGCAGACGACGAGCCGTTTCTCGACCGTTACTGTGTCGATCATTCGGACCCGCTGTCGGCGCTGCTGGACGACAGCCTGCGCTCGGCGCTGATCGAAGCGATCGACCGTTTGCCGGAGCGCGAGAAGCTGCTGATGTCGCTCTACTACGAACGCGGCATGAACCTGCGAGAAATTGGCGCGGTGATGGAAGTCAGCGAGTCGCGAGTGTGCCAGTTGCACAGCCAGGCCGTGGCGCGTTTGCGCACGCGCTTGCGCGAAATGGCCTGGGCGAACGCCGAGGCGACCGGCGCTTGATGGCCTGATGCTGGACCGGCGGCGCGCGTAGCGTCCGCCTTCTCTCGCCGGTTCTTATTTTCAGTTACGCGTCCGCCATCTCGTGCTCGGCGGCCAGCGCGAGAAACGCCGAACGCGACATGCCGCGTGCCTGGGCGTAAGCGTCGATATCGTGAACCAGCGCCTCGGGCAGCGAGATATTGATGCGCACCGCTTTTTTCAGCGCCGGGATGTTGCGCGTGGTGACAAACCCCCAAGTAAAACCCGCGTAATCCGGATTACGCCGATGTTCGTCCAGCGTTAGCCGCTCGGGAATCGGCAAGCCTTCGTCGAGCAGCGTGTCCAGATGCGCCTCGATCGCTTCTTTCGCGTTTGCGTACGCCTCTTCCAGCGAATCCCCCGCCGAATGACAACCCGCAATGTCGGGGACGACCACGCCGAACGCATGGTGCGTGTCACCAGGCTCGATTGCGATCGGGAAAATCAGGTTTTTCATTTCAGGCCCGCCTGTTTCAGGATGCTGTTCAGTGTGCCGGGCGGAAGATCTTTTTTCGGATGCGGGATGGTCACGAGACCGGCTTTTGCCGCATGCCGGAAATGGTGGTGACTGCCGGATATCCGGATCAACCGCCAGCCATCCGCTTGAATCAGTTTGACGACCTCGGCACTGTTCATATTTCACTCCTCGAATCATACACACGATTACACAACCTCGCTAGTGGGTAACGCTCCGCCTGGTTCGTCTGACGCGGCATCGAAAAGCCGCGCGCGACGGCGGAGAACCTCAGTTAGGGGAACCCGTGATTTCAACGTGGCGGAGGATTGCGCGCTACCTGGCCGGATGGCCAACGTGCGTCGGAGGAGCGCTCAGGCGCTCTGAGCGGATGGGGAAAAGCAAAAGGGCCCGTCAAAGACGAGCCCTTTTGTTCAAAGCAATCTACGCAACTATGTCAGTGCGTGAAAATCAGTGCGCGAAAAGCAGCGCGCCTGCGAAATTTTCAAACCGCTGGCTGAGCCGGAATCCGCCCATCCGGCCCATAGAAACCGGTCTTCTGCGGCACGGCCACCTGCAGCGCTGTCAGTGCGCGCTGGTTGTAGTCCATCCGCACGCGAATCAGTTCGCCGTTACTCGTATTGAAGCGCCGCGCGCGCTCGGCGGCTTTTTGCAGCAGCGCCCATTGCTCGGCGATCCGCGCATCCGCGCTGGCCGCGAGTTCCATGCCGGGCCAACCGGCCGGAAAACCCATTTCCTGGAGCAGCGCGTCGCGCGTGGCTTCGAGATTGGCGAGCGTGCCGATCAGTTCGGTTTTCTTCTCGACGATCGGCGGCAGCAGTTCCAGCGGCGACACGACGGTCAATGCCTTCGTCTCGAGCGTCAGAACCGAGGCGAATGCCTCGACGGCCGAATATTCTTCGATGAGGGTGGCAAGCAGGGCGTCTTTCATCTCAACAACTCGCTGAACACGACGGCTCGCGCATGCTTCGCGAGCCGGATTTGTCGAATGCCGCCCGGCCATTCACCGTACTTCGATGCGTCGATTAGTTGCCGGTCGACGAGGTTTTGCTTTGCAACAGTTCGCGCGCGGTATTCAGCACGCCGTCGGCGATCTTGCTCGAATCGATCGTCAGCGAGCCGTTCTTGATGGCTGCCTTGATCGACTCGACGTGCGCCGTGTCGATATCGGCCGAGCCGGACGCCGCGAGGCTGCGCAGATGCTGCGACAGACCCGACAGGCTGACGCTGGCGTCGCCCGAACCGCTGGTGGTGGTCGGCGAGCTCGTGCTCGCACTCTGCGCGTTGCTGTTCGCACTCGTCGCGTCGCTTTGTTGCGAGCGGGACACGGCGTCTTTCAACGACGGCAGATTCGAATTGGTTGTGGAATCGACTTTCACGATTGGCTTCCTGAACGATTTGATTCTGATAACGGCAACCCGTGATCAAAACTTTAGCGCAATCGCTCGAGGTTTTACCTTTCCTTTCAAGACAATCCGGCCCCACAACGGACTCCACGGCCGCCGCGGCTTCCGCGGCCTCCCGGTTTGTCGCACGGGCCGTCACGCCTGAACCCGCGCCGATGCGCGGACTGCCGGACTTGCCGCCGCGCCGCTTCATAACTGAACCTCCACCGTCGATCCGTCCTTGACGATGCCGGAGATGATCTGGCCGTTGGCCGTCTTCACCCGTATCTGCTGGCCCGGCGACGCGTTGTTCATCGCGCTGCCTTCGGCCGAAATCGCGAAACCCGCGCCCGCGGCGACAACCCGCACCGTTTGGCCGATCGACACCGCAGATGCGCTTTTCAGCATGTCGCGGCGCAGCGGCATGCCGCCGGCGATGCGCACGAGCGACACCGAGCCGAGCGCCTGCGAGGGGTCCGTGACGATCGCCTGTGGCAAACCGGTCAGGTCGCCGTCGCGCGCGACGAGGTCGGCGGCCGTGAACACTTCACCCGGCGCCATCGCGCGGGCGGCCAGATAGTAGGTGGCGCGCAGCGCAATGCGCGCTTGCAGATAGATGGTCCACGGCCGTTCGCCGGCGCAGCGCACGCCGACCGTCATCCGGCCCCACAGGCGCGCGCCGCTGGGCATGAACGGTTCGAGCGTGGTGCAGCTCGCGAGCCCGCGTGGGAACGCCGGTGCGACGGTGATTTCGACCTTGCCGGGCAAGCCCGCCGATTGCTGCTGCAGGAAGGCGAGCGCGGCGCTGCGAATCGCCTCGGCATCTTGCTGGCCGGGGAGCGGTGCGGGTTGCGCCACCGCGGCGGGTTGCAGATTCTGTTGGACGACAGCCGGCGCCACCTGGCGCGCCGACGGTGTGCGGGCGATCGTGGCGGGCGGTGTCGGCATCGGAGCGGGCGTTGGCTTCGATGCGACTGCTGTCGCCACGATGGGTTTGCCGTTCGCCCCCAACTGAGGCGGTTCGCCGCGCGACACAAGGCTGTCGAAGCCACTCGCTGCCGGCGCGCTACCGATTGCGGTTTCGATACCGGCACCGTTGGCGCCGCTGACTCCATTACCACCGTTAGCAGGCGCAAGCCCGCGTCCAGGCGCGTTGCCGAGTGCCGTTCCAGGCGCCGGAATCGTCACGATGCCGTTCATGTCGGGCTTGAAACTGGTACGGATCATCTGCGGCGCGGCAGGCGGCTCGCCCGCACCCGGAATGACAATCGAGCCGCTCGCGTTGGCGGCTCGCGTGAATTGATCGGTGTTGCGCGCAACCGGGCCGGGCACCAGCGACTGCGCGGTAGCGGCGGCGAGCGTTGCTGCGGACCCGGTCCGTTTCGCGGGCGTGGCCTGCATCTGCGCGGCCAGATCGGCGAGGGCGGCCGGATTCTTTTCACCCGGGCCGGGAATCACGATGGGGCCACCGGCGTCCTGAGCCTGTTGCGCTTGCTGGGCTTGTGTGGAGGCCGGCAGCAGCACGATACCGCCGGCGACCCATACCACCAGGTTTACGGCAAGGCGAGCCAGCAGACGGCACGCCCCACGGGATACGCCGCGCGCAGCACGCCGGACCGCGCCCGCACCCCCGCGATGCACCGCCGCGCAGCTTGCGCGGTGCGTCAGGTCGAAGGTCGGCTGGTCCATCGTGTTTCTCCATCGAATGCATCGGTACGCCTTGCATTCTAGAGAGCGCCCCCATTGCGCAAACGTTGAATAGAAGCCCCCTTTCCCGGTTATTCGTCCGATTGCCACTTGCGTTCGGCCCATAAGATGCACCTCATGCAAAAAGGTCTTTCCGGCCGCCGCAGGTCTCATGCGAGACCCGCCCGGGAAGCCTCGGGAACCGTCTCCGGAGATTTCTATGCTGGACAAACTCGATGCCGAATTCGCCTTTGGCCGCCAGGCGCTCGATGTACGCGCTTACCGGCAGGAGCTGCTGTCGTCGAATATCGCCAACGCCGATACCCCCGGGTACAAGGCGCGCGACGTCGACTTCGCTTCGTCGCTGGCCGGCGCGCTGAAGAAGGCGGGCGGCGGCGCGGGCACGGGCGCTTCGAACAATTCGACGCTTGCCATGACGCAGCCCGCGGGCGTGACGAGCGGCATGTCGATGGTGTCGACCGCGCCGGGCCACATGGCAGGCAAGGCGACGTTGACGCCGACCGGCGGCACGCCGGACGACTACGGCAATCTGCAATACCGCATTCCGACGCAACCCGCGCTCGACGGCAACACGGTCGACATCGATACGGAGCGGGTGCAGTTCGCCGACAACACGTTGCATTTCGAATCGGGCATGACGGTGCTGTCGAGCCAGATCAAAACGATGCTCGCGGCGATCACGTCGGGCTCGTAATACCAGGTAATGGACAAGCGCGGCAGACGTCGCACAAGAAGACGCAGTACGCAGGAACAATCGCTACGGGATTTAACTTGAGGCCGGGTCGAACCGTGCAACTACGTTGCATGGGACCGGAGTAAGCGCTAAAGCGCTAACTCCGATCGACCGCGATGAGGCTGCATGGGACCGGAGTAAGCGCTAATGCGCTAACTCCGATCGACATAGGAGAGGTCAGGAAACATGCCATCTTTGATGAATATTTTTGGTGTTGCAGGCTCCGCGATGTCGGCGCAGTCGCAGCGGCTCAACGTGACGGCGTCGAACCTCGCCAACGCGGACAGCACGACGGGCCCGGACGGTCAGCCGTACAAGGCCAAGCAGGTGGTATTCGCGGTTAGCCCGATCGGCGGCTCGCGCACAGCCTCCGGCCAGCAGATCGGCGGCGTGCAGGTGACCGGCGTGGTCGACGACCCGACGCCGATGAAGACCGCGTACGACCCCGGCAACCCGGCCGCCAATTCGGACGGCTACGTCACGCTGCCCAACGTCGACCCGGTACAGGAGATGGTCAACATGATCTCGGCCTCGCGCTCGTACCAGGCCAACGTCGAGACCCTGAACACCGCCAAGACGCTGATGCTGAAAACGCTCACGATCGGAACCTGAGGAGAGTTCTTTGACCACCACCATTGGCAACAACGGCCCAGCCGTATCGCAAACGCTGCTCGATACGATGAACGGTACGAACAGCGCGAGCAGCAGCACCAAGAGCACGAAGAGCGCGAGCAGTTCCACCAGTTCGACGGGCAGCACCTCGGGCACCTCGGCGACCGATCTGCAGAACACCTTCTTGCAACTGCTCGTCGCGCAGTTGAAGAACCAGGATCCAACCAATCCGATGGACAGTTCGCAGATGACTTCGCAACTGGCCCAGATCAACACGGTGTCGGGTATCAGCCAGTTGAACACGACGCTCACCTCGCTCGCCACGCAGATGTCGGCAGGCCAGCAGTCGCAAGCGGCACTGCTGATCGGCTCGACCGTGCTGGCTCCGGGCAACTCCGTGACGGTCGCGAGCGGCAAGGCCAGCTCGTTCGGCGTGCAACTCGCCAACTCGGTGGGCGATCTGCAGGTCGTCATCAAGAACTCGGCGGGCACGATCGTCAATACGCTCGACCTCGGCAAGCAGTCGGCCGGCACGATTCCGGTGGGCTGGACGCCGACCGACTCGGCTGGCAACACGCTGCCCGACGGCAGCTACACGATCAGCGCGGTCGGCACGATCAATGGCCAGCAAGCCACGGCTACCACGCTCTCGGGTGCGACGGTGCAAAGCGTCGTCATGCAAAGCAGCGGTACGCCGGGCCTCGTGCTGTCGAACGGCACGACCGTGGGCTTGAGCAGCGTCGCGGCCATCCTCTGATTCAGATTCAGTCAGTTACGACTTTCCAGATACGGAGACCGTCATGGGTTACCAACAAGGTTTGAGTGGTTTGTCCGCAGCGTCGAGCGATCTCGACGTGATCGGCAACAACATTGCCAACGCGAATACGACCGGGTTCAAGAGCGGCGCTGCGCAGTTCGCGGACATGTACGCCAATTCGGTGGCGACCGCGGTGAACAACCAGATCGGCATCGGCACCCAACTGTCCGAAGTGCAGCAGCAGTTCTCGCAAGGCACGATCACCAGCACCAACCAGGCGCTCGACGTCGCGATCAACGGCAACGGCTTCTTCCAGCTCTCGAATAACGGCTCGCTGGTGTATTCGCGCAACGGCGTGTTCCAGCTCGACAAGAACGGCAACATCACCAACGCGCAAGGCCTGCAACTGATGGGCTACGCGGCGAACAGCTCGGGCGTCATCAACACCGCGCAAACCGTGCCGCTCAGCGTGCCGACCGCGAACATCGCGCCGCAAGCCACCACCAAGATCGTCGCCGGCCTGAACCTGAACGCGCAGGACCCGCTGATGCTCGGCACGCCAGTTGTGGCGGCAGCTGCCGGCAACAGCGGTGGCCTGAGCACAACTGGCGCTACGATCACGAACACGGCCTCGGGCACGAACAACGACAATTACTCGGTCGCCTTCGACGCCACGACCGCGCCGCCGACGTACAAGGTGACGGACAGCACGCTCGGCACGGTATCCGCCGCCACGCCTTATGCGTCCGGCACAGCGATCCAGCTCGGCAACGGTCAGACCATCACGATCACCGGCACGCCAGCGACCGGCGACAGCTACACCATCAAGCCGACCCCGATCGCGTTCAACCAGAACACCTCGACGACGTACAACTACTCGACCAGCACGACGGTCTACGATTCGCTCGGCGGCTCGCAGACGGTCAACATGTACTTCGCCAAGACTTCGGCCGGCACATGGAACGTGTACGCGGGCACCTCGACCGGCACGGCAAACCTGGTGGGCCAGGCGAACTTCAATTCGTCGGGCACGCTGCTCGGCACGACCCAGGTCGTGACGCCGGTGGCGAATCCGCCCACCTTCACCGCCACCGCCACGCCGTTCGCGTACGCCTTCTCGATCCCGACCACCGACGGTTCGTCGACGCCGCAGAACCTGACGCTGAACATCGCCGGCACGACGCAGTACGGCGGCAAGGACGGCGTGAACTCGCTGCAGCCCGACGGCTACGCGGCCGGCACGCTGACGAGCTTCACGATCGGCTCCGACGGCACGCTGACCGGCAACTACTCGAACCAGCAGACCGCGGCGCTTGGCCAGATCGTGCTGGCGAACTTCTCGAACCAGAACGGGCTCGTGAACCTCGGCAACAACGAATTCCAGCAGACCTCGCAATCGGGCGTCGCGCAGATTTCGTCGCCGGGTTCGACCAACCACGGTGTGCTGCAAGGCGGCGCGCTGGAAAACTCGAACGTCGACCTGACGAGCGAACTGGTGAACCTGATCACCGCGCAACGCAACTATCAAGCGAACGCGCAGACGATCAAGACCCAGCAGACCGTCGACCAGACCCTGATCAACCTGTAAGCGACCGGGACCTCCCATCATGGATCGGCTGATCTACACCGCGATGTCGGGCAGCACGCAAGCGCTCGAGCAGCAGGCTATCGTCGCCAACAACCTGGCGAACGCCTCGACCACCGGCTTTCGCGCACAGCTTGCAACTTTCCGCGCCGTGCCGATGGCGTTCGGCGACGGCAGTTCGATCAACGACAACACCACGCGAACCTTCGTGCTGTCGTCGACGCCGGGCGCCGACTACACGCCGGGGCCGATCCAGCAGACGGGTAACCCGCTCGACGTGGCGATTCAGGGTCCGGGTTGGCTGGCGGTGCAAACCGCCGACGGCAACGAGGCTTATACGCGCGCCGGCAATCTGCACGTCGACGAAAACGGCCAACTGGTGAACGCCATGAACCAGACGGTGCTCGGCAACGGCGGCCCGGTGTCGGTGCCGCCGGGTGCGGAAATCACCATCGGCAAGGACGGTACGGTGTCCGCGCTCACACCAGGCGATCCGCCGACCGCGGTGGTGACGGTCGATCAGTTGAAGCTGGTGAATCCGGATCCGCAAACCATGACGCGCGGCGACGACGGTCTGTTTCGCACCGCCGACGGCAATCCCGCCGACGCCGATCCGGCCGTCACGCTGGCGCCGGCTTCGCTCGAAGGCAGCAACGTGAATCCGGTCGCCGCGATGGTCTCGATGATCACCAACGCGCGCCAGTTCCAGATGCAGACCAAGTTGCTGGAAAACGCGGACAAGAACGATCAGTCCGCCAACCAGCTGCTCAGCTTTAGCTAACGGGTTGTCCCGGGATTGTCCCGACACCTTGGAGAAGAATAGTGAATCGCTCGCTCTACATCGCCGCTACCGGCATGAATGCGCAACAGGCGCAGATGGACGTGATCTCGAACAACCTCGCGAACGTCAGCACCAATGGTTTCAAGGGCTCGCGCGCGGTCTTCGAGGATCTGCTGTATCAGACCATCCGCCAGCCGGGTGCGAACTCGACGCAAAACACCGAACTGCCGTCCGGCATCCAGCTCGGCACAGGTGTGCAGCAGGTCGCGACCGAACGTCTGTACACACAGGGCAACCTGCAGCAGACCGGCAACTCGAAAGACATCGCCATCAACGGCCAGGGCTTTTTCCAGGTGCAGATGCCTGACGGCACGACGGCCTACACGCGTGACGGCTCGTTCCAGACCAACGCCCAGGGCCAGCTCGTCACCTCGAGCGGCTATCAGGTGATTCCGGGCATCACGATTCCGAGCAACGCCACCTCGCTGACCATCGGCAGCGATGGCGTGGTGTCGATCACCGTGGCCGGCTCGACCAACAGTCAGCAGCTCGGCTCGATGCAGCTCGCCACCTTCATCAACCCGGCCGGTCTGGATGCGAAGGGTGAGAACCTGTTCGCGGAAACGGCTTCGTCGGGCGCGCCGAACATCGCACAACCGGGCCTGAACGGCGCGGGCAACCTCAGCCAGGGTTACGTGGAAGCATCGAACGTGAACGTGGTGCAGGAACTGGTGAACATGATCCAGACGCAGCGCGCTTACGAAATCAACAGCAAGGCCGTGACGACTTCCGACCAGATGCTGCAGACCCTCAGCCAGATGCAGGTTTAAGGCTTAGGGATCAGGAATTAACAGTCGGTAATCAAGATGTCGCACTTCTCTCGTCATCCGGTTCATTCGCGCACCGCTCAGGCTCTCGTGCAGCTCACGCTGCTCGCGACGCTGGGCGGCTGCGGTCTCGTGCCGAAGCAGCCGATCACGCAGCAGCCGATGACGGCCCTGCCGCCGATGCCGCCGCAAGCGCAATCGCCTGGCTCGATCTACAACCCGGGCTACGCGGGCCGGCCGTTGTTCGAAGACCAGCGGCCGCGCAATGTGGGCGACATCCTGACGATCGTGATTCAGGAAAACGTCAACGCGACGAAGTCGTCGGGCGCGAACGCGAATCGCTCGGGGAGCACCAACTTCAACGTGCCGACCGCGGGCTTCCTCGGCGGCCTGTTCGGCAAGACCAATCTCAGCGCCACCGGCGCGAATGTGTTCAACGGTACCGGCGGCGCCAACGCGTCGAATACGTTTAACGGCACGATCACGGTGACGGTGACCGGCGTGCTGCCGAACGGCAATCTGATGGTGAGCGGCGAGAAGCAGATGCTGATCAACCAGGGCGATGAATTCGTGCGCTTCTCCGGCGTGGTGAATCCGAACACGATTTCCAACCTGAATGCCGTGTACTCGACCCAGGTGGCCGACGCGAAGATCGAATACTCAGCGAAGGGCTATCTCAACGAGGCCGAGAACATGGGCTGGTTGCAGCGCTTCTTCCTTAACGTGTCGCCGTGGTGATCATGCGTACCGTCTTTTCCCGCCTTGGCCGCGCGTTCGCTCTCGTTGCGCTTGCCTGCGCCGCGCTGCCGGCCGCCACGCCCGCGCACGCCGAGCGTCTGAAGGACCTCGTGCAGATTCAGGGCGTGCGTGACAACCCGCTGATCGGCTACGGCCTCGTCGTCGGTCTCGACGGCACGGGCGACCAGACCACGCAGACGCCGTTCACCACCCAAACGCTCGCCAACATGCTGGCGAACCTCGGCATCTCGATCAACAACCAGGCGGCGGGTTCGACCAACCAGCAATCGTCGCTGTCGAACATCCAGTTGAAGAACGTCGCCGCGGTGATGGTAACGGCGGTGCTGCCGCCGTTCGCGCGTCCGGGCGAAGCCATCGACGTGACGGTGTCGTCGCTTGGCAACTCGAAAAGCCTGCGCGGCGGCACGCTGCTGCTCACGCCGTTGAAGGGCGCGGACGGCCAGGTGTATGCGCTCGGCCAGGGCAATCTGGCGGTCGGCGGCGCCGGCGCGAGCGCGAACGGCAGCAAGGTGCAGGTGAACACGCTCAATGCGGGCCGCATTGCCGGCGGGGCCATCGTCGAACGCGCGGTGCCGACCTCGGTATCGCAGGCGGGCACGATGCAACTCGACCTGAACGAGATGGACTACGACACCACGCAACGCGTCGTGGCCGCGGTGAACAATGCATTCGGCAGCGGCACGGCCACGGCGCTCGACGGCCGCACGGTTCAACTGCGCGCACCGTCCGATCCGGAGCAGCAGGTCGCCTTCATGGCGCAATTGCAGAACCTCGACGTCAAGCCGGCGCAAGCCGCGGCGAAGGTGATCCTGAACGCACGCACCGGTTCGATCGTGATGAACCAGATGGTCACGCTGCAAAACTGCGCGGTGGCCCACGGCAATCTGTCGGTGGTGATCAATACGCAGCCGGTGGTGAGTCAGCCCGGCGCGTTCTCGAACGGCCAGACGGTGGTGGCCAAGCAGTCGCAGATTCAGATGAAGCAGGACAACGGCGCACTGAAGATGGTGACCGCCGGCGCCAACCTCGCCGAAGTGGTGAAGGCGCTCAACGCACTCGGTGCCACGCCCGCGGATCTGATGTCGATCCTGCAGGCCATGAAAGCGGCGGGCGCTCTGCGCGCCGACCTTGAAATCATCTAAGGAAGACACAGGATGAATTCGGATACGACCAACTCCGCCAATATGGCGAACGACCTGACCCAGCGCTTCGCGCTCGACGTGCAGGGCTTCGGCAAATTGAGCGCGCAGGCCAAGGCTTCGCCGCAGGCCGGCATGAAGATGGCCGCGCAGCAGTTCGACGCGGTGTTCACGCAGATGATGTTGAAGAGCATGCGCGATGCGACGCCGCAGGACGGTCCGTTCGATTCGCACGATAGCGCCACCTTCACGTCGATGATGGATCAGCAGTTGTCGCAACAGCTTTCGCAGAAGGGCATCGGCGTGGCTGACGCGATGCTCAAGCAGATGATGCGCAATCAGGGTATCCAGACAGGCGGCAGCGGCGCGGGCGGTGGTCTCGCCGGCATGGCCAATGCGTTGGGCGGCGGCAGCGGCGGCGACGAAGGCCAGACCGCGGCGCTGAACGCGCTCGCCAAGGCCTACGGCAATGCGCAGGCCAACGGCCAGTTGGCGATGGGCAAGGGCTACTCGGCCAACAGCGCGCTGACGCCGCCGCTCAAGGGCGATGGCAGCTCGCCGAAGGTCGATGCCTTCGTCGACAAACTGGCCGAGCCGGCGCAAGCGGCCAGCGCCGCGACCGGTATTCCGGCGCGCTTCATCATCGGCCAGGCCGCGCTCGAATCGGGCTGGGGCAAGAGCGAGATCAAGAAGTCGGACGGCTCGACCAGCCACAACGTGTTCGGCATCAAGGCGACCAAGGACTGGACCGGCAAGACCGTCTCGACGGTCACGACCGAGTATGTAAACGGCAAGCCGCAGCGCAAGGTTGAAAAATTCCGTGCGTACGACTCGTATCAGGAAGCGATGTCCGACTACGTGGGCCTGCTCAAGGGCAACCCGCGTTACGCGCAGGTGATCAATTCCGCGCATGATGTGAATGGCTTTGCCAATGGCATGCAGCGCGCGGGTTACGCAACCGATCCGCATTACGCGAAGAAACTGATGTCCATCATGCAGAAAATGGGCTGAGCTGCCGTTAATACGGCGGTGCGGTTGCAAAGGATGCGCAGCCAATCAGTTTATGCAGTCTGATTTTCTCGAATAAAGTATGCACGCGACGGGGCCAGGTGCATAACAAGACGGACGAGGCCGGCCGCCCAGGGGCGGCCGGTCCACCCGCATAAGCGACGGGATTACCGACGATTGCCATGATTTCCAATGAGCGCCGCCGCTTGCCGGCTGGTTTCGATGCACCCGGATTCAGCTGATCGAATATCGGCGTTCTAACGTTTGTGGCAAATATTTCATTACACGCCCTAAATTTTGGCTGAATGCTGCCGCTAATCAGTTAGACCCGATACCGGAAAGCGTTGTAATGTCCGGTTGAATGCGCGTGCTGCGGCTTCGACGAAGACCGCGCGAAAGCCCCGGCAGGAGCCCTGGCACGCGCCCGCAAGAACATGCATACCGGCAAGCCCATGGATACTAACCAGTCGTACGGCCAGACCGACGCACCCGGCCAGTCGCACGCTCAGCTAGACGAAAACACCCCCGATTTCGGCCGCCGCAATCCGCTGGAGATCGGCGTTCAGTTGCGCAACCTCGTCAATCGAGGCGATTTCCTCACCGTCGAGTATGCGGGCGGGCAACTCGTGACGCGCCTGCTCGAGGTCGACGTGCGCGGGCGCACCTTCACGTTCGATTGGGGCGCGCTCTCCGAGCAGAACAAAGGCTTGCTGGGCGCACCGCGCTGCCAGTTCCATGCATCGCCCGACGGTGTGCGCGTCGAGTTCGGGACCGCCACGCCGCGCGAAACCCGCTACGAAGGACTGCCCGCATTCGAGGCCGACTTCCCCGAAGTCCTGTTCTACGTGCAGCGCCGCGAGTATTTCCGCGTCGATGCGCCGATTCTCGAACCGTACGTGTGCAGCGGCCGGTTGCCCGAAGGCGACACGTTCCGTTTCGAGGTGCATGACCTGTCGCTCGGCGGCGTCGGCATGCGCACCGCGGATGAACGCGTGGCCGAATTGCCGATGGGTGTGCAGTTGCAGGATTGCGAACTGTCGCTCGGTGGGTTCGGCCGGCTTTCGCTCGATCTGCAACTGGTGTCGCACCGTTCCACCGCGTTGCCGAACGGCACCCAGCGCTATCAACTTGGTTTCCGTTTTCTGACGCTGCCGGGCAGCGCCGAAAACACGCTGCAACGTCTGATCACGCAACTCGAAATGAAGCGCCGTTCATTGGTGCGCTGATGCGGGACGACCCTCAATTTTTCTTCGTGAGGGCCGTTAAACAGGATGTTCAAGTAACGCGGCGGCAAGCGGTCGGTGTCGCCCTTCAGGATGACGCATGTCGAGCAACCTCATCAATCTCGGACTCAGTGGACTGAACGCAGCCCAGTGGGGACTTACGACGACCGGCCAGAACATCAGCAACGCGTCGACGCCGGGCTACACGATCGAAACCCCGGTCTACGCGGAAAGCGCCGGCCAGTACACGGGTTCCGGCTATCTGCCGCAAGGTGTCTCGACCGTCACCGTGACGCGCCAGTACAGCCAGTATCTGACCACTCAGTTGAACAACGCGCAGAGTTCGGGCGGCTCGCTGTCGACGTACAACACACTGATCTCGCAGCTGAATAATCTGGTCGGCAGCCCGACCGCCGGCATCGCGAGCGCGATCACCAGCTATTTCACCGGTCTGCAGAACGTCTCGAACAACGCCTCCAGTCTGGCCACCCGCCAGACCGCGATGAGCGGCGCGCAGACGCTCGTGAACCAGATTAATGCCGCCGGCCAGCAATACGACGCGCTGCGCCAGAGCGTCAACACGCAGCTCGGCAACACCGTTTCGCAGATCAATAGCTATACGCAGCAGATCGCGCAATTGAACGGCCAGATTTCCCAGGCCAGCACGCAAGGGCAGCCGCCGAACCAGTTGATGGATCAGCGCGATCTCGCCGTCTCGAACCTGTCGCAACTGATCGGCGTGAACGTCGTGAACAGCAACGGCAGCTATAGCGTGTTCATGAGCAACGGCCAGCCGCTGGTGTCCTCCACCAATAGCTACAACCTGGGCACAGCGCCTTCGACGGGCGATACCAGCGAATTGTCGGTGCAGTATCTCGGCCAGGCCGGTGCAAACCCGGCTGCCGCGCCGCAAAACCTGCCCGACAGCAAAGTGACCGGCGGTACACTGGGCGGTCTGCTCGCGTTCCGCAGCCAGACGCTCGATCCGGCCGAAGCACAGCTTGGCGCGATTGCGGTGAGCTTCGCCTCGCAGGTCAACGCGCAGAACAGCCTCGGCATTACGCTCGCCGGCACCCAGGGCGGCGCGCTGTTCTCGGTGGGCGGCCCGACCGTCTACGCGAACACGCAGAATACCGGCAACGCGCAGTTGAACGTCTCGTTCGCGAATCCCGCGCAACCGACCACCGGCGATTACACGCTGGCCTTCAACGGCACCACCTACACGCTGACCGACAATTCGACCGGCAACGTGGTGGGCTCGGCGACCAATCTGACCCAGCCGATCAACGGACTGAATTTCTCGACCACCGGCGCGATGAAGGCCGGCGACTCGTTCACGGTTGAACCGACCCGCGGCGCGCTGAACAGCTTCAACAGCGCGACCGCGGACCCGTCGGCGATCGCCGCCGCCGCACCGGTGCTCGGCTCCGCGACCGCGAGCAACACCGGCACCGGCACGATCACGCAAGGCACGGTGACGGCCGGTTACACGATGCCGAACGCGACCACCACGCTGTCGTACAACGGCACCGGCCTGACCGGTTTCCCGGCCGGCTCGACAGTCACGGTGACGGCCGGCACGCCGCCGACCACCAACACCTACAACACCACCACGACGCCGGTCATTCCGTATTCGTCGACCACCGGCGCGACGTTGACCATCAACAACGCGGCGGCCGGCAGCATGAACGGCGTGTCGGTGACGATCAGCGGCGCACCGGCCAGCGGTGACACGTTCACCATTGGCCCGAACACCGGCGCGAGCAACGACGGCCGCAATGCACTGGCGCTGTCGAACCTGTCCGGCGCGAAGGCCATGGCCGGCGGCACGGTCACGCTGACGGGCGCGTACGCGAACTACGTCAACCAGATCGGCAACCAGACCAACCAGATTCAGACGTCGAGCACGGCGCAGACCGCGCTGGTGACGCAGATCACCACCGCGCAGCAGTCGGTCTCGGGCGTGAACATCAACGAAGAAGCAGCCAACCTGCTTCAGTATCAGCAGCTGTATCAGGCGAACAGCAAGGTCATCCAGACCGCGCAGACCCTGTTCCAGACGCTACTCGGCATATTCCAGTGAGGCGTTGAACATGCGTATCTCCAGCATGCAGTACTTCAACATGAACGTTTCGACGATGAGCAATCAGCAGGCTCAACTGTCGCAACTGTACGCACAGATCTCGAGCGGCGTGAGCCTCTCCACGCCATCGGACAATCCGCTCGGCGCCGCGCAGGCGGTGCAGTTGAGCTCGACGGCGGCGAACCTGGCGCAGTACACGACCAACCAGACTGTGGCGCTCTCTTCGCTGCAACAGGAAGATTCGACGCTCGGCAGCGTCAATACGGTGTTGCAGAGCATTCACACGCTGGTGCTACGCGCCGGCGACGGTTCGCTGAACGACGGCGACCGCGGTTCGCTCGCGACGCAATTGCAGAGCTTGCGCAGCCAGTTGGTAACGCTTGCCAATTCGACCGACCCGCAGGGCAACGCCTTGTTCGGCGGGTATCAAAGCACTGCGCAGCCGTACACCACCAACTCGGCCGGCGCGGTGACCTATTCGGGCGATACCGGCACGCCTGCCATGCAGATCACGCCCACGCACACCATTCAGACCGGTGACAACGGGATCGCGATCTTCAACAGCGTGGCCGCGATCGGCACCAGCTCGGTGCCGGCCGCGACGACCGGCAACTCGGGTACGGGCGTGATCAGCACTGTCAGCATGACGAACCCGACCAACCCGGCCAATGCGAACAAGTACAGTATTGCCTTCACGTCGGCGACCACCTACACGGTGACTCAAACCACGCCGTCCGGCGCGGTGACCACGGGTGGACCGCAACCGTTCACGGCCGGCTCGGCGATCACGCTTGGCGGCCAGACGGTGAACATCACCGGCGCGCCGAACGCGGGCGACAGTTTCACGGTGACCCCGGCCACGCAAGCCAGCACGGATGTGTTCGCCAACCTGAGCCAGTTGATTACCACGTTGCAAACGCCGGTATCGGGCGGCGCCTCGACGGCCAGCTACCAGAGCGCGCTGACCACCAGCATGACCCAGCTCGAAAACACGATGAACAACGTCGTGACGGCACAAGCGGCGGTGGGCGGCCGCGAGCAGGAAGTGCAGGCATTGCAGACGGTCACGCAGACCAACACGCTGCAGACGGCGAGCAACCTGGCGGATCTGACCCAAACGGACATGGTCAAGACGATCGGCCAATACACGATGGCGCAAAACGCGCTGCAGGCGGCGCAGCAGGCGTTCGTGAAAATTCAGAGCGTTTCGCTGTTCCAGTACCTGAACTGAGCGGGACAGTAGTCTGAAACAGGAAAGGGCGGAAGCCGGTGTGAGCCGGTTCCGCCCTTTGTGTTTTCCGCGTTACTTCAACCCGGCCGCCACCCGTCCCATCTGATCGATACCGACGTCGAAGAGGCGCATGAAGAATGGAATCATGTTCGGGATCATCAGTTGCAGAAGGAGCATGCCGATCAGCATCGTCAGCGGAAAGCCGATCTGGAACACGCCGATTTGCGGTGCGGCGCGGTTCAGGATACCGAGCGCGAGGTTGGTGATCAGCAGTGCGACGACCACCGGCAGTGACAGCAGCAGTCCCGCCGAAAACACCGTGCTGCCGAAATTCGCCAGAGTGCGCCAGCCGGTTGCGCCCAGGATGTTCGCCGACACCGGCACGGACTGGAAGGTGGCCAGTAGCGCGCTGATCATCTGCAGATGGCCGTCGATCACCAGAAACACCAGCATGGCGATGGTGTTCATGTAACTCGACAGCACCTGGCTCGAACTGCTCGCCTGCGCGTCGAAGAATGTTGCGAAGCCGAGGCCCATGCCGAGTCCGACGAAATCGCCGGTGGCGCTGATCGCCTGAAACACGATCTGCATCGTCATGCCGAGCGCAATGCCGATCAGGAACTGGTTGACGATGATCCACACGCCTTCGGCGGAAAACACCGTGACCTGCGGCAGCGCGCCGAGCGTGGGCGCGACGATGATCGTGATGAAAGCCGCGAGGCCAATCTTCACGCGCGTGGGCAGCGAGCGGTGGCCGAGCACCGGCGCGGTCGCCACCAGCGCGAGAATCCGCACGAACGGCCACAGGAACGCCGTGAGCCAGGCGTTCAGTTGGGCGTAGGTGACGGAAAACATGGCGGAAGGGGAGGAGGCAAGCGCCGGGCGAAGGCCTGGGCCGCGCTCAGTTGACCAGTGACGGGATGTTGGTGAGCGTCTGGCGCAGATAGTCGAGCATGGTCGTCAACATCCACGGACCGGCGATCACCATCGTAATCGCGATCGCGAGCAACTTCGGAATGAACGACAGCGTGGTTTCGTTGATCTGCGTGGCAGCCTGAAACAGGCTCACCACCAGACCGACCACCAGCGCGACCAGCAGCAACGGCGCGGCGAGCAGCAGGCCGACATACATGGCCTGGTGCGCGAGCGTCATGACGGATTCTTGATTCATGGCGATTTCGATGCGCAAGCGTGAGGGGTTGAGTGACGCAGCCGGGTGGCGCAACTAAGTGATGTACCTAAGCGAACCGGCTAAACAAAGCTCTGCGCGAGCGAGCCGAGCAGCAATTGCCAACCGTCGACCAGCACGAACAACATCAGTTTGAACGGCAGCGAGATCGTGGCGGGCGACACCATCATCATCCCCATCGACATCAGCACGCTCGCCACCACCATGTCGATGATCAGGAACGGGATGAAAATCGTGAAGCCGATCTGGAAGCCCGTTTTCAGTTCGCTCGTCACGAACGACGGCACCAGCAGCGACAGCGGCACGTCTTCCGGGCCTTGCATCGGCGCTGCGTGCGAGATACGGGCGAACAACGCGAGATCGCTTTCGCGAGTCTGGCGCAGCATGAATGTCTTGAACGGCGCGAGGCCGCGGTTGACGGCGGTCTCCATCGGCATCGAGCCTTCGGAGAAAGGTTTGTAGCCGTCGTTATAGGCTTTGTCGAGCACCGGCGACATCACGAACAGCGTGAGGAACAGCGCGAGACCGACCAGCACCTGGTTCGGCGGCGTGGTGGTCGTGCCGAGCGCCTGACGCAGCAGCGACAACACGATGATGATGCGCGTGAAGCTCGTCATCATCAGCACCATCGCCGGCAGGAACGACAGCATCGTGAGCAGCAGCATCGTCTGCACGCTCAGCGAATAGGTCGTGCCGCCGTTGGGGCCCGGGCTCGTATTGAAGGCCGGCAAGCCGGCGGCTTGTGCGAACGACAGCGTCGGCAGTGCGAGCATCAGCGCCGGCAACGCGACCGGCGCGACGCGGCGCAGAACGGCAACGACTTTCGAGGCGGCGCAAGACATGCGAGTGGTGTGCGCTCGACGATCCGATTGCACGGGTCGCACTGATTGAAGACTGAACTGCATTACCGATCCCCGTTGCCTTGCCCACTGAAACGTTTGCCTACTTCGCCGCGCAAAGCGTCGCGAAAGCGTTGGCCGAAGGTGCCGGGCAACGCGGTGTCTTTATCCGACGCACCCGAGCCACCCGAAACATCAGGCCCACCGGGTGTAGCCGCTTGCGCGCCTGCGACGGAATCGAACGCGGCTGAGCCGGCGGGCATCGTGTGCAGCAGACGCACATTGCCGGGTGCCGTGCCGAGCACGAGCCACGTGTCGCCGATCTCCACTACCGCGACCCGCTCCTTGCCGCCGAGCGAGGCGCCGCCGATCGTCTTCACGAGGCCGGCGCGATTGGCCGGCTGCAAGCCGAAGCGCCGTGCGAGCCATGCGCAGGCGAATACCAGACCGATCACCACCAGCAAGCCGACGATGGTCTGCAACACCGCGCCCACGCCGAGCGCCGGAACGGCCGTGCCGGCACCGACACCCGACGCGATGTTCGCGGCGATGTTCGCGGCGTTGTTGACCGCGTTCATGTCGGCTGCGTGCGCGGCCGATGAGGCGAAGCTCACCACGGCGACCAGTGCGAACGCCCATGCCGAAGTGGCGGCTGACGTTGTTGCCATTGCGGTCGCTGCTGCTGGCGCTGCGGGCATAGCGCGATTGAAAACATGGCGCGACGCATGCAGCATGGCGCGACCGGCAACGCGTTTCATCGATTGAGTTTCCGGATGCGTTCGGACGGCGTGATGATGTCCGTCAGACGGATACCGAACTTGTCGTTCACGACCACCACTTCGCCCTGGGCGATCAGGCAGCCGTTGACCAGCACGTCCATCGGTTCACCTGCCATGCCGTCCAGCTCCACGACCGAGCCCTGCGCGAGTTGCAGCAGGTTGCGAATCGCGATCTTGGTGCGGCCGAGCTCGACGGTCATCTGAACGGGAATGTCCAGGATCATGTCGATGTCGTTGCGCGTCGAGGTCGGCTCGACCTTCGAGAGCGGCTGGAACACACCAGCGGTGGTCGCGCTGACTTCCGTATTGTCGTTCTGCTCGGCCAGCGCGCTGGCCCAGTCGGCCATCGCCGCGTCGTCTTCGGCGCTGGCTGCGTCGGCGGCCAGTTGCGCCTCGCTGGCGGCCAGTTCGGCCTCAGTCTTTGCGTTCAGGTCACTCATATCCACCATCCTTCATCGTGTCGGCTGCGCTGATCATTTTCTGGACCCGCAACGCGTACTGACTATTGAAAATTCCGTAACCGCACTCCATCACCGGCACGCCATCGACTTTCGCCGTGATGTGTTCGGGGATGTTGATCGGCAGAACATCGCCCTTGCGCATATTCAGGATCTGTTCGAACGTGACCGGCACCTGGGCCAGGTCGGCGGTCAGCTCCACTTCCGCTGCCTGCACCTGTTGCGACAGGACGCGGACCCAGCGGCGGTCGACTTCCAGCGCCTCGCCCTGGATCGGCGACGAGAGAATGTCGCGGATCGGTTCGATCATCGAATACGGCATGCAGATGTGCAGCGTGCCGCCTGTCGTGCCGAACTCGATCGAGAACTGCGTGACGATGACGATTTCGTTCGGTGTCGCCACGTTGGCGAACTGCGTGTGCATTTCCGAGCGCACGAATTCGAACTGCAGCGGGCGCACGCTTTTCCACGACGCCGCGTAGTGCTCGAACGTGAGATTGAGCAGCTTCATGATGATGCGCTGCTCGGTTGCCGTGAAATCGCGGCCTTCGACGCGGGTATGGAAGCGCCCGTCGCCGCCGAACAGGTTGTCGACCACGAAGAACACCAGATTCGGGTCGAACACGAACAGCGACGTACCGCGCAACGGCTTGATGTGGACCAGGTTCAGGTTGGTCGGGATCGGCAGGTTGCGGGTGAATTCGCTGTACTTCACCACCTTCACCGGTCCGACGGAGATTTCCGCCGAGCGCCGCATGAAGTTGAAGATACCGACGCGCAACAGACGCGCGAAGCGGTCGTTGATGATTTCGAGGCCGGGCATCCGGCCGCGGACGATGCGTTCCTGCGTCGCGATGTTGTACGGGCGTACGCCTGCACGGTCGGTCTGCTCGGTTTCCGAGTCGGACTCACCGGTGACGCCCTTGAGGAGGGCATCGACCTCCTCCTGGGACATGAACTCTTCGTGGCCCATTCCTTATTCCTCGTGCGTCCGGCGGTTAATGATGGCGGCGTGAAGGAGGCTCACTGCACGACGAATTCGGTGAACAGCACGTCCTGGACACGGATTGGCGCGACGCCCTTATCGGTCGGCTCTTCGATCAGCGTCCGGAGTTCGGTGGCCAGTGCGCGTTTGCCTTCTAGCGGCGCGAGGTCTTCCGGGTGTTTGTTCGACAGGGCGAGGAGGATGCGGCTGCGCACTTCCGGCATATGGTCGGTGAGTTCCTGCTGGGTTTTCGCGTCGTTGAGCTTGAGCGTCAGACCGATACGCAGGAAGTGTTGCTGACCGTCGTCCGATTGCAGATTGACGGTCATTGATTCGAGCGGGAAGAACAGCGGCACGGGGAGTGGCGCGGGTGCGCTGACGGTATCCGCTGACGCGGGGGCCGGGGCGCGTTTGGACATGAAGAACCACACACCCGCGCCGGCAGCGCCTGCGGCGATGATCGCGATGAGGACGATCAGGATGATGCGCTTCAAGGGGCCCGGGGAAGCGGGCGCGACTTGCTGGTTTGCGGTCGTGGTTGCCATGAGGTTTGCTTTGCTTGCCTTTATTGCTGGTGAGGGTGATTGTTGTTGATTTGCCTGCGGCGCGATGGGTCGAAAAGAAGGGTTATTGAGGGCTATCTCTGGTTTTTGCCCATTTGGGCGGGGGGCGCCTGGCGGCGCGGGTTGGTTTGGGATTGGTTTTTGTTTTTGCTTTTTGCAGCGCTTGTTGTCTGTGCGCTTATGGGCGTGGCCTTTTCTTGCTCTGATTGCTTTGGCCTTTCCTTGCTTTCTTATCGGTTTATTAGCGTTCCCCCTGTGCGGGGGGGCACTTACTTTCTTTGCCGCCGCAAAGAAAGATAAGCAAAGAAAGCGGCTCACACCGCCAGCACATAAGCGGGTCCCTCGCGCAGCCACGATAGTGGTGCATCTGGAATCTGTGTCCTCGCGCCTTTTACGTACGTGACAAAGGGCTCATCCGTTCCCACTCCGCACTGCGTGCGTCGCGGACGGGTTTGCCGGGGAAACCGGGGGAGTGAAAACTGACGGGTGGCTTCATGAAGGACCGCTCGGCGCGCGCAGCGCCGCCGGAAGAATGACTGCTGTGTCACCAGGGCTAAATGTGCGAGAGCACGGATTCCAGATGCACCACTACCGTGGCTGCGCGGGGGACCCGCTTAAGA
>NZ_JAQQFL010000048.1:0-56146 GCF_046026025.1 Paraburkholderia fungorum | reverse complement strand
GTTCATGGCTCTTTATCCGTCTACCCATCGACGCGACACACGTTTTCTGTGCACGCGGCTCTTGCAACATGCCGTTCCTGACACCGCGAATCGTCGAGATGCAAGCGGCCTGTGGCGAACGACGGATGGAGCGTAGCATCGCGGATTTATTGAATAAAAATAGTTTTCCTACCTTATGGATAGTTTTTTTAGATGCAAAATTCTCCCCTTCCTCCTCGCCTATGAATGCGTGTTCGCAATCTGATCCTGCGTTCGAGGAACAGATCATTGAAAGAAACTGGAAAGGGATGCAACTCTGAAAATGGATAGGAAAAACAGATGCAATGAACAGCAAATATGTTCTTTCCCGTCCCTTTTTGTTAATCGACAGTAGGGCTTAGAACAGTAGCTGTCTCGATCATCGATACACGAGATGGACAGGCCTGCCTGCCCTTCTCCAGACCGGAGTCATTCCTTGAGTCATTCTTCAGCTGATATTCGCAACCATGCGGACTGGCGGCGCCTCGCCGCGGACATTCGCCCGCGAGCCCAGGCCCACATTGACGGCCGCTTCACGGACGCCCAGGACGGCGGCACCTTTGACGCAATCAATCCGGCGACCGAGACGGTGATTGCCAAGGTTGCATCATGTAGCGCCGCAGATGTGAACGACGCCGTTCGTGCTGCCCGTACTTCGTTCGATGCAGGCCACTGGTCGCGTTGTCCGCCGGCGGAACGCAAGCGCGTCCTGTGCCGGTTAGGTGCGTTGATTGCGTCCCACGGCGCGGAGCTTGCGCTGCTCGACTCGCTCAACATGGGCAAACGCGTGGCCGACGCGTTCGACATCGACGTGCCGGCTGCCAGCAGCCTGTTCTGCTGGTATGGCGAAGCGGTGGATAAATTGAATGGCGAGGTCGCGTCGACCGATCCGGGCAACCTCGCCGTTGTCACACGGGAGCCGCTCGGCGTAGTCGGCGCGGTCGTGCCGTGGAATTTCCCGCTCGATATGGTGGCCTGGAAAATCGCACCCGCACTTGCAGCAGGCAATAGCGTCGTGCTCAAGCCCGCGGAGCAATCACCGCTGTCGGCTCTGCGTCTTGCAGAACTCGCACTCGAGGCCGGGTTGCCACCGGGCGTGCTGAACGTCGTGCCCGGGTTCGGCGAGACGGCGGGACGCGCGCTCGGATTGCACCCCGACGTCGACGTCCTCGCCTTCACGGGCTCGACCGCTGTCGGCAAGAAATTTCTCGAGTACGCGGCGCAATCGAATATGAAACAGGTCTGGCTCGAATGCGGCGGCAAGAGTCCGAATCTGGTTTTCGACGACACGGACGATCTCGATCTGGCGGCCCGCAAAGCGTGCTTCGGCATCTTCTTCAATCAGGGCGAAGTGTGCTCGGCCAATTCACGACTGCTGGTGCAGCGCTCGATCCATGATGAATTCGTCGATCGCCTGATCGCCCATTCGCGCGACTTCATGCCGGGCGACCCGCTCGATCCTGCCAGCGGCATGGGTGCCATCGTCGACCGTACGCAGTTCGAGCGGATCAAGGAATGGATCGCGCGAGGACGCACGAGCTCGACGCTGGCGACCGGCGGCGGGACACGGCTTGTCGACGGCAAGGGGTATTTCATCGAGCCGACGATCTTTGTCGGCGTGAGCGCAAACGATCCGATTGCGCGGGAGGAAATCTTTGGGCCGGTCCTGTCGGTTCTCACATTCGACACCGAGGACGAAGCGATCGCGCTCGCCAACGATTCGATCTACGGGCTCGCCGCCTCGGTGTGGACCGGCGGCCTGTCACGCGCGCATCGCGTGGCGTCGCGCTTGCGCGCCGGCACGGTGTCCGTCAACACCGTCGATGCCCTCAGCGCGCAAACCCCGTTTGGCGGTTTCCGTCAGTCGGGGTTCGGCCGTGACCTGTCGCTGCATGCACTCGATAAATACACAGGGCTCAAAACGACGTGGATCAGTTACTGAGCCGGCGATCAACGCCCTGAGTCAACTCTGCATTGAGCCTGAGAGCACAGTCCGGGTGCGGGCGATCCGCCACACCAGGACGTGAGAGGCGAAATCTGTCCGTTACACAAAGGAACCTTGAACATGAACGCTCCTGATTTTCCGCACCGCGCCACTCGCGACTACCAACAAAGCGATGCAGCCCATCACCTGCACGCCTTCGTCGATCAGAAAGCCCTGAACGACGAAGGGCCGCGCGTGATGGTTCGAGGCGAAGGGGTCTATCTCTGGGACAACGACGGTAATCGCTATATCGACGGCATGTCCGGCCTCTGGTGCACCAACGTCGGTTACGGCCGCCAGGAGTTGATCGACGCAGCGTCGCGGCAAATGAAAGACCTGTCGTACTACAACATGTTCTTCCACACCACGCACCCCGCAGTGATCGAATTGTCGGAGCGGCTCTTCTCGCTGCTGGGCGATCGCTTCAGCCACGTCGTGTACACGAACTCCGGCTCGGAGGCGAACGAAGTACTCATTCGTACGGTCCGTCGCTACTGGGACATTCAGGGCAAGCCCGGCAAGAAGGTGTTGATCGGGCGAATCAACGGCTATCACGGCTCGACGGTCGGCAGCGCGTCGTTGGGCGGCATGGCCTTCATGCACGAGATGGGCGACCTGCCGATTCCGAATGTCACGCACGTCGACGAGCCCTACTGGTACGCGAACGGCGGCGACCTGAGTCCTGAAGCATTTGGCAAGCAGGCAGCGTTGTCGCTCGAAAAGAAGATTCTCGAACTGGGCGCGGACCGGGTCGGCGCGTTTGTCGCCGAGCCATTCCAGGGCGCGGGCGGCATGATCTTCCCGCCGGACGGCTACTGGCAGGAAATCCAGCGCATTTGCCGTCAGTACGACGTGCTGTTGTGCGCGGACGAAGTGATTGGCGGTTTCGGTCGAACCGGAGAGTGGTTCGCGCATCGGCATTTCGGCTTCGAACCCGATCTGATCTGTATTGCGAAGGGTCTGACGTCGGGCTATGTGCCGATGGGCGGTCTCGTGATGAGCCGGCAGGTCGGCGAGGCACTGGTTGAACAGGGCGGGGTCTACGCGCACGGACTGACCTACTCAGGTCACCCGGTCGCGGCGGCGGTCGCGCTGGCCAATCTCGATGTGCTCGCGAAGGACCGCCTGGTCGAACGCACGAAGAACGATACCGGCCCGTATCTGCAGAAGGCATTGCGTGATGCATTCGCCGATCATCCGTTGATTGGTGAGATCCAGGGCGTGGGCGCCGTGGCCGCAATACAGTTCGCGAAAAATAAGGCCACCCGCGAGCGCTTTAGTAACGAAGCCGAATTGACCTGGCATAGCCGGACTGTCGGCTTCGAACTGGGCGCCGTGGTGCGCTCGACGAACGGGCGGTTGATCGTCGCTCCGCCGCTTGTGATCGACCATGCGCAAATCGACGAACTGGTCGACAAGATGCGCCAGGCCGTGGATGCGACGGCACAGAAGGTACTCGGCAATAGCCGTTGATCCTGTTCCGCGCGTTCCCGTCACTGCGCCCCTGCTCCTTCGTGCAGGGGCGCAGGATCGCCAAGGATGAACGAGCAGCCGACTGATGCGTCCGCGTCGACGTGTAGAACCTGACGACCGTGCCCGGCGTCGTCAGGCACCTCTGGTGCACCCGCACCGCACCTCAAACCAGACCTCCTGCAACTCCTCCGCGGAAACCGCCTTCGGTGATTCAGGATCCCGATATGTATCCGCCGTTACGTTTTGTCACCAGAGCACCGTCAACTGCTGTCTTCCGGCCAGCGTTAAACCGGCAGCGCTGAGACATTTCAGCCGCGACACAAAGAACAACCGGTTCAACCAGGAGTTACATCATGAAGACGCTTTTCGCCGCACTCGCTTCCGCTCTCGTCGTGTCGACCGCATTCGCACAAACCGCAGCGCCGTCGGCCGCGCAACCCGCGCAAACGCAACCCGCCGGTCAAGCGAATCTGAAGGCGAGCACCGCCGTGCAAACCGGCGCCACGACCGAAGGCGCCGCGACAACGAAAGCGCCGGCCAAGGCGCATGTGAAGAAGGCCGCCGCCACGCATACGGCAAAGGCGCACAAGACCACCAAGAAGACCGCTGTTGAACCGACGGCCAGCAAGACAAAGACGGAGAGCGCGAAAGAGGCCAGCAATGCCCCGGCAAAAGCCGACGGCGCAAAAACCGACGCGACAAAGACGCAATAACACGTGATCGGTTTTCGGCACGCACCGGCCAGGCATGCGTAGTTAATCGAAGCCGAACTGTGCCGTTCAGGGAGGGCGAGTCTGATGACTCGCCTTTTTTTCTTTTTTCGTTAACCCCCCCAATTTTTGCACTGCGTTTACCCGTAGACGTCTAATCTCGAACTGTCTTGATCAACCATGGCGTCAACGAACGCCGCATTAAATGGCCCTCACGCAATCCATCGACAGTTTCGACACGCAGCCGCTCGGCGCGCCGCCGGTCCGACGCAACAATGTCATTCCCTTCCCCGCGGCGCGCGCCCGCTTGCAGGTCACCCTGCCCCACCCCACGCACGATCTTCCCGGCACCCAACTCCGCGCATTGCTTCATTCGCCGCTCGGCGTGTACGTGGTCAGCACCGAGGCCGTGCGCGAAGAAGTACGCGTACAACTCGACATCGCGCTCGACGATCTCGACTTCACCTTGCATACGCTGATTTCCACCCTCCCCGCTGCACTGATCGGACCTCTGAAGCGCCGCCACGCCGTCGCAAAGGCGAGCTAATCATGTTTTCAGGTATCTGGTTGCCTATCGTCACTCCATTCCGCAATGGCGAGGTCGACGTCGACGCATTACAGCGTCTCGCGGACTACTACCTGCGCACGGAAATCAGCGGTTTTGTCGCCTTGAGCACGACGGGCGAAGCCGCTTTGTTACAGGAATCCGAACGCCTCACCGTGTTGCAGGCGCTGACCGACGTCATCGGCTCCCGTTTGCCGATGCTGATCGGCGTCGGCGGTTCGAATACGCGCGACGTCCTGCACGATATTCAGCGCTATGAGCGCTGGGACTGTGCGGGTTATCTGGTGTCCGCGCCATCGTACGTATGTCCCGATCAGGCCGGCGTGCAATGGCATTTCGAACAGGCCGCACTCGCCACCGAACGCCCCATTGTTTTGTACGACGTGCCGCATCGGACCGGTGTGGCGATTGCGCCCGACACCGTTGCGCGCCTGGTCGAGTATGGCAACATCGTCGCGATCAAGGAATGCGTCAAGGAGCACTTCAGCAAACTGCGCGGCCTGCCGATCAGCGTGCTGTGCGGCACCGACGAAGCATTGGACGATTGTCTGCACAACGGCGGCACAGGCGGCATTCTGGCCAGTGCGCATGTTTGCGCGGATCTTCTGGTTGCGGTACAGGAATTGATCCGGGCCGATCGCGAACCGGACGAACGCAATCTGTTCGCCAGCTTGCTGCCTGTGTTGCGCCTGCTATTCGCCGCGCCCAACCCTTCCGCGATCAAAGCGATGCTGGCGTTCGACCACGCCATGACCGACGAAACACGCATGCCGATCACGCGCGCTTCGGCGCAACTCGTCGAGCGCCTGAGCACCGCGCGCGACAGGTTGCAAGACCTGCGCGCCGAGTTCGCCGGAGCGATGAGCTAAAGCGCCCAAGCGCTAAAGCAGCAACAAGAAGGTCCGGGAACGAACCCATGCGCCACGAATGCGTGAATCATTCGTGGCGCAAACTTGCGTCCAGGCGCTGCATCCGCAGCACGACACGGCGCGCGTAACCGCGGCCGCCGCCGCTATAGCGAAGCAGTGCGGCGTCGAGATCGCCGCCGCTCTCGTCGAGGTAGCCACGCAAAATGGTCGTGCCGATCCGCACGTTGATCGCCGGATCGGACAAATCGGTTGTGTCCGCAATCAATTGCGGATGCGCGGCCGGCAAGACCTGCATGAGCCCGCGCGCACCTGCGTTGCTGACCGCGTGGCGATCGAAACTCGACTCGACCGACATCACGGCAAGCAGCAATACCGGCGAGATGGCGTGACGGTCGGCTTCGATCAACACCGCGCGCGCAATTTTCATGGATTCCATGGGCGCCACGCGAAACTGCGCGCGCAGCATGGCGGTGATATCGCTGAGCGCCGGCAGGCCGGGCTCAGGTGTTGCGTCGCTCGCGGCAGTCGGAGCGGAAGACGCCAACTGCGCGTCGGCGCCTTGCGACGCTGCCGCAAGCGCGAAGACGATCACCGTGAGCATCGCCTTCAGGCCGAATTTCGGACCAAGGCCTTGTTGTGTTTGCACACCATCCAGAGCGCTATTTCCATGCATATTTTCGCTTCCTGACCGGGGTGGCTCGACCTTACCGGGCTTGGTGTAGCGAATCGCCAAAGAAATAGGGGTGCGCCGTAAAATGCTTATAAAGACGTGTAGTCGTGCGCGACCTCGACACGACGCGCTTCGATCATTCCGCCGCCGGATTCAGATCGGCTAGCGCGCTGAGCTTTTGCACATCGGTGATTTCGATTTCCGCATAGCGCAGCTTCAACGCGCCCTGCGTTTCGAATTGCTTGAGCACCTGATTGATCGTCTGCCGCGACAAAGCCAGCATCATCGCCAGGTCCTCCTGCGGCACCTTGAGTACACGCCGCATGGCGCCGGGTTCGCCGTAGCCGCCTGCCATCAGCAATAAGCGGCGTGCCACGCGCTGCGCGGCGGGCAACAAGGCGGCTTCTTCAATAGCGTCGAAAGCGAGTCGCAGTTTTTGCGTCAACAGCAAGCCGAAGGCGTGCCAATACTCGGGCGTGCGTTCTAGCAGCGCGGCAAGCGCGGCGCGCGGCACATGAAACAGTGCGGAATCGCGCTCGGCATACGCGTCATGGGTTCGCGGGCGATTATCGAACAGGGCGATCTCGCCGAACCAGTTGACCGGTTCGATGACCGCAAGCAGCGCTTCCTTGCCGGCCGAACTCGCCGCACCGATCCGCACCAGGCCGTCGAGCACACAATAGAGGCCATCGTCGGAATCGCCGCGCGTGAAGAGCCGTTCACCCGCCGCGAGGCGCTCGACACGCCCCGCCTGGATCAACTGCGCCTGCATGGCGGCGGGCGCCGAGCGAAACCACGCGCTGCGCTCAAGCAGGCGGCCAGGCTCATTCGACGAAAAACTCGCAGTCATAGGACGGCATCCGTGCCCAATTGTCGGCTACCCGATGGTTTCAATTTGCGCTGCCCGCGATTATGCTGACTTTGATTGAGGAGCGGCATCCATGAGAACGCTGACACAACAGCTTACGCAATACGCGGCCTACCATCGTGACCGGCGCAATATCGCCACGCATTTTGTCGGTATTCCGATGATCGTGCTGGCGCTGGCGGTGTTGTTGAGCCGGCCGGTTTTCGGCTTCGGCTCACTGCCTTTTACCTTGTCGCCCGCGTGGGTGCTGTTCGTTGCGGCAACCGTCTATTACCTCGTGCTCGACGTGCCGCTCGGCGTGATGATGGCCGTGGTATCGGTACTGTGCGTCGCATGCGGACAGTGGCTCGCCGCGCAGGCTACGCTCACCTGGCTTGCCTCGGGCATCGGACTCTTCGTGGTGGGCTGGGTGTTTCAGTTCATCGGTCACGTTGCATACGAGCATCGCAAGCCGGCATTTGTCGACGACGTGATCGGTCTGCTGATCGGACCGCTATTCGTGCTCGCTGAAGCGTTGTTCAGTTTCGGCTGGCGGCCAGCATTGCGCGAAGCGATCGAGGCGCAGGTCGGCGCGACGCGCATCAACGCGGATCACGCCGCGGCGCATCGCTGAATCGCGGTGCCTGATTCTGCGGCCCGAGGTCAACGCGGCGCAAGCCGAACGAGCTGCACACTATGCAACGCCGTCAGCGCAACCGCGATCCAGATCGGAATGTACGTCGCCAACTGCGCGGCATTGAGTGTCTCGCCAAGCAAGGTGATCGAGACAAACACGAGCAACACCGGCTCGACATACCCAAGGATGCCGAACAACGCGACCGGCAATAAACGGCTCGCCTTCAGATACGAAGCGAGCGCAATGGTGCTGAGCGCGCCGAGCCCAGGCAACAGCAGGCACCACATGTCGATGCGCCCGCCAATCATCGCCAGCGACCCGCCAATGAAAATGAACACAGCCGCCGCCGGCAACAACAGCGCCATTTCCACCGTGAACATGGCGAGCGAATCCTGATTGATTTTGCGGCGCAGCACGAAATAAGGTGGATAGCCGAGCGCGACGAGCAAGGTGGGCCACGAAAAGGCCCCCGTCATCCACAATTCGTGCGCGACGCCCAACGCGGCGCAGATAACAGCGAGCCACTGCAATCCGTCGAGACGCTCGTGATAGTAGAAACGACCCACCAGCACCATCACGAGCGGCAGCAGAAAATAGCCGAGCGAGACTTCGAGCATGCGCCCATGCAGCGGCGCCCATAGAAACACCCACAGTTGCGCGCCCAGCAGAACGGCGCTGACAACCATCGCCACGCCGAGCCGCGGCTCCGTCACCATGCGGTAAAGAAGTTGCCGAAGAATAGGCAGACGTTTGCGCAGCACGATCAGCACCAACGCGCCGGGCACGGTCCACACGACACGCCACGCGAAAATGTCGAGACCGCTCAACGGCGCGAGCAGTTTGACGTAAGCGGACAGTAAAGCAAACATCGCGGACGCACCGACGGACAACGCGATTCCGCGCTTTGGGTCATACTGGTTCATTGCGCGGCCCGTGATGCAATCGCCTTGGCGCGCGGTGCAGGTAGGTGCGGCGCAGCAACGGGCTGCGCGCCTCGAATTGTTGTCATTGGAAGTGGCGTCTCTCAATCTGGCACTGCGTCTGGCAATGCGTCTGGCAGTGCGGCTTGCTGGGCGAATCAGGCGCAGCGTTTTTATCTTCGATCGGCAATGCAAGCGGGCATTCTAGACGGGTTCACGACCAACGTGCCCGCTCGCACATGGCAATCAGCAGCAATTTTTCCCGTGCGCATCGTGCGCGAATGCACTAGAACATAACTTCACGCGCGCCAGGCGAGTCCGCAACTGCAACGCTGGCAATTTCCCGCGCAGTTGCTCAAGCGCGAAACTTGCTTCGAAGTCTCGCGACACCGTTTGCAACGTCATCCGGAACGTCCCGGAAATCCGGCGCAACGATCAGCCGTCATTTGCAACTGTCATCCGCAGCATCAACGAGCCGGGCCGGCAAAGGCAGTCCATGCGGACCGGACCAGCCCTTCTTTCCCGCGGCATGCATCAACTGCGTTTCACCGCGCATGCCGCCGCCCGGCCTGCAATCCCGCTCATCGAATGTGACTACTGGAGCCAGCATGACCCAGCCAGCCATCTCGCACGACGCATCGCCCGATCTATTCCGTGCAACCTTCGCCGCCGACGTACGCGCCGGACTCACGCACAGCCCGCAGAAAGAACTGCCGTCGAAGTATCTGTATGACGAAGTCGGCTCCGCGCTGTTCGAAGTGATCACCGTGCTGCCCGAATACGGCGTGACGCGCGCCGAAGAACGGCTGCTCGCCCGGCACGCGGCGGATATCGTCGCGCATCTGCCGCACGACGTGACCGTCGCCGAACTGGGCAGCGGCAGCGGCCGCAAAACGCGGCGCATTCTGGAGGCGCTGTGTAAAAAGCGCCCCACTTCTTACTGCCCGATTGAAATATCGCGCAGCGCGCTGCAGTTGTGCAGACGCGAACTGGGCGACATCGAGCGCATCTCGATCGTCGGTTATGAGCGCGATTACCTGGCGGGACTGGCCGAAGTAAGCAAGACCCGCGCGGCGGACGAGCGCTTACTCGTGCTGTTTCTCGGCAGTACGATCGGTAATTTCGGCAGACTGGCGGCGACGCGTTTTCTGCGCGATATCCGCAACATGCTGGCGCCCGGCGACGCGCTGCTGCTCGGCACGGATCTGATCAAGCCAACCCCGGTACTGGTGGCCGCCTACGACGACGCGATCGGTGTGACCGCGTCGTTCAATCTGAATCTGCTGGCGCGCATCAACCGCGAACTCGATGGCGATTTTCCGCTCGACGCGTTCGAGCACGTCGCGCGCTTCAATCCGGACGCGCGCAGCATCGAGATGCATCTGCGTGCAAAGCGCGATGTCACCGCGCATGTGGGCGCCGCGCAATTGACGGTCTCGCTCAAGGCAGGCGAAACCATCTGGACCGAAAGTAGCCACAAATATCGCGTGGACGAGATGCCCGCGATCGCCGATGACGCGGGCTTCGTGTGCAGCCATCAGTGGATCGAAGATGGCTGGGGCTTTGCGGAGAGCTTGCTGGTCGCGCGTTGAATGCGGTTCGGCCGCTCAGTGCTGCTCAGTGCTGCTCAGTGCTGCTCAGTGCTGCTCAGTGCTGCTCAGTGCTGCTCGAAACGTTCGAAGCGCTTTTCGGTGGCGCGCTCTTCGCCGGTCACCTCGGTGACGCGGGCCGCCGGCGGCCCGTGACGCAGCCATGACAGCATCCGGTCGACCTGGTTGGCCGAACCCTGCAACATGGCTTCGACAGAGCCGTCGTCGAGATTCGCCACCCATCCCTTGATACCGAGCGCGTGGGCCTGCCGCACAGTGGCATGGCGAAAGCCCACACCCTGCACGGTGCCATGCACCCGCACGTAATACGTTTCGATCCGCTGGTCCAGATCCGGGGCCATGCCGTCTTCTCCATACATTCTTTCAAGCCGGCATTCTAGTCGCGTCGCGACGAGAATGCTCGGCCGCGTCTCAGTTCGCCTGTGCGCTTAGGCCTCATGGCGCGACACGCGGCACGCGCGACACGTACAATCCGTCGACTGTCACGCAGGGAAGCAAACAGAATGACCGAACAGAATCGCGATCTCGTGCTCGTGACCGGCGCATCCGGCTTCGTCGGCTCGTCGGTGGCGCGCATTGCGCAGCAGAAGGGTTTCAAGGTGCGCGTGCTGGTGCGTGCCACCAGTCCGCGCAAAAACGTCGAGGCGCTGGACGCGGAAATCGTCGTCGGCGATATGCGCGACGAAGCGTCGATGCGCAACGCGCTGCGCGGCGTGCGCTATCTGCTGCACGTGGCGGCGGACTATCGTCTGTGGGCGCCGGACCCGAGTGAAATCGAGCGTTCGAATCTCGAAGGCACCGAGGCGACCATGCGCGCCGCGTTGAAGGAAGGGGTCGAACGCATCGTCTACACGAGCAGCGTGGCCACGCTGAAAGTCACCAGTTCCGGCCAATCCGCCGATGAAACCTCGCCGCTCAATGCCGATCAGGCGATCGGCGTGTACAAGCGCAGCAAGGTGCTCGCCGAGCGCGCGGTGGAGCGGATGATCGCCGAGGACGGCCTGCCGGCCGTGATCGTCAATCCGTCCACGCCGATCGGCCCGCGCGACGTCAAGCCGACGCCGACCGGGCGCATCATCGTCGAAGCGGCGCTCGGCAAAATTCCGGCGTTCGTCGATACGGGACTGAACCTCGTGCACGTGGATGACGTGGCCGCCGGCCATTTTCTCGCGCTCGAACGCGGCAAGATCGGCGAACGCTACATTCTCGGCGGCGAAAATCTGCCGCTGCAGCAAATGCTCGCGGATATCGCAGCGCTGACCGGCCGCAAGGCGCCGACGCTGAGTTTGCCGCGCTGGCCGCTTTATCCGCTCGCCGCGGGCGCCGAAGCCGTCGCCAAGATCACAAAGCGCGAACCGTTCCTCACCGTCGACGGTCTGAAGATGTCGAAGAACAAGATGTACTTCACGTCGGCGAAAGCGGAACGCGAGCTTGGCTATCGCGCACGGCCCTATCGTGAGGGCTTGAGCGACGCGCTCGACTGGTTCAGGCAAGCCGGATATTTGAAGCGCTGACAAAGCCCTGACGCGGGCCGGATAAACAGCGCAATCGGCACCGGGCCGGCTGGGCGGCATCAGCCAATCAGCCAAGGTCACGCAGGCCATGCCGGGTATTCCGGCGTGGCCTACACGCACTTTGTTACAACGTCACTGTGTTTGCGACAGGTAAAAGCCTACGCGCAGCAGGTAAAATCGTAGGTCTTACCAGAGAAACCTCGCATGAATCTTCACGAACAGCTCGGCGCGCTGGAAATGGGCGTCGATCAGCTCATCCAGGCTGTCGTGGCCCCGCAGGCCGAAAACACCCCCGAGACATCCGCAGAGGTCGCAGCGCAAGAAGCGCCGGCGGTCAATCACGTCGCGTCCGAATCGCAAGCGCAGAACAACGTTGCGCCTGAAACCGCAAGCGCGGCGGCAGAAGCCGCAGAGCCTGCACCTGCGCCCGCCGAAGAACCGGCCGCCCAGTTGCAAGCCACGCTCGAAATCAACCGCCCGGCACAGAACGAAATCACGATGACCATCGGCGGTCAGACAGTGGCGCTGCGCGCGGAGCAGATCGGACAGTTGATCGAGGAATTGTCGAACGCACGCGCCTCGATGACGCCAGAACCGCCGCCGGGCATCCCGCCGGGCTGGCACTTCGTCTCGACGAAAAATCCCGTCATGGCCGTGCAGAAACAGTCGAATGGCGATCGTCTGCTGGTCATGCGCCATACCGGCCACGGCTGGGTGCCGTTCACGTTCTCGCCCGACATGGTGATCCAGATGTACATGATGCTCACCAAGGCCTGACGCACAGGTCGACAGCTGCGGTCATGTAAAAAAAGCGGCGCTCTCTGAGCGCCGCTTTTTTATTCATCCGACAAATTGTGCACACAAGCGTCTCAACGCTCCTGCACCGGCGCCTGCACGCGCGCCTTCCATTGCCCGCCCTTGCCGCGCCAGTAGCGCACCGCCGAGGCAAACGTCGCACCGACATAGAACAGCGCCACCAGCGGCAGAAACGGCGCCCACAGCGGCGAGCGGCGGTAATAGCTGAGCATCGGCGCATACGCACAGCACATGAGCGCCCAGGCGAGCCATGCGGGCCAGCCCAGCGGTCCCAGCACCAGCGCGGCCACTGGCGGCATCAGATAGATGATCGTCATGCCCAGCAGCGTGCCCACCAGCAGCAGCGGCGAGTAATGCAACTGCGTAAAGGCCGTGCGCGCGATCATGTTCCAGATATCGCGCCAGCTATCGTAAGGGCGCAGCGACACGCTGCGCGCCGCCACATCCAGACGGATCGGATGACGCCCCGTGCCGCGATGCTTGATTCGCGCGGCAAGGCTGCAATCGTCGATCAGCTCGGCGCGAATCGATTCGATGCCGCCCGCTTCTTCGAGCGCACTGCGCCTGACCAGCATGCAGCCGCCCGCGGCTGCGGCCGTACGGTTACGCGGGTTGTTGACCCACGAGAACGGATACAGCTTGGCGAAGAAGAACACAAACGCCGGAATCAGCGCTTTCTCCCAGAACGAATCGCAGCGCAGACGGACCATCAGCGAAACGAGGTCGCGCTTTTCCGCATCCGCACGGGCCACGAGTTGTGCGACGGCGTCCGCCGGATGGCCGATGTCGGCGTCGGTCAGCAACAGAAAGTCTGCGGGCAGGCCGAGCGTGCGTACCGCCTCGATCCCTTGCGACTGCGCCCACACCTTGCCGGACCAGCCCGGCGGCAGCGGTTTCGCGCCCAGCACGGTCAGACGATCCGGGCATTGCAACTGCAACGCGGCCGCGCGGGCGGCGTCGGCGGTGCCGTCGGTGCTGTGGTCGTCGACCACGATCACGTGGAATTCGCCCGGATAGTCCTGCTCGAGCAGGGTGGTGACCGCTTGCGCGATCACATCGACTTCATTGCGCGCCGGCACCACGGCGGCAACCGCAGGCCACGTTTCACGCGGTTCGAGCGTAAGCGCCGCAGCGGGACGCGCCCGCCAGAAACCGCCGCGCGCGAACAGCAACACACACCAGATCAGCAGGGAAAGACATGAAAGAAGAAACAGAACCACCGCCATTAAGCATTACCCTCGAGTGAACCCGCTTCTACGCCGACGCGCCGCGACAGGCGCATCACCACCGTGCGTACCGCGACGACGCACCAGTCAAAAGTGTTGAGCACCGGCCGCACGCGAAACACATCGTAGCCGGCCTTTTCGATCCGCTCGAGGATGCGCAGGCCGCCGTGGATGGCGCCGCACAACTCGATGCCCAGCCGCCCGGGAATGCGCAGCGCGAGCGGCGCGCCGCGTACCAGCGTGGCCCGGACAAACGAAATCTCGTAGGTCATCAGCTTGACCCAGGCATCGTCGACGACACCTCTCGCGATCTGCGCCTCGGTCACGTTAAAGCGCCGCAGATCCGCGAGGGGCAGATACACGCGGCCTTTTTTCCAGTCGGCGGCGACGTCCTGCCAGAAGCTGATCAGTTGCGCAGCCGTGCAGATCGCATCGGCATCGGCGAGATTTTCCGGCGTGGCGGCGCCCACCAGATGCAGCATCAGGTGTCCGATCGGGCTGGCCGAGTGGCGGCAATAGTCGAGCAAAGCGGCCCGGTCCGTGTAGCGGTTGTTGTCGATGTCCTGACCGCAGGCGTGGAGCAGGTCGTAAAACGGCGCGAGCGGCAGTTTATACTGCGCGATCACGCCGGCGAGCTTGCCGAACAGCAGCGGGTGCACCGGCGCCACGCGCCGCTGCGCGACCGCATCGAGGCCGGCGCGAAAGTCGGCGAGGCGGGCATGCCGCTCGGCCGGGCTCCAGTCGCCTTCATCGGCAATGTCGGCGGCGGTGCGGACAACCTGATAGATAATGCCGATAGGCGCGCGCAGCGCCTTTGGCAGCAACGCGCTCGCGACCGGAATGTTTTCGTATTGATCGACGTCCATCCAGCGAGCCTCGAAACCATTTTGTAATGCGGCCGCAAACGTGTGCCGCAGGACCCCGTAGTTTAAGGGTTCCGCCAAACCAGTGCAGCGCGTAATCATTACCAACCGCGCGTTGCCACCTGCGCATTGCCGCATTCACCATGCATAGGGTCCCCGCCTTCGGGCCCGTGGCGCGGCGGCGGCCCAACACCCTGACAGGCCTGTCAGAGCAAAGCCGGCCTGATAGCGTTAGAATGCGCGTTTGGTTTTGCTGTACCGGCTCGTCGCCGGGGCTCAAGACGTCAACTAGATAGATGGTCGCGGCGATAAAGTCAGATTTACCGGCTTCTTCGAAACCCGCGTCAGTCGGAGTTCGCCAATTTATGCGAGTCATCCTTGCTCAACCCCGCGGCTTTTGTGCGGGTGTTGTTCGTGCAATCGAGATCGTCGATCGCGCGTTGCAGCAACACGGCGCGCCCGTGTATGTTCGCCACGAGATTGTTCACAATCGCCACGTGGTGGACAACTTGCGCCAGAAAGGCGCGCGCTTTGTCGAGGAACTCGATGAAGTGCCCCATGGCGCCGTGGCGATTTTCAGCGCGCACGGGGTTGCGCAGACCGTCGAGCGCGACGCGGAACAGCGCGGCCTCGACGTGCTCGACGCCACCTGTCCGCTCGTGACCAAGGTCCACGTGCAAGGGCGCCAATATGTGGCTGCGGGTCGTACCCTGATCCTGATCGGCCATGCCGGCCATCCGGAAGTGGAAGGCACGATCGGCCAGATCCCCGGCAAGGTGCTGCTGGTGCAGAGCGAGGCCGAGGTCGCGCATCTGGACCTGCCGCTCGACAAGCCGCTTGCGTACGTCACGCAGACCACGCTGTCGGTCGACGACACACGGGGCATCATCGACGCCCTGCTGCGCCGTTTCACCGACATCGTCGGTCCCGACACGCGCGACATCTGCTACGCCACGCAAAACCGCCAGGCGGCGGTGCGCGAACTGAGCAAAGAGGTCGAGGTGCTGCTGGTGGTGGGCGCCACCAATAGTTCCAATTCGAACCGGCTGCGCGAGATCGGCAGCGAAAGCGGCGTGGCGAGTTATCTCGTCGCCGACGGTTCGGAAGTGAAGCCGGAGTGGTTTGCCAACGTGCAAACCGTCGGCATCACGGCCGGTGCTTCAGCGCCGGAAGAAATGGTGAAGAACGTAATCGATGCGCTGCGCGCATTGGGGCCCGTCGATGTCACGACGATGGCGGGCCGTGAAGAGAAAGTCGAATTCAAGTTGCCATCGAAACTGATGCAACCACTCGCTGCACGCGAAGTTTAAGGAGGACGTCTTGTCTATTCCGCTGCTACAGAAAGTCCGGGTTGGCGCTTACATCATGCGTCAGCATCTCTCTGGCAACAAACGCTACCCGCTCGCCTTGATGCTGGAGCCGCTGTTCCGCTGCAATCTTGCCTGCAATGGTTGCGGCAAGATCGACTATCCGGATCCCATCCTGAATCAGCGTCTGTCGCTCGAAGAATGCCTTGGCGCAGTCGACGAATGCGGCGCACCGGTTGTGTCGATCGCGGGCGGCGAACCGCTCCTGCACAAGGAAATGCCGCAGATCGTGAAGGGCATCATCGCGCGCAAGAAGTTCGTGTACCTGTGCACGAATGCGCTGCTGATGGAAAAGAAAATGGACGACTACGAGCCGAATCCGTACTTCGTCTGGTCGGTTCACCTTGACGGCGACCAGCAGGCGCACGACCACTCGGTGTCGCAAGAAGGCGTGTACGACAAGGCTGTCGCCGCCATCAAGGAAGCGAAGCGCCGTGGTTTCCGCGTGAACATCAATTGCACGCTGTTCAACGACGCCGTGCCGGAACGCGTCGCTGCGTTCTTCGATACGCTCGGCCCGATGGGTGTGGACGGCATCACCGTCTCGCCGGGTTATGCGTATGAACGCGCGCCGGATCAGCAGCACTTCCTGAACCGCGACAAGACCAAGCACCTGTTCCGCGAGATTTTCAAGCGCGGCAACAACGGCAAGAACTGGTCGTTCAGCCAGTCGGGCATGTTCCTCGACTTCCTGGCCGGCAATCAGACGTACGAGTGCACGCCCTGGGGCAACCCGGCGCGCACGGTGTTCGGCTGGCAGAAGCCGTGCTACCTGGTCGGCGAAGGCTACGTGAAGACCTTCAAGGAATTGATGGAAACCACGGAGTGGGAAAAGTACGGTACGGGCAACTACGAAAAGTGCGCGGATTGTATGGTGCACTGCGGTTTTGAAGCGACGGCCGTGATGGATACGGTGGCGCACCCGTTGAAGGCGTTGAAGGTCAGCCTGCGCGGTCCGAAGACTTCCGGTGCTTTCGTCAAGGATATTGCTCTGGATAAGCAACGTCCGGCCGAGTATGTGTTCTCGCGCCACGTCGAGATCAAGCTGGAAGAGATTGGGCGTGCGGGTAAGGGCAAGAAGGTGCAGACGGCAGCGTCCGCACATTAAGCAGTCAGTGACGCGGGCCTGGGCGGCTTGCCAATGCCGCTCGGCGCAGCGCTGGTTCGCTCGCTGGTGCAGGTTTGGTCCGCTCCATGACCGGCATAGTGTAAAAAAAGCGCGGTGGCCTGATTGCCACCGCGCTTTTTCTTTGGGCGTGACTTCAGCCGTCGCTTCGCGCGTTATGTGCGGTCAGGAACTTGATCAGGCCGTCAACGCCGCCTTTGGAAATCTGGTCGGCGAACTGGGTCTGATAGACCTGAATCAGCCAGGCGCCCATCATGTTGATGTCGTAAATTTTCCAGCCGTTGGGGCCCTTGGTCAGCCGGTAATCGATGGCATCATCGCCGCCATTGCTGATCACGTGCGATTGCACGACCAGGTCCTTGGCACCGGCCGCCACGTTGACGGGCAAGAACTTGAACTTGACGTCCTGATCGCGCAACTGCGAAAGCGAAGCAGCATAAGTGCGCACCAGCAGCAGCGTAAACTGGTCATATAACTGCTTCTGCTGCTCCGGGGTCGCCGTACTCCATGCCTTGCCGACGGCGATTCGCGTGGTCCGCTGAAAATCGGTAGCCGGCACAAAGCGCGTTTGAACCAGCTCGGTAATCTTGCCCATATCGCCGCCGCGCGCCTGCGGATCGGCCTTCATCGCGGCAACCGTGCCTTCGACAGCACTCTTCACCACTGCATCAGGCGCGCTTTGCGCATAGGCTGCAGTGGACACCACGGCCGCAGCCAGAAAAGCAGACAGATAACGTTTCATACGCTCGCCAAAACCCCAGGAAGTAAGCGCCGGCAGGCTCACGAGCCCACGGCGAAAGCAGGATAGACCAGTATACCGATATTGCGTTCCCACCCCAGCTACGCTGCCCGGGAGCCCGCCTTGCTACCGAAGTGGAGCCGAGTCGCTCCGGCTCTGTATACTTGTGCACTTTCGTCAAAAACACCAATCGTGATAAGGCCACCTCCGCCTACATGCTGAAGTCATCTATCGTCCGTCTCGTCGCCTACTCGGTGCGCCATCCGTTACGGATCATCGCCCTGTCAGTCGTGCTCGCCATCTTGAGCAGCTTTTACGTCGCCCATAACTTCAAGATCAACACGGACATCAGCCGTCTCATCGAGACCGACCAGCAATGGTCGTCGCTCGAACATGCCATGGACGCGGCCTTCCCCGATCGCGGCAGCACCGTGCTGGTGGTGGTCGAAGCCCGTGCCCCGGAGTTTGCCGATGCCGCCGCCAATGCCCTGACGGCGGCGCTCAAAGCCGATCCGAAGGAGTTCGTCGCGGTTTCGCAGCCCGCCGGCGGCCCGTTCTTCGAACACAATGGTCTGCTGTTCCCGTCGACCGATGAAGTCCTCTCGACCACCTCGCAGCTCGTCCAGTCGCGTCCGCTCGTCAATGCGCTGGCGCACGATCCGAGCCTGACCGGTCTTGCCGGCACGCTCACCACGAGTCTGTTGCTGCCGCTGCAGCTCGGTCAGGTCAAGCTGGCCGACATGAGCCATTTGCTGTCGCAAAGCGCCACCACGCTCGATCGCGTGCTGGCCGGCCAGCCCGCGGCGTTCTCGTGGCGTGCGCTGGTCGACAAGGGCGTCGCCACGGACCCGGCGCGCGCCTTCGTCACAGTGCAGCCGGTCGTGAACTACGACGCGCTGGAGCCGGGCGCGAGCGCATCGAAAGCGATCCGCGCCACCGCCGCCTCGCTGCACCTCGACACGCGCTACGGCGCGACGGTGCGCCTGACCGGCGAACAGCCGCTCGCGGACGAGGAGTTCGCGTCGGTCCAGGACGGCGCCGTGCTCAACGGCATCGGCACCTTCATCGTCGTGCTGGTCATTCTGTGGCTGGCGCTGCGCTCGGGCCGCATGATCCTCGCCGTGTTCATCACGCTGTTCGTCGGGCTCGCGATCACCGCGGCGCTCGGCCTGCTGCTGGTCGGCGCGCTGAACATGATTTCGGTCGCTTTCATGGTGCTGTTCGTCGGACTCGGGGTCGATTTCGGCGTGCAGTTCGGCGTCAAATACCGTGAGGAGCGCAATCGCGACAACCGGCTTTCCGCCGCGCTGATGCATACGGCGCACAGCATCGGCGTGCCGCTGACGCTCGCTGCCGTGGCGGTTGCGTTGAGCTTCTTCTCGTTCCTGCCGACGGCTTACCGCGGCGTGTCGGAATTGGGTGAGATCGCCGGCGTCGGCATGTTCGTCGCGTACTTCACCAACATGACGCTCCTGCCTGCGTTGCTGAAGGTCTTCAACCCGCCGGTCGAGCCCGTTTCTCCCGGCTTCAAGCAACTCGCCCCCGTCGACGATTTTCTGGATCGCCATCGCAAGCCGGTGCTGATCGGTACGCTCATCGTCGTGATCGGTGCGACGCCCTTGCTCACGCATCTGCGTTTCGACTTCAACCCGCTGCATCTGAAGGACCCGCATACGGAATCGATGGCCACGCTGCTGTCGCTGAAAGACTCGCCGGAAGCGGCGGTCAACAACGTGAGCGTGCTGGCGCCGACGCTGGCCGACGCGGATCAGAAGGCCGCACGTCTGCGCGCGCTGCCGGAAGTGGGCCGCGTGACCACGCTGGACAGCTTCGTCCCGATCGAGCAGCAGCAAAAGCTGATGCTGATTGCAAGTGCGGCGCAGCAACTCTTGCCCGCGCTGCAACAGCAGCCCGCGCCCCAGGCCACGGACACAGTGCGGGTCGCCGCGTTGAAGCGCGCGTCGAACCAGCTTTCCCTCGCTGCCGACGACCACCCGGGACCGGGCGCCGCCGAAGCCAAGCATCTATCCGCCACGCTGCAAAAGCTGGCCGCCGCCGACGCCGCCACGCGCGAGCGCGCCGAAACCGCGATGTCCGAACCGCTGCGCATCGCATTGAAGCAACTGGCGGATCTGCTGCAGCCGACCGAGATTACGCACGACAACCTGCCCAAGGAGATCTCCAGCGGCTGGGTCTCGAAAGACGGCCGCGCGCTTGTCGACATTGCGCCGAAGGTCAAGCCCGGTGTCGATCCGAATGACGACGCCATGCTCGCCCGCTTCGCCCACTCGGTGAAGAAGGCGGAGCCGGGCGCGATTGGCGGCCCGATTTCGATCCTCCATTCCGCGGACACGATCATCAAGGCATTCCTGCAAGCCGCCTGCTGGGCTTTGCTGTCGATTGCAATTCTGCTGTGGATTGCGCTGCGGCGGCTCAGCGACATGCTGCGTACCCTGGTGCCGCTGCTGGTGTCGGCGCTGGTAACGTTGGAGTTGTGTGTGGTGTTCGGCATGCCGCTGAACTTCGCGAACATCATTGCGTTACCGCTGATGCTGGGCGTTGGCGTAGCATTCAAGATTTACTTCGTCATGGCGTGGCGCCACGGGCAGACCAGTCTTTTGCAGTCGAGCCTCACGCATGCTGTGTTGTTCAGCGCGGCGACCACGGCGACGGCGTTCGGCAGCCTCTGGCTATCGCACCATCCGGGTACGTCGAGTATGGGGCGTTTGCTGGCACTCTCGTTGTTTTGCACGCTGATCGGCGCGGTGGTGTTCCAACCCGTCCTGATGGGCAAGCCGCGCCAACGTCGCGCGAAGCAGAAAGGAATATAAGCATGAAGCTGCGAACCACCGTGCTGGCGCTGGCCGCCACCGGTCTGATCACGGGCTGCGCGACCGGCCCCGACCGCAAACCGGGCGACCCGTTCGAGCCGGCGAACCGTGTGATTTTCAAGTTCAACGACGGTGTGGACCGCTTCGTTGCCGTTCCGGTCGCCAAGGGTTATCAAAAGGTGACACCGCAGCCGTTGCGCACGGCGGTGAGCAACTTCTTTTCGAATCTGGGTGACCTGACTAACGCCGCGAACAACCTGTTGCAACTGAAGATCACGGACGCGACCGAAGACATCGTGCGCTTCGCGTTCAACTCGACCTTTGGGCTGGGCGGCCTGCTCGACTGGGCGACGCCGGCCGGCCTGCCGAAGCACCACCAGGATTTCGGTTTGACGCTGGGCCACTGGGGCATTCCGTCGGGCCCTTACCTTGTGCTGCCGCTCTTTGGTCCGAGCACGGTGCGTGACAGCATGGGTCTGGTGGTGGACGTGAAGTTCAACCCGCTGAACTACATCGAACCGGCGGAGCGCAATCCGCTGTACGTATTGCAATTCGTGAGTGTGCGTTCTGACTTGCTGGGCGCATCCAGCCTGCTGGACCAGGCCGCGCTGGACAAGTATTCGTTCGTACGCGACGCCTACACCCAGCAGCGTAAAGCGCGCCTGCGCGGCACGAGCGACAATGCCGCGCCGCTCCCGAACTACGACGACCAGAGCGGCGACTCCGGCGCCGCCGCGCCCGCCAACGGCGCCTCGGGGACCTCAGGCGCGGCGACGGGCATACCGAACTACACAGACCCGGGCGACGCCGCCGAAGCTCCGAACGCAGCCTCGGGAAGCGCTACAGGCGCCCCGACCTACACGGACCCGGGCGAGACGCCGAGCACCTCTGCGCCTGCTGCCGCGTCGGGCGCGGCAACACCGGCACCGAGCGAACAAACGGCACCCACCGGCAAGAAGCCAGCGGAAGCAGTACCGGCAACACAATAAGGGATTGAGATGACGCGGCGCGCGCGATTTGCGCGCCACGCAAGCGAATCGAAGCGGGCAGTTTTATGAAGTACCGCGTCGGCGCGCGCAGCGCCGCCGGAAGAATGACTGCTGTGTCACTGACGCGGAGTGTGCGAGAGCACGGATTCCAGATGAGCCACTACCGTGGCTGCGCGGGGGACCCGCTTAAGAGCTGGCGGTGTGAGCCGCTTTCTTTTGCCTACTTTGCTTTGCGGCAGGCAAAGAAAAGTAGGTGCCGCCCCGCACAGGGGCAACGCTAATAGACCACGAACAAAGCAAGGAAAGGCCAACACAGCAAAAAGCACCACCCAGCAACCACCTTCAGGCAACAGCCAACCGCAAAACCCCCGCCACCCCCATAGCATGCCGCGCCTGCACGAGTGAGCCACGCGCCGCCCGCGCATCCACGGCCACCTGAATCAGCGCTGCAAGCTGCGAAGGCTGCCGCAAAAGCTCCCGCAAAATCGGCCCCAACGCCGTAGTGCCATCATCCCGCAAGCCCGCAGTCGCGGCAGAAGGCAACGTCCGCCACGCCGGGTCAACAATCGCCCGGCACACCGCAAACGGCAGACCATGCGCAGCGGCCGCCGCACCGGCAATGTGCGATTCCATATCAACAGCCAAAGCACCCGTCGAGCGATGCAGCACGCGCTTATCGTCAGCGGTGACTAAAGGCGCGGTCACCGCCGCCATCAGGCCGCGCCGCAAACGCACAGTGAGCGGCCCAGTCGACAGCGCGGCAACAAGCCTGTCAGCCCATGCCCGATCGGTCTCGAGCCGCCCAAACGGCCCCTCGACGGCCTCCGCGACGATCAGCGTGCCCGGCGCGAGATCGGGCGCCAAACCACCCGCGGTACCGAAACTGACGATCCCCGAGCAACCACGCGCGACCGCCGCGCTCAACGCCCGCTCCAGCAGATCGGCGCGCGCCGCGTAGACCACCTCGACACCCTTGCCGCGCGCGATACGCGCTTCGAACGCCATACCCGTCACCACGATCACCGGCAAGGCGCCATGGCCGGCGCCGGCTGCCGGCGTTGTCGAAAACGTCATGCGTTACATCCCGACCGCGACACGTGTCAGCCCGTTGCGTTTCAGATGACGGAAGCGAGCCAGCGCCCACAACGGGAAGAACTTGCGATAGCCGTGATAACGCAGATAGAACACGCGCGGGAAACCGGTCGCGGTAAAGCGCGTTTCGTCCCACAGGCCATGTTCGCGTTGCTCGCGTTGCAAATACTCGACGCCGCGCGCCACCGCCTCGTGATTCACCTCGCCCACCGCCATCAGGCCCATCAGCGCCCATGCGGTTTGCGAAGCCGTGCTCGGCGCGCGCTCGTAGCCGCGATAGTCGAGCTTGTAGCTCTCGCCGCCCTCGCCCCATCCGCCGTCCTCGTTCTGGATCGACAGGAGCCACTGTGCGGCGCGCTTCATGCGCGGGTCGTCGTGCGGCAGGCCCGCGGCGTTCAGCGAGCACAGCGCGGTCCACGTCCCGTAGATGTAGTTCAGGCCCCAGCGGCCGTACCAACTGCCGTCCGGCTCCTGCTCCTTCAGCATGTAGTCGAACGCACGCTGCGCCGGTTCGCTGCCCTGCGGAAATTCGCCGAGTTGCGCGAGCATCGACAGGCAGCGGCCCGACACATCCGCGGTCGGCGGATCGAGCAAGGCGCCGTGATCGGAGAACGGAATGTTGTTCAGGTAGTACTGGGTGTTTTCCGGTTCGAACGCGCCCCAGCCGCCATCGCTGCTTTGCATGCCGACCACCCATTCGCGCGCCCGCGCAATGGCTTCGCGATCGACGTCCGATTGGGTCAGCGCCGCCGAGCGCTGCATCGCCATTGCCACGACGGCCGTATCGTCGACGTCCGGATAGTGCGCGTTGTTGTACTGGAACGCCCAGCCGCCAGGGCGCACGTTCGGGCGGCGTGAGATCCAGTCGCCGCGCACGTCGAGAATCTGCAGCGGACGCAGCCATGCAAGCCCGCGCTCGGCCGCTTGCTCGGCATGCGCTTCGCCGGTCTCGAGCAGCGCGTGCGCCGCGAGCGAGGTATCCCACACCGGCGACAGGCAGGGCTGGCAATAGGCTTCGTCGTCCGTAATGACGAGCAGCTTCTCGATCGACTGACGGGCAATCGCACGATTCGGATGATCGGCCGGATAGCCGAGCACGTCGTACATCATCACCGAGTTGGCCATGGCCGGGAAAATCGCGCCGAGGCCGTCTTCGCCATTCAGCCGTTCGTCCACAAAGCGTACGGCCTCGCGCACCGAGCGGTCGCGCGTCACTTTGGGGAACAAACCGTCGATCATGCGCAACATCACGTCCACACCGCTGAAAAAGCGGAACCAGCCCTGATGCTGATGCGGCGCCCGCTCGCGCATGCCGGTGTTGACCGGCGCGCCGCGGAACAACTCGTCGATACGCACGCGACGGGGATTGCGCGCGACCGGCCGCTTCGCGTTCAGCACCAGCAACGGCACGATCACCGTGCGCGCCCAGTACGACACCTTCGACAGATGGAACGGGAACCACGCCGGCAACAGCATGATTTCCACGGGCATCATCGGCACGGCGCGCCAGGACACCACGCCGAAGAGCGCAAGCAGAATCCGCGTGAACACGTTCACCGTTTCCGCGCCGCCGTTCGCCAGAATCGCTTCGCGCGCGCGGACCATGTGTTCGGCATCCGGTGAGTCGCCGATCATTTTCAGTGCGAAATACGCCTTCACGCTGGCGCTGATGTCGAGCGCGCCGTCGGTGAAGAGCGGCCAGCCGCCGTCCGCCAGTTGGATACGGCGCAGATAGCGGCCGATCTTCTGCTCCAGTTCCACGTTCGGCGTCTCGCCGAGATAGTGGACGAGGAGCACATATTCGGCGGGAATCGTCGCGTCGGCTTCGAGTTCGTAGACCCAGTGGCCGTCCGGCTTCTGCGCGGCGAGAATCGCGTCGGTGGCGCGCGTGATCGCGGCGTCGAGCGATGGCGCAGAAGCTTGCGTTGCAGCGGCGGGCGCAGCGTTCGCCACGGTCGGCGCCACATCGGCGAATTCAGGCAGGACGGCGTCCAGCGGCTGGGCTTGAGATAAATCGTTCATCGGCGTTCCATCGGTTGATTCAGCAGCGTGTCCGCGGCCTTCTGGCCGGAGCGGATCGCGCCTTCAATCGTCGCGGGCAGGCCGGTGGCCGTCCAGTCGCCCGCGAGCATCAAATTGTTCCAGCGAGTACGCGTGCCGGGACGCAGCGTTTCCTGATCCGGTACCGCGGCAAACATCGCGCGTCGCTCCGTCACGACTTGCCAGGCCGGCATCGGCTCAGCCGGCAGATTGGCGGCCTGGGCCACTTCGGCCCAGACGGTTTGCGCGAGCGCTTCATGCGGTGTGTCGAGCAAGCGCTCGGCGGCGTTGAGCGTGACCGACACGCGGCCTTCGAAGGCGAACATCCAGGCGGCCGTTGCATTGAGCAGCCCGGTGACCGGCGCCATACCCAGCGGCGGCTCGACGGCGAAATGCACATTGACGGTCGCCGCGAAGCGATTCGGTGAGCGCAAGCCGGGCACGAGCGTTTGTGCAACGTCCGGCGGCACCGCGAGCACCACGGCCTGGTTGGCATCGAGCGCGATGCTTTCGTCCGCGAAATTCAGTGCCGACACACGACCGGGGCCCATGTCGGCAAACACCATCTCCTGCAGGCGCGAGCCGAGCCGGATTGCCGCGCCGCCGTGCTGCAACAAACGCAGCGCCGGGTCGACAAAGGCGCTGCTCAGACCGTTGCGCGCCACCAGAGGCCGGCATGCCAGACCGCCGGCAAGAAGCGTTTCCCTGACCAGCGCGCCGGTCAGCTCCGCCGACGCCTCACGCGGCTCGACATTGAGCAGGGCGAGAAACAGCGGCCGCAACAGGCGGTCCCACAGCGGACCACTGCAGAGCATGGTCTGCGCCACACTGCGCCCGGGTTTGGCGAACAGCAGCGGCACCAGCGCCAGATAGTCGCCCGGGCCGGTATTGGGCACGCGCGCGTTCGCATCGAAGATCCACCAGGGCAGACGGCCCGGCGACAGGCGTACGGTCCAGCGCGCCCGCGTTGCCAGATCCACGAACGGATACTCGGGCAGGGCCGGCCCGGCCAGTTCGTCGGCGGCGCCGATCGCGCGCAAATAGTTGAGCGTGGCGACGTTGCCCGACAGCACCATGTGATTGCCACTGTCGAGGGTCGCACCGAGCCTGGCGTCGTAATACGAACGGCAACGGCCACCCGCCTCGGAGGCGGCCTCATGCAGCACGACTTGTGCGCCGCGGCGCTGCAATTGCACCGCCGCGGCCAGGCCGGCGAGGCCGGCGCCGATCACATGGATGAGCTTCGGCATCAGCTCAGAAGAGCGCGTAACGCGCGACGATCCACAGCATGCGCAGTTTCGGCTTGCGGACCTTCGTACGCGGAATGTCGAAACCGCGCTCGAGCGTTCGTTCGAGCAGCACGCGATAGACACCCGACATGATGCGCGGTGCGCGCACGTGAGTGCGCGGCTCGCGGTTCATGATCGCGTCGGAGGCGGCGAAGTGTTCCTTGGCCCGCTCGGCGAGCGTGGCGCAAACGCGCGGCAGCGACGGGTCGTCGGCGATCTGCAGCGGGCTCGTCACGGCGATGCCTTCGCGCGCCAGCAATTCGTGCGGCAGGTAGCAGCGGTTGATACCGGCGTCTTCGTCGATATCGCGCAGGATGTTGGTCAGTTGCAGCGCGCGGCCCAGGTGATGCGCGAGCAGCCGGCCCGGCTCTTCCTGCATCCCGAATATCCTCACCGACAGGCGGCCCGCCGCGCTGGCGACACGATCGCAGTACAGATCGAGTGTGGCCTCGTCGGGGCCGCAGATGTCCTCGGCGGCGTCCATTGCCATGCCGTCGATCATCGCGTGAAAATCTTCGCGTTGCAGGTGAAACGTATGAATGTGCCGCGTCAGCGCGCGCAAGGAAGCGCGCGGTGCGCCGGCGTAGCACGCGTCGATGTCGGCGCGCCAGCGCTCGAGCGCGGCGGCGCGCTCGACGCGCGGCATGTCGCTGTCGGCGATATCGTCGACAGCGCGGCAGAAGGCGTAGACCTGATACATCGCGTCGCGCTGCGCGGCCGGCAGGATGCGCATTGCGAGATAAAACGAGCTGCCGGATGTGGCGGCAGCGGCGTCGATTTCTGTATCGTCCACGACAAGATTGGAAACAGCCAAGACGATCTCCGCTGGAGGCGCCCGCTGAAAGGCGTTCAAGAAGTTTTAATGCCTACTGCGCAACGCAGACGGCCCGCGCGCGCGGACACGCGCGAAACACCCGGCAGGGATGCCGGAAACGGCGAAAAGTATAACAACGTTTGTGAGATGCCGCAGTTTTGGGGGTGAATAAGGGGCCGGAAGAAGGGCCAGGGCGCCTGGTGGCAAGCTCGCCCGCCAGGCGTCACACAACGGCACCGCGAGCAAAAATCAGGAGAATGCCACCGAGCGGTTGCGTCCCTGCCGCTTCGCGCTATACAGCGCCGCGTCGGCTTCGTTGATGAGCACGTCGTACGCCGGCACGCCCACGCGCGCCGCCGCACCGCCGACGCTGGCCGTCACCGGGACGCTCGTGCCCTGCACTTCGACCGGCGTATCGGCGATCGTGCAACGGATCTTTTCGGCGACCCGCATGGCGTCTTCGAGCGGCGTACACGGCAGCAGCAATGCAAATTCCTCGCCGCCGAAGCGCCCGAAGGTATCCTGCGCCCGCACCACCTCGGCGACCCGCTGCGCCATCACGCGCAGCACCGTGTCGCCGACGCCGTGGCCGAACTGGTCGTTGATTTTCTTGAAGTGATCGAGATCGAATAGCAGCACGGACATCTCGCCGCCGTAGCGCTGCCAGCGCGTGTACTCATCGCGCAGACGCGCTTCGAAATAGCGCCGGTTGGCGATGCCGGTCAAGCCGTCGCGGTCCGCGTATTCCTGCAGCTTGGCAACCGCTTCTTCCCGTTCGCGCTGCACGATGCTCACGTGCGTGACATCGGAGATGGTCACGCACACGGCCACCACTTCGCGATCGCGCATGAGCGGCATGAACGTGACGTCCTGCTGCATGAAATCGACGCCGCCGGTAATCGGCCGATCGTGATCGAATTTGAAGAGGTACGGCCGCTGCTCCCACGAACTGAACGCGAAACTGCCGAGCTGAAACACGCTTTCGATCTTGCGCGAAAGCCACACGCGCGGCAATTCCGGAAAGTGCGCGAAGAGCGATTTGCCGACCACCTGTTCCGGCGACAAGCCGCTGTGGTCCTGCATGAAGCGGTTCCACATGAGCACGTTCATCTCGCGATCGAGCACGAAGATGCCGAAACCGACACGTTCGACAACCAGATCGCTCAACGAGTCCACAGGCACATTCATAGGCTGGACAACAGCTCGTCGAGCGCCTCGTTCATATGGCTAATCGACTCTTCGGCCATCAGCATCACGAGGTGAGCGCGGAAGCTCTGGTCCTCGAGCGTGAAATTGACTTCGACCAGCAGGGCGACTTCCCACTGCAGCACGCCGGGCTGAAACACTTCGTCGAGCGTCATCGCTTCGCCGAGCAGTCCCGGCGCGGAGAAGACCGGCGTGCGGCCGAGCTGGTCGAGAATGCACGAAACACACGCACCCGTCAGCACGTTCGCGACGTCGAACACGAGTTCCTGCTGGCTCACCGCCTCGTAGCTCGAGCGCGAGTACGGATCGCTCACGAGCGAACACAACTGGTCGATGCTGTCGCTGCGGCAGATCACCAGCGCTTCGCCCTTGATGTCGGAACGAAACCCCTGGCGCACCGCGCTCACCGTGTCCTCGATCCCGGTCATCTCGCGCAGTGCCGCCGCCGCCTCGCTCACCGCGACCACCTTCACGCGCGGCACCGACAATTCGATAAACGCGTCGAGCAGGCGCGCGAGACGCGTCGCGGCCTGGCCCATCGCCAGATTGGCGACCTCCTGCAGCGCGTCGCGCCGGTCTTCGTTGAGGACTGGCTCAGACATACAACCCGTACTCCTTGAGGATGGGTAGTACCGCCTCGGGCGTCACGGGCTTGGCGATGAATGCGGCGGCGCCGAGCGCGCGCACGCGTGACTGCGCCATCGGTTGAACATCGGCGGAAACGACGATGACGAAGGTGTTCAGGTCCTCATGCTGCAACGCTTCCAGCACCTGGTAGCCGGTCATGTCCGGCATCGTCAGATCGAGGAACATCACCGACGCTTTGCCTTCGCGGTACAGGCCGAGCGCTTCGCGCCCGTTGGTCGCGTAGGAGACGTCGACATCCCAGTCCGGCGGCAATGCCTTGGTGAGCACCTTGCGGGCAAGCAGCGAATCGTCGGCGATCACAATAGGCAAAGACATGGGCGGGTCGGTAAGCAAAATTAGCTCTTGCGGGTTAACGGCGGATGGCGTCGGTTTCTTTAGCGCGCGGTCTGTCGAGCGGCGGTAAAGCAGGTTGAAGCTTGCGAGAATGCAGCTTGCAGACGAGCGGGGAGCGCGCGCAGAGAGGCGCGGTTGACGGAAGCCGTGGGCGCGCATGGATGCGTGCGAGCACGGTGAACGACGGCTATGACCGGCATGTTCGAAGCCTACCCCGTAGATGAATCCGCGCGGCTTCACGGATCGGGCTGGTCCCCTTGCCGCGCGCCTGTTCCCGCGAGCGCCTTCGTCACGCGTTGTGCGCGTTGTCCGGCGGTCCTCGCGGCAGATGCATCCGAACATGGCGGACGCATTATTTTTGTGATGACGTCGATTTTCGAAGCAAAACGGCGGAAAGGCAACACGCCAATTTCGCTTTGATTAAAGAGATTTCCCCATTAATCGCTATTTTGAAAAATATTTTGATAGATCTGGAAGGCTTTCTTTTACATTTATACTTTTGTGTACGTTTGCGCTACTCGATTTGTCACTGATTCAAACGGCCGACAAATCAGGGGCCGACCATTCGCCACAGTAACCCAGAGCGGCCGCTGCGTGTCTATGCTTTTGTATGGAACCGGCCGCCGGCCCTTTCGTCCCGAACGACTTAGCGTTATCGACCATGACACCAGACCGGTTCGACCCGTCCGACGCGAGCCGCCGCACCACCGGCCGCCAGGACGAGGCACGGTTCCCGGCCGTGCCGGAACAGAATTTCCACGTCCGGCGCATCACGCTGATCGCGCTGCTGATCATAGCCGTCGTGCTGCCGTGCGTGTATGTCGCGGCCATGGCCTTCACCGATCTGCGCGGGCGCATGGCCGAGGCGACCGACGTGACGCTGCGCACGGTGCGCGTGGCGGAAGAACACGCGCTGAAAGTGTTCGACATGAACGAAACGCTCGACTCGCGCATCGTCGATCTGACGCAAGGTCTGGACGACAACGGCATTCGCGCTAGGGAAGGCGAAATTCACGAGAAACTGCGCGTCATGGGGGGCGGTTACCCTCAGGTGGCGGCCGTGTCGATTTTCGGCCGTGAGGGCGATCTGCTCGCCACCAGCCGTTTCTATCCGGTGCCGGTGTCGTCGATTGCAGATCGCGACGATTTCATCGGCATTCGTGACGGCAAGAGCCTCGAGCATGTCTCCAAAGTCATGACGGGACATGCGGTGGGCGAGCAGGTGTTCAACACCGGCGTAGAGCGCCGCGCCGCGGACAACGCGTTTGCCGGGGTCGTCTCGGTGGCGCTGCGGCCCAGCTATTTCGACGCGTTCTACCGCGAACTGCTCGGCGGCAGCGACGGCACGCCGATGACCATGAGCCTGCTGCGCGCCGACGGCGCGGTCCTCGCGCACTATCCGCGCCGCCCGGGCGAACCGGCGGCGATAACGCCGACGTCGCCACTGGCGGCGGCGCTGGCGCAAGGGCGACGGGCCGGCGTGGTACGGATGCATTCCGACATCGACGCGGACAACGTGATCCTCGCCTTCCGGCGCATCGGCGCTTATCCGGTGTACGTGTCGTGCGCCTATCGCACCTCGGCGATCTGGAGCGCCTGGTACCGGCACCTGAGCGTGCTGATCCTGTCGATGTTCACGCCGTCCGTCGTGCTGTGGTGCGTGATCTGGCTGTCGCTGCGCCGCCTTGGCGCCGAAGAGGAAGCGTGGGAGCGCTGGCAGGCCGAGGCTTCGATGCGCCGCTCGATCGAATCCGCGTACCGCCAGTCGCGCAAGATGGAGGCACTGGGTAATCTGGTCGGCAGCGTGGCGCACGATTTCAACAATCTGCTCATGGTCGTCTCGGCCAACGTGCAGATCGCCCGGCGGCGCGGCACACCGGGGCTCGACCGCGAGTTATCGGCGATCGAGCGGGCGCTCAAGAGCGGTCAGTCACTCACCCGGCAATTGCTCGGCGTCGCGCGCAAGCAACCGCTGCACAACGAGACGCTGGCGCTCGAGCGCTGGCTGCCGGCCTGCCGCGAACTGCTGCGCGCGTCGCTCGGCGCGAAGATTTCGCTGGTCATCGACATCGGCGTCAATATCTGGCCGATGCGTGTCGACGTCGCCGAGCTGGAACTGGCGCTGATCAACATCGCCGTGAACGCGCGCGACGCGATGCCCAACGGCGGCCGCTTCACGGTTCGTGCTTCCAATATCAGCTTCCGGCGCGAGGACGGTTTTCCGCTGACCGGCGACTTCGTGCAACTCTCGCTGGAAGACACGGGCGGCGGCATGCCGCCTGAAGTGCTCGCGCGCGCCTTCGAACCGCTTTTCACGACGAAGTCCAAAGGCATGGGCACGGGTCTCGGGCTGCCGCAGGTTTTCGCTTTCTGCGAGCGCTCCGGCGGCCTTGCTGCGATCGACAGCGCCATCGGCGCGGGCACCTCGGTGCGACTCTATCTGCCGCGCGCCACTGCCGCGCCCGCGGACGAATTGCCGGCAGAGCCGGGCGTCGAGGAAAGCAGCGCGCCACATGGCTTGCGCATTCTGCTGGTCGAGGACAACGATGAAGTTGCCGCCGGCACCGAAGCCCTGCTGCAAATGATGGGTCACCAGGTCACGAGCGTATTCAACGCCGACACCGCGCTGCGCCTGTTCGACGACGCCCACGCCAAGCAGGCACGCACCGGCGAGCCGCTGCCATTCGATCTGGTGCTGTCGGACATCCATATGCCCGGCACGATGAACGGCATCGACCTGGCCGAAGCCGTGCTGGCTGTCGACACCCGGCTACCGGTCATCCTGGTCACCGGCTACGCGGAAGAGCTCGACCGCGCGCGGCATGTGAACGTGCGGGTGCTGCCCAAACCTTTCGATATCGCGCTGCTGGAAACGCTCCTGCAAGGCATCCAGCGCGAACTGGCGGAGACAGGCGCCGATCCGGCTGCAGCGCCGCATCAGGCCGGGTAAAGCGAGGCGGGCCAGCGTCGCCGCCAATTACCGACGGTTGTAAAAGCGCCAGGGTATGCCGCGATTTCTACGTAGCCCGATCGGCGCTGCCGGCCAGCAGGAGGCGCGCGGATGCGCCGTGAAGGTTCCGGCATGATCGTTGCAGCGGTTTGAAGCGGCCGACACGCTCATGCGCCGTCTGCTCCAGCAAAACCGTCGGGAGGCAGCCATGCGACACACAGTGATTGGTTTATTCGAGACCTATTCTCAAGCCGAAACCGCGCGCGACACGCTTGTGCAGACCGGCTTTGCTCACGAAACAATTGAGTTGCAGGCGAATCCAGAACCCTCTGTCGGCTCCGCAACCGACGAAGTTGCCAGTTCCGGCGTGCTCGCCAATATCGAACGCTTTCTCTCCAGTCTGTTTACAACCGGCGCGCGCGCGCCGGAGACAGCCCGTTATGCCGAGGCGGTGCGCCGCGGCGCGGTATTGGTCTGCGTGAACGCGGCAAGCGAATCGCACGCGGAACTCGCCCGCAATACCTTGAAGAGGCTGGGCGCGACCGATATCGGCGAGCGTTCACCCGATTGGGACACGCCGCCGGAATCGAGCCGCGATCATTCGATACTCGACGAACTCGGTATCGGCGCAGTCACGCCCGGCACGCCTCATACATCGAGCGTGACGACGTCCGGCGTGGCGCCGCGCGAGATGGTGACGCCCGGCGCAGGGACGTCCGGCGTAGGGACGCCCCGGTCAAGCACACGGCCTGCCGCCCCGTCCGATCCGCTCTATCCGCCGCCGCTCATGGGCACCGACGCCGAGCCTTTCGTCCCGCCACCGCTGGCTGAGTGGCCGCTGCGCGAGCCAGTCAGCACGCCCGCCGATCCACTGGTCGACGATGCGGGACGTACCGCGATCGCCGCCGGTTCGATGCCCGGCTCGGGCGCGATCTTGCAGCCGTCGGAGGTGCGTCCCGAAACGGCCCAGCCGACCGCGGGTTCAGGCGGCCAGATTCCGAACGAATATCTGGAATACGAAGAGGATTTCCGCGCCCACTACGACGAGCAATACGCGGCCGAGAACTCGCGCTATGAGGATTACGCGCCGGCCTATCGCTATGGCGCAGAGATCGGCCGGGACATGGATTATCGCGACCGGCCGTGGGACGACGTCGAGCAGGCGGCCCGCCGTCATTGGGAAACCACCTCGCCAGACAGCACGTGGGAGCGCTTCAAGCTCGCCGTGCATCATGGCTGGGAAAGGGTCACGGGACATCGCCACGTCTAGTGGGACGCAGCGGCAGCGCCGGCGTGCCGTGAGGTCATGGCAACGGCGGCGCTTCCTGGTCTGGACGTGTACGCGAATGGGCGCTCAGGCAGCGGCGTGACGTTTGACCCACGCGACGTAGCGGTCGACGAAGGTCTGCAGGAACTGGCGGGTGCCGTCGTTCGTTATCTCGCCTTTCTCGTTGATAGCCGCCGGGTCGTGCTTGATAAACACTTCCGGCTGGGCGAGCGTGGCGACATCGAGATAAGCCAGCACATTGCGCAGATGCTGTTGTGCCAGCGCCGTGCCGGTCGCACCGAGCGAGGTGCCGAGCACCGCGCCGGGCTTGTTGCCCCACGAATTGGTGCCCCACGGCCGCGAGCCCCAGTCGAGCGCGTTCTTCAGGACACCTGGAATGGAGCGGTTGTACTCGGGCGTGACGAACAGCAGGCCGTCGGCGGCTTCGACACGCTGCTTCAGGTGTTTGGCGACTTCGGGATAATCGGAGTCGTACTCCTGGCTGTAAAGCGGCAAGGTGCCAATATCGATGAATTCGAACGTGAAGTCCGCGGGCGCGAGTGAAATCACGGCTTGTGCCAACCGGCGGTTGAACGACTCGCGGCGCAGGCTGCCGACAACGACTGCGATGTGATAGGCCATGTTCGCTTCCTTGAGGTAAGGCGCTTGACGCGCTAAAGGGTACGAACTGTCCATCATAGGCAAAAGCCGGGCGAGATGGCGACGGCGAGTAAAAAAACCGCAGCATCCGGCTGCCCGGACCCTCGTCGCGAAAGTTGCGACCAGTGGATAACCCGGTAGCACCCAAAGTTATCCACAGATTCACTGAATAACCTTGTGGATAACTGGTACTTTTGCCTTGTCAATCAAGCATGCCTTCGGCCTAGGACGATTTGAGGCAAACGCGTGTTCGCCGCCGTCATTCCGGCACCGCGATGTCGCCATCCACAAGCTGCCAGCCATACGTCTCGGCAAACAGTTGAGCGGCATCGGCAGTTTCAAAGAGCGGCATGTCCGCATGACCCCGAAAGGGGTAGATCACGCGCTCGTCGCTCAACCGGATCACTTTCAGCGTCGGCACCGTCCCGCTGGAGGTTCGACGCGACGACACCGCGACCTGATAGTTTGCGCGGCCGGTGAGGGGCGGGGAATTCGCGCCCTGCGAGCGCCTGGAAACATGACTTGCCATCGGTGCGCGCATCAAAGGTCGACGATCGACTGGCCGGCAACCATGCCGTCGATCACCCGTTCCGCGTAACTCGTCGATGCAATGCGCGCATCGCCGGCCGCGCCAAACGGAGAACGACTCGGCACGTGAAAGATACGGCTGCTGGTCAACGTGTCGTCGGTACCGCGCCGGCAAATCCGCACGGCGGCGTCGAAGCCCGCATCATAGTGACGGGCGCCATCGGGAGAGCGCGGCTGGTGTGGATAAACCAGCGGATAAATTTCAAGCCCCCGATAGCTTCTGATCGTATTGTTCATGGTGGTCGTCTCCGGTGAAGGATTTCGCCTGGAACATGTCGTTGATGTGCGGCGTGACGCCGGGCGAGTCGCGGCGTTGCTGCGAAAGCACCGTGTTGATCGGTGATGCGCGTGACGAGCGGCCGCTTTTGTCAGGCCACGCCAACGGCATCGCAAAACACGGTAGAAGGAAAGGACCCCGTTCGATTCAGGGCGCTGTAATGAGAGGCAGATGCCTGAGGGACCGCGCAAGGCGCGCAGGAGAACTGCAAGCTGATGACTCACTGTAACACGTTAGAACCTTGAGCATTCGACGCATTTGCGCACCAGGCGCGGGTGTTGCTTCGGAGTGCCGCGTATTGTGTACCGCCCGGTGTACCGCCCGCCGTTTGGCGACGCTCGCACGTCGAAACCTTGCACTTGGGCGTCGAACGTAGCGAGATTAAATGCAAAAAGGGCGCCTTCATCGGCGCCCTTTTCTGACTTCGAAACCTGTCTCGTTTGCGGATTCGCGCCGGACGCGTGTCCGGCTCCGCGTCTCTGACAATTAGTTGCCGAAGAACACGTTGCAGTACGATGCCGGGCCGCTGCACTGGGCCGGTGCGGCAGCCTGAGCGGCGCCCGAAGCAGCGGCAAACAGAGCGATGGAAGCGATCAGGGTGGAAAGAATGCGTTTCATGGTGCGAGTCCTCTTCAGTGCGTTGATTTGCGATCGGATGCGATCGATGGACTGAAGAATAGCGATTCAGTGTCCGCATAAAAACACCGAAGAGAAGAAGACATTTTTTCAAATAATGAAATAATTCAGGCGTACATTGGCGCGGGTTTGAGGCCTGCTTTGGGACGTGTAGGACCGCACGTCTAACCTGCGCTGCGATTTGCTGCTGCAGCGTAGATTTCATTTTGCGCAATAATGTTTTTTGCTTTCATCAGTCCCGTCATAAACCCCGTCCCGGCACGACAAAGCCATCAGGTCATCGCTTGCTGGCGGGCACATGTTCAATACCGATTCGCTTACGCAGGAACGTGCGGGAGAATGGCGCACACGTCCGGGAACTGCGCAAGGAAACCCATCCGCCTATGAACCACAACGATTCAGAAGAAAACGTGCGGCAGCCGCAAGCGCGGCGACGGAGCCTGCCATGGCGCAAATAAACGGGCCGGCGCTCGACGATCCCGTCTATCTGACGCAGTTGCGGCGCGACCTGGTGCGCTTCGCCCGGTTGCAACTACGCGATGCCGCTGCCGCCGAAGACGCCGTCCAGGAGGCGCTCGCCGCAGCCTGGACGCAAGCCGACCGGTTTGCCGCGCAATCGGAGCATAAGACCTGGGTGTTCGGCATCCTGCGGCACAAGCTCGTCGACACCTTGCGCGCCCGGCAGCGCACCGTGAACCTGTCGGCGCTGGAGTCCGAAATCGATGGCGAAGCGCTGCTCGATCGCGAGCTCTTCAAGGACAACGGCCACTGGTCGCGCGAAGCCAAGCCGCAACCCTGGCCGACGCCGGAAACCGCGCTGCGTCAGCAGCAATTCTGGACCCTGTTTGAGATGTGTCTGGAACACCTGCCCGAGCACATCGGGCGCGTATTCATGATGCGCGAGTTTCTCGATCTCGACACCGACGCGATCTGCACTGAACTGCAGATGACCGCGAATCACTGCAGCGTGCTGATCTACCGTGCGCGGCTGCGCCTGCGCACTTGCCTGAGCGAAAAAGGCCTATCCAGAGAGGATGCGAATGGGGAAGTGTAAGAACATCACGCGCCTATTGTCGGACGCGCTCGACCGCCCTCTGACGACCGGCGAATGGGTCGCGATCCGGTTGCATCTGCCGACCTGCAGCGGCTGCCGCAATTACCGCAAACAGATTCGCCTGTTGCGCGTGGCTGCGCATGCGGTGAGCGGGATTGCGACGCCGGGGGCGAGCGGTAGCGACGACTGAAACGGCGTCGGGGTTTGAACGCGCGCTGAACCGCACGTCAGGCGATGGCGGGGTGGCGGGGGAAGGCGCTGCATTGAATCGTCACCCCCAACCTTTGGCTTCTTTAGCGCTCGCCGGGCGGCGTGTTCCGGTAGCGCTCGAAGAAGCCGGCGTGCGACGCTTCGTCGACGGAAACGGGATGCGCTTTGGCGCTAGCCGGGTGTTTGGCCAACTGCGCATGCGTACGGATCGGCCGATGCTGGAAATTGCCGCCGCAGTTCGGACAGACGTTGCGCAGCGTGCTGAGCGCACACACTTCACAGAAGGTGCATTCGTACGTGCAGATCATCGCGTCGGGCGCATCTGGCGGCAGTGATTTGCCGCACCCTTCGCAGGACGGTCTCAGTTCAAGCATGGTGGCTCCACGTCGGCAGGGGAGCGAGGTGCGGGACTGCAACTCGCCCATGCCGAAGCAGTGTAAGCGGACAAGGCCACGCGGAATTGACAACCGGACGTCAATTCCTGCCACTGCTGTTTGCCGTCCCTATGCCGGGCCCAGGTTGCCGAACTCAGGTCAACACGGTCCACAACGCGAACGTCAAGACGAGGCCGACGACGGATACGATCGTCTGCAGCACCGACCAGACCATCACCGTCTGCTTCAACTGCAAGCCAAAGTACTCACGCACCATCCAGAAGCCTGCATCGTTCACGTGGCAGAAGAACACGGAACCGGCGCCGATCGCGAGCGCCATCAGCGAATTGTGCGTCGCGCTGAGACCCGCGACGACCGGGGCGACGATACCGGCGGTCGTGGTGGTCGCCACCGTTGCGGAACCGGTGGCCTGCCGCAGCGCGACGGCAATCAGCCACGCCAGCAGTATCAGCGGCACGTGCGAACCGACCGCGATCTTGCCGATCGTCGTGCTGATGCCCGCCACCACGAGCGCCTGCTTGAGGCCACCACCCGCGCCGATGGTCAGCAGCAGCGCGGCGATCGGCGGCAGGCTCTTGCGCAGAATGCCGCCGACGCGGTCGCGCGCCATACCACGCGACCAGCCGAGCGCGACCACCGCGAACAGCACGGTGAGGCCGAGTGCGACCAACGGCTCACCGAGAAAATTGAGCGCGTTGAACAGGAAGGTCTCGGGTTGAAGCAGCAGTTTGGCGACCGTGCGGCCCAGCATCATCACGACCGGCAGCAGGATGGTGATGAGCGAGATCGCGAAACTCGGCGGCTCACCGGTGTTTTGCGACGCAGTGAAAAGCTTGCCCATTTCTTCCGGCTCGACCACGTGCATCCGTTTCGACAACCAGATGCCGTAGACCGGGCCCGCGAGAATGACCGCCGGAATCGCGACAATCAGGCCGAAACCGAGGGTCAGGCCGAGATCGGCATGCAACGCGCTCACCGCAATCAGTGGCCCCGGATGCGGCGGCAGCAGTGCATGCAGCGTGGTCATGCCGGCGAGCGCGGGAATCGCAATACGCAGGATCGGCTGCTGCGAGCGGCGCGCCATCACGAAGATAATCGGCACCATCATCACCAGACCGACTTCAAAGAAGAGCGGCAAGCCGACGATGATCGCCACCAGTGCCATCAACCACGGTAGCGTGCGTGGCGTGGAGTGCTTGAGGATGGTCGAGACGAGCCGGTCGGCAGCACCTGATTCCGCCATCAAGGCACCGAGCATCGCCCCAAGCGCGATGATGATGCCGACGTCCCCAAGCAACGCGCCGGCGCCTTTGCTGAATGCGCTGGCCACCGCTTCCAGCGGCAGGCCGGCCGCAAAGCCGGCCGCGAACGTGCCGACCAGAATCGAGAGAAACGGCGCGAGCTTCAGCACGCTAATGAAGACGATGATCAGTGCGAGCCCGAGCACGCACGACAAGATCAGTTGAGTGTCGTGGGATGACCACGGCGTGAGTGTTGTCGTCAGATTCACGATGTCCCTTTTTTCAATTGCCGCAGCCGCTACTGCCCTCGGATGACGGATTGTAGCGGGGCACGGCGACTTGCCGCTGCGAAGCCCGCAGCCAAGGGCGTGGATGGGCGTGTGCCTTGCGCGTGATTTGCTTATGCGAATTTATCGGTTCGTCCAGGCTTGCAGACGAATTATCGTCGGAGCCAATCGGTCCGTTTTGCGTCCGTTTCTTAACGAGCACTTTTATGTCCCGTCATCCGCTGCTCAATCGCCGCGCGTTCATCGCCAGCGTGGGCGCCTCGCTGGCCGCCGCGGCCTTGCCCATTGTCTCCACGTCGGTCTTCGCAGCGGACGCGCATGCGAAGGAATTTCGCATCGGTTATCAGAAGGCGGCCAACACGCTCGTGTTGCTAAAGGCGCACGGCACGCTCGAAAAGCGGCTCGCGCCGCTTGGCATCACCGTCAAGTGGACGGAGTTTCCCGCGGGGCCGCAATTGCTCGAAGGATTGAATGTCGGCGCGATCGACTTCGGTTATGTCGGCGAGGCGCCGCCGGTATTCGCGCAGGCGGCCGGCGCGAATTTCGTCTACACCGCTTATGAAATCCCGACGCCGCATGCCGAAGGCATCCTTGTTCATCAGGACGCGCCGATCAAAACGCTGGCGGATCTGAAGGGCAAAAAAATCGCATTCAATAAGGGCTCGGACGTTCACTGGTTTCTGGTCGCCGCATTACAGAAGAACGGCGTGAAATACAGCGATATTCAACCCGTCTTTCTGGCACCCGCCGATGCGCGCGCAGCTTTCGAACGCGGATCGATCGACGCATGGGCAATCTGGGATCCTTTCCTCGAGGCGGCAAAACGTCAGTCGAATGCCCGCCTGCTTGCAGACGCCGAGGGTATCGTGAGCCACCACCAGTTCTTCCTGAGCGCGCGGCCGTTTGCGGAGCAAAACGGCGATGTGATCGCGATCATGATGGACGAGGTGGGTAAAGAGGGAGCGTGGGTGCGCGGCCACTACAGCGAAGCAGCCGCACAGCTCGCGCCGATTCAAGGGCTCGACGCAAGCGTGATCGAAGCGGGTTTGCGGCACTACGCGCATATCTACAAACCCATCGACGCGAACGTACTTGCAGAACAGCAACGTATTGCCGACACGTTCAGCGAATTGCGCATCATCCCGACAAAGATCGTGACGAAAGACGCTGCGTTGCCGGCCAAGGTTTAAAGATCGCCCGGGCCGTGACGTTTCCACGTCTAGGCAAATAGCGCCTCGACATTTTCCGGCGGGCGGCCAATCACGGCTCGCCCGTTTCGCACGACGATCGGTCGTTGCAGGAGGATGGGATGCGTTGCCAATGCTTCGTATAACTGAGCGTCGCTCAATGAGAGGTTGGCGAGATCCAGAGCCTTGAATTCGGCTTCGGTGTCGCGAATCATCTCGCGGACTGTGCAGCCTAACTGCGCGTGGAGTTGTTTAAGCTGCGCGACCGTGAGTGGCTGCTTCAAGTATTCGACGATTTCCGTTGGCTCGCTTGTGCTGTTGTAGGTGCTGGCAACCAGGTCGCACGTGGCGCGAGATTTTGAACAACGGGGGTTGTGATAGATGGTGATCATGGCTGTTTGGTAGGGGTGTTGGTACTGAGTTGCGTGGCGCTTCTTGCGGAGATTCTAGCGGGTGCGGGGGGATCGCGTGGGGCGCTGGGCGAGGCGGAGTGATGAGGCGTTTCCTTTGGTTGGGAGAGGGGGGGGTTGGCGGGTGGGCTCGTTCGGTTTATGCGCATAAAGTGCCGGCTGGCGTTTTGTCGCCACGAGATGGAGGACGGCATGGGCGGCTCGGCGTGATGCTTCAATTCGAATCGAGTGGGGTGACATCGGTAAGCATAAAAACGGGGCTTCGCGTATCGCGCAGCCTCAGATGAGCGTAACCGTAACCAAGCCAACAGGACCGGCGCTACGTTAGATGCCGTCGGCAATGCGATCCAGAAGGTGGCGCACCGTGACGGCTTCCCGATCGTGCGCGACCACTGCCGCCACGGCATCGGCATCGGCATCGGCATCGGCATCGGCATCGGCATCGGCATCGGCATCGGCATCGGCATCGGCATCGGCATCGGCATCGGCATCGGCATCGGCATCGGCATCGGCATCGGCATCGGCATCGGCAAGGTTGATCACGAAGATCCGCAGGTGTTGCGCTACGGTCAGCCGGGGCAGGGCGCGCGCCTGAAACTGGGTATGGTCTTCGCGATCGAACCGATGATCAATGCGTGCCGCGCAGACAGTGCGATGCAGCGTGACGACTGGACAGCCATCACCAAAGACCACTCGCTCCCCGCGCAATGGCAGCACATGATTGCCGTGACCGAAGAGGGCTACGAACTGCTGACGCCGCGGCCGGACAGCATCAGCGCTTACGAGGCGCCCTGAATGTGGTAGTCAGCGCACCTCGCGAAACGGCTAGCAAGGCGGCGCTCATGTATCGCCTCCGCGCGGTCAAACTCCGCGGCGACTCGGACCGTGAGCCGTGTCCGAAGAGTTTATGCGCATAAAGGTGGTGTCCACGCGAAACGGCGCGCGGCGCTCGATAGTGATGCGCATCTGCCCTTTACCTCCGCCAGCCTGGCCACGTCCAAAAAAGAGATAACAAGACCAGAGCTGGGTCAGCAAAGGTCGCGTCGAACCTGGAATGGCTGCCGCGCCCAAATCATGTCCAAACGCGCCACCACCGCGCTATGTCCCGGCCGTTTCATTCTCATCCTCCAAACCGCCCGACGTCTCTGAGACGCCACCGACGTGTCGCACCTGATCGCGTGACGGTTGCTGCCGCGCCTTAACAAGCCATGCCCTCATCCTTTATGCGCATAAACCTATCCCGAACGGCTAATTCTTCTCGCGTTTACACAAAAACGATTGAAATGAAAATCCATCCAGGTAAAATCCATTTGCGTCTAAAAAGAGGAGGTTAAGATTGTGGCAGCAGAAATCATCGCGGTAACTCAGCAGAAGGGTGGGGTCGGGAAGAGCACAATCGCGATGCATCTCGGGGCTGCATTCCATGAGAAAGGCAAGCGCGTCCTTGTCGTAGACGCAGATGGTCAAAACACGCTGATCCACTGGGCCAGTGCATCATCCGACGGCGAAACCGGCATCCCTTTCCCGGTCGTCAATCTTTCCGAAGCCGGCAGCCAGATCCATCGCGAGATCAAGAAATTCGTGGCGGACTACGACATCATCGTTGTCGACTGCCCGCCCTCCATCACCGAGAAAGTGTCCGGCGTCGTCTTGCTCGCAGCGAGCGTAGCGATCATGCCGACGTCGTCGTCGCCCGCCGACTATTGGTCGAGCGTCGGACTGGTGAAGCTCGTACAACAAGCGCAGGTCATGAACGAAGACCTGCGCGCAGTCTTTCTGCTGAATAAGACCGAAGAGAAACGGATGCTGACGCGCGAACTGAAGCGCGCGCTGGAAGAACTCGGTTTCCCACTGCTCAAGACCCAGATCCCAACGCGCGAAGCCTACAAGCAAGCGATGGCGTTGGGACAAACAGTGCTTCAGATGAACGATCGCGGCGCCAAACTCGCCGCCATCGAAGTACGGGCGTGCGCCAATGAGATCGCAGCCCTGCTCCCCTGAATTTATGCGCATAAAGGACCCTGAATGAAACCCTCCCAATTCGCCAAAGGCTTTCAAGCACGTCCTGATACGACCAGCAGTGAAAAGCGAACCGCCCTCGATCGCCTGAATGCGATCGACAGCATGGTCAAGACCGGCGATGTACCGAGCCGCATCACTCAGCCCCTGATGTCGCAGGAGGCCGCCGAAGTCGAAGCCGCCGAGATCGCCAATGAGTCAGCGGCCTATCGCGCATGGCGGATCGAACACGCTTATCGCCCGGGCCAGGTCATCGAGCTTGCGCTCAAAACGATCAAGCCGAGTCCGTTCAATCCGCGCCATTTCTATCTGAAATCGTCGATTGCCGAACTCGCCGTCAATCTGGCGAAGCAAGGGCAGCAGCAGGCGATTCACGTCATTCCTGATTACGACAATCCCGGCAGCTACTTTGTCAGCGATGGCGGCCGACGCGTACGAGCGCTTAAAGAAGCGAACAAGGAAGCCGTGAAGGCGATCGTTATCGATCTGCCGATCGGCCTCGAAAGCTACAAGCTCGGCTACGACCTCAACGTCCAGCGCGATTCGCAGACGGTGTTCGATAACGCCGTCGTCTGGAAACGCTTTCTCGACGATCGGCATTTCCAGAGCCAGAAGGAGCTCGCCGAACATCTCGGTCTGGACGAGTCGACCGTCGCGGTCGCCCTGTCGATCGCAAAGCTGCCCGAGACGGTGATGCATGAAATGGTCGCGCGGCCTGACCGCTTTGGTTCAAACATGGCCTATCAGGTGGGCCGATATCACACCGCCCGCGGCGCCGACGCTACGCTACGCCTGATCAACAAGATTCTCTCGGACGACCTGAGCACGCGACAAGTCGCGGATATCGTAAAGGGCAGGGCAAGCGCCCAGGAAAGTACCAAGCCAGCGGGCCGGCAGCGCTATGCGCAACGTCTGGAAATCAAGCTTGGCGGTGTCGCCGTCGGTGATCTGAAATCGTATGGCGACGATCGGATCGAACTTCGTTTGAAGGGTCTTACGCGTGAGAAGCGCGACGACATTCTTCGCCAGATCGAAAAGATGCTGAAGTAACGAAAGGGAAAGCAGCAGCAGCAGGAAAAAAACGGCGGCACACGTAAGTGGCCGCCGTTTTTCCTGGTGCGATCTTGACGATTACGCCGCGCGCGATTGGCTCAGCGTGAAGGCGAGCAGGTCGCCATCGGTGGGTTCGCCCCACGTTTTGCGAGCCAGCCAATCGAAGAATGCCGTTTCGACAATCTTCGAGTCCAGTCCGCGGCGCCGCCAATCGTCCCGCATATGGGTGCCGAGATCCGGCAGCTCGTCATCCTCAAAGGACTTCCGCGCGATTTCCCGCTCGGACTCACCTTGCTCTTCGTAAAGCCCCCGCGCTTCCTTGCGACGAACCGCCGAGTATTCGCCAAGCAGACGCGCTTTCAGATCGTCTGCGGGCGCCGCCCCGCCGGCTTTGCCACCGTTTCCGGACGGCAGCGCCTCGACCGGCGGTGCATAGCCCTTCTTCAACGCATCCTTGAACAGAGCCGGTGCACTGCGCACAGCAGGTAACGACGTGCTGCGCATGCGTTGCTCGGTCATCTGAAGCGCCGCGCGAATCCGGTTTTCTTCGCTATCGGCATACAGGGTCTGCGCTTCCTTCAGCGGAATACCGATCTTCACCATCCGGTCGACCAGGGTGCTGTCGAACACATTCGGGTGTTCGTCGAGTGCAAGCATGGGCTGCTTGCGCTCGGTCACACGGAACTGGATCTCCGCGACCCGCCGCCCTTCCCGATGCTCGATCAATTCGACAAAGATGTTGGTGACCGCATTCACTTCGGCGATGGCCGGCCGCAGGTAATCGCGCTTGAAGTATTTGTACTCGCGCTTCGCCTCGTCGCCCGCTTCAGTGTCCGGAGTGCCGGAGAGGATGGGGCGCCACCATTCCCATGACTCGCGCATCGTCAGATGGCTCGGGTTAGTCAGGTAGCGAACGCAAATTTCGTAAAGTGCGAGACCCGCGCTGCTGCGCAACTGGCTCTGAAACTGCAGACTCAGCCGTGCATACTGAACCGGATCGAGCAGCTTCTTCTTGATCTTTGGCGCGAACGAAAACTCTACCCAGACGCGGCGAGTGGTGGGGTCTTCAAGAATTTCCGCGTCGGCAATCAGCGTGGAGATACCCCATTTCCGGCCCGGTTTCTGGCTGGATGTGCCGGTACTCCATTCGACCTGCACCGACACCATACGCCGCAGGTGCTCTTTCACGAGCGCCGTGTCATTCGAATCGAATGCGGAATTGGCGACGATGTCGGACAGTAAGGCCCGATAAGTGTCACCGGACTCGTCAGCCTGCTGAGCGACGGCAAGGAGAACGTTGAACAGCTTGCGGGTGAGGAGCGTGATCTTGCCGCTCTTGGGCTGGATTGCAATCGCCTCGACGGCCTTGCGCAATTCGGCCGAGCTCGGGCTGACTACGTCTGTCTTCTTCGCGCGCTTCGTGGCCATGCGTCTGGTCGAGGAGGGATTTGGCGAGAGCATACCGGCTGTGGTGATACACGTCTATAGCATAGGTCTCACCGTTCCCGGTGAAGTGAGCTTACGAGGCGTGACTCACCTCGAGCCGCTCCCGAAAACCCTCACCTCACTCGTTTCGCACCAGGTTCAGGGCATCCTTACAGGTCGCGGCCTCCCGAAATGCCGACCGAATTTGGCCCCCGGCGATTGGCGGCTATTCGATCCCGAATCCTCTCACCTCAAAAAAATTCTCTTGAATTTTGGCTAAGCGCACGGTGCGAATGGGCCGCTGTTGCACTGAGCCAATGGCGCGAAAGCGCGTCGGCCTGTTTCAGCGAAGAGGGGGGGGTAAGCCCCCGGCCATGGCACAGGGCCTCCTATCCATGTGTGCGCCGCAGCGAAGTTCGCCGGCGTATGCATCCCTTGATTGCCCGCGTCCAGCCCCCTCGTCGTGCGGAGATACATACATATCGCACCCGCCACACGTCCATTCGGATAAACGGATGCCGCGCCTGGCGAACCGACAAACAAGCAAACAGCGCCCGGCAACGCAAGCCTGATCTCCGACCCGGGACAAATACCCCCGAAAAAGCTCACCTTAATCAGGGCTGAGCGCTCGGAACGACGAGGCCTCCAGACCTGATGGTCTAAAAAAGCACCGATAAATACTCCCGAAAAGTCTCACCAATGAGCTGGAAAGAGGGTTGTCCGGGTCCCGAAAACGGTCCCCCGAAAAACCTCACCTTTGCGCAGCGCACAAAAAATATCCAATGATTTCATTGAGTTAGGAACTCGCGGCAAGCCAGACCATGCGCGCATGCTCCCGTATATCCTCACCTTAAGCAGCTTTTCACCGAAATCCGACGTTTCCGACTGCACCCAGGAGAGCCCCGAAAAACCTCACCTTAGCAATTGAGCAGCTTGAAAATCGAACCGGCTCCGACAGCGTCTGTAGGGCTTTTCCGGCCCATTGCGAGGATTTCAATCCTGTATTTCCTCACCTTAGCGATCGCGAGCGTCCCAAAAGGCTCCCGAAAAACCTCACCTTTAGCCAAAAACAGGTTATCCGGCGGGCCCGCATTCGCCTCGACCTGCATCTCCCGAATTCGCTCACCTTTCCTGAAGCGTGGTCGAAAACCCTCGACGCAGACGACTGAATTTCGGCCGAAATCCGGCTCGGCTCCTGAAAACCCTCACCTTAAGCATCGAAATGCACAAAATTGAGGCAAAAATGACACCCTCGCCCCGGAAAGCCTCACCTTCAGTTCGCGTTTTCTCCCGTCTCGACTCACCAATGGGGTTTACGAGGCCTAAATAAGGTCAAAAATTGAGGTTCAAGGTGGTCCCGAAAGTGCTCACCTTTGTGATTACCGCACTCAGCACCCATTTTTGAGCGCTGCCGGGCGATCCCAGACGCTCAGGTCCCGCAAAATCTCACCTTTAGCCAAACCGCACTTTTGGGCCCGCTCCTGAACCCGCTCACGTTCTGTCCCGGACCCACTCACCGAGGCCCCCGAACCTCATCACTCAAAGCTCCCGCAAGACCTCACCACCTCTCCCGCAAAGCTTCACCTTGCCTCGCTGAAACTCCCGCCAGGTAAGGGTTTGCCATGGCGTTAACGTTTTTAACATGGGTTCAAAGGTGTTTACTTTTATTACTCTCTAGAATTGCCCCCGCGTGCCCTTCGGACAAAACCGTTCCACCACCCAGCTCACATTACGCGTTCGTGAAACAGTGCGCGATCAAGAAAAAATCATCGAAAGCGCTTTATTTACAAAGACTTATTAGCTAGTCTTCGTTTTGTTTCACGGAAAAACCAGGCGGGCACCGATCTCATCACCTGCTAACTGCCCTAAAACACGCCAACTGCCCAACTGACACCTGCAACCAACAAATACGTAGCAAATAATACGTAAATTGTTATGATTCAACCAATTCGGGCTAGATCGAGGTGTACATGAATTTGGACCAGGAGCGGCAAGCGATCCGTCACGAGCTTGAATCGCTGAGGGCAAGTGGAGCGCGACGCCAGGAACTGTCGTTGCATGCTTGCAAGCGACTTTTTTTTGATTTGGGAATTCGCCCGTCCATGGCTGCCGTTCGCGACCTGACCCAAACAGGCAGCGCAAGCGACATTCCGAAAGACATCGATCACTTTTGGGAACGCATCAGGACGGTGTCGCGGGTAAAAGTAGGTGCCGGCGCAATTCCGAAAGCACTGGAAGACCGAGCCGGAGAATTGTTGGGAGCCCTCTTTGAAGAAGCCGTCGTCCAGGCTCACTCGACCCTCGATAGCGAACGCGAAGAAATTCGGGCCCAAATCACTGCGGCCGAGCAACGCGCACGGGAAGCCGAAATTCGCTGCGACGTATCGGAAGAGGCGATCAGGCGCAGCGAGTCGAGAGCAGAAGCCGCGTGGGAACGTGTCCGCGCACTCGAAACTGAGTTATCCAGCACCACAACACATGGGGCCGCTCACCAGGAAGGCATGCTGGCAACGGTGCGCCGGCTCGACAGCGAAAACGGAGCACTGCGTCAACGCATCGAAACCGAACAGACGACCAACGCCACGCTTCGCGACCGAATTGATGCCCTGCATATCGAATTGCGCCAAAGTACCGAACACTATGCGCAACAGATCAAAGACGCCGTCGCCGAAGCCGAACGGCGTGTGAAGCCGATGCTGGTCGAACTCGATTCGTTGCGCAGCATGGCTGCGACCTATCAGTCAGGGGTGCGTGACGCGAGCCGCAAGGAATTCGAGTTTATCCAGCAGATCGCCGCAGCCAAGGCACGCGGCGACCGGCTCGACGCGCAACTGCGCGAGCAATCGGACGAAGTGGATACGCTGACAAAAGAACTCACGATGCTGCGCGGCCAGCAGGGCATCGACCCGGCGATCGCGGGCCTGCTGTGTTCGCTGGTTGAAACCGGCAGGCTCACGACCGCCGAGTTGGCCGTGATCGGCACCGCAGCAGACGGTCACGTGACGCTGCCGCTGCGCTGCCCGAAATGTGACGAAGGTGAGCCCGAGCTATCGCAAGTGGATCACCGCTTCGAACTGCAGTGTCCGGAGTGCGATCACTCGTCGGGCCTCGGTGACTCAAGGCTGGAGGCGGTTAGCCGGTTTCTGTCGAGCGGCTCGATTGCGGCGTCGGCATGACCGCTTGCCGCGGACGTCATAGCGGCTAAATCGCCAAAGGTGAGGAAATTCGGGACCCCAAGGGTGAGTATTTTCAGGGCTCACCCGATCACCCTTTCCTCGTCAAACGCCCGTCACGCCTAGGCGTGGGCAATGGCGGAGCGGCCGGATCCGGTTCATCGACGACCGGCGAATCCTGCTGATCGATCCACCTTTGCCACGCCCGATACAAACGGTTGGCGGACACTGCCTGTACAAATCCCAACCATTGCCCAACCAGTTCCGCCTCAACCCCGTTTTCGAACAGGTCTGCCGCAAAGGTGTTGCGCAAGGTTTGCGGACTCGCGCGTGAGGCTCGCGACGCGGCAATACCCGCCGCGTCGATTAATGCGTCGACTGCGCGCAGCATGGTTGCCTTGTGCATTGGCCGCCCGGAAGGTGAAGCGGGAAAGACCAGATTGCCGGCCAGTTCGGACAGGCGCCGTTCAGCAAGCCACGCGTCGAGAATGGCGGCCGCGAAAGGCGCGAGCCGCGTACGTCGCGTGAGCATCGGATTCGCGGATTCGATCGTGACCCAGGGTGAGCCGGCATTCACGCAACTAACCGTAAGCGCAGCGGCCTCGCCAGTCTTGAGTCCACCGCCGAGAAACACCGCAATCAATGCACGATCGCGCCGCTCTCTCCAACGCTGCGCCAAGGACAAGGCCGGCAACGGTGAAAACAGTTGTGCAATGAGCGCGGCCCGCTCGGCATGATTGAGAAAACCAGTCGGCTCGTTATCGCGTGCATTTCGCCATGCTGCTTCCCCATCCTGAGCAATGAAACGTGCAGGATTGGTCGATGCGGATTCGATTTCGCGCACGTGGTCCAGTACCCGTTCAATGAGCCGCAAATACCTGACGCGTTGTGGCTTTCGGATCGCAAGGCCACCCACGAACTCAGCGATGGTTTGCGTATCAACGGTGACCAGACTCTTTTGGCGGACGGCAAGCCAGTCGAGGAAAAGCCCCCACTGCGCTTGATAGACTTCAGCGGAAGAGCGCCTGAAATGCTGCTTGGCAAGCCATGCATCAAAGGCGATTTGAGGATCGCGGCGCCAGTCTTCACGTTCCCGATCGAAGAGATCAGCTGAGGGTGCAGGCCGCGGGACGGGGTCGGACAGATGGGGAGGTGACATGCGTTATCTTTCCGTTAGTTGCGCATATTGTAGGTGGCAACCGATGAAAGTACAGCGCCTGAGATTAGTCGCCCCAGGCCCGCGCATGCTTTAGCGGAGCGTCTTTAGACGCAGGTTGCGCGGCGCGGCGTGCCGCCTCTTCATAGGCTGAGACGGCAAACGCAAACACCGCCGGCAACGCGGTGGATGTGCCGAAGTCCACCGCCTCGTCCGTTTCGGGATAGGGCAGCTCGGACGGCCGCTGGAACAGGCCGAGCAGGATGGCGTCGTGCCGGCTGGCAAACCCGAGATCCGCCAGCGCTTCTGCTTCGATTGCATGGAGCAGGCGCCACGAGAGCGGCACCTGCTGGACGATGTAGCGTGCTGCAATGTTGCGCACGATGTGTTCGAGATCACGCGCGGCGGTTTGATAGCGCAGCGCGGCCAGAGCATGCTCCGCTTGGTCGGTCGTCAGGTCGTTCATTATCGGCTCCAGTCGATACCCTGTACTGTACAAATATACAGTGTCTCGTGCAACCTCGGCCGAACGGACAATTCCGCCAAAAGCCCGCAACGGTGCGCCCGCCCGTCAGCCGTGAATCACCACTAGCAGCGCTTTCGCCTCGCCTTTGCCTGCGTTGCGGATCGCGTGCGGCTCGTCGGCGACGTAACGCGCGGTGTCCGCGGCCTTGAGCCGTTTTGTCGTGCTCGCCGCCTCGATCTCGATCGATCCCTGCAGCACCGTCAGATGCTCACGCGTGCCTGGCTCGTGCGCATTCGACACCAGCGCCCCGCCCGGCTGCAGCGTCAGTTCGTACCATTCGAACTTGCCGGCTAACTCGATCGGCCCCCAAACACGTAACTGATACTTGGCCTCGTGTCCGCTCAACGTCGGGATGTCGTGCGGACCGGAGACGGCGATCGCCTCCGGCGGTTTTTGCGGCGCGAACAGTGAATCGAGGCTGACGCCGAGCGCGTTCGTCAGCCGCCACGCCACCGCGATCGTCGGATTGGCCTTGTCGCGTTCGATTTCCGAGAGCATCGATTTCGATACGCCGGCCGCACGCGACAGGTCGTCGAGCGTCATGCGCCGTTCGGCGCGCAGACGCTGAATCTGCTCGCCGACACGCGGCGGCGCCGCGATCGCCGGTACCGTGCCCGCGCTGGAAGATGCTGCCGGGTTGGCTGCTGCACGGCGGTTTCCCGAACTTGCCATTTACTGACCTATCGTTTAGAGTTGTTCGACATACCGGATTTTAGTTCGGAAAAACGAAAATATCCGATAAAACTGACAGCCGACTATATCAGCCCGCCTCGACGTCGAACATGCCGCAGATACCAGCAGATGCCTGACATGTCGGAGCGCACCCCCCTTTTCAGGAGTCTGGTTCATGCGTGACCTTTACCTCGCCCATCTGCGCGGCACTCTCGAGCAGATCCGCGCTGACGGCTTTTACAAGAACGAGCGCGTGATTGCCAGCCCGCAGTCGGCTGACGTGCGTCTCGCCAACGGCACGGAAGTGCTGAATTTCTGCGCGAACAACTACCTCGGCCTCGCCAACGACGCGCGGCTGATCGAGGCCGCCAAGCTTGGTCTGGATAACGATGGCTTCGGCATGGCGTCGGTGCGTTTCATTTGCGGCACGCAAACCGTGCACAAAGACCTCGAAAAGGCGTTGGCCGCATTCCTGCAAACCGACGACTGCATTCTCTACTCCAGTTGTTTCGATGCGAACGGCGGTCTGTTCGAAACGCTGCTCGACGAAAACGACGCCATCATCAGCGACGAGCTGAACCACGCGAGCATCATCGACGGGGTGCGGCTTTCGAAGGCGAAGCGTTTTCGCTACAAGAACAACGACCTTGCCGATCTCGAAGCCAGGCTGAAAGAAGCCGATGCGGCTGGCGCGCGCTTCAAGCTGATCGCCACCGACGGCGTGTTTTCGATGGACGGCACCATCGCCGACCTCGCCGGCATCTGCGATCTGGCCGACCGCTATGGCGCGCTGGTCATGGTCGACGATTCGCACGCGGTCGGTTTCGTCGGCGAACATGGGCGCGGCACGCCGGAACATTGCGGTGTGCTCTCGCGCGTCGACATCATCACCGGCACGCTCGGCAAAGCACTGGGCGGCGCATCAGGCGGCTACGTCGCCGCGCGCCAGGAAGTTATAGATCTGCTTCGCCAACGTTCGCGCCCCTATCTGTTCTCGAACACGCTGACGCCGAGCATTGCCGCCGCGTCGCTGAAAGTACTCGAATTGCTCGCCAGCGAAGAAGGCGCGCAACTGCGCGCGCGTGTGCGCGAAAACGGCGCGCATTTCCGGCGCGCAATGAGCGCGCTCGGCTTCACGCTCGTGCCAGGAGAACACCCGATCATTCCGGTCATGCTGGGCGACGCGCAACTCGCGTCGAACATGGCCGACGCGTTGCTGAAGGAAGGCGTGTACGTGATCGGTTTCTCGTTCCCCGTGGTGCCCAAGGGCCGTGCGCGAATCCGCACGCAAATGAGCGCCGCGCATACGCCGCAACAAATCGATCGGGCCGTCGACGCGTTCGCGCGTGTCGGCCGTCAACTCGGCGTCATCTGAAGCGGAGGCGCACATGAAAGCATTGGCAAAACTCGAACGCGCACCGGGCCTCACGCTGACGGATGTGAAGAAGCCCGAAGTCGGTCACAACGACGTGATGATCCGTATCACGCGCACCGCGATCTGCGGCACGGACATTCACATCTGGAAATGGGACGACTGGGCACAAAAGACGATTCCGGTGCCGATGCACGTCGGTCACGAATACGTCGGTGAAATCGTCGAAATGGGCCAGGAAGTGCGCGGCTTTGCGATCGGCGATCGCGTGTCGGGCGAAGGGCATATCACCTGCGGCTTCTGTCGCAACTGTCGTGCAGGACGCCGTCATTTGTGCCGCAATACGGTAGGCGTCGGCGTGAATCGTGAAGGCGCATTCGCCGAATATCTCGTGATTCCGGCGTTCAACGCATTCAAGATTCCGCCTGAAATCTCCGACGATCTCGCCGCGATCTTCGATCCGTTCGGCAATGCCACGCATACGGCGCTGTCGTTCAACCTGGTGGGCGAAGACGTGTTGATCACGGGCGCGGGGCCGATCGGCATCATGGCGGTGGCGATTGCGAAACACGTGGGCGCGCGCAATGTGGTGATCACCGACGTCAACGACTATCGCCTCGAACTCGCGCGCAAGATGGGTGCGACGCGTGCGGTGAACGTCTCGCGTGAATCGCTGCGCGACGTGATGGCGGATCTGCACATGGCCGAAGGCTTCGACGTCGGGCTGGAAATGTCAGGTGTGCCGAGCGCTTTCACCAGCATGCTCGAAGCGATGAACCACGGCGGCAAGATCGCACTGCTTGGCATTCCGCCCGCGCAGACCGCGATCGACTGGACTCAGGTCATTTTCAAGGGCCTCGAAATCAAGGGCATTTACGGCCGGGAGATGTTCGAGACCTGGTACAAGATGGTCGCGATGCTGCAAAGCGGTTTGGATTTGTCGCCGATTCTCACGCATCATTTCAAGGTCGACGATTATCAGGAAGCGTTCGCCACGATGCTCTCAGGTGAGAGCGGCAAGGTGATTCTCGACTGGACGGCTGCGTGAACTAAAACAGCACCTGCGCTCAATCGCAGCCGCAGCCGCAGCCGCAGAAACGAAGCTTAACGAAACGCCCGCACCGCGCTCACGCGCCTGCGGGCGTTTTAACGAACTCGGCCTGAATGCGCACATGAATATCGTCGCCGACAGCCGGGTACCATGTTGCCAAACCGAATTTCGCACGGCTGAAATGACCGTCCGCGGAAAAACCGAGCGTGTCTTTTTTCGTGAGCGGATCGGGTGCGAAACCATTGAAAGTCACCTCGAGCGTCACGGGTTGCGTGACGCCGTGAATCGTCAGATCGCCGCTCAACGTGCCGCGCGATTCGCCGGTGCGCTCAAAGTGCGTGGTGGCGAATCGCACCTCCGGATAGCGTGACACATCGAGCATGTTCGCGCTTTTAACCATCTTGTCGAGTAGCGGCACATTCGTGTCGATGCTCGCGGCGTCGATCGTGATTGTCGCGCTACTCCGGTCCAGCCCTCCTTCATTCCAGTCGAGCTGCCCCTGCTTACGGTCGAAGCGCATGGTAAATCGTGAATACTTGAAGTGATCGATGTCGAACGTAATGCTGGTGTGGTCCGGGTCGATGTCGTAGTGTCCGGGCGGCACGCGCGTTTCATTCTGGCTGACCGTGTGAGTGAGCACGCGCACAGGCGTACAGGCCGCCACCGTCAGCAACGTTGCACTGAGCAGAGTGGGTAAAAACATCGCGCGGAGGGTAGAGCGACTCATGAGATTCGTTCCGGTTGATCGATCGTCAATACGATAACAGCAAGCGTACGCGATCCGCTGAAGCGCACAAAAACTTGACGAAGGAGAATGATCGTTCTACCCTTCGCACATGGCTACTCAAAACCCAACCGAATCGGCTGCGCTCGGCAGCGCGCGTGAAAGGCTGCTCGATACCGCGGAGGCGTTGATCTACGCCGGCGGCATCCACGCCACCGGCGTCGATGCAATCGTCAAGCAGTCCGGCACGGCGCGCAAAAGTTTCTACACGCATTTCGAATCGAAAGACGCACTGGTTGTCGCCGCGCTGGAGCGGCGCGACGAACGCTGGATGAACTGGTTTATCACAGGCACGCGAAGGCATGGCAAGACGGCCGGCAAACACCTGCTCGGCATGTTCGATGTGCTGCGCGAATGGTTTGCGTCGGAGGATTTTCATGGTTGCGCGTTTTTGAACGCCGCTGGCGAAATCGCCGCCGCGGACGACCCGATCCGGATCGTCGCGCGCAAACACAAGGAGCGCCTGCTCGCGTTCGTGCGAAGCCAGTGCGATGAATACGCGGCCGAATCGGGCGTGGACGGCCGCCGCGCCGCGCGCCTGTCGCGCCAATGGCTGATCCTGCTCGACGGCGCCATTGCCGTGGCGCTGGTGAGCGGCGAGGCCGACGCCGCGCTCGACGCGCGAGCCGCCGCGCAAGCGCTGCTCGATACCGAGTCCGCAAGCGAATCGGACCCACTCGCAGGTCGATCAGCGAGCGGGTCTCCTGGCAAAGCGCCACGCAAACGACCGCCATCCCGGCGCACCGCAACCTGACTGAGGAACCACTATGGCCGAACCGATCGAAACCCGCCCGCCACTCCCACCGTTCACGCGGGAAACCGCGATCCAGAAAGTGCGTGCCGCGGAAGACGGCTGGAATACCCGTGACCCCGAGCGCGTGTCGCTCGCGTACACCCCCGACAGCGTTTGGCGCAACCGTGCCGAGTTCACGCATGGGCGCGCGGAGATCGTTGGACTATTGCGCCGCAAATGGGCGAGAGAACTCGACTACCGCCTGATCAAGGAGCTCTGGGCGTTCACGGAAAACCGCATCGCCGTGCGCTTTGCCTACGAATGGCACGACGACTCGAATAACTGGTTCCGTTCCTATGGCAATGAGAATTGGGAGTTCGATGAGCATGGACTGATGGCGCGCCGTCATGCCAGCATCAACGATCTGCCGATCCGCGAAGCCGACCGTCTTTATCATTGGCCGCTCGGTCGCCGTCCGGACGACCATGCGGGTTTGTCCGACCTCGGCCTCTAGACCCCTCTCTAACGTTGAAGATGAAGTTGAAGGTGACCATCTGCCGGATGTTCACCGCTCTGCCATCGGTTGTCCGTTATGGTTGCGTCTGCGCCGCGTGGCACGTGCTGTGCCCGCGTGTCCGAGCGTGTCCTCCACATCGCCCGTGCGGGTTGAGGTACAGTGCGCGACGGACGGCAAGCGGAAATAACCAGAACATAGATGACACCGGCGCTCGACCGGTGGCGGAGAACACATGCATTTTCGGCAGATCAAGAAGAACATTCGGCGTACCGCCGTGGCGCTGGTCGCGAGCCTGGCTGCGGCCAGCGCGGCGCATGCGGGCAACTGGTGCGAGGGCGGCGTATGGGTCGACGCCATGCTCGGTTCGTATCACATCAATCCCGACCCCAATACCCATTTCGAGCAATTCAATCCTGGCCTTGGCGTCGAATGCTGGCTCAACAATCAATGGGCGCTGACTGCCGGTGGTTTTCGCAACTCGCTGCGGCGGCCTTCGTATTATGGCGGCGGCGTCTGGGCGCCCGAGTTCGCGCACTGGGGCATCGTGCGGATCGCGGCGATGGGCGGGATCATCTCGGGCTACAACTACGGCAACTGGGGCCTGGGTCGCAATCACACGATCGGACCGGTGGTCGCGCCGATCGTGATGGTCGACTACAAGCGCGTCGGAGCGAACTTCATTGTGATTCCGCCGATCCCTTCGGACAATCTTCCGTTCACGATCGGGTTTCAGGTGAAGGTGAAGTTCTGATCCGCGTGTAGCGGGACAATAAAGTTGCGACTTCTGGAAAATCGCCTGAAGCGGACAATAAAGTTGCGCCTTTTGATGCCGCATCGTGAAACGTGACGCCGCCGAGCTTGCCCTGCCGGGCATCCGTACTCACGGCCCTTCCCGACAAGCACTGAAACAATCACCCGCATCTCGATTTAATGCGCTGCGCAGTTAAATAGGATTCCAGATTATAAGTTCCGACTTTCGCTTTCCGGCGGGATCATCGGGCGAAATTTACGATGCATACACCCCCATGGACGGTGAGGCCCTTAAAGAAAAGCTGCTCACCATAAGGTAGTATATAGAATGATAGGGACAGTAAAGTCGTAGCGACTACCGGATAGCCTAGCAGGCGTCACACAGGACGGTATTGTCTCTGATGTTGTTTGTAGGCTTGGACTTCGAGCGATTTAAATCAGTATAGGCTTTGCGACGGATCTGGCTAAGGTGAGGTTTTTCGGGGGCTGAGGCGACGGTTTGAAAGGCAGGCACTTGGGCCGATTTAGAAGCTGTTGCGAAATTAAATTTTGGGTCT
>NZ_JAQQFL010000047.1:0-57016 GCF_046026025.1 Paraburkholderia fungorum | reverse complement strand
CCGTGCTGCTTGACGCTGTCTATCCACCAGCGAATCCTGATGGTCCGTGAGCACAACATTGCAAGTCGGCATGGCGATCGCTTCCTTCGGAACGGTATTGCCAGGTGACGCCATAGCACCGGCAAACCCGACCCGAACGTTTCCCTCTGCAGACGGTGTCCACTCAGCTAACTCGTTCTATCAAAGTAGCGTTTGATGCCCAGTTACAGGTACTGGGCGGCCAGTGACCGGCTGGCACCGCGATCCCGCAGAGGAAAGTCACGGCTTGAGCGTAAGTCTTCGCCCGTCTTTTCCTATACTCGACCACCGTCTGCCGTGACCCATCCGATCTACGATGCCCGGTAACTCCCGCCCCCATTCATAACCGCTGCTCACACCCAGGTCGCGCACAAGCTTCGCTACCTTGACTCGAGTACAACGTTGCAGAAGTCCGACCAGGTGATCAGCACGCAGGTTACGAAGCGAATCGGCCAGTTGCAGCGCCTCCTCCAGGGATTGTCCCTTGACGCCTCGTTTGCCAATGTCGCTGGCGAGTTCAAGGAGCGCCAGTTCAGGTATGGAAACCAGGACAGAGGGATTCCTCGAAGGCAGCGGCCGGATATTCTCTGACAGCGAAAATTGGTCATCAAACAGTCGCGTCGTCTGATAGGTGTGAGGCATATGCTGCTCGACCCACCTCGGAAAGCGATGCACCTGTAGCCCCCACAACGTGACACGCGGCCGAAATACGATGTTATGCCGCACTCCCTGCCAATCGAGCGCGGTCTTGCCACCTACGTGGAGCCCCGCGCAATGTCGGCTTAGGTATGTAAGAACTCCCTCCGTGGTGGGTGTATCTCCTCGGAGCAGATACGCACCCTTAGACAGTCGTTGCAGCCATCCGGCGGTCACTAGGTAATGCGTCTGGGCGGGACTTATCCCGAAATGGCTGAGTAGCGCAGTGTCAAGCGGTTGCCCACGCGGCGCTTCATGCATCAACAGTTGTACTGCGTGCGTTGCCACAGGGTTTCCATTTACGTGATTTGATAAAGTAAATTATATGTTTATCTTTATTTTATGCAAATAAATCACGCATCGGACTGGTTCAATTGACCACTTCTCGGTGCAACTAGTTGCCGCGCGTGGAACTTCCGTGGTCGAACGATTGGACGCATGCGAATCTTCGGGCTTGAACGTGTGGATGTCGAGCTTCGCTGACAGAGGCGATCAGCTGCCCACTCTCTGTCGGGTAATCTCCCTGAGTTTCATATCTCCGTGGAAAACAGCACTGTCGTATGCAGCGAGGCGATATATGCCATTGCGGGCAAGCGCGTGTTGCGGGCGCGCAGAACCGCTGCCACCTGACTCCCGTTTGTGGCGCCATCTGCAGTGACGGTGCTCCACATATCTCGGCGCCTACCGACTTCGAGACCGCTGCGGCGGTTATTGCGAACAATACCTATCGGGGACGGGGCTTTTGCCGCGCGGCGTGAGTAGTGCGCGCGGATACTGACGCGATTGTTGGGCTGGCAAAGATCCTCACGATCAGGTCTGGGTGCTCCGCTTCGTCCGCTCAAGCGCACCGGTGCGCTTCTCACCGCCGATTAAAACTGTTTTTTCCCATGACCCGCTTATCGCACTGCCGGGACGAAGATAGCCTCAGTCGACTCGCAACCTAGCAACAGGACTTTTCGTGGAACGACAGGCAACTCACTGGATAAACGGCGAATGGCTGGAAACCGGCACACCCCGGGAAAGCATCGACCCGGCAACCGGCCAGGCATTCGCATCGTATTTCGACGGCGGACTCGACGAAGCGAAGCGTGCCGTCGCCGCCGCCCGTAGGACCTTTCTCGAGACCGACTGGAAAGTCGACCCGATGAAGCGCGCGACCGCTCTGAGCCATCTCGCCGATGCCTACGAGCAACGTTCCCAGGACATCATCGACTGCCTCTCGACCGAAAACGGCAAGCCCAGGGTCGAAGCCGGCTTTGAAGCCATGCAGATCGTGCGCGCGCTGCGGTTTGCGTCCGGCCTCGCGCTGCATACATTTGGGCGGGTCTCGGAGCCGCGCCCCGGAACGCAGTCGATGGTACTCCGCCAGCCCGTGGGCGTGGCAGGACTGATCGTGCCATGGAATTCGCCGGCCTACCTGCTGGTCCGCGCGCTGGCACCCGCGCTCGCGGCAGGCTGCACCGCAGTCGTCAAGCTGCCGGCCCAGGCGGCACAGACCGCGCGGCTTTCGGCCGAGATACTGGCGAGCGTGCCGGAAATTCCCCGAGGGGCAATCAATCTGTTCGTTGAAAGCGGTGCAGACGGCGCGAAGTTCCTCGTCGACTCACACGATGTCCCGGCCATCAACTTCACGGGCAGCACCTCAACCGGACGTGCAATCGCCACGGCGGCCGCCGCCCGCTTCAAGCGGGTCGGGCTCGAACTTGGCGGAAAGACGCCGCATCTGGTTTTCGACGACGCGGATCTCGCACAGGCGGTGCCGACCATCGCGGCATCGTCGACCGTGTTCGCAGGTCAGTTCTGCGTGACGGGTAGCCGCATTCTGGTTCAGCGCCGAATCGCTGAGCAGTTCAAGAACCTGCTGGCTGCACGACTCGTCGCCGTGCAGCCGGGTGTGTCCGCCGATGCATCAAGCCAGATGGGTCCGCTCATCGACCGCGCGTCAGTCGAGCGGGTCGACCGGATGGTCTCGGCCGCGCTGGCGGAAGGCGCGACGGTCCTCGTGCGAGGCGGCCCGATTGTCGAAGGGCCACTCGCGGCGGGCGCCTTTTACCGCCCCACGCTGCTGGAAGTGCCCGCGTCGGGTCTCGCCATCTCGCGCGACGAAGTGTTCGGCCCGGTTCAGACGCTTCAGGTGTTCGACACGGAAGACGAAGCCATCGCACTAGCCAACGATAGCGAGTATGGCCTGAGCGCTTGCATCTGGACGCGGGACACGGACCGGCCGATCCGCGTGGCGCGTCAGCTCGATGCCGGGCACATTTGCATCAACGAGTGGGCGGGGATGCAGGTCGAATTCGAGGAAGGCGGCTTCAAGAACAGCGGCCAGGGCCGGCTCGGCGGGCTCGCCGGCATCGATGACTTCCTCGAGTACAAGCAGATCCTCCAGGTCTTCCGCCACGCGTAACAGAAACCGACGGCTGCAGACCCGGCGTGCGCCGGCAGCGGAAAGACCGCCGGGTTTGCTGCCTCAACGAAGAGCCGGATATCAGCGGGGCCCTCCACGATATTCCCATATTTTTTGAAGATCCCTCAAAAGATAGGCCAATTATCAAAACTGGCTCGCGTGTAGACAATGGGCTCACTTCTTCAATCCGCGACTCTTCTTTACCTCACGCCGCCGGAGATTTCCACCATGACATCCACCGCTTCGTCACTCTTCACGCCGACCGTTGTTTCACAGTTCCAACTCCCGCACCGCATCGTCATGGCGCCGATGACACGCTCGCGCAGCACGCAGCCGGGCGACGTGCCCAATGCGATGATGGCGCGCTACTACGCGCAGCGCGCATCGGCCGCATTGATCGTCACCGAGGCCACGCAGATTTCTCCGCAGGGCAAAGGCTATTCGTTCACGCCGGGCATTTATAGCGCCGCGCAGGTCGCGGGATGGCGTCTCGTCACCGATGCGGTTCACGCCGCCGGCGGCCGGATATTCCTGCAACTGTGGCACGTCGGGCGTATGTCGCATCCGGACTTCCACGACGGCGAACTGCCTGTCGCGCCGTCCGCCATTCCTTTCGACGGTCAGATCTGGAAAGTGGACCCGGCAACGGGCGTAGGCGCTATGGTCGTGTGTCCGACGCCGCGTGCGTTGTCCGTCAAGGAAATTCGGGATGTCGTGGCCGACTTCCGCCGCGCGGCGCGCAACGCGGTAGACGCGGGCTTCGACGGCGTGGAAATTCACGGCGCGAATGGTTATCTGGTAGACCAGTTCCTGCGCACGACCTCCAATACACGCACCGACGAATACGGCGGCTCGCGTGAAAACCGGCTGCGCTTTCTGAAAGATGTGGTCAACGTCGTGGCCGAGGAAGTCGGCGCGGAGCACACCGCCATCCGTCTCGCGCCGTTCCTGACCGCCCGCGGCATGGACTGCCCCGACATCCTGCCGACGATTCTCGAAGCAGCCGAGTTTCTGCAGGCGCGCGGCATTGCCTATCTGCATCTCGTCGAGGCCGACTGGGACGATGCCCCTCAGTTCACCGAAACATTCCGCACGGCCATCCGCGAACGTTTTACGCGCCCCGTCATTGTTGCCGGTAAGTACGACTCGCCCCGCGCCGAGTGGGTTCTGTCGCACGGCTATGCGGACCTGGTCGCCTTCGGCCGCCCGTTCGTCGCGAACCCCGACTTTCCTCGCCGCCTGGCCGAGGGTCTGCCGCTTGCCAGCTTCGACGGAAGTACGCTGTTCGGTGGCACCGAACGCGGATACGGCGATTACCCGAACTGGAGCGGCACCGCCACGGCGGCGGAAGAAAGTGCGCTTACTCCATAAGCGGCCATTCACCGGCAGAGCACGCTATGTTAGATTCTCACACGCGGCAGTAAATGCCGCGAATGTTCTCAGGGCGGGGTGCAATTCCCCACCGGCGGTAATCGCGTGTACACGCGTAGCCCGCGAGCGCTTGCTGCGCCTCTCCTGGCAGCAAGGTCAGCAGACCTGGTGCGACTCCAGGGCCGACGGTAACAGTCCGGATGAGAGAGAGCAGGATTTCTTTTCGCGTTCTTCACGCGGCTTGGCCCCTGCGCGCCCTTTTCCTTTTCACACAGGACTCGCCCAGTGGCTACTACTCACACATCATCTTCATCGCGCTCCCAGCGCGTCGCCTTCGTCCAGGCCTGCTGGCATAAAGATATCGTCGATCGTTGCCGAACCTCGTTCGTCGCAGAACTCGCTCAGGCTGGTTATGGCGAATCGGACTGCGATTTCTTCGAAGTTGCCGGAGCATTCGAAATCCCGCTGCACGCTAAAATTCTTGCGAAGAGCGGCAAGTACGCGGCGGTGGTCTGCGCCGGGCTGGTCATTGATGGCGGGATCTATCGCCACGAATTCGTGGGCCAGGCAGTCATCTCCGGACTGATGCAGGTGCAACTGGAAACCGGAACACCAGTCCTGTCCGCCGTGTTGACACCGCACCACTTCCACAGCTCGGAGGAGCACACGAATTTCTTCCTCGCACACTTCGAAGTGAAAGGCGCCGAGGTCGCTCGCGCCTGCGTCCAGACAGTGGAAACGATCGCTGCATTGCGCGACTCGCGCGAGTGCGCGCCGGCGGCGCAAGCAGCCTGAGAGAGGAAGCGAACGGCGACCGCATGCGAGCGGCCGCCGCATTTGCCGGTCAGAACGTTTCCCAGCCTTCTGTCCGCGAGTGAGCCGTTGCCGGCGCCGGTGTGGCCGCCCTCGCTGCAGAGGTTTGGGGCCCTTGTGTCCTTACGACCGGAGCCTTGGGTGGCGGGGCCGCTCGAGCCTGCATCGGCTGACCGTGAAGCGCACCGTCAAGGTGGAAGATGGTCACCGCGGCGATCAACTGGAGGCCCTGGTCCTCGAGCAACCTCGACGCGGCGGCCGCTTCCTCAACCAAGGCAGCGTTCTGCTGCGTGATCGAGTCCATTTGGCCTACCGCGCGATTCACCTGCTCGATCCCCCTGGACTGCTCGTCGGTCGCGGCGCTGATCTCGCCCATGATATCGGTCACGCGTGCGACCGCCGAAACGATTTGGCCCATCGTTGCGCCGGCGCGTTCGACGAGCGCCGAGCCGGTGTGCACCTTTTGCACCGAATCGCCGATCAGGTGCTTGATTTCCTTCGCGGCTGTCGCACTCCGCTGAGCGAGCGCGCGCACTTCGCTTGCGACTACCGCAAAGCCACGTCCCTGCTCTCCAGCGCGCGCCGCTTCTACCGCGGCATTCAGCGCGAGGATGTTGGTCTGGAACGCGATGCCTTCGATCACGCTGATGATATCGACCACCTTGCCCGAACTCTCAGCGATAGCCTGCATGGTCGTGACAACTTCCAGCACGATTTCGCCGCCATGTGTCGCGATGTCGGACGCGTTCACCGCAAGCTGGTTTGCCTGGCGCGCGTTGTCGGCGTTCGTTCTGACGGCCGAGGTCAGTTCGTCCATGCTCGATGCGGTCTCCTGCAGTGACGCTGCCTGCTGCTCGGTGCGTGACGACAGCTCGACATTGCCGGTTGCGATCTGACTGGATGCGGTGGCGATACTATCCGCCGAGGTACGAACCTGACCAATCAGACGCACAAGGCTTACCTGCATCTCGCCCATCGAAGCAAGCACACTACCTCGTGGCGCATCGCGTGCGCCCGGCACTGGACTCAGGTCCCCACCCGCGACGCGCTGCGTCGCCTCGCCCAGCTCAGCGGGTTCCGCACCAAGAGCACGGGTCAGACTGCGTGTGATCAGCACCGCCGCAACCACCGCTGCAGCTAGCGCGGCCACGCAGATGCCGATCAGGAGCACGATCTGCCTGGTGTAGCGTTCCGCGGACTCTCTCATCAACTGCCGCGACTGAGCTTCCGTGTAGTCATGGTACGCATTGGTCGCCTTGATCAGAGCCGCAAGCAGCGGGCGGCCCTGGTCGTTCATGATGGCGATAGCCGCAGCGTGCCGGCTTTCCAGCGCGGCGTTGTAGATGTCCTCTGCCACCGGCCCGTACTGGACTTCGACCCGATCGATTTCGGCGGTGAGTGCCCGGGACTTTTCGCTTGTGTCAGCTGCGCTCTGCCTCTTCAACTCTCGCAGGCGCGCCTGCACGTCCGCATGAGCCTGCGTCAGCGCGGTCTTCTCCAGCTCGAAGTCCTCTGGCTTCGTGACAAGCACAAGCTCGTGCTCGGCAATCGCGCGCCGGTCCACCGCCGTGCGAACCTGCTCAGCGAGCGCCGCGCGCGCAGCGATGCCAGCCACGTACGTCTTGAAGTGTTCGTTCGTATTGCTCAGCGACTGCAAGGCCAGTCCGGACACCAGCAGCACCAGCAAGACAAGCAATCCGAACGCCACCGTGAGCTTGCCGCGCAGGGTCATTTTATTAAAATTCATGACTTACTCTCCGGTCACAACACTACAGATGGCCGTGTCCCGGACAGCCCCAACCGGACGGAACGCGGATTAATTATTTTGTCGCATCTTCTCTGCTGCATAGACGCCATAACGCTGGCGAGCGCAGACGGAAAACAAGCAGCTATCCACCGTGATCAATGGAGCGTTTCCATTAGCGCAATCTGGCCCGCGCCCGGGCGATCAACGCCGACGTCGACGAGTCATGCTTCTTTTCATCGACGCTCGCTGAGGTCAGATCCGCCTCGACCACTTTGCCGAGAATCTTGCCCAACTCGACGCCCCATTGATCGAACGGATTGATATCCCATACCGATGCCTGCACCAGCACCTTATGCTCGTACAGCGCGATCAAGGCGCCGAGCGAACGCGCGGTGAGTGCATCGACGAGCAGCGTCGTGGTTGGACGGTTGCCTGGAAACACGAGATGCGGCGCCAGTTCAGGCTTGTCCGCCCCAGCCACCTTCTTCGCCTCTTCGAGCGTGCGACCGAGCATCAGCGCTTCACTTTGCGCGAAGCAGTTCGCGAGCAGCAACGGATGATGACTGACGAGCGGATGCTCCGGCGTCAACACAGCGATGAAGTCGATCGGTACGATCGTTGGGCCCTGGTGCAGCATCTGGAAGAACGCGTGTTGCCCGTTCGTGCCCGGCTCGCCCCAGGTCACGGCGGCGGTCGGATAGTCGACCATCACGCCATCCAGGCGCGCCGACTTGCCGTTACTCTCCATCTCGAGCTGTTGCAGATACGACGGCAGGAAATGCAGGGCTTCCGAATACGGCGCGACCAGATAGCTTTGCGAGCCAAAGAAGTTGCGATACCAGATGCCGATCATGCCGAGCAGCACTGGCAAGTTCGTGTCGAGCGGTGCGTCGCGGAAATGCTGGTCCATCTCGTTGGCGCCGGCCAGCAGTTCGTCGAACTGTTGCGGGCCGATCGCGATCATGATCGAGAGACCTACCGCCGACCACAGCGAATAACGCCCGCCGACCCAGTCCCACATCTCGAACACATTTTCTTTCGCGATGCCGAACTTGACCACCTCCGTCGGGTTCGCCGACACGCCGACGAAGTGCTTCGCCAGCGCGCTTTCCGGGCAGCCTTTCTCGATGAACCAGTCGCGCAGCGAGCGCGCATTGGTCATGGTTTCGAGCGTGGTGAAAGTCTTGGAGACGACAATCGCGAGCGTCTCTTCGGGATCGATCTGCTGCATCACGTTGTACAGATCCGCGCCGTCCACGTTCGACACGAAGTGCGTGGTGATCTCGGGCGTGGCCAGATGATGCAGCGCGTGGACGACCATCTTCGGTCCGAGGTCCGAGCCGCCGATGCCGATGTTCACGACATAGCGAATCCGCTTGCCTGTATAGCCCGTCCATGCACCGCTGCGCACCTGGTCGGCGAACGCGGCCATTTTGGCGCGTTCAGCCAGGATTTGCGCATGGAACGGTGCTTCCGGATCAGTGGCGCGCAGCGCGGTGTGCAAGGCGGCGCGGCCTTCGGTCGGGTTGACGACTTCGCCCGCGAACATCGCGTCGCGGCGCTTTTCGACGCCGGCTTCGCGCGCGAGTTGTACCAGCGCTTTGAGGGTTTCGTCGGTGATGCGGTTCTTCGAAAAATCGGCCGCGAGACCGCCGCCCGCGAACGCAAAGCGCTCAGCACGGGTAGGGGCGGGATCGTTCTCGGGGGCGAACCAGTCGCGCATGTGCGCATCGCGAATCTTCTCGTAATGCGTTTGCAGCGAGGACCATGCGGCCACGACCTCATCGTGGTATCGGATCAGGCGCTCCACTTCCAGCCTTGACCCGAGAATGACGGGAACCCGCTGATGGACATGGTCAGGCTGGACTTCCATGATCGGCATCTCGCCCGTCGTACTCATCCCGCCAGCCTGTTCGACGATGAACGACATCGGATTGGCCTCATAGGTCAGCCGTAACCGTCCAGCAAGCTGGGGGTTCTTGTTGTCCCGCGGATAGAGGAAAACGCCTCCACGCATCAGGATTCGATGGACCTCCGCGACCATGGACGCTATCCAACGCATGTTGAAATTCGTTTGTCGCGGCCCCGAAGCACCCGCCACACACTCACGGACATAGCGGCGCACAGGTTCTTCCCAATAGCGCTCGTTGGACATGTTGATCGCGAATTCGCAGGTATTTCCCGGGATCTGAAGCTGTGGGTGGGTCAGCACGAATGATGCGGACTCCTTATCGAACGTGAAACCGTCGACGCCATACCCCGTAGTCAGCACGAACATCGTGGTTGCACCGTAGATCGCGTACCCCGCGCAGACCTGCTTCACGCCCGGCTGAAGAAAATGACGTTCGTCGAGTACGGCATCAGACACCGGCGCAGCCAGCACGGAAAAGATACTTCCGACAATGCCGTTAATCCCAAGATTGGAGGATCCATCGAGCGGATCGAAAAGCAGCAGATATTCAGGGGCATCCGTGGCATGCTCATGCCCGCTCACCTGAACCGACTCGAGCTCTTCAGACGCCAGTCCGCGCAGACAACCAATCGACTCGACCGTACTGATCATAATGTCGTTGGAAACGACGTCGAGCTTCTTTTGCGCCTCTCCATGAACATTCTCGGAATGAGCAATTCCGGATGCGCCGTCGAATACGCCTCGCTCAACGGCCGTTGCGATGGAGGAGCATGCATCGGCAACAGATTCGATCAGCGTAACCAGTCCTGCCGGGACTCGTTCGTCAAGTGCTGCTTTCGCGAGAAATGAGGACAGCGTAATGTACTGGGTGCTTGCTATGTGAGTCATATTCGGTCTGCTTGGCAGGAACTATCTGGCGATCGATTGGAATCAACGGGTTGGGAGAGGCTCCGTCGACATGCATACAGCAATGGTGGACGCTTACGCATCACATGGCGCGGCGCTACCTTGGCCGAGCAGCGCGAGGGCTGCATCGGGACCCGCGCCTCCCGCGACATAAGGCTCGGGAGGATCCTGCCCGCGCCAGGCGTCGATGACAGGATCGACCCATTGCCATGCGGCGTCGAGTTCGTCGCCGCGCATGAAAAGTGTGAGTCTGCCGCGGATCACGTCGAGCAGGAGCCGCTCGTAGGCATCCCTTCGCCTCGTCGAGAATGCCGAAGAAAACTCGAGGTTCAAACTCACCGGCCTGACCGTCATCTCATCACCCGGCGCCTTGGTCATCAGGTAAAGTTTCAGGCTCTCGTCCGGCTGCAACCGGATGACGAGGCGGTTGCCCTGGCTGTCCGTGCCGGGAGAGCCGAACACCGAATGCGGCACATCCCTGAAATTGACGACGATCTCCGCGACCCGACTCTGCAGGCGCTTGCCGGTGTACAGGTAGAAGGGCACGCCCGCCCAGCGCCAGTTATTCAGCTCCACTTTCAGCGCGACGAATGTCTCCGTCCTGCTATCGGCACGGATGTCCGGCTCGTCCAGGTAGCCCGCAACCGGCGCGCCATGCATCTCGCCGGCCGTGTACTGGCCACGTACGGTCTGCCGTGCCACATCGACCGCACTGAGTGGCTTGAGCGAGCGAAGGACCTTGAGCTTCTCGTCGCGTACGGCATCCGCTTCGAGACTCAGCGGCGGCTCCATGGCAAGTATGCACAGCAACTGCAACAGATGATTCTGGACCATGTCCCGCATTGCGCCGGTGCGCTCGTAAAACGCACCGCGCCCCTCAACGCCCACCTGCTCGGCAATCGTGATCTGGACGTCGCGAATCCCGTCGCGATTCCAGAGACGTTCGAACATCCCATTGCCAAAGCGCAGCGCAAACAGGTTTTGAACAGTCTCCTTACCGAGGTAGTGATCGATCCGGTATATCTGCTGCTCGCGAAATATCGCCCCGACCTCGCGGTTGATCCGTTGAGCGGAGGGCAAATCATGGCCCAGCGGCTTTTCGAGAACGACCTTCGATGTGGCGGAGACCAGCTCTGCCCGATTCAGTTCGGTGCATATCGGAATAAACAGTTCCGACGGCGTGGCAAGGTAGAAGATGTGCCCACGGCTGTCCTGCCATCGCAACATTGCGGCGAGCCGTTCGTAGTCTGCAGACACTCGCGCGTTCAGTTGAACGAATTCGAGGCGAGCTGAGAAGGTGCTCCACTGTGCGTCGTCGAAGTCGGTCGCGGGCAGGAACTGACGTAAGGCATCGCGTACCTTATCGAGGTAGCTGTTCCGCTCCAGCCCCTCCCGTCCGACGCCGACGATGCGCATGCCGTCCGGAAGCGCGCCCTCCCGGTGGTTCTGATACAACGCGGGTAGAAGCTTGCGCATGGCAAGATCTCCCGTGCCGCCAAAAATAACCAATATCTGTACTTTCATCAATCTGACTCCGACGGGATTCCTGGGGCCGTGTGACCTGTCGCGCGCTCGTGCCAGCGCAATCCATTACGCACAGTGCACGTGGTCATAGCGCCCTGCCATCGCCGACAGCGCAACCGGCTTGATCTTGTGCGCCTGTCCGGCACTGCCGAATGCCTCGAAGCGGAAACGGCACAGATCCCGGGCCGCGCCGAGTGCGTCCGTGAAGAATCGACGCACGTCGAACTCGGAAGGACGCTGTGCAAGTGAGCGCCGTATTGCCCCGGTCATCGCGAGGCGAATGTCCGTATCGATGTTGATCTTGCGTACACCATGGCGAATGCCCTCGCAAATCTCTTCCACCGGAACACCGTACGTTTCGCGGATTTCGCCGCCGAATTCACGAATGATCTCGAGCCATTCCTGAGGCACGGAACTCGATCCGTGCATCACCAGATGAGTATTGGGCAGGCGGCGATGAATTTCCCTGATCCTGTCGATCGCAAGAATGTCGCCCGACGGTTTGCGGGAGAATTTATAGGCACCGTGCGATGTGCCAATAGCAATTGCTAGTGCGTCGACCCCGGTACGCTGCACGAAGTCGACGGCCTGCTCGGGGTCGGTCAGCAGCATGTCGTGGGTCAATACGCCTTCGGCACCCGAGCCATCCTCTTCCCCTGCCATTCCCGATTCGAGTGAACCCAGACATCCGAGCTCACCCTCGACCGACACCCCGATGGCATGCGCCATCTCCACCACAGTGCGCGTCACCTCGACGTTGTAGTCGTAGCTCGCAACGGTTTTCATGTCCGGCATGAGTGAACCGTCCATCATCACGCTGCTGAATCCGCTGCGGATAGCGGCCTGGCAAACAGCCGGCGACGCCCCGTGGTCCTGATGCATCACGACCGGGATGTCGGGATAAGTCTCGATCGCCGCCTCGACGAGGTGACGCAGAAACGCTTCGCCTGCATATTTCCGCGCCCCGGCGGAGGCCTGCATGATGACCGGACTATCGCAGTCAGCGGCCGCCTGCATGATTGCCTGAACCTGCTCGAGGTTATTGACGTTGAATGCCGGCACGCCATACGCGTGCTCCGCCGCATGGTCCAGCAACTGCCGCAATGAAATCAGCGCCATGTCATTTCCAGGAAGTAATGTCGCCGTGCGGCGAACGTCGTTAAATTGATATCGAGGATGATCACGACATCGCGCCGGTGTCGGCGATTCCGGCACTTTTGGGCACGACGCGGCGACGCAACTAGTCGACCACCCCTTGTTCCACTTCGAGCGTGCGGTTCACCGCGTCGACGATCGCGTCCACCGTAATACCGAACTCTTCGTACAACGTCTCAGCCGGAGCCGACTCGCCAAAGTGCGACAACCCGATCACAGCGCCACTCAGACCAACGTACTTCCGCCAGAAATCGCCGGCCGCCGCTTCAATGGCCACGCGCCGGATCTTGGGCGGCAAAACGGAAAGCTGGTACGCAAGCGGTTGGCTATCGAAGATCGTGGTTGACGGCATCGACACGACCCTTGCGGCAATCCCTTGATCGGCGAGCGCCGTCTGCGCTTTGAGCGCGAGTTCAACCTCGGAACCCGTCGCAATCAGAATGATGTCCGCCGGTCCGCCAACGGCCTCCGAGAGCACATAACCGCCCTGCCGGATTTGTGCCTTCGCCTGCGCGGTACGGGAAAGCGGCGGCAGATTCTGGCGCGAAAGCAGCAGCGCAGTCGGAGCATCAGTTGTTTCCAATGCCGCCGCCCACGCATATGCCGTTTCGACCGCGTCTGCCGGACGCCACACGTTCATGCCCGGAATCTGGCGCAGCATTGCCGCGTGCTCGATCGGCTGATGGGTAGGCCCGTCCTCGCCGAGACCAATCGAATCGTGGGTGAAAACGTAAATACATTGCAGATGCATCAACGCCGCCATACGAAGCGCATTCTTCGCGTAGTCGGAAAACACCAGGAAGGTCCCGCCATACGGAAGGAAACCACCATGGAGCGCAGCGCCATTCATGATCGCGACCATGCCGAACTCGCGAACGCCGTAGTGGATATAGTTTCCAGGCCCGTTCGCGCTGTCGGGCATGAGCGCGCGCGAAGCCGGCACCATGGTGAGATTCGACGGCGCCAGGTCTGCCGAACCGCCCAGAAGTTCGGGCAATCGACCAACCAGCAACTCCAGGCATTTCTGCGACGCCTTGCGAGTCGCCATCTTCTGCTCGAACCAGTCACCGCCCGCCAGCAGGCTTTCGATCGCCTCGGCGGATCGTTCGCGGCGGCTGCCGTGCATGCGGGACTCGAAGTCGCCGGCCTTTTCAGGAAAGCGGGTGCGATAGGCTTCGAACAACGTGCGCCAGACCATGTTGCTCTCACGGCCCGCCGCTCGCGCATCCCATGCGTCGCGAACCGGCCCGGGAATATCGAACGGCGCGTGATGCCAGCCAAGATGCTCCCGCGTGGCCGCGATTTCAGCGGCGCCAAGTGGAGCGCCATGCACGTCGTGCGTGCCGGCCCGATTCGGCGAACCATGTCCGATCACCGTCTTGCAGCAGATCAACGTCGGCCGGTCACGTTCCGCTCGCCCTGCCTCGATCGCCCGCTCGATCGACAGCGGATCATGTCCGTCGACACCCTCGACGACATGCCAGCCGTACGCACGGAAGCGCATCGGGGTCTGGTCGGTGAACCAGCCCTCGACATGGCCATCTATCGAAATGCCGTTGTCGTCATAAAACGCAATCAGTTTGCCGAGCTGCCAGGTGCCGGCGAGCGAGCACGCCTCATGCGAGACGCCTTCCATGAGGCAGCCGTCGCCGAGGAACACATAGGTGTGGTGATCGACAATGTCGAAACCCGGTTCGTTGAATTCGGCGGCCAACAGCCGTTCAGCCAACGCCATGCCGACGGCATTGGCAAGACCCTGTCCTAACGGACCGGTAGTCGTCTCGACCCCTGGCGTCAGACCACGTTCCGGGTGCCCGGGCGTAATCGACTGCCACTTCCGGAAACCCTTCAGATCGTCTATCGACAGACCGTAGCCGCTCAGATGCAACGCGGCATAGAGCAACATCGACCCGTGACCGTTTGACAGCACGAAGCGATCCCGGTTGACCCAATCCGGACTTGCCGGATCATGCTTCAGGTACTTGCGCCACAGTACTTCGGCGATATCAGCCATTCCCATCGGCATGCCGGGGTGTCCAGAATTGGCAGCCTGGACGGCGTCGATGGCTAGAAACCGAACTGCGTTGGCAAGTTCTGTCCGGGTCGGATTAGCATGATCCATGAATCACCACTGTTTCGTATACCTAAATTAATATATTGAAGCCCCGCGCGTTTTTCTCGACGAGGCTCCGGCATCCAGTCTTCGAGTACTGTTACGACCTCAGGCGGCAGGCACCGCCGTACTATCCAGCAGATGCGTGATCGATTCACCCATGCTGCGCAGGATCAGAAAGCAGGAACATGCGCCGGCGTCCAGGACACCAATCGAACGGTCGCCCAAACGGGCTGCCCGTCCGATACGGGCGCGCAGCTCGCGGGTCGAATTCATCCCGGCTTCCGCGGCAACCACCATCGCATCGATGCACGCCCGGAAGCTCTTGCCCTCTTCCAACGCCACCCCATACGCCATCCGCGCGGGAGCAAGCGTGTCGATCAGCGTCTTGTCGCCGACCTTCGCATCGCCGATCTCCTGGACAGAATCGATACCGGCAACGAGCGCCTGATAGAAAAGGGATTTGTCGAGTTCGGCGTGGTCCGCGAACGTGTCGCTCATGCTGAGAAAGAACGTCCCGTAGAGCGGTCCCATTGAACCGCCGATGCCGTCCATGAGTGCCGAGGACAGATCAGCCAAGGCCACCTGGAGCGACGGTGCCGATCCGCGTGCCGCAAGATGCTCCCCGCACTGCGTGAAGCCCTTGCTCATGTTGATGCCATGGTCGCCATCACCAATCGCGCCGTCGACTTCGCTCAGATACTGGCGATTCGCATTGATGGTTCGAACCAGATCGACGACCACACCGCCGGCGTCGGCCAATTTAACGATTTCAATCATCGTGCGTCTCCCACATTGAGTCCGATGCTTTGACATGGATGCGCGAGGCACGCGCTCAGTTCGTCGTCGAGTTTCGTCAACGTCAGCGTAACCCCCATCATTTCCAGGGACGTAAACAGATTGCCGACGAACGAGAACTGGATGTCGATTCCCGCTTCACGCAGATACTCGGCAACCTCTCCGTACAGGATGTATTGCTCCATCACCGGCGTCGCGCCGAGACCCGATAACAGCACCGATACCCTGTCGCCTCTGGCAAAAGGCAGATCCGGCAACAGCCTGTCGAGCATCAGCCTCGCCATGTCTCTCGCGGGAACGGTAGGCTGGACCAGGATTCCGGGTTCGCCATGATGGCCGATGCCGACCTCCATTTCACCATCCTTAATGACGAAGTTCGCCTTGCCGACCGCGGGGATCGTACAGGCGGACAGGCCGACGCCGATCGAGCGCGTCGAGTCCACCGCTTTGCGCGCACTGGCGATCACTTCATCGAGCGTGGCACCCTGAGCGGCCCGTGCACCCCCAACCTTCCACATCACGATTTCACCGGCAACGCCGCGTCGTTTTTCGATCTCGTCTTTCGGCGCCGATGCGGCATCGTCGTTTGCGACGACCGTGCGCACGCGAATACCTTCGCGCTCGGCCAGCTTGATTGCCATCTTTACGTTCATATTGTCGCCTGCGTAGTTGCCGTAAAGGCACGCTACGCCCGCGCCGCTATCGGCCGCCTTGAACGCTTCAAAGAATGATTTCGCAGTCGGCGACGAAAAGATTTCGCCGATGGCCACCGCGTCCACCAGGTTGCGCCCGACATAGCCGATAAAAGCCGGTTCGTGTCCTGATCCCCCTCCAGTCACAATACCCACGCGGTCCTTCTGGCGAGCATGGGCATGCGAGACAACGCGAGGATTCTCCGGTGCGGCGCGCAGCTCCGGGTGTGCCGCGAGGACGCCGCGGAGCATGTCCTCGACAACGAGATCAGGATTGTTAATGACGCGATTCATACCGTTCCTTTACATCTTGAGTATTGTTACTGGGCGGTGTAGCCGCCATCAATCACGATATTCTCGCCGTTGACCATCGCGGCGGCATCGCTGACCAGAAACAGAATCAACGCGGCGATTTCGTCGGGGCGTGCGAATCGCCCTGCGGGAATTTTAGCCTTCATCGCTTCGCCCACCGCACCCGCCCAGGCTTTCCTGCCCAGTTCGGTATCCACGACCGTGGGCGAAACGGCGTTGACCGTAATGCCATGCTTTGCCCATTCGAGCGCGAGCACCTTGGTCATGCCGACAATTGCCGCCTTGCTCGCGCAGTACGCCACATGGCGCTCCAGTGCGACGACACTCGCCTGAGAAGCCAGATTCACAATCCGGCCGGGACCACCACGGCCCAACATCTGCTTGCCGACGGCCTGCGCCAGGAGAAACGGGGCTTTGAGGTTGATTGTCATCGTCCTGTCCCAGGCTTCCTCGGACAGTGCTTCCGCGTTCTCAAGCAGAGCGACGCCGGCATTGTTGACCAGGATGTCGACGGGACCTAACGTCTCGGTCACGCGCCGCACCAGGGCATCCGATATCCCGGCGACCGTGATATCCGCCGCGATACCCAGGTGCCTCTCCGGGCCGCCAGGAAGCGTCCGGGCCACGGCCTCGACGGCCGGGTTGATATCGAGCAGCGCAACGCGCGCACCCGCGGCAGCAAGGCACTCGGCAACGGCAAACCCGATACCGCTTGCCGCACCGGTCACGACCGCGACGCGGTCCGTGATATCAAAAGAGGTCGTTGAATTGACCGACATCGCTCCACTCCTTGATTAATTACTCTTGGGAATCTTGTTGAGAATGTCCTGGGCGTTGGCCGGCGTGACCTGCGTCCAAGGCACCGCGTAGGACTTCGCCGTACCGTCGTCCCAAGGCATCTTCGCGCCGTATCCCGCCCAGACGTCCGAGCGCGGTTTGTAAGACGAACCGATGACCGTACGCAGTGCAACGTCCAGTGCGCCTTGCGCCTGCGCCTGCGAGTCCTGGAAGAAGGTCGTCATTTCGCCGCGCTTGACTGCGGCGATACCGTCGACAATTCCGTCAATACCGGCAACCGGAACTTTCTTCGGATCGATAGCCTTCGATTTCAGCGCCTGGATTGCGCCGAGCGCCATGTCATCGTTCTCCGCAATGATGCCGCTGATCTGCCCCGGATGCGCGGTCAGCCAATTCTCGACCAGTGCCAGCGACTCGGCACGCGACCAGTTCGCCGTCTTGTGCTCGAGCACCTTCACGTCCGGATTTTTTGACAGCACGTCCTGAATACCCTTCGAACGATCGATCTGCGCGGACTGGCCGATCGGCCCCTCGAGGATGACCACATTGCCCTTACCGCCGATCGCCTTGACGATCGCCCCGGCTTCCATTTGTCCTGCAATCACGTCGTTACTACCAACATAGGACGTGAGTTTGTCGCCGGACACCAGGGTATTCGATCCAATGACCGGAATGTGCGCCGCGGCGGCTTTGGCCACGGCGGCAGCACCCGCTGCCTTGTCGATCGGCACGAAAATGATCGCGTCGTATTTCTGCGTGATCATCGTGTCGAACTGATTGCTCTGGGTGAGCGCGTCATAGTTGCCGTCGAATACCGTGAGCTGCACCGTACCGTCCTTGACCGCGGGCTGAGCCTTAAGTGCGTTGGTCCACATCTGCATGAACTCACCCTTGAGCCCATACACCGCTGCGCCAATACGGATGGGTTTGGCCGCCTGCGCGACAGTGCAGGTGAGGCCCATCACTGCGCAGGCCAGCAAGGTTTTTTTCCACGAAATCATCGAAGTCTCCTGAATAGTTCCGGAATGTTTCTTTTGAGATTGACGTTATTGCTTCTTGCGCGAAGCATCGAGCAGGACGGCACCGACGATAATGACGCCCTTTACAACTTGCTGGTAATACGACGACACGCCCAGCAAATTCAGTCCGTTGTTGATGACGCCGATCAGCAGCGCGCCGACCACCGTGCCGCCGAGCGAGCCCGTGCCGCCCGAAAGACTCGTGCCGCCGATCACTACGGCCGCGATGGCATCGAGTTCATAGGACACGCCGGCCTGCGGCAACGCCGATGTCGTGCGCGCGGCGAGGATGATCCCGGCAAGACCCGCCAGCAGGCCGCCGATCACGTAGACGGAAAAGAGGATCTTCCCCGTCGAAATACCGCTTGTTTTGGCGCTCTTTGCGTTGCCGCCCACTGCATAAACGTAGCGGCCGTAAGTCGTATAGCGCAGGACAAACCAGAACAGCACAACGACGAGAGCGAAAACGATGATCGGCACCGGTATCCCGGCAATCGCGCCCGTGCCGATGGTCAGGTATCCGTCCGGCAGATCGGTCACCGGCATGCCATCGTTGTAGATATAGGTCAGCCCTCGCGCCGCGCTCAGCATGCCGAGCGTCGCAACAAAAGGAGGAATGGAGAGCCGGGCAACGAGCAAACCGTTGATCGCACCGATGGCAGCGCCTACGGCAAGCCCCGCCGCCAGTCCAATTGCCGCGCCGTGCGGATGCGGACCCGTCACGAGACTGGCGCTTATGATGCCGGCGAGAGCGAGCGTGGACCCGACCGACAGGTCAATGCCCGCCGTGAGCACGACATACGTCATCCCGACGGCCAGAATGCCGTTGATCGACGTTTGTCGCAGGATGTCCGCGATGTTGCCCAGCGTCAGAAAGTACTGATTGGCAAAAGACAACACGACGCACAGGACGATGAGCACGGCGACGATGCCGTAGCGCCGGTAGATATCGCGCATATGGGCGGAACGGCTTTGGCTCGCCGGGACTTTCAGGGAAGTGGTATGAGTATTCATGATGCGAGGTGCAAAAGATCTTCCTGAGTAGTGGTATGGCCGTCGATCACGGTGACCAACTGCCCCGACTTGAAAATGGCGATGCGGTCGCTGACATCCAGAATCTCCTGTGCCTCGGAAGACACCACCATGGCGGCGCCGCCTTTCGACACGAAGTCGTCGAGCAGCTTGTAGACCTCGCGCTTGGCACCCTCATCGATACCACGGGTCGGTTCGTCGCACAGCAGGCACGTGGGCTCGGTTGAAAGACAACGCGCGAGCACGACCTTCTGCTGGTTCCCCCCACTCATCGACGAGACCGGCAGCGACACCGAACTGGTCTTGATCCGCATGCGATCGACCATCGTGTCGACGAGGGCCTTCACTTTCCGGCGGTTGATCAGCGACAGGCGCGACAGGCGGTCGTAGGCGGAGAACGAGATGTTGTCGCGCACGGACGCCGACAGCACGAGTCCCGTCTCCTTGCGATCCTCCGTCACAAGCGACAGGCCGGCCTGGATGGCCTTGGCGGGGCGGCCAACCGGCAATGCGCGGCCCTTGAGCCTGACTTGACCGCTATCGGGACGGGTCAGCCCGTACATGCAGTTGAGGTATTCACTGCGGCCCGCGCCCATGAGCCCGTAGATGCCAAGGATTTCTCCCTCGTGAACCGTGAGCGAGATATCGTTGAATTCCGACTCCCGGGAAAGACCCGTCGACTCCAGTACGGGCTCGCCCACGGCCCTGCGAACCTTCTCGGCGGAATGCAGCTTGCGCCCGACGATCGTGCTCACCAGATAGGAGCGGTCGATGTCGGCGATACGGCCGCTGTCCACATACCGTCCGTCGCGAAAGACCGTGTAGTCGTCCGCGATCTGGAATATTTCCGAGAGCCGGTGGCTGACATAGATGATCCCGGTCCCCTGCGCCGTCAGGTTACGGATCGCGTTGAACAGCACTTCGGTTTCGCGCTCGCCGATCGCTGAAGTCGGCTCGTCCATGATCATCACGTCGCAGTCGCGGCTGAATGCCTTGGCGATCTCAACCAACTGGATCTGCGCGAGACTCAGCGACGACATGCGTGCGCGGGCATCGACCGGGAAAGCAAGGCGGTCCAGGAGTTCCTGCGCCTGTCTCACGAGCGCCCCGAATCTGACCAGCACACCGGCCCTGCGGGGTTCGCGGCCGAGATACAGGTTCTCGGCAACGGTCATGCCGGGAATCGGCGAAAGCTCCTGCGTAATGATCGCGATGCGATTGTCGAGTGCTTCGGCCGGCGTCTGGAAATTGACGCTTTGTCCCTTGAACAGGATTTCTCCGGCATCGCGCTGGGTGATACCCATGACGATGCCAAGGAAGGTCGACTTTCCGGCACCGTTCCCGCCGCACAGCGCATGGACACTTCCGCGCCGCAGCTTCAACCGGCCGTCCTCTAACGCCCTGACACCATTGAATGCCTTTTGTACTCCGCTGGCATCCACAAGAAGGTCGTCCACTTTGTCTCCTAACATTTGCTCGCTATTGAACATTTGAGCATCTGAGTCACATCGTAGATTCGCGTCCATCACCTGTCAATTACTGGAACCATGTGGTTTACCCCTAATATCACCCTATTTACCAATCTGCTGCAACGCGGCAGTAACAGCCAGCTGAACAAGGACTTGCCAATACCGGCCAGCATAAAAAACTCATGATCATGGCCTTGACTTTCATGTGCACACGAATGAGAATTTGATCATCGACGAACATTTGATCAATCGTACATTGAACAATCCCGGACAACGGAGTTAAATATGAAGCTGGCAATCGGATGCGATGAAGCCGCATTTGACCTGAAGGAACTGATCAAGCAACATTTGACTGGCAAGGGGCTGGACGTCACTGACTTCGGAACCTACGAGGCGGAACCTGTTCACTACCCAAACATCGCGTTCGCCGTAGCGGAGAAGGTTGCGCAAGGCGAATTCGATCGGGCCGTGCTGCTGTGCGGAACTGGCATCGGCATGGCGATCGCCGCCAACAAGGTGCATGGCATTCGCGCTGCGCAATGTCACGACACCTACTCGGCGGAGCGGGCGAGCAAGAGCAACGACGCGCAAATCATTACAATTGGCGCTCGCGTCGTCGGTCCCGAACTCGCGAAAGCGATTGTTGATACATGGCTTGGTGCGAGCTTCGATGGCGGACGCTCCGTCCCGAAGGTGAACCGCATCAAGGAATACGAGGATGACCACCAGTTACCCCGCAACAACAAGCCTGCTTGAACTGGCTGCCCCGGTCATCAGTCGATTACCCACCGGCTCCGCGGCAAGCCACGTAATATCCAGCCGAATGGGAAAGAGACAAATCATATGACCACCGACGAACTGACTCGTCTGGCAACGCTTTACTACGTCGACGGACTCACGCAGGAAGATCTGTCAAAGCAGTTTTCGCTTTCCCGAGCCAAGATAGGCCGTCTTCTGAAGCGTGCGCAGGAAGAAGGCATCGTTGAAATTCGCGTCAGGCACCATCCACGTGATACACGAGACCTCGAACGTGAGTTGATCGAGCGGTTTGGGATCGAAAAAGCGATCGTGTCCGTCAACCACAAGGACCAGGACAAGCAGCGCGAACTGCTTGCCGGTCTGGTCGCCAGCCATCTGGATCGCATTCTCACCAACGACATGATCGTTGCCGTGGGTATCGGCCGTAATATCAACGCGATCTCAGAGCATGCGATCTCGTCGACGCAACGCTCTCCGACCTTCGTCTGCGCCATTGGCGGCTTCTACCGGGGCGGCGAGATCATGAATGCCGACCACATCAGCCGCCGGCTTGCCGCCCGCTTTGGGGGTGGCAGCGAAACACTTTACGCGCCGGCTCTCGTGGGCGATCCTGCCGTCCGCGAGGGCCTGCTGCACAACGATGCGGTCAAACCCACGCTTGACAAGGCACGTAGAGCCCACATCGCGCTGGTTGGGGTCGGCGACATCAATGAAGACAGCATCATGGTTCGCAACGGCTGGTTTTCGCCGGACGAGATCGCCGAACTCCGCAAGTGCGGGGCAGTTGGAGACCTGATGGGCTACCACTTCATCGATATTGCCGGCCGCCCCGTTGTCACTCCCGTGCGCGACCGGGTCATTGGTCTGAGCATGGAAGACCTGAAACGCATTCCGAACGTTATTGCGGTCGCCAGCGAAAACACCAAGACAACCGCGGTCCTGGGCGCGTTGCGTGCAGGGGCAATCACCACGCTCGCAACGACGGAAGCCATTGCTCAATCGATTGTCAGCCTGGAAGACGCCACTCGCAATCCGCTTTCTCCGCAACAGTCGGAGCTGGCGACCCGGTAAACATCGGGCCGTCTGCATGGTACGCATGCGCGTGGCGTGCAAGCTCGAACGGCGTCCGCACACACGGTCCGGACGGCCTACTTCCCGACCTGCTCGAGAACCGTAAGCTTGCCGCCCCGCATTCCAACCATCTGCATCATGACGTGGGAATGATTGTGCTCGTCCATCGCAAAGGTGCCGCCAAGCATGGACGGCATCTGTGTCGAGCGCAGCGCCTGCTGCACCGCGACAGGGTCGTCCGAATTCGCACGACGGATTGCGTCGACGACCAGTTCCGTCGCCTCGAACGCGAAAACCGAACGCTGGGTCGGAGCAAGCCCGTATTTCTCTCGATAAGCAGCCACGAACTCCCCCACGCCGGACCCGGGTGCCACGGGTGTAAATACTGAAATCCCCGCGGCCTGATCAAGCCCGCCAGCCGCTACGAACCGGGGCGACAAGTTCGCAATCGCCGCCGTGAAATCGACGCGGCCCGTTACTGGAATGCCTCCGCCGGTTTGCTCGTAGGCACGGAAAAATGCCCCGCTAGACGCGCCAAGAAGGGTAACGATTCGATCCGGTTGCAGCGCCTTCAATCGCTCGACGGAGGAAGCCAGGTCCGTGGTTCCCTTTGCAACGGTTTCGCTCGCCAAGGTCTCGATGTGTGCGGCCGTCGCAGCCTTTTCCATCGCCACTGCGTTGGCGTGGTTGAAGTCGTTGTCATCTGCCAGGATGACAATACGCTTGACGTTCCGGGCCTTCAGCCACTGCATCATCGCAGTCGCCACATCGCCGTCGGATGGACTGGTTTTAAAAACGTAGTCGTAGCCCCCGGAGCCGGCGGCGTCGACGAATTCCTGGCCAGCCGAAATGTCGATTACAAGCGGTACCTTCGCTTCATTCGCTACAGGCATCACAGCTCGCGTGACCGGCGTCGCCAGCGCGCCCAGCAGCACGGAAACGTGCTGCTGTCCGATGAGTCGCTTCGCCGCCGCAAACCCTGTTGCCGGATCGGCGGCGTTGTCGGCATAAAACGCCTCGACCGGTCTGCCGAGCACGCCGCCCGATGCGTTGATGCGCTGCAATGCCAACTCGACACCGTATTGCTCGCTCTTTCCGCGATCGGCATTCGGGCCGCTCAGGATGGTTGTGACGCCGATGCGAACAGGGTCCGCGGCGAATGCCGGGCTAACGGCAATCGCCAATCCTGTTGCCAACAACACTGACATCAATTTCATACACGATTCCTTTGCTGATGGCTTAACTGGCGATCACAGCCAAACTGCCTGTGGAAACCCCTGCTACCGCAACAGAAGGCAAGCGTCGCGTTATGCGCGCACGTCGACTACCACTTTGCCGAAATGCCGCCCGCTCGCGAGATATTCATAGGCGGACGGAGCCGCATCGAACGGGAAGACTTTGTCGACGGCAGGATTGATCTGGTTGACCTCGGCGAAACGGACGAGCTGCTCGAGCATCGCGCGACTACCCGCCGTAATACCGACGAGGCGCTTTGCTCCACCGATGAGCGCGCCGGGTTCGATCGAGACACCCCCGCCGCCGCTGACCCGGCCGATCACGACAATCGTCCCACCGGGTCCCGCGGCCTTCAGCGAGCGCGCCAATGTGCCCTCGCCTCCGACCTCGACAACAACATCAACGCCGGCCCCCTCCGTGAGCTGCAAGACCTCGTCCTGCCATTCCGGGCTGTTCCGATAGTTGATGGTCGCATTCGCGCCCAGCGAGCGTGCACGTTCAAGTTTTTCGTCCTGGGACGATGTCACGATCGTGAAGACGCCAGCAGCTCTCGCAAGCTGTAGCGCCCAGAGCGAGACACCGCCGGTTCCCAGCAGCAGCACGCTGCCGCCCGGTTTGACCGCACCCGCGACGAACAACGCATTCCATGCCGTCACGCCGGCGCAAGGCAACGTTGCCGCCATGATGGGATCAAGACTGCGCGGCGCCAGCACGAAAGCCTCCTCGCTTGCCACGACTTCTTCGGCAAGCGTGCCGTCGAACTGGGCCCCGAAGGACACGGCTGTCTTGCCAGGGGACAGTGCACCGTCAATCCATCGCGGGTAGTAGCTTGTGATGACACGATCACCCACCTTGAAACGCGTGACCGCCTCCCCAACGGCGATGACCTCCCCGCATCCATCGACGAGCGGGACGATCGGATAGCTCGGCGGGTTATAGAACTGGCCCCGCGCGAAACTGAGGTCGCGATGGTTGAGCGCGGCAGCGTCTACGCGCATCCTGATTTCGTAGGCTCCGGGGCCCCGGCTTGGGCGCTCGACACGCTCAAGTCCGCCAAGGCCAGCACCCGCCTGGATTTGATAAGCCTTCATTACACCTCCCGGTAGACAGCACGGCGCAGTGCCATTGGAAAATTCCCGGTCATGCCTGCGACTGCCGTGTTCGTCAACGCAACGACAGAAATGCCGGCAGCGGGGTCCACCCAGAAGTTCGTGCCGTACACGCCGGACCAGTTCCAGGCGCCGGCGCTCACTGGCGATTTCGCCGCAGCCGGATCCCTGAGCACGGCCACGCCGAGTCCCCAGCCGAAGCCTAGGCCGGCTGCGCCGACCGGCAGATCGCCGATCGCATTGGACGTCATTGCCGCCATGGTCTCCGGGCGGATGATGCCCGCACCACCTGAGCGGATCGCTTCGGCAAAGCGGAGGTAATCTTCCGCCGTGCCTACCATGCCGACTCCACCAGATGGAAAGGCCTTCGAATCGAATGCCCGGGCGGGCGAATACACGATGGCGCTTTGTCCGAACGCGAGCGAAAAGGGATAGGTCATGCGGATGGGCTGAGGCGACGCATCGCCATACGGCGTCGCCAGCACGGTATCGGCTGAAGCAACGAAGCGGATGCTGGAGATGCCCAGCGGATCCGTCACGATGCGTTGGACCGCATCAGGCAATGTCGTGCCGGTTACGCGCTCGATGACGGCGCCGAGCACGTCGATGGCGACGGAATAGTGCCACGCCGTACCAGGCTCAAAAAGCAGTGGTGCCGCTGCAATTCGCCGAAGGTTCTCCTTCAGCGTCAGCCCGGAATGGTCGAGTCCGTCGGACACGCCCAACTGGTGATAGGGACCACCCTCAGCCTCGAGGAACCCATAAGTCAGCCCCGCCGTATGCGTGAGCAGATGGCGCACCGTGATGACGGGCTCGCGGCCATCGGGCAGCTTCGGCCGGAAGTCGGGAAGCCACTGGGTCACGGGATCTTCCAGACCGAGCCGGCCACCATCAATGAGTGCCAGCGCCGTCACGCAGACAATCGGTTTTGTCATCGACGCGAGGCGGTAGACCTCGTTTTCAGTCATTGCCCGGCGGGCTTCGCGGTCGGCAAAACCAGCCGCGCGGCGGTAGACGATCTCTCCGTCTTTTGCGGCAATCACGGTCGCGCCTACGATATGCCCACTGTTGACCGCGTCGAGAATGACGGCGTCCAGCGCCTTCGTCCGATTCCATCGGGGCTGAATGGCCGGCGCAGATGGCGTCGCCTCGGAAACCGGACTTGTCAACGCGGCCGCGAGGCCGCCGACCGTGGCGGCGACACAGAATTCACGGCGCGATACCTTTCGAACCGCGACTGGTCGCCGGGATGTGGATGCTTTCATTGCTGCCTGCCCTCGCCGCTCACGCGGCCTCTAACAAGATATGGAGAGTAATGTACAGTTTCACCTATGAGGCGATAATATGTTGAATTGTCGATTGAGTTTTTCACCGTAGTGAGAAATAGCAGCGCTCGACCGTTTTGCCGGAATGCAGGCGTTCTCCCGTGCTGCTACCGCTCGAAGCCTCTCAGCGGCTGCCCGGCAACCCGGCCGGTCGCCCACAGGTTTGCAGAGCGCGCGATGCGCCATGATCGACGGCAGAAAACCTGCATCGTCAAGCAACATTTTGGATTGCTGAAGAATTGTGTTTTAGTGGACACGCATCGGAAACCTCAATCAGGTGGAGCTCTTCTGTGCGCGGGTCATCGCATCTTGCCCTCTGACGCCGAATACCCAACCAGTGGTGTATTCGGTTTTTCCCGATAATGAGAAGTGAGCCGCGCGTTGCCCTTCGTTCTCCGAGAAACCGGACACGGCACCGCCAGATTCTTCTGCTACAGAGCCTCGATCCGGCTCTTTATGGACTGTGCCGACGGCACATAGCCGAATGCTGAGCGGCGACGACTCCAATAACAGAATACTTCGACGCCAGTGCTGAGCAGCTAAAGTCTTTTCGACCCTCGCCGTTATAGAACCGGCCAGAACGGGTACCTTATGAGCACCCGCAAACTCCTTTACGCCAAATTTCGGATACCTCTACACATGACAACTGTGTCTTCACTGATTCCGGCAAACCTCTCACCAGGCTCGCCATCCTTGAATAGCCTCGGATCGACTGTATTGGCGAGCAAACTTGTCACGGAAGAAACGACTGCACCACCAGAATCATCGACAATCGTCACCATTAGTCAGGCAGATGCGACAAATCCGTTGCCGGAGTACTCCGCATCGCGCACGAACGAATCTACGGCGCGCACCTTGACCCTGGCGAACAACGCGAACGACGCGATAACAACAGCAATGGCGGGTGATGTGCTATCCGCATCGCTGACCAACAACAAATTCTACGGGCTGGGAAGTGCACTACTTGATCGCTTCAAAACCACGGGCGATGACTTTTCGCAATCGGTTCAGATAGCGTCGGCAAACCCGGTGAGCTCAATCGGGCAGACGGTACAGGGCAGTCAAGCAGATATCAGGCTTACGATCCAGACAAAGAGCGGCGTGAAAGTCGACATAACCTTGCACAGTCAGGATGGCGGCCTGACCGTTGGCGTAAAAAGCAACGGCAAGCTCACGGATGTAGAACGTAGTGCGCTTGCAAAACTCTCAGGTTCGTTTCAGGATGTAATCGACGGACTGAGTGCTATCCCCCCGCGCCTTAATCTGAGCGGGCTGACGCAGTTTGACCCATCGGTTCTATCGTCGGTGGATCTCCAGTCCAGTGTGCCCGTCAAAGGACAACCACTACAATCGATCGACTTCCACGCGGACAGTGCGGCAAGAGCCGTGAGCGTAAACGGCCCGACCGGTGCAATGAAAATCAACGTGGACATGAGTAACTCTGCGATCTGGGGCAACCAGGCGCAACGTACCGGGGCCATCAACCAGTATCTAAGTCAATTTGACAAAACAAGCTCACGGGGTCACGGCGACGCATCGCTCATGGCGATGTTCAAAGACGCATTTTCACAAATGAATAGCGACTACGGTGTTCCGTCGCAACAGATTCCAGGAACAACTTACGCGACCTCTCTGGGCGAGGCGGACCACGCCATGTTGACAGGGCTCGCCGATTTCAATGCTTCCATTACCCAGGCGCCTGCGGCAACAAATCCAATGCGCCTGAATGAACAAGACACTTTTTCTTATCAGGTTTCCCAACACACCAACATAAAAGGAAGCGAACTGTACGGGACTATTTCACAAAATCAGCAATCTCACCTGGCAGCCAGTTATCACATGTCATTGTCTGCAGGCGCGCCTCTCGCATTGAACTCAATGCGGAACTCGCAAAATTACTACTACACTCAAATCAATGACGCATCCGCAAGCGCAACGTACATTGCAAACCGTAACGGAAAACTTATCGATGCTTCTTTTAACCAAAAGGCCGATCAATCGACGCGCCAGTCGAAATACGTGATGGGTAGCCTTGTCTCGGACACTATGACACCCTCCGAGACGTCACAATCAAAGGATTTGCTTGCACTGCTCAAGCCCTCTTTAGAGAGTGGCAAACCCAAGTCACAAGGGGATATCTATTCGTGGCAGCAAACATTGTCAGACGTACACAATCTGGTTCTTCCGCAGCCAGGTTCTTCGGCATAGACACACATCGGGTTGCAGCCGCCCCACAGAAGAAATTTAGCCGTCCGGGATCCCGTTTGAAACCTCGGCGGACGACCCGACTTCGCACTACAAGAAAAAACACAATTTCCGGTCAGTAAAATTGGCGCCGCCCGTAAAACCTCTACTATAGATATCCGTCAGCCAGCATCCAGTCCGCGTTGCGCACTCTGTCTGTCACAACCCGCACGAATACATACCATGACAGTCCCTTCGCTTTCCCGCCGCTCATTCGTCGCGGGTGGACTGGCCGCGCTGGTCGATCTGTCCGCGTTTGGTCAGCCGTCCACACGACCCGACACCGCTTCACCGCCGCCACTCCCCGACATCGGCGGCGAGGGCCCCTGGGATTACTGGGCGTCAGGTCAGGGAGCAGGTGTCGTCAGAATTGCGGCTGCAGCGATTCTTTCTGCCAGCCCCTACGATACTCAACCCTGGCTGTTCCGGCTACGCTCCACTCACATCGAGGTACTGGCCGACAAGAACCGCAATCTCGGTGAACTCGATCCATTCCGGCGAGAGCTCTACATGGGCCTCGGATGCGCCATTGAGAACGCATGCGTAGCCGCACCGGCTCAAGGATTCAACCCTGTCGTTCGTCTGTTGCCTGAGTCGCCGGCCGGCAATGACAATCTCGCCGCGGCAATCGAGTTGCGGCCGGCCCGGCAAGCGAAGCACCCCTATCACGATGCCATTGCCCGACGACACACCAATCGCCTTCCCTACGATACGGATCGAAAGATCGATCAGGCGACACTCGACGCGCTTGCCGGACTGGCGTCTTCGGCAGATGTGCAGGTCATTTTCCTCGAGGCGACCTCACCAGGCGGCACGGTCTTTACGGACCTGATGATGCAGGCGACGCAACTCATCATCGACACGCCGGACTTGCGCGAGGGCCGCTGGGCGGGCTTACGCGCAATCGCGGCAAACCCGTCCGCCCTGAGCGCGGAAGACCTGCATCGGGCCGACGCGAACTGGTTGAAAGCAACCCGGACAGTGGCCTGCGCAACGGCAGCCGCGTTCGGACTGATCATGGTCCGCGGCACAAGACAGGATCACCGCCTGCATATTGAGGCCGGACGGCTTTGGCAGCGCATCCACCTCGACGGCACAAATCGCGACCTGGCGATGCAACCAATGAACCATTTCGTCGAAGTGATTGACCACGAGACCCGCACGCAGGGAACGTCGCAGACATCTTCAGCCATACGTGCAGCGCTGCAGCAAAACTGGAACGGATGGGAGCCTATCTTCGGTTTCCGCCTCGGCTACGCCGGTGCAATGGCTCCGCGAAGCCCCCGCCGGCCGCTGTCGTCGATAGTTGTCGCCTGACGGGCTCGTTACCGGTTTGCTATTGCCTGTGTTCATGCTTGCCGAAACAAAGTCAATCCATTGAGAGGTTGAACTACGATTATCCGGCTAGCCCAGTTCTGGCCGCGGCAACGACATTCACGACATCGCCGTTGTCGAAGCTCACTTTGTTCGTCATGCGTGCACGGTGAAAGTGCGTGCGCACCAAAGTAAAGATGAATTTCTCCCGTAGAACCCATCAGCTCGATCAACATCCCATACATTCAGCATTACTTATCATATCAATATCAACCACCAAGATCCTTGCTTGATAGACTTTTTCAAATACCTGACAATTTCACCTTCAGTGATAGCCATCACCTGCCGTAAACAAAAAGACAGGTTGAGACCATGGGTCCTTCCTATAGCACTTATGACAATCAGGCCATAAAGGAAAAAGCGTGTACAAGTTAGTACAAACAATTAAATTCAAGATCATTCTCGCATTCGTCGTGTACGTCGTTCTCATGGCTTCCATCGGGATTTTTGGCGCATTCGGTCTTTACCGAATGAACTCGAACATGAACGAATCCTATTCCAGAAACATCATTCCAATTGGTGACTTATTCGATGTTCGTTCAGCCGAGTTGACTGTGCGAGTTCAACTACGGCGCATTCAGGCATACCGGGACCTGAGTAAAACAGGAGATGCCGTTGCGAGAATCCGCACCGCCCTGGAACTCATCAATTCCTCCTGGAATCGCTACTACCCGAACCTCATATCCAGCGACAAGGAGCTTGAGTTCGCAGAGCAGATCAAAATCGTCATCCCCCAGTTCACGGCATTGACGAATGAAACCGTAGTTGCCGCTAGCTCGGGCAATTTCGACGCTGCTTCGGCGACGATCGAAAAGATTGTTCCATTTTCCAAGACGTTGGACGACACGCTAGACCTGGATGCTGCGCTCAATATGGCCCAGGCCAAGAAATTCGCCGACGACAGCGCAGCCACATTCAAGGCCATTTTTTGGAGTGCCATCACACTTCTCGGTGTCGGTGTCGTAGTCGCCGCCGCTGTATCGGTCTACTTGCTGCGTGCGATCTCGAACCCGCTTAATAAAGCCCTGTCCATTGCAAACCATATCGCTGATGGAGAACTGGAAAACCAGATCGACGTGGACTCAGGAGGTGAGTTTGGTCAACTTCTCACAGCGCTGAAGAAAATGGATCAGCGGCTCAGCAAGGCGGTTCACGGGATCAAAGCATCCACGGAATCTGTCACGGTGGCATCCCGGGAAATCGCCAGTGGCAACACTGACCTATCCTCTCGCACAGAAGAGCAAGCCGCGTCCCTTGAGGAAACTGCGGCCAGCATGACGCAGCTAACGGAAACAGTGAAACAGAATGCCGACAACGCACGTCAGGCGAACACGTTGGCAACGCATGCGACTGGCATTGCCGACACAGGCAATGAGGCTGTCCAGGGCATGGTAGGAACGATTGAGAGGATTAGCGGCAGTTCAAGCAAAATTTCCGAAATTACCGGCGTCATTGAGGGCATTGCATTCCAGACGAACATTCTGGCGTTAAACGCTGCCGTCGAAGCTGCCCGTGCCGGCGAACAGGGACGCGGTTTCGCTGTCGTTGCCGGCGAAGTTCGCAGTCTGGCTCAACGCTCAGCCACTGCCGCCAAAGAAATCAAGGATCTGATCGGATCGTCCGTAGCCATGATTCAGGATGGATCGAAACAGGCGACGGCGGTTAGCGCGACCATGGGGCAGGTAAAGCAGGCAATCAAGCAGGTCTCCGATATCGTCGGTGAGATCGCAGCCGCTTCTGAAGAACAGAGCCGTGGCATCGAACAGGTGAATCAGGCCGTCAATCAAATGGACGAAGTGACTCAGCAGAATGCGGCGCTCGTCGAACAAGCTGCCGCAGCGGCGCAATCACTTGAAGAGCAGGCCATGAACTTGAAAGACGCTGTCTCGGTATTTAAGGTCGCCGCGACAGGGACCTCCGCGTCACGAACAGCGATTCCACAAAACAAACCGCGCCCGCCCGCCCCCAGGACAATGACCAACGGTCGCACGGAATCGGCTAAACCGGGAACAGTTCGTCAATCACCCAACACCGCGACCACGGCCGGCGCCGGCACACTCATCCCGGCAGACGAGCGTCGTCCCGGCTGGGCAGCGTTCTGAGGAGTTCTGGTTTTGAAGAATACCAACGCGCTTCTGAAATCACTCACTACCCTTGTCGCGTCCAACAGCGAGACTATTTCCAGTTTCGGCGCGCAGATCGTTGTGATGGGCAATTTCCTTGACGCCACATTCCCACACCTCACAGCGGCTCAGTGCGCGAAGATCACAAAGTCATTTCGGCAGGAGGTTGAAAAGACAATGTCGCTCATGGACGATGTACCTCTGCCTGCGGAATACCACTCAATGCTGTTGGCTCAGACAAATGCCCTGCTGAATATGTTGCATGCGCGAAGCGCGGCTCATAGGTAGCGTCTAGTCAGAACCCGCAATATCGCACTGTCTCTCACGTTCCGATTCGCCCCGAGTCAGAACGTTTTGGCGTCGTGCTTAGTTAGCACGACGCTATTTTTTCATTCGAAAAATCGCTCTCGCACAACGCCCGAATCACCATGACCAGCACCGCTTTGTTAAAAGAATATGAACTGACCGCGCTTTCCAAAGCGTGCGCCACATTCGATCCAGCAAAAAGGGACCAGCGAATGGTAGTTCGCATCGTGGTCGTGCCACTGCTCACGCGCAAGCTGGACGATCTGCGTGTCGCACTTCGCGAGCATAAGTACAGCGAATCCATTCAGGAAATGATCGACGAAATTACGCGTGCGCTTAACCTTGCCTGTGTCCGACTCGATTGCACCTTCGATCCGCGTATCGACGCCGCTATTTCGGCCGACGAAGCTCGAATGGAAAAAATCCTGGCAAGCCTCCCCCCGCGCGACAAGATTGAAGTCAGAAGGACCGCGAAGTAGGTACGAGCCTACTTCGCGCGGGAGTCCCGCCGTCGTCGTTCACGGACTTCAGGGACTTCACGGAGACGGGGAACTCAATGCCTGACTGTTTGACGGCCTCTGGCCTGACGTTAGCATAGGCAGACGAGCGACGAACACCCAGTCTGCATAGCTATGCTTATCGTTGAACCCTTGAAAATCCCCCGTAAAATTCGCGATCTTGATCGGATGCGCGTTCGACGCACTGTGTATGCCCACGATAGTCTGTCCGTCGGGTGATTTGACCAGCACCCAGTCAGCCTTGCCCGTCATCGGGTCCAAGTAAAGCTTGCGCAAGTGGCGCACCACATTCGGGTAGCGTTGATCGCGCAGAAGATCGTCGAGCGTACGGGGCTGCGTCGCTTGACCCAAGGGCGTGGCCGCGGCATAGCTCAACAGCGCCCGCTGGAATTCGCCGCCGATGACGAGCAGATTCTCTTCGGCCATTCGCCGCTGATAGGTCGCGCCGAGCTGGGCCCCGGCGGCAGCGGCCACGCCAATGATGGCGATCAGGATCATCAGCGCCAGATACGCGTAGCCCCCTTGCGTCCTATGCCGCCTGCGGCTGCCGATTCGCATGTCTAGCGAGCCTCGTACGGCTGTCCGTCGCGATCCGTACCCTGGGCACCGCTCTTGATGTCGTAGACGTTGCCGGGAAACTGCTCGTCCGGGGGAACGATGTGCCAGGCCGTCGTGCTGTCTGCGATCGGATCGACAGGTAGCGACCGGAGGTAGTGCTTATCCACGAGTTCTTGCAGCGACTCTGGATACCGCCCTATGTCGCCGTAGAACCTGTCGATGGCGTCGCGGGTCACGTGCAGGTTTTCCGACAGGATTTTCTCCTTCGACGCGTCGATCGAATGGAAATACTCCGGCAACGCCAGCGTCAGCATCAACGCGATCACCGCCAGTACGATCAGCAGCTCAATCAGCGTGAAGCCGGCTGTACGCAAGCGCCCTTTCATCGAGTCACCATTTCCGGTAGGGAATGCCATTGAGTCCGACGCCCGTGGAGGTCGAGTAGACGTCGTACACGTCGTCGCCTTCCTGCGGGTCGTCCGCCTCGCTCGCGTAGCTGCGCTTGCCCCACGTGGCCGCATCGCCGAGCTCGGCGTTGTAGTTCATCGGATCGCGCGGGATGCGGCGCAGGAAGTACAGCTTGTGCCCCTTCGGATCGGTCTGATCCGGCACGCCGTCGACCAGCAGGCCCAGGCTGGGCGGATAGCCGCTGGCGCCCGCCTCCTTGGCCACGCGCCCTTCCTTGCTCGCGGCCTGATAAGCGTCGATGCCACCGCGTATTTCACGCAGCGCCACGCGCAAGTCCTGCTCCCGTTCGCGCTGACGCATCACCTGCGCCACGGGTACGGTCATACAGGCGAGCACGCCCAGAATGGCGAGAGTAACCAGCAGCTCGATCAGCGTAAAACCGCCCGCGCCGCCGGCGCGCCTGCAACCGAATACGCCGTGCCTCTCGCCGCTCGTCATCGGGCCAGGATCCCGAAGTCGTACGGTGACGGCGGCACCATCGTGACGGGGACGCCGCCCACGCCGACAAGCGCACCGGGCTGCACCTGGATCGCGGTCTGTCCGGCCGGCGCCAGCACCTTGAAACTCAGCACGGCGAAGGTAGCCTGCGCGGATGCACCGGCTCCGCCCGCGACCGTGTCGGCCACGGTCAACTGGCCGTTCTGGCCCACGCGGCTGGAAAAGCTGGTCGGCGCGCCGCCCTGCTTCAGGAAGTCGCCTTCGGTCACGCCGGTGAACTGCAGCTTCGTGCTGTCGAAACTGACGGTCGCGGGCACGCTGGTCACGGGCTGGTCGGCCTGCATCAGCAGCGCCACCGTGAGCGAATCGCCCACCTTGACCTGCGGCGGCCCCTGGATCGTCATCTGGGCCGTGCCTGCGCCGGGCGCAGCGCCGCCTACGTCCGGATCAATTGCGCTGCCCGCGGCGAGGCCGCCCGTCATGCCGTTTGCGCCATTCGCCCCGCTTTGCGGATAGTTCGACGGCAAACTCGGGGCGGCAACGGTGGCGGTTCCGGACGACGCGCTTGTCGAAGCGCTCGAGGAAGTGGAGGCGAGCCCATTCGACTGAATCATGCTCCGCATGTTCGATTCCGTGCCGGCCGTGAAGTAGGCAAGACCGGCATCCGGACGCTGAATGTTGCGAACCAGATGCGGCGTGATCGACAGGACGATTTCCGTCTTCTTGTCGTCGTCCGTGGTCGCCCCGAACAGCCGGCCGAGGACCGGCAGCTGGCCGAGGCCGGGCAGCTTGTTACCCGAGGTGCGCTCCTGACTGTCGATCAGACCGGCAAGCACGTCGGTCTCGCCGTTCTTCAATTGCAGCACGGTGCTGGCAGTACGCGTGCCGATTTCGTAGGCAGTCGTGCCGGAGGACCCGGTAACCTGATTGAGCAGGCTACTGACCTCGAGCGCTACCTTGATGCCGACCGTGTCGTCGAGGTAGATGGTCGGTTCCACGTTCAGGGTCAGGCCGATGTCGAGGTAGTTGACCGATTGCGAAACGAAGCCGGTCGAGGTCGCCGTCGACGTGATGTTCGGTACGCGCTCGCCGATCAGGATCTTGGCCTTCTCGTGGTTGCGCACACGGATACGCGGGTTGGTCAGCAACTTGGCGGTGGAATCCACGAGGCTCGCGTTCAGCGTGGCCTGCATCGACGAAACACCTACGGTGCGGGAAGTCTGGTGCAGCAGATCGCTAAGCAACAGGGAAGGCGACGCGCCGCTTCCGGTGGACGGCGTTCCGAGCGTTCCCACCGTGCTGCCGACCGTGCTGCTCGCGGAACCGAGCACGCTGCCGGCCGGCAGCGGCGTGAACGTCACCGAGTTCGGCCACTGGATGCCGAGGTCCTGTGTATTGTCGCGCTGTACCTCCAGTACCTCGACCTCGAGCATCACTTCCGGCTCTGCAACGTCCTCGAGCGCGACGAGCTTCTCGGCCATCTTGATGGCCTCGGGCGTGTCACGCACGATCACCATGTTGAGCTTCTCGTCGACGACGATGTCGTGCGACTTGACGATGGTCTTGAGCGTGTTGGCAACCGTCTTCGCCTCGGCGTTCGAGAGGAAGAAGGTACGCACCGCCAGTTCCTGGTAGTCCTTCAGCTTGGCCGGCGTGGCAGGGTAGATCAGCACCGTGTTCTCGTCGAGCACCTGCTGCGCGAGCTGATTGGTTGCCAGCACGTAGCGTACGGCCGCCTCGATGGTGCTGCTCCTGAGAAAAATCGACGTACGCTGGTCCGTCCTCACATCCTTGTCGAACAGGAAGTTCAGCCCCGAGGTACGCGAGATGACCTCAAACACCTGCTTGAGCGTGGCGTCCTTGAAATCGATGCGAATCGGCTTGCGGTAGGCGCTCGCCAGTGCCGCCTCGACGCTCGACACACCCGCGTCGCCAGTCAGCTTGCGCTGCAGCGCCAGGGCGCGCGGCTGCGCCGGCGCCTCGGTCAACACCTGGGCGAGCAGACGGCGCGCACCGTCGCTGTCCTTTTTCGCGGCCAAGGCCTGCGCGCGATCGACCAGGGCATCCAGACGTGCCGCTCTGTCGAGCGCGGCCAGCCCGGTCAGCGCGCGTTCGTCGGCGGGGTCGATGGTAAGCGCATGCTGGTAGGACTTGCGTGCAGCCTCGCGCGCACCGCTGCCGGCAAGGCGGTCGCCCTGCTCGTCGTAACGCACGAGCGCGTTTTCGCGCGCCGCCAGCCAGCTCGAACGATATTGCGCGTCGCGCGGCTCGCGTGTGACCGCCTCCTGCAACTTGGCCAGCCCTTCATCGGTCTTGCCCTCGGCGACGAAGTTCTGGCCGTCGCGAAAGGCCTGTTGCGCCGCGCAGCCGGTCAGAAGCACCGGCAACACGATGAACCGCGCGATTTCGCGGAGTTTGCATTGGAGGGAGAGTTGCATGTGGAACGATTCGTTTCCTCGCAGCGCGCCGGTCAATCAGCGCTGCCGATGTCCAGGGTCTGGACCAGTTTCAGGGGCAAGTAGACGAGCGTCATGGTGGGCGGCTTGATCGCGTCGACACGATAGGTCGCGCCGATGACGGTCTGCTCACTCACGATCACCGTCTCGTCCCCACTCGCCAGATACACTTCCCAGCGGCCGTCCGCCGCCTTCTTGCCGAGATAGGTGAAGGGCAAACCGGGCGCCGCCGACGACGGCGGCAGCGGGGGCACCTCCGCATGCGCCGGCGCCAGCGATGGCAACGGCGGCGCCCATGATTGGCTGTCGAACAGATCATGGTGTTCACCATGATCGGAGCCGAACAGGTCGGCGCGTGCACGCAGTGCCGCAATGCTGACGCCCGCCGCGGCGCCTGAGCCGGCAGCCCGCGTCGCGTCAGGTCTGCTGGTGCGCGGCGCGGCTTCAACGATCTGGTTCGCCGGATTGCGGTCCGCAAACAGGAGCACGCCGGCGCAGACGACGAACGCCAGCGCGAGCGCGACGTGGCTGCGCTTCATCGCCTTCATCGCGGCACCTCGCCCGCTGCGGCACCCGCGGCCGCCGGTATGGCAGGCCGCAGGAAGACCGTGAAACGCAGGCTGGCTTCGACAACGTGGTCGTTGGACGAGGTGCGCTTGAAGCGCATGTCGTCGAGCGCGGCGTACGGAACCGTCAGCAGAACCTTTTCGCAAAAGCGCCGCAGGTCTGGATAGTCGCCCTTGACGGGCAGCACGATCGTGTAGCTCTCGAAGCGCCCGGCGGCATCCAGCGCCGGTTTGTAGTCGATCTTGTCGAGCACGATGCCCGCCTCGGTGGCGGCCTCGAACAGCCGGGTCACGATCTGTTCGGTGTGCCCTGCGTCACCCAGCGCGGCATAGAAATCCGCCAGCCGCTGGGCAGCCAGCGTCGATGACGAAACGACCGGCGTGGGCTTGGGCGCCGAGCGCTCGCGCGCCACCTCGCGCGTCTGCTGCACGATGCGCGCCGACAGGCCTGGCAGCAGCGCGAACCACATGACAGCGGCCGCCAGCAAGAGCCCGCCGGCGACCAGCGCGCCCGCACTGGAGCGTCTTAGCGCGAGGCTCAGCCCTAACAGGGCATGCGGCAGCTTCACGATCCGCTCCTGCGCCACTCGGCTTCGATCTGGAAACGGATGACGCCATCCGTCTGGTCCCGGGCACGCTCGTTCCTGACCAGATAGACGCGTCCGAGCAGCGGCTGCTGCTCAAGCGCCTTCAGGTAAGCGATCATTGCGTCGCTGCTGCTGCCCTCCGCTTCGATCTTGAGCAGCGCGCGAGCGGGTTCTGGCGTAATCGACAACAGCGCGACTTCGCGGGGCGTGGCGGCTTCGACCGCGTTGAGAATGTCATCCCAGGGCAGGTTGAGGCGAGCCACGGCCGTATTGATTGCGCTCGCCTGCTTCGCGTCGATCGGTTCGTTAGAGACCCGCGCGAGCGAGCGTGCGGACTCCGCCGCGCGCGCCGCGAGGTGCATCGCCTCCTGATCGAGCGAGTGAAGGCGGGTCAACTGCTTTTGCGCGCGCAAGCCCGCCAGCACACACAGCAACAGTCCGGCCAGCGCCAGCCAGCGCGCAGCCGGATGCATGCGATACAGCGGGCGCCGAACGCTGAACGGCGCAAGGTCGATGTGCAGGCGCTTCATGGCGTCGCCCCGCTGCCGGCGCGCTGCGCCGCCGTCATGCCGATGCTGGCCGGTCTAGCCACGACATGATCGGCCGCACACCAGTGCACGGTCATGCCTGCGCCGCCGGACGACGCGACGCGCGGCTGCCAGGCGTCGAGCAACGGACCATGAAGATGCAGCACGGACGGAGCCGGCAGATTGTCGAGCAACGCGACGCGCGCCACCTGTTCGCGCAGCCATTCGAGCGGCGGGGCATCCTCCAGCAGTTCGAGCGTGCGCACAGCGGCAAGACGAGGCCGAGTGCCGCCGGCGAGGAGGCCGAGCGTCAGCGTGCCCCCGTGCAGCGTCGCCGGCCACGCATCGGCGCTGAAACGGCGCCGCTCGCGATTCCATGCACAAACGAAGTTCGGGCTCGCCGATACAAGGCAGCCGCGCCCTGTCCGCACCGCAAGCTGCAATGCCGTATGCAGACGCCGCGACACGGCACATGCGAGAAACGGCGCGCCGGCCTGCCAGTCGGCAACGAGCTGCCAGCCTGCCACGGATTCGCCGTAGAGCACCACGAAGCGCACCTCGGCGGCGGCGCGCAGATCCTGCATGCGCGCGCTGTTGCCCGGCGGCGTGACGATGAAATAGCGTACGAGGTTGTCCGCGAAGGTGGCGTAGACCGGCAGTCCGCTGCCGCCGGCTGCGGCTAGCGTCGCGGCGATCTGCGCGGCCAGTTCATCGGGCGCCGTTCCGGGCGGTTCGGACCATGGCCGATCCACGACGACCGGCGCGGACTTGCGCGACGTGCCCATACGCAGCACCGAAACAGCCCCACGCGACAGGCTGAGCCTGCAATGTCCGCGCAGCCAGCGAGGCATCAAGAGGTTACGCATTGAGGGTGACTCGCTTGACTTCGGCGAGCGTCGTCTCGCCGCGCCGGACCTGGACGAGCGCTACGTCGCGCAAGCGGCGCGTACCGTTCCTGCGGGCGACTTCCTTGATCAGCCGGATCGGCTGCTTCTCGACCACCATGTCGCGGATCTCGTCGTCGAGAATCAGGATTTCCGCGATCGCGCGGCGTCCGCGATAGCCGGTGCCGCGGCAGTCGCCGCAGCCAGTGCCCTGGCGGAAATCAAAATCGGCAACGTCCGCGCGGCTCAGCCCGAGACGTGTTAGTTCGGCGTCCCCTGGTACATAGGATGCGGCACAGTGGGTGCAGTTGACGCGCAGGAGACGTTGCGCCCAGATGCCGTTGAGCGCCGACACGAACGCGTAGGGATCGATACCCATATGGCTGAAGCGGCCGAACACGTCGAACACGTTGTTGGCGTGCACGGTCGTCAGCACGAGGTGGCCCGTCAAGGCCGACTGCACGGCGATCTCGGCCGTCTCCCGGTCGCGGATCTCGCCCACCATGATCTTGTCCGGATCGTGCCGCAGGATCGAGCGCAGACCACGGGCGAAGGTCAGCCCCTTCTTCTCGTTGACGGGAATCTGCAGGATGCCGGGTAGCTGGTATTCGACCGGGTCCTCGATGGTGATGATCTTGTCGCGCCCGTTGTGAATTTCCGTCAGCGCAGCGTAGAGCGTCGTCGTCTTGCCCGAACCCGTCGGGCCGGTCACGAGCACCATGCCGTACGGCTCCTCTGCGAGACGGCGCAACGCCGCGAGGGATTCGCTGTCATAGCCCAGTGCCTCGAGCGTCAGCGAGCCATAGGCCTCGATCATCGCGCGCTTGTCGAGAATCCGGATCACCGCGTCCTCGCCGTGAATGCTCGGCATGATCGACACGCGCAGGTCGATGTCACGCCCGCCCGCCGCCACGCGGAAGCTGCCGTCCTGCGGCACGCGCCGCTCGGCGATGTCCAGTTCCGCCAACACCTTGAGCCGCGAGATCACCTGCTCCGCGGTCTCGACGCCGTTGACGGTCGCCGCCGCGTCGAGCACGCCGTCCACGCGGTATTTCAACGCCAGGCCGCTCGCGGTGCTCTCCAGGTGGATATCGGAGGCGCCGGCCTTGAGCGCGTCGTACAGGGTCGAATTCACCAGTTTGACGGCCGGACTGGCCACCTCGTTGATCGACTCGAAGGACAGCACCTGCGCCGTGCTGCCATCGGCCTGCGTCGCGCCGCCGTCCGTCACGAGGCTGTCGACGGCGCGCGCGGACTTCTCCATGCGCGTGTGGTAAGCCTGAAGATCGGACGGCAGGGTGAGCCGCACGTCGATCGGCGCCCCCGCCTGCGCGCCCAGCCAGGTCTGCAGGTCGAGATCGAACGGGCTGGTCAGCACGCCGATCAGGCCGCCATCGGTGTCGCGCAGCAGCGCGCAGCGGCGCTGCATGGCACGCGACAGGGGCACGCGGTCGAAGGCCGGCTGCAGCGTCAGCATCTCCGCAGTCTCGATGACGCGCATCGCGACCCGCTGTGCGAGCGCCTGCATCAGCTCGCGCGGGTCCGCGCCAGTCAGCGCCTCCAGTTCGGCCAGCAGATGACGCTGCGTAGCTGCCGCGGCCGTGCGTGCGCGGACCAGCAGATCGGCGTCGAAGAGCGGCGCCGTGGTCTCCTGCACAGTCATGACAGGCTCCCCGCGAGATCGAAGATCGGCATATAGAGCAGGATCACGATCGTGCCGACGACCAGCCCGATAGCCGACATCAGCAGCGGTTCGAACAGCCGGGTGAAGCGGTCGATCCAGCGGCTGATTTCGCCGTCGTAGAACGCCGCCGACTTCGTGAGCATGTTGCCCATTTCTCCCGAACGCTCGCCGACCCGCAACATCCGCAACGAGATGGGCGTGGTCAGTTCCTCGGCGTCAAACGCACTGGACAATGTCGCGCCGGCCTGCACGGCGGCGCGGGCCTGCGAGAGGCGCTCGCGCAAGGCCGGCGAAATCGTCCCGCCGGCCGTCTCCATCGCGGCGACGATGGGAATGCCGCCTTCGAGCAGCATGCCGAGCGTCAGATACAGCCGCGACAACTGGTAAATGCGCAAGTGCGGACCCAGCAGCGGAATACGTCCCAACAGGGTGACGAGGCCGGCTCTCGCGATCGCGGCGCGCAGGAGCATACCGCCGGCCACCGCGACGGTGACGGCGCCGGCAAACAGCGCCAAACCGTGGGACGCGGCGAACGTGCCCCAGTCGAGCAAAGCCTGCGACATCCACGGCAATGACCGGCCCGTGCCTTCGTAGATGGTCGCGAAGCGCGGCACCACGTAAGCAATCAGGAAACCCGCCACGCCGCCGCCCACGACCAGCAGGATGCACGGATAGATCGCAGAACTGATGAGCTTGTTGCGCACCGTGTCGATACGCGATTGATAGTCGACATAGCGTTGCAGCGAGCGCGGCAAGTCACTCGTGCCCTCCGCGGCACGGACGATGCCGACATAGAGCGGCGGGAACACGTCCGGCTGCTCGGTCAGCAGATTCGAGAAGCGCTTGCCCTCGCGCAGACCCGCCAGCAGCCGCTCCAGCACGCCGCGTAGGCGGCCGCCGCCCTCGCGCTCCAGCAGCGCCTCCAGACCTTCCACAATCGACAGGCCGGCCGTCAGCAGCGCCAGCAACTCCTGGCTGAACAGCACCAGCGAGAGGCCGCCACGCGACGCCGACGGCAAGCGCAGCGAGCGTTGCGGAACAAGCCGCGTTGCGTGCAGCCCGCGCGCTTCGAGCTGGCGTCGCGCATCGTTTTCATCCTGCGCGTCGACGACAAGGGCGATGATCTTGTTATCGGACGAAAGCGCTTTCACTTCGTATTGCATGTTGCCGTGCTGCCGATGGTTGCCACGTTGTCACGCGCCCGGACGGGCTGCGCTCGCATTACATGTGCCATTGCCTGTACCGCATCATTCGCTGCTGATGTCGGCGTCCTCGCCGGTACCGCCTGGCTGACCGTCGCGACCATATGAGATCACCGCGTAGTCGCCCTTGGTGCCGGGCACCTGATAGACATAAGGGTGTCCCCAGGGGTCGAGCGGCACGTCCTTCTTGAGATACGGTCCGTTCCACTTGTCGGCGTTGGCCGGCTTGACGACCAGCGCGTTCAGCCCTTCCTGGGCCGTCGGATAGACGCCCACGTCGAGCCGGAAGTTGTCGACCGCCTTGCTGAGGACATCTATCTGCGCGCGGGCGATCGTGACCTGCGACTTACCCAGTTGCGAGAAGTAGCGCGGCCCCACGATGGCCGCCAGCATGCCGATGATGACCAGCACCACGAGCAGTTCGAGCAGCGTGAAGCCTCGCTGTTTCACCACCCGCGCGCGCCGCGCCCCTGCACCGTCGAGCACCCGGCTCACTGTCCCAAACCGCATTTACACGCCTCTCAAGAAATAGTGAGCGCCCGCCGTGCGGGCGCCCGTTGCGCTTGCAACAAACCCTCAGCCGGGCATCACCAGCCGATACCCAGAACCATGTGCTCAGGCTTCTGCGCGACGATCGACGAGCTGCCGTTCGACACGTCGTCGTAGGCGAATCCGTACGCGAGTCCGCTGACGCTGTGGTCATGGAAGAAGCGGGCGTACTCGTTGGTCGGCGACTGGCTCCACCAGGCGGTCGGCACCGCCCATTTGTTTACGTCTTCCATCACGTGACGGTTGAGCGCCGCGCAGATCTGCGCTTCGATCTGCAGGGTGACCGAGTCACCGGTGGCAAGCGTGCCGGCCCCGAGCAATACGTCCTGCGTGGAAGGCTTGCTGACGCTATACGTCCCGCCGACGAAGGCGCCGTTGCTCAGGTCGACTTCCGTGAATACCAGTTGATCACCCTGCGTCCTGCCGACAAAGCGCCGGCTATTGCTGAACAGGTTCAGCACCAGATCCTGGTTCGCATAGAGCTGCCACATCTGATTCACGTAGCCGTCGAAGTAATTGCCGTTCGCTTGCCCCGCGCCGAAACTGCCCTTGGCCGGCGCCATGATGCGGATCTTCGAAGCCGACAGGGACTGGAACTCCGGCGGCACTTCCCGCGCGTAGGCCGCGAAGATTTCCGCACTGCTCAGCGTGGTGCCTGTTTGCATGTGCGTGGTGTGATTCATGCCGTAAATGTCCTCGACCAGCGGTATGCCGAACTCGTCCACCTGCGTCGTGTTGATGAAGAGCGTGTCGCCACCGTTGTCGAATTCGATCCAGTCGAAAACGACATTGACGTTCGGATCGGTCAGGTTCTGCGGATTCGGCCCGGCAAATGCGACATTGCCGTTCGCATCGTCCAGCACCTTGATGAAGAGCGGACTGCCGAGCGACACGAACATGCGAGCCGACGACACGTGCGGGAACTGCAGCGTTTTGGCCTGCGCGAGTGTGAAGGCGTAGTTGCTGTAGTTCTGGCCAGCGGTGCTCAGGTGACCCGGCGCGTCGTTGTCCGACAGGGCCATCGGCACCATCGTGCCATCCGGCTTGAGCCACACGAACCTGCCGCCGTTCTGCGGGTCGCGTCCGATGATCTCCACATACACCTGGTCGTCGGTGAACGCACCCTTGGTGTTGTTGAGCAGATCAACGCCGACGAAGCCCGGCGTCACCGTGTAGTTCGGTATCGTGCTGTCCACACTGAGCCTGGCGTCGTTCGACGTGATCGGGCCGTTCGGCCCGGTGACCACGACGCTGTACACCGAGCCGTCATCGCTATTCGTCGTGGCCGCCGTGTCGTACGTGCGGGCCGTCGCACCGCTGACCGGCGTCCCGTTGCGGCGCCACTGATAGCTGAACGGACCGCTGCCCGACGCAATCACCGCGAAGTGGCCGTTTTGTCCGGCCGGTACTGTCTGGTCGGCCAGCTGCTCGATGAAGCTCGCCGCCGCCGACGTCCCTGCCGCAGTGTTGTACACCTCGAATTCGTACAGCGAATCACCGTACGGCGTCGAGCGCTGCGTCGCAAACATGCGGACATAACGTCCGGCCGCGGGTGCCGGCAGCTTCAGGTCTTCGATCCCCCCCTGGCCCGCGGTCTGGGTGAGCACCGTCGTCCAGTTCTGGTTATCGTCGGAGGTCTGGATCTGATACGCCACCGCATGCGCGTTTTCCCAGTTCAGCACGACGCGATCGAAGGTCTGCCGCGTACCGAGGTCGACTGAGATCCACGACGGGTCGACAAAAGCCGACGACCAGCGGGTAGCCGCATCGCCATCCACTGCTGCCGACGCCGGATACGCATCCGCTTCGAGGCCGCTGGCGGTCGCCGTCTTGTGCAGCGCCAGGTTCGTGCCTGCCGCGAGCGGTACGAAGCTCACGCTGATGCTGTGCGGCGCGGTCGCGTTAGTGAAGGTGTAGGTCGACTGCACACCCTGCGACTGGCCGTCCACGGTCAATGCGCCTACGGCAAAACCGGCCGCCGGCACCGCCGTGAAGGTCTGCGTTCCCGCTTCACCCACGCTCACGCTGCCCGACGGGCTGATCGCGCCGTTCGGACCGCTGCTCGCGGCGATCGTGACGGCGGGTGTCGCAGCCGAGTTGTAGATCTCGAACTCGAACAGCGAGTACCCGTACTGCGTGGCACGCTGCACACCTTGCATGCGAACGTAACGCGCGGTCGTGGCCACCACCGGCAGATCTTCCGTGCCGCCCGCGCCTGCATCGCGCGTCGAGACGGTCGTCCACGTCTGGTTGTCGTTCGACGCCTGAATCAGATAGGACTTGCCGTACGCGTTCTCCCAGCGCAGCACGACGCGGTCGAAGCGCATCGGCTGACCGAGGTCGACCGTGAGCCACGCGTTGTCGTTAAAGTCCGACGACCAGCGCGAGCCGAGGTTTCCGTCGACCGCGTTCGCTGCGTTGTAACCGTCGCCCTGCACGCCGCTCGTGGTGGCGACTTTGCCCAGCGCCAGATTCGCGCCGGCCGTTCCGGCCGTGCCACCGCCGGTGTCCTGTCCAGTGCCGTCGTTCGCGCTGCCCGGCGGCGCGTTGACTGACAGCGTCACGCCGGTACTTGTCACGCTGCCCGCAGCGTTGCTGACGATCACGCTGAACGTCGCGCCGCTATCGCCCGCCACCGTCGGCGGCGTCGTATAGGACGGCGTTGTCGTCGTCGCCACTGGCGTGCCGTTCTTCAGCCACTGATAGCTGAGCGGTGCGGTACCGCTCGCCACCACCGCGAACTGCGCGGGATCGCCCTGATTCACCGTGACGGCCGCCGGCTGCGCGGTGATCGCCGGCGCCACCGGCATGTTGTACACCTGGAACTCCCACAACGAGTAGCCATACGCCGTATTGCGCTGCGTGCCGAACATCCGCACATAGCGTGCGCTGACGGTCGGGAACGACAGGTCTTCGGTGCCGCCCTTGCCGGCAGTCTGCGTAAACACCGGCGTCCAGTTCTGCCCGTCGTTCGAGGTCTGGATCTGATAGGCCACGCCGAACGCGTCCTGCCAGAACAGAATCACACGGTTGAACGTCTGCACCGAACCGAGATCGAGCTGGATCCACGACGGGTCGACGAAGGCCGACGACCAGCGCGTAGCCAGATTGCCGTCCACCGCGGCCGACGCCGGATACGCATCGGCTTCGAGACCGCTTGCGCTCGCCTTCGCGCCGAGTGCGAGATTCGCCGCGGCCGAACTCGGTCCGAACGTCACGCTGATCGTGTGCGGCGCCAGCACGTCGTCGAACGTGTAACTGTTGACCAGCCCGATGCTGCTGCCGTCCACCTGCACGCCCGTGACCGCGAAGCCTGCCGCCGGCGTGAACGAGTACGTCTGTGGACCGCCCTGGAACACCTGGGTCGTGCCGGCCGGCGTGATCGCGCCGTTACCGCTCGCGCTCGCCGTGACCGCGTATTGCGGCGTGGTCGCGGTGTTGTACACGCCGAACTCGAACAGCGAGTAGCCGAACTGCGTGGCTCGCTGCGTACCGAACATCCGCACATAGCGGGCCGTGGTGGCCGTAAAGCGGAGGTCCTCGGTGCCGCCCTTGCCGGTCGCCTGCGAGTAGACCGTCGTCCAGTTCTTGTTGTCACCCTCGTCATTCGATACCTGAATCTGGTACGCGACGGCATACGAGTCCTGCCAGCGCAGCACGACGCGATCAAACGTCTGCGCCGAGCCCAGATCCACCTGGATCCATGACGGGTCGACGAACGACGATGACCAGCGCGTAGCGTCGTTGCCATCCACAGCCGCTGCCGGCAGGAACGCGTCGCCTTCCACACCGCTCGACGTCGCGACATGGCCGATTGCAAGGTTGGCGCTCGGCACGGGGTTGCCGGCGGCCGGCGCACCAGCGCCCGGATTACCGCCATCTCCCGGATTGCCGCCGGTGACCGGATTGCCGCCATCTCCCGTGCCCGTGCCGGTGTCGATTGCCGCGGTCACCGTCAACGTTGCAGGCGCGCTGGTAACGCTGCCGCCGCCGTTGGCGATGACAACGGTGAACACTGCGCCGCTATCGGCCGCTACCGTTGCCGGCGTGGTGTAGACCGGTGTGGTCGTGATGGCAACCGGCGTGCCGTTCTTCAGCCAATTGAAGCTGAACGGACCGGTGCCCGTGACGCCCACCGTGAACTGGGCCGTCTGGCCCTGGGCCACACTCTGGCTGCCCGGCTGCGCGGCAATCACAGGGGCAGCGGCGGATGTGCCCGCGACGCACAGCGCCCAACCCGGCGTGTTGTTGATGATGCCCGGTACCGACTGGCCCGACGAAAACACGAGGTACGCGTTGGTCGGATCGTTCGGCACGCCGGTTGTCGTCCACGTACCCCACGGGGCCGGAAACGCACATGCGCCGTAGTTGGAGCGGGCCACGGTCAACGCTTCGTTCTGCGTGGGCAGACGCATGCCGACCGACGCGCAGTATTGCGCGGCGATTGTCTGCGTGAACTGCGCGCCCTGGGCCGGGAAAGTCGTCTGGAACTGCTGCCAGACCAGACCGCTCAGATTGTCACGCACGGTCGGGACGTTCGGCCCGGACGGCAGCCCCGGAATGGTCGATGTGTACTGACCAGGCGCCGCGCCCAGCGGCGTATAGCGCTCGGCTGCGCTGCCGCATTGCGGTGCGTCGAAAACTTCGAACTCGAACAGTGAATAGCCGTAGTCCGTCGCGCGCTGCGTGCCGTACATGCGCACGTAGCGGGCCGAGGTGCTCGGGAAGCTGATCGTCTCGGTACCGCCCACGCCTGCGTTCTGCGTAAAGACAGTCGTCCAGTTCTGGTTGTCGTTGGACACCTGGATCTGGTAGGCCCTGGCGAAGGCGTTCTCCCACGCCAGCGCGACCTCGTCGAAGGTCTGCACGGAACCGAGATCGAGTTCGATCCAGGACGGGTCGATACCTGGTGCGGATGACCAGCGCGACGTGAAGCTGCCGTCCACGGCAAGGCTCGCCGAAAGGCCTGCATTTTGCTCGCTGCTGGCCGTAGCCTTCGCACCCAGCGCCAGGTTGGTATCACCGCCGCCGCTTACGGCGAGCGTGGCCGGTGTACTCGTGACACTACCGGCACTATTGGTAACCGTGACAACGTAGCTGCCGGCGTCGCCGTTCTGCGTCGATGCAATGACGATGCTTGAGGCGTTCGTGCCGACTGGCGTGCCGTCTCTCGTCCACGTGTATTGGAGGGGTGCCGAGCCGCTGGCCAGCACGTTAAAGGTCACGCTCTGGCCAACCGGCACGCTCTGGCTGCGCGGTTGCGAGAGGATGGACGGCAGGGTCGCGGCGCCCACCGTCAAGGTGGCGCTGCCCGACGTGACCGTACCTGCGCTATTGGTCACGACGACGCTATACACCGTGCCACTGTCCGACGTCTGCATGATCGGCGTGTCGTACACCGCTTGCGTCGCGCCCGGGATGGCGGCGCCGTTCTTCAGCCACTGATAGGTCAGCACTGGCGAGCCGGCCGCCGCCACGGTGAATTCAGCCCCCTGCCCGCTCGTGATGCTTTGCGGCGCGGGAGGCGTGACGATGGTCGGCACCGCCGGCGCCACCACCGTCAGGATTGCCGCACTCGACGTGATGCTGCCGCTGGCGTTGCTCACGTCGACGCTGAAGCTTGCGCCGTTGTCGCCGCTCAGAACAGCCGGCGTCGTGTAGGTAAAGCTGGTCGCACCGGCGATCGGCACGCCATTCTTCATCCATTGGAAGTTCGGCGAAGCGCCGGCCGTGAGCACGGTGAACTGCGCCGTTTGCCCCACGGCGGCCGTCTGGCTGAGCGGCTGTGTGATGATCTGCAGACTGCTCGCCTGTTGCGGACCGATAACCAGGGCATCGCCGTTGAACACCTGCTGGCTGCCGGTCGGCAATACGTTGAACGTGGTCGTGCCGCCACCGAGGCCAGGCGCGCTTGCCGTCACGGTGACCGTGCCGGGCATGAACTGCGTCTTGACTGCGATTCGGGTCAGGCCACCTTCAGCCGACAAGTTAGGATCGCCAGGCGCATGGTAACCAAGCGGCTGGTTCGCCGTGACCAGGTGGTCGGAGCCGCCGCGGTAGGTACCGGGGCCACTGACGTTGAAAGTAATGATCGGGCTCGCGTCAGGCACGCGAACGTTGTTCGCATCCACCACGGTCGCCGTCACGAGGGCCGCGTCCGTACCGTTGGCCGTGAGCGCGAAAACCTCGCCGTCCGGCTTGACGAGTTCGGGCTCGACCGTGAGCACGATATGGTCGGCCGGACCAGCCGTCACCTGGGTGTCCGTCGCGGCGACCTGGCCATTGCCGTCCAGACATTCAGCCAGCAGCGTGCCGGGTGCCCACGCGACGTTATTCCAGTGCACCTGGGCCGGCAGCAGCGTCGTGTTCTCGCTCAGGTCTGCCCTCGGGTCCGACGTCGGCGGGTTCGGAGTCTGGTCGGGGCCAACCGGCTGGCCGTTGAGCAGCAGCCGCACCGTGGCGCAATTGCTGAACGCATTGACGGTCACGGGGCCAGCAGCAGAACGGTTCCAGTGGTAGGCGAGTTTGACCACCGGCTTGATCTGGAACGGCGTCCAGGCCGCTTCATAGATGTAGTAAAGCAGGCGTGGAATGCGGTTGGCATCCATCATCGATGCGCCATTGCCGCGCACCATCTCCGGGGTGGTGCCGTTCGCGTTTCCTTGCGGCGAGCCGGGACCATCGATCTGCTGGTTGATTTCACCTGGCGTATCGGCCAGGTACCAGTGCGCGATGCCGAACGACTTGCCGGCCACGCTGTGCACCCAATCGTTCAGGTAAGGCGCGGCAAACGCGAGCTCATAGTCATACAGCGCGCGGCCGACGCCGTCCCCCCAATATTCGGACCCCCACGCAGGCGAATCCGGATAGGTTTGTTTGACATTGATGTCACACCCTTCGCCGCTGCAGCCGAGGATGTCGCCGTTAAGCGGGTTCGGCATGCGGTCGGCCTGGGCGCGCGTGAGAATCGGATCCCACACTTGCGACAAAGCCTTCAGGGATTGCGCGAGCGATGTATCGGTCGAGCCGTTGTCGGCTTCCCATGCCAGCACCGAGGGATGATTGCGATCGTGCACGATCATGTCCCGGTGCAGCTCCTTCTTCAGCTCCACGTTGTCAGCCGTCGTGCAGCCCGTCGTGACCGTGCTCGTGCAGAGGATCGAAAATCCGTTCTCGCCGTCGCCGCTGGGTTGAATCATCATCACGCCGTAGGCGTCCGCGGCGTCGAGGAATTCCGGGCCCTGGCTGGAGTGGCCGGGCCGGTAGAGGCTGCCGCCCGCCTGCGCGAGCAGGTTCAGATCGCGCCATTGCAGCTCTTCCGGCACAGCCGATCCGAGCGCCGGGTAGTCGTAGCGCCCGGAGGCTCCCCACAGATAGTGCGGGTGGCCGTTAATGATCGGAAAGTTCTGGTCCCAAGTGATCGTGCGAATGCCGAGCGGAGTCTCCGTGGAATCCACGACGGTGCCGCCGACGCTGACCAAGTGAATCACGTGATACAGATATGGACTGCCGAAGACACTGTTATTCGGAAACCAGAGGGTCGGGTTCGCGACAGTCAACACCTGATCGAAGAGGCCCGGATGCAAACCCGGCGGCACATTGGCCGGCACCGTACTGGTATCCTGGGCAGTTGCCACGACGTTACCGCTGGCGTTCACGATCTGCGTCGTCAACGTCACCTGCTGGTCCGTCGGATATTCGTTCAGCACGTTGGTCTGTACACGGATCGTGGCCGAAGCGGTACTCGCGGCGACCGTGGAGACATAAGTTCCCCAGGTGCCAAGGACTGCATAGACATTCTCCGGAATGTGAACCTTGTCCGTGATGTACATCCACACGGGCCGGAACAGACCGGTATCGTCCTGACCAAAGCGGAAGGCGCCCGAAAAACTCGGCGACTCGAAGAAGCTGTCGCCGCGCGCAACCTTCACCGCCATCACGTTATCCGTCCCGTCGAATTTCACGTAAGGCGTGATGTCGACGATGAACGGAACGAAGCCGATCACGTGAGTGGCTTTGGGGTTGATCAGGCTGTTGCCGGGAATGAACTGGCCATTGATGTAGACCTGTGCCCCCGTGTGTGCGCCCTCGAACTCGACGAATATTTTGCGGTTCGCGTAGGACGGATCCACGGTGAAGTGTTTGCGGTACCAGTTGATGTTGCCCGTCAGGTACAACTGGTCGCCACCGGATTTCGTGTTGATGAAAGTGTCGTTGTCGGACGGCGTTTGCGGCACGCCCACCGATTGCCAACCCGAGTCGTCGAAACCCGGCTGCATCGAACCAGGATCGTCGACGTCCTTGACGTACCGCCAGGGCGTCTGCCCCAGATTGATCCTGATGCGGTTCGATGCCGGCAGATCGTCACTCGCGACTGCATGAACTGCGGCGAACACCAGCAAGACCCACAGCAAAGCAAACAAACCGGCAAGCTGCCCCGTAACCTTCCAAACGCGATCGCGCATGGCGAAATCCTGTTTTTTCGAGCGTGTGTGGTTTTGCTTCGCCGCGAGCAGCGCGCAATTCAATGTTGCCCGCCTCGGTGCGTTGCTCGACGGCACCTGTGGGCCAAAACTAGCCAACCCGCAACATCGACCCCGTTATTCGCCTGACATGGGGGCCTTCCACAGCGGATTGAATCGCGCGACGGTCGCCATAATTCTTTGTGGCTAACGTTTGCGCTTCCATTCGACTTACGGCCTTACCGCTGATTAAATGATCATTTACGAACAAATGATATGACGGCCTCGACTATGTATATCTTGATTGGGGTAAACCCTACATTTCCCGACCAGCAGCGCGAATATCAAATGCCGAAACTTCTCTCACGCACCATTTATTTCACAACAAATTCATAAATTTCAATACTATTCGGCTCGTTCAAGCCGAATCGACGCTGGCCACTCAGCGGCAACAACAAGTCATAACCGAGGCGCTCCGATTGCCGATTCGTCACATCAAAAACGCGGATTCGACCTTCTCAGCAAAAAAATTCCCCGAAAACCAATGATAAAATGTTCACTACCGAACAAATGAGCAGCACAAAGCTACGCCAGACCGTCTAGAGGTGGCGTCAAAAATTCGGACAGGGCGATTCGTGGAACTGCTTGAATCTGAGCCTCGCGGACGCCCTTAGCGGCGTTCAAGGCAAAGGTGGCACTGACTGGCGCAGCAGTTCGATGTGCATCCGACCCCGCTCACTGAATGGAAGCGCCAACTTCAGAAGCATCCGTTTGCTGGCGCACGCAGGCTGGTTCGAACATTACGGCGCAAGGATACAGTTGCACTTTTTAGGCGATAACATGCATATTCGTCGATTCAGTTTTTAACCACAGCGAGAAATCACAATGCTCGACCGTCTTACGGGAATGCAGGTGTTCTCCCGTGCAGCTACTGCCGGAAGCCTCTCCGCAGCCGCCCGGCAACTCGGCCTGTCGCCCGCCATGGCGACCAAGCATCTGGATGCGGTGGAGCACCGGCTGGGCGTGCGTCTGTTTCACCGCAGCACGCGCAAGCTCACGCTCACCGAGGCGGGACAGCAGTATCTGGAAACCTGTGCCCGCCTCCTGCCCGATCTGGAAGAAGCGGAGGCGACGATCGCGTCCCAGCGCGTGGAGGCGAGCGGATTGCTGCGTCTGAATTCGCCACTTTCGTTTGGTGTTCGCTACATCGCGCCGCTGATTCCTGCCTTCAGAAACAAGCATCCCGGGGTCACCATCGACCTCGGGCTGAACGATCGCGTCGTCGATCTCATGGAAGAGGGCTGGGATCTGACGATCCGGGTTGGGCGTCTGAAGGACAGTCGTCTCGTCTCACGCAGGCTCGCGGAGAGCGCGATGATTGTCTGTGCAGCTCCGGGCTACTGGGCCCGGCACGGGCGCCCGAAACGCTGGTCCGAACTGGGTGGCCACAATTGCCTGAGCGTTACGTTCTCCAACATCTCGCGGCCCGACGAATGGCGGTTCGGCAAGGATGGGGACAAGCATGTGGTCGTCAAGGGAACCATGCGGGCCAATAACGGCGATGCACTCGTTGCAGCAGCCGTTGCCGGTCTCGGCGTTCTTTACGAGCCCGAGTTCATCGTTGCCGATGCAATCCGGCAAGGCGCACTGGAGCAGATTACGCTCGAAGTTCGCACCGCGGACCTCGGCGGCATACACCTCGTTCGCGCGCCGGATCGGGCTCCCCCGGCGAAGGTGCGGGTCATGACTGATTTCCTTCTCGACGCATTCAATCCACATCCGCCGTGGGCCATTCGATAAGGCGACGGCGAGCGCTAGGCCTGATCTCTCCAACCCTGTCCTAGCGTTTCCGCAACGACACCTCGGAGCCAACGATGCCCTGCGTCGTTGTGAAAGCGGGCGTGCCAGAATTGTTGAACGGTAAGGTCGGGAAGCTTGATCGGCAGGGGAAACACTTCAACATTTGCAAGCCTCGCGAACAGGGTTGCGAGTTCGTCGGGCACGGCTGCGATGAAATCGGACATGGCGACGAGGTTCGGGACAGCCAGCAGAAAAGGCACTTCTACGCCCACTTTCAAACGCGCGCCATGCTGGCGCAACTCCCTCTCCAACAACTGGTTGGTCAGCGCCAGGGTGCCGGCGACAACATGCTTTCGCTCAACGAATTGCTCGAGCGTCATGCTGATCTTCTTGCGTTTGGTGCCAGCCTTGACGATGCCGACCAGCGAGCGGCGAAACAGCGACTGCTGATGCAGATTGTCACCGAGTTTGCCTAGATAGCCGATTGCCAGATCGACCTTACCATCCTGTAGTGCGCCCGCCAGTTCCATCGACGGCAGCTGGATCGGCTTTAGCGTCGCAAGTGGCGCCCGCTCACGGAACGCTGCCAGGAGCTGCGGCAGTATCACGATCATGCCCATGTCACTTAGGCATACAGAGAATGTACGTTCCGTGGTCGCGGCGTCAAACGCTTTCGTGCTCCAGATTTCCTGCTGCACCATAGCCAATACGCGCGCGACGCCTTCGATCAGCTGCTCGCCAACAGGGGTCGGAGCCATAACCGGTCCGGCACGGACGAACAGATCGTCCTGAAACAGAGTCCGCAATTTCCCTAATGCATGACTGACTGCCGGTTGCGTAAGCCCGAGTCGATCGGCAGCCCGCGACACGCTTCGTTCATCAGCAAGGGCCTGAAGCACGTACAGGAAATTCAGATCGGGCGGTTGCATCTATGCACCTGTTTCATGGTGGGTATGAAATCCATTGTATAGATTTATAGCCCGCCAGCGTTTAACGTCGCATCCACACTTTAAAAGAATCAGGAGATGGATGTGGTGGACTGCGACGTGATCATCGTGGGCGGTGGCCCGGTAGGTTTGTTTCTGGCCGCTGAGCTCGGCCAGCGCGGCATCAGTGTCGAGGTATTCGATGCGAAACCCGGCACCAGCACCCATCCCGCCGCCAATGCCAACAGCGCACGCACGATGGAGCATTTCCGCCGCATCGGCATTTCTGCCGCAATCCGCTCGCTGGGGCTGCCGCGCGACTATGCGCCGGACGTTGCGTACTTCACGTCGATTACGGGTCACGAATTGGCCCGGCTTCATCAACCCGCATCGCAGGACGCGGTGGAATGGGCGAAGGCACATTCGTTCACCTGGGCAACGCCCGAGCCACCGCATCGCTGTTCGCAACTGTATGTCGAGCCGGTTCTGCTTGAAGCGGCGCGCAGTCATGCCCGCTGCCGGGTGCAATTCAGCACGCGTGTGGTCGATATCTCCCAAAGCGACGACAGGGTCACTGCAACCGTCGAGTTCGAGGCCACTGCCGAGCGTGCTGCCGAAACCCGCACCGTCACCGCGCGCTACCTGATCGGTTGCGATGGTCCACGCAGTTTCGTGCGCAAATCGCTCGGTATCCGCTATGAAGGTGTGGCCGGCGAGAAGCGGGAATTCATGGGCGGCCAGATGGACGCCGTCTATTTCTACGCACCCGACCTCTATCGCGTGAGCCCGCACGCACCCGCCTGGCAATACTGGACCTTCAGCCCCAAACAGCGCGCCCTCATCATCGCCGTTGACGGCCACGGTCATTTCATCATGAACGTGCAGATGCGCGACGATGAACGCCCCGACGACGACAGCGTGCGGCAGAGGATTGCCGAAGCAATCGGCACCGATATTCCTTTCGAACTGAAGAGCAGTTCGACATGGACTGCGGGGTTCACGCTGGTGGCGGAACAGTTTCAGGCTGGACGGGTGTTTCTTGCGGGCGACGCCGCGCACCTGTTTACGCCGACTGGCGGCCTCGGTTACAACACCGGCATCGACGATGCCGCCAATCTCGCATGGAAGCTCGAAGCCATGATCAAGGGCCACGCCGGCCAGGCGCTGGGGGCGAGCTATGAAGCGGAGCGTCGTCCCGCTGCGCTGAGAAACACGGCATTTGCACGCGGCTTTGCCGATAGTATCGGCCACCTGCGTGTGCCTCGTGAAGTGTATGAGTCCGGCCCCGCTGGCAACTCCGCGCGCACGGCATTCGGTGACTACCTGATGTTCCATGCGACTTCGGAGTTCGTGATTCCGGGTGTTCATCTTGGGACACGCTACGAGTCGTCTCCGCTCCTCGAGGTTGAAGCAGGCCCTGCTTCTCCGGACCCGGCCAACCTGTATGTGCCATGCGCACGGCCGGGCCATCGTGCGCCACACGCATGGCTCGCCGACGGTCGTTCCTTATATGACCGCTTTGGCAGCGGTTTCACGCTGCTTTGCACGGGAGCGGGCGGATTCAGCGACGAACAGCAACTGGCGCTGCAACGCGCCGGCGCAGCGCTGCCTCAACTCGCCGTCGTGCACGTCGGCGAAGCAGCCGTCGCGGAGCTCTATCAGGCCAGGTTCGTACTGATCCGCCCCGACCAGCATGTCGCCTGGCGTGGCGATGTGCTGAATCGCGGCTTTGAAACGGTGGCGCTCAGGGCAGTAGGGCACCTGCCCACGGACATCGGCACCATCTCAGCCCCGGTACGTCCTCTGGTCGCCTGAGAGGTCCTGGCTGGATTGATGGTCCACACCAATCAATTCGCAGTACTGGTCACTCTATTTGCAACGCCAAAGCGGGACGAATCATGACGATTACTGACGTCATGTAAAGCGCAATTCAGTCGAAGAAAATAAAATATCAGGTCTGGAGACATGAAATACACAACTATTGCAGCGGCGGTCATGCTCGCCATCAGCGGTCCCGTGTTCGCGCAAAGCAGCGTGACGCTCTACGGGATTCTCGACACCGGTATCGAGCTCGTCACTCATGCGAATGCCGCAGGCGATAAGGTGATTCGGATGCCCGGCATTACCGGCTCCGTGCCGTCTCGCTGGGGCTTGCGCGGCAAGGAGGATCTAGGCAGCGGGCTCGCGGCCATCTTCGTGTTGGAAAATGGCTTCAATACTCGTGCAGGTGACATGAATCAGGGCGGCCGGCTATTTGGACGTCAGGCATGGGTAGGATTGTCCAGTCGGTACGGTGCATTGACCTTTGGGCGCCAGTACACCATGAGTTTTTGGGCCATCACCGATTCCGACATTCTGGGTCCGGATATCTACGGTGGCGTGGGTGGCCTCGACGCCTATATTCCCAACTCACGCAGCGACAACACGGTGGCCTATAAAGGCACGTTCTACGGCGTGACGGTCGGCGCGACGTATTCGTTCGGACGCGACTCGAGCGGCACCGGCAACTCACCTGGACAAGGGACCTGTGCGGGATCGATCCCGGGCAATTCGCAGGCGTGCCGCCAATGGTCCGCGATGCTGCGCTACGACGCCAGTGCGTTCGGCGTGGCCGCCTCCTATGACGAACAGCACGGCGGCCCAGGCGCAGCAGCCAATTTCTTCAATGGCCTGGCACCGATTGCCTTGACGAACAGCAGCGACAAGGACGCACGCACGCAACTCAATGGCTACATCAAGGCGGGGCAAGCGAAAGTCGGTGGCGGCTGGCTGGGTCGTCGCGTTGAGACGGCAGCTCGGGACGTGCGCACGGATATCTTCTACCTCACCGGTTCCTACTACGTGACGCCTTACTTCGTGATGGACGGCGGTGTCTATCACACCATCGACAAGCAACAGGACACGCGTGCCACGTCGGCCGCTTTGCGTGGTACCTATCTGCTCTCCAAACAGACCAGCGTCTATCTGCAAAGCGGGTATCTGTTCAATAGTGCCAAAGCGCACTACACGTTGAGTGCCGGTGGCCCAGGCGCAACGCCCGCAGCGGGTGTCGGCCAACTCGG
>NZ_JAQQFL010000046.1:0-61986 GCF_046026025.1 Paraburkholderia fungorum | reverse complement strand
CACACCGCCAGCTTATAAGCGGGTCCCCCGCACAGCCACGGTAGTGGTGCATCTGGAATCCGTGCTCTCGCACACTTCGCGTCAGTGACACAGCAGTCATTCTTCCGGCGGCGCTGCGCGCGCCGACACTCATTCCATAAAACAATCAGTTATGCAAAGCGTATCCTTAGTTTCCCATGCAGACCCGTCCGCGACGCACGCAGTGCGGAGTGGGAGCGGATGAGCCCTTTGTCACGTACGTAAAAGGTGCAAGGACACGGATTCCAGATGCACCACTACCGTAACTGCGCGAGGGACCCGCTTATGAGCTGGCGGTGTGAGCCGCTTTCTTTGCTTATCTTTCTTTGCGGCGGCAAAGAAAGTAAGTGCCCCCCGCACAGGGGGAACGCTAATAAACCGATAAGAAAGCAAGGAAAGGCCAACACCGCAGGCACACAGACAAGCCAGAACAACGAAAAAACCAAACCTACAAAACCCTCGCAATCAGCGACAAAACCATAGAAAGCACAAGCGTCGACATAAACGGAAACGGATACTCCCGCCCAAAGAGCCGCAACGTGACATCCCCAGGCATCCGCCCAATCCCAATCTTCCTGAGCCACGGCCAGCAGGCCGACAACACCGCCACCGCAATAAAAGTAGTCAACAGCCAGCGGATCATCACAAATCCCTAAGGCAAAAAATCACAGCGTATGTGACCGGTCACCGCCGGAAAACGCCTGCAACGTGTCATCCAGTCCACGTGAAAACGCGATCACCTTGAACAGTTCGCCCATCTCCGCCTCGGACAACAACTTTTGCACCGCATTCGCCGCTGGCAAAAACCTCGCCGTGTCTGCTGGATCGAGCGCCGATAACGCTTCGGTAATCCCGGCGTTCAACAAAAATCGCGCCTGAGAAGTGAAGCCCAGTAAGTCCGCGCCAGCCTCAACGCCGGCTTCAGCGATGCCGGTAAACTCCACGTGCGCCGTAATGTCCTGCAAGCCCGGATAAACAAACGGGTCGCCATGCGCGCGGTGCCGGTAATGGCACATCAACGTGCCCTGCGCGCGCTGCTCATGGTAATACTCGTGACGCGGAAAACCGTAATCGATAAAGAACGCCGCGCCGCGCGCGAGCATCGTGCAAATGGTCCGCGTGAATGCAATGGCGGCCTCGTGTGTTTCGGTAACGTAGTCGTCGCCAGCCGTTTCGATCTGCGCCAGAAAGGCAATGTCCGCCGGCGCCGACACCGGACGGTCGTCGAACGCAAAGACCTCATCGCGCCACACCACGCCGCGTTCGTGCCACGCGCCGCCGCTAAAGGCGAAGAGCCGCACAGGCATCGCGTCCAACACCTCGTTGCCGATGACCACGCCTTCGAACCTCTCCGGCAATGCGTCCAGCCAGCGTACCTTACTGGCCAGCGCCGGCGCTGCGGCTTCGATCGTCTCGCGTTGGCGCTCGCGCAATTCACCTGACAAATCCACGATCGAATAGCTGTCGAATTCAACGCCCAGCGCGTCGAGCGCGTTCAGCAAACCGGCGGCGAGTTTGCCCGTGCCGGCGCCAAATTCCATCACGTCGCGCGTGCCGCTTGCCTGCAAGGCCTCGGCGATCGGGCGCGCCAGCGTTGTCGCAAATAGCGGCGACATTTCCGGCGCCGTCACGAAGTCGCTGCCGTCGTCGCCGCGCAAGCCGAATTTGCGGGCGCCACCGCTGTAATAGCCGAGTCCCGGCGCGTAAAGCGCGCGCTCCATGTAGCGGTCGAACGGCAGCCAGCCGCCTGCTGCTTCGAGTTCCGCGCGGAGTTGCGCGACCAGCGCTTCGGACTGCGCAAGCGCGCTCGGGCCGGGAGCAGGTAAACTGTCGGGTTGGTGAGCTTTCGGATTCATTCCCGCATTGTAAATGACCGCTTCTCTGGATACCGCCGCCGCCCGCGTGCCCGAAACGCCGCGCGTCGTGCTGATTACCGGCGCCGCCCGCCGCATCGGGCGCTCGCTCGCGCTCGGCTTTGCCGCGCGTGGCTGGGACGTGGCGGTCCATTACGGCGCGTCGCGCGAGGAGGCCGACCAGGTGGTCGCGGAAATCGTCGCCTTGGGCCGCCGGGCGGTGGCTTTGCACGCGGAATTGGGCGACGAGGCCCAGGTCGAGCAGCTTTTGCCCGCCTGTACGGCCGCGCTGGGCCGCCCGTCGTGTATTGTGAACAACGCGTCTCGCTTCGAGGAAGACACCGCGCTTAACGTCGGTTACGACCTGCTGCTGAAGCTCACCGCGATGAATCTCGGCGCACCGCTCGTGCTGGCGCGCATGCTGTTCGAGACCACGCCGGAAACCGCGCGCACCGATGAAAGCCAGCGCGGCGTGGTCATCAACGTGCTGGACCAGAAGCTGTACAACATGAATCCGGACTACCTGTCCTACACGCTGTCAAAAGCAGCGTTGCAGACAGCGACGGTTGCTCTGGCGCAGGCGTTGGCGCCGAAAGTGCGTGTGGTCGGGCTCGCCCCCGGTCTGACAATGCAGTCCGGCGACCAAACGCCGGCGGATTTTGAAGCCGCTCACCGTACTACGCCTTTGGGCCGCGCGTCGCGGCCGGAGGATATTGTCGCCGCCGCGCTGTATCTCGCCGATGCAGCGGGCGTCACCGGAACGACGCTGGTAGTCGACGGCGGGCAGCACCTTGTGCCGCTGCCGCGCGACGTAATGTTTTTGACGGGCGCCTGAACAGCATGCGTGCTGGTTGCCGGCTCAAGCCGGCGGCCGTTCGCGTGTTGCCGCGTCCCTTTGCGTGCCCCGCACGCTTTTTTCGACTGGAACGAACATGTTTGCCGCTCTTTCGCATCCCCGGCTCGCCGATTGCCGCCGGCTCTTTCTGCGCAACTACGAAGTGCACATCAACATCGGCGTGCACGATTTCGAAAAGCGCGGCGAACAGCGCGTCGTGATCAACGTCGAACTGTTTGTGCCGCTCGCGCTGTCCACGCCGGTTCAGGACAAATTGCACGAAGTTGTGGATTACGACTTCATGCGCTCGACCATCGCGCGCCGTGTCGAACAAGGTCATATTCACCTGCAGGAAACCCTCTGCGACGACCTCGTCGAGGCGCTGCTCGATCATCCGCAGGTCCGCGCGGTGTGCGTGTCGACCGAAAAGCCGGACGTGTACCCAGACTGCGACGCGGTGGGCGTTGAAGTCTTCCGTATCAAAGGGGATTGAGCATGAACGCTCAGGAAATCCTGAACGGCACCGCGGCCCCTGAGGCGCCCCAGGCCGCGCACATCCCCGCCGGTAAAACGCCGCTCACGCGCCGCGAGCAGAAAGAAGCCTACGAGAACAATAAGCTGTTCAAGCGGCTCGCGCGCCAGGTCGGCGAGGCCGTCGTCGATTTCAACATGATCGAGGACGGCGACAAGGTGATGGTCTGCCTGTCGGGCGGCAAGGACAGCTATGCGATGCTCGAAATCCTGATGCGGCTGCGCGAACGCGCGCCGATCAACTTCGACCTCGTCGCGGTGAACCTCGATCAGAAACAGCCGGGGTTTCCGGAACACGTGCTGCCTGAGTACCTGAAGCAGCTCGACATTCCGTTCCATATCGAGAACCAGGATACCTACAGCATCGTCAAGCGCCTGGTGCCGGAGGGCAAGACCACCTGCTCGCTGTGCTCGCGGCTGCGTCGCGGCATTCTGTATCGCGTGGCGGGCGAACTTGGCGCGACCAAGATCGCGCTCGGCCATCATCGCGACGACATCCTGCAAACGCTGCTGCTGAACATGTTCTATGGCGGCAAGCTGAAGGGCATGCCGCCCAAGCTGCAATCGGACGATGGCAAGAATGTCGTGATCCGCCCGCTCGCCTACGTGAAGGAAACGGATCTGGAAAAATACGCTGAGCTGCGCGAATTTCCGATCATTCCTTGCAACCTGTGCGGCAGCCAGCCGAACCTGAAACGCGCTGAAATGAAGGCGCTGATTCGCGATTGGGAGAAGCGCTTCCCGGGCCGTGTCGAGAATATGTTCAATGCGTTATCGAACGTCGTGCCGTCGCACCTGATGGATCACAAGCTGTTCCCGTTCGCCGGCCTGCGCGCAAGCGGCGAGGCCGATCCGCAAGGCGATATCGCCTTCGACGAAGAGCCGTGTTCGACCGATGCCGGCGAAGGCGCAACGTTCAACGGATCGAAGCCGATCTCGATCGTGCAGTTCGACGATCTGTGAGCAAGCCGTGAAGTGCCCGGAAATCAAAGGTTTCCGGGTGAATCAGCAGGGTAATGAGGCCGCGTGAGCGGCCTTTGTCGTCATGGCCTGCATGATAGAATCGTCGGCTCCAAACTCGTCTGATTGCCGACGCCATGAACATCGTGATTTTGGCGGCAGGCACCGGTAAGCGCATGCGGTCCGCGCTTCCCAAGGTGCTCCATCCCCTGGCCGGCCGGCCGCTCCTCGCTCATGTCATCGACACCGCCCGTGTGCTCAAGCCCACGCGTCTGGTCGTGGTGGTCGGTCATGGCGCCGAAGCCGTGCGTCAAGCGGTAGCGGCGCCGGACGTCCAGTTCGCTGCCCAGGAGCAGCAGCTCGGCACGGGCCACGCGGTGCAACAGGCGCTGCCCCTGCTCGATCCGTCCCAACCCACGCTGGTGCTGTACGGCGATGTGCCGCTCACACGCGCCAGCACGCTGCAGGCGCTGACCGAGCGCGCGGGTCAGGGCGGCTACGGCGTGCTCACCGTCACGCTCGCCGATCCGAGCGGCTATGGCCGCATCGTGCGCGATCAGCACGGCAAAGTGTCGCGCATCGTCGAACAGAAAGACGCAACGCCCGAGCAGCTTAAGATCGCCGAAATCAACACCGGCATCATCGTCGCGCCGACCGGGCGCCTTGGCGGCTGGCTCGCGGCGCTGAAGAACGATAACGCGCAAGGCGAGTTTTACCTGACCGACGCGGTCGAAATGGCGATCGAGGCGGGCCTCGAAGTCGTCACTACCCAGCCTGACGAAGAGTGGGAAACGCTTGGCGTGAACAGCAAGCAGCAGCTCGCCGAACTCGAACGGATTTATCAGGGCAATGTCGCCGAGGCGCTGCTGGTCGCGGGCGTGACGCTGGCCGACCCGGCCCGCCTCGACGTGCGCGGCACGCTCGAATGCGGCCGCGACGTGTCGATCGACGTGAACTGCGTCTTCGAGGGCCGCGTCACGCTGGCCGACAACGTGAGCGTCGGGCCGAACTGCGTGATCCGTAACGCGACGATCGGCGCCGGTACGCGTATCGACGCGTTCACGCACATCGAAGGCGCCGAGGTCGGTGCGAACGTCGTGCTCGGCCCCTATGCGCGGCTGCGCCCGGGCGCGTCGTTGCAGGACGAATCGCACGTCGGCAACTTCGTCGAAGTGAAGAACGCGGTGCTCGGTCATGGCTCGAAGGCGAACCATCTGACGTATATCGGCGACGCGGATATCGGCGCGCGCGTGAATATCGGTGCGGGTACCATCACCTGCAACTACGACGGCGCGAACAAATTCCGCACGATCATCGAAGACGACGTGTTTGTCGGCTCCGATACGCAACTCGTGGCGCCCGTGCGCGTGAAGCGCGGCGTGACGATCGCGGCGGGCACAACGGTCTGGAAGGATGTCGAAGAAGGCATGCTGGTGCTGAACGACAAGACTCAAACAAGCAAGCCGGGCTACGTACGCCCGGTCAAGAAGAAAAGTTGATGGGCGTGACGCGCGCGCGGAGCGCGCTCCCTGAAACCCTTCACTGAAAAGGAATAAGCCATGTGTGGGATTGTTGGTGCGGTTGCGCAACGTAATATCGTTCCCGTCCTGATCGAAGGACTGCGTCGCCTCGAGTATCGCGGCTACGATTCCTGCGGCGTGGCCGTTCTCTCCGACAGCGGGCCGCGCCGTGCTCGCAGCGTCGCGCGCGTGGCCGATCTGGACGAGCAGGTGCACGAAAGCCACCTTGAAGGCATCACGGGTATCGCGCATACGCGCTGGGCGACGCACGGCGCGCCGGTGACCGACAACGCTCACCCGATCTTCTCGAAAGATGCGCTCGCGTTGGTACACAACGGCATCATAGAGAACTACGAATCACTGCGTGAAATGCTGCGGGGAAAGGGTTACACGTTTGTCTCGCAGACCGATACAGAGGTTATTGCTCACCTGATTCACAGCCTGTATCGCGGCGACCTGTTCGCCGCGGTGCGTGAAACGGTCGGGCACTTGCACGGCGCGTACGCGATCGCCGTGCTGCACAAGGATCAGCCGCATACGGTGGTCGGCGCGCGCCAAGGTTCGCCGCTGGTGGTCGGGCTCGGCAACGGTGAAAACTTCCTCGCTTCGGATGCGCTGGCGCTTGCCGGCAGCACCGAGCGCTTCATCTTCCTCGAAGAAGGCGACGTCTGCGAACTGTCGCTCGAGGGTGTGCGGATCGCCGATCGTGACGGCTACGAAACACCGCGCGAAGTGCGCCAGGTCGCGGCCTATGGCGGCGCGGTCGAACTCGGCCCGTATCGTCACTTCATGCAGAAGGAAATTTTCGAGCAACCGCGTGCGATTACCGACACGATCCCGCAAGCCGATTCGTTCGACGCGTCGCTATTCGGCGAGGGTGCCGACAAGGTGTTCGCGGACATCGACAATCTGTTGATTCTGGCGTGCGGCACGAGCTACTACTCGGGGCTGACCGCGAAGTACTGGCTCGAGTCGGTCGCGAAGATCCCGACCCAGGTGGAAATTGCCAGCGAGTATCGCTACCGGGAGTCGGTGCCGAATCCGAAGTCGCTGGTGGTGGTGATCTCGCAGTCAGGCGAAACGGCGGACACCCTGGCGGCACTCAAGCACGCGCAGTCGCTGGGGCATAAACATACGCTGTCGGTGTGCAATGTCGGCACGAGCGCGATGGTGCGCCAAACGGCGTTGTCGTTCCTGACCCATGCGGGTCGCGAGATCGGCGTGGCGTCGACGAAGGCATTCACGACGCAACTGGTTGCGCTGTTCGTGCTGGCCGCGACCCTTGGGAAGCTGCGCGGGCAACTGAGCGCGGAGCAGGAAGCCGGGTATCTGAAACAGTTGCGCCACTTGCCGGCGGCGTTGAATAGCGTGCTCGCGCTGGAGCCGCAGATCATCGCGTGGTCGGAAGAGTTTTCGCGCAAGGAACATGCATTGTTCCTCGGGCGCGGGCTGCATTACCCGATCGCGCTCGAGGGCGCGCTAAAGCTCAAAGAGATTTCCTATATCCATGCGGAAGCGTATCCCGCCGGTGAGTTGAAGCACGGGCCGCTGGCGCTCGTGACCGAAGCGATGCCGGTGGTGACGGTGGCGCCGAATGACGCGCTGCTGGAGAAGCTGAAGTCGAATATTCAGGAAGTGCGCGCGCGCGGCGGTGAGCTTTACGTGTTCGCGGACGCGGATACGAAGATCGTGAACGACGAAGGGTTGCACGTGATCCGGATGCCGGAACACTACGGCTTGCTGTCACCGATTCTGCACGTGGTGCCGCTGCAGTTGCTGGCGTATCACACGGCTTGCGCGCGTGGGACGGATGTGGATAAGCCACGGAATTTGGCGAAGTCGGTGACGGTGGAGTGAGGTTGAGGCAGTTGTGGTGCCAGTGTTCCAGGATGGGCTTCTTGCAGGTCTTCTTTTGTCGAATTACTGGTTAGGGATGCATCGAACGTGAGGCAGGTGGGCGAAGTATGCCGCCTCACAAAACAGAGCATCTCCATCTGTGGAAGAAATGAACGGACCTACTGCAATGGACGACCGATTTGATAGACGAGAACTGCTGCTCCATCTCGGCGATGTGCTCGATGCCTTGAATTCCTTAGTCACGGCGGACAAACCTGCCGCATTGGTGGCGCACCTCGTGCAACACGACGCTTCCTTGCAACGCTTCGAGTTTCTCCGGGCGCTAGCGCCAGAAATGACAGTGGCCGAATTTACCGCGTGCGTCGCCAGCGCGTTCTTCCTGTGGCCAAAGGAGCTGCTTGAGGGAGAGCTCAACCAGGAGGCGCTGGCGTCGTCTGTTCAGCGCGAACTCTTTGCCGGCAACCCGAAAGGCTGGGCAGCCTACGCCGCGCAATTGCAGAAAAAGGTGACGTGGTTCGGAGTGGGGCTGCCGGCAATCAGAAAAGCCGCGCGTGCCGAAAAGAAAGGTTGGCCCTGGCCCGAGCCAAGATCGTAACGCTTACTTCGCCAGCCTGGATTTCACCCAACGGTAGAACTGGCCAATGGTGTCTTCTCTAGGATGACCGTCGCGCCAGGTGAAGAAGTAGTCGAGCGACGCCGGAATCTGCACCTGTCCCAATCGGACCAGTTCACCGCGGTCAATGAAATCCCGAGCCATCTGAAGACGAGCCGTCGCTACGCCTTGACCGGCGACGGTTGCGTGCAGAAGCAGGCCGGGGTCGTCGAAAATGGGTCCGCGCACCGGTTCCGACCCCTGAATTCCTGCGGCTTCGAAAAAGTCCCGCCAGCCTCGGCGCGAGAAACGCAGAAGAGGCATGTCGGCAAGCTGCTCCAGACGAAAGTCCGGGTATCTGGCTAGCAACGCCGGGCTGCATACGGCGACCACCTGGTCATCCAGGAGCTTGCGAATCTGGAACCCGGGCTCTTCGACGCGGCGGTGCCATATTCCGATGTCGAAAGGATACGGGTCGGGCGGGGACACGTCCGCATGCATGTGCAGTGACAGGTCTACGTTCGGATAACGCTCATAGAAGTCACCCAGGCGTGGAATCAGCCAGACCGAAGCGAAGTCGGACATGACGCTTAACTCGAGTCGCGTCACGCTGTTGACGCCGGGGCGGGTGGCCTGAAGCGCATCCCGCAAATCGTCCAGGCTGCGGCGAACGCGGTCGGCTAGCTGGGCACCAGCGGCGGTGGGAATCATTTGCGAGCCCACGCGCTTGAACAACTCGACACCCAGTTCGGCTTCGAGCGCACGCAGATGATGGCTGATGGCGCTATGCGTCAAATGTAATTCTTCGGCGGCACGGCTGAAGCTGCGACGTCGGGCGGCGGCTTCGAGCGCTCGTAGCGCCTGCAGAGGTGGAATATCGCGTGGCATGACGTCAAATTCTACTCACAATTGCGTCGCAAATCTCTCGCTGGCTCGACGCCCTGTCATCGCGAATAATCGATAACCCAGCGTTTGTCTCCGGGTTTGACTGCATCATGACCGCCACCAGGTTGCGCGTTTTCGCCGTGTTCGCGCTCGGCTACTTCATTTCCTACCTTTTTCGAGGTGTCAATCTCGGCTTTGCCCCGTTTTTATCCCGCGAGATGGGGCTCACCGGGACCGACCTCGGAACACTGACGAGCGTTTATTTTCTCGGCTTTGCCGGCGCGCAAATTCCGGCAGGCGTTCTGCTCGATCATTACGGCGCACGGCGGGTCACGGCGTCTGTTCTGTTGTTCGCGGCAGCGGGGGCATTGATTTTCGCGCTTTCCCATAGCATGACCGGCATGATGATCGGGCGCCTGCTCATTGGCGTAGGCGCCTCTGTGTGTCTCGGCGGTGCATTCAAGGCCACGGCGCAACATTTTCCCGTTGCTCAGCTCACGCTCGTCAATGGTCTTGTGATGGCGGTCGGAGGTCTCGGCGGCGTGGCGGTCGGCGCACCGCTTACCTTCCTGTTGACGTTCGCGCCGTGGCGAACGGTGAGTCTCGGGCTCGCCGCATTGACGGCATGTGTCGCCGCAATCATCTGGGTTGGCGCACCCGCCGGCGGCGCGAATGCCACTCGCGCGACCGTGCTGGACCAGCTGAAGGGCACGCTCCATATTCTTCGCAGCCACGCCTTCTGGAAAGTCGCGACGTTTTCCGCGCTCACTCAGGCCGTGTTTTATTCAATGCAGTCACTGTGGGTCGGTGCGTTTCTGCGCGACCTCGCTCCTGTCGGCGCCGCGAGCGACACGGCACGGGTGGGTGCACTCATCTCGGTGCTCGGGGGCGCTTTTATCGTTGGCAACATCTGTTTCGGTGCACTTGCCCGGGCATTCGAGCGGCGTGGCGTTCGTGTGCAGACCTTTTCGGGCGTCACCATGGCGCTATTCGTCATCGTCCAGGCAATGCTCGCCGCGCGGGTTCCGCTTCCTGAGCCGCTTTTGTGGGCTGCCTATGGGGCGTTGGGAGGCACCGGCATTCTGACCTATGCGGTATTGGCCGAGCATTTTCCCGCGCGTCTGCTTGGTCGCGTCAACACGACCTTCACGTTAGTCATCTTCGTCGGAATCTTTGCGGCACAAATCGCGATTGGCGCGGCGCTTGGTCACTGGGCCGCTGACCAGGGGCATTACCCGGCCATCGCGCATCAAGTCGTATGGGCCGGCCTCATCATCATTCAGTGCGCCGGCGCACTTTGGTACTTTGCACCTGGCCGACGAAAGGGCATTCAAGCGTACGCGGTCGAGCCGCAGTAGACACGCCTCAGATAGGGGCGGCTGGATCGGTTGGCTGCTTCAGCGCACCTTCGGTGTGCCACCCCGTACGGTCGGCTCAGGGCTTGTCCTTGTCGCGAACATTCGCGGGCGGTTTTACGGTGCTTCCATGTTTGAGGAATTCCCGCCGCTGAGTTCCTTTTTTTCTGATGAGTTCGAGCAAGCGGTTGCGTTAATGCTGGCCGGCATTCAGTAGCAGCCAGATTTGCCGCGTCGGCGGTCCGGCAAGTATTCGTGCAAACACCGCACGGCACCGAACACAGGTGTAGTGCTCTTCTACTCGAGCGTCCTTCACCGCGCCGACGCCGCTGAGCGTGAGGTGAGGGTGCGGAAGCTCGGCCGCCGACTTCCCGTAGAGGTCGGCGCACTGCGCACAAGGTTGAATCCAGAGGTCCATTTGGCGGGTGTGTGGATGATGTCTGTCAGAGCCGCAAGCATCCAATAGTCTGGCGGCCGGCGTATTGACCGTTGACGAATCGGCTGTTTGCGTGAGAGCCGTAGAGCCGGGAGATATCGATGAACTGCATCCCGTTGATGGTTCGAACTTCTGGCAATGGTAAGCGGACTTCAAAAACCTGGCCGCGATTTGTCATTGTGCCTGCACGAATAGGTTCGCGCTTTTCGAGAGCGCGCTCCTGCGCCCGCTCTTAAGCCCGGCTTTCTCCGCATCGCTGGTAAACCGTACCTGGCTCAACCCTCAATGCACGTCAGGAATAGCGCGATGGTTCCTGCGACGACCTCGACAGCACGCCTCACTCCCTCACTCCCTCACTCCCTCACCACCTCCACCGCGGCTGCCGAAACGAACTCCGCCCGCACGCTGTCGCCGACTTTCAACTCATTGAGCGGAATGCTCGCCGCCGCCCTCAGCACCTGCTGATGCTTCGGCCCACGCAGCGTCACCATCCGGCTCTTGCGGTTGATCTTCAACACGGTCGCGACAATCTGCACCCGATGTGCCGATGACGCATATCCCGCTGAAGCCGGTATTGCCACTGTCGTTTCGACGCGTTCACGAACACCCGGCGTCGTCACTTTGTCGACGTGAAGCAGCAGTGCTTGCTGGTATGCAACGTTCAGCTTGTCGCCGACGCGTAGCTTTCTGACATCGGCCAATTGGGGATTGACGTCGACATCCGCCAGATGGCCGTACGGGCCACGCAGCGTGACGCTGTTGGTGGCGGGATGAATCGCTACGACATGGACCTGGGCGTGCACGACCTCGGCTTTGCCGAGCGCCGTTTGACTGGCATAGGCGCGGGTTTCCTGAGCGAGGGTGGACTGACTGAAAGCGGCCGTTATCAGTACAGCCGCACTCCATACAATCGCGACCGATGAGCACGCGTTGCGCAGACGAGTCATCCGTTGCTCCCGAAGTGACCACCTCAAACGACAAACAGGGGTGACGAACTTGAATGACGAAGTTGAGCGATCCACCTCAACAACCGAAACGACCTGAAGCCAGCCACGCCCCCCGTGCTTACAACTCCGGCCGCGCCAGGTCGCTGGTCACGATATGCTCGCCATACACCTGCGCCGCCGCGATCGCTTCCAGCTTGGTCGCGTACGGGCCGAGTTCCGGCGCACCGTCGAAGGGGAACAGCACACGGCCATCGGTGGTTCGAACCACTTTCAGCACGCCGAAAAAGCGCCGGTAGCCGGCCAGTTTCGACGTCGCCGACACTTCAAAGTCGTCCTCCGACGTTGCGGGGACGCTGGGAATGAATGCGGTCTTGCTCATACCTGAAAACATCTCTTGTTCAATGGGCCGGCACCCGCTGGAGGGTCGAGGCGCGCCCGGTTGTCCCGGGAAGACATTCACCGGCGGCCCCCATTGTCTCAAATCCCGGCGCATTGAACCGGATTCCCGATCAGCCAGCCGGCCGTTGCCTGCATTGCGCAGGTTGGACCGCAAAGGGAGGTCCGGCAGCCGGCATTACCCGGCGGCTTTGAGCGCCGCCTCATGCTCGGCCGCGAGCGCGATATCCCGCTCATTCACTTTCACGAAGCTCGGCCGCGAGCAGATGCGCTTGACATACTCAAGCGCGACCGGCGTCTCAGGCACGAGCTTGAACATCATCCCCCAGTGCAGCGCGATACCCCACAAGATATCCGCAGCCGAGATCTTGTCCCCGAGCAGATAGGGCGACGTCTGCAACTGGCTTGTCACGGTCCCGAGCATCGAATCGAAATCGCCGTACGGCGAGGTGGAGGGCGGCGCCGGTTCGCGCTTCATCGCCTTGTCGACCAGCCCCGGTTCGTAACATGCCGCGTAGTAGACCAGCCAACGCAGATACGGCCCGCGTGACGGATCGTCGAGCGCGGGCGCGAGGCCCGCTTCGGGAAACAGGTCGGCCAGATAGATAAAGATGGCGACCTGTTCGGTGACCAGCGCATCGCCGTGAAGGATCGCCGGCACTTTGCCGAGCGGATTGATCGCCAGATACGGCGCCTTGCGCTGCTCACCGGCCTTCATGTTCAACACCTTCAACTGATACGGGGCGCCGAGTTCCTCGAGCAGCGTGAGTGCACTGACTGAGCGGCATTGCGGTGAGTGGAACAGCGTGATCGTGCGGTCGGTGGTCATGGTGGGAGCCCTCTGGGTGAGTGTTTTGTAGGAAAAGCCAGCGCCCATCTGGCGCCGGATGGCCTCATGCTAAGCGCCCATACCTGTCAGTTTGTGTCAGGTATGGCTAAACTTGTCAGGATGAGAGCCAGCCGCCTTCTTTCCATCCTGATGACCTTGCAGGCGCGCGGACGCGTGACCGCGCAGTCGCTCGCCGACGAATGTTCGGTCTCGCTGCGCACGATCTATCGCGACATCGACGCTTTGAGTGCCGCGGGCGTTCCCGTTCAGAGCGAGCGTGGCGCGGAAGGCGGCTATCGTCTGCTCGACGGCTACCGCACGCGTCTGAACGGCCTGTCGTCGCAGGAAGCCGAGGCGCTATTCCTCGCGGGCTTGCCCGGTCCCGTGCAGGCACTCGGTCTCGGCGCTGTGATGGCCGGCGCGCAAACCAAGTTGCTGGCCGCGCTGCCGGTCGAATTGCGCTCGACCGCGGAGCGCATGCGTTCGCGTTTCCACCTCGACGCCCCGGCCTGGTTCGCCGACGCGGATCAGCCCGCGAACCTGCCGGTGATTGCTAGCGCGGTGTGGGAGCAGCATCCGCTGCAGATTCGGTATCAGAGCTGGAAGGCCGAAAAATTTCGTCGGATCGAACCGCTCGGCATCGTGCTGAAAAGCGGCGCCTGGTACGTGGTTGGGCGTGTCGGCATGGACAACCGCATCTATCGCATTTCGCGCATTCTCGAATTGAGCACGCTCGATGAGACTTTCGAGCGGCCATCCGCTTTCGATCTGGCCGCTTTCTGGCAAGACAGCACGCAGAGGCTGTCTGAAGAGATGCATGCGAGCGAGGCAACGCTGCGCCTGTCGCCGTGGGGCATGCAGATGCTCGACGTCTTTACGTCGCCATTCGCCCGCTCCGCCGCGAAAATCAGCGAGCCGGATCCGGCCGATGGTTGGCGCACGGTCACATTGCCGGTCGGCTCAGTCAGGCAGGCCTGCGCCGAACTGCTGCGCTTCGGCATCGAGGCCGAGGTGCTGGCGCCTGCCGAATTGCGGGCCCATTTCACCGAAGTGGCGGCAGCCTTGCACCGCCGCTATATGCAATGAGCGCGCGCGTTCGCAACTGGCCGCAACTGGCGTAGCCACCCTTATATGTGGCGTTGAATGACCGGCATATTGCCGGCATGGGGCGTGATTCACGTCGACGTCATACGTGCTGCCTAGAGTTTGCCCGCGAATAAAACTCTAATCCCCAAGGGCAAAACATGTCACAGCGCAGCGGGTTGCGTGCTTTCTTCATGGTCGTTTGCGCGGCCTTAATTGGCCTGATCGTCGCCGCGTGCGGCTCGTCGTCCTCGTCGCTCAAGCAGACCGGGCAGCAGCAGATTCAGCACGTCTTCGTCATCACGCTCGAGAACGAAAACTATGCGACTACCTTCGGCGCGAACAGCAAGGCGCCGTATCTGTCACAGACGCTGGCTTCGCAAGGCGCGATGGTCCAGCAGTACTACGGCACGGGCCACGTCAGCCTCGACAACTACATCTCGATGCTCAGCGGCCAGGCGCCGACGCCGGAAACGGACAATGACTGCATCACCTATCAGGACTACAAGCTCACCGGCATGACGCAGGACGGTCAGGCGATCGGCTCGGGCTGCGTGTACCCGGCCAGTGTCAAGACGCTGCCGGACCAGTTGACAGCTGCCGGCTACACCTGGAAGGGCTACGAAGGTGACATGGGCAACGACCCGACACGTGAAGCGACGACCTGCGGGCACCCGACGCTCAACACGACGGACCTGACCCAATCGGCCGAAGCGCCGAGCGCGGCCGTGCCGCTGGGCGATCAGTACGCGACGCGTCATAACCCGTTCATGTATTTCCATTCGATCATCGACTCGCCGGGCTGCGGCCAGAACGTCGTGAATCTGAACCGGCTCACGACCGATCTGCAGTCGATCTCGACCACCGCCAACTTCAACCTGATTACGCCAAACCTGTGTGACGACGGTCACGATTCGCCGTGCGTGAACGGCCAGCCGGGCGGACTGACGAGCGCGAACACGTTCCTGCAGAAATGGGTGCCGCTTATTACCGCTTCGCCGGCCTTCCAGAAGGACGGCCTGTTGATCATCAACTTCGACGAAAGCAGTTACGCCACCGTCACGCAATCGGCATCCGGCGAGGATCTGATCTTCGCCGGCTCAACCTGCTGCAGCCAGCAGCCGGGTCCGAATCTGCCGGCGTTCCCGCAGACTTCGTCGCTGGCGTACAAGGGCCTGACGATCAACCTGACCAAGCAGAGCTTTGGCGGCGACCAGACCGGTGCGGTGATGATTTCGAAGTTCATCAAGCCGGGGACGGTGTCGACGGTGCAGTACAACCACTACTCGATGCTCAAGAGCATTGAAGACATTTTCCAGCTGGATCATCTGGGCTATGCGGCGCAGGCCGGCCTGGCCGGGTTCGGCAACGACATCTTCACGAACCTGTAAGCGATCAGATGCCGTTTTTTGCAATGCGATTGACCGGGCGCATGGCCACGCGACTAGCGGCGCTTGCAGCGCTGATGGGTGCCGCGTGGTTGCCGCTCGCGGGAGCAGCGGCACCTGTGCCGGCGGCGGATGCCGCGAAGCCCGTCTACAGCGATGCCGCGGCGCTCGGCAAGCTGATGTTCTTCGACGCGTCGTTGTCGGCGTCGGGCAAGATGTCGTGCGCGAGCTGTCATAGCCCGTCGCACGCGTACGGGCCGCCTAACGGGCTCGCCGCACAATTGGGTGGGGCCGACATGCACCGGCAAGGCACGCGTGCTGTGCCGAGCCTGCGCTACGTGCTAAACCGTACGCCGATGTGGAGTCATGCGCAGGCAGCCAGCCTGTCCGAGCGTCTGAGCGAGACGGACAACGCGCCGGTTGGCGGCTTCGGTTGGGACGGGCGCTTTAACCACCTGCATGATCAGGCGAGCTTCCCGCTGTTCAATCCGGACGAGATGGCCAACAAGGATCCGGCGGCCGTGCTCGCGAAACTCGAGCAGGCGCCGTATGCCGCTCGCTTCAAGGAAGTGTTCGGCCAGAACATCTTCGTCGACCGCACCAGGGCGTTCGCCCAGGCGATGGCTGCTATTGAGCGATTCGAGCTCGAAGATCCGAGCTTTCATCCTTACACCAGCAAGTTCGATGACTACCTCGATGGAAAATTGCAACTAACGGCACAGGAGTTGAGAGGCAAAAAACTGTTCGACAATCCGAGCGGCGGCAATTGCGCCTCCTGCCATATCGACCAGGCGGGTGTCGACGGCTCGCATCCGCTTTTCACCGACTTCAACTTCCAGGCGCTCGGTGTGCCGCGCAATCCGGAGTTGCGTGCGAATGCGGACCCGAAGTACTTCGATATGGGTTTATGTGGGCCGCTGCGCACCGATCAGTCGAGCGACCGGAGCAACTGCGGACTTTTCAAATCCGTGTCGCTGCGTAACACGGCGACGCGGCAGGTGTTCTTCCACAATGGCCGCTTCCATACGCTGAAGGACGCGCTGCGTTTCTACGTGCAGCGCGACACGAATCCGGCGAAGTGGTATCCGAAAGACGCGCACGGCACGGTCGACAAATTCAACGACTTGCCGATTGCGCTGCGCGTGAACGTCGATACGACCGACGAGCCGCTTACGCGCAAAGCGGGCGAGCGTCCCGTGTGGTCGGAGCGGGATATCGACGACGTCGCCGCATTTCTTGCCACCTTGAACGACGACTACCCGCTGAAACCGAAGCCGTCGAAGTAGCTGAAGTAGCCGAAGCGAGCGCACGGGTGGCTGCGTTTCTTCAGATGATTTCTGGCAATTTGATGCCTCTTTTTCGGGCAGGGATATAATGCGTGGATCCCTTTTCTTTTCTGTCCCCGTTATGAGCCGGCTACTTTGCCTGATCGTGCTTTCGCTCGGCCTGATGCAAACCGCAACGGCCGACGAAACCAATGACCGCATGTCGGCGTATCTGACGCAGAAATTCGGCCTGGCAAAAGAGAAGGCACAAAAGATTTCAGACGCGGTGCAGTCCGCCGCTACGAAATATTCACTGCCGCCGGCCCTGCTACTGGCGATCATCTCGATCGAATCCCGCTTCAAGGAAAAGGCCAAGGGTCCCAATGGCGCGACCGGCTTGATGCAGGTGGTGCCGGGCGCTCATCGCGGGCTGCTGAGAAACGTTAAGGACCTCACGGAGCCGACCACCAACATCGAAATGGGGTCGGCGATTCTCTACGGCTACATGCGCTCGGCCAATGGCGACATGAATGCGGCGCTCAAGAGCTACGGCGGATCGCAGGCCTATGCGAGGAAGGTGAGCTTGCGCGTCGAAGATTTCACCGACGTCGCCGGGCCCCAGGAGGTCGCATCGCATCTGAACGCACAGACCAGCATGTGCGAGGCCGACCGCTGCCCGGCACCGGACAACTGGGCCGACGCTTTCACGATCCCGGCCGACAATCTCACTGCCACCGGCGGGGCAGCGCTGCAAAGCGCATCGCCTGCAATGCCGCACTGAGCGGTCACTTCCCCTTACTTTTTCTCGTTGCCATGCTCCCGCAGTGAAGCGGTGGATTGAGCCGTCACGCCATATCAGGCGGTGCGGCGCAAAACGCTGCACGCTTTTTACGCACGCCCGGCAACCGCTCTACAATGCATTCCCATCCGAGCCCACGCTGCGCCTCTCCCGATCGATCATGTTCACCTTGTTTTCCAGAACCACTGCCGTTTCCCTCGCCGGCTTGCTGACCCTTGCCGCTTGCAACAGCACGCCGCAGCCAAAATTCCAGCAGGAACTGTTCGAAACCGGAGCGAGCCCTTACGCCCGAAACTTCAACTCGAGCACCACGGATACCTGTGAGGCTGCGCGCCGCGCGCTGTTGAGCCAGGGCTATCTGACAACAATGACGCGCACCGATACCGTCGACGGAACGAAAAACTTCCAGCCGACCGGCGACACGCACATCGTTGTCGAGTTTCATGTGGTCTGCACGCCGGGGGAGGAGGCGAGCGATACCAGCATCGTCTACGTCAATGCGGTGCAAAACGGCTTTGCGCTGAAGAAAAGCGATACGTCCGCGAGCGTGGGGCTGAGCGTGCTGGGTTCGCTGTCGTTGCCGATCCGCTCGAATAACGATGCGATGGTCAAGATTTCGAGTGAGACGATCCCGTCGGGCAAGTTCTACGATCGCTTCTTCGGCCTCGTCGATCATTATTTGCAGACGGTAGTGCGCACGCAGCCGGTTGCGAACAGCCGCATCGAGACACGCCTGTTGCCGGTACCGGCGCCCGTGCCGGTTGAAGCGCCGATTCCCGCGCCCCTTCCCGAGATGACCGACGCAATTGAGAAGGCTGCTGCCGCGTCGGTGCAACCAGCGAGCGGAGCCGGCGTCGCGCCGTGAAACATGCCTGCCGGCGCATGCCGGGTTCAGGCTGATCAAGACCTGATCAGCCTTTGATCTCATCACGCAGCGGCACTTATCCTATGTCTTTTACTTCATACGTATATATATGTAGTAATAGTTAACAAGGGTTAACCCCTTCTGTGGATAACTCGCTAATTCCCCGTCACATCAACGTCATGCAGAGACCATAACCCTGCGGAACACGTCTGTAGAAAAACTACAAAGCTGGGATAACTTTGACGGAGCTTGCCTCGCGCCGGACCTTATCAAGAATTCGCGCACAGGCTGTCCGACGCGATATCCCGAAGTTATTCATAGGCAACTGTGGATAACTCACCTATCCGGCCATATTTTGCCGGGCGGCGAGGTGGTTTTTTCGTCGATACCATTCGCTCGCCACCGTACAGACCGGGTCCCCTCAGACGCGCACATTGAAGCTGGAAGGTACAAAGATTGCGTCTATGTTTTTGCAAGCGCAACTGTTGCTATTTAGTCAAAACCATTTCAGCAACGCCCTATCCAGGCATAGAGTTAAAGTGTTTTCTGAAGTTATTGGTGCAGTGCGGGGGTGTGCAATGAAACGTAGAACAGCACGACAGCTAGTCCGTCTTCTCTCGGATATCAGGCATGCCAGCCGCTGCACGACCTTGCGGGCGGCGGCGACAAACCGGGCCATATCCCTCGCATCGTCCGAGCACGACGAGGACGGCGCCGATAGCGACGAAAGCAACGAAGCCGCCCGTGAGGCGAATCGCGACAAGCCGGTCCGGAGCGGATCATGAGAGCCGCCAGTGAACAATCGCTGCGTTTTCTGGTCGAGAAATGGCTGGCGCCCGGGCTGTCGATTCCGGTTCACGTTACCGAGTTCAGCCGTACCCGTCTGGGCGGCAGGCGTTATGTGCGCGTGGAAACGTCCCCCGAGGCCGGATCGCGCAGTCTCTTTTTCTTTCGTCACGACGACGGTTGCTGGTGTGTGTTTCCACCTACCTCCGATACGCCCAAGCTTTTCGCGCAACCACGCGCCGCTTGATGGCGGACGCTGTTAGGCGGCCGCCCCCCGTCAGGAGATGACGGCCGCGCTTTGTACTACCCCTGCTACCCCTTCACGCACACCACCTGCCGCAGCGTGTGCACCACCTCGACGAGACTGCGCTGCGCGGCCATCACCGCGTCGATGTCTTTATAGGCCATCGGAATTTCGTCGATCACGCCTTCGTCTTTACGGCATTCGACGTGTGCCGTTGCCTTGACCTGATCTTCGACGGAAAAGCGCCGCTTCGCTTCAGTACGGCTCATCGCGCGGCCGGCGCCGTGACTGCATGAGCAGAAGCTTTCCGGGTTGCCGAGCCCGCGTACGATAAAACTCTTCGCGCCCATCGAACCCGGAATGATGCCGAGCTGGCCCTTCTGCGCGGACACCGCACCTTTACGCGTCACCAGGATGTCCGTGCCAAAGTGGTGTTCCTTTTGCACGTAGTTATGGTGGCAGTTCACCGCGTGCTCATCGAGCGAAAACGGCTTGGCGATGACCGATTGCGCCGCACGAACGACCGCACCCATCATCAGTTCACGATTCTGCCGTGCATAGTTCTGCGCCCAGTCGACCGCTTCGACGTAGTCATCGTAGTGCGCGCTACCTTCTTCGAAGTAGGCCAGATTGCGGTCCGGCAGGTTCGCGATGTGCTGCCGCATATCCGCCTGCGCCAGTTCGATGAACAGATTGCCGATCGCATTGCCGACGCCGCGCGAGCCGCTATGCAGCATGAACCACACGCTGTCCGCTTCGTCGATGCAGACTTCCACGAAGTGATTGCCGGTGCCGAGCGTACCGAGGTGCACGTAGTTGTTGGTTCGCGCGAGCTTCGGATACTTGTCGACGATTCGCTTGAAGCCGTCAGCAAGCGACTTCCAAGCAATGTCGACCGGTTGCGGCGGCCTGTCCCATGCGCCCGGATCGCGGCGGCCCGGTGCGCGGCCGTGCGGCACCGCGCGTTCGATCGCGCTGCGCAGGCCCGCCAGCGAATCGGGCAAGTCGGCGGCCTTGAGCGTGGTGCGCGCGGCCATCATGCCGCAGCCGATGTCTACCCCGACTGCTGCCGGAATGATCGCGCCGAGCGTAGGAATCACGCTGCCGATCGTGGAGCCTTTGCCTGCGTGCACGTCCGGCATCACCGCCAGATGCTTGAAGATGAACGGCAGCTTGGCCGTGTAAGCGAGTTGGTCGCGGGCGAAATCGTCAATGGCGACACCTTCGGTCCACATCTTGACCGGCTTGCCGTCCGCGACTTCCATCAGTTGGTAATCCATTTTTCTTTTCTTCCCTATTCTTCTTTCGACTGGCTGCAGCGCGCAGTTGTGCGGCGCGCTCCCGGCTGGGTATGTCGGTTATGACGCCCAGTCGGGTTATGTATTGCGAGGAGCATGCCAGCATGGTCGCGTGTTCGAATCGTTCTGCCGTAAGTGATTGATGTGAATCATAAAGATGCTGCGTACGCCGTTGTTCAGTGGTTCTCGCCGGTAGGCTGAACCGGCCAATAATTGATATGATCAGCTAGTGTTTTATACAGAAAGATAAAAATGAAAAAGCGCGTCGCTATCGGCTTTCTCGGCACAGTGTTGGACCAGGGCGGCGCGCGGCGCTGGCAACGCTGGCGGCCCACCATTAGTCTCTGCGAGCAGCCGGGCATGCCGATCGACCGGCTCGAGCTGTTGCACTCGCCCGGTTACGAATCGCTCGCCAATCGCGTGAAGAACGATCTCGCCGGTGTCTCACCGCTCACCGAAGTGCGTCTGACCTCGATCGCCACCCACGATCCATGGGATTTCGAAGAGGTCTACGCGTCGCTGCATGATTTCGCGCGTGGCTACGCGTTCGATACCGACAACGAGGAATATCTCGTCCACATCACCACCGGCACACACGTCGCGCAGATCTGCTGGTTTCTGCTGACCGAAGCGCGCTATCTGCCGGCGAGCCTCGTGCAAACCGCCCCCCCGCAACAAACCGACGAGGGCAAGAGCGGGCCTGGCAAAGTGTCGGTCATCGATCTGGATCTGTCTCGCTACAACCGCATCGCCCAACGTTTCACCCGCGAGCGCGAGGACACCGTGTCGTTCCTCAAGGCCGGTATTGCCACGCGCAATCCGCAGTTCAACGCGTTGATCGATCAGATCGAGCGTGTCGCGATCCGCTCGCGCGCGCCGATTCTGTTGATCGGCCCGACCGGCGCAGGCAAGTCGTTCCTCGCCAGGCGGGTTTATGAGCTGAAGCGCAATCGGCATCGACTGGGTGGCCCGTTTATCGAAGTGAACTGCGCGACGTTGCGAGGGGATTCGGCGATGTCGACGCTGTTCGGCCACGTCAAAGGCGCCTTCACCGGCGCGCAAAGCGCGCGCGGCGGTTTGCTGCGCGCGGCCGATCAAGGGCTGCTGTTTCTCGACGAAATCGGCGAGCTCGGGATGGATGAACAGGCAATGCTGCTGAAGGCCGTGGAGGAGAAACGCTTTCTGCCCGTCGGCGCCGATACGGAAGTGACCAGCGATTTTCAACTGATCGCCGGTACGCACCGCGATTTGCGGACAATGGTCGCGCAGGGCGCCTTTCGCGAAGACCTGTACGCGCGGATCAACCTTTGGACCTACCACCTGCCGGGCCTTGCCGGGCGCATCGAGGATATCGAGCCGAATCTCGAATTCGAGCTCGATCGCTTCGGCCGGGAGCAGGGCGAGTTGGTGCGTTTCAATGTCGAAGCACGGCGCCGCTATCTGTCGTTCGCTACCTCCGCGAAGGCCGCGTGGACCGGCAATTTCCGCGAGTTGTCAGCCTCGGTGACGCGCATGGCGACCCTGGCGGACGCCGGGCGTATCACGGAAGACAATGCCGGACAGGAAATCGAGCGCTTGCAGCGAACGTGGGCGCCTCCCTCTGACGGTGCCGATGATGATCTGGTATCACGCACGCTCGGCGCACGTGCTGACGACTACGACCTGTTCGACCGCTTGCAACTCCAGCGTGTGCTGGAGGTTTGCCAGGCGTCGGCAAGTCTGTCGGACGCGGGGCGCACGCTCTTTGCGGTGTCGCGGCAATCCAGGAAGCAGCCGAACGACGCCGACCGCCTGCGCAAATACCTCGCGCGTTTCGACGTGGAGTGGGGCGACTGGCTGCGCCCTCACGCTTCGTGAGGCAAGCGATCAGGTTCGCTCGTGGGGCGCCGGGCGGGCATCAACTGGCACACCATCAGGCCGGCGAGCATGAGCGCGCATCCAGACAGCGCACGCGTTGACAATGTTTCACCGAGCACCAGCCAGCCGGCGAACGCGGCGAACACCCCTTCCATACTGAAAATCACCGCGGCATGCGAGGGCGCCGCATGTTTTTGCGCAACCACCTGAATCGTATAGGCGATGCCCACCGACAGCGCACCGCCGTACAGAATCGTTGGCGCGGCACGCTCGATCACCGCAAGACTGATCGGCTCGATCACGAGACCGACGGCCAGACACACCACCCCGCAGGTCACGAACTGCACGAGCGCCAGCATCAGGGTGTCGTGCCGCAGCGCGAAGCGGCCGACCAGCATCATCTGCACGGAAATCACCAATGCGCCGGCAAGCTGATACCAGTCGCCGTACAGGATCGAGAAGTGCTCGTTGACGCTCAGAAAGTACATGCCGATCGCAGCCAGCGTCGCACCGAGCCAGGTGCCGAACCCCGTTCGATGACGAAACAGCACGCCGAGCAGCGGCACGATCACCACGTATAACGAACTGATGAAGCCGGCGTTGGCGACCTTTGTGTATTGCAGACCGATCTGCTGCATTGAAATCGACGCAGACAGCACGACACCGAGCAATACACCGGCACCGAGCAGTTCGCGTGCGCCGCCGGGTTCGCGCTTTGACAATTCCGCCAGCGCGGAGCGCCGCACGCAAACGATCATGGTCAGCACGACCAGCGCGCCGAGCAGGAAACGCAGCCCGGTAAACAGAAACGGTCCGATCGTATCGAGGCTTAGCCGTTGCGCGACGAACGCGGAGCCCCAGATCATGGCCGCGATTAGCATCAGCAGATTGGCGCGCAGGTGTTGGCGTGTGTCGGATTTCAAAGGCTGTTTTTCGAATTCGGTTGTTTGAACAAGGCGCTCGCGGCTCAACGGTGATATCCGGCGTCTTGCGGCGCGGGTTTCTTTGCCGGCGCCGGTAATGGTAACGCCGGCAAGGTGATCACAAAGCGTGCGCCGCCCGATGCCGCTTCTTCGAGTCGCACGTCGCCGCCATGTACCAGCGCGACGCGCCGCACGATCGCGAGGCCAAGGCCGAAGCCGCCGGTATACCGGTCGCGGCTGGAGTCGAGCCGGTGAAACGGTTCGAATACGCGCCCGCGCTCCGCAAGCGGAATTCCGGGGCCGTCGTCCTCGACGATCAACACCAGTGCGCCTGCCGCGTCGGCGGCCGCGCTTAGCGAAATCGCCTGCCGTGCGTAGCGGGTACTGTTGCGCAGCAGATTCAGCAGCGCACGCGCGACCAGTTTGGGATCGCAGACATGATACGTGGGCGTGCGGGCAACCGGCATACGAGAGACCGGGGCGCGGGCGGCGGCCGTGCCTACAGCGCTACCTGCAGCGCTACCTGCAGCGCTACCCCCAGCGGACACGCCCGCCGTGCTGACCGAAAGCGTCAGTGAGCGATCGGCGACATCGTTGGACATGCTCGCGGCCACGCTGTCGAGCAACTCATTCACGGACACCTGCATCAGCACCAGATGCCCTTCACCTTGTTCCAGTTGGCTCAAAGTCAGCAGTTCGGTGACGAGGTCGTCGAGTTCACGCACGTCCTTGCACAGCGCCAGTTGTCGTTCGCGCTGCCGCTCGGGCGACTCCGGCGATTGCAGCAGCGCAAGGCCGAATTCGAGCCGCGCGAGCGGCGTCTTCAGTTCGTGGGAGATGCCGTGCATCATCTCGCGCTGGTGCAGGATCGACGCTTCGATTCGCTGCGCCATTTCGTTGAATTGTTGCGACAGGTCGTAGATGTTCGACTTGCTCGACAACTTCACGCGCGTCGATAACGCGCCTGAGCCGAAGGTGCGCGCCGCGGCTTCGAGCTTGCGCAGATCGCGCCAGTGATAGTGCACCCACACGACCACCGAAAGCAGCGTGGCAAGCGCGAGCAACGCATACGCGAGTGCCTGAATCTCGACCGTGGTGGAATCGCCGCGACGCGCATAGACGACGATGCCATCCGAGAGAGGCAGGAAGTAATTCGTGGTGTCGTAGTCCAACACCAGCTTGCCATCGCGCAACTCGCGCCATTGGCGCTTGCCGACCAGTGGCTCGACCTCGTCGGTCGTCATCAACCTGAAGCCTTCGCTGCCGTGCTTGTTCAATTCCGCGAGCGCCGCGGCGCGTTCCTGGCCTGAGTGCCGTTGCAGGTAATCCTCGAGTACGAATGCATACGTACGGTCCGCGCCGCGCTCGGTTTGTGTGACGCGCTCATGGAACAGTTGCGAGAATGAGGTGTTGACGAATGCAATGGCGAGGCCGCCGCCGATGACAACGATCAGGTACAGCCGGATCAGGGAGCGGATCATTTATTCCTCCCATGCCGACGGGCTGAACAGGTAGCCGCGGCCCCAGATCGTCTTGATCTTGTGCGGCTCGGGTGACGCATCTTCGAAACGCCGGCGTAGCCGCGAGATCCCGGCGTCGACGGTACGGTCGAGACCGTCGAATTCGATGCCGCGCAATTGCCTGAGAATATCGTCGCGGCTCAGCACGGTGCCGGCCGCGCGCGCGAGGATCAGCAGCAGGTTGTACTCGGCGGTCTTCAGGTCGACCGGCTGGCCGCGCCAGCTCACCGCTCGATCGGGCGGCGCGATCACCAGTTCACCGAAGGTCAGCGTCTCGTCCTGCGTGGACGGCTCCGCGCTTTCCGCCGGCTGTGCACGACGCAACAGCGCACGGGCGCGGGCGACCAGCACGCGCGGCTCGATCGGCTTGACGACGTAGTCGTCGGCGCCGGTTTCCAGTCCCGCAATCTGGTCGAATACGTCGACGCGCGCCGTCAGGATCAGCACCGGCACGCGCGAAAAACTGCGAATGCGGCGGCAGACCTCCATGCCGTCCATGTTCGGCAGCATCAGATCGAGAATCACCAGCGCCGGTTTGTGCTCGCGCACGGCGGCCACGGCCGTGTCGCCGCGTCGCACGATTGTCACGCTGAATTCGTAGCCGTTCAGATATTCCCCGATCAACTGCGCGAGGCGATCGTCGTCCTCGATCAGCAGCACGCTGGTTTTGAGGGGGGCGTCGTTCATATGGGTCTCCACTATCAGGCGCCGATTCTATCCGCGCGCACCGCCACGGGATACGCCGCGAACATTCGTGAACACTTGAACACAATTGCGCACACATTCTCCCAACTTCAGGACAGACGTGGCGCGGCGGCGTCCCTAGACTGCGGCTTCCGTCCCAAATAAAAAGTCCTGATCGTGCGCAAACGCCTCCCGTATCTGTTTATTCCGCTGTTTGGCCTGACCTGCTCGTCGGTGGCATACGCCGAGAATTTCTATATGTTTTCGCTGGCCGGCGGCGTGGCGCCGCGCTATCAGGGTAGCCGCGACTACCGTCCGTTCGTGGCTCCGCTGATCTCCGCCGAGTTCAGCAACGGCATCTTTCTGAGCCCGACAGACGGCCTCGGCTACAAGCACACGTTCGCCAATGGGCTGTTCGCATCCGCGGCGCTCAGCTATGACTTCGGCCGCACCGACAGAAATCGTGCTGATCTGCCGGGCTCCGACTACCTGAAGGGCATGGGCCGGATTCCGGGTTCGGTCATGATGTCCGTGCAGGTCGGCGCGCATCTGTTTGGTCCTTCGACCGTCAGCATCACGCTGGATCAGCCCCTCACGCACACCAGCCGCGGCACCAGCGGGCACGTCGATCTGACGGTGCCGGTGCTGCAAACAGTCGACAACGAAATCAGCATCACGGGCAGCGTGCATGCCGGTAGCGGCCGCTATACGCAGACCTTCTTTGGCGTCACCGATGCGCAGGCGGCCGCGAGCCGCTTTCAGCCGTATGCGGTGAAAGGCGGTTTCGACAGCGCCAAGGTGTCGGCCGCATGGACCTACAGTTTCTCGCCGCGTTGGTCGGTGCATACCGAGGGCGGCGTGACGCGCCTGCTCGGCGCGTCGGCGAACAGCCCGATCGTGCAGTCGAAGAACAACTACTTCGCGATCACTGCGTTGACGTATCGCTATTGATGCGTGTGTTGATGTGACTGTTGACGCGACTGTTGATCGGTTGTCCGGATCAACTTTCCCGACGCTCAGATTTCCCTGCAAGGAGCTCGCGATGTTTGCATGGCAACCCCCTCTTTCCACTGCCTGGCAGGACAGCCTGATTTCGTCGGCACGCGCGCAGGCAATGGGCGTCGACAGCATGTTGCTGACCGGTGCGACCGGATTTATCGGCGGCAATCTGCTGGTGACCTTGATCAACGCCGGCCTGGTCGAGCGCATGGTGTGTCTGGTGCGCGGCGCCAGTGTGGCCGATGCGCTCGCGCGGTTGCGCGCTTCTGCGGTGCGCTGCGGGCTGCCGCATGCTCGAGCCCAGCGAATCACGGAAGCCAACGTGATGGTCGGCGAACTCGGCAGCGCGTTCCCGGAAATCGATCTGGCGCGGCTCGCCAAGGCGTCGCATGTGATCAATTGCGCGGCGCTCGCGTCGTTCTCGACACATCCGCAAGTGCTCGACACAAATGTGCACGATACCTTGTGTTTTGCGTCGCGTTTTGTCGGCAGCAAAAAGCTGCGGCGCTTTGTGCACGTGAGCACGGCGATGGCGTGCGGCACGCAATGCGGCGCGAACGTTCAGGAATCGCCGTTTGGCTATGGCGAAACGAGCCACCTCGTGCCGTACACGCGCAGCAAACGTGAAGTCGAACGCTTGCTGCGCAGCACGTATCCGCACTTGCCGCTGGTCGTGGTGCGGCCGTCGATCGTGGTGGGCCATACGGTGCTCGGTACGCTTCCTTCGGCAAGCATTTTCTGGGTGTTTCGCGTGGTGCACGCCGCGCGGCGCTTCACGGCGCGGGCCATGAACCGCCTCGACGTGATATCCGCCGACGATTGCGCGCGCGCGGTGGCGCTGCTGGCGGTGAAGCCGTCGCTGGCTTTTGATACGTATCACGTGTCGGCGGGTTCGGAGGCGCCGACCATTGGTCAGATCATCAGCGCCATGGACGAAGCCACCGGTGTTTCGGGCCGCCGCTATTCAATGTGCCGGGTGCGCGACTTCGGCAAGATCGCACGCGAAGTGGTGGGCCGCGATCGCTGCGGCAGCGGCCGTCTGATCGAACATGCGCTGCGTTTGTACGCCGGTTTCGCCGAGCTGGACTACGCATTCGACAACCGCCGCCTGCGCGACGAGATTGGTTTCGAGCCACTGCCCTTTACGGACTACGTGAGCGAATGTGTGCGGACCTCGCGCGGGGTGGGGATCGCCGAGCAGATGCGCTGGGACTTCAAATAGGTTCTCGCCAGGTCTTTAACCGGCTATACAGTGCCGCGACTCGCGCGATAATCGCGCAACGGGTTGGGTGAGTCAGGGTATCGCTGACCCATTTGGCCAACGGATTTTCAGGCAGACGCAATGGACGAGAAAGACTGGATCGCTGGCGCCGCAAAGGCACTGGCGATCATCGAAGCATTCGACGAAGAGCATGCGCGCATGACGCCGACCATGGTGGCCGCCCGCGCTGGACTCTCGCGCACGGCGGCGCGCCGCTATCTGCTGACGCTGCGCGAACTCGGCTACGTGGACACCGACGGCAAGCTGTTCTGGCTCGCGCCGCGTGTATTGCGGCTCGGTCAGTCGTATCTGGATTCGGCGCGCCTGCCGCGCACCGTGCAACCATTTCTTCAGCGCATCACCGCAACCTTGCAGGAAACCGCACTGGTCGCGATTCTCGATGAACACGATGTGGTTTATGTCGCGCGCAACGGCGTGAACCGGGCGATGGCGGTCGGCTTTGTGCTGGGGTCGCGGGCGAGCGCGCCGTTGTCGTCCGCGGGTTTGGTCCTGCTGGCCTTTCAGGCGCCGGAAAGCATCGAGCAGTGGCTGGCGTCCTATCCGATCAAGGTATTCACGCCGCATACGTATTCGACCGCTGAACGCTTGCGCGAAGTGCTGAGCGAAATCCGCCGCGATGGTTATGTCGTCACCGACCAGCAACTGGAACTGGGCATGCGCGGTGTCGCGGTACCGCTGCGGGACCGGCACGGCTCGGTGGTGGCGGCGATCAGCGTGAGCATGCCAATCGGCCAGGAATCGGCGAACGCGGCGCTGCATCGGGTGCTGCCGACCCTCCAGGAAACCGCGAGTTTGCTCAGAAACCTGCTCTAAATGCGGGACTAGGTAATCGCCCTAATATGGAATGCTTAACGAGTGAAAGCTTATCGAAAGCAAGCTGTCTCCCGGAAAATACATATCGAGTTTTGGGCATGACAAACCGCATACACTGCGTAATACTCTCCCGCGGGGAGCGGGAAGGCGCCTTGCGTGCCGTCTGCTTCACCGTTCAGCTATTTCATTCACATTGACTCAGTCGTCCAGGTTTGGGGAACAACACATGAAAAAAGTTATCGTCTCGCTCGCAGCAGCTTCGATCGCGCTGGTTTCCGTTCAAGCTTTCGCACAAGCATCGGACGCAGCAGCACCGGCCGCTGCAGCTAGCACGCCGAAGAAGCACCACATCAAGAAGCTGAAGACGCACGGCAAGCGTGCTCCGGTTTCGTCGGCAGCTTCGGCAGCTGGCACGAACGACAAGGGCACGGCAAACTAAGCTAACGCTTGGTTTTGTCAGGCGAACCCTGCCGGTTCGTCTGCGCACGCTGCTAGCCGGCGAGTGCAGCGCGATTCCGGTTGAATGCCGCCAGCAAAAGGCCAGAGCTTCTGCTCTGGCCTTTTTGCATTGGGCGGCTAGCTCGGATGGCGTTTAGCCTGCGAGACCGCGCTTGATGACCTCGTTCAGCAGTCCGGTCATGCCTTCCGGATGGGTGGCGGCGCGTTCTTTCAGCTCCGTAACCAGGTCGCCGTTCAGCTTGCAGGCGAAGGCGACGAGCCCTTGTGCCTGGTCGAGCTTGCGCTGTTCACGGCGATCGAGCTTCGGTTCAGCGGCAGCGGCTTTGCCGAAGCGTTCGGCGGTCGACAGGTTCATTGCATTGTTCAGCTTGAGCGCCTTGTTCTTTTCAAGGTCGGTTTTTTTCATCGCCATACGGAAGGCCTCTGCCAGATAAGTAATCCCGCATTGTACGCATCGCGCCGCGCGTCGAGCCAACGGCGGCAATTCCGCACCTGAGCGGCGACCAGGCGATGCTCGGGCTCCGCGGAGTTCGAGCCATTGTGGGCTGTTCAAGCGGGCGGTTCCGGCGCGCCGGCCACGCTGTCCATCAGCGCGCGCATTCGTTGCCAGTGCGTGCCTTCCCAGAATACGCGCCGGCACACGTCGCAGGTGACAAACTGGCTGTGCCGTTCCAGCACGCCGTCGGGCGCCCGGTCGCCGACTTCGTCTTTGGCGATACGCCGCAGCGGCGCATTGCACATCAGACACAAACGGAACGGCTGCGCGCTGCCGGCCAGATCCAGCCGTTCAAACACTTCACGCAATTGTTCACGTGGCCGCAGCGTGCGTACGTAGCAGCCATGCGTGATGGCGCGGCGTTTTAATAGCTCACGGTCGCGGGTCAGTACGATGCGTTGTTGTGCGGCGGCGAGCGCTTCGATATCGGCGTCGGGATAGTGGTTGTCGTAGAGCGTATCGAAGCCGGCTAGCCGCAACAGCGGTGCAAGACCGCCCAGATGCGCATCGGCAATGAAGCGCACCACCCGCAGCGGGTGCTCGCGCACGCGCAATAGCGGCTGGATGTCGAGCGCTTCAAACTTCGGATAAACGGCGATGCGATCGCCGTCGGATAGGGGATGATTGAAACCGACCGACTCACCGTTCACCAGAATCAGTTCGACCTCGGTATGCGGCACGCCGAGCACTTCGATCATATGTTTCGCCGTGGCGCCGCGCGCGCAGGCGCAACTGAACGCGCGCCGGCGCAGGGGCCGGGCGAGAAAGTCGTTCAGCTCCTCATAGAAGCGGAATGTCGCGGTGACCATCGCATCAGTATCGCACCGTGTTCAATTGCGCGCTGTCCTGCACGTGTCGCATGGGTGTGCTTTACTGCCAGTTCTTTAGAAGATGGAGCGACAGATGGACATCGGTTTTATCGGTCTCGGCGAGATGGGCGCCGCAATGGTTGCAAACATTTTGAAAGCCGGGCACCAGGTGCGTGTGTGGAACCGGTCGCCGCAACGCACGCAGTTGCTTGCTGACGCAGGGGCGCGGATCGTCGCGACGCCGGCTGAAGCGTTTGCGGGCGACGCCGTGTTCTCGATGCTCGCCGACGACACCGCATTGCGCGAAGTCGTCACCGCGTCGCTGCTGGAACACGCGCCGCGCGGTTTGATTCACGTGAACATGGCGACGATCTCGGTGGCGCTGGCCGAGGAACTGGCGACCGCGCACGCCTCGCGCGGCATTCATTACGTCTCCGCGCCGGTGTTGGGCCGGCCCGACGTCGCGGCGGCCGGCAAGCTGACGATCGTGGCAGGCGGCCCGGCCGAGTCGATCGACCGTGTGCAGCCGATTTTCGACGCCATCGGCCAGAAAACGTGGCGCATCGGTTCGCTGCCGCAGCAGGCAAACGTGATGAAACTCGCGGCTAACTTCATGTTGGCTGCGGCTGTCGAGACGCTCGGCGAAGCGGCCACGCTCGTAACGGGCCACGGCGTCGCGATTCAGGATTTTCTCGATGTCATCACGAGTGGTCTGTTCCCGGGGCCGGTCTATTCGGGCTACGGCAAGATGATCGCGGAGCAGCGCTACGAGCCGGCGTTGTTCAAGGCGCGCCTCGGACTAAAGGACGTGCGTCTCGCGCTGGCGGCCGCCGATGCGGTCACGACGCCGTTGCCGATCGCGAGCGTGGTGCGCGACAGCCTGATCGAAGCCGTGGCGCATGGCGACGGCGAGAAAGACTTCGCGGTGCTGGGACAGGTCGCGGCGCGGCGGGCAGGGCGCTGAGCGGGCGCAGGCGAGGGCGCTTTAAGGTGCGGAAGGGCATAATCGCGGTCTGATCCCTTTTTCTGCATCGATCCCTATGAGTCTGCACACCTGGTGGCTCTTCGTCGCGACTGTTTTTGTTGTCTGCGCGATTCCTGGTCCGAACATGCTGCTGGTCATGACGCACGGCGCCCGGCACGGCCTGCGCCGTTCCAGCGCGACCATGGCCGGCTGCCTGTCGGCGCTGGTGTTGATGCTGGCGGTGTCGGCGGCGGGCCTCGGCGTGTTTCTCACGGCGTGGCCGACGATGTTCAACGCACTGCGGATGATCGGTGCGGCGTATCTCGTCTATCTGGGCATCAAGGCGTGGCGTTCGCCTGTTGACGAAGGCGTTGCCGGCGCGGTCGAGGAACTGTCCGCCAAGCCCGCGCGTTCGCGCTTCGCGCTGTTTCGCAATGGTTTCCTCGTGGCGGGCAGTAACCCGAAGGCCATCCTGTTCGCCGCCGCGCTGCTGCCGCAATTCATCGACGCGACGCGGCCCAAGCTGCCGCAGTTCGGCGTGCTCGTCGCTACCGTTGCCGTCATCGAGGTGAGCTGGTATCTGGTCTACGCCGGTTTCGGCACGCGGATTGGCGCCAGCTTGAAGAGCCGCAGCGTCGCCAGGACGTTCAATCGTCTGACGGGCGGCGTGTTCGTCGGCTTCGGCGCGATGATGGCGCTGGTGCGGCACTAGGCAAACGGCTGGCGCATGGCGGTCGACACCACTTGCCAGGCGCCGCAAGGGGTGTTGTGCGTATGCAACGCTGAGGGTCTACCCTAATTTGAATGTTGCGACGCACCAAATCATTTGCTATAGTTCTTCTTGTCTCCTCCATGTCTCCTCTGATATGGATTCAGCCCGTCCAATTAGGCGGGCTTTTTTTTGCCCCGAATTTCCCGTGCCTTCCAGAAAAGACAAAGCCGGCTGGCCTCTGCGCGAGGCCGCCGGCTTTGTCGCGTCTACGTCGAACTCAGAACTTATACGAGACGGCCAGGAACGAAATGATCGGATCGGCCTTCAGTTCCGCCTTCGAGACACCCAACTCCGTGCCGTCTGCCGCCTTGATGATGACCGACGAGGTGGTCTTCAGCGGAATGTACGTGACCGATGCCACGAGGCCCCAGTGATCGGTGATGTTATAGGCGAGGCCCGCATTGAACACCGGCTGCCAGGAGGACGACGCCTTCGCCGACACCTGCGTTTGCCCCGGCTTGCCCGCACCCGCTGCCAGCACCGAGCCCAGATTGTTCTGGGTCGCGGTCACGAAGTTTGGACTCAACTGAACGTCGGAGAACCAGTTATACGACACGCCAATGCCCACGAACGGCCGGAAATGGGCCGTCGGCGCATTGAAGTAATACTGGAACAGCAGCGCCGGGCTCCACTGGCGCACGCTTTTCACGATCGGATTGGCCTGCGGATCGCCCAGATTCTGCTGGCCGAGTGCGCCTGCCGGTCCGGGCGGCTGGATGGTGCCGTGTCCGTAGATCTTGAAGACCGGCGGCACACCCGCCACCGTCGACACAGCGATGTGATCGGTGATGTAGTGACTGAAGACGAGGCCGACGGTATTCGCGGTATTGGTCGACAACCCCGTGCCGCTGGACGTGAACGAACTTGGCAGACGCAGTGGTGTATTGATGGGTGTCGGGGCGACGTTGGTGGTCAGCGGCGTGCTCGAATCCTGCGGCATGACGTGGAACCAGCCGAGCACGGCGACGTTGTCGCCCGCGTGTTGCGCGTGCGCACTGACTGACAGGCAGGCAGCCAGTATCGCGAAAAAGATCTTTTTCATGGTGTTCCTCCTGAGGCGCGCATGACGATCGTTGCGTTCTTCGCGCGCTGCGAGCGACGGCGGCCTGATTGCCTGGCCGGTGCGCTGGATAGTCGGTGGACGCCGGCCGCCGCGCTATTTCTGTGCGCGACAGCCGGGACGCGAACGCCTCGCTGCGTGTCAGCGGCGCGTGCTGCGTCCATTACTGGACGAAGGCGCCGATCGTGAAGTACGGCGAGGCCGCGTTGGTCATATCGAGGTAGCCGAACACGCCACCCGTAAAGATCATCTTTCCGGTCGGCGTAGTGCCCGTCGAGGCGCCCACTTGCGTGGTCGTCACGACACCCGGCACGGTCTGCGTGAAGTTCAGATTCAGCGCCGTCGCGAGCGAGGCCTGCGAGGCGTTGAACGGATCGAGCAGCGTGGCTTCGGTGCCTTCGAGCGCCGTCGTGCGATAGTCGAACTGGCTATCCACGCCGATGTACTCGCCGTTTTGCGAGTTGACCGCGATCGCGCTTTGCGGCGCCAGGATGGAGATGCCCGACTCATCGTCCGCATACGGGCCGAGTGAGCCGTTCACCGGTGTTGTCACCGATGAGTTCGCCGCGCCGGTCCGCACCAGAATCGGCACCACCTGATTGCGCAGCTTGCCGACGATCATGTAGCCGCGTGCCTTCGGCGTTGTGGCGAGCGTCGGTTTGGCCTGGCCCAGGAAGTTGTCGGTTTCGAACGCGCCGCTGCCGTCGGCTGACTGCACGAAGTTCGTTCCCGGTTGCTGGCACGTGCCCGCGTTGACGCCGGAGTTGTCGCACTCGGTCCACGTGCCGTCGGCATTGATCGTGATCTTCGTGTCGACCGCGACCGGCGCGAAGTTTTGCGACGGAACCTGGTGGTAGCCGAGCTGGTTGTAGGTGCCGGCCACGTTCGCGATGTTCGTTTCAATCGACGAGAAACCGATGAACGGGTAGTACGGGAAGGTGGTATCGGGCACCGCGCCCACACCGAGAATCCCGGCGAAGGAAATCTCCGCCCCCGGGATCGTGCCGCCCGCCACGCCTTCGCCGACAAAAATCCGCGCCGGACGATTCGGGTCGAGGCTTGCCCCGTTCAGGCGAAAAGCACACTGATTGAGCTTGGCGGTCGGCAGTTGGGTTTCCTGGGTCAGCGTGCCGCTTGCGCTCTGGCCCGCGCGCGTAGGCGCGACGGTGCCGACGGTGGCCGGGATCGGCGACTCGATATAGTTGATTTGCCACGTCATCTTGGTCGTGTCCATCTGCAGCTTGACCAGTTCGCCGTCACCGCCGCCGCCCGTGAACACCGTGCTGTAGTCGAGCGACGCAGGACACAGACGAACTTCGGTGACCGGTCCGTCGCCGTTGCCGCCACCACCACCGCATGCCCCCAGTAACGGTGCTGCAAGAGCGAGCACCGAAAGGATTCTCCATTTCATACTGCCTCCAGAATTTTCTCGTTGTGAGTGGCAGACTCCCTGTCCGGCCACCTTTTGCTCTATTTATGTCTCGTACTGCGAACTGCCGGTCCTTCAGTCCTTACTTGCTGATCTGCGCGCCGATGCCGAAGTAGGGGGCGTTAGACGTACCTGAAATCGCCGACGTCGGCGTGACGCCGCCGTTGACGGTGCCTTGAATTTCGATTGCGTACAGGCCGCCTGACGCAATTGCGAAACCGGTCTGACCGTTCGCTTGCTGGACGCCGACCAGTCCGGGACTCGGCAGGCCGTATCCCAGGCCGAAACCGTCTTCAGCGGCAGAAGTCGATGGATTGATGAAGGTGCCCACGCCTCCCTGGATCAACGTCGCGGTGGACTTGAAGTTCGAATCCGCGCCGACATAGCCGCCGTCGAAGCCACCCGATGCGAGCGGTGTGGCTGCGGTGAGCATGGCGATGCCGGACTCGTCGTCGACCTTGGCGTCGAGATGCAGCGGCGCAGTGCCGAGATTCACAAGGCCCGTGCGGATAACGAGCGGCACGGTTGCGCCGTTGATCTGACCAAGGATCATGTGCGCCGGAGCCACGGAACCGCTAGTGCCGGTGGGCAGCGTCAGTTGAGTGCCGATCTGCGGTGCGTTATTACTGTCGAAGTAGCCGCTGCTGTTGGGCGCCCAGGCGGTGCCGGTCGTCAGGCAGCCACTTGCACTTGGATGAAATGCTGCGTTGGATGAGTTGGAGCCGGTGCAATTGCCACTAGCGTCGAAGGTTTCAACCGTATTGGTCGCTGTTGCCGCATAAGAGCCCGACGGCACGAGGTGGTAAAGCAGGCCGTTATAGGTGCCTGGCAGCCGGGTGATATCGGTTGTCGTGCTGGCGAACCCGATGAACGGATAGAAGTCGAAGTGCCGGTTCGGCACGGCGCCGATATTCTCCAGGCCCGGCACCGGGAGAATAGTCAGCCCGTCGTACTCGACCGTCGCACCTGGAATGCCACCACCGGCTACGCCCAGACCGACGAGAATCATCGGAGGATTCGGATTGTTGACGAAATCGGGTGTCGTATAAGGCTGACCGTCGCCAACGCCTGTACCGGTGCCCGCACCGAGGATGAAGGCGCAGCGCGTCTGTTCGGCGGTCGGCAGTGCGCCAGCTGGCGGGTGGATCACGGCGCCCGTGATTTGCGTGCCCGCGCGCGTCGGCGTGACTTGACCCGTACGCAACGGAATCGGCGACTCTAGCCACTTCAGCGTGTACGTCATCGCCGTCGCGTTGATGTTCACCTGAACGATTTCGCCACTGCCTGCACCGCCAAGATAGGTCGTTTTAACGATGTCGGCGGTCGCAGGGCACAACGCGGCCGGACCCGCGCCTGTAGCGGGCGGACCTTGCACGCCGCAAGTCGAGCCCGAGCATTGCGGCGCATTGATCGTACTGGGATCGCCGGCCTTGCCGCCGCCACATGCGATGAGCAATGGGGCCATGGCAATGGCCATCGCCAGGCCTCGAATATTGGCGTGCGACATGCAGCTGTCTCCCTTCATGTAATAGTGCGAACTAATTTCGCTGCGCGTTTAATGCCTGTCAATTGAATGAGCCGTCTAAAAAGACCGATTCAAACGGGATATTTTTTGCCAGACACGCACTGCTTGGGCACCGGGAGGCCTTTTAAACAAAAAAGGAATTTTGGTTTTGACAGCGGTACCGTTGCTTCGCCGCACGCCCTTGTCAGATAAGCGTTACAGCAAAATGGCTCTATGATCTTCGAACGACCGTTCGAGAAAAAATCCGGAGTTTCCCTATGCGGAAAACTATGCTGTGCAGGTCAATCGGGAGAATGAATTACCGTCACTCGGTGAGCAGTCCGATTTTTCTTTTTTTAAGTAATGGGGGCTACTACTGATTAAGGGTAAAAGAGGAATTCGGCGGGCAGGTTTTTAAAACAGAAAAGCCGGTCTTTGTAGACCGGCTTTTCTGTGGATTGTCAGCGGATGACGTCTGTATCTCGAGCTTGCTCAGCGTTTCAAGCCGGTTTCCTCGTCGGCGCCGATGGCGAGGTTCATGCATTGGATTGCCGCGCCCGACGCGCCCTTGCCCAGGTTATCGAGGCGCGCGACGGTCACGAAGCGCTCTTCGTTGCCGAACACGAACAGGTCGACACGGTTGGTGTCGTTGTTCGCCTGTACGTCGAAGAAGCCGCCGTCGAGGTTCGCGTCAGCATCGAACGGCGCGACATGCACGAAGGCCTCACCCGCGTAGTACTCGGCGAACAACGCCTGCACGTCTTGCGGCGTGGCCTTCTTGGCCAACTGGTTCGGCGAGAAGAAGGTGGTGACCGCGAGACCCTTGTAGAAGTCGCCGACGATCGGCGTGAACACCGGCGCCGACTTCAAGCCCGTATGCGCCGCCATTTCCGGCAGATGCTTGTGCGTGAGACCAAGCGCATAGGGACGCGGGCTCTTGAGCTTGTCGTTGCCGCCAGCTTCGTAGTCGGCAATCATTTTCTTGCCGCCGCCGCTGTAACCCGTGATCGAATAGGCGTGCGCGGCGAAGTCCGCAGCCACGACGCCGGCTTCGACCAGCGGGCGCATGGCCAGCACGAAGGCCGATGCGTGGCAGCCCGGCACGGCGATGCGCTTCGCCGTGCGCAGACGCTCACGTTGCGAGCGCGCCAGCTCGGGCAGGCCGTAGGCCCAATCGGCCGATGTGCGGAAAGCCGTGCTCGCGTCGAGCAGCACGGTGTGATCGTTGTCGACCAGCGAGGCCGACTCGCGCGAGGCGACGTCCGGCAGACACAGGAACGTGACGTCCGAAGCATTGATGAGACGACGGCGCTCTTCGAGATCCTTGCGCTTCGCTTCTTCGATACGCAGGATCTCCACGTCGGCGCGTTGCGACAGGTATTCGAAAATCTTCAGGCCGGTCGTGCCTTCCTGTCCGTCGACAAAAACTTTCGTGCTCATCTCGATCTCACTGGCTTGCTGGAAACGGGGCGCGACGCCGCGCCGGAACGCTATTTTAAGACCTGATAGCGGTGGGTGTGCAAAACGGGGTGAAAAAACGACGATGCGCGCAGAAAGTGACATCGGCGTGACGGGTTACGCGACAGATGCAAGCCGATGCCGGCGGGTTCCAGGCAGATTGGCGACGCGCGCCAAGGGCCGCGCCGTGCGTGTCCGGGCGGCAGACGCACCCGCGTCAAGCGTGCGGCAGGGGTGCCGATGCCCGGCGCGAGCCTTGGGATGCCGCGCTATCAAATCCCCGCGCGGCCGCCCGCATTCCATCGCGCCGTCGCGCCGGCAATACGTACGCCGAACATTCGCGCCGTCTCAAGATCGCCCGCGGGTGGCGCTTCTTCCGGTGACGCATCCGCTGGGGACTGTGCCAGCAGGCCGGTGAAGCCGCCTACGTAGTTCAGGTCGTTGCGGGTGGCCGCCTTGGTGTTCGACGGCATCATGCCGGTGCCGACCCAGATCATGCTGTGTTGCATCGCCAGGGTGACGAAGTACTGGATCGTCGAGAACTTGTCGCCGTTCATGGTTGCCGAGTTGGTGAAGCCGGCCGCGATCTTGTCTTTCCACGTTTGGCCGAACCACGGTTTCGAACTTGCGTCGGCGAATTTCTTGAAGTCGGCGGACGGCCCGCCCATGTAGGTTGGCGCGCCGAAGATGATGGCGTCCGCGGCCGCCAGTTCCGCCCAGCCAGCGTCATCGATCTCGCCGACAGGCAGGAGTTTCGCGTCCGCGCCGGCTTCGAGCGTGCCGGCCAGCACGGCCTCGGCGACTTTCTTCGTGTGGCCGTAGCCGCTGTGATAAACGATGACGATCTTCGACATGGCACTCTCCGGCAGGATGAAAAAGCAGAGGTTGGCACGGCAACGTTGCGCGTATATTTCGCGGGCGCCGCTACCGGCCGTAGTTGACCACCATCCGCGCGCTGCCGAGCGTGGCGGTCCCGATCTCATGGTCGAACATGATTGCGGGGCGCCCTTGCGCGAGGCGCAGGTCCGCTGTGCTCAGCGCATAAACGGTGATGACGTAGCGATGGGGTTTGCCTGGCGGCGGGCAGGGGCCGCCGTATCCGTCGATATCGAAGTCGTTGCGCGCTTCGAGCGCACCGAGTTTCTTCAGGAAACCCGACGCGCTGGCGTTCTCCGGCAAGCTGTCGACGCTAGCGGGAATGGCCGCAACTGCCCAGTGCCACCAGCCTCGGCCGGGGGCATCCGGATCGAAGATCGTGACCGCGAAACTGCGTGTACCGGCCGGCGCATTGCGCCACGTCAACTGTGGCGATCGATTGCTGCCTTTGCAGTCGTCCTGATTAAAAACCTGAGCTGCATCTACGGTGCCACCCGCGTGGAAACTGGTGCTGTCCAGCGTGAACGCATCCTCGGCGAGTGCGTGCGTGCTATGCGCCGCGAATAGCGCAAGACCCAGCATCGCGCAGGTGAGGGACGGCATACGGCGGAACAGCGAAGCAAGCGAAACAACCAGGCAACGCGAGCGCATGTGCCGGTTCTCCTGTCAGGGCGCGAGGCGGTTGTCCTCGCGAGGATTATTGTCCCTATTTTGTGCCCCAAGGTCGATTCAAGTCTAACATTCGCTTTGCGACGACTCATTGTTGCCGCCAGCGGGTTTGGTGGACATGAAATCGGCTATAGTCGGAGGAATTGTCCGCGCGAATACAGACCGCGCACCCGATCAGTTCAAGTACCAAGAATAGAAAGGCATGTCAGAAGTTTTGGAGAGTGGTTTATCTGTCGAGGGGAGGGCAATGCAAGATCCAGTCAGGGTCGTGGTCGCTGACGACCATCCAGTGATTCTGTTCGGCGCCGAACAGGCTTTGCTCAAGTTTCCCGGTCTGCAAGTCGTCGCGCATGCGCGACAGTCAACCGAACTGATCAAGGTGCTGCAGACCGTTCCGTGCGACGTGCTCGTCACGGATCTGGCCATGCCCGGCGGCCAGTACGGCGACGGCTTGCCGCTGATCGGCTATCTGCGCCGCAATTTCCCCGACCTTCCTATTGTCGTGCTGACGATGCTGGAGAACGCGGCGCTACTCAAGCGGCTGAGTGAGCTCGGGGTCACCTCGGTCGTCAACAAATCAGACGATCTGAGCCACATCGGGCTTGCGGTGCAGCACGTCAGCCGCAACCTGGAATATATGAGCCCGTCGGTCAAGGCGTCGCTCGATACGCTGCGCATGAACGCCGGCGGCAAGAGTGACGATGTGATGCTGTCCCGGCGCGAGCTCGAGGTTGTGCGCCTGTTCGTGTCCGGCATGACGATCAAGGAAATCGCGGAGCAACTCAATCGCAGCATCAAGACGATCAGCACGCAGAAAAATACGGCAATGCGCAAGCTTGGGATCGATCGCGATTCGGAGTTGTTCCAGTACGCGCAGAGCAACGGCTTGCTGAATCTGTCATCGCATTCGGTCGACGATACCGGCAGCCCGTCTTAGCCACAGCGCTACTTTTGTCAGGCTGGAAGAGCACGATAAAAAAACCGCCTGTCGTTGTGCGACAGGCGGTTTTTTCATTTCATCCGCATTGAGCGGTTGCGCTTACTGCGGCGTTGCGTTGGCGCCGCCGTGTGCCGCCGACCATTCGGCCGGGGCGTGCAGGAATTTTTCCACTTCGTCGAGCGTTTTGGTGTCGAAGTAGTTGTTTGCCTTGGCGACACGCAACACGTCCCACCACGTGGCAAGCGCGTGCAGATCGACGTCGATGTCTTTCAGCACCGACACGCTTTCCTTGAAGATGTTGTAGTGGAACAGCACGAAGCAGTGGTTCACCGTTGCGCCGGCGGTGCGCAGCGCATTGATAAAGTTGATCTTGCTGCGGCTGTCCGTAGTCAGATCCTCGACCAGCAGTACGCGTTGGCCTTCGGTCAGCAGACCCTCGATCTGCGCGTTACGGCCGAAACCCTTCGGCTTCTTGCGCACGTATTGCATCGGCACCATCAGGCGGTCGGAGAGCCATGCCGCGAACGGGATGCCGGCGGTTTCACCACCGGCCACCGCGTCGATCTGTTCATAGCCGACGTCGCGCAGGATGGTGGCTTCAGCCATTTCCATCAGCCCACGGCGCACGCGCGGATACGAGATCAGCTTGCGGCAGTCGATATAAACCGGGCTCGCCCAGCCGGACGTGAAAATGTACGGTTTCTCCGCATTGAAGTGCACAGCTTGCACTTCCAGCAGCATCTTGGCGGTGGTGTCGGAGATCGTCTGGCGATCGAAGCCTGTCATGGGCGGATCCTTGGGTGTGAGCGAGGAGAAGCGGGCGCGGGGCCCGGTGGCGCAGCAAGCGGGGTATGCCGCGCCGTGATGGGCGGAATACGCGGCCCGTCAGTGCAGTACAGGCCGGTTTTGCTGCGCGCGTAGCCCGACATTTTACCCGAAATGGGCCCTCCCGAGGAGGCCGTCGTACAGACGAGCCGCGAATGACGGTCATAACGGCCGTACTGAACGACGCTGGCAAGGTTCGTTGGGCACTGCTTCGTCGCCGCTTCCCGGGCTGTTTGGCGGCCGGTTTTATGGCTGGCTTGTGAGCGGCTTTGGGCGCCTTTACACTCACGCGAATTTCATGGCGACCGCCTATGCCGGTCGCCGCCATGTCCTACGGAACGCTTTCAATGACCCCCGCTTCTTCCGCCACCGAGACCCGAGAACCCACCAGGCGTGGCTATGCGGGGCGCGCGCTGATCGCATCGGTGCTTGGCTACGCGATGGACGGCTTCGATCTGCTGATCCTCGGTTTCATGTTGCCGGTGATTGCCGCGGATCTGCATCTGAGTTCGGCGCAGGCAGGTTCGCTCGTGACCTGGACGCTGATTGGCGCTGTCGCCGGTGGTCTGATTTTCGGCGTTTTAAGCGACTATTTTGGCCGTGTGCGAATGTTGACGTGGACGATTTTGATCTTCGCCGTCTTCACCGGCCTGTGCGCGCTGGCGCAGGGTTATGCCGATCTGCTGGCTTATCGGACCATTGCAGGCATTGGCCTCGGCGGCGAGTTCGGCATCGGCATGACGCTGGTGGCTGAAGCGTGGCCGGCGTCGCAGCGGGCGCGCGTGTCGTCCTATGTCGGCCTGGGCTGGCAGCTTGGCGTGCTGGCGGCTGCGTTGCTGACACCGCTGCTGCTGCCGGTGATCGGCTGGCGCGGCATGTTCGCCCTTGGATTGCTGCCAGCGGTGGTGTCCTTTTTCGTGCGGCGGCGCGTCGAGGAGCCGGCGCTGTTCACGGAGCGTGTCGCACGCGGCATGCGCAAGCTGCCGCTCAAATTGCTGGTGGCCGACGCACGCGCCACACGTGCGAGCATTGGTGTCGCGATTCTCTGTTCTGTACAGAATTTCGGCTATTACGGTCTGATGATCTGGCTTCCGAGCTATTTGTCGAAGACATTCGGTTACTCGCTGACCAAATCCGGCGTGTGGACCGCCGTGACGGTTCTCGGCATGGCGGGTGGCATCTGGTTGTTCGGCATGGCCGCCGACCGGTTCGGCCGCAAGCCGACGTTCCTGCTCTACCAGGTGGGCGCGGTGGTGATGGTGTTCGTCTACGCGCATCTGACAACGCCGATGGCACTGCTGATCGGCGGCGCGGCCATGGGCGTGTTCGTCAACGGGATGATCGGCGGCTATGGCGCGCTGATCTCCGAGCTTTATCCGACCGATGCGCGGGCCACCGCGCAGAACGTGCTGTTCAACGTCGGCCGGGCGGTCGGCGGTTTCGGGCCGGTGGTCGTGGGCGCATTGGCCGCGCGGTATTCATTCGGTGCCGCGCTGGCTTTGCTCGCCTCGATCTATCTGCTCGACATCTTCGCGACACTCTTTCTGATCCCCGAACGACGCGGCGCCGAGCTCGAATGACGTGCGCGTGACACACGCACGGCCGTCAGCAAAAATGGCCGCCGGATGCGGCGCTGCAGCATTGCCAGCGCCTGTTTCGCCGATGGTGAGCCGCGTTAACCAGTCAGTGCATCGACTCATTCGGGGTGTACACTGATCGACCCGCGTAGCACTCCGCACCGTCTTGCGCTCCGCCGAGGTTCGACGCTGCGCCCAACCGGCGCATGCGAAAACCGCCGCCGTCGATTATCCATTCGATAGACGCGAAGCGCCGTCAACGGTCAGTGTGCCGGGCCCGATTACTTACGTCTCGCAGGTTAAAAAATGGACGAACAACTTAAGCAAAGCGCTCTCGCCTACCACCAGTTTCCGAAACCCGGCAAGATTTCGGTCACTCCCACCAAGCCGCTGTCGAACCAGCTCGACTTGTCGCTCGCCTACTCGCCGGGCGTCGCCGCGGCCTGCATGGCGATCTACGAAGACCCGCTCGACGCGCAGAAATACACCTCGCGCGGCAACCTGGTCGGTGTGATCACGAACGGTACGGCCGTGCTCGGTCTCGGCAACATTGGCCCGCTGGCCGCGAAGCCGGTGATGGAGGGCAAGGGTTGTCTGTTCAAGAAGTTCGCCGGCATCGACGTGTTCGACATCGAACTCTCCGAATCCGATCCGGACAAGCTGGTCGAAGCGATCGCCATGCTCGAGCCGACCTTGGGCGGCATCAACCTTGAAGATATCAAGGCGCCGGAGTGCTTCTACATCGAGAAGAAGCTGCGCGAGCGCATGAAGATTCCCGTCTTCCACGACGACCAGCACGGCACGGCGATCATCGCCTCGGCGGCGATCCTGAACGGCCTGAAAGTGGTCGGCAAGAAACTCGACGAAGTGAAGCTGGTGTGTTCAGGCGCAGGCGCGGCTGCCATTGCGTGTCTGGATCTGCTGGTGAACCTCGGCCTGTCGAAAAAGAACGTGCTGGTCACGGACTCGAAGGGTGTGATCTACGAAGGCCGCGGCAATCTGGATCCGTCGAAGGAACGCTACGCGGCGAACACTGAAGCGCGCACTCTGGCTGACGCGATTCGCGGCGCCGACGTGTTCCTCGGTTGCTCGAGCGCCGGCGTGCTGAAGCCGGAAATGGTCGCCGAAATGGGCACGCAGCCGCTGATTCTGGCGCTGGCGAATCCGGAACCGGAAATCCGTCCGGAAGAAGCGAAGAAGGTGCGTCCGGACTGCATCGTCGCGACTGGCCGTTCGGACTACCCGAACCAGGTCAACAACGTGTTGTGCTTCCCGTTCATCTTCCGTGGCGCGCTGGATGTCGGCGCAACCACGATCACGGAAGAAATGAAGCTCGCGTGCGTGCGCGCGATTGCGGAACTGGCCGAAGAAACCGACCAGGGCGATGAAGTCGCGAAGGCTTACGAAGGTCACTCGCTCGAATTCGGTCCGGAATACCTCATTCCGAAGCCGTTCGACCCGCGTCTGATCATCAAGATCGCGCCGGCTGTCGCGCAAGCCGCGATGGACTCGGGCGTTGCGACCCGTCCGATCAAGGATATGGACGCGTACCGCGAAGAACTCGGCACCACCGTGTACCGCACCGGCATGGTGATGCGCCCGGTGTTCCAGGCGGCCAAGTCGGAGCCGGCGCGTATCGTGTTCGCCGAAGGTGAAGACGAGCGCGTGCTGCGCGCCGCGCAATTCGTGCTGCTGGAAAAGATCGCCAAGCCGATTCTGGTGGGTCGTCCGTCGGTGATCGAAATGCGTCTGAAGAAGATGGGCTCGAAGCTGAAGTGCGGTGAAGACTTCGTAGTCGTCGATCCGGAAGACGATCCGCGCTATCAGCAATGCTGGCAGGCTTACCACGAACTCGGTGCGCGCGAAGGCGTGACGCCGGACGTCGCGAAGGCCGCGATGCGCAAGTTCAACACGCTGATCGGTGCGATCCTGGTGCGCCTCGGCGAAGCCGACGGCATGATCTGCGGGATGATCGGCCAGTACCACACGCATCTGAAGTTCATCGAGCAGGTGCTGGGCAAAGCGGACAACGTGCAGAACTTCGCCGCGATGAATCTGCTGATGTTGCCGGGCCGCAACCTGTTCATCTGCGACACGTACGTGAACGAAACGCCGACCGCTGAACAGCTCGCCGATATGACGATGCTGGCTTCGCGCGAAATCGAAAAATTCGGCATCACGCCGAAGGTTGCGTTGCTGTCGAATTCGAACTTCGGCAGCGCGCCGTCGGCGTCGTCGCAACGTATGGCAGCCGCGCGCAAGCTGATTGCCGAACGTGCACCGTCGCTCGAGATCGACGGTGAAATGCACGGCGACGCGGCGTTGTCGGAGATGGTCCGCAAGGCCGCATTCCCCGGCACGACGTTGAGCGGTGAAGCGAACCTGCTGATCATGCCGAACGTCGAAGCAGCGAACATTGCGTACAACCTGCTGAAGATGGTCGGCGGTGAAGGCGTGACCGTCGGTCCGTTCCTGCTGGGCGCGGAAAAGCCGGTTCACATTCTGACGCCGGCCGCGACTGTGCGCCGCATCATCAACATGACGGCAGTGGCTTCGGCCAATGCGCGCAAGCGGGTGAACGCGCAATAAAAATGTTCTGATGTCGAAGCGGCGCTGCATCGCGGCGTTCGCAGTCAGCTCTGCAAGAGCGCCACGGAAGCGGATTTCGTGGCGCTTTTTATTTGTGCACTCTGCTTTGCACGAGCGTTTGTCTGAGAGATTCTTAAGTCGATCGCCGAGCTTTAGGACTGGTCCTATTCGATTCGCTGTGACAATTTTGTAAAGTTACTTCTGAGGCGCGGCACTGCTTGGTGGCAACGGAACAGTCGGCTGGCCACTCCTTTGTCCCTCAGTAGGTGTTGCGCTTCCTCTGGTGTTGAGTAGTTGCAGTTCTGATGATGAAGACAGTAGTACCAATGGGTTGTAGTACTCGTAGTAGATGTGTGTAGCTGGTAGTTGAAGTTGCGGTTAGTAGTTGCGGTTGCGGTTGCGGTTGCGGTTGTGGTTGCGGTTGCTGTTGAAGTTGCTGTTGAAGTTGTAGTTGTAGTTGTAGTTGTAGTTGTAGTTGTAGTTGTAGTTGTAGTTGTAGTTGTAGTTGTAGTTGTAGTTGTAGTTGTAGTTGTAGTTGTAGTTGTAGTTGCAGTCTGGTAGTTGTCTGTTTGTTTTTGGTTGGTTGTTGTTGTGTTGTTGGAAGGAGCAGTACCGCTTGTTCTTGTACACACGCATCATGCATCACGTGTCGAAACAGGCAAAAAAAGGCGACTGTCCGTGAGGGCAGCCGCCTTTTCCATTTCAGCCCGACGCCGGTCGGTCAAGCCGGCAAAATCATGCCGCGTGCTGTGTCTTCCCTGCTTCCGGCGAGCGCCAGCGAGTCAGCAGCTCGTTCCACTTGACCCGCACGCCCTTCAGATTGTTTTCCTTCACGTGACCATAGCCACGAACGCCGTCCGGCAGATTTGCCATCTCGATGGCCAGCTCGCGCTTTTGCGCAGTCAGGCCGCCGATCAGTTCGCGCACCAGCGCCTCATACTCGCCGATTAGCGCGCGTTCGGTGCGACGCTCTTCTGTCTTGCCGAACGGATCAAATCCCGTGCCGCGCAGGAATTTCAGCTTGGCCAGCATGTGCATGGTGTTGAACATCCACGGCCCGTACTTTTTCTTGACCAGATGACCTTTGGCGTCTTTCTTCGAGAACGTGGGCGGTGCGAGGTGGAGGTGCAGCTTCCAGTCACCTTCGAAAGTCGCCTTCAGCTTTTCGATGAACGCCGGATCGCTGTACAGGCGCGCGACTTCATACTCGTCCTTGTAAGCCATCAGCTTGTGCAGGTTCTTCGCGACCTCTTCGGTCAACGGCAACTGGCCGTCGATCGAATCAAGCGCGGATTCGGCCACACGTACTTGCGATACCAATACACGATAGCGGTCCGCGTACGCAGGATTCTGGTACGCGGTGAGATAGTCGGCACGTTTGTCGATCAGCGTGTCGAGCGCCTTCGGCGTGTGCAGCGAGATGATCTTGCTGCTCGTTGTTTCTGCTGCGACACCGCGTCCTTGTGACTTCGCGAGTTCGCGCACCGCCGCCAGATCATGCGCGGCGCGGCGGCCCCATTCGAACGCTGCTCGGTTCTTCTCGATCTGCACGTTGTTCAGTTCGATCGCGCGCATCAACGACTGATAGGTCAGCGGCACCCAACCGCGTTGCCACGCGTAGCCGAGCACGAACGGATTCGTGTAGATCGCATCGCCGAGCAGCGCGACGGCGAAGTGATTCGCGTCGATCATGTCGACACCGTCGTCGCCCGCACCGGCACGCACGTCTGCTTCCGTGCTGCTGCCCGGGAAGCGCCAGTCCGGGTTTTTGATCAGCGCGGCGGTCGGCGTGTGCGCACTATTGAGCACGACGCGTGTGTGGCCCGCCTGCATCCGCGAGACGCATTCGTCGCTCGCGGTCACGATCGCGTCGCAGCCGATCACGAGACTTGCTTCGCCCATCGCGATGCGGGTTGCGTGGATGTCGGCTGGGTTCCTGGCGATCTGCACGTGGCTCATCACGGCGCCGCCCTTTTGCGCGAGGCCGGTGACGTCGAGTACCGTGACACCCTTGTTTTCCAGGTGCGCGGCCATCCCGAGCAATGCGCCGATCGTCACGACGCCCGTGCCGCCGACGCCGGTCACCAGCACACCGTAAGGACGCTCGATCGACGGCAACTCAGGTTCCGGCACCGGCGGCATCGCGTCGGCAACGATACCTGACGCGGCCTTCGGCTTGCGCAGTTGGCCGCCTTCCACTGAGACAAAGCTCGGGCAGAACCCGTTCACGCACGAGAAGTCCTTGTTGCACGTCGACTGATTGATCTGGCGTTTCGTGCCGTACTCGGTGTCGAGCGGTTCCACAGATAGACAATTCGACTTGACCGAGCAATCGCCGCAGCCTTCGCACACCGCCTCGTTGATCACGACACGGCGCGCCGGATCCGGATACGTGCCGCGTTTCCGGCGGCGGCGCTTCTCGGTCGCGCAGGTCTGGTCGTAGATCAGGATCGTGGTGCCGGAAATCTCGCGAAGCTGGCGCTGAACTTCGTCGAGCTTGTCGCGATGATAAATGTCGATGCCGGGTGCGAGGCCGACGTTCGCTGTGTACTTGTCTGGCTCATCGGTGACGATCACAATCTTCGTCGCGCCTTCGGCTGCCAGTTGATGCGTAATCTGCGGCACGGTCAGCACGCCGTCGACGGGCTGGCCGCCCGTCATCGCGACCGCGTCGTTATAGAGAATCTTGTAGGTGATGTTCGCCTTCGACGCGATCGCCGCGCGAATCGCGAGCAGGCCGGAGTGGAAGTAGGTGCCGTCACCGAGGTTGGCGAACACGTGCTTGTCGTTGGTGAACGGCGCCTGGCCGATCCACGCGACGCCTTCGCCGCCCATCTGGCTGAAAGTGCTGGTGCTGCGGTCCATCCACACGGTCATGTAGTGGCAGCCGATGCCGGCCATCGCACGCGAGCCCTCCGGCACGTTCGTCGACGTGTTGTGCGGGCAGCCCGAGCAGAACCACGGCTTGCGCTCGGCTTCGACGCGCGGACGCGCCAAGGCCTTTTCCTTCGCTTCGATGACCGCGATACGTGTCGCAATGCGCGCGCGCACGTCGGACGGTAAGTCGAACTTGTCGAGCCGCGTGGCGATCGCCTTGGCGATGATCGCCGGCGACAGTTCGTAGTGAGCCGGCAGCAGCCAGTTGCCCATCGGCACCGACCATTCGCCACCCGCGCCGTCCTTCTCGTCGAACTTGCCGAACACGCGCGGACGCTGCGTGTCGGGCCAGTTGTACAGTTCTTCCTTGATCGCGTATTCGAGAATCTGGCGCTTCTCTTCGACGACCAGAATTTCGTCGAGGCCGCGCGCGAACGCATGGGCGCCTTGGGCTTCAAGCGGCCATACACAGCCGACCTTGTACAGACGGATGCCGATGCGCGAACAGGTTTCGTCATCGAGACCGAGATCGGTCAACGCCTGACGAACGTCGAGGTAAGCCTTGCCGCCAGTCATGATGCCGAAGCGCGCATGCGGCGAATCGATTTCGACGCGGTCCAGTTTGTTCGCGCGCACATAGGCGAGTGCCGCATACCACTTGTAGTCGAGTAGACGCGCTTCCTGCACCAGCGGCGGATCCGGCCAGCGAATGTTCAGACCGCCTTCGGGCATCGCGAAGTCGTCCGGCAGGATGATTTTTGTGCGGTGAGGATCGATATCGACCGAAGCTGACGATTCAACCACGTCGGTCACGCACTTCATCGCCACCCACAGGCCGGAGTAGCGGCTCATCGCCCAGCCATGCAGGCCGAAATCCAGATATTCCTGGACGTTCGACGGAAACAGCACCGGCAGGCCACACGCTTTGAAGATGTGTTCCGACTGATGCGCGAGTGTCGAGGATTTGGCGGCGTGGTCGTCGCCGGCGAGCACGAGAACGCCGCCGTGCTGCGCTGAGCCGGCTGAATTACCGTGCTTGAAGACGTCGCCGGAGCGATCGACGCCCGGGCCCTTGCCGTACCACATCGAGAACACGCCGTCGTATTTGGCGCTGGGGTACAGATTGACCTGCTGTGAACCCCACACGGCGGTCGCAGCGAGATCTTCGTTGACGCCGGGTTGGAAGACCACACGGTGCGCGGCGAGATGCTGCTTCGCCTTCCAGAGGGATTGGTCGAGTCCACCGAGTGGTGAGCCGCGATAGCCGGAGATAAAGCCGGCGGTATTGAGCCCGGCGGCCTGGTCGCGTTCCTGCTGCAGCATCGGCAGGCGCACTAGCGCCTGGATGCCGCTCATATACGCGCGGCCGCGTTCCAGGGTGTATTTGTCGTCGAGCGTGACGGAAGATAGCGCGGCTTCGAGCGAGGCTCGCTGACCTGCGTCTAGCGGGGCATTCATTATGTGTACTCCTCCACCCAGTTTGGGATCGCCAAAACTTTTTGGGCCGCGGCATCTTGTGAATGCGTATGGCCGGGGTCGCCATATTGACGTGTTTTAAGTGATGGTAGCACTGGTAAAAACCCGCCGCAGCAAGCCCGGAAATGCGGCGGTGCAGCGTGACTTTTACGATGCGCATCGAAAGATTTCCTGCGCCGATGTCCCACTGTAACAAGCTGTAAAAACTACAAATTCGCGGAACCGCAGTTGAAATGTCTGTCTAACACCCCACCTGCGAGCAATGTCTGCGCAACGCTCCGCATTCGGTGGAGCTTCAGGACAGCAGGGCAGTTAGAAAAGGAGTACGCATGAACACTAGAAACATCCAGACGTTCCTGATGGTTTCGGCCGCATTCTTCGCCATGAGCGCGCCGGTGCGCTCGAGCACGAACTCGGGCAGCGCAGGGACGCTGTCGAACGCGATCACCAGCACGGCGCAAGTCGCGCCCGCACGTATTGTGGTGGAGCGCATTGCACGATCCACGAAGGCCGACGAGGAAGAGCAGAATTCGTGATGCGTCGCTGATGCGACGCGTCGATTGGAAATCGGCCGTGGCCCCGCTTCGGGCAACGGCATAAACGACAAAGGGCGAGGGTCGCAAGATCCTCGCCCTTTTTTATCGTCCCCAGATTTCGCGCGGGGTTTTAGTCGTCAGGCCTTGTCCTGAACCACGCCGCGGCGAATCTGATCCAGCTCGATCGATTCGAACAGCGCCTTGAAATTGCCCTCGCCGAAGCCCTGATTGCCCTTGCGCTGGATGATCTCAAAGAAGATCGGTCCGATCTGGTTTTCGGTGAAGATCTGCAGCAGCAAATCATCGGGGGCGCCGTCGATCAGGATCTTGCGTTTGCGCAATTCGTCGAGCGGCTCGCCGTGATTCGGCACACGCCGATCGACCAGTTCATAGTACGTGTCGATCGTATCGAGCAGCGAGATGTTAGCCGCGCGCAAACCGTCCACCGTGCGGTAGATGTCATTGCTGCCCAGCGCGATGTGCTGGATGCCTTCGCCGTGGTACTGGTCCAGATATTCCTGGATCTGACCGGCTACGTCCGACCCTTCCTCATTGATTGGAATGCGGATCTTGCCGCAGGGCGAAGTCATCGCCTTCGATTTCACGCCGGTTACTTTGCCTTCAATGTCGAAGTAACGCACTTCCCGGAAATTGAACAGACGCTCGTAGAACTCCGCCCATTCCTGCATGCGGCCGCGATGGACGTTGTGCGTGAGGTGATCGATGTAGGTCAGGCCATGGCCAACCGGATTCGGATTCGCGCCGGGAATCGGCTCGAAGTCGACGTCGTAAATATCGACGTTGCCAATGCTGCCCGCCTCGGCGCCATTCTTGCCGCGCCAGCGGTCCACGAAATAGATCAGCGAGTCGCCGATACCCTTGATTGCCGGGATGTTCAGTTCCATCGGGCCGGTCTTGTTGTCGAAGCCCCAGGCGCCTTTTTCCAGCGCTTGCTGGTAAGCCTTCGCCGCATCCTGCACGCGGAAGGCGATCGCGCAGATCGACGGGCCATGCAGGCGCGTGAAACGTTGCGCGAACGAATGCTGTTCCCCGTTGACGATGAAGTTGATTTCGCCCTGACGATACAACGTCACGTCTTTGTGACGATGCCGTGCGACGGCAGTGAAGCCCATCTGCTCGAACAGTTTGCCGAGCGCTTTCGGATCCGGCGCGGTGTATTCGATGAACTCGAAGCCGTCGGTGCCGACGGGGTTTTCCCAAGTTGAAACCTGCATTGTCTGTCTCCTATGTCGACCGGAGTTAGCGCTTTAGGGCTTACTCCGGTCCCAAGCAAAGTTGTCGACCGGAGTTAGCGCTTTAGCGCTTACTCAGGTCCCAAGCAAAGTTGTCGACCGTAGTTGGCGCTTTAGCGCTTACCCCGGTCCCAAGCAAAGTTGTCGATCGGAATTGGCGCGACTGAATGACGCAAGTGTAAAGGCCTGCTTGCGACGAAAACTTGCGAAGTTAATCGCGCGCCGATACGCTTGAGCTATTTTCTAGCTCACTTACACATACAGACGGCAGAAAATGGCCAAAATAGAGATAGACGCCATCGACAGACGCATTCTGGCAATCCTTCAGGAGAATGGCCGGTTGTCGAACCAGGAGATCGCCGAGCGCATCAATCTGTCGCCGAGCCCGTGTCTACGGCGTATCCGTCGGCTGGAAGAGAGTGGGGTGATTCGCGGCTATGTCGCGCTGCTCGATGCGCAAAAGCTTGGGCTCGATCTGCTCGCTTACGTCAACGTGCGGCTGGAAAAACGCAGTGGTCCTGCGCTCAGTCCGCGCGGCGACACCACGCATGCCGATCTGTTTCGCGCGGCAGTGCAGACGTGGCCGGAAGTGGTCGCATGTCATGCAATGACGGGAGACATGGATTACCTGCTGCGTGTGCAGGTTGAAGACATGGCGCACTTTTCCCGCTTCGTGCAGGACCAGTTGTTGCGCCATCCCTCAGTGGTCGACGTGAAGACGAGCTTTTCGCTGGAGAAGTTCAAGGAGACGACGGCGCTGCCCATTTTGTGAGCGCGTGGCCGCAGTCAGGTGACGGACAAACAAAAAGGGCAGCCGCAAGGCCGCCCTTTTTCGCTGAAACTCAGACTGGTTAAGCCGCTTCAGCCGCTGGCATGAACGATTCGAACAGCTTCGACGCCTGACGCGCCTGGCGCTTGAGTGCGTAGTCAAATACGGCGGCTTGTTCCTGCAGCATCTCAGCAATGATGCTCGATTGATCCGCCGGCGGCAGCGTCAGGTAGGCGTCGGCTTCTCCGTACGCGTACTCGATCTTCATGCCGGCCTTTTTCGCGATGTGCATCATGGTCGAATTGCGCGACAGGCAGTGCATGTAAAGCGTGGTGACATGCGTATTGCGGCTGCGGATGGCTGCACGTTCGAAGAGCTTGGAGCCGATGCCTCGCCCGCGAGCGCTTTCCAGCACCGACACGCCGAACTCGGCGGTGCGTTTGTCGCCTTCGGCCGGCAGATACGCCAGATGGCCGACGCCGGTGAGTTGCAACTGGCTGTTGAACACGCCGAAGACCGTGTCGCGCATGAAATCGATCGCGCGGACGTAGTTTTCAATGACGTGGTTCGGCACGATCTGACCAAAACGCAGGAGGCGGTCGTCTTCGTCGAGCGCGAGGAAGTGGGTCAGCAGTCGCTCACGGTCGACCGTGGTGAGTTCACGGACCAGAGCAGGCGCACGACCGCCTGACTGCAACAGACGATCGTGTGCGACGATCGGCTCAGCGGCGCGGGGTGTAATCATGTTCATGGTCGGGTTCTCCTTTTGATCGAGCGGTATGGTGCACCGCAAAAACGATTTTAGCGGAAACCCTGGCTCGATACTAGGGAAAACCCGTATCAATAATGGAGGGCGTCGCCTAAAAAGCTGGCACCCTATTTTTAATTGATTGATTATTAACGAAAAAAGAAATTGAACGAGCGTTCGTGACAAGCTGTCGCAGCCCAGGCTGCAGGTGCCAGCTATCCTCTCTGAATAGTGCGGCCGTGGGCAATCAGCGTTCGGCAGAACTCAATCCGTGGTCCACCATATTGACCACCTGCTCGGCAAATTCCCGGTAGCCCATCCGGCCGTCAGGCTTGAGCCAGGTGAAGGTCCAGTTGATCATGCCGAACACCATCATCGTGAGCGCGGTCTGGTTGTCGCGCGTGGCACGTTCCGGATAGGCGCGGGCCAGTTGCCGCGCAAATGCCGCGACCACATCGCGCTGACGGTTCAGGATGACTTCTCGCTGGGTGTCGACCAGATACTTCACGTCGTTCAGGAGCGCGACGTGGCGACTGTGCGACGTCTCGTACTCGGACAGAAACGCTCGGATCAGCTCCGCGAAGGTTTCCCGCTCGGACAGCCCGCGACGTTGGCTTGCACCTTCCACCTCGGCGATGATCAGCATCAGCCGCTTCGTGTAGCGATCCAGCAGATCGAACAGGATCGCTTCCTTGCTCGCGTAGTAGTGGTAGAGGCGCGCCTTCGAAGTGCCGCTAGCGGCAGCGAGGTCGGCCATCGAGGTGCTTGGGTAGCTGGTCTGCGCGAATTTCGCCGCGGCCAGTTCGAGAATCTGATCGCGCTGGGTTTCGTGGTCGGGTGCTCGGGTACGGGCCATGGTCGTCTATTTTATTAGTGTGGACAGGGGGCAAGTGCCGCGCACATTTCGAGGGTGCGCCATGCACCCGCGTCGCCACGCAGCTTGATGCGGCGCGTAGCGGCAAGTTCGCGGAATCGCCACAGCACGATGCTGTCGCTTACCAGATACCAGAGTTCGGCGGCCATCAATTCGGCGGCAACCCGCGCGGCGGGCTGCCAGTCGCCGGTGGCCTGTTCGAGAATCAGCGCGTCCAGATCGGCGAAGCTGCCGCTCGTGAAAGTGTTGTCGCGCCAGCGCCGTGTCTCGCCATTCGCGTGTTTGGCTTCCTGCCATTCGAGCGCGAGCCGGCTGATGCGCAGAACCGAAATCGGCGCCGCATCCGGCAGGCGTCCTTGCAGTACAGCCGGGGCGAACATGCCGACGGAAGTCGCGTGGTCTTTGCGGCTGTGCGCCCATGCGCCTGGATCGGTGAGGTCGCGAATCGACAGGCGCACTTCATTCAGCCGTTGCGGATTGTTGCGCAGGTGGTAACAGACGCGGCGTAGCATGAGTTGATCGGCCGAACTTTCACCGTGCCAAACCACCAGATTCGCTTCGCCGCGCGCGATGTTCTCCAACGCGGCCGCCTGCTCGCGGAATTCCCGCAGAAAATCGCGCCGGGCGTCCGTGCTGACCCGGTCCCAGAACTCCGCCCGCACGTCGGGGCCGTCATCGATGCCGCGCAGTGGACCGACCGCAAGATCGTCGCGCAAGGCGTGCACGCGCTCGTCGCGGCCCGCCTCGGCTAGCGCGGCGCGCGGTGACTCGGCGGCGACGTCGCCGTTAGTGAGGTGGATGGTGCTCATCGGCAGTGGCTTGGGCTTGCGAAAAACGACAAAAAAGGGGCCGCTCATCGATCAGGGTAGATATCCGATCGCGAGCGGCCCCTAGTGTAAGCGGATCGCGCACCTGCTGAAAGCGTTCCGGGCGTCGCACGGTCGCCCGGCGCCTTCGGCTCAACGCTCGTCGTAGCTCACCACCACCCGATCACTAATTGGATGGCATTGGCAGGTCAGCACGAAACCGTCGCGGATTTCATGTTCTTCCAGCGTGTAGTTCTTTTCCATCTTGACCTCGCCCTCCAGCACCTTGGCGCGGCAAGTGCAGCAGACACCACCTTTGCACGCATAGGGCAGCGCGAGGCCGGCGCGCAAGCCGACGTCGAGCACACTCACGCCCTGATACGGCAGGCGCAGCTTGCGCCGTTTTCCGTCGAGGACGATCTCGAGGTCGGCGGCCGGTGTGTTGTCGGTGATCTCGACCGGCGGCACGCCCGCTTGCGGCAGCGGCGAACCGAAGCGCTCCACATGCACTTTTGCCGAAGGCACGCCCGCGGCTTTCAGTGCGGCCTCGGCCGCATCCATCATCGGGGCGGGGCCGCAGATAAAGGCTTCGTCGATTGCATCGGCCGGCAGGAGGTTCTCGATGAAGGCCGCGCACTTCTGCTGGTCGAGCACGCCGTTGAACAGCTCGACGTCCTGCAGGTCGTCGGACAGCACGTGATAGAGCACGAAGCGGTTCATGAAGCGGTTCTTCAGATCTTCGAGCTCTTCCGCGAACATGATCTGGTCAGCGCTGCGGTTGCCGTACACCAGGGTGAAGCTGCTGCGCGGCTCGACTTCGAGCGTGGTCTTGATAATCGCAAGCACCGGCGTGATGCCCGAGCCGCCGGAAAACGCGAGGTACTGCTGACCCTGGTCCGCGTTCAGATGCGTGAAAAAACGGCCATCGGGCGTCATCACGTCAATCGTGTGGCCGGGCTGCAGCGTGTCGAACGCGAAGTTCGAGAAGCGGCCGCCGCGCACGCGCTTGATGCCGATGCGCAGTTCGCCGTCGCGATCGTAATCGGTGACGCCGACGCAGATCGAATAGGAACGGCGCGTTTCTTCGCCGTCAATGTGCGTTTTCAGCGTGACGAACTGGCCCTGCGTGAAGCGATACTGATCGCGTAGTTCGGCGGGGACTTCGAAGGCGACCGACACAGCGTCGGCGGTTTCAGGTCGCACTTCGCGGATACGCAGCGGGTGAAATTGCGGGGTAGCCATATCAGTATGGTTTGAAGTAGTCGAAGGGTTCGCGGCAGTCGAGGCAGCGGTACAGCGCCTTGCAAGCCGTCGAGCCGAATTGCGCGAGACGCTCGGTATGCGCCGAGCCGCAGCGCGGACACGACGGCGCCGGCAGTGCACGCGGCATGAAACGCAGTACTTTTTCCTGAGACGGCACGGCGGCGCCGCAATTGCCCGTGGGTGGCGCAATTCCGTAGGCGCGCAGCTTTTCACGCGCGTCGGCGGTCATCCAGTCGGTGGTCCAGGCCGGGGCGAGGACCGTGGCGACCCGATAAGGCTTCAGTTCGGCCACATCGAGCGCATGGGCGACGTCTTCGGCAATCTGCGACATCGCCGGGCAACCGGAATAGGTCGGCGTGATCACGACTTCGAGCGCGCCGTCGGCGGCGCGCCGCACGTCGCGCAGAATGCCGAGTTCCCGAATCGAGACCACCGGAATCTCCGGATCAGGCACCGTTTCGAGCACGGCCCATGCGCGTTCCAGCGTGGCGTCGGCGGCGGGCGTGGCAGTCAAGGTCGTCATCGTGGAGGTCCGTTGGGTTCCGGTTGTGTGCTCAGGTGCGTACTTACCAGGTGGCGCCGGGATGCTGGCGCGCGAGGCTTTGCATTTCGGCCAGCACGAAGCCCATGTGCTCGGAGTGTTCGCCATGCTTGCCGGTCGTGATGTGCTTGACCGCTGCGGGCAGCGTGAGGGTGGCCTGGTCGAGCGTGGCCCGTACGTCTTCGAGCCATGCCGTTTCGAGCTCCGACGTCAACGGCCCGACGCCGGCGGCGGCAATAGTCTCCTCCACCGCGTCGGCACTGAAAAACTCGCGCGTGTACGGCAGCAGATAGTCGAGCGCGGTTTGCGCGCGGCGATGTGATTCGTCCGTGCCGTCGCCGAAGCGGATCAGCCACTCGCTCGCGTGGTGCACGTGATAGCTGGTTTCCTTGATCGACTTGGAGGCGATCGCGGCAAGCTGTTCGTCCTTCGACGTAGTGAGCGCCGACCACAGATGCGCCATCAGCGTCGAGTACAGGAAATTGCGCACGATCGTGACCGCGTAGTCCTTCTCGGCTTGCGCGGTGCCGGCAAGCGGGCCGTAATGCGGCAACTCAGCTAGCGTGTAGTTGGCGAACTCGCGCTCGGCGCGGAAGTAGGCGTAATCGTCTTCCGTCCGGTTTTTGCCGGTGAGTTGCTGTTCCAGCGCGGCGGCGTGCGTGTACAACAGGCGCGCCTGGCCGATCAGATCCAGACTCATGTTCGACAGCGCGATATCTTCTTCGAGGATCGGGCCGTGGCCGCACCATTCGGTATTGCGCTGACCGAGGATCAGCGCGGTATCCGCGAGGCGCAGTACGTACTGCAAATGTTGGGGCGTGATATTCATGGCCGCGCTTACATGTGGTTGACTTCGTCGGGGAGCGTGTAGAACGTCGGATGACGGTAAATCTTGTCGCCAGCCGGTTCAAACAACTCCGCCTTGTCTTCCGGCGCGGACGCCGTGATCGCCGAGGACGGCACCACCCAGATGCTCACGCCTTCCTGGCGGCGCGTGTAGACGTCGCGCGCCATGCGCAGCGCCATCGGCGCGTCGGCGGCATGCAAACTGCCGCAGTGTTTATGGTCGAGTCCCTGCTTGCTGCGCACGAAGACTTCCCAAATCGGCCATTCCTTGTTCATCGCTGATCTCCTGATACTTTGTTCGGCTTGCCGCGTGAGCGTGCGGTCGCGTGAGTTAAGCGGCGTGCTGTTGCGCGCGCTGGCGTTGTTTTTCAGCGTGAGCGAGGGCGGCTTCGCGCACCCAGGCGCCGTCGTCGTGCGCTTTCACGCGGGTCGCGAGACGTTCGTTGTTGCACGGACCGTCGCCATTTACAACGCGCCAGAATTCTTCCCAGTCGATGTCGCCGTAGTCGTGGTTGCCGCGGGCTTCGTTCCACTTCAAGTCGGGGTCCGGCAGCGTGACGCCGAGCACCTTGGCCTGGTCGACGGTGGCGTCGACGAATTTCTGGCGCAGGTCGTCGTTCGAGATGCGCTTGATGCCCCATTTCGACGACTGATTGCTGTGGATCGAGTCCTTGTCGCTCGGGCCGAACATCATCAGCACCGGCCACCACCAGCGGTTCACGGCTTGCTGGACCAATTCGCGTTGCGCTTCGGTGCCGCTCATCATCGACATCAGCGCGTCGAAGCCCTGACGCTGATGGAACGACTCTTCCTTGCAGATCCGGATCATGGCGCGTGCGTACGGGCCGTAAGTGCAGCGGCACAGGGGGATCTGGTTCATGATCGCCGCGCCGTCCACCAGCCAGCCGATCACACCGACGTCCGCCCACGTAGGCGTCGGGTAATTGAAGATGCTCGAATATTTGGCTTTGCCCGCGTGCAGCGCCGCGATCAGCTGGTCGCGCGAAACGCCGAGCGTTTCGGCCGCGCTATATAGATAGAGGCCGTGGCCGGCTTCGTCCTGCACTTTGGCGAGCAGAATCGCCTTGCGCTTCAGGCTGGGCGCGCGTGAGATCCAGTTGCCTTCCGGCAGCATGCCGACGATCTCGGAATGCGCGTGCTGCGAGATTTGCCGCACCAGCGTCTTGCGGTAGGCGTCGGGCATCCAGTCCTGAGGCTCGATCTTGCCGTCGGCGGCCATGACTGCGTCGAATTGCGTCTGCTCGAGTGAGCCCGCTGCCGCGTCGAGCGGGGCGACGTTGCCGGGGATATCCAGGGATTGCGTGTACATGGGGACGCTCTCAGCGGAAGTTGTCTGTGTCTGCGCAGTATAAACCAACCGACCGGTCGGTTAATAAATTTTTTGAGACGAACGGCCATTGTCGATAGAGGGAGGAAGAGGCGGCGCCGAGGGCGTTTCACTTGCGCTGCCGCCCCGCGCCGACACTTAACCTATAAAATTGCGAATTGGCTGCGATTTGCGGCCTTCCTGCATCCCCCGGTACTCATGTTACGTCTAAGCGAAATCAAACTCCCGCTCGATCATCCCGAGAGCGTTCTCGAAGCCGCTGTCCGCGCGCGCCTCGCTGAGCTCGGTGTGGGCGACGACGGGCTCATCCGGTACACGGTGTTCCGTCGCGCGCACGACGCGCGCAAGCGCGCCGACATCAAGCTCACCTATATCGTCGACGTTGAGGTGAAGGATGAAGCCGCCGCGCTCAAACGGCTCGCCGATGTGCCGCACTGCGCGGTGACGCCGGACATGACATACCGTTTTGTTGCCAAGGCGCCCGCGCAGATGACCGCCCCGCGTCCGGTCGTGATCGGCATGGGTCCGTGCGGCCTGTTTGCCGGGCTGATCCTTGCCCAAATGGGTTTTCGCCCGATTATTCTGGAGCGCGGCAAAGCCGTACGCGAGCGCACCAAAGATACTTTTGGCCTATGGCGCAAGTCGGTGCTCAATCCTGAATCGAACGTGCAGTTCGGTGAAGGCGGCGCGGGTACGTTCTCGGATGGCAAGCTTTACAGTCAGATCAAGGATCCGAAGCACTACGGCCGCAAGGTGCTCGACGAATTCGTCCGGGCGGGCGCACCGGAGGACATTCTCTATCTGAGCCGGCCTCATATCGGCACGTTCCGCCTTGTCAGCATGGTCGAAAAAATGCGTGCGACCATTCACGAACTGGGCGGCGAAGTGCGTTTCGAGACGCGAGTCGACGATATCGACATCGATCAGGGCAAGGTGCGCGGGCTCAAGCTCTCGACAGGCGAGAATCTGCGCTGCGACCACGTGGTGCTGGCGGTTGGCCATAGCGCGCGCGATACCTTCCAGATGCTGAACGATCGCGGCGTGTATATGGAAGCGAAGCCGTTTTCGCTCGGTTTTCGGATCGAGCATCCGCAAGGGTTGATCGATCGCAGCCGTTTTGGCAAGTTCGCCGGGCACAAGCAACTCGGCGCCGCCGACTATAAGGTGGTGCATCACTGCAGCAATGGGCGCGCGGTTTATAGCTTCTGCATGTGCCCTGGCGGCACGGTGGTCGCGGCGACTTCCGAGCCGGGCCGTGTGGTGACCAACGGCATGAGTCAATACTCACGGGCGGAGCGCAATGCCAACGCCGGGATTGTCGTCGGCATCACGCCGGACGATTATCCGGGCGGGCCGCTCGCCGGTATCGCCTTTCAGCGCAAATGGGAAGAGCGGGCGTTCGAACTGGGTGGCGGTAACTATATGGCGCCGGGTCAGCTGGTCGGCGACTTTATCGCCAGGCGGCCGTCTACGTCGCTGGGGTCGGTGGTGCCGTCCTACAAACCGGGCGTGCATCCGACCGATCTCAGCACGGCGCTGCCTGACTACGTGATCGAAGCGATCCGCGAGGCCTTGCCGCAGATGGATAAGAAGATCGCCGGGTTTGCCATGCATGACGCCGTATTGACGGGCGTCGAGACGAGAACGTCGTCGCCGATTCGCGTGCGGCGCCGGGACGATTACCAGAGCATGAATGTCGAGGGCTTGTATCCTGCCGGCGAGGGCGCGGGGTACGCCGGCGGAATTTATTCGGCTGCTATCGACGGGATCGAGGTGGCCGAGGCGCTTGCGTTGAAGATGACGGGGGCGTTGGCGGCGGGCTGATTGGTCCGCGCCTGGGCACCCGTGCCTGTCTCGTGACTCGTTCGGTGCGGCAACGCTGATACGGGGCGCGGCGACCGTATGACAGCGTTCGCCAGGTCGGGCGCGATGGCCATGGCGATCGGGCACAATGCACGTTTCGCATCGAACTGACCACCCGAATGACCATTCGCACCCTGGCTGCCGCATGTGGCGCGGCGCTGCTTTGCCAATTTGCCGTTTCCCAGACCGCTCTTGCCGCCGACGCCCCAGCTCATTGGGTCACCGCCTGGGCGACGGCGTTGCAACCTATTCCGCAGCGGTCGGATTTGCCGCCGCTTTACCGTGCGCCGGAAGTCGCTGGACGCACGGTTCGTCAGATCGTTTATCCCACGTTGTCAGGTAAATCCGCACGAATTCATCTCAGCAACGAGTATGGCAAGACGGCGCTCGCTATCGAGGATTTGCGCATTGCGCGCTCGGCCGGCGGGGCTGCATTGGGCAATGGCGGCGCGCGCGTGACGTTTGGTGGCAAGAGCTCGGTGAGCGTGCCGGCCGGTGGGGAGTTGGACAGCGATCCGATTGCTATCGACATCGCTGAAGGGGCGCCCTATGCGATTAGTACGTTCATGGGGTCGGAACAGCGGATCGTGGCATGGCATCGGGTCTCGAATCAGTTGAACTTCGTTTCCGGGCCAGGTAATCACACTGGCGACGCTACTGCTGAGTGGTTTCGCGGCCGGTTCACGCAATATGTGTGGGTGACGGGTTTGTCGGTGGACGCGCCTTCATCGGCTGCTGTCGCCGCGATTGGCGACTCGATTACCGACGGCATGCGCTCAAGCCTGAATCAGAATCGACGCTGGCCGGACGCGCTGGCCCGCCGGTTCGCCAGCACCGGCGACCACTCGACGGCGATCGTTAATCTTGGCATTAGCGGCAATCGCTTATTGAGCGATTCTCCTTGCTATGGCGACGCGCTCGTCCAGCGGTTCGAGCGGGACGTGCTGGAGCGCCCGGGCGTCAAGACGGCGATTCTGCTGATCGGAATCAACGACATCAATTTTGCTGAGATGCCGCCGCGTAGCGGGCTCGACTGCGACGCGCCACATACCGCGGTGACAGCCGCCGATCTGATTGCCGGTTACCAGCGGGTGGTTGCGGCCGCACGGCACCGTGGCGTGAAGGTGTTCGGCGCAACGTTGACGCCGGCTTCGCTGCCGGCGCAGCGGGAGGCGATCCGGCTTGCGGTCAATCAGTGGATTCGAACCAGTCGCGCCTTCGATGGCGTTGTAGATTTCGACGCTGCACTACGCGAGTCGGCACAACCAGATCGCCTGCAACGCGCCTTTGACAGCGGCGACCATATCCATCCCAGCGATGCTGGATACACCGCGATGGCTGAAGCGGTTCCGATCGCCGCTTTAGTGAATTCAACTCGGAAGTAAGTCGCCAAAAAAAGATTTTCGCCAAAGCCTTGTCACATGCCCCAAGTTCGCCTCCTCGTTTGCGAACGAGGGCCGCGGCGGAAACCAGCGGCTGTGGCGTCAACAAGGTTTTAAGCGAAAGCGGAAAAATGTTGTTGACAAAGCGAAAAAGAGC
>NZ_JAQQFL010000045.1:0-65616 GCF_046026025.1 Paraburkholderia fungorum | reverse complement strand
CCCCCCCCCCCCCCCCCCCCCCCCCCCCCCACGCCGCCGCAGCGCAACCGGCATGGGCGGCGCTCGCGCCGCGCGAGCGGGCAGCCGTATTTCGCCGCGCCGCCGCCGCCTTCGAACGCGACGCCGCCGCGCTCGCCCACTACATCGCCCGCGAAACTGGCGGGATTCTCGCGAAGGCACAGCACGAAGTGGCCGAAGCCGCGACACTCCTCCACATCGCAGCCAGTTTGCCGCTGCAACCGCAGGGGCTCGTGCTGCCGACAACGGCGGGCCGTCTCAGCTACGCGCGGCGCGTCCCGCACGGTGTCGTCGGCGTGATCTCGCCATTCAATTTTCCGTTGATCCTGTCGATGCGCTCCGTTGCACCCGCACTCGCGACCGGCAACGCCGTCGTGCTGAAGCCCGATCCGCAAACACCCATCTCCGGAGGTTTCCTGATCGCTCGCGCATTCGAGGAAGCCGGCCTGCCACCGGGCCTGCTGCAGGTGCTGCCCGGCGACGCAGACGCCGGCGCGGCGGTCGTCGAAGCACATGAGGTCGGGATGATCGCGTTCACCGGTTCAACCGCTGCGGGGCGCAAGGTCGGTGAGCTGGCGGGACGCCATCTGAAGAAGGTCTCGCTCGAACTCGGTGGCAAAAACACGCTGATCGTGCTCGACGACGCAGACCTCGACATCGCGGCGAGCAATGCCGCGTTCGGCGCGTTTTTCCATCAAGGCCAAATCTGCATGGCGACCGGACGCATCCTCGCGCACCGCAACATCGTCGCGGAGCTGACGCGGCGGCTCATCGAGAAGGCCAGGCATTTGCGGGTCGGCAATCCTGCGAGCGGCACAGTCGCCCTGGGGCCGCTCATCAACGCGCGGCAATTGCAGCACGTCGACTCGATCGTGCGCGCCTCGGTTGAGGCGGGCGCGGTGCTCGAAGCGGGCGGCGCCTATGAACAGCTTTTCTACAAACCCACGGTACTCTCGAACGTTCAGCCGGGCATGCGCGCATTCGACGAGGAGATTTTCGGGCCCGTTGCGGCCATCACGCCGTTCGATACGGATGACGAAGCGGTCGCCCTCGCGAATCGCACCGAATACGGCCTGTCTTGCGCGGTGATCGGCGCCTCGGTGGGTCGCGCAACGGCGATCGGCGAGCGCCTGAAGTGCGGCCTTCTGCACATCAACGATCAGACCGTTGCGGACGAATGCGTGAACCCGTTCGGTGGACGCGGTCAGTCGGGCAACGGCAGCAACGTGGGCGGCCCATCCGACCTGGACGAGTACACGCAATGGCAATGGGTGACAGTGAAGCAAGCGGCTCACCCGACGCCGTTCTAACGTTTTAACGATCGACAACAACAAGGAGACGAACGATGAAAATCCAGGCTGCCGTGGTGCGAGACAAAGGCGGACCGCTCACACTGGAAACACTCGAGCTAGAAGACCCGCGCGACGACGAAATTCTCGTACGCGTCGTGGCAACCGGCGTCTGCCACACCGACGTCGTGGTGCGCGACGGCCTGTTGCCGACGCCGCATCCGGTGGTGCTCGGCCACGAGGGCGCGGGCATCGTCGAGCGTGTGGGACGCAACGTGACCAAGGTTGCGCCAGGCGACGCCGTCGTCATGACCTACGACTCGTGCGGACAGTGTCCCTCCTGCGCGGCGCATGCCCAGAGCTATTGCCACGCCTTTTTTCCACGCAACTTCTTCGGCACGCGTGCGGACGGCAGTAGCGCGCTGTCGAAAGAAGGCGAGCGGATTCACGGCAATTTCTTCGGTCAATCGTCGTTTGCAACGCACGCGTTATGTCACGAACGCAACGTCGTGAAGGTGCCCGCCGATGCGCCGCTCGAACTGCTCGGCCCGCTCGCATGCGGTGTGCAGACCGGCGCCGGCGCTGTCATGAACGCACTGCGCGTGCCGGCCGGCGCTTCATTCGCGGTGTTCGGCGCCGGCTCGGTCGGCCTTTCAGCGGTGATGGCCGCGCGCGTCGCCGGCGCGACGACGATCGTGGCGATCGATCTGCACGACGCGCGGCTCGACTTCGCGCGCAGTGTGGGCGCGACGCATACGCTGAACCCGTCGCGCGACGACGTGGTCGCGTCGCTCGTTGCGTTGACAGGCTACGGAATCGACTATGCGCTCGACACGACCGGGGTCGCGAAAGTAATCCGCCAGGCCGCCGACAGTCTGGCCCCGCGGGGTACTTGCGGCGTGCTCGGCGCGTCGGCGCCGGGCACCGAGATCGTGCTCGACGAGGTGCATTTCATGAGTGGCGGACGCCGGTTGATGGGAATCGTCGTAGGTGAATCGAATCCGGATACCTTCATCCCGACGCTGATCGAACTGCACCGCCAGGGGCGCTTTCCGTTTGACCGGATGGTGAAGTTCTATTCGCTCGGCGAGATCAATACGGCAATCGCCGATTCACTCGAAGGACGCACGATCAAGCCAATCGTTCGAATGTAAGTCCACGCAGCAAACAAGTGCGAGCGCCGGTCACCAACCCGGCGCTCGCATGCGAAGTCCATTGGTCGTGCCAGCGGACTCGTTACCGCGGCGCCATCCGCAACGCGCCGTCGAGCCGGATCACTTCGCCGTTCAACGCGACGTTGCCCACGATATGCAGTGCCAGCTCGGCGAACTCCTCAGGTTTGCCAAGCCGTTTCGGAAACGGAATCGAAGCGGCGAGCGACTGTTGCACCTCTTCAGGCAGCGCATGGAGCAACGGCGTGAGGAAGAGTCCCGGGGCGATCGTCATCACACGTACGCCGTACTGGGCGAGATCGCGCGCAAGCGGCAACGTGAGCGAGACAAGGCCGCCTTTGGACGCCGCGTAAGCGGCCTGCCCCACTTGCCCGTCGTACGCGGCGACCGAAGCCGTGCAAACGATGACGCCGCGTTCGCCGTCCGCCAGGGGCTCGGCGCTCGTCATGCGCGCCGCTGCAAGGCGGACCACATTGAACGTGCCAAGCAGATTCACGTTGATGACCCGCGCGAAGTCCTCCTGCGGCATCGGCGCACCGTCACGTCCAACGAGCCGCTTCGCGCCGCCGATCCCGGCGCAGTTGATCAGAATCCGCGCCACACCGTGCACGCGCGCACCGGCGTCGAGGGCCGCTTCGACCGAAGCCGCGTCCGTGATGTCGCAACGCTGGGCGAACGCATTCTCATGGCCGAGTTCTTCAGCCAGCGCATGCGCCGCTGCTTCGTTCACGTCCAGCAGCGTGACCCGCGCGCCGGCTGCAACCAATGCGCGCGCAGTTTGCGCGCCGAGCCCCGATGCGGCACCGGTGACGAGCGCCGCCTGTCCTTCTGCTTGCATGTCTTGAGTTCCTTTAAAAAAGTCAACCAATCTGCGCAGGTTCAGACTTCGCGCCCAGTCCGAGCAGGCGCACCGCGTTGTCCTTCAGCAGCAGCTGATGCACTTCCGGTTTGAAGCCGGCTTTCTGGAAATCGTCGAGCCAACGGTCCGGGTGAATCAGCGGGAAATCGGAAGCGAACAGCATGCGTTCCTTCAACAGCGAATTCGCGTACTGCACCAGTTGCGGCGGGAAATACTTCGGCGACCAGCCGGACAGATCGATGTAGACATTCGGCTTGTGCAGGCAGATCGATAACGCTTCGTCCTGCCAGGGCCACGACGGATGCGCGATCACGACCTTCATGTCGGGGAAGTCGGCCGCGACGTCGTCAAGGTGAATCGGCTCCGAGTATTTGAGCCGCAGTCCGCCGCCGCCGGGCATGCCGCTGCCGATGCCGGAATGGCCGCTGTGGAAAATCGCCGGCAGCCCATATTCAGCAATCACCTCGTACAGCGGATACGCCATCCGGTCGTTGGCATAGAAGCCTTGCACGGTCGGATGAAACTTGAAGCCGCGCACGCCGCATTCCTCGATCAGCCGCCGTGCCTCGCGCGCCCCCATTTTTCCCTTGTGCGGATCGATGCTCGCAAACGCGATCATGATGTCCCGGTTGTTGGCAGCAAACTCGGCGATCTCTTCATTCGGAATCCGGCGACGACCCATCTGACTTTCGGCGTCGACCGTGAACATGACGAAGCCGATCTTGCGTTCCCGGTAGTAATCGATCGTTTCGGGAATCGTCGGACGGCGCCCCTGGCGCAACACGGTGCCAAAGTATTTGTCCGCCGCCTCGTCGAACTCCTTGCCGAACAGGTCCGGCGGCTGGCAGCACGACACTTCGGCATGAACGTGCGTGTCGATTGCAATCAGGTTATCGATATCCATCAGGCACTCCTCTATCAAAGACTCTTTTCGGCGGCCGCGATCGAGCGCGGCACCCAGACAATCAGTGTGGCGTCACCGCGGTATAGCGCGTCGACGGTGGCGGCGCGCTGCGCGAGCACGACACGCTGGTTGATCGAGCCTTTATCGGTGACTTCACCGGTTGCGAGGGACGGCGGCGGATCGAGCAGCGCAACACGCGCGACCCGGCTCGCACTGCCCGTGCCCTCGGCGTACAACTCGTCCGCCAACGCGTGGAACATCTTGACGACATCCGGATGCGCGTAGATCTGCGCCGCCGGCACGTCCGCAAATGCCCCTGCCAGTTGACGGCATGCGGCAAGATTCGGCACGATCAGGACGCCGATCTCGTGGCGATCGTGTCCGGTAACAACAACGTCGCCGACATAGGGACTCCCGGCCGCAATCACGCGTTGCCGCAGCGGACCCACGCTCACCCAGGTGCCGGTATTCAGCTTGAAGTCTTCGGCGACCCGGCCATCGAAAACGAAGCCGCGGTCGGGGTCGGCAGGGTCGAGCCAGCGTACTGCGTCGCCTGAACAGAAGAAGCCTTCTTCGTCGAACGCTTCGGCGCTCTGTTCCGGCGCACGCCAGTATCCGGACGTCACGTTTGGGCCGCGATAGCGCACCTCGAGCTTGCGGCTCTGGCCGTCGCCGACTGGCACGAGTTTCAGTTCCATCCCCGGCAGCGGTACGCCGATCTGGCCCGCCACCACTTCGGTCTCGACGATCATCAGCGCGGAGGGTGCAGTCTCCGTCATGCCCAGTCCGGTATTCATCACGATCCGTTCGCCGCAATGCGCGACAGCGCTTCTATGGAGCCGGTCCCAGACGGGTTGTTCGAGTGCGGCGCCGGCATAGAACTGCATGCGCAGCCGGTGGTAGAAAGTCGCGCGCAGCCTGGCATCCTGCTCAAGGGCGCGCGCAATTTCTTCCCACCCTTTGGGCACGTTGAAATACACGGTCGGCGAAATCTCGCGCAGGTTGGCGAGCGTTGTCGCCATGCCGTCCGTTGTCGGCTTGCCGTCGTCAATGTAGAGCGAACCGCCGTGGAACAGCGTCAGTCCGAAGTTCTGGTTGCCGCCAAACGTGTGATGCCAGGGTAGCCAGTCGATAAAAACCGGCGGCTCTTCGGCCAGAAACGGCCATGCCGCGGTTTCCATCACGAGGTTGCTGGACCACATCCGGTTCGTGTTGATCACCGCCTTCGGCATCTTCGTCGAGCCCGAGGTACACAGGAACTTGACGATCGTGTCGGGGCCGGTCGCGGCCCGCGCCCGGTCGACGGCGTCTGTCGGCACGGTGGCGACCAGTTCGTCGAACGAAGTACTCGCGCGTGCGGCCGGCGGTGTCTCGCCGACGACGACCTCGACGTCAGCCGGCACCGCTTCGCACAGGGCTGCGGCAAAGCGTTCACCGTCATCGGCAAAGACGAGGCCCGGCGTCAGCATCGACAGAATGTGGCGCAGCTTCCCGTAGCTCCGGTCCAGCAATGAATACGCGGGCGATACCGGCGCATACGGAACCCCGGCACACATGCAGCCGAGCGCAACCAGCGCGTGTTGCAGCGAGTTGCCGGACAGAATCGCGACTGGGCGTTCGGCCGACAGGCCACGCGCGAGCAGCACCTCGCCGATACTGCGCGCCGCAGCGGCCGCTTGCGCGTAGCTGATGTGCTGCCACTGCCCGTCGGGGCCGCGACGCGCCACGAGGGTGCGCTCCGGGGCCGCGGCGGCATGCTCGAACAGCCGGTCGATCACGCGCTCGGGGTACGGGCCCAGCGGCGTGGTCGAGCGAACGCGAAGCACGCCGTTGGCGGCTTCAGTCACTTCCAGGGGACCGACGCCGAAACTTACGCGTCGATAGGTATGTGCTGGCATCAATTGTCTCCGTCCATCATCCTGTTTGCAGTGGCCGTGTGCGGCCATCTTGTTGCGCGATGAGCGAGCGCGGATTTATGCGGGGCGCACGCGGCCGACCTTATGTTCGAGGAACGCCGCGAGCCGCTCCTGCGTTTGCGGGTCGCTCAGCGCGATCGCCGCCATCAGCGACTCGGTCAGCAGACCGTCCTGAATCGACTGATCGGCGATTCGCGGCAGCACCTGGGTCACGGCGTAGTTGGTGGTTGGCGAGTTCTGCGCGATCCGCGCGGCAAGTTCCCGTGCCTTGGCGAGCCCTTCGCCGTTCTTCACCAGATACTGGGCGATCCCGGCGTCGTACCCTTCTTTAGCGGTATAAACCCGGCCGGTCAGCATCATGTCCGCCATTCGCGCGACGCCGATCAGACGCGGCACCCGCACCGAGGCGCCACCGCCCACGAAAAGCCCGCGGCTGCCTTCCGGCAACGCGTAAAACGCCGACTCCTCGGCAACACGCACGTGACATGCGGACGCGAGTTCGAGGCCGCCGCCAATGGTTGCGCCCTTCAACACGGCGATAACCGGGGCGCGGCCGAACTGGATCTGCTCGAACGCGGCATGCCACATGCGCGAATGATGCATCGCCTCCACCGTGGCGCGCTCGCGCATCTCCGCCAGATCGAGCCCCGCGCAGAAGTGTTCGCCCTCGGCGTGCAGGACAATCGCCCGAACGGTTGCCGGCATCGTTTCGAACGCATGGCGCAATTCCGCCACCAGCGCATCGCTAATCGCGTTACGCTTGGCCGGACGATTGAGACAGACCAGCGCGATCGATTCTTCGAGCTGGACATTCAGATACCGATAGTCAGGTTGCGTCATATGCATGGTTGTTAAGCGTCGGTGTTGGAACATGAATTTAGTTATACAACATAACTAATAAGGTGGCAAGCCTGAGCGCGTTCGTTGTCCGCTTGCGAGCCTATTCCGATGGGGTCCGCGTGTTATGATCGGCGCGCCCTCTCTTGCGCGAAAACGTCTACCCCCATGGCCTCAAAACCCGCTCCAGACAACGCTATCGCCGACCAGACCGACCAGTCCGAACTGCTCGGTCTCGTGGGTTACAACCTGCGCCGGGCGTATCTGGTCATCCAGTCGCTGTTCGACGAACGAATGGAAAAGCACGACCTGCGGCAAGCGGAATTCAGCGTGCTATCCGTCGTGAAAGACAATCCCGGAATCAATCAGAAGGCGCTGGCCGAAGCGCTCGTGGTGGCGCCGCCCAATCTCGCGCCACTGCTTGACCGGCTCGAAGCACGCAGCCTGCTCACCCGCCAACGCAACCCCGACGACAAGCGCGCGCAGCTCGTCGAACTGACGACTCAAGGCACGCGGCTCTATGGCCGCGCCCTGAAAGCGGCGGCAGAAGCAGACAGCGCTGCGGTAGACAGGCTTTCCGCAACTGAACGCGAGCAGTTGAAAGTGCTATTGCGAAAGATCTTTGTCGAATGAACCGGCACCACGCTGCCCGTCTGCGCCGGTGTCAAACCGGCGTTTATCGGCCTTGCCCGTCCGCACCGAAGGCGCGGAAATAGCCGCGACGATCCAGCACGAACGATCCGAAGCGGGCGAACAGGCTGAACGCCGCTCAGAAGTGCGTCTGCATGCCGATACGGCCGATGAACTGCGACGCCGAACTCGACGCCACCATCACGTCATTGATCAGCGCGTTAGCCCCTTGATTCGCACGTTGATAAACGGTTGTGACATAAACACTGGTGCGTTTGGACAGCGTGTATTGCAACATCGCCGTCAACTGGTGCGCGTGATTGTCGTCGACCACCGTGTTCCCCTTCATATACGAATACGCGCCGCTCAGACTCCACAGATTGCCGATCTGCCACACGCTGCCCGCTTCGATTTGCCATATGCCGGCGCCGTTCAGGTTGTTGTGCACGGTTGTGAACAGCCCCGTTAGCGTGACAGCGCCCAGGTGATAGTGGGTACCGACACCCCAGTTACGTACGCTGTCCTGACCACCGGCCGTCGCCGTTTTTACGAGCGTGTACGCGGCATTCGCGCCAAATGCGCCGTTCACATAATTGAGCCCAAAGCTCGACGCGTTGCCCGAGCCGATCGATCCAGGCACGCCGCCGAAGCCATACATGGCGCCTGCCGAGAATCCACCGAAATTTGCGCTCTGATATTTGACCGAATTGGTGATCCGCTCGCCGGCCATTCGATCCCAGTCGAACGCGCCGGTCGGATTGTTGGGTAACGCAAGCTTGGCGAACGGCCCGTTCCGGAAGTCGTAGACACCCGCTGCGTAAAGCGCCGCGTCGTTGTAGCCGAAGAACAGCGAGTCGACCATGAAGTCATACTGATTGCCCAGCGTAAGACGCCCAAAACGTTCGTCATCGAGACCCACGTACGCCGTCCGGCTGAACAGGCTTTGTCCAGGCATGAAAGAGCCGTTGCCAAGTTGGAACTGATTTGTCAATTCGAAAACTGCTCGCGTGCCGCCCCCGAGATCCTCCTTGCCGGTGAACTTCAGGAGATTCGGCACCGCGATCCCATCATCGAACTTCAGCGTGTGACCGCCGCCTTCGTTGCTGACATAAGATACGCCGCCGTCGATCAAGCCGCTGATCGTCACACTGCTCTGGGCGAACGCGTGACACGCGAACAGCATGCCGGCTGCCGTACAAACCGCTTTCGTCTTCATTGACTGTCTCCTTACCGGATATCAAAGTTGCGACTTTTCGTCGTCAGTTGGTTTATTGCTACTTCTGTCACGCGTCCCGGATTCGCTGCGGCGGATACGGACGAGCCGATCCACAGCCTGGTGGCCGATCTGAATCCGGGAGGTTGAGTTCGTATAGATGCGCCGGCGTCATGCCCTGACGAGCCCGGCGCGGCCCGCGACAAGCGCGCTAGGGCGTCACACGGGATCGCCCGACGCACCAAGCGCGGCAGCCGTGCGTTCCAGCTTGCGTGGCGCCGTCTCGGCGAGGAACAGCGAAACGGCGGCGCCGGCGATCAGACCGCCTAGCGCGAAATCCAGCGTAAATGCCAGACCAAAGTGCTGAGCGATGAAACCCGCGATTACAGGCGCGAGACCGCCGCCAAAGATCTCTCCGGCACCGGAGACAAAGCCGACTGAAGAGGCAACTAGCCCAAGCGGTGCGGCCTCCGTGGCGATCGGTCCGCTCAGGAGCCCGAGCAATCCGAGCGCGAACACCGAAATGCCGAACAGCAGCGCAAACAGAAGTGGCGGATTCGGGCCGGTCTGTGAGAAGACATACAGCAGAACGGCGGCCGCCGCGAAGGCGATGACTGCGGCGTTACGGCGTCCGATGTAATCGGACACACCGGCCACGCCGAACGAGCCGATGAAGCCGCCGAAGCCGATAGCCGAAACGACGAAACCCATGCGCTGCGTGTCCAGATGCAGCACTTCGACGAGGTACGTGGGCACCATCGCGCTGACAACGAAAATGCCGGCCATCGCGCACAGGATCGCCGCCATCGCCAACCATACGTTGCGGCTGGCGAAGAGCTTCGTCCAGCGCGGACGCACCTCGCCGGACGTAGCAGTGACCCGAACGCTACGCGGCTGGTCGCGCAGCAACCGTGCGATCAATACCGCCACGATCAGCCCCGGCACAGCCGAAATCATGAATACCCAGTGCCACGAAGGCACGACGCGCAGCAACTGCGTGACGAGAATCGGGGCGAAACCGAGACCGAGCAAAGAGAACATGCTGAGTTGTAAGCCCTGGTTGAAGCCGCGCCGCGACGGTAATGAGGCCTCGCCGGTGGCGGCAACGCTCGCCGGCGTAAACGCACCTTCCGCAATACCCATTACCGCGCGGATCAGCATCAGACTGGCGAAACTGGTGGCCAGCCCCGACAGGCTGGACAAAAGGGAGAAGGCGACCATCGTGACCACGAGAATTTTCTTCCGGCCAATACGGTCGGATACGGGCCCCATCGCGATAGCCCAAACGCCCCATGTCACGCTCAGAATGCCGATCAGACTGCCGAGTTGCTGAAAATTGAGCCCGAGGTCGTGCATCATGTGAGGAAACAACGGCGCGACGATCCATCGGTCGAGTCCAACGAGGCCGAACCCAAGGCCCAGCAGGACGAGTGTCTTACGCTCGTACGCTACGTCGTGTCTGGAGGTAGTACTCATGAAAGCGTCTCCTGTCAGTTGAAATTTTAGTTATGTCTCATATTGGTTATTGATAATAAGTTGTTTATCGGCGAATGCAAGCGGGGACTGATAGGGGAAAACGCTGAAGCGCGTTGTCAATGCGAGCTTGCACGATCACCATCGCAGTGGATATCCGTGCCAATCGGCTCACGCTAGCGAGGGAGTTCGGGGCGACTCATACGATTGATGCTGCGCGGGGCAATGCCGTCGAAGCGATCTGTGCGATCTATGACGGCGTCGAAGATTCGCTCGGCACGATGGCTGTGCCAGCAATGATTCAGTTGGGGATGGGAAACATCGAACCTCGAACCCATGGAAGCTTCGTGCCGGAAATCGAACGGCCCGCCGTACACGGGTGCGCACTGGCGAGGGATAAGCGCTGCGTCGACCTCAACATAAGCGTCCGACTGTATCTTCACCCGGTGTACGCGGATGTCGCAACCTGGCCGGGCCGCGAGATTGAAGTACGAATGACTCGTCAGGTTAACCGGCGTTGCACGGTCCGTGAGTGCCAGGTATTCAATCTCGCCCAACGAGGCGTCCAATCACTGCCCTACAGTTTTTGTCAGCGATCCCAGACGTTCGGCAGTGAAACTGAAGCGACGAGACAGTCGTTCGCCGGCAGCGAGCATCGTCAGGCCATTTGCCTCCCGCCGCCCTGAAAGAGACACCGCACCAGGTCGGCCATCACCCGGCTGGAAGCAGAAGAAGCGCCCTTGACGTGGTATATGGAGCGCGTAGTTGGCAGCGTTCGCGGAAATCGTCAGTGCGAACTGGCGCGTGGGCCACTCCACGAACGCACGGCCGCCCCAGCCAGTAAACACATGATCGACCAGCGACCGTGGCAACGGATAGGTCACACCGAATTGCCAGGCGGGTGGGGTTGGAACGTGCCGCGGCGCATCCCAATCATCCTTGGTGAGCCACAGGCCACTGGCCGGCGCGCACAGTCCGGTATCGGCATCGCGTACCAGAAATGGACGAATGCCGATTCCGAACGGTGATGTTCTACGCCCCCTGTTTTCGATCTCGATCGTCACCGTCAGCGTCGGTCCGTCGATCTGATACGTCTGAATGGCGTGATACGGTTTCCGCAAGGTGCCTACGGTTCTTAGTCGCACGCACCTTGCGTCGGCCGATTCAATTTCCCAATCTTGCGGAACACGACCATCACCGACCGGAACCCGATCTTCGGCGCAATCGCACAGTGGTCCCGACGGACATCCCGTAAGACACGACTGCCCTCGCCCCAAACAAAAGGGAGTCGAAAATACAGGATGACATGCGAGTTGCCTGGTATCCACACCCGACGTAACCGCCGAAGGCGCGAGAAACACAGGCGCCCACATACCACGATCATTCCAGTCAAACCGGGTAACGCCGCCAAGCACGCCCGATACAACGTCAAGCTTCAGATAGGCGTTAGCAAGCGTCACACAGTCGCCGGCATTCACAGCCCCGTTTGATCTGCTGTCGCCCCTCCGTGCGATGTCCATAACGGCTGAAGTAGCCGAATCGACCTCGCGGGGATCTACCATGTGCATGCCGCACTCCCTTCAGACAAAACGCCTGTCAGTTATCCGTTTCATCCTGCATCCGGACGACCTTCAGTTCGCTGGTTATGCGCTTGTGATCGCGTAACTTCCATCGAGACCGCAATCTGATCAGTACCCGGTTGTTGTCTCACACCACCGGCTCACCCGCTGCGGGGTCAAGCCGCTCACCTCATCGTCACGAGATCGGCCCCATCGCCAACACCCGCTGGCGGTTGCCGTTCGCCAGGAGGCACTCCCTGCTTCGCGTCGAGCCCTGTACCACCTGAGCGTCGACGCCCAGCGTGCCGCTCGATAATCCGCTGCAGCAGGCAGAACACACACAGCAGCGCGCCGATTACGATGCGCGTCCACCATGAACTCAGCGTGCCATCGAACGTGATCAACGTCTGGATCGTGCCGAGTATGCCGACACCGAACAACGAGCCGATCACATAGCCGACACCGCCGGTCAGCAACGTGCCGCCAATCACAGTCGCGGCGATCGCGTCCAGTTCCATCCCCTGCGCCTGCAGCCCATAGCCGGACAGCACGTACAACGTGAACACGACCCCGGCAAGCGCCGAGCACAGGCCGCTCAGGGCGTACACGGCGACCTTCGTACGCGCGACCGGCAGCCCCATCAGCAGCGCCGAGCGCTCACTGCCCCCGACCGCATATACATTGCGCCCGAAGCGCGTGAAGTGCGCAACATAGATTGCGGCGGCAAGCGTCGCGAGCGCTATCAGTGCACCCGCGTTGAGCGAGCCGCCGCCGATTGGCACGCTCAGGCCTGCAATCGCATGGAACGTCGGTTCGTTAATCGTGATCGATTGCGTCGTGATCAGGAAGCATGCGCCGCGCGCGAGGAACATGCCGGCAAGCGTCACGATGAATGGCTGCAGGCGGAAGAAGTGGATCAGCGCGCCCATCGCTGCTCCATAGAGCGCACCGAACACCAGTACGAGCGGCACGATTACCCAAATGGGCCAATGCAGCCATTCCGCGCCGACCGCACAGAGGATCGTCGTCAGCGCGACCACCGCTCCAACCGACAGGTCGATACCGCCAGACACGATCACAAACGTCATGCCGATGGCAACGATCAACAGGAACGCGTTGTCGACGAACAGACCGGTCAGCACCTGCATCGAGAAGAAGCCCGTGTACGTCACCGAACCGAAGCCGAACAGCGCAGCAAACAGCACGATTGTCACGACGATCGGCAACGTGCGGGGGTCGGCCAACCGACCAATCAGCTTGCTCATGGGTTTGTCATCCCGGTGGATGCGCGGGACCGCGCGGAAGAGAAAAATCGCATTAGCTGCCTGACGAGCAACGCGCGAGCCGCCTCGGACTGAATCACGCTGACCACGACGACGACGACGGCCTTCACGACAAGCGTCGCCTCCGGCGGCACGCCGATCGAGTACGTCGTATAGGTCAGCGTCTGGATGATCAGCGCGCCGAGCACCGTGCCCGCCAGGCTGAAGCGGCCGCCTAGCAGTGAGGTGCCACCGAGGGTCACCGCGAGAATCGCGTCGAGTTCGAGCAGCAGTCCCGCATTGTTACCGTCGGCGCTGCGCACGTTTGAGCTCGCGATGATCCCGGCAATCGCGCCCATCAGCCCGCAGAACGCGTAGACGCTGAACACGATCGTGCCGGAGCGCAAGCCGACCAACCGGGTCGCAACCGGATTCACGCCAATGGAGCGGATGAAGAGTCCAAGCGCGGTGCGGTTCACGAGCAGCGCCGTCGCTGCCGTCACGGCGATCGCGATCCACACCGAGCACGGCACCATCGCGAGATAGCCGTCGCCAAGCTTCAGGTAGCCCGGCGCGTCGATCGGGATAATCTGGCCACCCGTCAGCAACTGTGCAATGCCGCGCCCGGCAACCATCAGGATCAGCGTCGCGATGATCGGCTGCATGCCGACGAACGCAACCAGCAATCCATTCCACATACCCGCCAGCAGCCCGACCCCGGCAGCCACGAGCAGCGCCTCGCCAACGTGGGACGGGTTCGCTTCCAGGACGATGGAAGCCGCCGCGCCAGCAATTGCAACGGTCGCGCCGACCGAGATGTCGATGCCGCGCGTCGCGATCACAAGTGTCATGCCGAGCGATACGATCACGAGCGGCGCCGCCCGATTCAGGATGTCGATCGGTGCGCCGAACAGGTGGCCGTCGAGAACCGTGATCGACAGGAAGCTGGCCCGATGCGCGAGGTCGAGCGCGAATAGCAGCACGAGCGTGAGCGCCGGCCAGATCAACGGGTGACGAAGCAATGCCTGAATCCGTTTCATGACTGGCCTCCGGCGATGAGTCGATACACCTGATCTTCCGACAGTTTTTCGCCCGAGACCTCCGCAACCTTGCGCCGATCGCGCAGCACGGCGACCCGGTGGCTCACACGCACCACTTCGCTCATCTCCGAAGAGATGAACAGGATGGCAAGCCCCTTCGCGCACAGCGAAAGCACGCGATCCATGATGTCGAACTTCGCGGCTACGTCGATGCCTCGCGTCGGTTCATCGAGAATCAACAGCTTCGGCTCGGTCGCCAGCCAGCGCGCGAGCAGCACCTTCTGCTGATTGCCGCCTGAAAGCAGGCCGATCGGCTGCTCGGCGTCGCGCGCCTTGATGCCGAGGCGCTCGATGTAGTCGTTCGCAATCTCGCGTTGCCGCGCCCGGCTCAGCATGCGCCACCAGCCGCGCCGCGCCTGCAGCGCGAGAATGATGTTCTCGCGTATCGAGAGCGCAGCAACGATGCCCTCGTTCTTGCGATCTTCGGGACAATACGCAATGCCGTGCCGCACGGCGTCGCGTGGCGAAGCAAGCTTCACGCGCTGTCCGTCGACCAGCATCGTGCCGGCGTCCGCGCGCTCCGCACCGAACACCAGTCGCGCCGTCTCGGTGCGGCCCGAGCCGAGCAGCCCCGCAAGCCCGAGAATCTGGCCCGGACGCACATCGAGATCGACCGGGTTCATCAGACCGCGCCGGCCCACGCCCTGCATCGACAGGAATGGCGCCGCGCGATTTTCCTCGCGCGCGACGTCCGATGCGCCATTCTTCAGCCGTTCTTTCATACGCTCATGACCCGTCATCTTTGCTACGAGCAACTCGACGGGTAGGTCCTTCGCGAGATATTCACCTTCGCGCTCGCCGTTGCGCATCACCGTGATGCGATCGGACACCGCATAGGTTTGCTCAAGAAAATGCGTCACGAACAGGATCGCCATGCCCGACGCCTTCAGTTGCCGCAACACGGCGAAGAGGCGCGCAACCTCGCCGTCGTCGAGGCTCGAGGTTGGTTCGTCGAGAATCAGCACGCGTGCATCGACCGACACCGCCCGCGCGATCGCGACCATCTGCTGAACCGCAATCGGATAGGAGTCAAGCGAACGCGTGACATCAAGGAAAAGGTCCAGGTCCGCGAGCGCTTCACGGGCGCGCACGTTGATTGCCTTCCAGTCGATCGCTCCACGCTTCTTCGGCTGCCGGCCGGCGAAAATATTCTCCGCGACGGACAGGTTAGGACACAGGTTCACTTCCTGGTAGAGCGTCTGGATACCCGCGGCTTCAGCCTCCAGCGGGGCTGCGAAGCGCACGGTCTCGCCACCAAGCCGGATCTCGCCGGAATCGTGCCCGAACACGCCGGTCAGCACGTTGATCAGCGTTGACTTCCCCGCGCCGTTCTGGCCCATCAGGGTATGAATCTCGCCGGGAAAGAGGCGAAAATTCACCTGCTGCAGTGCCTTGACGCCTGGAAACGTCTTGTCGATGCCGATAATCTCAAGAATGGGTGCGTGGATCATAGGTGAACGGAACAGGAATCCGCCCCGTCAAAGTGGTCGAAGACACAGCCACACACGGCCCGGGCGATGCGCGCCGGGCCGTGGAGCACGTAGTACCGATGACGGCCTGGGTCAATACTTGCGGGTCGGCAGGATCTGCGCCGCAACGTTCATCGGAAAAACGGTCTCGTTTGTGACGATGCGCTTCGGCACCTGCTTGCCCGCGACGACGTCCTTCACCGCCGCCATCAACTGCGGCCCAAGCAACGGGCTGCATTCGACGTCGACATTGATCTTGCCCGCAACCATCGCCTGAAAGCCACCCTTCGTCGCATCAAAGGAGACGACGCTCACGTCCTTGCCGGGCTTGATGCCAGCTTCTTCCATGGCCTGGATCGCGCCGAGCGTCATGTCGTCGTTGTGCGAGTAGACGACATTGATCTGCTTGCCGTAAGTCTTGGCGAACGCTTCCATCACCTGCTTGCCGCCTGCAAGCGTGAAATCGCCGCTCTGCGACGCGATGATCTTGAACTTCGGATCGTTCTTGATCACCTCAATCAGGCCCGCGTGACGGTCGTTGGCCGGCGCAGAGCCGACGGTGCCCTGCAGCTCGACGATATTGACGGGTCCCGCATCGCTCTTGTAACGTTCTTCGAGCCAGCGGCCAGCGCGCCGCCCTTCCTCGATGAAGTCGGATCCGATCACCGTCACGTAGAGCGAAGTGTCCTGCACGTCGACCGCGCGGTCGGTCAGAATCACGGGAATGTGCGCGGCCTTCGCCTCGGCCAGCACCGGCTCCCAGCCAGACTCGACAACCGGCGAGAACGCGATCACGTTGACCTTCTGCGCGATGAACGAGCGGATCGCCCTGATCTGGTTCTCCTGCTTCTGCTGCGCATCCGAGAACTTAAGGTTGATGCCCGCATCTTTCGCGGCGGACTTCACCGACACGGTATCGGCCGTGCGCCATGCGCTCTCCGCACCGACCTGCGAAAAACCGAGCGTGATCTGCTTTTCCTGCGCCGATGCGTTGACGCCTGCTGCCAGCGTTAGCGTCGTGCCGATCAGCGTGCCGACTGCGAACTTCCTGATAAGTCTCATGTTGTGTCTCCCGTCTGGTTGGTTGATTTGTAGTGCTGTGTCACACGTGATAACGCTCACGCGCAAGCGTGAAACTACGATTCGGATGACCACCTGTTTCGTGAGCGAGATCGTCGTGTCTGGCTGCCGGCCCGCTGGTCAGACTGTTCGCTTGCTCCGGCGATACTGATCGAACAGGACCGCCAGCAGCAGGATGCCGCCGCGAATCAGGTATTGGTAAAACGTCGGCACATTCAGCAGGCTCATTGCGTCCTGCACGGAGCCCATGATCAGTACGCCGACCAGCACGCCCGAAATCGTTGCAACGCCCCCCGTCAGCGAGACGCCGCCGAGCACGCACGCGGAGATCACGCCGAGTTCGAGACCGACCGAGGTTTTCGGATCGCCGAGGCTCATCCGCGAGGCGAGCATGACGCCGGCAAAACCGGTGACGAGCCCCTGCAGCACGAACACGGCGATCTTGATCCGCGTGACCGGCAGCCCCGCGAGCAGGGCAGCTTCACTGTTGCCACCGACGGCCAGCACGTTCTTGCCGAACACGGTCTTTTTCAGCAGAAAGCCGAACAGCACGAAGCCGACGATGTTGCTCCAGATCGGATACGAGATACCGAGGAACGAGCCGCCGCCGAGGTCGAAGAAACGCTCTTCCGAGATCATCACCGCGTCGCCGTTCGACGTGATGAAGGCGAGGCCGCGTACTACCTCCATCATCGCGAGTGTGACGATCAGCGAATTGATCTTGTAGCGCGCGACCAGCACGCCGTTCACGAGCCCGACCGCACCGCCCGCCAGCACGCCGGCGGCAACGCCGAGCAGCACGCTATGCGTCGCGGTGATCAGGGTGGAGGCGACCACGCCCGCGAAGGCGACGATCGACGCGACCGACAGATCCACTTCGCCGAGCGCCAGCACGAACATCATCGTGACGGAGATGGAGCCGATCAGCGTGACCGACAGCAGAAGCCCCTGGATATTGCGCGAGCTGATGAAGTCCGGCACCGTGAACGACAGAACGGCGAACAGGACGATGAACACCATCACGATCCCGGACTTGTTGATCACGTCCCAGGTACGCGCGGCGCGCGCGCTGATACCGTTGCAGACGGCCGGCGAGCTGCCCGGATCGGAGGAGCCTGATTGCGTTTGCATGTTGTCTATTTCCTTGAGGCCTTTTACAAAACCAACGTCCTGTTCAGTTACGCGGTGCGAAATACCGTAGCGGGTTAGCGCGGCAGAGCGAGCTTGATCAATGCGTCGGGCGTGGCCTGCGCCTTCGGCAGATCGCCGACAATGCGGCCTTCCTTCATCACGATCACGCGATCCGCTACGCCGATCACTTCAGCCAGATCGCTCGACACGACGATCACCGTGCGGCCCGCTTCGGCAAGTCCATACAGCAAACCGTAAATCTCGCTGCGCGCGCCGACGTCGATGCCGCGCGTGGGCTCGTCCATCAGGAACACGTCGATCTCTTCAGCAAGCCAGCGCGACAGGATCACCTTCTGCTGATTACCGCCGGAGAGCGTGCCGATCGGCGTTTCGCCGTTGCGCGTCTTGATCGCGAGCTTGCCGATGAACTCTTTGGCGATCTGCGCTTCCTTGCGGCCGTTGAGCACGCTGAAGCGGCTAAAGTGACGACGGCAACTGATATTCAGGTTGTCGGACACGGAGGCGATCGACACGATACCTTCCTGCTTGCGGTCCTCAGGACATAAGGCGACACCCGCGCGCACGGCATCGCGCGGCGTGGCAAAGCGCACGCGCTTGCCCTTGAGCATGATCTCGCCGCCCGCCGGTTTGACCGCGCCGTAGATCAGCTTCATCAACTCGGAGCGGCCCGCGCCCACGAGTCCGAAGAAGCCGACAATCTCGCCGGTGTGCGCGGCGAATGACGCGGGTTCTCTCAGGCCCGGTCCCATCAATTCCTTTACCTCGAGCTGCAAGTCGCCCGTTGCACGCGGGCGATAGCCGTACACGTCCGCAATCGAACGGCCCACCATGCTACTGATCAGACGGTCACGATCGAGTCCTTCACCCGCTTCGAACGTATCGATGTGGCGGCCGTCGCGAAACACCGTCACGCGGTCGCACAGTTCGTAGACTTCATCCATGCGGTGCGTGACGTAGATGATCGCGCGGCCCTCGGCCTTCAATGCGCGAATGATGCGAAACAGTTGCGTGGTCTCGCGCGCCGACAGCGAACTGGTCGGCTCGTCGAACGCAATCACGCGCGCATCGCGCATCAGGGCCTTGCCGATTTCGATCATCTGCCGCTGCCCGATCGACAGATGCTTGACCTGTTGCGAGGGATCGATCTTCTCGCCGAGCCGTTCGAGTTCGCGAATGGCGCGTGCAACCAGCGTTTTTTCGTCCACCACGCCGAAGCGATTGGGCAGTGCACCAAGCATCAGGTTTTCCGCGACCGTCAGCTCAGGCACCAGATGCAGTTCCTGATAGATGATCGCGACGCCAGCCGCGATGGCCGCCTTGGTGGTGATGAACTGCTGCTCGACGCCATCTAGCGACAAGGTGCCCGCCACCGGTTGATTCACGCCGGACAACACTTTGAGCAGCGTCGATTTGCCGGCGCCGTTCTCGCCCATCAACCCGTGTACTTCGCCGCGCCGCACGTCGAGTGACACCTGATCGAGCGCCAACACGCCCGGAAAACGTACCGTGATGCCGTCGAGCTGCAGATACGCCCGAGTATCGGCGGACGCCGGCGCAACGGGCGTATGCGCCTGGTTGTATTCTGAAACCGTCATCGAATGCCTTTTGCAGATGGACACGCGTGCGGGCCATACCGCGAATACCTCGCCTGAGAAACCGGTATCGGGTAACGGTCATGGCCCGCGCCGAACGTTGTCGGCTCACACGGACGTGCTTAGATACCCAGTTCCTTGCGCACGTCCTGCCAGTTGCTGCGCACCATCAGCTTGCCAGTGGTTTGCGTGTCGGCGGCCGGCTGCTTGCCGTCCTTGATCCACTCGACGAGGTTCTCCGTGCTCTCCTTGCCGTGCATCGTCGAGCTCACGGCGATCGTGCCGTAGAAGCCCGTCGGTTCCTTCTTCTGGAACTCGGCAAACGCTTCGCCCGCACCGTTGATGCCGACGCCGATCACGTCCGCTGCCGGGATGTGCAGTTGTTCGGTCGCGCGAACGCCGCCCAGCACGCTTTCCTCGTTGAGCGCGAAGATCACCCACTTCTTGATGTTCGGGTGCTGAGCAAGCACCGGCGATGACGCGTTGAAGCCGCCTTCGTCATCCGTGGTCTTTTGCGGGGCGTCGAAGATGTTTTCCTTCTTGAAGCCGCCGGCCAGCAGCGATTGCGTCGCGCCGTCGGTGCGCAGTTTCGCGGTCGGCAGTTCGTAGTTCGTGATGCGCAGCGCGCCGACTTCCTCAGGCTTCCAGCCGCGACGCTTCATCTCTTCGGAGATCGCGGTGCCGACCTGATTGCCGATCTTGACCGCGGACATGCCCAGATGCGGTACGTTCGGCAGAGGCTTGCCGGTAGAGTCGACCAGTTGGTCGTCGACGGTGACGAACTTCATGTTGTAGCGCTTCGCGCGCGCCTGAATCGCCGGTCCGAGCCGCACGTCGGGTGCGCAGATCACGAAGCCCTGGGCGCCTTGCGCGCCGAGGTTGTCGATCGCGGCCAGCACTTTTTCGCCGTCGGGCGTGCCGATATTGACCACCGAAAAGCCGTCCTTCTGGCCCAGTGCGGTCGCTGCTTTCTGTTCGTTGATGAACCATGCCTGTTCCGGCATCTTTACGAGAAATCCGATCTTGAGCGGCGCATCGGCGCGCGCCGCGAGGTTCATGCCGAGCGGTGCGATGCACATCGCTGCGAGGGTGGCGCGAAGGGTCAGCCGGCGGATCTTGCTGGTCATACTCTGTCTCCGAGATGTGTGGTTGTGGTCAACCGTTCGTAGGTATTGCGGCGATTTCTGGCGATTGTTTTGCAGACCAAGGTTTAGCGACCGAACGCCTCGACTTCGACATGCCGTCCGAGCAGGAACGCATCGGCAACGAGGCGCAGCGGGCGCACGTCCACATCGTGAGCGCCGTGCGCAATCAGTCCGTGAAAGCGTTCGTAGAGCGCTCCATATTCGCGCTCGCCTTCGAGCGCGACCGGTTCGCCCGCGATCGAAAGACGCTTCCCGCCTTCCGTGATCGAGAGCAACCCGTTGGCGGTTTCGACATCGATCTCCCATTGTTCGACGGGACCGTGGCGCCAGTCGAACTCGGCGCGCACCGGTACGCCGTCTGTGTCGATGCAGTCGAGTTCGGCCGCGATCGGCGTCGACGCATCGCGCGGCACGAGCAGTTGCGCGCCGCGCAACACGATTTCACGCGGCAGGATGTGCGTGACGATGGACAGCGCGTTGATGCCCGGATCGAACACGCCAAGGCCGCCTGGCTCCCAGATCCATTGCTGGCCCGGATGCCAGCGGCGCACGTCCTCTTTCCAGCGCACGTGCACGGAGTGGATCGTGCGTCCCTGAAGCCAGGCGCGCGCCGGCTCCACGGCGCTTGCATAGCGCGAGTGCCAGGTGGCAAAGAGCGTGCGTCCTTGAGCACGCGCCAATGCGCGCAGGGCCTCGACCTCGCTCACGCTCGCCCCGGGGGGTTTTTCGAGCATTACATGCTTGCCCGCCTCGAGCGCCGCGCGGGCCTGCGCGTAGCGCACCTGCGGCGGGGCGCACAGCGAGACGGCGTCGAGGTCAGGCTCGGCGGCGAGCAGCGCATCGATGTCAGCATAGTTGCGCACCTGCTCGACCTGCGTGCTGCGGCTCGCGCACGCGACCAGCGCGAAGCCCGCGTTCGCCGCGATAGCAGGCAGATGCTGGTCGCGGGCGATCTTGCCGATGCCGGCCACGGCCAGCGTAAAAGTCGACTTCATGATGTTTCTCCGCCCAATGTTTGCCTAGCCAGAGCGACTCGCCAAAGGCAGCCGCGGCTCATTGCGTCCATCTCAGCACCAGCGCATCGAGACGCCTCGCGATCGCGATCAACTCGGCGCGCGTCTCTGGATGCATTGCCGGCAGCGGGTGACGCGGTAGCTCGCAGGCGATCACGCCGCCTTCCTTCATCAACGACTTGCAGGCGAGCAGGCCCGCCTGGCGGTTTTCGTGATTGATGAGCGGCAGCCACTTCTGATAGAGCGCGAACGCGTCGTCGATACGGCCTTCGCGATGCGCTTCGATGATCGGGCGAATGCCATCCGGGAAGCCACCGCCCGTCATGGAGCCGGTGGCGCCAGCATTCAGATCGGCCAATAGCGTGATGCCTTCTTCACCGTCCCACGGCCCCTCCACGGCGTCGCCGCCCTGGCGGATCAGCTCGCGCAGCTTGTTCGCCGCGCCCGGTGTTTCGATCTTGAAGTACGAGACCTGCTCTATTTCAGAGGCCATGCGCGCGAGGAACGCCGCCGACAACACTGTGCCGCTCGCGGGTGCGTCCTGAATCATGATCGGAATGTCGAGTGCGTCGGACACACGCGCGTAGAACGCGTAGATCTGCGGCTCGGGCACCCGGAAGGTCGCGCCGTGATACGGCGGCATGATCATGACCATCGCGGCGCCTTGTTCCTGCGCGCGTTTGCTGCGCGCCGCGCACACGTTGGTGCCGTAATGCGTGGTCGTGACGATCACCGGCACGCGGCCCGCCACGTGTTCGAGCACCGTGCGCGTGATGATTTCGCGTTCTTCGTCGGAGAGCGAAAACTGCTCGGAGAAGTTAGCGAGAATGCACAGGCCGTCCGAGCCCGCGTCGATCATGAAATCGACGGCGCGCTTCTGGCTTTCCAGGTCCAGTTCGCCAGTCTCGGTGAAGGTGGTCGGCACTACTGGGAAAATGCCCTGATAACGGGGCGTACGGTTCGTTGTCATCACTCCAATCCCGCAAAAAATGGCGTTCGTCGAAGACCGCGCCTTCACGACTCGCGTGTGAATCCGCCTTCGGCGCGCGGCGCCGGACGGAGCGCCGCGTTACGACGCGCGCGGCGTTTCCGGTTTACCTGCAAAGCGGCGCCGCACGTTCAGTGGATTGGCGTCGCGCAGCGCGTCGGGCAACAGGCCGTCGGCGAGATTCTGGTAGCACACGTGGCGCAGGAAGCGCTCGATGGCGGCGGTGCCCACCGATGTGCTGCGGCCATCCGAGGTCGCCGGAAATGGGCCGCCGTGGACCATCGCATCGCACACTTCCACACCGGTCGGAAAGCCGTTCGCGAGCACGCGGCCCGCCTTGCGTTCGATGAGCGGCAAGAGCGTGTGCGCGAGTTCGGCGTCGGCGGCTTCCATGTGCAACGTGATCGTCAGTTGGCCTTCGATTTTGCGCAGTACCGCGCGCAACTCGGCCAGGTTCGCGCATGCCACGAGCACGCTGCTCGGGCCGAACACTTCTTCACCGAGTGTGAGATCGGCGAGCAGATCGCTCGCGCTTACGCGCAGGAGCGCCGCCTGGGCACGTCCCGGCGCCGCCGCGCCGCGCGCGAGCGTCATCACTTTCGGATGCTGCATGAGACGCTCGATGCCGTGCTCATACGCGCGCAGGATGCCTGCCGCGAGCATTACGCCAGCAGGCGCGGCGCTGAATTCGCGCGCGGCATTGGCGGCGAAGGCGTCGAACTCCGCACCCGCGAGGCCAAGCATCAAGCCCGGATTCGTGCAGAACTGCCCGCAGCCGAGCGTCGCGGACGCGACGAACTCGCGCGCCAACGTTTCGCCGCGCGCGGCGAGCGCGCCCGGCAGCAGCAGGTTCGGATTCACGCTGCTCATTTCGGCGTAGACCGGAATCGGTTCGGCACGCGCCGCCGCGAGCGTCACAAGCGCGAGGCCGCCCGCGCGCGAGCCGGTAAAGCCCACCGCGCGGATCGCCGGATGCTGCACCAGCGCGCCGCCGACTTCGTGGCCCGCGTCGAACAGAAGTGCAAACACGCCTGCGGGCAAGCCGGCCGCCGCAACGGCCTGCTGGATTGCGCGCCCAACGAGTTCGGATGTGCCCGGATGCGCCGGATGCGCCTTCACGACGACGGGACAGCCCGCCGCCAGCGCCGAGGCCGTATCGCCGCCCGCCACCGAAAACGCCAGCGGGAAATTGCTCGCGCCAAACACCGCGACGGGGCCGACACCGATGCGCCAGAAGCGCAGATCGGTGCGCGGCGGCTGGCGTTCGGGCAATGCGGGCTCAATGCGCGCGTCGAGTGCGTCGCCGCTGCGCACGAGCGCCGCAAACATGCGCAGCTGATTCGCGGTGCGTGCGCGCTCGCCTTCGAGGCGCGCACGCGGCAGGCCGCTTTCGGCCATCGCGCGCTCGATCAATGGATCGCCCAATGCGTCGATGCGCGCCGCGCAATCGTCGAGGAATTGCGCGCGCTTTTCGGCGGACAGCGCGCGATAGAGGTCGAACGCTTCGTCCGCGAGTTCGCACGCCGTATCGACATCGGCGCTCAAGGCGCTATGGAAAACCGGCTGTGCGATGGGCTCGTTCGTCGCGGCGTCAAGCGCCTGGAATGGCGCGCCCGCGCCGCGCCTCGCCGTGCCCGCGATCAGCAGTTCGCCCGTCAGCTGCATGGTCATGCTTCGTGCTCCCAATCAGTGCGAGTGGCGCGGCACGGCCGCGCCGCGCTTGCCCACGAGGAAATCGAGGTCGCAACCTTCGTCGGCCTGCAGCACGTGATCGACATAGAGACGTGCGTAGCCGCCCTTGCCCTGCTGCTCCGCCACGCCCGGCGCGGCCACCGGATCGACGTCGGAGAGACGCCGCGTCAGTTCCTCGTCGCTGATGTCCAGATGCAACCGGCCCGCCTCGCAATCGAGTTCGATCCAGTCGCCGCTGCGCACGGCCGCAAGTGGGCCGCCCGCCGCCGCTTCCGGCGCGACGTGCAGCACCACCGTGCCGTAGGCCGTGCCGCTCATGCGCGCGTCCGAGATGCGCACCATGTCCTTCACGCCCTGACGCAGCAGCTTGGGCGGCAGGCCCATGTTGCCGACTTCGGCCATGCCAGGATAGCCGCGCGGACCGCAGTTCTTCATCACGAGGATCGAGTCCTTGTCGACATCGAGCGATTCGTCGCCGATGGTCGCCTTGTAGTGATCGAAGTTCTCGAACACCACGGCGCGGCCGCGATGCTTGAGCAGTTCGGGTGTCGCCGCCGACGGTTTCAGCACCGCGCCGCGCGGCGCGAGATTGCCGCGCAGGATGCAGATGCCGCCGTCTTCGATCAGCGGCTCGCCCAGTGGCCGGATCACTTCGTCGTTGTAGTTCGGCGCTTCGCGCACGTTGTCCCAGATCGACTTGCCGTTGACCGTGAGCGCATCGGGATGCGGCAGCAGGTTCGCTTCGCCCAGACGCCGCAGCACCGCCGGCAGACCGCCTGCGTAATAGAACTCTTCCATCAGGAAGCGGCCGGAGGGCTGCAGATCGACGATGGTCGGCGTATTGCGGCCGATACGCATCCAGTCCTCGAGCTCGAGCGGCACGCCGATGCGCCCCGCAATCGCCTTCAGGTGGATCACGGCATTGGTCGAGCCGCCGATCGCGGCATTGGTGCGGATCGCGTTCTCGAACGCTTCGCGCGTCAGCACCTTGGAGAGCGTGAGGTCCTCAAGCGCCATCTGCACGATGCGAATGCCTGACAAATGCGCGAGCACGTAGCGGCGCGCATCGACGGCGGGAATCGCTGCGTTGTGCGGCAGTGAGACACCGAGCGCCTCGGCCATGCACGCCATCGTCGAGGCCGTGCCCATGGTGTTGCAGGTGCCCGCCGAGCGCGACATGCCCGCTTCGGCTGAGAGGAAATGATGCAGGTCGATCTCACCCGCCTTGAGCGACTCGTGCAGCTTCCACACGGCCGTGCCCGAGCCGATGTCCTTCCCTTCGAGCTTGCCGTTGAGCATTGGGCCGCCGCTCACCACGATGGCCGGCACGTCGCAGCTCGCCGCGCCCATCAGCAGCGCGGGCGTGGTCTTGTCGCAGCCGCACAGCAGCACGACGGCATCAATGGGATTGCCGCGAATCGCTTCTTCCACGTCCATCGAGGCGAGATTGCGCGTGAGCATCGCCGAAGGACGCAGGTTGGACTCGCCGCTCGAGAACACCGGAAACTCGACCGGGAAGCCGCCCGCCTCGTAAATGCCGCGCTTGACGTGCTCCGCGAGCTTGCGGAAATGCGCATTGCAGGGCGTGAGTTCCGACCACGTGTTGCAGATACCGACGATCGGCCGGCCGTCGAATTCATGATCGGGAATGCCCTGGTTCTTCATCCAGCTCCGATACATGAAGCCGTTCTTGTCCATGGTGCCGAACCATTGTTGGGAGCGCAGTTTGGGTTTGGTTGCCGACATTGTCCGTCTTTGGGTGGGCTAGATTTGCGTGCAGTTTAAGGATCAAACTGATAACCTACCAATGAAAATTGGGCTGCCTCCCATATCCATTTAGATATCAATGTAAACACCTAGATCATGCTGGATACGAACCCGTGGTACGTCCGTACTCGTCTGAAAACCCGCCAGTTACTGCTTGTGGTTGCGCTGGTCGAAGAAGGCAACATCCACCGGGCGGCGGCGGCCTTGAACATGACCCAGCCTGCCGCCTCGAAACTCTTGCGCGAGTTGGAGGAGATGCTCGGGGCGGTTCTGTTTGAGCGCATGCCGCGCGGCGTACGGCCAACTCTCTATGGCGATGCGCTGATCCGCCATGCACGCGTCGTGCTCGGCAGCCTCGAGCAGGCACAGGAGGAACTGGCCGCGTTGAAGGCCGGGCGGCTGGGGCACGTTGCGGTGGGTGCTATCACCTCGCCGGGCGTGCGAGTGCTGCCGGCGGCTGTCGCGGCAGTCAAGCGCATCCATGCGAACATGCGTGTCTCGGTCGAAATCGACACCAGTAACGTGCTGCTGGAGCGGCTGGCGCAAGACAAGCTCGACGTGGTGATCGGACGTCTGTCAGCGGAGCACGACAAGCGTCAGTTGTGCTACGAACCGTTGTCCGGCGAGCCCGTCAGCGCAGTGGTTCGGCAAGGTCATCCGCTGCTGACCGGGAAGCCAGTTGCGCTGTCCGATGTCCAGCGCGGCGCGTGGGTCGTGCCGCCGGCGGGCAGCGTGCTGCGGCATCGTTTCGAGCTCATGTTCCAGCGTGCAAGCCTCGCTCCGCCCTCGAACGTTGTGGAGACGGCAGCGCTGCTCTTCATTACGCGGGCGCTCGAGAAGAGCGACATGATCGCCGTGCTCGCCGAAGATGTTGCGCGTTATTACGCGGCACATGGCATGGTGGAAATCCTGCCTCTGCCGATGGACTGCAAAATGGACGACTTTGGGATCATTACCCTGGCGGAGAAACTTCTCTCCCCCGCCGCGGCGCTGATGATCGACGCACTGCGCGCAGCGAGCCACGAGACCTACGACTTGCCCTATCGCGTTCACGCAGGCGCCGTCGATACGCTTACACATTGATTCTCTAGCCCGGTTTGAGCACGTGTGGACTTAATCAGCGCAGCATTAAGCAAATTGAAAGAATGGAGGCAAAGAAATTCGCGGGTAAACGTGAATTTATATGAAGAATAGATTTGTGCTGCCGTTAACTGAAGAAATGAAGCACTTGGGGGTCCGCGCGTGGTCTGGATCCGGACATGTAGTCAGACGTGCAAAGTTTTTCAAGTCGACGAAGCGAGCTATGAATATTGGCAACATGAAACTCGGCGCCAAACTGATCGGCGCTTTTATCCTCGTATCGGTCATCAGTGCGGTCGTCAGCGTGATCGGTGTCCGCAGCATGGGGCAGATCAGCGCGAACGCTGACACGACCTACCGGCAGGATCTCATCGGGCTAAACCTGATCCAGCAGGCGAACGCGGATGTGCTGCGAGCCGGCACGTATCTGCGCAATGCGATCCTGGCTTCCACTGTCGAGAAGCGAAATGCCTCGGTGGCTCAGGCCGATAAAGCGATGGCCTCGGCGCGCGAGCACCTCAATCAGGCGGAGCCGCTCGTCTACTCCGACAAAGGCAAGGCGACCTTCGCCGATCTCGATCAGGGCTGGCACGACTTCACTCAGGCCTTCGACGAAATGAAAGGCCGGATCAACGCCGCCGGGCTGCAGGATCAGGCTGGTCTGACTAACTATCTGTTAGGCGAATACCACGAGAAGGGTTTCAAGACCCTGGTTCTGATGGGTACGCTCGTCGATGTGAAACAGCATGACGCGCAAACGACTGCCGTAGTCAACGACAAGGTCTACGACGACGGCCGCAATCTGATGCTCGTTTTAGTGGTCCTGTCCGTGTTGATCGGTTTGGGCATCGGCGTGTGGATGGCGCGCACTCTGACACGGCAGTTGGGCACTGAACCCGCGACAGCCGTTGACCTTGCCAGAAGCGTGGCGGCCGGCGATCTCAGCGTCAACATCGATCTCCGGCCCGGCGATACGAACAGCCTCATGGCGTCGCTGAAGGCAATGCGCGATGCGCTGTCACGGGTCGTCGCGGAGGTCCGCGAGAACGCCGAAGGCGTGGCGACCGCGAGTGCGCAGATCGCCCAAGGGAATCTGGATCTGTCGAGCCGCACGGAGGAACAGGCCGCATCGCTCGAAGAAACCGCGTCGAGCATCGAACAGCTTACCGCGGCTGTCCGCCACAACACGGACAACGCGCGGCAGGCAGCAACGCTTGCCGGCGCGGCGTCCGGCGTCGCGCAGAAAGGCGGCGAAGTCGTGGGCCGGGTCGTCCAGACGATGCGCGACATCGCCACCAGTTCGACAAAAATGTCCGAGATCATCAGTGTGATCGAAGGCATCGCTTTCCAGACCAATATCCTCGCGCTCAACGCGGCAGTCGAGGCGGCGCGTGCCGGCGAAGAAGGCCGTGGGTTCGCCGTGGTGGCTGGTGAAGTTCGCGCACTCGCGCAACGCAGCGCTAGCGCCGCGAAGGAAATCAAGGACCTGATCGCCGACTCGGTCGACCGGGTGGAGGCAGGGTCGAATCTGGTCGAGCAGGCGGGCAGCACGATCAACGAAATCGTCGGCTCGGTGAAACGCGTCACCGATATCGTGGGTGAAATCTCGTCGGCGTCGCAAGAACAGAGTACCGGTATCGAGCAGGTCAACCTGGCGATCAACCAGATGGATCAGGTCACCCAGCAGAATGCCGCGCTGGTGGAAGAAGCTTCGGCTGCAGCTCAGTCAATGGCGCAACAGGCCCAGGGCCTGCGCGCAGCGGTGGCTTTCTTCAAGGTCGACAACAGGCAGGTAGCCGCGTCATCAGCGAATGCGCCGCGGAAGGCAACACGGCGGCCGCAACCGCGCACTACCGGCGCCTCCGCTGCCAGGTCGTCAAAGATCTCGACGACGACGCGCGTTACCCCTGCTGCAGGCACTGCCGTCGCAATCAATGCCGATGAGACTGCCGATTGGCAGACATTCTGAACCGGTCAAGGCGTTCAGGCAGCACAGCAAACTGCAGTCGAACGGACCGAGGTTCGCGATCACGCGCACCGTACGGTCGATAACACCTCGCAGCGCTTGCCCCGGTCAATGAGGCGGTGCGGACGAGCGACGTCACAGTCAAGGAAAGAGTACTCATGGATGGAGACACGAGCCCGCTTCTGGCTGGCTCGGCGAAGCAGCACGCAACGCAACTGCAGCCGTTATGCAGCGCGTTCGAGGCCGTCTTGCTGTCTCCACATGCCGTTCGCCGGCCTGGTCGCGTCGCCCTTTCGCGGCGGCGCGCGACGACCGGATGAGGGATAGCGAGATCCGATTAAAGTTCTCTGCCCGGATCGTACTCGAAAACCATGGAATCACACGCTCCATTGAATGTATCGAAAACGGTCGTGAAGTCGTTAGAAGACGCGAAAATCGACCACGTCTTCCTCGTGCCGGGGAAGATGATCTACCCGCTTCTTGATGCCATCGACAAGTCGCCGTCGATTCGCGGAATTGTTTGTGCTCATGAGACCGGTAGTACTTTCATGGCTGACGGCTACGCGCGAGCCAGCCGGAAGTTTGGCGTGTGCCTGGGCATCTCCGGACCCGGCACGATGAATTTCGTGCCCGGTATGGCGGCCGCCAACGCAGACCGGATTCCCGTCCTCTATATTGCCGGCGGTGTGTCGTCTCGCGCGGAAGGCAAAGGCGCATTTCAGGACGCGACGCTGAGCGGTATTTTCGAAAGCGGCGTCGTGAGAAGTTTGATGAGCAGCGTCGTCGAATTGAAGAACAAGAACAATCTTCAGGCCGAAATGCGCCGCGCTACTGACGGTTTGAACTGGATGCGCCGCGCGCAGTCTTTCGTCAGCATTCCGGTCGACATCCAGGATCAGGAAGTTCTGCCCGGTCAGCACGCCTCGCGGCAACCTTACGATCAGCATGAGTTGAACGCATCCGGGGTTCCGGCGAACCACGCGGCGTTGGAAGCATTGTGCAAACAGTATTTGTTCGAATCGAAGAGAGTCGCTTTTCTGATCGGTAGTCGGGGCAACGACGCCGAAACGGCAAAGGTGTTGCTCGACGTGGCCGAACGATTCTGCATTCCCGTTGCGACTACGCTATCGGGCAAGGGTGCGTTTCCTGAAGAGCATGTGCTTTCGCTCGGCGTTTACGGATTCTCGGGACATTCGCGAGCCGTTCGCGCGATCAACTCGGATGAACTAGATGTCCTCGTCGTGTTTGGCAGCGACCTGAATCAGCGCGATAGTATGAACTGGACGGAGAAGCTGGCTGCCTACAAGGAATTGATCATCTTTGACGACAGCTTCGACGCTCCCGCGATGGGGCATGTCGCACGCGGCAGCATTTTTTCCGGAGTCGGCGCCGCATTCCGTTTCCTGTCGCAAATGGACACGAACCGGAGTGCAGACTTTGGCACCGCACTGGAGAAAAGAAAAGCATGGGTCGCGCAGATCAATCAAACGCCGCTGTACGACCCGCAATTCGAACGAGGCGGCATACACCGTTCGGTCGATGGTCTCTGGCTTTATCCAGGCGATGTTGTCAAACGCTTATGCCAGCTCCTGCCGAAAGACAGCAACGTCGTTGTGGATTCCGGCGCTCACCGGATATTCATGGCCCACTACTGGCTTTCGTCGGGCATCGGCAACTATTTTTCGTCCAGCGCTCTCGCGCCGATGGGATGGGCAATCGCCGCCGGGATCGGTGTCAAGCTTGCTGCGCCGGAGCGCCCGTGTGTCGTAGTGACCGGCGACGGGTGCATGCTGATGCATGGGACGGAGATTCAGACCGCAGCGCGATACGGAGTGAAAGTACTTTACGTCGTTCTGAACAATTCCGCGCACGGCGCGGTCCATATCGATGCGATCAGCAACGGCGCCATTCCGGCACAATTCAGCGCGCTCCCGCGTCACGACTGGTCGGCTTTTGCCGCGTCGCTCGGCGTCGCTGCGCGTAGGGTCGAACGCCTCGACGACCTCGCGGATGCAGTGAGCGAGGCATCCCGATCGAATGGGCCGTTCCTGATCGAAGTGTCGACCGGGGTCTTTCCAGCGCCGAATCGGTACTACGCGGAATGCGCGGCTTGTCCTTGAAAGCGAGGATGTAGAGGCCCCCCCTTCAAACGAGCGCTGTCACGTTGGGCGGGGTGTTCGCTTCACATGATGCGATGACGAAAACGACGAGATGTTCGTCACCCTGCGCGCGAAGCGCGTAACGTAGCCTGGCTGTTTTCAAGCTACTGCAACTTTCGGCCGATATCCTCGAAACAATCGTGCGCAACGCAACGAAGAGACACACGCCACTGAAGCGTGCGACGCTCATCGGGGACAAATAAGGCGGCGGCCGGACGGCTGTCGCTCCTTGACAAACGGCCTGCCGAGCAGGTTGCCAGCAAAACGGAGCAGCAGAAGATGGTGTGGACGACGGGCACGAGGCAGCGTGCGATCACAGTGACAGTGAAGGGGATATTTTGCGCAGCGACTGTGGGCCATGCGTACGCGCAGGCAACACAACCAGTGAACGACACGCAAGCGACAAGCGTCGCGGGACAGGCCGATGTGAAACCCGGCGTCACGCTGTCGGAGATCAACGTGAAAGACGTGGCAAACGCGGCGTCAGTCGGGCTCGTCGGCAAACGCACCGCGACCGGCACGAAGACCGACACACCAATCGCCGAAGTCCCTCAAACGATCAACGTCGTCACTGCGCAGCAGATCGAAATGACCGGCGCGACCGACCTCAACCAGGCGCTGCGCTATCTGCCAGGCTTCGCATCCTTTGGATCCGACAGCCGCACAGATCTGTATGCGGTGCTGCGCGGCTTTACTCCCACCTTGTTTATCGACGGGTTGCAAGCGCCGAATACAACGCCCATCGCGAGTTGGCGCGTCGACCCGTACATGATCGACAGCATCACTGTGCTACGCGGGCCGACGTCGGTTCTGTATGGAGCAGGAGATCCGGGTGCGATCGTCGACGTGCAAACCAGGCGGGCCGACGGCGAGCGCGTGCGCGAGGTGGACGTGCAGGTCGGCAACTACGCGCGCAAGCAGATAATGTTCGACATCGGCGACACGCTCGACGACGGTAAATACGCGTATCGCTTCGTTGGCGACGCGCGCGACGGCAACGCGTTGACCGGACCGCATGCGGACCAGCGCGTCGCGCTTGCGCCGTCGTTTCGCTGGCGACCGAATGCTGGCACTTCGCTGACGCTCACGGCGACCTACCTGCAAGACTGGAATGATATTTCGCACAACTTCCTGCCCGCGCAGGGCACCGTCGTGCCGAACCCGAATGGGCAGTTGTCGCACGACGTTTACACGGGAGACCCGACATTCAATGACTACCGCAAGAAACAGTGGTCGCTCGGCTACCAGTTCTCGCACGACCTCGATTCCATCTGGACGTTAAGCCAGAACCTGCGCTGGATGCACCTGTCGCTCAGCGACGCGTCGGTCTTTGGCGGTGGCCTCGCCCCGGGCAGCACGACCGATATCACGCGTTACGCAGGGCTGTTCCAGCCCAACTACAGCCGCTTCGACATCGACAACAACGCGCAGGCACGTTTTGGTACTGGCCCGCTCGAGCATACTGTACTGCTCGGCTTTCAGTACAACCGGCAGACGACGACCGACAGCGTGTGGCTCGCGCTGGCGCCGGAGCTCAACCTTTACAACCCGGTCTACACGCCGGTCACGACCGCGATCTTCTCGGGCCCGACGTCGCTCGGCCGCCAGGACCAGTACACGACGATGAACACGTTCGGCGTGTACGCGCAGGACCAGGTCAAATGGAATCGCTGGACCTTGACGCTCGGCGGCCGCGAGGATTGGGTCAACACGCGCCTCCACGACTACGTGGCCCGTACGCAGACGAACCAGGATGTCAGCGCGTTCTCGGGCCGCGTCGGCCTCACGTACCAGGGTGACTATGGGCTGTCGCCGTACATTGGCTATTCGACATCGTTCAATCCGGTCATCGGCGTGGACATGTTCGGCGGCGGATTGCCCGCGCCGACGCGCGGCAGGCAGATCGAGGCGGGCCTGCGCTGGCAGCCGGCCCGCAAGAATCTGATGTTGAGCGCAGCCGTCTATCAGATCAACCAGACGAACGTCATGACACCGGCACCGACAAACCTCGATCCGACAGGAACGTCTTCCGTGCAGACCGGAGAGGTGCGTTCGCGCGGTATCGAACTGAGCGCGGTCGGAAACGTAACGCGCGAACTGTCCATTATCGCGTCGTACATCTATCAGGACGTGAAGAACGTAAAGGCAAACGACGCGTCACTGAACAACTGGCCGGTCGACATTCCCCGCCCGCGCCAGATGGCGTCGATGTGGACCGACTGGACGTGGCATACAGGAGCGCTCGCGGGCTTCGGGATCGGTGGTGGGATCCGCTACCAGAGCGCGTCCGCGGGTGCGCCGGACAACTCGCTGACGGTCGCGAGCTATACGCTGTACGACGCCGCACTCCACTATCAGATCCGCAACTGGCGTTTCGCCCTGAACGCGACAAACCTGTTCGACCGCCACTACATCAGCGGTTGCCAATCGTACTTGATCTGCGCATTCGGCAACGAGCGAACCGTGCTGGCCAATGCGAAATACACATGGTGACAAAGCATCCGGGATTTCCAGAATCGGCGCACAGGCGCCGACCTCCGTGGTTATCAGCTGCACGGTTCGCTGGCATTTCCAGTTCGGCCTGCGCGACATCGAGGAGTTGTTGCTTGAGCGTGGTGTTTTGGTCACGTCCGAAACGATCCGTTTCTGGTGCGACAAGCCAGGCTCTCGATTCGCGCAGAGCGCCAAAGCGGCGCGGCGCAAGCCAGGCAGCACATGGCATCTGGACGAAATGTTCGTGACGCTTCGCGGCGAGCCGTACCTGCTGTGGCGAGGAGTCAACGATTCTCGCCTTGACACGAAGTACGACTCAGACGAGCCGAAACGGCGCTTAGGGTAGCGGGTATCTCCTGTATCGCAGACTGGATGGGCTCACTTTGTGGGGCAACCCTCTCAAGACCGGCAATTCAAAGCGCGCCACTCAGCTGAGATCCACACGCAATGTGAAGTGTCGCGGCAGTGAGAATTGTTGCCGCAAAGGCAACGCTGCGAGTTCCTCTAGCTATCTACCGGTATGCGGGCGTTGAACCTACGATGACTTGCGAGCGATATGGTGCCGCTACCCACCCTTCGACTGTGTGGAGGGAGCGCAGGTGGACTCATTTCGAAACCGGCAGGATACGAGGGGTACTATCATGTTTCATCTGAAATCTAAGCGAGTCTTATCCAACGCCGCGCGCACCCTCGCATGTGTGTTGATGCTGGCCGAAGTCGGAACACAGGCAAATGCGGCCGCAGTGACGCGTGCGACGGACATTGAAACCTCCGGCCTGGAAAATTCTTCGTCGGGGCACCCTTTCGTAGGCGATGACCCGGTTGCCATTCGGGACAGGATAGTGAATCAGCACTTGAGTGCAGGCTCGCCTTCTTTGGGCGATCGTGTCCTGAGCCTGATCCGCATTCCCACCGGTAGACAGCGCCACTATACCGACTTGACGGTAGTCCATCCCGATCGCGACCTGACTTTTGTTGTGCCCGTCCCCTATGGGATGAGGTATCAGGCAGAGAAGCACCTGTTGACGGTAAACGTGGATTTGTCCGGTGACGACAATCACGCAGGCATCCTCCTTAAAAAGACAATCAGCGGACCCAGCGGTCGAAAGCTTGTTGTCGCGCCGGAAGCGAGGTCAAAAGGGTTCATTCAGCATCTCGATTTGGTCGAACTCGAGTCTGGCGAAAGTAAGAAGACCACGGTTCGCGGACGACGGACAGACTCGGGATGCGGTTGTGGGACGGCAGGCTTTTCCTCTACAACGCCGGTGGCTCGCACCATTTCGCGGGCGCTGCATATATTGCGGGACAGCTGCGGCGACCGGTCCCCTTGCGAGCAAGGCTGGAGGTGATCGAACTCAATGAAGACGTTATCGACTGGTTGCTTGCCTTGTTCGTTCCACTCGCGGTTCCAGAAGGACTTGTAATAAAGCTTCGTCGACAATGCGCGGCAGTTCTTGGTAGCGCATATAGCCTGCCGATCCACGGCGTGCTGGCGTCCGACACCGCGATTCTGCTGCTTCCTGCGTCAAACAATGCTACCGGAGCGGTCTGCGAGCTGTTTAGGGTTGCCTGGATCGCCGACGTTCGAACGTGGTTTGAATCGCTGCTCGCCGAACAGCGGAGCAACCTTGCGTTGCTGCGGCAACGGTTTCTTGTTGCATTTGCAGAAGCCTGCCCCGTTCGTTGATCGACGTCGCGATCACCTGCGGGTTTCGCGCAGTGTCTGGCGTTTCAACTCACGAGCGGCCTTGCCAGAGACCTGCCACATACCGTACTCAAGCGCGACGACCAGGCGAGCAGCAATTCCGCGTAGCGTGCCCTCCAGAGCAAGTCGGCTTGACGCATCCGATGGACCGTCGACGGTCAGCGCGACGCAAATCGCGTCAGAAACCGTTGTCAGCTCGTGAGCCGCGGAATCGTCGCTCGCTCCGAATGACCACGTCACGGACTACAGGGAAGGCAGGAGGCCGCGCAATTCATCGAGCCTCACGGTCGCGCCGTCAATCAATGACCGCAACGAGGTCGGCGAAGCGGCCGTTGTGCGTGCCTCGTGTAACGATAGTCGAATCGACGTGCCGGTAATGGGCGCGATACGCAGATGACCTCGCGCGTATGCCTCGATGGGACCTGCAGCTCCGTAACCCGAATCACTTTCCCGGCAATCAGTCAGCAGGTCGGAATGCATTTTAGCGACGCGCAACCCGCCATGGTTGCCACGATCGCCAACAGCAGCATCACACTGAATATTCGCTTCATCATCACTTCATCCTCCTAGGTATTCGTTATCGGTTCACTGCGTCATCGTGCAGCCGCGCCTACACGTCAACGTAAGACGTCGTTTGCGACGGCACAAGACGCGGATGCGGTGTGCACTGACAGACACACAGATCATCGCTCAGTGCCGCCTGCCGGCCGTCTGGTCCTGTCGTGGAAATGCGCGCGCCCTCGCACTTGATCAACCCAACGGTCTTGCAGACCGGGCACAGGACCTGATCGGTTTCGTAGGCCTGCTCGCGCCCGCCGATCAGGTCGTTACCGTCACCACCCTGCACGATGCCACCCACCGTCGTTTTGTCGCCTTTCACAATGTCGTAACGCCGCATCGTACGCTCCTACACCGCACCCGGTCGCTGCCGGAGGCTATTCAGCAGGGTGTCCCATACCTGCAGCGCTCCCGCCTCATCGACCGGCGACGTTGCCTGATCAGGCGGCAGGTCGCTCCGTGAAGAGGTGCCCAGCAGCAGTTCAATCGAGGTATGCGGTTGCGCAAGCGTGGCAGGATTGCCCGGTGCCAGCAGATAGAAACGGTAGACCGTAATCGGCCCGTCCTGAAGCGCAAACAGTACCTCTTCGGCGTCCATGCCGGCCACCACGCGCTTGCCCTTGCGCACGATGCGATAGCTGCCAGGCATTCGATCGAGTTGGGCGCGAAGCTCAGACAGATTCCTGGTGAGCGGTTGACCTTGATCCTGCTCGACTGCATCTCGCATCTTGATCAGGAGCAGTGCAGGTCGGCCCGGCATCAGCGCAAACGACTGGCTGACTTCTTCCGTGTAGGTCGACGATCCGGTGACGATCCCGCCGTCGAAGCAAAACCCCGACTCCGTCGGCACTGTCCAGTTGTCTCGCGCCTTGATGCGCCTGTAGGTGTCGTCGTAGATATTCTCTGAGTTACCAAGAGCAGACGCTCCCATGAGGCCGGCCGTATGAAAGAGTGTGTGATCCGCGAAGAGGTAGCCATCCGTTTTAAAAGGCATCTCGACTTTCGCCACGCCTTCCTGGTAGATAAAAAACCGCGAATCATTGACCGGCGAAAATGCCTTCTCCAGCCAGGCCTTCCCGGTTTTCTCATCCAGGTTGACGGGGTTATAGCGCTGCTTCGTACGCAGCTCGTTCTCTCGGGCCTCGACTTTGTTGCGATAGACATCAAGTGAGACATTGTGCGTTGTTTCGAGTTTGTCTCCTCTGTACGCATAATGTTGATTCGAAATCTCGCTCGACGCGGGCCGGTCGAATACGAGGCGGCCGATGCACCACGGGCGCACTTTGGACAGCAGCGGATTGTTCATCGTTGGTTCCACGGAAAGCGCAAGAGAGCAGGTGCAAAGACCTGCCAGCAGAATGAGGGGGCGAAAGAAGCGAACCATTAACATGTTCCCGGCACCTAGATGTCGTTGACGATCTGGACCACACTGTAAAGTATCGCCCAGTGAGTCCATGGGTGCGCGTAGCTGGTCATGTGCTGGTATCCGCCCTGCAGGAACGCCATCTGAACTCCTTTGGCCGGGTCGCCAGGCACATCAGGTTTCAACCCGCGCGCCTGCGCGTCGGCCGACCACACTGGCACCGTACCGTCGCCGCGGATGATCCCTGTCCTGGTTGCTACCTGCGACCAGTCTGTCTTGGCATTCACGTCCGGCAACGTGTTTGTCTTCTGCACGGTGAACGTGACGCTCAGATTGCGTTGCTCCAGAAGCACGCGGATCTCGCCCTTGCCCGAGTCGTGCAGCAACTTTGCGGCCTGAAGTTCAGGCGCCTGCACGTCCGATGGCACATCTCCGGTCCAGATTGCGTTACCCCACGTCAACAGATTCTTCGTCGGATCACCTTTTTCGATGCTAGGCTTGCTCTTGTCGCTGCCCTCTGTCGTCGTGCTCGACTGTGGTGACCTGAAATCGAGCCCACCCTCGCCGTAGGCTACATATGTTTTGCCATGGTAATGATTCTTCAAATGGCTCTGGTTTTTTACAACGGTCTCCATAGTCGATCGATAATAATCCGACAGGCTTGTCTGAAGGCCGCCTGCCTTGAGCCGCGTCTTGACGATCCCAGCGGGATCGAGCTGTTTGTCGGGTGGTTGCAAACCGTACCACTTGGGATTCACATACAAGTCGTTATACGGATCGCCGTGCTCCGGGAACTGCATCACCACCTGTCCGTCCGGCCGCGCAAAAATCCACCACGGCGCGCCATTGTGATAATCAGGCATCGGTGTCAGCTCCATCGGTCCCGGCGCGTTCGCCATCACCGCCATGAACTCGTCCGCATCGCGCCCCAGCAGACTGCCATTGATGAAACCATTCATACCGCCTTCGGGACTGCCGCCTGTCTTGAACCGCTTGGCCGCAAGAGGAGCACCGGTGGCCGGTTGACATCCATGAAATACGCCGTGCGCAAGACCTTCGAGCCCATGATTTAACACCGCGAAGCGGGCAACCAGTCCACCCATCGAGTGCGTCAGAACAATGGCCTTGCCCGTATCATTTTCCTTGCAGATCTCGGTGACGCCCATCAGCCGTGTCGTCTTCTTTGTTTGCGGATCGGGAACGTCCAGACCATTCACCACATCACGCCCCGAAAGGTCGTTCGATTGCAGCCAGTTGTATCCAATCGCGTAGACGCGATAGCGATACTTGGCGAATTTCTTGAATTCCGCGGAGTCGGGTGCGATCACCTGGCCTTTTCCTGCTGCAGCAATTGCGCCGTAGGTCTTCGGATCGGTGCCCAGCACGGGATGGAGCGCCCATTTCTCGCCCTCGGGATCGGGGTTGATCCACACGCCTTCTGGCTTGCCGAGCAGCATCGGGTTGTTCAACTGTTGCTCGAGCCAAAGCAGGACAGGTTGATATCCAGTCCTATAGACCGAACCCCAGCCGCGGCGTCGCGCCTCCTTCTCGGTAATCGGGTCTTTCTCCCCAAGGTCAACGATCGGACCCAGCGGCGTCACCATGACACTCTCGGGATCGAAAAGTGTTTCGCGCGACGACGCGCTACGAAACCATCCTGCAATGAGCGAACACAACGCGCCGAGTGATGCACCTATCGTGTCTGTATTTGGTGCGGACCATGCCGCGTCGCCGCTGTCCTTGGCGGCCAGTGGCGAGCCCATCACTCCCGGTACGAAAATCACGGGAATGATGGGGCGCAGATCGTGCAAGGTCTCCTTGGCGCGAGTGTCGTCGGCCGGCGTCAAGGGCGCCTGGGCGGAAGAGTGGCCGTCCTCGTCGGTCTGCGACGCGAGGCGGACGACTTCCTGTTCGGCATCGTCGTCGCCGGACGTCTGGCCCTGCGTACCCGAATTGTCGGGCTGATTTTCGCTCATGGATTCTCGCTTATGCTTTGCTCGTGTCAGGCCGCAGCGCCCGGATCACCACGGTTTCGATATCGTTGCTTTTCTGCTCGACCGTGTGGCCCAGGTCGTCCGTGACTCCGCTCAGGCGTGTGCCATCCCCACGCACGATCTCGTAAGGGTGGTTTTTGAGCGGGTCGCCGGTGATCCGGTCCCGCAAGAGATACTTATCGTTGAACGCCGGCTTCTCGAGGCTATTCATATGCTCGGCCACCGAACTCGGACCCTGCCGGCTGAACGACGCCGACTTGATCGTGCGTGCACCGCGCGTGCCGTCCTCAATTCCTTGCGGGGTAATACGGATGTATGAGCCCCCGCACTTGAGCATCAACTCGGTCTTCGCGTCGATCTCGATGTTGCCGTTATTGCTCTTGAGCGTCAGGCCGAGTTCGGAGAGTAATCGCAGCTGATCGGTGAGCGCCTGGATGTCGATCGCACCTTTCCCGGCAATCAGTTTCATGCCGGCACGTTGAACGAACACGCTGATTTTTTCTGCGACGCTCGCAACCAGCGATTTGCCGACGGCCCAGTACGTGTCCTTACCGCTGACGAAGTTCAGATGTTCGTCCGCGACCATCTGCGACGACGCGTGCGTGGTAAAGCCCATGCTCTCTGGACTTGATCCGAGCATGACAGGTTTGGCAAAGGCATTGGCGTTTCCTGTCCCACCGCCTGCGGTATTGCCGCCTTTGGCCACGCCCTCCTTGCTGTGCTGGGTCGCCTTCGCGAACTGTGAAAGCGCTTCGCGGCCAGGCTTCATATCCTCGGCCTTAGCGGTCGAACTTGCGGAGGACAATGACTCGACCAGCAGATCCGCACGCGCCAGGATCTCGCGTGGCGCGGTGGTATCAAGCGGCTGACCGTCGGCGCTGATTTGGTGTGTGCTGAAATACAGTCCCTCGCCCGCATGGACGGCACCCGCATTGTCGGTACGCAGGGTGAACCCGCTGCCGGTGTACGCGCCGCGTGAATTACCGTCCTGGACGATCTGGTAGCCGAGATGGAGACCGCTCATGCCGTGGCTGCTCATCATCCGCATGCGAGGCTGCCCCGTGGAATCATCCATGACGTGCTGGTTATAGCCGCCACCACCGCCATACTCCCGGGACTGATAGCCGGAAAGCAGGCCGTTCGAATGCCACTGCGGCTTCGCCGCGCCGTTGTATACGCGATGCAGCGCGATCGGGCGGTCGATGTCATTCCCTATGTGGCCGATCAGCAGTTCTTCACCCGCACGCGGCATGTGGACGCCACCGTAACCATCGCCGGTATCGGACTGCGCGACCCGTACCCAGCACGATGCACGCTCATCGCCTTCATTGAGCCGGTCCCAGATGAAGAGCACCTTCACCCGGTTCAGTTCATCGGTGTAGCACTCCTGTCCCTTCGGCCCGGTGACAATCGCAGATTCCAGTTTTGCTTCGGGCTTGCGATGTTCGAACGGGCTCCGGTACGGCACCTTCGTACGCTGCGCTTCGACGGCGACCCGGTAGAACCCCGTGGAGCCGTCCGCGTGGCTCGCGTTGAAAATCTGACCCGGGTCATCGGCGCGGGCCTGTGTGAGCTGATGACTCAGGCTGTGTGGGTAGTTCGCTTCGTGCCCGGCGAGCGGAAGATTGTTCTCGATGACCCACTCGACCTCGATGCTCGCGAATTCGTTCTGGTCCGCGGCGTCGTGGTCATGCTCGGGATGACCGGTCAGTGTGAAGCGCCTGCCCGCGTCCATCGCGCGCAGGCTACCCACGCCGTGAAAGCGCTTGGCCTGCGCCTCCCATTCCTCCATGCGAATCTTCGACAGGTGATCGCCGCGGTCCTGTTCCGGGTACGTATAGCCGCCGGTGTATTCATAGACTTCGGTTTGCGCAGGCAACGCTCCCTGATTCGCCATCGTCGGAACGGACGTCCCTTTCGGATTGGAGGGCGCCGAAGGACTCTTATAGTCGAAAGTACGCGTCGACAGCATCACGGATTGCAGCGTCCGTGTGCCCGACCATTGGGTGAGTGCATCGGCCTCACTGCTCACGCCCGCACGATAAAAGTTGATCGTCGCAGGCGTGAGCGGCTCGAGCGTTTCGAGGCGGTCGGTAATAACCAGTGTGTGTGATTTGCCGTCGGCAGCCTGTTGCCAGATTCCATACAGGCCTTCGGACTCCAGGAGGCGGTGCACGAAGTTCCAGTCGGTCTCGTCCTGTCTGCAGTATGAGCGCGCAGGCAACGGTGCCGACAGCGCGAAACGGAACATCCCTTTTGCCTGCGGATGCTGGTTGAACACATCCGAGATGATTTCGTCCGCTGCCTTGCCCTGCCAGTGTCGTTGGTCTCGGCGGAACTTCAGGAAGTGCATCCACGAGGAAAAGCCCAACTGGTAGCTTGCAAGATTTCCGTCTGCTCCCAGCCGACGGGCCGTGTGCACATAGCCGTGATGGGGCAGATAAGACCCATCAGTCTGTTGGATCCAGAGGGTAACGGCTTGGGAGATCAGCGTTTTGAGCTGAACGTCGCCCGAGGTAGATACGCAGTCGAGCAGGAAGAAATAATCGCGGCCGATCAGTGAGCGCCCGGTGACACGGTGGGGCAACAATACGTTGTTGCCAGCCGGAGTATCCAGTTTTAGAAGACGGCCCTGCTGCGACAGTCCGCCCGTTATTGCCCCGATTATGTCCTGCGTGCTCATACCGCCTCTCGATTATTTCTGTTTTCCCGCGCGATTTTACGTATGACGATACTGCCACAGCAATCAGATAATTATGAGGAATTGAAAAATCGGAAATTGATTTAATGCGAATTGAATATAAAGGTGAATGCCGGACTGCAAAGACATTCACTCGGACTAGCGTGCATTGGATGTAAATTATGGCGGCGACGCGCTCGCGCCCGGCGTCGTCAATGCAGCGACCGTAAGGGCGATGCCGCGGCCCGTGCTGCCCGAGGCAGTGACGCTGGATGGCGAGCCGGGACGGGCACCGATGGCCTGCCCGCGACCGCGGTTTGCATTTCTTCGGGCGGTTATCGCTCAGGGAACAACGGGTCTCACCTGTTTCCTGAAGAGATATGCACTTCTGTTGACGCGACGATATGCGGTTATGTTCTAACCTCACAAATGAGGGACACTATTAGTTTCGGTTAATCGTGCCTATCAGTTTCCGTTAATCAGTGGGCGCCTCGAAAAACTCCCAGCGAATTCATAGCGTTACGTCCTGCACCGGCCCCGACACACGTTACCTTGGCCGCACCGCCTCCGCGACCGAGGAGAGCAAAATGTCGGGCGACGCAGGAGCACTATTAATATCCATTAATGGCCGCCCGCTCTGCCAGTTCAGATATCTCCGGCGAAGCGTGCGTCGTCATCAGGGTTGTAGACGCCGAGCCGTTGCTCGTTGACGGACGCCTCGACATTCCAGTCAGGCTTGGCGCCAAACATCACATGCGCGGCAATTTCAGCATCTCGCTTCTCGGCATCAACCTTGGCTTTGCGATTGGCTACTTTGGCTCCTTTAGCCGTTCGTCTCGGCTTCAGTCCGTGGGCATCGGCCATGACTGCCTTCATCCGGCCCGGCAACTTTTGTTCTCGAGCCTTTACTTCTGTCTCATAAGCGGCGGCTCGCCCGCGCAGACGATTCCGCTGATGCACCAGCCAGATGTTCGTTCCATAGTGGCGCCGGTATTTGGGCATCATGTTCAACACTCGCTGCTGTCCATCCTCCTCCACCCATATGAGAAACCGGTTGGTATCCGGATGCGGCTTCACCACGATTTGCATTCTCTTGGCTTTGCCTGATGGAGTCGATACATTCATCTCCCACATCCGTTGAAGCACCGCATTTGTGTACTTCGCACCTTCCCACTTAACAGCCCCGCCGGCGGCGACCTTGATTGGCTTCGATGGAAGAAGCTTCGAGTATGTCTCGCGAGGGGACCATTCGATGGCTGCGTCGGCCAAGCGCTGCTGCCGGAGTTCGTCGAAGTACGCCTTGGGGCTGTAGGTAGTCATCTTCTGCGCTAACTTCTCCGGCAGCCGGTCGAATATGTTTCGTTGGGTGTTCCAGTCGTGGATATAAGTCAGGACCAGCTCCACGAATTGCTTGAACTGCACCTTCGCCCACCTTTCGGAGTGTGACTTGGCGTCTTTGTCATGCGAGGAAGCTGTCCGCTTGTAAAAGCCGGGTAGTTCGGCAAGTGCATCTTGTATCGCACGATTGAACGACTCGACGAGACCTTTGTCCCTTCCCTTCCGAGAGCGCGCGATTCTGATACCAATCTTCATCTCATCCGCCAGCGGACCGCGGAGAGCTTGGGCGATGCCTGGCCCGCGGTCAAACCTTGCTTCATCGCAGCAACCGCTAACAAACCCTTCGGCGAGGGCCTCCAGTCCGAACGTGTGAAGCAGCTCGTCCTTCGGTACGAAGGCGTTGAAGAGACAGTTGCGATATCCATTGGCCGACTCATTTTTGGTTGTGATGTGGACGCCGACTATTGCGGATGACTCTACGCACACCCCGATGATTACGCACGCCTTGCCCATCTGATTCAATACGTGGGTGCCCCAGAGCAATTGCGCGTTGAATAGCAGCCCGTCGAACTCATAGATATCAATTCGACCGCGCGTGTGGTCGGAACTGTGCCCAACTCTCGCCTTTGCCGCATCCCAATCGTATTCGCTGTCAAAATATCGCTTGAGTACATGTTCTCGGAAGATTTCTCGTCCAGTCTCCAGAAACCGGCGTTTGCGTGGGAGCCTTTCCAGAGGAATCGGTACCGCCGTCTGAACGCCGTCAATTTTTTTTGTCTTTACAAGGATTTCGTCCCGAAATTCAACCCACAGAGTCGACAACCGATACTGGCCAGCGAGCCCAACCTTGCCCTTCTGTTCGTGGATTTCCTTCGCTCGGTTGACGAGGAAGTCTCGCCAGAGCTCATACAGCTTCGGTGTCATTCTGGAACCACGAAGATGAGTGCTCGGGTCCTCTTTCCAAGTAGACAGCTTTGGACCAGGCTTCCGCGTGTTTAGGTAAAGACGCCTCTCCCGAGTGACGCCCTGGTTAGGTCGCAGGGTGAGCAACGCGTTTGGCACCGCTCCATACCAGTAAAAGGTGGTGAGAAGACGGCGGATTCGCTGCTCGCTCAGCTCGCTTTCCTTCGCAGCCTGTTGGATTAGGCTGGTTCGGAATTTCGCGTCGAACAACATACGCTTTGCACCAATGGCAAGCATCACCCCGATTTTCGCCATCCTGTCATCGCGCTCTGACATCTGCCGTTGCATCTGCCTTGTCGTAGCGTCTTCGTTCCATTCGCGCATCCACTTGGGGCACACGCATTCATCGACAACGGACCAATTACGCCGGTTTTCGAAAAGGCTCTTACGGCCCCTAGTTTCTGGCAATCGCGACGAGGGGACCTTTTCGTTTGTGCTGACCAGTAGAAACGCAATCAGGTCGCTCTCAGGGTCCCATCCGAGATACCGCAGGAGTTCTCCATTCTTCGCTTTGTGTTCACGAATGAGTGCACCGGGTCGGAATGGCTCATACACAAACGCTGACTCGAACGTCATATCAGAATCCCCATGGCGCCTGTTCGGGCTCATTTCTAAACCGATAGCAGCCATCCGCTGTAAGACGCAGCGGCGCGCAAAGCTCGAACACGTACCGGTGGTCAATCCTAAGAAACCCAAGGTATATCGCCACGCAGGTCAGACGGAAGACGTGATGCCCGTCAACGCCCAACTTCTTCGCGAGTTTCCCTAACACCTCATTCACTGACCCCTCTCCCCGCTGAGACTTCCAAAGCGAAGCTACGCTCTCTGCATCGCGTGAGAGAGGGAAGACATCACTTCTCCTGATGTGCTTGAGGATGTACTCGTAGTTGTCGTACTCATTTATGGAGAAATAGTCCTTCGTTACGCCTTCCCACGTGCCATTGATGCTCTCGTAGAACGCCTGTTCTCGCTCAGCACGTCGAATGACTTTCGGCTTTGTGAACTCCTCGGGCGTATCTTTGCAAGAGAAACCATGCTGCAGTAAGGCGGTACCATTGTCTGGTAGGTATGCGACGTCTATGTCGATAGTGGCGGCGAAATGCGCCCAGATTGGCTCGCCTCCCGTGTAAAGCTTGATGAAACGTGGCGCGTCATAGAATGGCAAATGTGTGCGAATCGCTCTCACCCGAGAATTGAAATCCGCGAAGTGCAAAGCGATACGCTCTGTTTGAGAGTGGTAAACGCATGTTCCTTTTATACCGACATAGATACCGGACTCGCCGGTCTTGCTGTCAGTTGGTCTTTTCGTTTCGGGCAACCGGTAAGGGAACCCACGGCTATCTTCTTCCGGCATTGGAATGCCCACCAAGTACGGTGTGCTCTGGGGCTGCTCGAAGAATTTCATCGGTTGCACGTCTCCGGTCGGTTCGTCGGCATACCCAAAATATCCCGCTGACTTCTTCGCTCTGCATACTGCGCTGTTGTTTCTTCGCACTCGGCAATGGCAGTCATCGTGAGAAGCATTTCTGCTCGGTAGCGATAGATGCTCCGACTATTTATCCATCCCTCAATCAACCGTGTCCGCGTAATCCGGAAGGATGGAAGATTACATTCAAACTGAGCGCGCCTTCGTCGAATTTCGACTGCGAAAGCCGCGTCACGTCTCGCGACTTCTTCTTGGACGCGGACTGGATTGCTGCGGCGGATTCGACGGGGGGGCAGAATCTGGTCGGCAACGCCCGGAACAAAGCGGTTCAATGCGGCGATGGAGTGCCCGACTGCAACCCACGCTTCCTTCCTTGATGCGCCTGGATTTTGTTTGAAATATGTCGTTACCCGTTGCAGATAGCGTCCAACAAGTCGCTCATTCGCGCCGCGGTCGGGTCCTGTAGCATCGATGTTCGTGGGACTTTTCAACTCCAAATCAGTTAGCGGTATTGCTTCATGCATCTCGCGCCTGAAATCCTCCAGCGACTCATAGAAAGCCGCGATAAGAACTGCGTTCTGCAACGGATTTCGAAGTGGCCGCTTTCCGCGCAGAAAATCCGTCAATGCAGCCGTCTTGACATGAAGCCTGTGTCTCTTCAACACCTCTCGGTCAAGTTTCGCGTGCATGAATTCTTCCAATCGTTTGACTAGCACGTGACGCTGAGTCAGCAAACCCAGCATTGCCGCCCTCTTTCTGAGAACGAATTGTGTGTGTCTAGCGTCGAGCGTAAGGTTATCGGCAACCTCAAAAATGAAATCAAATGCCTCCGCGACACGCATTTCAGTCGCGACAATCCTTTCGTTCGTAAGGTCTATTCGAGAGGCAAGGCTCCCGCCACACCGGCAACGTAAGTTCAGAGCATTAAAAGTATCTCGTGGTGCATCCTGTCCGCGGCAGTTCACGCACGTAGTCAGTATTGCTGTTTCGTGTCTCGAACAGACTGTAAGATTGGTAAACATCCAAGCTCGCCTCACAAATGCTCGACGATGTGCACGTTCGTCGTCTCGAAGGCATTCTGGGCAGACCCCCACACTCCAGCTTGGCTCATAAGACGGCCCTTCTCTCTGTCGCGCCTTACAGGCGAGGCCGGCGGTCGACGCAGTACTCCAAACGGAAGCAAACAACGTATGCCTATAAACATCGGCATAATCGGATTTCGGAAGGGTTAGCCTTAAGACCGGCAATATCGTGTTTTGCTTAACCAGTTGTGGGGTAGAAGGCAGCGACTCGCCAATTGCGTCTCGGATAATTTCAAGGCGTGACGGCAGGAGCGGCGATACCACCCGCACTGCGAACCCGATATTTTCGTTGAGTGCTCTCGCCTCCACGTCGCCGGCGAGGATTAGCATGTTGTGGAGATAGCTCGAAAACGTCTCGTTTTGAAGGATGGGGAAAATTCTTGCGCTTAGATGCAAACCATTCATGTGTGATTCTTTCTTCAACAGATTTTTAAGGTTTTAGTTCCGACCCAGTCTGGCCCGTGTCATGCGTAGCCCGGCCCAGCGCAGAGCTTTCCAGCGCTCGCAATAACCTTGCGGTCCACCGAATTCGACAGCTGCTTCGGCTACCCTACGCGCAACGAACTCACCCTCGTTCTCGACAACGACGCGCAGGAGAGCTTTCGTCTTCGGGCCGCATGAACTAAGGTAGAAATCCGACAGGCCGGTTTCGAAGCCAACGCGGTGAATCGAGACCCGAGGAAAGTGATTGCTTTTTGCTCTTGCGTGCAAGTTTCGGATTGCGGCCCGTGCTTGTGCCTCCATGTGTCGCCGCTTGCGCGGCTTTGCATGGTTCGCCGGCGTATGCACGTCTGCGTTCGTGTACTGAAGTATCAAGCGCTTGTCGGCGCGATACGCACGAGCGTAAAGAGCAGGATTCTGTTTCCGTAGTTGCGTAATGGTTAGTTGCCTGTTCATCACAGCAGCAACCCCCAATGATTTGCGTACGGCGGCTATTCGGGCGGCCCTCACAAGCTCTGCGTCGGATTCGCGTAGTCCAGCTGCTTTTAGCGCCCGATAGACGCTGCAGACAGATACGCCAAGCATCGTCCCGATAGAGGGAATCGACATACCCGACTTGAACAGATTTCCAATTTCGGCTCTGACGGAAGGGGCGAGTAGAGAAGGCTTCAAGCGGACTGGAAGTCCGAGCTCGAGAGCCCGCGTAATGAATGTGTTGACAGAAACCCCGATTGAATTCGCGGCAGCCGTGGCATTACGGTTGGCGTCGAATGCCGCCCGTACGAGCGTCTCAGGCAATGGTTTCCTTCCGTTCGATGTCGCGCTCACGACTTGACCGGAGGTACAAGCTATTTCGGTCAGCGACCAATCCAGTAAGCAATAGAGAACTGGGTGCGGACAGCCCGTGTCGTTCATCAAGCCGTTTATCGTCCGACGGAGCAACTCATCATCGTGGCAAACTGTATTGAGTCTGGCATCCGGAAGATGCTCCGAGTGAAAAGCATTATGAGCCTTCACGAACTGCTGCCAACGAACCCTTCCGCACTGCGTGACGAATCCCCGTTCTTGCATCGACGCTTTGAAACCACGAACCAGGTCATCACCACCCGTTAGGTTTTCAATGAGATGTTGAGTGCGTTGTGCAAACTCGAGACTCCTGAGGTTGCTGGAGGCACTGGTCGCACAGATGCATTCGCTTCCGAACAACGCTCTGTTTTGGGCTTCATTCAGGCGACACCCATGTGTCGGACACAGCGAGACAAACGGCGCCTGGTGGACTACGAGCGTGGGCCTGCACCCTAATTCTTCCAGGTGCCTCTCATCACACTCGGGGCAATGAAATATGTCATAAGGATTTGGCTCGAGGTTGACGGGAAGACGACAGGGGCGAATCGGACCGGGACGGCCGTAAATAAGAATTGAGCGCACTCGCGCTCGGGTATTGTCATTCGCGCAGCAGGTCCAATAGCCATATAGAGTATGGCCTTGTCGAAGGAGCGCATCTGGAGTCGCGCCGTCTGACTGCAGCTCATCACATAGCTTTGCCAGCGGCGAAGGCATTGCCTCAAGTGGGCGATGTTGTCGCCCCATCTGAGCTTTAAACGCCCAAAATTCTGAGCGGTACCCAGACAGAACTGCAGCGCGACGCACGAAGCTCGGTACGGTCTCACCAGCAACGAGCGTTGGTCGCCGGAGGCGGCTGAAATTCTCCGGTGTCGGATGGTGAGTCTGGTTGCGCATTTCAGACATCCCAGACTCCCATTCTGCGGTAGACATCCACCGACAGAAAATCAGACCACGCGCTTCCATCTGGCTTCTTTGCGGCAGCCCCTGTCTTCGTGGAGAAGAACGTACAGAGATAGGATGCGACGCGCTGCAGTTGGTCCGTCTGCCTCGTCATTGTTTTGGCGACGTCTTCCAGCAGTCCTTCCGGCGTTTCCCGTGGTTTGCGAACTGCGGCAAGGTGCAAAAGGCGATAGAAAAGGTTCAGTGCCTCCCGACTTCCATGGGCGCACATAGCCGCACAGTCCAGAACTTCGGCAGGCACCAGATTCACTGGCTTCCACATGAGGCTTTGATTGAATAAATGCAAATTCGCGTTGCCATGAAACGCGCTCGAGGTATCCAGCCATTGGATTTCCTCGTTTCCACCACTGGTGAGGGCTCCAAACAGGGGACCCATATGAACTATCTGTTCGTAGATTGGCGCGGTACAGGTGAGGACAACAGGTATCCCGGTGTACGTCATAAATTCCTGCAAAAAGAGCAGTATTGCTTCCGATTTTTCGGGATGAAAATTGCGCGAAAACGCGCCGCTGACAATCAAGATTCCAACGTTCACGATGCTGGACAATGCCATGACGAAGATTGGCCTCGTTATCTTTTTCGCTGTTGGCCGGAACAGTGCTTTGAAATAGGAAGACCTCTGCAGGTTGCCATCAAACGTCGAAACGAAATTCGCATAGAACTGGTCGACAGTTCCGCACGATGGCCACAGCACAGTCATTGCTGGCCAGTAGGGGATATCTTCTCCGTCGACCGACTTCACATAGTTTAGGGACGCACCGAGGGCGTCGGCCGCACGCTCAACAAATCTGAGACCGGCTGAGCCGGATGCGCAACAGAGCAGGAATCCCTTCCCACAATGCCTCGCTTTTGGCATCGCGACGAGGCTCACAGACTGAACTGCTCTTGCGAATCCTGTGTAGCGCATCGCAGCGGCTGGGCTGAGTGGGTCCGCATGTTGCCAACTGGTTCGAATAGCGTCGTGGAAATCACCGTATAGCGATTCCTCCATTTTCGTCGGGTAAAAGCTTTCGTCTATCCGTTGAAGAAGGCTAACCTTTTCCGTGGGCGACGCCGCGAGCGCTTCCGCAGTTGGCACTACTCCGACAGTCCGCAACAGTTCTCCTGCTCGCGTGCCCTTCGGTCGCTCCGCATAGAAAGCAACCAACGGATTGCTTCGAACGATTGCATCAGAACGGCACTCAATGGCGCGTACGGAGTTGGTGGGTGCGAGATTACTCATCGCACCCCCAGATTGCTGGATACAGCCCGAGCCTCTGAAGCATCGCGTCCGTGACTTCAGCAAGTTCAGCTGTTATGCAGGTACGACGGTGCTTTCGTTCTTCCGGGTCGAGCGCATGTAGCGGTTGGTTTGCGCCAGAATTGCGCAAATGTGTTCGGACAGACGCTCTCGAGTTGCCCGTCTTTGTTGCGAGATGCGTTTGGTTGCGTGCCTCGCGTCCCTCGTTCAGACGAGAACGCACGGGGCGAATGCGTGCAAAGCCGTGGCAGCTTACATCGATAGATTGATGAGTTCGCGCAGCAAAGCCACGTAGCCGAGAGTGTGGCGGGCAATTGCCGGGAGGCGTTACTTCGCGGGAAGCGCGATGTTCGTCCAAGACGCCGTTAATGCTAGTCGACATACAGTTCTCTACTTTCGCCCGGCGCTTAAAAAGCAAGCGGGCAGGGGTTGACACAACCCACCACATATGAGAGCCTCCGCGCGCGACCACGGTGGTATGCCTCATACGAGGTGTGCCATGAAAGCGGAGGCTCGGGTGCCAGCCCTCCTCCGCTTTGTCTTTTGCGGGATGAGTTAGTCGTATGGCTTTTCCGTACGTGTACTCCGTGTGCAACAAGCAAGGCGTCAGCCTAAAATTTCTGCTTGACAAAAACTCAATATGAGGTATAATTCGACGCCGATTTCCCCGGCGCGGATGGTACCCTATTCGTTGCCCGTTCCGCAAGTCCGCCTCAACGGCTGAACTCTGTGCCGCGCGTCACGCGCAGCCCCCGCTCTACGCCCCCCCCTCTATCATTTGCACCGCCAGCTCAAGCTGCTCGACTAACGTCGCTGCGCGGTAAGCACCGACTCGCTCCATTTGCATTGCAGGTCGTCGGACTGCACTTGAGCAGTTTCCGTGCGTGCGCTAGGCGTTTCATCGCACTCTCAATACAATTGAGAGGCCAGTGGAAAAGACGCGCCGCATCCGCCAGCGTCCCGCGACCAGCTCGCCGAACGAATTTGGCGACTTTTATGTCGTTTACGGTAGCTCTTTTTTCTCCAAACACAAGGAGTTTTGTGAGCGAGGAAGATACGCATTGGGCTAATCTGGCCTCCCGCGTCGTTCGCGTCGTGCTCGCGCGGAAAGATTTTAGTTATGCGACCTTGTCCGAAGCGCTCGCCGCCTTGGGAGTTATCGAAAGCGAGCGTTCGCTTGCCTCCCGGATATCGCGCGGGAGAATTAGGCTCGCGTTGCTACTGCAAATTTTAGATGCGACCGGCGCCAAAGCCCCCCGCTTGTGGGAGGCGGCTATCATGGCGGATGGCACGTGGGAAGACCGTGCCGCCGCTGTCGTTTTGGCGGAGCTGGCTCGTCATCCCACTGTGACTCTTCCTGAGTTGGCGCGCCGGTTAGTCTTGCTGGGCGCCGACCTCACTGAGAAGACGCTTCTCTCTCATCTGTCGACAGGGGCGCTTTCGCTGCCTGCTTTTCTTCAGTGCATCGTTGCGCTCGGCAGCTCGAGCTTAGACTGCTATCTGGACTACGAAGACCTCGTCTTGGCAGTTGCGATTGACCGGCGATGACCGCCCCCTCAGAATTGCCTTGCCATTTTTTTACCGATGACTACACTCGTATTCAGCGATTTTTATCGCTGATTTTCTTCGCCACCTAGCATAGCGTCGCGCTTTTCCGAATATTTCCGGATGTGCCGAGTCCCCCTGCTCATCCACGTCGCGTAGCACCCGCATCATCCGGTACATGAGGGCTCTCCAATGACAATGCCAGACGAGCGCACGAAAGCCGTGATAGAGACGCGCAGGTTTCTGCAAATGCTTGAAGCGGCTGATGAAGTCCACATCCCCGGCCTTGTCCAGACCGTAGCGGCCGCGCTCCTTAGGCACTATCCGCTCGACGTCGACCTTTCGGTGTCGGCTTCGACGCTACCGGGCATTTGGGCCCAGCCAGTAATCGGCCAAGGATGACTGCGCCACGACCATAGGGAGGGGTGAGCAAAATGGAAATCCACGATGATGTCCCTGCCAGTTTTCCGCGAGACACGATGCCTCCAGTTGTCTCCGGAGACCAATCAAATCTCTGCGCGGTATTGGTCGACGGAATCTATGTCACGGGGCAAACAGATACGGCGAGATTTGAGCGCTGGCTCATCTGCGAAGACCTTGCAAACGAGCTCGTTCCTATTGTGCGCAAGGAGGGAGCGGCGTATCCCCAGCATTCAAATGACCGGACTCTCGACCGCATATGCAGTTCCGTTGCACGCAAGGCCGGGATATCGCTAGACGAATTGACGTGACTCGCTCAGCGCCTACGAACGCTAGTCGGTTCGTAAGGCACAGCCGCAGCTATCCACGCTCCACAGAACCAGCCACTTGATGTGTCGCCACCATGCCTGTCTCTTCGTCAGCTCAGAACAACGGCACAATCCCGCTCGCATTCAATCTGCAGACGCTCGGACGGCTGGTGAAAGACACACGTTTGCGCTGCACGCTCAATGTCCGCGACGCCGCAGATTCGATAGGGGTTTCGTCTGGCGTACTCGCTCGTATCGAAAATGGAGACGCGGTTGGGACTGAGCGCCTGCTTAAAGTACTGACGGGATTCGGCTTAGCCATCCTGGTTATGCCCAAGCGCGATGCGGATGCCGTGCTCGAGGCGCTTGGCCATTCCGTGAACTGGTATGGCGTCGCGGCGAAACAATCACCTTCCACGAAGAGCGTCCCGAGGTCGCGCCTCGTATTGGACAAGACGACCCCAACACTTTTCGTCGACTACGACGGGACCCTTCACGCGGGCCATGCGCTCATTGATGCGAGCGGCCAAATTACGCTCGACTCCGGACGGACGTTGTTCGAGTTTGCCCCACTGCTGATTGAAATGCTGAAGCCTTATCCGTCGGTCGAAATCGTTCTCACAACATCTTGGCTACAAACACTGCCGGAAGAGAAAGTGATGTCTTTCCTGCCAGCAGAACTGGCTCGACGTGTAGTCGGTACTACTCAAGGCAGGAAGCCCCGATTCAGCTATTTGCTAGACGGCACCGGCCGCACTGACATCATCACCTGCTACGCGTTCGGAAAGCGCTTGAAGCATTGGATGGCGCTCGATGATTCCGTGTTCAGCGCTCATCGATTTGGGCCCGAGCCCGGCGAGTTAGTGCGAAATTTTGTGCTTTTGGATTCCACGCACGGCATCAGCGATGAAGCGGCACAGCGGCGAATTCGAGAGTGGCTCGTCGAAGTACACAAGGACTGCAGCTCGTAGTTACGCCCGAAGAGTTTGACGGGGCGTAGCACAGAGGCAGCCAACGCAGCGTTGGTTTGCCAATTTCTCAACCGGTATGTGACGGGGGGAACCGCGGATGCTCAAAGTAACTGTCGAATTATGGCCAGGCGGCCGCGAGAGCGGCAGTCGGGTGTTGGCAACCGCAAAGATTGGCCGAATTAAAAGTGGTTCTCTCGCGGACTATAAGGTCGAACTAAGCGAGGACCCGCATGGGAAAATATGCAGTTCCTTGAACGACTACCCACGCTACGCCTCCACCCTATGGGACCTCGTAGCTCGCGCAGTTGCGGTCGCGCTGACAGGGAAGGAGGAACTGCCCCCGCGCCCCCAACAACTCGATGTTCCCGTTCGCATCTCCGGCAATACTCAGTATGTGCGCTTTCGGGAGATACCGGAACCTGCGCGAAGCCTGTTCAAAAAACGTATGGCGTATTCGACACGCCCATTAATTGACGAGGACCCGGAGCCCATGGAATGCGCTTACGCGTGGGACTGGCGCGATTTTCTGGACGGCGGCAGATAGTGGCGTCGACGTTGGCTAGGCGCGCCTTCACATGAAGTGGCTATTCCGTTTCGCTTCATCGCAGAAGAATATCGATTGCGTCGCGAAATGGTTCGGGGGGGGCCATGGCGGTGTTGGCTCTGATATCTGCTGTCGTCCTGTTGGTCGCCATGATTTTCAAATAATCGCGACGTATGGACGCCGGTGATGGAGTTTGCGTCTTACTTTCATCGGCTCCATCGTGAAGCAGATGCATTCGGGAGGTCCGGGATGAACGTCGAAGACGTAGCCAGTTACCTTTTTGTCAGTCAAGTGCACGTAAAGCGGCTTCATGAGCGTGGCGATTTGACCGGAACACTCGCTGACAATGGACAGTACCTTGTCGACGACGCGTCTGTCGAATACTACCGCGCACGACTGGAGTTCGCCCGAAAGGAGTACTTCGACTCGCAGGAAGAAAGTCATGACCTGCGCGGAATCTGAGAAGCGCGTGTGCATGGGTGGCTTGAGCACCGAGCGGTCGACCGCTGTGAGCCCCCGGCCATTACAGGGTGAGAGCACTGTACCGGCAGCCTTACCGCGGTGGGCTGCCAGGTTGATTTTCGCCGTCGGTCGTCAGGCGCTTGAGCGCTTTGTGTCGCCCGCATGCTGAGGCGGTTCGACCCATCGCTGCGGCGCCCTTGCAGCTTCGGTCTGAAGGCGACGCAATACATCCACGAAATCGATAATCGCGGTGGCAGCCCTTTGTTCCAGATGGGATTGTTCCCGAAGGTCCGAGGCGTGCATGTCACCGAAAACGATTTGGTCCAGTATATGAACTTCGAAATGGAATCGGGCTTCTGCGGTCTTCCCCATCGTTTGTTTCGCCACCTGCCAGTCCTCGGTGATTTGTGCGACGCTCGCTGCTGCCGCTTTGGCAAGAGCGGGCTCGATTTGGCCTGATTCTGTCTGAGACTGCGATTGACGGACGGACTTTGCCAGGCCGCCATACCTTGCGAGGAGACCCTCAAAAACGACGAACCACAACTGGCCGCCGAACGCCGGTATCGCCAGGCTGGCGGGCGTCTCCGGCTGCTCAGCCCTCGCGCCGGAACCGGACGGCGAAGCGTCCTTGTCGTCGACAGCAGGGTTATCCGTGGTCGGCGCCGCGCGGCCAAAAAGGACACCTTTGCTCAAATATCTCATCTTGATGCGTACCAGCCATAGGGACGCAAGAAAGCCTATTGCTGGCACAACCAGCATTGCTGGGTTCTCCTGCGCGAACGACAGAAATCCGCTCATGGTTTCACCAGTTTGGCAATGGCCAGCATCGTCGCCGGCACGTAAAACGCAAGAGTCTCGGAACCTGATACCCCGATTGCCTTGTTGAACGTGAACTCTGGCCACCAGACGGGAAGGGTCCCTTTTATGGAATGGACGAGGATGACCGCCCAAAGGAGACTTCCCACGATGAACCATCCTCCCGCGAGCAGTAGCACACCCGCATTCCAATTGTAGTCCCTGCGCCTGCGCGCCGCCTCCGTTGACTCTCCCGGCGCAGCCGGTTCCGGCCGCGGTCCGACGGAAAAGCATGGCAGGAGGGCGGCAAGTCCGGCTGCGGCTAACGCCGGTGGGAAGAACTGCGGGTCATTGTCACCTGCGGCGCCCCGTAGCGTTGACTCGAACGCACCGAGCAAAAAAGGGAAGAGGAATCCAAACGCCAACGAGCCAAAATTCCAGACTTTACGCAGGTCGAGCATGGCCTTTCCTTTGACTTACGGGCTTATTGGCGCACTGCTTAGGCGGGCTCTATATTCGCACGGTAGCGCGTAATGCGGCGTTGCCGCGCGCGGCGGGTCTGCCCCGATAGACCGTTTTCTTTGTGCGCTAGGGCACGGACTACGTCTTCGATGGCGCTCCGGCTTGCCAAACGCCGTCCATCGTAGCTTCTGCCCAGTGCGAGTCGACAAGATGAAATGAAACCTCATTCAATCGGCCTGACTCGTCACCTTCCTAACGGCGTGCGCCGTACTTCCCGACGCGACCATCACTTACTACCTGCCTAAATCCCAAACAGCGATACCCTTGGGGATAGGTAGAAGATGTCTAAAGACTGCAGGACATCAACCGCAAGCATGCGGAAAAAGGGAGCGTCTCGCTCGGGAATCCGCCAAAGCTGGCCGAAGGCGACCCCTTTACCCTTCTTCGGCCTGAGTCTCTACGATGCGACCCGGCGGCGTGTGGCTGTCCGACTCCGCCACCTTCAGCCCGAGACTCTTGAGTCGATTCACGAGTTGGTCAATGCGGTGCTCAATGAAGGTCTTCAGGGCGTCAATCGGCATCGTCTCCTTCCCCGCGAGCTCGAGAATCGTCCTAGGAATGAGGTGGCCCTCCAGGACGTCAGGGAATTTCGGCTGACTGGCAAAGTCCTTCAAGTAGTCCACCGGGTTACGCGCGGAAATCTGAAGGTTGGTGAGCTGGGTGATGTACGCAATATTCATGAGACTGTCGACCATCTCAGCACCTTCCAGCGCCATCTCGCCTTGGGCGGTTTCCACGAACGCCCGTGGGAAGATATGGTGCAGATTCGGGCGGTCTGTCACCTGATAGTAGAGGCTCGCCAGCACCTCGTCATGCGGAGCGTCCCAGTTGCAAGGCCGCTGGCTCGCGAAGAAACCAAGAATCGCGCGATACATGCGAGACTTGGAGTTGTATCTGCTCGACCTGAATGCAGCGCGGTCGATGACCATTTCGGTCCACAATTTTTCACCGCCGAGGGTCAACAGCTCGATATCCGGCCAGATGCTCGACGTACTGGTCAGCAGGTCTCCCTGGTCCAGTGCGGTCGTCCAGAAGTAACGCTCCAAGAGCGCGTAGTCCGGACTCTTCCGCCGAAAAAAGTAGCCCACCAGGACCATGTAGAAGTACCGATAGGGGACGAGGCCCGGCCCATGCAGGTTCAGGGTCCGGTCAAAGAAGCGGAACGTGTCCCGGAATGCTTCGGCTGCATCATCCCAGACCTGCTCAATATGTTCGGGCCGGAGGTCACTCAGGTAGCGGTCGGTAATGTTGCTGATGCCGGAGTCAGGCACGTAGAGCTTCACGATTACCGCGAGCATCTGGAGGTAGTCATGGTCGCTGAGGTGCCGGTACTCGCTCGAAGCCATGCGCGGGTCTGCGCGGAAATCGTCGAAGAGTTCCCGCAGATAGAAGGATGGCTTCTTCTCAGCGTTATCGCGAGGCCGATAGGTCTTGGCAACAACGATGTCGAAGATGCTGAGCGGCCGGCCACCGGTATTCACGCGCTCAAAAATCTGGCAAACCTCGGCCACCTGAATGCCATTGAGCTCAATGAGCGAGAGCTGGTAACTGTCAAAGATGGCCCGGATGCGCCTGAGGTTCACCCTTTCGGGGTGGTTGTACTTCCGGCCGGAATCTTCAAGCTTTGCTTCCACCGCCTCGTAGCGTTGCAGGATAGTTTTCAGTGACACCACCGTCAGGCAGCGGCGCTTTTCCTTTAGCTGCGCGCTATTACGGACCTCCTGTTCAAAGAGGAACCGTTTGCGGTAGCTGTTGTCATCGGTGTCACCGTCGAGCTCTACAGAAAGGTCCACATACAGGTCCGGCTTGAAATCCTCGCGACCGGCAATCGTGCCACCCAAAATGGAAGTGTAGAGCGCAGTGGTCCGCTGTTGACCGTCGAGCAGATACTGATATTCGGTCTGCTTCTCGTGCGGAGATATCAGCAGACCACCAATCTGGCGGTGGCTGTGCAAAGCTACGCCAGTTCGCCATACCAGCAGGCTGCCAAGCGGATAGAACTTGAAAAGACTGTCCCACAGCTTCTTGACGTTTTCGGGCATCCAGACGACGTCGCGCTGGAAGGTCGGAATCTGGTATTTACGCTGCTCCAAGTTCATCAGGAACAGGCTGATGCTTATGCCCTTCGGCACGATGCGGTCTGAGAAACCGGTGGCCTTCGCGCCGATGCCTGCCTGTTCGAGGATGGCAGAGTCGTCCTGAAAATCGTCGTCCTGTCGCTGGTTCATCCTGTCTCGCCGTGTCGTTGGTAGCCTGCTCTCGCTCCGGAACGTCGAACACTAACCGAAACCGCGTCATAGCAGCAACCGGGAGCTGAAAATATCCGTTGATAATGCGTTGCGCCGATAAAATTCAAGCCGGCATGAGGCGCCGTGGACTGAAGTCCGCCAGGCACTATCCGTGGTTATCGACCCAGGCGCGCGCCCAGTCTAATCCCGCGAGCTGAGCCTCTCCTTCCGTATCAAAAACACCGAGTACCCCGGAGGCTTCAACCATCTTTGTGTCGCAGATGATGGTCCCGCTACCTGCGTATCGCTCGGGCGAAAGGATGCTCTCTTGCTGAAGTATGGCGTGACCGAAGATGCGGTATCCGTTGTAGCTTCCCGATTCCATCAGCGCACGACCTCAACATTCGAGTCGTGAGCATCAACGCGCAGCACGTTCCCCTCGGGAGTTATCAGACGGGGAATTTCCGACACGTCAGGAGTAACGCGTCGCGTACCGGTACCGGGAGCACCCTGCTTCACAGCTAGGTTCGTAGCGGTGGCCGGCGAGCGATGCGCCCGTGTTTTTACGAAATGAGGCACACGCCGCTTCTGCGTAAGCGACTTCGGCGCGCCTGCTCCCTGATGCAATCCACCGCGAGCTTCGGGCGGATTCCAGATTTCGGTGTAGTGCTCACCTGCAAGCGCGGACGAAGTACATGCCAGTAAAAGCAACCCGCATCCAACCAGTTTCACTATCGTTTCTCCTTGGCGATGCGATTCAATATGTCGCTGCAGGATACATCCCCTCCGACGCACGAACCGTCGCAACCTTCACAGTAGTGGCGGTCGCGCACGGCGCCGTCAACATGCCAGACATCCGTTTCCACCGGACTAGCGGTACCCACAGAGCGGCCATTTTCGCACGCAAAGAACGTCGGCTCCCCGGCTCGGCCGCGACGAATGGCTTCATCGATTTCCTGTTCGCCAAACGCAGATTTCATGTCGGCGACAAACGCCGCAATCTCGGGCATTGGATGGCTGACGGGCTTGCGAACGCGCATATCCATGAAGTTTCACCCCAAAAAAGTGTCTGTTCGCCGCCACGGAAATCCGTGTAGGATACTGTACATCCATACAGGTATCTGCGCAATCCAATGACTGTCCCGTCCCCCATTCCGGAAGCAATACATCCGTCGCTCTGGCGGGCGTCGCAGCTCGCGCGCGGTCGGGGACGAGTCGTGGAGACTGGGTATCCGGCGTTGTCCGCAGAACTGCCCGGCGGTGGCTGGCCCGTCGGCGCGCTTGTCGACTTGCTGGTCCAGCAGGCCGGCGTGGGCGAAATGCGGCTGCTTCGTCCGGCGCTCAGCGAACTGGGCAAGCGGCCGGTCGCGATGGTGCAACCCCCGCATGTTCCGAACGGACTTGGCCTTGAGTACATCGGCCTTTCCCCAGAGCAACTGATGCAGATTCGGGCCTCAAAGACAGCGGACGCATTGTGGGCGGCAGAGCAGATTCTGCGCGCCGGCAGTTGCGGCGCACTGTTGTTCTGGGCGCAATACGTTCAGACCTCGTCGCTGCGAAGACTGCATCTCGCAGCACAGTCTTCGGAAACGTTGTTCTTCATGGTCCGCCCACTGGCGTCAGCACAGGATGCATCTCCAGCAGTTTTACGACTGGCGCTCCGGCCAGAACGCGACGGTCTGACCGTCGACATTACGAAGCGACGAGGTCCAGCACGCGCAGAGCCTCTGTCCATCCCACTTCAACCAACACCTGTCCTGTTTTCGCACCATGCGCGTATTTCTCGCCGTCCACTTGCCCCGGTTGCAACTCGAGGTCTTCCGACCAAAGTGGCTGCCTGAGCACGCACAGGGCAGCGTGGTCCTGGACAGGGACAAGGTGCTCATCGCTGACGGGGTAGCCAGGTCTGCGGGCGTCCGGGTCGGCATGAAGCGCGGCGGTGTGTTAACGCTCGCGCCGGAGGTAGAGATGTTCGAGCGCGACCCCGGCCGTGAACATGCCGCGCAACGCGATGTGGCAGTGGCGCTCATGCAGTTCTCGCCCGACGTCGCAGTGCTCGAAGAGGCCGTTGTCGTGGTCGACATCGGCGCAAGCCTTCGGCTTTTTGGTGGACTGCTTGCTGTATGCCGGCAGGCGAAAGCGATACTCGAAGCCATTGGACTGACCGCGCGGATAAGTGCCGCACCAACTGGTCAGGGCGCGTGGCTGCTCGCGAAGCACCGGAACCGGCGCGTACTCAAGATTGACTCGCTTGAACGGCAACTGTCCGCGTTGCCACTGCTGTCAGTGCCGGAGGTGCGGCCGTTTGCAGACTGGTTCACAGGACTTGGCTGCGAAACGATTGCAGACGTGCGACGACTGCCGCGTGCCGGGCTGCAGCGACGTTGTGGAGAGCACCTGCTTGATTCACTCGACCGAGCTTTCGGCACGGCGCCCGAATTGTTTGACTGGCTGGAACTGCCTCCAACGTTTTCTGCGCGCATTGAAATGCCAGACCGCATCGAACACGCGGAAGCGGCGGTCTTCGGCGCACATCGCCTCATTGTGCAGCTATGTGGCTGGTTGTGCGCAAAGCAACTGGCGCTCACAGGCGCGACGCTTTTACTGGAGCACGAGCGAGGCAGACAGGCAATTGAACCGACACCCATTGAAATTGCACTGGGAGAGCCGACGTGGCGCGAGGACCATCTTGTACGGCTCATCAAGGAACGCCTTGGCCGGATTGAACTGACTGCGCCAGTCATCGCGCTGCGACTCGATGCATCGAACGTGCAACCGGCAGTACCTGCATCGGACACCCTGTTTCCGGAGCCTGGTGGCTCGGCCGAGGAGCACGCACGTCTAGTCGAATTGCTGGTCGCACGACTTGGTGAAGAAAACGTACTTCGGCCTGCACCGACTGCGGATTACCGACCTGAGATTGCAAATCGATGGGTCCCCGTTGCGAGTCGGTCTAAAGGCACCACACTGCCTGAGGGCCTTCCGCGACCAACCTGGCTGCTGGAAAAACCCGTGCGCCTGCTGATGCGAAAACATCGGCCGTTCTACGGGTCGCCGCTGCGCATGGTGTCGCCGGGTGAACGCATCGAAGCCGGGTGGTTTGATGGCGAACTGGTGACACGCGACTATTTCGTCGCGCAAGGTGAAGACCAAAGCTGCTTCTGGATTTACCGTGAGCGCGTCAGCAGTCGTGATGCGGAAGAAGACCAGCGGTGGTTTCTCCACGGCCTGTTCGGATGACACGCCATGGATTCCTCGTTCACTATGCTGCCGGCATATGCCGAGCTTTTCTGCTTTTCTAACTTTACGTTTTTGCACGGTGCTTCTCACGCAGAAGAGCTGTCTGAGCGTGCGGCGCAACTGGGCTATTCAGCTCTGGCAGTAACCGATGAGTGCTCGCTGGCGGGCGTCGTGCGTGCGCACGTTGCGGCGAAGAAAGCAAAGCTGCCATTTATCGTTGGCTCATACTTCCGCCTGGCGAACGCTGACGGTTCGCCCGCGTTCGGGCTGATTCTTCTGGCCAGAAATCGCGAGGGATACGGCAACCTGTCTGAATTGATTACGCTAGCCCGTACGCGCGCACCGAAGGGGGAATATCGCCTTACTCCGCAGGACCTGTCCCGACCCGACAGGGAAAACCGGCATCTGCTCGGCATGCCCGATTGCCTTGCCATTCTCGTGCCCGATTTTCCCGCGAAAGAAGACGTTCTTGCGGCACAGGTCGAGTGGCTCGATGACACGTTCACTGGGCGGGTGTGGGTAGGTCTAGTGATGCACCAACGTGCCATGGACGATATTCATCGGGGTGCGGTGGAATTCGTCGCCCGCAGTCAGGACGTACCTGTTGTCGCGCTTGGCAACGTTGTCATGCATGTGCGCTCGCGAAAACCTCTGCAGGACACGATGACGGCCATCAGGGTTGGCAAACCTGTCCATGAATGCGGTTATGACCTTGCGCCCAATGCTGAACAACATCTCCGCTCCCGGCTGAGACTCGCGAATTTGTATCCAGACGAAGCACTTGCCGCAACGGTTGATATCGCTTGCCGTTGCACGTTTTCTCTTGATGAGCTCCGTTACGAGTACCCGGACGAATTGGTGCCAGCCGGCTTCACGTCGGCGGCGTACCTGCGGCAAGAGACGTACATCGGTGCCCAACGACGCTTTCCGTCGGGAATCCCGCACAAGGTCCAGGAACAGATTGAGCACGAACTAGACCTCATAGCGGACCTGCAATATGAAGCGTACTTCCTCACGGTGTACGACATCGTGCGCTTTGCACGTAGCCAGCACATCCTTTGCCAGGGTCGTGGCTCGGCTGCCAATTCCGCGGTCTGCTTTTGCCTCGGAATCACAGAGGTCGACCCTGCTCGAGGCAGTATGCTTTTTGAGCGCTTCATCTCGAAGGAGCGTGGTGAGCCGCCAGACATCGATGTCGATTTCGAGCATCAACGTCGCGAAGAGGTAATCCAGTACATCTACCGCAAATATGGTCGCGACCGGGCTGCGATTGCTGCCGCCGTTTCGACATATCGACCCCGCGGCGCGCTTCGCGAAACTGGCAAGGCGCTCGGCGTTGACCCACAGATAGTTGACCTGGTCGCGAAGAGCCATCATTGGTTCGACACGAGCGAGGACCTGCTCAAACGCTTTGCAGAATCCGGCCTCGACCCTGAGAAGCCGCTTATCCAGGCGTGGGCGAAACTGGCGTCGCAGTTACTCGGATTCCCGCGCCACCTGTCACAGCACTCGGGCGGCTTTGTCATCAGCCGCGGCAAGCTCACGCGACTCGTGCCGGTCGAAAACGCGGCAATGGCTGACCGCAGTGTTATCGAATGGGATAAGGACGACCTCGAGGCACTTGGCCTTCTAAAAATCGATGTGCTCGCGCTTGGGATGCTCTCAGCTATCAGGCGCACACTCGACATCGTGTCAGAGCAGCGCGGTGAGCGATTTGAAATGCAGGACATTCCGGCAGAGGACCCGAAGACGTACGAGATGATTTCCGCAGCCGATACTGTCGGCGTTTTCCAGATTGAATCGCGTGCCCAGATGTCGATGTTGCCGCGGATGCAACCTCGCACGTTTTACGACCTCGTCATCGAGGTAGCCATCGTTCGACCAGGCCCAATTCAGGGCGGCGCCGTACATCCCTATTTGCAGCGCCGGCAGGGTTTCGAGCCTGTGACCTATCCGAGCGAAGCGTTGAAGACCGCATTGGGCAGGACTCTCGGCATTCCGATTTTTCAGGAACAGGTGATGCAGGTCGCGATTCTTGCCGCGGGCTTCACCGCCGGCGAGGCTGACCAACTGCGTCGCGCGATGGCCGCGTGGAAACGGAAAGGTGGCCTCGAAAAATACTACGACCGCATCGTCAACGGGATGCAGGAGCGCGGCTACGACCTGGCTTTCGCCGAGGGTATCTTCGAGCAGATTAAAGGATTTGGTGAATATGGCTTTCCAGAGAGTCACGCGGCGAGCTTCGCGTTGCTTGTGTACGCGAGCAGCTGGCTGAAGTGTCACGAGCCGGAGGCGTTCCTTGCTGCTATGCTGAACTCACAGCCCATGGGCTTCTATTCACCATCACAGCTCGTGCAGGATGCACAGCGACATGGAGTCAAGGTCCTGCCAGTTGATGTGACCGTGAGCGGTTGGGACTCAGCATTGGTCAAGCTCGTCGACATTGCGCGACCAGCAGTGCGACTCGGTTTGTCTTTGCTTCGCGGCATGAAGGACGGCGCTGCGGAACGCATTGAGAACGCACGCGCGGTTCGGTCCTTCGAGAGCGTCAAAGACATGGCTCGACGCGCACAACTTGACCGGAAGGACCTTCACGTACTCGCTGACGCCAACGCATTGGCCTTGCTTGCCGGCAATCGTCATGAAGCGCTATGGCAGTCCGTCGCTGCTGTTCCGGACAAGGACATGCTCGCTGTTGCGACGGTTGACGAAGAAACACCCGAGTTCGGCGCGCCGACTGAAGCTCACGATATCGTCGCTGACTATCGGTCAGTTGGTCTGACGCTAGGCCGGCATCCGCTTGAACTGCTGCGGCCGCAGTTGCTTGCGAACCGCCTGATGCCAGCATCGACTCTGCGCACATATCGCGACGGGCGGCTCGCACGAGGGTGCGGGCTTGTTACCGTGCGTCAGCGTCCGGGCACAGCAAAGGGCGTGCTTTTCGTTACTTTGGAAGACGAGACGGGCAACGTGAATGTAATCATTTGGCCGAGCCTCTTTGAGAAACAGCGGAAAGAGGCGCTGGGCGCATCTCTACTTGCGGTGTACGGGACCTGGCAGTGTCAAGGAGAGGTTCGACATCTGGTCGCACAGCGGCTTGTCGACATGTCACCTCTGCTGGGTAGTCTCACGACCGCGAGCAGGAATTTTTGTTGACGCGGCACCACAATGTGAGCGCCTCCCTATCACGAACTGGGGTGGGGCTCGTTTCATGCGCAGCAGCAGACGGTCGTATGACTACGTTGTTCCGCCGCGCCGTTGCTCTCGATGGGTTGCGTGCTCTGTCAGCAGCCGTCGCATCGTGGTCAGTAAAATGTGCCCATCTACGGGCTTGCGAAGGAAACCGTCGTAGCTGATGAAGGCTGGCGGGCTAGGTTCTCCGGAAACCAGTATGAAAGTAACGTCAGCTAATCCGGGGAGAGTGCGCAATCGGTGACAGAGTTCACTCCCCGACATCACCGGCATGCGCCAGTCGGCGACCACTATGTCTACAGGGGATTCGATGAACATTGCCAACGCTGACTTGCCGTCGCTCGCCGTCTTCACTTGAAATCCGTCTGCGATACAGTTCGCCTCCCATGCTGCAAGGGTTTCCGCTTCGTCATCTACCAGCAGCACGCTTGTCATATCCGGATATCCGAGCGACCACTTGTTCTTTGGCAACTGAATACCGACTAAAGTTTCACGCGGCCTGTCATCCAAACCGCATATTCGTTGCGGTCGCCTTGCCGCGGAGAATGCGTATCATGGGAGCAGGAAACGGAGGCGTCCATGTGCTACTCGGCTCAAATTCTGGCGGACTACAGGAAGTTCGTGCGCACTTTCGGCGCCTTGATGGACATCCACGAGTTCGCACGCCTGTTTTTCGAACGCGCAGAGGGCACCAGCAAGGCAAAAGTGCCGAAGGCAATGGAGGATGCGTTTGCTCAGCCTCAGACCGAAGCCGAGCGAGAAATCAAGGCTCTCATCGAAAAGTTCAACGCCGAACAGACATCGAAGCTCGAGCAGGACCTTTTCAAGCAGCGCAAGCGACTGGCCGACGCCGAACGAACACTTCAGACGAAGGTCACGAAGGCGGCCGCCGAAAGCCAGCGAATCGCCACCGATAAAATCGAGTGGACCCGCGGCAAACTTGAGGACATTCAGCGGACTGAGCC
>NZ_JAQQFL010000044.1:0-75790 GCF_046026025.1 Paraburkholderia fungorum | reverse complement strand
GGAAGCCATGCGGGTGGCGCGGTGCGCTTTGTGAGACGGGAAAGGGTCAATGATAGCGCCAACGGTGCGCGCTCTGGCCTTCACCAAACCCTCGGCGTACGCCCGGGCGTCGTCGGCAAGAGGCCGCCCGACCGTTCGGTCTGGGAATTCTTCGCGTGCACGTGCGGCGCGGTTCTACCCAAAAACGCGCAAAACCCCGTCACCGCTCCGATTTCGGGCGTCAACGCGCGGCCGGATCATAAGGTAGAATTCCATTTTGGAATAAGGATCGGAAGATGCACTGGCAGCCTCGGATCGCCCACTTGATGCCCGTCCCGCGTGAGTCTTGCCCCGCGGCGGAGCGTCACGTCCGTCAGCGGCACCTCCGCCACGCGCGATCGTGTAGCTGTCTCTGAGTGCCGTGAAGCGACCGATGTGGGTAGGCCGTCGGTTGGGCTTCGCTCCCCAAGAAGATTTCCAGCATTGCGCCCCACGCGCACCGTCCGCCGACGCCTCACCAGTGAGCGCGCCCGGTTGACCCACCGAGTCGTCCGAACATGAACGCACCTCAAGTTTTCGATCCGCACGGGGCCGCCAACGCGGTGGCCGCCGATCCCGAAGCGCGTCTGCGCGAAATTCCCTACAACTACACGTCGTTCTCCGACCGTGAAATCGTTATCCGTCTGCTTGGCGACGAAGCCTGGGCGGCTTTGGCCGAACTGCGCGCGGAACGCCGCACCGGCCGTTCGGCGCGGATGCTGTACGAAGTGCTCGGCGACATCTGGGTCGTGCGCCGCAATCCTTACCTGCAAGACGACCTGCTCGACAATCCGAAGCGCCGTGCGCTGCTGATCGAGGCGCTGCACCATCGTCTGAGCGAGATTGAAAAGCGCCGTCGCGCCGATCTGGTCGCGCACGGCGATGAAGCGGGCATCGATCGGGCGGCTCGCGTTGAAACGCTGGTGGCGGCTGCGCGCCGCGCCGTCGACGATTTCGAGAGCGAGTTCCAGAAGACCTTCGATCTGCGCCGTCGCGCGAACAAGGTGCTGGGCCGCGTCACCGAGAAAGACAACATCAAGTTCGACGGCTTGTCCCGCGTTTCGCACGTGACCGACGCGACCGACTGGCGCGTCGAGTACCCGTTCGTCGTGCTGACGCCGGATACCGAAGCCGAGATCGCCGGCATGATCAAGGCCTGTTTCGAGCTCGGTCTGACGGTGATTCCGCGTGGCGGCGGCACGGGCTACACGGGCGGCGCGGTGCCGCTCACGCCGTTCTCGGCCGTCATCAACACGGAAAAGCTCGAACAGCTCGGTGCAGTCGAATTGACCGAACTGCCGGGCGTCGATCGCAAGGTGCCGACGATTTTCTCCGGCGCAGGCGTCGTGACGCGCCGCGTGACCGAGGCGGCTGAACAGGCCGGCTATGTCTTCGCGGTGGACCCGACCTCGCTGGATGCATCCTGTGTCGGCGGCAACGTCGCGATGAACGCGGGTGGCAAGAAGGCGGTGCTGTGGGGCACGGCGCTCGACAACCTCGCCTGGTGGCGCATGGTCGACCCGGAAGGGAACTGGCTCGAAGTCACGCGTCTGGACCACAACCTCGGCAAGATTCACGACATCGAAGTCGCGCGTTTCGAGCTGAAGTGGTTCGATGGCAGCCACGCACCCGGCGAAAAGCTGCTGCGCACGCAGGCGCTCGACATCAAGGGCCGTGTGTTCCGCAAGGAAGGTCTCGGCAAGGACGTAACCGACAAATTCCTCGCTGGTCTGCCGGGCGTGCAGAAGGAAGGCTGCGACGGTCTGATCACGTCGGCGCGCTGGGTGCTGCACAAAATGCCGGCGCATACACGTACGGTCTGCCTCGAGTTCTTCGGTCAGGCCCGTGAAGCGATTCCGAGCATCGTCGAGATCAAGGACTATCTGTTCGAAACGTCGAAGCAGGGCGGCGCGATTCTCGCCGGCCTCGAGCATCTGGACGAACGCTATCTGCGCGCGGTCGGCTACGCGACCAAGAGCAAGCGCAACGCGTTTCCGAAGATGGTGCTGATCGGCGACATCGTCGGCGACGATGCGGACGCCGTGGCGCAAGCGACCTCGGAAGTCGTGCGCATGGCCAATGGCAAGAGCGGCGAAGGTTTCGTCGCCGTCAACGCCGAGGCGCGCAAGCGTTTCTGGCTCGACCGCAGCCGTACCGCGGCGATTGCCAAGCACACCAACGCGTTCAAGATCAACGAAGACGTGGTGATCCCGCTCGACCGGATGGGCGAGTACACCGACGGCATCGAACGCATCAATATCGAACTGTCGATCAAGAACAAGCTGCAACTGGTCGACGCGCTCGAAGCGTTCTTCAAGGGCGGCAAGCTGCCGCTCGGCAAGAGCGACGACGCGAACGAAATCCCCAGCGCGGAGTTGCTCGAAGATCGCGTGCAACAGGCGCTCGATCTGCTGAAAAAAGTGCGTACGCGCTGGGAATTCCTGCGCGACAAGCTCGATCTGTCCTTGCGCGAGGCGCAGCACTATCTGGTCGGCCTCGGCTACGAAGCGCTGGCGGAGAAGTTCGCCGATCGCGCCGACGTGCAGCCGGATGCGAGTGTCTTCCACATCACGCAGGACCGTACGATTCGCGTGTCCTGGAAGCAGGAAATCCGCGCGGAACTCCGTCAGATCTTCAACGGCGGCGAATTCAAGCCGATCCTCGAAGAAGCCCAGGCGATCCACAAGAAGGTGCTGCGTGGCCGCGTGTTCGTCGCGCTGCACATGCACGCGGGCGACGGCAACGTTCACACCAACCTGCCGGTCAACTCCGACAACTACGAGATGCTGCAGGACGCCCACACGGCGGTCGCACGCATCATGAAGCTGGCGCGTTCGCTCGACGGCGTGATTTCCGGCGAGCACGGCATCGGCATTACCAAGCTCGAATTCCTGACCGACGAGGAAATCGGCGAATTCCGCGCGTACAAGCAGCGCGTCGATCCGCATGGTCGCTTCAACGCGGGCAAGCTGCTCGCAGGCGCGGATCTGCGCAACGCCTACACGCCGAGCTTCGGCCTGATGGGCTATGAATCGCTGATCATGCAGCAGTCCGATATCGGCGCGATTTCCGAGTCGATCAAGGACTGTTTGCGTTGCGGCAAGTGCAAGCCGGTGTGCGCGACCCACGTGCCGCGCGCGAACCTGCTGTACAGCCCGCGCAACAAGATTCTCGCGACCTCCTTGCTGGTCGAGGCGTTCCTGTACGAAGAGCAGACCCGCCGCGGCGTGTCGATCAAGCACTGGGACGAGTTCAACGACGTCGCCGATCACTGCACGGTCTGTCACAAATGCGTGACGCCGTGCCCGGTGAAGATCGACTTCGGCGACGTAACGATGAACATGCGCAACCTGCTGCGCAAGATGGGCAAGAAGAAGTTCAATCCGGGCAACGCGGCCGGCATGTTCTTCCTGAATGCGACTAACCCGCAGACCATCAACCTCGCGCGCACCGCGATGATGGGCATTGGCTACAAGGCGCAGCGCCTCGGCAACGACGTGCTGAAGAAGTTCACGAAGAAGCAGACGGCGCACCCGCCGGCCACCGTCGGCAAGCCGCCGGTCACGCAGCAGGTGATCCACTTCATGAACAAGAAGATGCCGGGCAATCTGCCCAAGAAGACCGCCCGCGCGCTACTGGATATCGAGGACAACAAGATCGTCCCGATCATCCGCAATCCGAAGACGACCACGGCTGACACGGAAGCAGTGTTCTACTTCCCGGGCTGCGGCTCCGAGCGGCTGTTCTCGCAAGTGGGGCTGGCGACGCAGGCCATGTTGTGGGAAGCGGGCGTACAAACCGTGCTGCCGCCGGGTTACCTGTGTTGCGGCTATCCGCAGCGCGGTTCGGGCCAGTTCGACAAGGCCGAGCAGATCGTCACGGACAACCGCGTGCTGTTCCACCGCGTGGCGAATACGCTGAACTACCTCGACATCAAGACGGTGGTGGTGTCGTGCGGCACGTGCTACGACCAGCTCGCCGGCTACGAATTCGAAAAGATCTTCCCGGGCTGCCGGATCATCGACATCCACGAGTTCCTGCTCGAGAAGGGTATCAAACTCGAAGGCGTGAACGGCGTGCGCTACATGTACCACGACCCGTGCCATTCCCCGATCAAGACGATGGACCCGGTCAAGCTCGTCAATCAGTTGATGGGTTCGGAGAAGGACGGCTACAAGATCGAGAAGAACGATCGCTGCTGTGGCGAGTCCGGCACACTCGCGGTGACGCGCCCGGACATTTCGACGCAAGTCCGCTTCCGCAAGGAAGAGGAGATGCGCAAGGGCGCGGCCAAGCTGCGTGGCATACCGTTGGTGGCCGAGACGGGCGCGAACGGGATCGATGCGGCCAATGCGCCGGCTGGCGTGGCCGTTGCGCCGAATGGCCCGGTGCCCAAGGCGGGCAACGGGGCGCAACCGGACGGCGCCACCGACGTCAAGATCCTGACGAGTTGCCCGTCCTGCCTGCAAGGGCTGTCGCGCTACAACGAGGACGCGGGCACCGAGGCGGACTACATCGTCGTCGAAATGGCGCGTCACGTGCTGGGCGAAGACTGGATGTCGGACTACGTCCAGCGGGCCAACAATGGCGGAATCGAGCGCGTGCTGGTTTAATGGCACGACTGACGATTCCTGCCTGAGGACAACGATGGACTGCGTTTTTTGCCGTGAAGAAGGCGGCGATGTGCTGTGGCAGGACGATACGCTGCGTGTCGTCCTCGCCGACGAACACGATTACCCGGGTTTTTGCCGGGTGATCTGGAACGCGCATGTCGCCGAGTTTTCCGATCTCGCCGAGACCGAGCGCGATCGGGTGATGCAGGCCGTGTACGCGGTCGAGCGCGCGATCCGGCGCATTCTTCAGCCGGTGAAGGTCAACCTGGCGAGCCTCGGCAACCAGGTGCCGCACGTGCATTGGCACGTGATTCCGCGTTTTTCGAACGACGCGCACTTTCCGTTGCCGATCTGGGCGCCGCGCCAGCGCACGGTGTCCGAGGCCATGCTGTCGTCGCGTCGAGCGCAAGCCACCTTGCTGCGCGAAGCGGTGCGGCAGGAAATCGAACAAGCTCTGGGCTGAGCGCGCCGGAATCTGCCGCAGCGCGCCGGGCTCGCCAACGGGCGGCGAAAACCTGGGCTACCCGGCGTACGACCCATGCCCCACAACCCGCCGCTTCGCGCCGGCCCTCCGAAGGGGCCGGGAAAACCGGTAGCGGCACGGCGTTTTCTTATGAGGTCATCATGGCTGGACTGACTCCCGATACCCCGGTGCCGACCGGCGTAGTCGTGCATTCCAAATCGCGCGTGCTTGAATTGCAATACGCAAACGGCGAAACGTACCGCCTGCCGTTCGAACTGCTGCGCGTGTATTCGCCGTCAGCCGAAGTGATGGGCCACGGGCCGGGGCAGGAGACGCTGCAAACCGGTAAGCGCGACGTCACGATCAAGATGATCGAAGGTGTCGGCAACTATGCGTTACAGCCGACTTTCTCCGACGGGCACGCCACCGGCATCTACTCCTGGGACCTGCTGCACGACATGGCTGTGCGTCAGGATGAACTCTGGCGCGATTATCTCGCCAAACTTCAGGCAGCCGGCGCCGACCGCGACGCCCCGATGGCGCCAGCCGGTGCTGCACACGGGCACTGTCACTGATACGATTCGCCCTGATCGCCGCACTGATGCGGCGCAACATTTCAGAATACGCGAAAGGACGAGCGCGATGAGCAAAACCCACTTCGGCTTTCAATCGGTCGACGAACAGGATAAAGCGCAGAAGGTGGCGGGCGTGTTCCACTCGGTCGCCTCCAACTACGACTTGATGAACGACCTGATGTCGGGCGGGTTGCACCGGGCGTGGAAGATGTTCACGATCGCCCAGGCCAACGTCCGGCCGGGCTTCAAGGTGCTCGATATTGCGGGGGGCACGGGCGATCTGTCGAAGGCGTTCGCCAAGCAGGCCGGCGAAACCGGTGAAGTCTGGCACACCGACATCAACGAATCGATGCTGCGCGTGGGCCGCGACCGCCTGCTGGATAAGGGCGTCATCACGCCGGCGCTGCTCTGCGACGCCGAAAAGATCCCCTTTCCCGACAATTACTTCGACGTGGTGACCGTGGCGTTCGGCTTGCGCAACATGACCCACAAGGATGTCGCGTTAGCCGAAATGCGTCGCGTGTTGAAGCCGGCAGGCCGTCTGCTGGTGCTGGAGTTCTCGAAGGTGTGGGATCCGCTTAAAAAGGTCTACGACGTCTATTCGTTCAAGGTGCTGCCGTGGCTCGGCGACCGTTTTGCGAAGGACGCCGAGAGCTACCGCTACCTGGCGGAATCGATCCGGATGCATCCGGACCAGGAAACTTTAAAAACAATGATGGAACAAGCGGGCCTGGACGGCGTCAAATATTACAATTTGTCAGCTGGCGTGGTAGCTTTACATGTAGGGACCAAATACTAGGGTTCCTAACCCATCGATTTTTAAAGGAAAGTACGAAAATGTCCGATTCAGGCGTGTTATCTCCCCGTAAGGTTAAGCGGTCGTTGGTGAGAAGAATCGGACTGATCGCGATGGTCGGTCTGATCATGGCCGGCTCTCTCGCCTCGCTCGATGCGGAAGCTCGCCGCATGGGCGGTGGCCGTAGTATTGGCCGTCAGTCGAACACGGTTCAGCAGCAGTCCGCTCCGTCGCAACCTTCCCAAAGCAATCAGGCCATGCAGCAGCGCGCACAGCCGTCGCCGGCGCCCGCGCCGACGCCGGCCGCGGCGCCTAACCGTTCGCGCTGGCTGGGGCCGATCGCCGGTCTCGCGGCCGGCCTGGGTATCGCGGCGCTGTTGTCGCACTTCGGCCTGGGTGGCGCGTTCGCAGGCGCCATGGCCAACATCATCGTAATTGCGGTCCTCGCGATGATCGGTATCTGGCTGGTCCGCCGCTTCATGGGCCGCAAGCGCGCTACGGCTCAACCGGCTTACGCGGGCGGCTCGCCGTCACTGAATGCGGGTGGCACCGGCTATACGCAGGAACCGCGTTACAACGCGCCGTCTACCGGCTCGTACCTCGAACCGCAAGGCAACCCGCTGAGCACGCCGTCCGTCAACGCTGCCCCGATTGTGCCGGCAGGCTTCGATTCGGAAGCGTTCCTGCGTAATGCCAAGGTGTACTTCGTACGCCTGCAAGCCGCGTGGGACGTGGGCAACACGGAAGACATCCGCGAATTCACCACACCGGAAATGTTCGCGGAAGTGAAGGTCGATCTGTCGTCGCGCGGCGCCGAATCCAATCAGACGGACGTGGTGCAGCTGAACGCGGAGTTGCTGGGTGTCGAAGAGCGCGCGAGCGAATATCTGGCCAGCGTGCGCTTCTCCGGCTTGATCCGCGAATCGGCGGGCGCGGCGGCTGAGCCGTTCGTCGAGGTCTGGAACCTGACGAAGTCGAACCGGGCGGGTGAAGGCTGGCTGCTGGCCGGCATTCAGCAGGTGGTGCAGCACTGAGGCTGCAGCGGCACAGAGCCGGGGCAGCGCTGCGCGCCTTGACTTTGCACACAGCATTGGCCGTTCGGCATAGCAGGCCGCGAAGCGAACGGACGTTACAATAGGAACCCGCGCGGGCACCTCGCCCGCGCGGGTTTTTTCTTGCCACTCTCAATGACCCTCGCCGCCAAGCCTTTCGCTGCTGCCGTCAATCACCTGCTCGCCCGCGAATCGTGGGCCCGAGAGCGCCTCGCCCCGTACGCGGGCAAGACCGCCAGGCTGTCCTGTCCACCGGTTACGCTGATGCTGCTGGTGCAACCGGACGGCTATCTGGGTGCGGTCGACGAAACCGATACGCCGCAGTTCGACGTGACCATCTCCGTGCCGTCCGATGCGCTGCCGGCCTTCGTACAAGGCGGCCAGGCAGGCGTGATGAAGCACGTGAAGATCGAAGGCGACGCGGAGTTTGCAACCGTTATCGCCAAGCTCGCCGAGCATCTGCGCTGGGAGCCGGAAGAGGATCTCGCCAAGCTGATCGGCGACGGTCCGGCGTGGCGGGTCGCGTCGGTCGTGCGTACAGTTGGCGAACACGCGCGGCGTACCGGGCGCAATCTGCTCGACACAGCCGCCGAATATCTCCTCGATGAGAATCCACAACTGGTGCGCAGCGCCGCGCTGGAAGACTTCAACGTCGAATTGGCCCGCGCCCGCGATGCTTTGGCGCGCGTGGAAAAGCGCATCGAGCGTCTCGAACAGAAGGTCGAAGCCCGCGGCGCTGATGCGCCGGGCGCCGCCGCCACGTCGCGCGGCACGCGCTAGTCACCGGGCACCACTATGCGTTTTCTGCGTTTCCTCAAGATTTTCTTCACGGTCATTCGATTCGGTCTCGACGAGATGATGCTGAGTCGCGTCAACGACCGGCGTGTGCGTCTATTGCTGCGTATCACCACCATCGGCCGCAAGTTCGAGGCCCCGCCGGGCGTGCGCTTGCGGCTCGCGCTCGAAAGCCTTGGGCCGATCTTCGTCAAGTTCGGCCAGGTGCTGTCCACGCGGCGAGATCTGCTGCCGGTCGATATCGCCAATGAACTGGCCAAACTGCAGGATCAGGTCCCACCGTTCGATTCGGCGGTGGCGATAGGGCTGGTCGAGAAGTCGCTCGGCGCCCCGGTCGACGTGCTGTTCGACGATTTCGAGCGGGTGCCGGTGGCGAGTGCATCGATCGCGCAGGTTCACTTCGCGAAGGTGAAAGCCGGGCAGCACGCGGGCAAGTCGGTCGCCGTAAAGGTGCTGCGGCCGAATATGCTGCCGGTGATCGACTCCGACCTGGCGTTGCTGCGCGATATCGCGGTGTGGGCCGAGCGCCTGTGGGCCGACGGCAAGCGCCTCAAGCCGCGCGAGGTGGTGGCCGAATTCGACAAGTATCTGCACGACGAACTCGATCTGATGCGCGAGGCGGCCAACGGCAGCCAGTTGCGCCGCAACTTCGCGGGGCTCGATCTGCTGCTGGTGCCGGAGATGTATTGGGAGTTCTGCACACCCACGGTGCTGGTGATGGAGCGCATGGTCGGGGTGCCGATCAGCCAGGTGGAGACTCTGCGCGCGGCGGGCGTCGATATTCCGAAGCTGGCGCGCGAAGGCGTCGAGATCTTCTTCACCCAGGTGTTCCGCGATGGTTTTTTCCACGCCGACATGCACCCGGGCAATATTCAGGTGAGCCTCGATCCGGCGCATTTCGGCCGCTATATCGCGCTCGACTTCGGCATCATCGGCGCGCTGTCGGATTTCGATAAAAACTATCTCGCGCAGAATTTCCTCGCTTTCTTCAAGCGTGACTACCACCGCGTCGCCACGCTGCATCTGGAGTCCGGCTGGGTGCCGCCTACTACCCGGGTCGAAGAACTGGAAAGCGCGATCCGCGCGGTTTGCGAGCCCTATTTTGACCGCGCGTTGAAGGATATTTCGCTCGGCCAGGTGTTGATGCGCCTGTTTTCGACCTCGCGCCGTTTCAACGTGGAAATCCAGCCGCAACTGGTGCTGCTGCAGAAGACCATGCTGAACGTAGAAGGGCTTGGCCGCTCGCTCGATCCTGAACTGGACTTGTGGAAGACGGCCAAGCCCTATCTCGAACGCTGGATGAATGAGCAGATCGGCCTGCGCGGCTGGTACGAGCGGCTGAAGATCGAGGCGCCGCAGTGGAGCAAAACGTTGCCGCAGTTGCCGCGCCTGATTCATCACGTGCTGGCTGAGCGTCACGACAACACGCGCGGCGCGAACGACGAGATGATTCGCCAGATTCTGTTAGAACAGAAACGCACCAACCGGTTGCTGCAAGGGCTGCTGCTGTTCGGCGTGGCGGTCGGCGTCGGTGCGGTGGCGGCGCGGGCGTTTCTGGCGTTCGCCTACGGCGCGTAATCCGGACCCACATTAGGTATTCCATGAGCGATCCGACCCAGCCTTCCGCCTCCGACTTTGCAAGCCGCGATCCCAATTCGCCGGAGTTCTGGAACGAACGCTTCGAGCGCCACCACACGCCGTGGGATCAGGCGGGCGTACCGTCGGCGTTCCAGTCTTTCGCTAACCGGTACAGCGGCGCCGCCGTGCTGATACCCGGCTGCGGTAGTGCCTACGAGGCGCTCTGGTTGGCCGGGCAGGGCAACCCGGTGCGGGCGATCGATTTCTCGTCAGCCGCCGTCGCGGCGGCGCGCGCGCAATTGGGTGCGCAACATGCGCAACTGGTCGAGCAAGCTGACTTTTTCACCTATGAACCGCCGTTTACGCCGGAGTGGATCTACGAGCGTGCGTTCCTCTGCGCGCTGCCGGTGGCGCGCCGTCCAGACTATGCGCAACGGATGGCCGCGTTGTTGCCTGTGGGCGCGCTGCTGGCGGGTTTCTTTTTCATCGGCGCGACGCCGAAAGGGCCGCCGTTCGGCATTGAGCGCGCTGAACTCGACGCGTTGCTCACGCCGCACTTCGACCTGATCGAAGATGAAGCCGTGAACGACTCGATTGCTGTTTTTGCTGGCCGCGAGCGCTGGATGACCTGGCGTCGTCGTGCTTGAGTGCGGCTTCACCGCGTTTGACGCATGCTCGAGGCGCACTTGATTCGATAGCCGCCGCCCCCATTTAGGTGAGCGGCGGCTGTGTCCGGCGTTTGTCCCCGAAATTCACGGGTGTCTAGCCATATACGGCTATAATTCAAAGCTTTGCAAGCGTTTACAAGATTTCAGTAGGGAAAGTTCATGCCGATTTACGCTTATCGTTGCGAGTCATGCGGCTTCGGGAAGGACGTGCTTCAGAAGATGAGCGACCCCCAGTTGACGCAGTGTCCCGAGTGCGGGAAAGACACCTTTCGCAAGCAGGTGACTGCAGCCGGTTTCCAGTTGAAGGGCTCCGGCTGGTATGTAACCGATTTCCGCGGCGGTAACGGCGGCGCGAACGCGCCGGCCAAGCCCGACGCGAATGGCAGCTCGAATGCGAATTCGGGCGAAAACGCCGCGGCCGGCAATGACGGCGCGGCGAAATCCGACACGGCTTCGGCCAACGGCACGGCCGCCGCCGCTTCACCGGGTGCAGCCGCAACGCCTGCTGCGCCCGCTGCCGCACCCGCCGCATCGGCGAGTTCGAGCGGTTCCGGCAGCGCCTAGTGGGACTGCCGTCCTCAGGGGCGGCGTACACGCCGCGCGTCGAATATCGGCTCGCGCGGCTTTCTGGCGGTACACATGACGACGAAAAAAACGACGCTCAAATCGGTGTTTCTGACTGGCCTGCTGGTGCTGGTGCCTCTGGCTATCACACTGTGGGTGCTCGGCCTGATCATCGGCACGATGGACCAGACGCTGTTGCTGTTGCCGGGCGCCTGGCAACCGGAACGCCTGTTCGGCTTCCGTTTGCCGGGTCTCGGTGCGGTGCTGACGCTGGCGTTTATCTTTGTCGTCGGGCTGTTGACGCAAAACTTCATCGGCCAGAAGCTCGTGAAGTGGTGGGAAGTCGTGGTCGCTCACATTCCGGTGGTCGGCCCGATCTACACCAGCGTGAAGCAGGTGTCGGACACCTTGTTGTCGAGCAGCGGCAATGCGTTTCGCAAGGCGCTCCTGATCGAGTACCCGCGCCGCGGTTCCTATACGATTGCGTTTCTGACCGGCATTCCGGGCGGCGACGTGGTCAACCACCTGAAAGAAGATCACGTCAGCGTGTATGTGCCGACTACGCCGAATCCAACGTCCGGCTTCTTCCTGATGGTGCCGAGGAGCGAAGTGATCGAACTCGACATGACGGTCGACGCCGCGCTCAAGTACATCGTCTCGATGGGCGTCGTGGCCCCGTCCGCGCCGCCGGCGCCGGTGCGCCGCACGACAGTCGAGCCTCCGCTGTAATGCCGGTGCGCAGCGTTTCAAGCCATGCCTGATTACTGCGCACCCGTTCAACTAATGCAAAACGAAAGACAAACATCATGTCGATGAGATCTGAATACTGTGGTCTGGTGACCGAAGAACTGCTGGGCCAATCCGTCTCGCTGTGCGGCTGGGTAAGCCGCCGCCGTGACCATGGCGGCGTCATCTTCATCGACCTGCGCGACCGTGAAGGCCTCGTTCAGGTCGTCTGCGATCCGGATCGCGCGGAGATGTTCAAGACTGCCGAAGGCGTGCGCAACGAGTTCTGCCTGCAGATCAAGGGTGTGGTGCGCGCTCGCCCGGACGGCACGACGAACGCGTCGCTCAAGAGCGGCAAGATCGAGGTGCTGTGCCACGAGCTGATCGTGCTGAACCCGTCGATCACGCCGCCGTTCCAGCTCGACGACGACAACCTGTCGGAAACCACGCGCCTCACGCATCGCGTGCTCGACCTGCGTCGCCCGCAGATGCAGCACAACCTGCGTCTGCGTTACCGCGTCGCGATGGAAGTGCGCAAGTATCTGGACTCGCTGGGCTTCATCGACATCGAAACGCCGATGCTCACCAAGAGCACGCCGGAAGGCGCGCGTGATTACCTCGTGCCGTCGCGTACCAACCCGGGCCAGTTCTTCGCGTTGCCGCAGTCGCCGCAACTGTTCAAGCAGTTGCTGATGGTCGCCAACTTCGATCGCTACTACCAGATCGTCAAGTGCTTCCGCGACGAAGACCTGCGCGCCGACCGTCAGCCGGAATTCACGCAGATCGACTGCGAAACCTCGTTCCTGTCGGAACAGGAAATCCGCGATCTGTTCGAAGCGATGATCCGTCACGTGTTCAAGGAAACGATCGGCGTCGAACTGGCCGAGAAATTCCCGGTCATGGAGTACTCGGAAGCCATGCGCCGCTTCGGTTCGGACAAGCCGGACCTGCGCGTCAAGCTTGAATTCACCGACCTGACGGATGCCGTCAAGGACGTCGACTTCAAGGTGTTCAGCACGCCGGCCAACACGAAAGACGGCCGCGTCGCCGCGATCCGCGTGCCGAAGGGCGGCGAGCTCTCGCGTGGCGATATCGACAGCTACACGGAATTCGTGCGCATCTACGGCGCGAAGGGCCTGGCGTGGATCAAGGTCAACGAAGTGGCGAAGGGCCGTGACGGTCTGCAAAGTCCGATCGTCAAGAACCTGCACGACGAAGCCGTCAAGGCGATCATCGAGCTCACCGGCGCACAAGACGGCGACATCATTTTCTTCGCGGCGGATCGCGCGAAGGTGGTGAACGACAGCCTGGGCGCGCTGCGTCTGAAGATCGGCCATTCGGAATTCGGCAAGGCCAACGGTTTGGTGGAATCCGGCTGGAAGCCGCTGTGGGTGATCGACTTCCCGATGTTCGAGTACGACGAGGAAGACAACCGCTACGTCGCCGCGCATCACCCGTTCACGAGCCCGAAAGACGAGCACCTCGAGTATCTGGAAACGGATCCGGCGCGCTGCCTCGCCAAGGCCTACGACATGGTGCTGAACGGCTGGGAAATCGGCGGCGGTTCGGTGCGGATCCACCGTGAAGAAGTGCAGAGCAAGGTGTTCCGCGCGCTGAAGATCAACGCGGAAGAAGCGCAAGCCAAGTTCGGCTTCCTGCTCGACGCGCTGCAATATGGCGCGCCGCCGCACGGCGGTATCGCATTCGGTCTGGACCGCATCATCACGATGATGGCCGGCGCCGATTCGATCCGCGACGTGATCGCGTTCCCGAAAACGCAACGCGCGCAGTGTCTGCTCACGCAGGCGCCGAGCGAAGTGGACGAGCGCCAGCTGCGCGAATTGCACATCCGTCTGCGTCAGCCGGAACCGAAGGTCTAAGCTGGATCAGACCGAAGCTGTCTGAAAACGACAGCAGGAAGCAAACGAAAAAGGCGCGTCATGCGCCTTTTTCGTTTTTTGCGTTACAGTCGATGCAACCGGTCTCGAGCGCTTACCGGACCGCTCATCGGACAACTTACCGACATGTACCGCGCAAGCATTGCGCCCAGTTTTTACGCCATGCCGAAACCGCCGAAAATCCCGCAATCCGTACTCGTCGTCATTCATACGACCGCCCTCGACGTGCTGTTGATCCGGCGCGCCGATCACGCGGATTTCTGGCAATCGGTGACCGGTTCGAAAGACCAGTTCGACGAGCCTTTCATTGAGACGGCGGTTCGTGAAGTGGCTGAAGAAACCGGCATTGTGGTCGGCAGTACCCTCGTGCCGCATAGCGCGTTGTTCGACTGGCAGTACGCGATCGAATATGAGATCTACCCTCAGTTCCGGCATCGCTATGCCGAGGGCGTTATTCACAACACGGAGCATTGGTTCAGCCTGGAAGTGCCCGAGCAGGTCGACGTGACGCTCGCGCCACGCGAGCACACGGCGTTCCTGTGGCTGCCGTATGAAGAGGCGGCCTCGCGCTGCTTTTCGTCATCGAATGCCGACGCGATCCTGCAATTGCCGAAGCGGCTTGCTCGGCGCCGCAATGGCCAGCACGAGGAGCGTGCCCGGTGAGCGTCGGCGGCGCGCGCCGTTTCGCGCGACTCCGGCAATCGCTGCTCGGCCGCCGCTATTGGCAACGCTACCGTTTTACCAGCGGCAACAATGTCAAGCTGCTGCGTTCCGGTGAGGAGTTCTTCGCCGCGTTGATCGAACGTATCGATGCGGCGCAGAGCGAAGTGGTTCTCGAAACCTATATCTTCTGTGACGACAGCGCGGGTGAGGCCGTCAGCGCGGCCTTGCTGCGCGCAGCCTCGCGCGGTGTGACGGTGCGCGTGATTACCGACGGAATCGGCACCGCGCGCTTGCCGATGTTCAACGAATGGCCGCTCGCCGGCATCGATCACCGCATCTACAACCCGCATCTGTTCGGCCGCTTCGGCTTCTCGCGTACGCACCGCAAGATCGCGGCGGTGGACGGGCAGTTCGGCTATTGCGGCGGCATCAATATCGTCGACGATTACGAGAACAACGGTGAGACGCTGCCATACCGGCGGTGGGATTTCGCGGTGGAATTGCAGGGGCCCGTAGTCGCCGATATCCGCCAGGCGTTCGAGGTGCAATGGCGGCGGATTCGCCTTGGGCATCGGCCGCCGGAATCTCTCGAAGCCGATCTCGCGCCGAAGACCATGGCGTCGCTCGGCACGCTGCGCCGCCGGCGTCGCAATCGAAACGAAGCGCTCTGGGCCGGCGGGCAACCCTGTGTGGCCTTCGTCGCGCGCGACAACCTGATCAACCGCCGCGCCATCGAAAAAGCGTATCTGACCGCAATTGGCCAGGCGCGCAGCGAAGTGCTACTGGCTAACCCGTACTTCATGCCGGGCCGCAAGCTGCGGCGTGCACTGGTATTCGCGGCGCGGCGCGGTGTCGACGTCAAGCTCATTATCGGGCGCAAGGAGTTCAAGGCGCTCGATTACGCCGTGCCGTTCCTGTATCGCGCGCTACTCAAGGCTGGCGTGCAGATCGCCGAGTACGAGAAAACCATGCTGCACGGCAAGGTCGCGGTGGTGGATTCGAACTGGGGGACAGTCGGTTCCTCGAACCTCGACGCGTTGAGCCTGATGCTCAACAACGAAGCCAACGTGGTGCTGGTCAACGATCCGTCGATCGACGCGCTGCGCGTTGCGATCCTCGCCGCGTTCAAGGATTCGCGCCCGATCGACGAGGCGCGCTACGAGGCCCGTCCGGCCAGCGAGCGGCTGCTCAACTGGCTGGCCTACACGGCTTACCGGGCGGCGATGAAGCTGTTGACGGTGGGGGGTTATGACTAGCGCTCCCACCTCTCTCACATAAGCGCAAGGGCGCGGTGTCAATGAATGGAAATAAGAGAAGGCAAACGCCTCTAAAAAATCTCCTTCGTCTGATTGACGGATGCCGCAGAATTGAAGCCAGGTTAGAAACCGGTTTCTAATAAAGTCCTTGTTTCGCGGACGGTCGCACACAATAATAGTACGGCCGTTCGATTTTCTTTCGGTCACATTAGAACGGTAAAAAGCTATGCGAAAAGGCGAACAAACACGAGTCGCGATTCTCGAAGCAGCACTTGATCTGGCAAGCCGCGACGGACTGGAAGGTCTGACGATTGGGCTGCTGGCCGAGCGCATGCAGATGAGCAAAAGCGGTGTGTTCGCGCATTTCGGGTCACGCGAGGATTTGCAGGTCGAAGTCGTGCGCGAATATCACCGTCGTTTCGAAGACGAGGTGTTTTTCCCGAGCTTGCGTGAGCCTCGTGGATTGCCGCGCTTGCGCGCGATGATCTCCCGCTGGATTGAGAAACGCATTCAGGAAGTCACCACTGGTTGCATCTACATCAGCGGCGCGGTCGAGTACGACGATCGCGGGGACAACCCGGTGCGCGAGCAACTGGTGTCGAGCGTGACGATCTGGCGTGCGGCGCTCACTCGTGCAATTTCGCAGGCGATGGAAGAAGGGCATCTGCGCGCCGATACCGATCCGCAACTGATGTTGTTCGAACTGTACAGCTTCACGCTCGGTCTGCATCACGACGCACGCTTCCTGCACCTGCCGGACGCTGTGCGCCTGACGTGGGCCGCGCTGGAAAAATTGATTGTTTCGTATCAGAGCGAAAGCCGTTAGCAAGGCCGTCGAAATCAAACAGATTCAGCGGCGCTGAAAGTCCGTTTCGTCGGATGAGCTAATAGCCAGGCTCCTTGTCAAACTTTGGAGAGAGTCATGGGACAGTACGCCGCGCCGCTGCGCGACATGCAATTCGTTTTGCACGAGCTGCTTAACGTCGAAGCCGAGATCAAGCAGATGCCGAAGCACGCGGATCTCGATGCGGACACGATCAACGCCGTGCTCGAAGAGGCCGGCAAGTTCTGTTCCGAAGTACTGTTCCCGCTCAATCACAGCGGCGACCAGGAAGGCTGCACGTACGTCGGCGACGGCGTCGTGACCACGCCGAAGGGTTTCAAGGAAGCCTACAAGCAATATGTGGAAGCCGGCTGGCCGGCACTCGGCTGCGATCCGGAATACGGCGGCCAGGGCTTGCCCGCATTCGTCAACAACGCGCTGTACGAAATGCTGAACTCGGCAAATCAGGCGTGGACGATGTACCCGGGCCTGTCGCACGGCGCGTACGAATGTCTGCACGCGCACGGCACGCCGGAACTGCAGCAACGCTATCTGCCGAAGCTGGTCGCGGGCGTCTGGACCGGCACGATGTGTCTGACCGAGCCGCATTGCGGCACCGACCTCGGCATTCTGCGCACCAAGGCCGAACCGAACAGCGACGGCTCGTACGCGATCAGCGGCACGAAGATTTTCATCTCCAGCGGCGAACACGATCTCGCGGAGAATATCGTTCACCTGGTGTTGGCGCGTCTGCCGGGCGCACCGAATGGCACCAAGGGTATCTCGCTTTTCATCGTACCGAAGTTCATCCCGAACGAAGCGGGCGAACCGGGCGAGCGCAACGGCGTGAAGTGCGGCTCCATCGAACACAAGATGGGCATTCACGGCAACGCGACCGCCGTGATCAATCTGGACAACGCGAAGGGCTGGCTGGTCGGTGAGCCGAACAAGGGCTTGAACGCGATGTTCGTGATGATGAACGCCGCGCGTCTGGGCGTCGGCATGCAGAGCCTGGGCCTGACCGAAATCGGCTATCAGAACTCGCTCACGTACGCGAAAGAGCGTCTGCAAATGCGCTCGCTGACTGGCCCGAAAGCGCCGGAAAAAGCCGCTGACCCGATCATCGTGCACCCGGACGTGCGCCGCATGCTGCTCACGCAGAAGGCCTACGCCGAAGGCGCGCGCGCGTTCTCGTACTGGTCCGCGCTGCACATCGACAAGGAACTGTCGCACGCCGATGAATCGGCGCGCAAAGAAGCTGCCGATCTCGTCGCGCTGCTCACGCCGATCCTGAAGGCGTTCCTGTCCGACAACGCGTTCGAAAGCACCAACCACGCCATGCAGATCTACGGTGGCCACGGTTTCATCACCGAGTGGGGCATGGAGCAATACGTGCGCGACGCGCGTATCAACATGATCTACGAAGGCACCAACGCGATTCAGGCGCTCGACCTGCTCGGCCGCAAGATCCTCGGCGACATGGGCGCCAAGATGAAGAAGTTCGGCAAGCTGGTGTCGGATTTCGTCGAAGCAGAAGGCGTGAAGCCGGAAATGCAGGAGTTCATCAACCCGCTCGCCGACATCGGCGAAAAGGTCCAGAAGCTGACGATGGAAATCGGCATGAAGGCCATGCAGAACCCGGACGAAGTCGGCGCTGCCGCCGTGCCGTATCTGCGCACCGTCGGCCACCTGGTGTTCTCGTACTTCTGGGCGCGCATGGCACGTATCGCGCTGGATAACGAAGCATCGGGCGATCCGTTCTACAAGGCGAAGCTGGCTACCGCACGCTTCTACTTCGCGAAGCTGCTGCCGGAAACGGCGATGACGATCCGTCAGGCGCGCGCCGGTTCGAAGTCGATGATGGACGTCGAAGAGTCGCTGTTCTAAGGCACCTACCTTACGGCAAGCGCCACGCCCTCAAGCGGCGTGGCGTCTTCCACCGCCACCAGCCACACATCGCGAACGTAAGAGACCCATTCGCGACACCGCATAACTCCCCGGAGGAACAACGTGAGCAATCTGATCATTCGCAAGGTAGCCGTGCTCGGCGCCGGCGTGATGGGCGCGCAGATCGCCGCGCACCTGATCAACGCCAAGGTGCCCGTGCTGCTGTTCGACCTGCCTGCAAAAGAAGGCCCGAAGAACGCGATTGCCCTGAAGGCGATCGAGAATCTGAAGAAGCTGTCGCCCGCGCCGTTCGGCGTGAAAGACGACGCGCAATACATCCAGCCGGCGAATTACGACGACGACATCGAGAAGCTCGCCGAGTGCGATCTCGTGATCGAAGCGATCGCCGAACGCATGGACTGGAAGCACGACCTGTACAAGAAGGTGTCGCCGCACATCGCACCGAATGCGATCTTCGCGACCAACACGTCGGGTCTTTCGATTACCGAACTGTCGAACGGGTTCTCGGATGAACTGAAGGCGCGCTTCTGCGGCGTGCACTTCTTCAATCCGCCGCGTTACATGCACCTGGTCGAACTGATCCCGACCGCGACGACGCGTCCGGAAATTCTCGATCAACTCGAATCGTTCCTGACGAGCGTGGTCGGCAAGGGCGTTGTGCGGGCGAAAGACACGCCGAACTTCATCGCCAACCGCGTCGGTATTTTCTCGATCCTCGCAGTGATTACCGAGGCCGCGAAGTTCGGCCTGCGCTTTGACGAAGTGGACGATCTGACGGGCTCGCGTCTGGGCCGCGCGAAGTCGGCAACGTTCCGCACGGCGGACGTGGTCGGTCTCGACACCATGGCGCATGTCATCAAGACGATGCAGGACACGCTGAAAGACGATCCGTTCTTCCCGGTCTATGAAACGCCGCCCGTGCTGGCCGAACTCGTGAAGAAGGGCGCGCTCGGTCAGAAAACCGGCGGCGGTTTCTACAAGAAGGAAGGCAAGGCGATCAAGGTGCTCGACCCGAAGACGGGCACGTATGTCGACGGTGGTGCGAAGGCGGACGAACTGGTCGGCCGTATTCTGAAGCGCCCGCCGGCAGAGCGTCTGAAGCTGTTGCGCGAATCGGAGCACCCGCAGGCACAATTCCTGTGGTCGATTTTCCGCGATGTGTATCACTACATCGGCGTGCATCTGGAGTCGATCGCCGACAACGCGCGCGACGTCGATCTGGCGATTCGCTGGGGTTTCGGCTGGAACGAAGGTCCGTTCGAAGGCTGGCAGACGGCCGGCTGGAAGCAGGTCGCCGAATGGGTGCAGGAAGACATCGCGGCGGGCAAGGCATTGTCGAACGTGCCGCTGCCGTCGTGGGTGCTGGAAGGCCCGGTTGCCGAGAAGGGCGGCGTGCATACGAACGAAGGTTCGTGGTCGCCGGCTTCGAAGACGTTCGTGCCGCGTTCGTCGCTCTCCGTGTATGACAAGCAGGTGTTCCGTGCGCCGCTGGTTGGCGAAACGGCAGCCGATCCGAAGACCTACGGCAAGACGCTGTTCGAAACCGACGCCGTGCGCGCGTGGGTCGACGACCGTGCAGGCGAGAACGACGTGCTGATCGTGTCGTTCAAGAGCAAGATGAACACGATCGGACCGTCGGTGATCGACGGTCTGACGCAAGCGATCGACCTGGCTGAGAAGGACTACAAGGGTCTGGTCGTGTGGCAGCCCACGTCGCTGAAACTCGGTACGCCGGGCGGCCCGTTCTCCGCGGGTGCGAACCTCGAAGAAGCCATGCCCGCGTTCATGATGGGCGGCGCGAAGGGCATCGAGCCGTTCGTGAAGAAATTCCAGCAAGGCATGCTGCGCGTGAAGTACGCGAGCGTGCCGGTCATCTCGGCGGTGTCGGGCATCGCGCTCGGCGGCGGCTGCGAACTGGCCTTGCATAGCGCGAAGCGCGTGGCGCACATTGAAAGCTATATCGGTCTGGTCGAAGTCGGCGTGGGTCTCGTCCCGGCCGGCGGCGGTCTGAAGGAAGCGGCACTGCGCGCAGCGGAAGCCGCGACCGCAGCCGGCGCGACCAACGACCTGCTCAAGTTCGTGCAGAAGTCGTTCGAAAACGCGGCGATGGCGAAGGTCTCGGCCTCCGCACTCGACGCCGGCGCCATGGGCTACCTGAAGCCGTCCGACACGATTGTCTTCAACGTGTTCGAACTGCTCGACATCGCGAAGAAGGAAGCGCGTGCGCTGTCCGCCGCGGGCTATCGTCCGCCGCTGCGTGTCACGCAGGTGCCGGTGGCCGGTCGTTCGGCGATCGCAACCATCAAGGCTTCGCTCGTCAACATGCGCGACGGCCGTTTCATCAGCGAGCACGATTACCTGATTGCCGGCCGTATCGCGGAAGCGGTGTGCGGTGGTGATGTGGAAGCAGGCAGCCTCGTCGACGAAGAATGGCTGCTCAAACTCGAGCGTCAGGCGTTCGTCGATCTGCTCGGCACGCAAAAGACGCAGGAACGGATCATGGGCATGCTGCAAACCGGCAAGCCGGTGCGCAACTAAGTGCAATAAATTGCATGGGACGGGAGTAAGAGCTTTGCATGGGACCAGAGTAACGCGCTAAAGCGCGAACTCTGGTCGACAGCTAAAGCGCTAACTCCCGTCGACAAAGGAGCTTTAAATGACAAAGCAATTGCAAGACGCATACATCGTCGCCGCGAGCCGCACGCCGATCGGCAAGGCGCCGCGCGGGATGTTCAAGAACACGCGCCCGGACGAACTGCTGGTGCACGCGATCAGGTCGGCCGTGGCACAAGTGCCGGGCCTCGATACCAAGGTGATCGAAGACGCCATCATCGGCTGCGCGATTCCGGAAGCGGAACAAGGGTTGAACGTCGCGCGCATGGGCGCACTGCTGGCGGGCCTGCCGAACACGGTGGGCGGCGTCACGGTGAACCGTTTCTGTGCTTCGGGCCTGACCGCGCTCGCCATGGCGGCTGACCGGATTCGCGTGGGCGAATCGGACGCGATGATCGCAGGCGGCTGCGAATCGATGAGCATGGTGCCGATGATGGGCAACAAGCCGTCGATGTCGCCGCATATCTTCGATCGCAATGAAGACATCGGCATCGCCTACGGCATGGGCCTGACGGCAGAGAAGGTCGCCGAGCGCTGGAAGATCAGCCGTGAAGCGCAAGACGCGTTCTCGGTCGAATCGCATCGCCGTGCCATCGCCGCGCAGCAGGCCGGCGAGTTCAACGACGAAATCGCGGCGTACACGATTACCGAACGTTTCCCCGATCTCGCCACGGGCGAAGTGAAGGTGAAGACGCGTGAGGTCGCGCTCGACGAAGGTCCGCGTGCGGAAACGTCGCTGGAAGGTCTGGCGAAACTGCGCGCGGTGTTCGCGAACAAGGGTTCGGTGACGGCGGGTAACAGCTCGCAGACATCGGACGGCGCGGGCGCGTTGATCGTCGTGTCGGAAAAGATGCTGAAGGAATTCAACCTGACGCCGCTCGCCCGTTTCGTCAGCTTCGCCGTGCGCGGCGTGCCGCCGGAAATCATGGGTATCGGCCCGAAGGAAGCGATTCCGGCCGCGTTGAAGGCCGCCGGCCTGAAGATCGAGGACATGGACTGGATCGAACTGAACGAAGCGTTCGCCGCGCAATCGCTGGCGGTGATTCAGGACCTCGGTCTCGATCCGTCGAAGATCAACCCGCTTGGCGGCGCGATCGCTCTCGGCCACCCGCTGGGCGCGACGGGCGCGATTCGTGCGTCGACGGTTGTGCACGGCCTGCGCCGCCGCAACTTCAAGTACGGCATGGTGACGATGTGCGTCGGCACCGGCATGGGTGCGGCGGGCATCATCGAACGTCTGTAAGCGTGTTTGCCCAGGTCCTGACAGTGATCCTTGCAGCGACCCCTTAAGGACCGCGGAAACGGTTCGCAGGCCACCCGGCTTGCGAACCGTTTTTTCCATTCAGCAGCAATGAGGAGTACGAGGAGATGACGATGGATATTCTGGTCGAGCGCGCCGACGGCGTGCTGACGATTGCCTTCAACCGTCCCGACAAGAAAAACGCAATCACGGCCGCGATGTATCAGACGATGGCCGACGCATTGGTCGAAGCACACGGCGACACATCGATCCGGGCGATTTTGATTCGCGGCAGCGCCGGCATCTTCAGCGCCGGCAACGATCTCGAAGACTTCATGAAGACGCCGCCCGGCGGCGAAAACTCGCCGGTATTCCAGTTCCTGCGCGCCATCAGCTCGGCGGAAAAGCCGGTGGTGGCGTCGGTGGCGGGACCGGCAGTCGGCATCGGCACGACGCTCCTGCTGCACTGCGATCTGGTTTATGCGGCCAATACGGCGAGCTTTTCGCTGCCGTTCAGCCAGCTCGGGCTGTGTCCGGAAGCGGCGTCGAGTTTGCTGTTGCAACGCGTGGCCGGTTATCAGGCCGCGGCGGAAAAGCTGCTGCTCGGCGAAGCATTCGACGCCGCCGAAGCGCAGCGCATGGGCTTCGTGAATCGCGTGCTGCCCGCGGCTGAACTCGAAGCCTTCGCCGTCGCGCAGGCGGCAAAGCTGGCTGCGCTGCCGGCTTCGTCGCTGCGGGTGACGAAGAGTCTGATGAAGCGGGCGAGCCAGCAGGAACTGCAAACGCAGATGGCCGAGGAGGCGGTGCACTTCGGCAAGATGCTGCTCGCGCCGGAAGCGCGCGAGGCGTTCAAGGCGTTCTTCGAGAAGCGCAAGCCGGACTTCCGGCAGTTCGACTGAACGGGTTGCGCGGCGGGTGGATTCAGGCGCCTGAAAATAAGTCAGGCGCCTGAGGCGCTCAAGGTTGTGCCGACAGCGCGGTGTCGTAATCGACGTAGCTGGTTTCCCGGCAGAAGCTGACAAGCCGTACGCCCGCTTTGCGGGCAATCGCAATCGCCAGCGACGACGGCGCCGAGATCGTCGCGACCATCGGCACGTCGACGCGCGCCGCCTTGCGCACCAGCTCGTAGCTGGCGCGGCTCGACAGAAACACAAAACCTTCACGGGTATCCGCGCGGTCGAGCACTAACTGGCCGATCAGCTTATCGAGCGCGTTGTGACGGCCAACGTCTTCGAACGCGTAGCGAATCGCGCCTGCCGCGTCGCACCATGCGGCGGCATGCAGGCCACCGGTCAGACGCGTGAGCGCCTGGTGTTCCGGCAACTCGCGCGCGGCACGAGCGATCGCATCCGGCGCAAGCCGTTGCAGAAAACCCGTGTCCGGCACGCGTTCCGGTTCCAGATCCAGCAGATCGATGCTTTCGATCCCGCATACACCGCAGCCGGTGCGCCCGGCGAGCGCGCGGCGTTTTTCCTTCAGCGCGACGAAGGCCTGCTGCACGACCTTCAATTGCACTTCGGCATGCGGCAATTCGTCATCGTCGTGCAGTTCGACCTCGATGTCCTGAATGTCGCTGCCCCGTTCCACGATCCCTTCCGAAATCGCAAAACCGACCGCGAACGCTTCCAGATCGCGCGGCGTGCACATCATCACCGCGTGCGAGATGCCGTTGAAGACGAGCGCCACCGGCCATTCCTGACCGACGTGATCGGTGACGGTTTCGACCGCCGCGCCGCGATGCCGGCGCACCTCGCGCTCCACGGCGCCGGGCTGTCCGGCTGTTTCCAGTTCGTTCAAGCGATTTCACTCCTTTCATGCCGCGCGCGTTCGAGCGGCTTGCAGCCTTGCCCGGCGGCGCGAAGCAGCACCAGACCACACCGCTATCGTGCGAATAAGGTTCTAAAATACCTCAAGCTGGGCTTGCGTGTCGCCCGCCACCAAAGGGGAATACTGTCATGGCACTCAACGAAGCACCGCTTCTGTTCAACTTCGAAGTCGCGTCTTCGGAGAATTTCACTTTTATCCCGATGTCGGTGCGTTTCAATCTCGATCGTTTCGGGTTGCGCATCACGCTTGAGCAATGGCAGTTGCTGCCACTCGAAGACCGCAAGCTGCTGGCGCGATTTCCTGTCGAGGAAGACACGGAAATCGAGCCGAATTTCGACCACGCGCTGTTCGAAATGCTGCGCACGCACGCGAATGTCGAGCCCGAGTGGTTCACGCCCGAGGCAGCGCCCGTCTGGCGCCGCACCGATGCCGTACCCGAGGGTGTCGCGCATCAGGCCGGACTGGCCGGCATGGCCGTGCCGGGTGTTGCTCAGTGGGCCGAACTCGAGCCGTTCAAGCGCTATGTACTGGCCAAATTGTCGCGTAAGCCCGAAAGCAACCACGACTTCGTTCCCGCGATGAAGGAATTTGGCGCGGCCGGCTAGGCGCGGCCGGCCAGGTGCGGCCGGCCAGGGAGGGGCTCGCCACGTGGCCCCAACCACGCGCCCCCAACCCAATCCCCTAATTATTTCTCCTCCACCCCTCAATCTGTTCCGAGCCCTGCCGTTATCCATGGGTTGGCGCGTAAAAAGATTCGACCCGGTGTGATCCGACACACCGAAAGCGACCTCGCGCTCCCGCCCTCAGAACGATTGACGTTCGGAACCCATGACTCCTTTTCTATCGAAGCGGCTGCTGATCAATCTGGCAGTCGTCGCCGCGGCGGTCGGCGCGAATGCGTTCGTCGCCTATACGCAGATTTGCGGCCAGCGTGACGCCGACGCGCGCATGCTGCGTTCGACGAGCGTGCGTCAGAATCTCGACGCCTACCATACCGCACTGGACAGCGGGCTGGCCGCGCTCGGCCGTTTCGAAGCCTCGGGCGAGGCTGCGCCTGTCACCGAGGCCGCTGCCATGGCGAGCTCGCTGGCCAATGTGGAGCGCGCGCTGCGCAAAGAGCTCGCCGGCGAACCGGCTCTGCTCGGCACGCTCGCCAAACTGAGCACGGACAGCCACGCGCTGCAACACGATATCGACGATGCGCTGTTGAAGAGCGCCAACGCCACGCCAAACGAGTCGCGCGCGTGGGCGGCGTCGACCTATACACACCTCGGGCTGGGGCTCGGCCGTGTGGAGGCCAGTCTCGCCGCGCTGCGCAAGCAGGAAAACGACCTGTTGCAGGCGTCGCTTGTGGCGTCAGCGAACGAAACCCAGCGCGCCATGTTCCTGCTGATCGTGACGATGCTGGCCGGCAGCGCGCTCCTGATCTTCACGTTCGGCGCGCGCGAAAGCCGGGCGCGCGAGAAGCTGCGTACCGTCCGCGCGCTTAGTCGTAACGACGAACGTTTTCGTGGCCTGTTCGACGATCATCCGGTGCCGATGTACATTTTCGACCGCGAGACGCTGCGCTTTCTCGCCGTCAATGCGGCTGCGATCCAGCAATACGGCTACTCGGAAAGCGAATTTCTTGGTATGACGATTCGCGCGATCCGGCCGCAGGCGGAAATCTCGCGCCTCGAATCGCACCTGCAGCGCAGCGACGTCCTGCACCACGGCCGCACGATGGCGGGGGTCTGGCATCACCGGCGCAAGGACGGGTCGATGATCAGCGCCGACATTTCGTATCACGCGCTCAACTTCGTGGGCCGTGCAGCTTTTTTCGTGCTGGCTGACGACGTCACCGAACAGATCAACGCCGAAGCCGAGGCGCAGCGTTCGAACCAGATGCTCGAAACGGTGATCGACAACATTCCGCAGCGGATTTTCTGGAAGGATCAGGAGTCGCGCTATCTCGGCTGCAACATGGCGTTCGCGCGCGACGCGGGACTGTCTTATCCAGAGCAGGTGGTCGGCAAGAGCGACAACGACATGCCATGGCGCGCCTTCGCCAGTCTGCTGAACGAGCACGATAAGGAGGTGGTGACCACCGGCGTGCCGAAAATGAATTTCGAAGTCGACCTGGTGATCGACGGCGTGCATCGCACCACGGTCACGAGCAAGCTGCCGTTCACCGACGGCGACGGTCGCGTGATCGGCGTGCTCGGCTCCTACACGGACATTACTGAACGCAAGCGCGCCGATCTGGCCTTGCGTTTGCAAAGCCGCGCGCTCGATGCCAGCGTCAACGCAATTCTGATTACCGCGCCGTCGCCGTCGGGCAATCTGATCGAATATGTGAACCCCGCGTTCATGCGCATCACGGGTTACGATCCCGCCGAGGTGATCGGCCACGATTGCCGCGTGCTGCAGCGCGACGACCGCGACCAGGAAGGCGTGGCCTTGATCCGCCAGGCGCTTGCCGCGAACCGCGAGGTGAGCGCCGTGGTGCGCAACTATCGCAAGGACGGCGCACTGTTCTGGAATCAGCTGTTCATTGCGCCGGTACCGAACGCGGAAGGCGTGATCACGCATCACATCGGCGTGATCAACGACGTGACCGATCTGATCCGCTATCAGGAGCAGCTCGAATACCAGGCCAACTACGACAGTCTTACGCGGCTGCCGAATCGCAACCTGTTGCGCGATCGCCTGCAGCATGCGTTGATCGTCGCGCATCGGCATCACAAGGGTGTCGCGGTTGTGTTCATCGATCTCGACGGTTTCAAGAACGTCAACGACAGCCTTGGCCATAGCGTCGGCGACCGCTTGCTGGGCGTGGTGGCGGAGCGGCTCGCGCGTTGTACGCGAACCAGCGACACGGTCGCGCGGCACGGCGGCGACGAGTTCGTGATCGTGATGACCGACACCGTCGACGAGCAGTCTCTGATCGCGTGGATGGAGCGGGTGCGCGCGTCGATTTCCGAGCCGGTGTGGCTCGACGGCACCGAGTTGTACGTGGGCTGCAGCATGGGCGCGAGCCTCTTTCCGCAGGATGGCGAAGACGCGGAAACGCTGATGAAAAAGGCCGACCTCGCGATGTATCGCGCGAAGGACATGGGCCGCAATACGTTCCAGTTTTATCAGCCGGAGATGAATGCGAGCGCCGGTGCGCGCCTGAATCTCGAACGACGTTTGCGCCGCGCCTTGCGCGACAACGAATTCCTGCTGCACTACCAGCCGCAGGTGGATATCGGGAGCGGGCAGATCGTCGGCACCGAGGCGCTGGTGCGCTGGCACGATCCGGAAGTCGGCCTGGTGCTGCCGTCGCTGTTCATTCCGGTCGCCGAGGAGAGTGGCCTGATCGGGCCGCTGTCGGAATGGGTGTTGCGCGAAGCGTGCCGCCAGAACAAGGCGTGGCAAGACGAAGGCTTACCGCCGGCACGGGTGTCGGTGAATCTGTCGGCGCGTGTCTTCCAGCAGCGCGATATCGCCAAGCTCGTCATGCAGGTGCTCGCCGAGACGGGGCTCGAGCCGCAGTACCTCGAACTCGAGCTGACCGAAAGCACCATCATGCGCAATGCCGAAGAAGCGGTGTTGATGCTCAACGAGCTGCACGCGCTCGGCATCGGTCTTGCCATCGACGACTTCGGCACCGGCTATTCGAGCCTCAGTTATCTGAAGCGCTTCCCGGTCGACCGTTTGAAGATCGACCGCTCGTTCGTGTCGGATATCGGCGTGTCGGGCGACGACGAAACGATCACCTCGGCGATCATCGCGCTCGCGCATTCGCTGAAATTGCAGGTGATTGCGGAAGGGGTGGAGACGTCGGCGCAACTCGACTTCCTCAAAGAGCGTGCGTGCGACGAGATGCAAGGTTTCTATTTTGCGAAGCCGTTGTCGACGGATGCGATTTCCGCGTTGTTCCAGGGTGGCGCCGCGCGAGAGCCTGTGGCCGTGTAATTTACTCACGCGCTACGTGAGACGCGCTCATCGTCACGGCGCGCCATCCGCGAGAAGTCGCGCGGCCATGAAATCGATGAACACCCGCAAGCGGGGCGGCACGCTCCGTCCGGCCGGCCAGACGATGCTCAGGTCGATCACCCGCTCCACGTAGTCGTCGAGCACGGTGCAAAGCACGCCGTCTTTCAGCGCTTGCCGTACCGAAAAATCCGGCATGCAGGCGATTCCCAGGCCGCGCATTGCGAAGCACACGCGCGTTTCGACGTTGTTGCAAACCATCGAAATAGGCAAACGCACCTCGCGCTCGCCCGCTTCGTGCCGCAACGGCCAGATTTCCAGCTTGCCGTTCGTCGGATAGCGATAGTGCAGACAAACATGGTCCGCGAGATCGGCAGGTTTTTGCGGCGTGCCGTGCCGGGCAAAGTAGGCCGGTGCGGCGACCAGCACCTCGCCGAACGAACCGATCTGCCGCGCGGCGAGGCGTGAATCCGCCAATGTGCCCGTGCGCACAACCACGTCGAAACCTTCATCGATCACATCGACCACGCGGTCGCTGAAGTCCAGATCCAGTTCGATCTCCGGATACGCCACCATGAAATCGGCGAGCACCGGCAGCACCAGCGAACCGACCAGCGGCAGACTCACGCGCAAGCGGCCGCGCGGCGAGCCGGCGCTTTGCGACATCTCCAGTTGCGCCGCTTCGATCTCGGCGAGGATGCGCCGGCTGCGTTCGAGAAATTGCATGCCGTCGGTGGTGAGCGTGATGCTGCGCGTGCTGCGATGAAAGAGCCGCACGCCGAGACGTTCTTCGAGACGCGCGATGCGCTTGCCGACCGCCGACGCCGACACGCCGAGCAGCCGCCCGGCGGTGACGAAGCTGCGTGTTTCGGCCACCTGCACGAATACCAGGAACCCGCTCAGACTTTCCACCGTTGCCTCCAATTACGGACATAAATGTCCGCAGACTGAGGAACTCTATCCCAGTTTTTCTCCGGTTGCCGGATTCGTATGATGACCGCACCCCCCTTTATTGGAGCCGCCATGTCCGAATTGTCCGAGCCGTCCCGCTCTTCTCGCCACGCTGCGCCGCTTCAAGCGCAATCGGCGCAATCGACGCCATCTGCACCGTCAGCGCAAGAGGCTGAGCGCTTGCCGCTGTCGGGTTTGCTCGCGCTCGCCACGGCCGGTTTCATCGATCCTCACCGAGGCCTTGCCCGCCGGCCTGCTGCGCGAAATGAGCGGCGACTTCGGGGTGTCGGCGGCGCTGATTGGGCAACTCGTCACCGTGTACGCCGCAGGGTCCTTGCTGGCGGCGATTCCGCTCGCAATCGCGACACGCGGCTGGCGCCGTCGTCCGCTGCTGCTGATGGCGATCGCGGGCTTCATCGTCGTGAATACGGTGACGACGCTGTCGACGAACTACACGCTCACGCTGGTCGCGCGATTCTTTGCCGGCGTGTCGGCCGGTCTGTTGTGGGCGCTGCTCGCCGGCTACGCGGCGCGCATGGCGCCCGCGCGTCTGCAAGGCCGGGCCATCGCGGTGGCGATGACGGGCGTGCCGGTGGCGTTGTCGCTCGGCATTCCGCTTGGGACGCTGATGGGCGCTGCGATTGGCTGGCGCTACACGTTTGGCGCGATGAGCGTGCTGACGATCGTGCTACTCGGCTGGGTACGCTGGCAGGTGCCCGATTTCGCCGGTCAGGCAGCCGGACGGCGCACCACGTTGAGCGGCGTGCTCGCCTCGCCAGGCCTCAAGGCAGTCCTCGCGGTGATGTTCGCTTACGTGCTCGCGCACAACATTCTTTACACCTATATCTCGCCGTTCCTCGCGCTCGCGCATTTGCAGCAGCGCGTGGATGCCGTGTTGCTCGTGTTCGGCGTGATGGCGCTCGTGAGTATCGCGATCGTCGGTGTGCTGGTGGACCGGCATCTGCGTCGGTTAACGCTGATCAGCGTCGCGCTGTTCGGCGTGGCAGTGGTGATGCTCGGTCTGACGAGCGATCTGCCGGCGGCTGTCTATCTAGGCGTGGGGATGTGGGGGCTTGCGTTCGGCGGCGCCGCCACGCTCTTTCAAACGGCGTCGGCGCGTGCCGCGGGCGAGGGCGCCGACGTCGCGCAATCGATGATCGTCACGGTCTGGAATCTCGCGATCGCGGGCGGCGGGGCGTTTGGCGGCATTGCGATCGACCGGTACGGCGCGGTCTCGCTGCCGCGGGTGGCCGCAGCGCTGTTGATCGGCACGCTGCTGTGCATCGGCTTCAATGCGGGTATCAAAGCGCTGCGCGGCCGTCGTACGCGCCGGGCGGCCACCACCTCAGCCGCGCGTCTCGATCTCTGCAGCCGCCAATGAGAGCGTGGATCGGTGGCTGAGTCGCTGGGCGTTGCGCCGCGTGATGTTCTAACGCGGCCGTGCGAACAGCGCGTGATGTGCCGCGCCATCATTCGGCGATCGATACCGGCTCCCGCTTCCGCCCGGCGGGTATCTCAGACGGCAGGTGTGTCGAGGAAAACCGGCAGTTGTTCCGCCACCTCGGAAAATGCCTGCAAGTGGGGATGCGCCGCCTTGGTGACGATCTCCGGCAAGAACATCTGCGTGAAATTCCACGCGATGGCCACCGTCACGTCCACCGCGCCGAAATGGTACGGCTCGACCGGCAGCGGGGCCGACGCGAGCTCCTCTTCGATTTCTCGGTAAGCGGCGTGCAATTGCTCGCTCACCCGATCGATCCACGGCTCATGCTGCTTCTCAGCCGGGCGCAAGTTGCGTTCATAGACGATCTGCACGGACTTTTCGCAAGCTGCCAGCGCGAGGCCCGTTAGGCGCGCCGCGCGCAGGCAGTGTTCCGGTTGCGTCGGGAAGATCCGTTGATCCGGCGCGGCGAGCGTGGCGACGTATTGCAGAATCACGGTCGAGTCCATCACGCTCTGGCCGTTGTCGAGGATCAGCGTCGGTGCCTTCACGACCGGATTGATCTTCGCGAACGCGTCGTACGTGCTGAACACGGAAATCGACTGGTGCTCGAAGTCGAGCTTCAGCAATTTCAGGCAGATGGCGACGCGCCGCACGTAGGGCGAATCCAGCATTCCGATCAGTTTCATCACATTCCCGTTAGAAGATCTATATGGCTGCCCCGCGCGGGCGGTATGCGGCTGCTTGCTTGTCAGGCGGTGCTTGTGGAGCATAAGGCTGATAGCCTAACTGTCTTTCCATGGCAAAAAAAGCGACATTATTCGACGGTTTACGTCAGAATTTCTTACATGAAGCCTATTCCGCCGCTGACCGCTTTACGTTGCTTTGAAGCTGTCGCCCGGCTTGGTGGTGTCACGCCTGCCGCGCGGGAGTTGCACGTCACGCATTCGGCCGTCAGTCAGCAGATCAAGGTACTGGAAGAGTCGATGGGCGTCGCGCTGTTCATGCGCGAGGCACGTGGCTTGCGGCTCACCGACGACGGCCGGCTCTACGCGCTCGAAATACGCTCGGCGCTACGCGACATCACCCAGGCGACCCGCCGTGCGCAGGCGCGCCCGCACGAAAGCGAACTGGTGATAGCGACCTTGCCGTCGTTCGCACAACATTGGCTCGTGCCGCGCCTCGCGAGTTTCCGTGAGGCGCATCCGTACTATCGCGTGCGCCTTTTGACGAATCTGCAGATCGAGGATTTTCGCCAGGGCACCAGCGACATCGGCATTCGCATGGGGCAGGGACATTGGCCCGACGTCGCGCAACAGAAACTATTCGACGACGACATGCTCGTGGTCGCGGCACCGCATTTCGCGCTCGGGCCGGGTGGCCGTTTTCCACGCACGGCCGAGGACGTGCTTGCCTGTCCGCTGATATCGAGCCCCGACGCGCCATGGAGCGACTGGTGCCAGGCGGCACAGGTGGCCGAACCGGCTGCCGAAGCGGCCGTATTGTCGGCGAACGATTCGAACATCGTGATCGGCGCCGTGCTGCTTGGGCAGGGCGTCGCGCTCGAGCGGCGCAGCCTCGTCGCGCATTTGCTCGCGCGGGGCGAACTGGTGCAGATTACGGACATTCGCGTGCCGTATCGCTATCCGTACTGGCTGGTCTGGCAGCAACGCGAGATCCTGAACGCGAAACAGGCGCATTTCGCCCAGTGGATCGATGCGCAGGTCGACGCCTATTTGCGTAGCGGTGGGTGAAGCGGTGCGTGAGATTGCGCGCCGATTGGCACCGACGGGGCGCCGCTCGCGGGGGATTACGGGTTTGCGGGCGCGTGACAGTCGTATATATTCGTGATTCCCGTCTCAGACTTCGCCGGGAACCACGAAGCATCGATTCACGTGGCGTTGCGCCCGCCTTTCGCTGCTCGCACTCCGTCAAGGGCGTTCCGCCATCGAATATCTACCAATACGACTGGAGAGAAAAATGACTTCTTCACCTGCAAAGAAATGGGCTGTGCTGCTGGCATCGGTTGTACTGAGCGTGGCTTCGGTTGCACCGGCGTTCGCGCAAACCGACGCAAGTGCTCCGGCGGCCGATGCCACCAACGCCGCCAAGCCGTCGGCTGCATCCAAGGCCGCCGCCAGGGCGCAACGCAAGGCCGCCCGCAAGGAGGCACGCGCGAAGAAAAATGCAGAGTTGAAGCAATTGGAGAGCAACGGGTATAACCCGTCGCGCAACGATCCGAACTATCCGACGAATCTGCAGAACGCGCAGAAGAAAGCGGCGGCTGGTGCGGCGGCGAGCCAGTAAACGGCTGCGGGCCGGACGGAGATTGCAGGTCTCGCCGTGTTCACGCTGGAGATCGGTGCGAATGCAAGCGGGTCAATGAGGTCTGGAAAATACGACCCGGCAAACACAGCATATGAAGCTCAACGAGGCGCCCAGGCGCCTCGTTTTCGTTCAATCTCTGCGGCTCATTCCAGCACCGGCAGCGCGCGTGGGCGCCGGTCGCTATCGGTCGCGACGTAGGTGAGCGTTGCTTCGGTGACCTTCACGACGTCTTCGGTCAGGCTCATGCGTTGCGCGTAAACCTCGACCGCCACCGTCACCGACGTATTGCCCGTCTTGACGATGTCCGCGTAAAAGCTCAACAGATCGCCGACGAACACCGGCTGTTTGAAGACGAACGAATTGACCGCGATGGTCGCCACCCGGCCATTCGCGCGGCGGCTTGCCGGAATAGAACCGGCGATATCCACTTGCGCCATGATCCAGCCGCCGAACACGTCGCCGTGGACATTCGCGTCCGACGGCTGCGGCACCACGCGCAGCGCGCAGTGCTTTTGCGGAAGTTGCAGGAGATTGGTCATCGGGGCACCCTTGAAATTCGTAATGGCTCGGTCGGCTCGACAGGCAGGCGGGGGGATTTCACGACAACAGCACCGTGCAGCGCAACCGGCGGCCGGTCAGCCCAGGAAAAGCGGCGCCCGCCAGCTTCTGCGACAATAGAAAGATCAGGAATTGTACGGGAAAGCGCCCAGCCGGGTCGCGCGACATGGAGCAGGACGCGGAGTTCGCGCGCTGCCGGTCGGCGCGCCGCTGCGAACTCCGTCGCTTCCATACTCTCCCCAGCCGATCCCATGCGCCGTACGCCCTCGTCCGAACCTTCCCCGATCTCGACCCAGCCGCGCAATGACTGGCAAACGATCCTGTCGCTGCTGCCTTACCTCGCCACCTATAAATGGCGCGTCGGCTTCGCGCTGAGCTGCCTGATCGGCGCGAAGGTCGCCAACCTCGGCGTGCCGATCGTGATGAAGCGGATCATCGACGGCCTCTCCTCGGTGCAGCATCTCACCGCACTCGGCCGCGCGCATGATTCGCCCGGCATCGTGCTGCTGGGCGGCGTCGGTTTGATGGTGGTCGCGTACGCGGTGGTGCGGCTGTCCACCTCGTTGTTCACCGAGCTGCGCGAGATCCTGTTTGCGAAGGTGACCGAAAGCGCGGTGCGGCAGCTCGCGCTGAAAGTGTTCCGCCATTTGCATGCGCTGTCGCTGCGGTTTCATCTCGACCGGCAGACGGGCGGCATGTCGCGCGATATCGAACGCGGCACGCGCGGCATCACGCAATTGATTTCGTATTCGCTCTACAGCATTCTGCCGACACTGGTCGAAGTCGGTCTCGTGCTGGGATTTTTTGTCGTCAAATACGAGGCGTATTACGCGATCGTCACGTTCATTGCGCTCGCCGCGTACATTGTATTCACCGTGAAAGTCACCGAATGGCGCACGCATTTTCGCCGCACGATGAACGATCTCGATTCAAAGGCGAATTCGCGCGCGATCGATTCGCTGCTCAACTACGAGACGGTGAAGTACTTCGGTAACGAAGAGTGGGAGGCGCACCGTTACGACGAAAATCTTAAACGCTATCGCACGGCCGCGATCAAATCGCAGCGTTCGTTGTCGGCACTGAACTTCGGGCAGCAGGCGATCATCGGCACAGGGCTCGTGTTCATTCTGTGGCGCGCGACCGAAGGCGTGATGGCCGGACGCCTCACGCTCGGCGATCTGGTGTTGATCAACACCTTCATGTTGCAACTCTACATACCGTTGAATTTTCTTGGCGTGGTGTATCGGGAGCTGAAGCAAAGTCTCACCGATATGGACCGCATGTTCACGCTGCTTGGCGCGGCTCAGGAAGTGCCCGATATGCCGGACGCGCCCGAGTTACAGGTGAGCGGTGCGCAGGTGCGTTTCGAACGCGTGAACTTCTCGTACGAGCCGGCGCGGCAGATTCTGCACGACGTGAGTTTCACGATTCCGGCGGGTAGCACCACGGCGGTGGTCGGCCATAGTGGCTCGGGTAAATCGACGCTCGCGCGGCTGATGTTCCGCTTCTACGATCTGGATCGCGCAACGGGCGGTGCGATCACCATCGACGGTCAGGATATTCGCGACGTGACGCAGGATTCGCTGCGTGCCTCGATCGGCATCGTGCCGCAGGACACCGTGCTGTTCAACGATTCAATCTATTACAACATTGCTTATGGCCGCCCGTCGGCCACGCACGAGGAAGTGATCGCGGCGGCGCGCGCGGCGCATATTCACGACTTCATCGAAGGGCTGCCGAAGGGCTACGAGACTCCGGTCGGCGAACGTGGGCTGAAGCTGTCCGGCGGGGAAAAGCAGCGCGTCGCGATTGCGCGGACCATTCTCAAGAATCCGCCAATCCTGCTGTTCGACGAAGCGACTTCGGCACTCGATTCACGCTCGGAGCGCGCGATCCAGCATGAGCTCGATCAGATCGCCCGGGAGCGCACGACGCTGATCATCGCGCACCGGCTTTCGACGGTGGTGCACGCGCAGCAGATCATCGTGATGGACAAGGGGCGCATTGTCGAACGCGGGACGCATGCCGAATTGCTGAGTGCGAACGGGTCGTTCGCGCAGATGTGGGCGTTGCAGCAGCAGCGTGCCGCGGAAGCGCCGGAGTCGGCGGAGACGATTGGGGCGGGAGAGAGCGGGGGGCGTTGAGCGGCGCGCTATCGCGCGGTGCTGCCCAACGCCGTGCTTTATTTAGCGTGCGCGCAAGCGCTGATCCAACGCGTCTAGCTGCGCCGGTGTGCCGACGTTTTCCCACAGACCCTCATACAACTCGCCGCTCGCGAGACCACGCGCAATCGTTTCCAGGTAGTAAGGCTTGAGCGCGCGCCGCGTGCCGCGTGGCAGATCGCGAAACATGCGCGTGTCGTACAGACCGATGCTGCTGAACGTAAAACGTGGCTGCGCGTCGAGCGACAGCATGCCGTCGACCAGACCGAAGTCGCCGTGCGGATGAAACGCCGGATTCGGCACCATCACCAGATGCATACCCGCCTCGGGCAGCGCCTTGAGTGTGCCGGCATGCGCATTGAGCGTGGCGTAGTCGAAATCGGCGTACACGTCGCCGGCGATTGCGGCGAACACTTCGCTCGTATCGTCTTCCTCCAGCAACGGCAACGCCTGCGCGATGCCGCCCGCGGTCTCCAGCGCTTCATGCTCGGCCGAGTAACGCAGTTGCACGCCCCAGCGCGAACCGTCGCCGAGCGCGGTTTCGATCCGCTCGCCGAGCCATGCGTGGTTGATCACAATGGTGCGAAAGCCGGCGCGCGCGAGTCGTTCGATCTGCCACACGATCAACGGCTTGCCGTCCACTTCGAGCAAAGGCTTGGGGCATGTGTCGGTCAACGGACGCATGCGCTCGCCGCGCCCGGCGGCGAAAATCATCGCTTTCTTCAGAGACATCGTCATCGGTCAGAACGTGTAGCCAACTTCATTCGCGCGGCCTTCGAGATCGTCGAGCAGCTTGGCGAACGGACGCAGCGGCGCATAGCGTTCGGCGACCTTGCGGGCATAACCGATGAAACGCGGCAGATCTTTCATGTAGTGCGGTTTGCCGTCGCGGTAGTTGATCCGGCAGAACAGCCCCAGCACCTTGATGTGCCGTTGCAGCCCCATCCATTCGAGCTGACGGTAGAACTCGCCGAAATCCGGATCGACCGGCAGGCCGGCTTTTTTCGCGCGTTCCCAGTAGTACACGAAGCAATCCAGCTCGAATTCCTCGTCCCAGCCGAGGAAGGCGTCGCGCAGCAACGAGGCGGCGTCGTAGGTGATCGGGCCGTACACCGCGTCCTGGAAGTCCAGCACGCCGGGATTCACGGGGTTGGGCTCGGCCGCGACCATCAGATTGCGCGGCATGAAGTCGCGCAGCATGAAGACCTGCGGCTGCGCCCGCGCGCTCGCGATCAACAGCGCGAAGGTGCGATCGAGCACCCCGCGGGTCTTTTCGTCGACCTCACGGCTCAGATGGCGGCCGAGGAACCACTCCGGCATCAATTCCATCTCGCGGCGCAGGAAAGCTTCGTCGAACGCCGGCAGGACGCCTTCACGCGAGGTGAGCTGCCAGCGGATCAGCGCGTCGAGCGCGTCGCGCATCAGCGAGCGGGCACGGTGAGGGTCACTGCCGCTTTGCGCCCCGGTCAGCGCGCCGAGGTACGAATCGGTGCCCAGATCGGTGACGAGCATGAACCCGGCGTCGAAGTCGACCTCCAGGATGCGCGGCACATGCACGTTGGCGGCCTCGAGCAACTGCGCGACCTGCACAAATTCGCGGCACTTTTCGGGCGGCGGGGCGTCGACGGCGATCAGGGTGCCGGCGCTTTCGCCTTCCGCCGCCTTACCGGTGAGCCGGAAATAGCGGCGAAAACTGGCGTCGGACGAAGCCGGGGCCAGTGTGTCGAGTTCGAGCGCATAGCGTGCCGCGTGGGCGTTCAGCCAGGCCTCGAGCAGTTCGAGGCGGGTATCGGTGGAGTCTTTGGAAAGGGGCAGCGTCATGAAAACCGGCGGCAAATTCAGAGGGGCAACGTCTTGCCATATAATACCCCACGACTTTTTTGACGCGACTCACGCCGGCTTTTCGCGTGTTCCGCTTTACCGCCCGCCTCATCGTTCGACAGATTGTAAATATTGATGTGCAGCCGACTGTCACGGTCGGGGTGTGCAGGCGGTGGATCGTGACTGCAGAAGCTGACGGACGGGCCGATTCGCCAAACGATACATGCCGCCTAGACAGCTTTCCCAAACGACTCCCTCTTGTGCCGTAGTGCCGCGCAAAAGGCGGCTCGTAGCGGCGTTGATCGCCGTTCCGGGCCTGATGCCCGCGCTCGCCCACGCCCAGCTAGTGGGGGAAGCCGCGCAGCCGCAACCTATCGACGCGCCTTGGGGTATGCAACTCGCCCCGCAGCTTGAAGAGCATCCATTGCAGGCCGGCCAGAAGCCGGCCACTTTCGTGCTTGGCGACACGACGAGCGGCACCACCGATCAGGACATGGCCGCGAAAGGCTCGGCCGAGGTGAGGCGCAATACCTTCGTGATCAAGTCAGACGCGCTGCACTACGATCAGGACACGGACATGGCCGACGCATATGGCCAGGTTCACCTGAACAACAACGGCGCCGTCTTCGCCGGCCCGGAAGCCCATATGCGGGTGGACTCGAGCGAAGGCTACATGTCGGCGCCGAAGTACCGCTTCAACGTGACGGGAGGCTCGGGCAGCGCGGAGCGTGTCGACCTCCTCGACAGCGAGCGCTCGGTTTTCACGAAAGGCACCTACACGGCTTGCGCGTGCACGGACAACCCGGCCTGGTACCTCAAGGGCACTGAATTCGATTTCGACACCGGCGCGGACGAAGGCGTCGTGTACAACAGCGTGCTGTTTTTCCAGGGCGTGCCGATATTCGCTTCGCCGTGGATGTCGTTCCCGCTGTCGGGCGAGCGGCGCAGCGGCATTCTGCCGCCCACGTTCTCGCTGAGTTCGTCGAACGGCTTCGAACTGGCGTTGCCGTACTACTTCAACATCGCGCCGAATCGCGATCTGACGCTCACGCCGCGCCTGATCTCGAAGCGCGGCGTGCAGTTGCAGGCGAACTTCCGTTATCTGTCGCCCACGTATTCGGGCTCGATCACCGGTGAATACCTGCCGGACGACCGCCTGACCCACACCAACCGCTACGCGCTGTACATCCAGCACAACCAGAACTTCGGCAACGGGTTCGGCGGTTACATCTACTACAACAAGGTCTCGGACAATACGTATCCGGAAGACCTGTCGTCGTCGGTCAGTCAGTTCATGAACGGCACCCAGCTCCTGTATCAACAGGAAGCAGGGTTGACCTATAGCAATGGCCCGTGGTCGGTGCTCGCGCGCGAACAGCACTGGCAGACGCTGACGCCGTCCGTTGCGCCGTACGGCCGTGAGCCGCAGTTGAACGTGAAGTACGCGAAGTACAACATCGGCGGTTTCGACTACGGCGCGGAAGCCGACTACACGAATTTCCGCATCACCACCGCGGACCTGACCCAGGGTCAGCGGGTGATGTTCAACCCGTACCTGTCGTATTCGGCGGTCGGGCCCGGTTACTTCGTGACGCCGAAGGTGCAGTTGCACCTCGCGTCGTACAACCTGAACAACATCAGCAATGACGTGCCGGTCGGCACGCCGAAGAATTTCACCGAATCGATCCCGACGTTCAGCTTCGACACCGGGTTGATTTTCGACCGTTCGGTGCGGCTGTTCGGCCAGGATTACATCCAGACGCTGGAACCGCGGATTTACTACGTCTACACGCCGTACCGCAACCAGGCGTTCGCGCCGCTGTTCGATACGGCCGAGTCCGACTTCGGGCTGGCGGAAATCTTCACGCCGAACACGTTCGTCGGCAACGACCGGATCGCCGACGCGAACCGTCTGACCGCGGCGATCACCACACGCTTCATCAACCCGGAAACGGGCGACGAACGCGCGCGCTTCGTGATCGCGCAGCAGTATTACTTCCAGGATCAGCGCGTCACGCTGTCGCCGACCCAGACCAGCGCACAGGCCACGCACTCGGACCTGATCCTGGGTGCGTCGCTCAAGCTCGGCGCCGGTTTCGCTTCGGAAACGGCGTTCCAATATAATGCCGACAACAACCAGTTGGTGAAGACGAGCGTGGGCTTCGGCTTCAGCCCGGCCTCCGGCAAGGTGATCAATGTCGCGTATCGCTACACGCGCGCGAACACCACGCTGGATAACCAGCCGATCAATCAGGTGCTGATCTCGGGGCAGTGGCCGCTGTCGCACCATGTGTACGGGGTAGGCCGTTTCAATTACGACCTGGGCGGGCACCGGATTGTCGACGGCCTGATCGGTTTGCAATACGACGCCGACTGCTGGACGCTTGGCGCCGGGATCCAGCGCTATGCGAACGGTCTGAATACGTCGGGGCAGAATCAGTCGAGCACGCGGTTTCTCGCGCAGCTGACGCTCAAAGGCTTGTCGACCGTCGACAACGGGCTGATTCCGGCGTTCCGCGCCGGCGTGGCGGGCTATACCCCGCTGCCGCCGCCACCGCCGCCGGAAGCGCGTTTCACCAATTACGAATGACGCTCGCCCGATCATTTATTGCATGCGAAAAGACGGGCCAGGCGCGCCCGACATCATTGGAGTATCTGTGGCAATCATGAAAAAGCTTCGCTTGGCAACACTTGCGGCCGGTCTTGTCGCCGCAGCGTCGTTCCTGTCGGCTGCGCCCGTTCAGGCGCAGGCACTGTCGTCCGGCAAAAGCGGCCAGACGGTCGACACCATCGCCGCAGTGGTCAACAACGGTGTCATCACACGGCGCGAGCTCGACGATCGCATCGGCCTGATCACCCGCCGGCTGAACCAGCAGAACGCGCCGGTGCCGCCGATGGACCAGTTGCGCCAGCAGGTGCTCAACCAGATGGTGCTGGAACGCATCCAGTTGCAGAAGGCGAAAGAAGACAACATCAATATCGACGACGCCGCTGTGCAAAAAACGCTCGAGCGGCTCGCGCAGGCGAACAACCTGACACTCGACACGTACCGCGCGCGTATCGAGGCGCAAGGCGTGCCTTGGGCCACCTTCACGAAAGACGCGCGCACCGAGCTCACGCTCTCGCGTTTGCGTGAGAAGGAAGTGGACAGCAAGGTCACGGTGTCGGACGCCGAGGTGGCGAACTACATCGCCAGCCAGCGCGGCCCGAACGCCGGCCTGGCGAGCGATCTGCACCTTCAGCACATCTTCGTGAAGGCGCCGCTGAACGCCTCGGAAACCGACATCGAAACCGCGCAGAAAAAGGCCCAGGCCCTGTTGGCCGAAGCCAAGGGCGGCGCCAACTTCGAAAAGCTGGCGAAGTCGAATTCGCAAGCAGCGGATGCGTCGAAAGGTGGCGACACGGGTTTCGTGTCGCCGTCCAAGCTGCCGCCTGAGTTCGTCAAGGCCGCCTCGAATTTGCGCCCGGGCGAGATCAATCCGGACCTGATCCGCACCAACGACGGCTTCGAAGTTGTGCGCCTCGTCGATCGCCGCGCCGGCCAGGGCGCCAGCTCCGACGCACCGAAGCTCGTGCAAACGCACGTTCGCCACATTCTGTTGCGCGTCGGCGACGGCATGTCCGAGCCGCAAGCGCGCCAGAAGCTGCTCGAAATCAAGAACGAGATCGCCGCGGGCGGCGACTTCGCGAAGTTCGCCCACACCTACTCGCAAGACGGTTCGTCGTCGCAGGGTGGCGACCTCGGCTGGATCAGCCCGGGCGAGACGGTGCCGGAATTCGAGCGCGCCATGAACAGCCTGCAGGACGGTCAGATCAGCGACCCGGTGCGCAGCGAATACGGTTATCACCTGATTCAGGTGCTGGGCCGCCGCGAATCGGAAGGCTCGGTTTCGCAGCAGATGGATCTGGCGCGTCAGGCGATCGGTCAGCGCAAGGCGGAACAGGCTTACGCCGACTGGCTGCGCGAATTGCGCGACACCGCCTACGTGGAAGTGAAGCCGACTGTGTCGAGCATGCAATAAACACCATGACAACCGCCGTGCAAGCCACCAGCCTTCCGTTGCAGATCGCGATCACGACCGGCGAGCCTGCCGGCGTCGGCCCCGAGCTGACCGCGCAGGCGCTGGCGGGTGCGGCGACGCATTGGCCTCACGCACAGTTCACTGTGCTGGGCGATGCGGATTTGCTGGCAGACCGCGCGCGCGCGGTGGGTGTCGATTGGGCCGCGCTGCTGGCGGACGGCAAGCGCGTGCGGGTGCAGCATCGGCCGCTCGGCGCACCCTCGCTAGCCGGCAAGCTGGACGCCGCGAACGGCCGCTACGTGCTCGATCTGCTCGACAGCGCGATCGACGGCGCCGTGGCCGGCGCGTTCCACGCGATCGTCACCGCGCCGCTGCAAAAAAGCACGATCAACGACGCCGGCGTGCCGTTCACCGGGCACACGGAATATCTGGCCGAGCGTACGCATACGCCGCGCGTGGTGATGATGCTGGCGGGCACCGGCAAGCGCCCGTTGCGCGTTGCGCTCGCTACCACGCATCTGCCGCTCAAAGACGTCTCCGCCGCGCTAACGATCGAAGGCATCGTGGAGACGCTGCGCATCGTCGATCATGATCTGCGCCATCATTTTGGGTTGCCCGCGCCGCGTATTCTCGTGACGGGTTTGAACCCGCACGCGGGCGAAAACGGCTATCTGGGCCGCGAAGAAATCGAGGTGATTTCTCCGGCACTAAAGCTCGCGAACGCGCAAGGGATCGACGCGCCCGGCCCCTATCCGGCGGACACCTTGTTCCAGCCGCGTTATCTGGAACAGGCCGACTGCGTGCTGGCCATGTTCCACGACCAGGGGCTGCCGGTGTTGAAGTACGCGACCTTCGGCGAAGGCATCAACATCACGCTTGGCCTGCCGATCATTCGCACCTCGGTCGATCACGGCACCGCACTCGATCTGGCCGGTACCGGCCGTGCCGACGCGGGCAGCCTGATCGCCGCGATCGATACGGCGGTTTCGATGGCGCAGCACCGCCGCGCGGGCTGATCCAGCAGCCGCGCCGAACGAGCGTACGCGCTTCTCGCCGCCTGCTGTTTGCGTGTTCGTTGCGCGTATTGGCGGTTTGTTGCCGGGTTGTTCCCGGTTGCTCCCCGTTGCTCCTATTCTTAAGCAGTTCTCTTTCAAAGCGTTTCTTCGATGTCCACCAGCAGACAGCAACAGGGCCGGCACCAAGGTCATATCGCGCGCAAGCGTTTCGGACAGAATTTTCTGGTCGACATGAGCGTGATCGATTCGATCGTCGACGTCATCCGGCCGCAGCGCGGCGAGCGCATGGTCGAGATCGGGCCGGGGCTCGGCGCGCTCACTGAACCGTTGATCGAGCGCCTGGCGACGCCGGAAGCGCCGTTGCACGCCGTCGAGCTGGACCGTGATCTGATCGGCCGTCTCAAGAAAAAATTCGGCGACCTGCTCGAGTTGCATGCGGGCGATGCGCTCGCGTTCGACTTCGGCACGCTGGCAGCACCGGGTGAGAAGGCGTCGCTGCGCATTGTCGGCAATCTGCCGTACAACATTTCGAGCCCGCTGCTGTTTCATCTGACCGCGTTCGCGCATCGCGTGATCGATCAGCATTTCATGCTGCAGAACGAAGTCGTCGAGCGCATGGTCGCGGAGCCGGGCACCAAGGCGTTCAGCCGCCTCTCGGTCATGCTGCAATACCGCTATGTGATCGACAAGCAACTCGATGTGCCGCCCGAAGCCTTCAACCCGCCGCCGAAAGTCGATTCGGCGATCGTGCGGATGATCCCGTACGAACTGCATGAACTGCCGGCCGTGGACGAGCGCGTGCTCGGCGAAGTGGTGACGGCGGCTTTCTCGCAGCGGCGCAAGATGCTGCGCAACACGTTGGCCGCGTTTCGTGATTCGGTGGATTTCGAAGCACTGGGTTTCGATCTGCAACGCCGCGCGGAAGATGTGCCGGTGGCCGAATATGTGCATGTGGCGCAGATCGTTGCGGCTTCGCCGGGGCGCGGTGCCGCAGCCGCGGAAACTGGGACTGACGACGCCTGAGTCGCCTTGCAAGGTCGTGAAGGAAGCGCGCTGCGTCCTGCAGCGCGTGCAAAACACGCCACGCTTTAAGCAGCAGCCCGTCGCTTGGTCGGCGCATTGACCAGCGCAATGCCGACGAGCACCAGCGCCGCGGCCACCAGAAAGCGCGAGCTGAACGATTCGCCGAGCAGCAGCACGCCGAAGGTCACGCCAAACAACGGTGTCAGGAACGAGAACACCGACAGGCGCGACGCGATGTAGCGCGTCAATAGCCAGAACCACACCAGATAGCTGACGAACGCCACGATCACCGCCTGATACGCGAGGCTCATCATCGCCACCGGCGTGACGGCGTCCACGCGTGCCTGGCCGAGTCCCGCCGCGAGCGCGAGCAGCACGATGGCCGATACCGCCAATTGATAGAACAGCGTCTTGCTGGCGCTCGAGTGGGCGAGACGCGTGGCGCGCACCACCACGGTGGTCGCGGCCCACGCGGCGCCGGCCAGCACGCCGAGCGCGTCGCCAGCGAGGCCCTTCAGGGGCGAGTCCTGAGGCGCATGGCCGTGCAGGAAGCCGTCCGCAAACGCCAGCCCCATGCCCGCGAACGCCACCAGGATGCCGAGCCATTGAATGCGCCGCATCCGCTCGCCGTCGGCGAACCAGTGCAGTCCGAGTGCCGTGAAGCACGGCGCGGTGTAGAGAAAGACCGCCATGCGCGAAGCGCTGGTCAGTGTCAGGCCGAGAAAAATACACACGAACTCCCCGGCGAACAGCATGCCCGCGAGTAAGCCGGCGCCTAGCGTGCCGTCGTCGCGAAACAGCGGGGTGCCGCGCGAGCGCGCCCAGCCCCAGACCAGCACGGCCGCGATCGCGGAGCGCAAACCCGCCTGGAATATGGGTGGCAGGGCCGCGTTGGTGCTCTTGATGGCGACCTGCTGGAAACCCCAGATGGCGCACAAGCCGATCATCAGCAGGATGGCGAAGCTATCCGGGGTGCGGCGCGTAGTCAGGGCGGTGGCGCTCATGGGTCTCGTGGGGTGGCGGGTATAGGTCATACGATATCAAATCCGTCAGCGCCGCCATGCGATGACCCCACCGCCTACGCGTGCTTCTTACAAGCTGCAAGCGTTTCGATGGCAGAACAACACTTATGTCAGTCTATTTTCTTACAGCCCCGATTTCGCGCTAAGGTTCACCCCACGCGCGTTTCGTCAGCTTATTCAAACAGCCTGCGTTAGCCGTCATGCAAGGTTCCGCCGTGGACCCGGCTGCGTGCCTGTCGATTTGCGCGGCCTTGACCGAGCGGCGCGCCGAACCTTTGCAGCAGACATGACGGCGGCGAGTACCCGTGAGTACCTGCGACAAGCGGGAACCTGTACGAGGAGACGAAATGAAGAACGTAAGCAGGTGGGCGATGGCCGCCGTGCCCGCGGCGTTGGCATGTCAAATGGCGCACGCCCAATCGAGCGTGACGCTTTACGGCGTGATCGACGAGAGCGTGCGATATCTGACCCATGCAAACCAGGCCGGCGATTCGTCGACCGGGCTCGGTAGTGGAGGCATGACGGAGAACCGCTGGGGCATCAGGGGCACCGAGGATCTGGGTGGCGGCTGGTCGACGTTCTTCAAACTCGAAAACCGTTTCTACATGAATAGCGGGCAAAGCGATCCCACCTTGCCGTTCTTCAATGAAGCGCAAGTGGGCATTCGTTCGGATTCCTATGGTCAGGTGATCTTCGGCCGTCAGTACAACGCGATGATCGAGGGCGTGACCATCGGCGGCTACGGCAGCAATCTCTGGATTCCCTACGATTTCAGCTTCCAGCCGGAAGTGACAATGACCGGCGGCATCTGGACCAGCAACCAGGTGCAGTACCAGGCGAAATATGACGGTGTCCATCTTGCCGCAGGCTACGCATTCGGCGGCAACGCGGGTAATTCATACGGCAGCCAGGTCGGCGTGGCGCTCGCTTACGCACCGGGTGGTCCTTTCACCTTCGGCGGTGCGTATCAGGAGTCGAAAGATTCGGTCAACGGCGCCGCCGCGAAAGCGTGGACCTTTGGTGGGTCGTACACATGGAACCTGACGCGGTTCTCCGCCGGCTATATCGTCAATCAGAATGACGCCGGTTTTTCGAATTTTGCCAACGGGCCGTTCACTGCGCCCGCGTTGGCCGCGCTCAAGTACACCGACTTTTCGCGGCGTCGCATGATCATGGGCGGCATCACGCAGCAGGTCGGCCGTGCGTGGCACTTTGCGGCGAACGTCTGGCGCACCCTGCAGGACGGCAAAACCGCCGCGCAGGACGGTTCTGCATGGCAGTATCAGCTGGTCGCCGACTACAACCTCTCCTTGCGCACCGATATCTATCTGGAAGGCGATTACTCGCTGTATCGGGGCGGCCTGATCGGCGCACAATTGCAGGGCGTCAATGGTGTCGGGCTTGCGCAGAAGGGCAGCCAGATCGGCCTGATGGCCGGCATGCGGCATCAGTTCTGAGCACTTACCAATTCCAGCGCGCGCCCAGATTGCCCTCCACCGTGCTGCGGTGTTCGCCGTTCACGTTCATGGTGTAACTCGCGGTGGCGAACACGCTGCCGCGCGCGCTCAAATGCGCAACCATGCCGATGCCGAACTGGGCGGCCGTGGCGGCGACATCGCTGGGAATCACGGTTGTGCCGGCGAAGGTCGTGCTATCGGTACCATTGAAATAGCGCCACAGATTCGCGCGCAGATACGGTTGCCACTGCGCGCCCGCGCCTTCGAAACTGCCTTGCAGGCGTAGGCCGAGCCGGCCCACCAGGCCATCCGCCGCGTGAAACGACACGGTTGAAATGCCGTCGTTGAGATCGTCGATCGATGCGTGCTGCCAGATCAATTGTGCTTGCGGTTCGAGACTGAGGTTGGCGCGTAGTGGAATCGGCAAGCCGGCTTCCAGCGAGGTTGTGACCGCATGTCCGTGCGTGCTCGCGCCGATGCCCTGATTCGACGACGGGTTGATTGTGAGTGAGCTGCCCATCACGACCGCATCGGTGTACCAGCCGCCCGGACCGATGTGCGTCCAGTAAAGACCTGCGCTGTATGCATTGATCGACAGCCGCCCGGCCGACAGGTCGGGGAAGCCGAGCGCGAAACCGTTCACGTCGCCTTGGGCGCGGGCAAAGCCGATGAAGAAGCCATAGTGATTGCGCTGGCCGCTTGCGCTGCGATCCGCGTAGATGTCCTGTCCCACCTGCACGCCGGCCATCGTGCCGCTGAATTCGGGGTTGGCGCCGCCGCTGCTGCTTTGCGAGGCGTGCTCGCCCCAGACACGCGCCCATGTGGCGGCTAGCGGACCGCTTTCGTTCAGTAGCGCCTGCTCGCCCTGTCGGTCGTGGAAGGTGCCGATTTGCGCGATACCGAGTTCGCGCGTGAGAACCGGGATCTCGGCGTAGACCGGCACCTCCATCCGGTAGAGCGGTATCGGCGCTGAGCCTGCAGGCGGCGGGGCGGGTAAGGAAGGGGTACCGGCAGCGGCAATGGGGCCCGCTTGTGCGGGTGTCGGCGTTGGTGTTGGTGTAGGCGTTGGTGTAGGCGTTGGTGTAGGTGTAGGTGTAGGTGTAGGTGTAGGTGTAGGCGTAGGCGTAGGAACCGCAGCCAGGCTCGAGCGTAAATACCAGTTGTCCGCCGTTCCCGCGCTCACTCCGCCTTTGAAAAGGTAGTAGGTGTAAGCGCCGGCGACCATTGGCTTCGGCAGCGTGAATGCGCTCGCAGTCGTCGTAGCACCGTTGGTTGCCTGCACAACCATGATGCCGTCCGCGAGCGTCGCCGCACCGACCCCGCCGATATTCGTGATGCCAAGCGTAGTCTTTCCCGAGCCGACGCCTTGCATGATCACCAGCTTGTCGCTTGGCGAGCCGTCGCCATTGAGTACGCTCTGCAGTAAGAGCTTGCCGTTGAGTCCCACGTAATTGCCATTCACCACCAGCGCATCGCTCGTGCTGTTACCGCCGTTGGTGAGGTCGATCGTGCCCGCGTTGCTGACGGTGACAAGTTGCCCGCTTACCGCGGGCGTGATCGCGGGGTCACCCAGACCGCCGGCGAACAGCGTGCTGGTCGAATCGAGCGTGAGCGTGCCGGTCAGCGTGCCGCTGTTGCCGAGCGTCAGACCGTTGTTGTCGAGCGTGAGCTGGCTGCCGTTCGTTGCGTTGATGGTCGACCAGTTCGTGAAGCGGCTCAGCCCGCTTGCCTGAGTGTTGACGAAGTTGAGAACACTCGAGACGTTGCCGCCTGCAAGTAGCGGCACGCCGGCGAGATTGGTGTCCGTCAGCCCGGTCAGCGTAGCCGTATCGTGACCTGTGCCGAGCCGGATAAAACCGGTGATCGTACCGGCACTCCAGTTGAGCGTGTCGTTGCCGGTATCCGTATAGATCCCGCGACCGTTGCTGCCCAGCATGTTGCCCGTGTTATTGATGGTGATGTCGTACGGGCCGAATGAGGCAATGACCTCCGTGGTGGCCGATTCGAGCGTGCCGGTATTGTTGATGGTGGTGTTGGCGTTGGAAATCGAAAGCGTGACGTTGCTCGCAGAGATGACGCCGGCATTGTTGAACGTGCCGCCGTCGTTCGCGTCGATGCCGTTGCCCCCTTTGCTGACGATGCTTGCGCCCGCTTCGTTGTTGAACGTGACGCTGCCCGTAATGTAGGCGCCGAGGCCGTTGGTGGTGATCGTTCCGGCATTGGTGATCACGCCCGGTGACGCAGCCTCCGAAACAATGCCATGCGAGCCTGAGCCCGAGGTGCTGATCGTGCCCGTGTTCGTGATCGAGGTGCTGTACGTATAGATGCCGGGCGCGCTGATGCCCGTTGTCGTGATCGTGCCGTTGTTGACGAGCGTGCCGGTACCCGCCTGCGTGGATATGCCGGCGGAACTGTCCCCGGTGGTTATCAACTGGCCGTTGTTGATGAGCGAGCCTCCGCCAGTGCTGGCGGTGTCGTGCATCGCGGCGGCATTGGTACCGCTGGTCTGAATAACGCCGGTCGTGTCGTTGAGCATCGTGACCGCGGACGCGCTGTTGAACATGCCGTCCGATCCGGCGCCGGTCGTTGCGATCAAGCCGCGGTTGGTCAGCGCGTTCTGGCCGGCGCCTGTTCCCTGCGCCGAGATGCCGTAGAAGGTGTCGCCCGTGACGCGGATGGTCCCGAGGTTGGTGACCGTGCTGCGGTCGTACACAAGGATGCCGTTGTTGCCGCTCACGTCCAGTTCGGCGCCCGCTTGCACGTTCACCGTGACGTTGCTGCTGCCGGTCACTGCCGCTACCGGTGCAGTGGATGGATTGGGGGCAACGCTGCTACAGGTGACGGTCTGGCCGCCGACCGGCGCAGTGTTGTCACAGGCGGCGAACGCAGGCTCGCATGGCAGAGTGAGCGCTATTCCGAGCGCGGACGAAAGAGCTTCGAGTAGACGCAAACGAACAGGCAGATGCCGCGAGCATGCACGACGCATACTGTGGTCCTCCAGTAGAACAGGCTTGGTCAGTTCCTGCTGGGTTCGCTCTGTGTGCTGCGCCGTCTCTTGGGATGTCGCGATCGGACGGTGTGCGAAAGAATGTACCGTCAGACGAATTTAGTCAACGACTCGAATGGTGCTGAGAAGAGGGCAAGCCGTATAACCGCACGTGAAGGAAGCGGCCCGGGTGATGGGCGCAAAGGGGACGTGAAAGCCACGCATAAGCCACGCATAAGCCACGCAAAAGGCATGCAAAAGGCATGCAAAAGGTGCGCACAAATCACGCACGAGCGACGCATAAATCACGTACAAGCGTGGCCGCGAGTTTTATCCAGGCATGCCTTCCATACGCCGCTTCGACCGCTGCGGATCGATCAATGCAAAACCCGCTATGCCGACGATCAGCAGCAACGCGCCGGTTACCGCAAAGCCGATCTCATAGCCGCGCACGTCGCCTGCCGCACCGAGCAGCTTGCCCATCGCGACCGGTCCGATCAGTCCAGCGGTGGTGACGATCGAGTTGGTGATCGCGAGCAGGGCCCCGCGCCGTGCTGCTGGCGCGACTTCGGCAACCAGCATCGGACCAAAGGTGAACGTCTGGATCGCCAACGCGCTGGCAAGCCCCATCAACGCGACTTTGACGAGCGGCGGGGCACCGAACAACAATGAGCCGTACGCGAACCCACTCACTACGCATGCCGCGCTGATCAGCCTGCCGCGCGCCACCCTGGACGGCACACCGCGTTTGAGCATGCGATGCGAAGCCATCGCGAGCGCGATGCCGAGCGGGATCTGCGCCGCGACTTGCAGCGCGAATAGCCAGCCGGCCTGGGTCGCACCAAAGCCGAGGCCAAGCCGGAAATATGCGGGTACCCAGGTAAAGCCGATCGCAATTACCGCATAGCCGACAAAGCATTGCAGCATCACCCCGATGACCGTGCGGTCGCTCAGCATGCGTCGAAAGCGCAATGACGCCGTGCGCGGACCCGCCGCCTCGAGCGCAAACGCGGGTGTCGAGTTGTGCTGACGATTGCCCGTCTTGCCCAGACACAGCCACAAGACCGTCCAGCCGATGCCGACCGCGCCGAGCGTCAGAAACGTTGCGTGCCAGTGCCACCGCTGCGAGATATAGGTGAGCAGCGGCCCTGCGATGATGACGCCCGCGGTCGCCCCTTGTTGCACGATGACCGTGGGGAGATTGCGCTCGTGGTCGTCGAACCAGGTGTAGACCACATGCAGCGCGAGCGGCGAGGCCGGTCCTTCGCCCGCCCCTAGCAGCACGCGGCACAGCAGCAACACGGCAAAGCTGGTCGGCCATGCGAGCGGCAACTGCGCTATCGCCCAGATCAGCGCGAGCGCGGCGAGCAGCCATTTCATATTGACGCGGTCGGCGAACAGGCCGACCGCGATGCCCGAGATCGAGAACAACGCAAAAAACGCGCTACCGACGAGACCGAATTGACCATGCGTCAGTTGCATGTCATGCATCATTGGGATCGCGACCAGACCGAGCACGGCTTTGTCGGCGAAATTGATCAGCATGAACAGGAACAGCGAGGCGACGATTACCCAGCGGCGGCCCTGTGCGGCCTCGTGTGCGTGGGCGGGTTGAACCGGCGCCGTGTCGCCGGTAAGCGCCGTGCAGCGCTTCGTGCTGCTGAGGATGGTGGGCAAGTCGTGTCTCCGTTTCTTGAGCGGGGCGCTGGGTTTTCGTCCATTTGAGGTGGTATAAGTGAATTGTTCAAGTGCATTCTCGTTATCGGGAGCTTGCAAATCATGCATGAGGTCAATTCCCGCCGCCTTGGCCATCTGGTTGCGCTGGCCGAGGAGGGCAGTTTCGCGCGTGCGGCTGAGCGCGTTCATTTGAGCCAGCCGGCGTTGAGCCGCAGCATCCAGGCGCTGGAGGAAGAAGTCGGCATGAAGCTGTTCGACCGTGCCGCGCGCGGCGTCGCGATGACAGCGGCTGGGCGGCTACTGGTCGAACGCGCCCGGCGCGTGCTGTTCGAAACGCGCTGCCTGTTTCGCGACGTCGAACTACTGAAGGCACATGAACTCGGCGAGGTGCGTATCGGCCTCGGACCCTACGCGGCCGTGGTACTGCTGCCGGACTTGCTGGTGGAGTTCGCGCGGCGCTTTCCGAAGATCAAGGTGTCGATCGAACTCGGCGAAGGCGATGGGCTGCTTGCAAAGCTGCGTGCCGAGCAGATCGATTTTCTCGTCACCGATCGCCGGGTGCCGCCCGTCACGCCCGATGTCACCTTGCAGCGGCTGCCGCGTCACGAGGGCGGCTGGTTCGCGCGGCCGGACCATCCCCTGTTTGCACGCGATACCGTGCAGCTCGCGGCGTTGCGCGAGTTCCCGCTAGTCTCGGTGAGCTTGCCCGCATTCATGAAGGACGCCCTGCATCGCCTGCTGAAGTATCGCGCTCACGAACAGATTCCGTTGCAGATCGAATGCAACGACGTGGCAGTGCTGAAGGACGTCGTGGCCCAGACCGATGCCGTGCTGTTCGCCACGGCCTCCGCCGTGCGGCGCGATCTGGAAATGCATCGGCTCGCGCGCATCCCGCTCATCAATCCGCCGCGTCTCGCACTGGAATTCGCGCTGGTTTATCTGGCCGAACGCACACCTTCGCCCGCTGCCTATTCCGCGCTGGGACTTGCCGAGCAGGTGATGGAGGACGCCAACCGCGCTGCGCAGGGGCTGCTGCACCCCGGCGCATTGACGGCATAGTAAGCGGCTGAATGGACGGCCGCGTGATCGCATGACCGCCTCCGTGATTACCCTCGATGCAGTTGACACGGCGATCCCGATCGCGGACGATCCGGAATCCAGATTCCGGTTTTGATGAATCCTCCTCCATGAATCCTCCTTTTTATCGAAGCAGCGAATCGAGGCTGAACTGCGCATGACGACGACTTCATCACGCGGCCGCGAAACACCGCCCAGCACCGTCGCGGCGCCGCGTCAGACGCGCAGTCAGCAGGGACTCGTTCGCATGCTGCAAGCCGGGCGCGAGTTGATCGAAGCGAGCGGCAATCTCGACGATCTGTCGATCAACGACATCGTCGAGCGCGCGGGTACGTCGATCGGCGCGTTCTATCGGCGCTTCGACAACAAAGAGGCTTTCTTCGATGTCGTCCAGGACGCGGCGATGGAAGAGGGGCTCGCGCACGTACGCGAAACCGTCGAGCGCGACCCGGCCTGGCGTTCGAACGATGCGGGCACGCTCGCCGATGCGGTCATTTCGTTTTACATCGTGACGTTCCGGCGTAATCGCGGGCTCTATCACGCGTCATTGCTGCGGGCGTCGCAGCGCAAAGCCAGTTGGGACGTCGTGAAATCGGCCAATCACGAAGTTCTGGCCATGATCGTGCCGCGTCTCGTCGGCGCGTTGGCGCAGTCGCGCGGCATCAGGGCCGATCACGACATGACCCAGGCGCTCGAATTCGAAGTGCGCGCCACCTTGCAGATGATTCTCGGCATGCTGGTCAACAGCGTGCTGAACGACCCCGGCCCTTTGTCGCTGTCCAGCCGGCAACTGCGGTCGTGGCTGCAGATCCGGCTGCGGCGCTGCCTTGGGCTGCCTGACGGTTGATTTTTTTTTGCCTAAAAATCGGAATCGGAATTCCGGTTTTGAATACCAGAAACCTATCCTGTTGCCACGCGATTTCCGTTACGCGCGGCCGAACATTCAAGGAGACACCGCATGAACTCATGTTGTCCGGAACGGGTCCGCAACCCCGCCTTCGACGCGCCGCATATCGGCGAACCGCTCGATGTCGCGTTCGACGCCGGCGTGAATCTCGCGTTCGCCGTCGCCGCACCGACCGTGCCACCGCGTCTGACCGAACACTCGCAGCGCATGGCGCAGCGTATCTATCGCGTAGCCGAGCGCGTGTATTGCGCGGTCGGCTATGCGATCGCGAACATCATCTTCGTGGTGGGCGACGACGGCATCGTGGTAATCGATGCGACCGAGGCGGTGTCCGCTGCGAAACGCATCTATGAGGATTTCTGCGCGATCGATCCGCGGCACGCCGGGCTGCCGATCAAGGCCGTGGTCTACACGCACAACCACACGGATCACACTGGCGGCGTGCGTGCTTTCGTCGATGAAGCCGCGCTCGAGGCGGGCAGCGTCGAGATCATCGCGCACCGCTCCCTGATGGACACGGTGATCAACAACGCGAATCTCGTGGCGCCGATTCTCGCCACGCGTTCGGCCTACAGCTTCGGCACATTGCTGCCGGCCGGCGCGACCGGCAAGGTCAATGCGGGTATCGGACCGGTGCTGATCGCGGAGCCGGCGAGTTTCTTCGCGCCGACCCGCGTGTTCGACGACAGGCTCGACATCGTGCTGGCGGGCGTGCGCTTCGAGTTTCGCTACGCACCTTCCGAAGCCGACGACGAGATCGTCATGTGGCTGCCCGAGCTTGGCGTGCTGCTGTCGGCGGAAGTCATCCAGGGCGAATGCCTCGCGAACGTGCATACGTTACGCGGCACGCGTTATCGCGATCCGGTGCGCTGGTATCAGACGATCGACATGATGCGCGGCTTCAATGCGGCGCACATGGTGCCGGCGCATGGCCGGCCGGTATCGGGCGCGCAGTATGTCGCCGAGGTGCTGTGCGTATATCGCGACGCGATCCAGTTTATCCACGACCAGACCATTCGCCACATGAACTTCGGTCTGAGCCCGGACGAACTCGCTGAGGCGATTCCGGCACTGCCGCCTCATCTCGCGGAGCACGCGTGGCTCGGCGAGTACTACGGCACGGTCAAGCATTCGGTACGGCAGGTGTATAGCGGTCAGCTCGGCTGGTTCGATGGCGATCCGGCGTCGCTCGATCCGTTGCCGCGCGCTGAACGTTCGCAGCGCATGGTGAAGATGATGGGCGGTGTGGAGGCGGTGCGCGCCGCTGCGCGCATCGCTTTGGGCGACGGCGACTGGCGCTGGGCCGCGGAACTGGCCACGCTGCTGGTGCGGCTCGATACGACCGACGCCGACGCCCGCAACATCAAGGCGAGCGCGTTACGCGAACTGGGCTACCGCACAGTGAACACCAACTGGCGCAACTGGTATCTGAGCGCGGCACGCGAACTCGAACACGCCTACGACGAACTGCCGTTTGCGGGCAGTTCGAGTCTCGCCTCGGTGGATGTGTTGCGCGCCCAGCCGTTGCGCAACGTGTTCCAGCGCTTCTGTGTGAACGTCGATCCGCAACGTTGCGCCGATGTGCAGATGACGCTCGCATTCCGCGTGACCGATCGCAATGAAACACACACGCTTGAACTGCGGCGTGGCGTATTGCAGATTCACGAGCGCACCCCTGCGACGATCGACGTTCAGCTCGCACTGGAAACCGGCACCTTGTACGGCATGCTGCGCGACATGGCGACGCAGTTGCCGGCGTGCCTCGAGAACGGCACAGTAACACTCGAGCGCGGCACGGCCGGGCAGTTGCGCGAATTCTTCGATTGCTTCGACCGGCCGGCACGGCGGATGCCCGCGCTGACTACGCGATAGAGGCAGGATAGACCCAGGATAGAAGCCGCACGGTCCACGTCGGCGCGCAGACGCAGCGGCACATCGTGAATTGGCGCATCGCGATGCGAAACTCAGGAAAGAGATATGGAAAGAATCTGGTTGAAGTCCTATCCGCCGGGCGTTCCGGCAGAGATCGACGCTACGCAGTTCAGCTCCGTTGGCGACTTGCTGGAGCAGAGTTTCGTGACGCACGCGGCCGAGCGCGCGTTCGTCTGCATGGGGCGCGAGCTGACTTACGGCGAGCTCGATGCGAAGTCTCGTCATCTTGCGGCGTGGTTCCAATGGCTGGGCCTTGCGCGCGGTGCGCGTATCGCCGTGATGCTGCCGAATGTATTGCAGTATCCGGTGGTGATGGCGGCCATCCTGCGTGCCGGCTACGTGGTGGTGAACGTCAATCCGTTGTACACGCCGCGTGAACTGGAGCATCAGTTGAACGACAGCGGTGCGGAAGCGATCGTGCTGCTCGAGCCGTTCACGAAGACGCTCGAGGCCGTGCAGGCGCATACGTCGATCAGGCATGTCGTACTGACTTCGATCGGCGAGATGCTCGGTGCGGGGAGCCCTGTGGTTGCCGACAATGTGCCGCCAACTTCATGTATCGCGCTGGACGATGCGATCGCGCGTGGTGCGGATGCGGGCTTCACACCCGTCACGCTCACTCAGGGCGATGTCGCGGTGCTCCAGTACACCGGCGGCACCACCGGCGTGTCGAAGGGCGCCACCTTGCTGCACGGCAATCTGATTGCCAACGTCCTGCAATCGGCGTTGTGGCGCGAACCGGTTTATCGTGGGCGCAGCGATATCAAGCAGTACATCACGGTCGTCGCGCTGCCGCTTTATCACATCTTCGGACTGACGGTCTGCGGCTTGCTGACGATGCGCTGCGGCGGTCTGGGCATCCTGATTCCGAATCCGCGCGATCTGCCGGGGATGATCAAAGCGTTGCAGGGCTTCGCGATCAACTCGTTCCCTGGCGTGAACACCATGTACAACGCGCTGCTGAACGAACCCGATTTCAAAACGCTCGACTTCTCGAAGCTGGTGCAATCGAACGGCGGCGGCATGGCGGTGCAACAAGCCGTCGCGCAACGCTGGCAAGCGTTGACCGGCGTGCCGATCGTCGAAGGTTATGGGCTCTCGGAAACTTCGCCGTGCGCCACCACCAATCTGCCCACGGCGACCGCATTCACCGGGACGGTCGGCTTGCCGTTGCCGTCCACCGATATCTCGATTCGCGATGACGCAGGCCACGAAGTGCCGCTCGGCGAGCGCGGCGAAATCTGCATTCGCGGGCCGCAGGTGATGGCCGGCTACTGGAACCGTCCCGATGAAACGGCAAAGGTGATGACGCCGGATGGATTCTTCAAATCCGGCGATATCGGCGTGATGACGGAACAGGGTTTCGTGAAGATCGTCGATCGCAAGAAAGACATGATTCTGGTGTCGGGCTTCAACGTCTATCCGAACGAAATCGAGGATGTGGTGGCGAAGCACCCGGGCGTGTTCGAAGTCGTGGCGGTTGGCGTGCCGGACGCGGAGGCGGGCGAGGTGGTGAAGCTTTACGTGGTCAAGAAAGACCCGGCGCTCACCGAGGCGGATATTCTCGCCTTCTGCAAGGAGCTGCTGACAGGCTACAAGCGGCCCAAGATCATCGAGTTCCGCAGCGAACTGCCGAAGACTAACGTCGGCAAGATTTTGCGGCGAGTATTGCGCGACGAGGTGAAGAGCGCGGGTTGAGAACGGGCGTGCCACGCTTCCTGGCAGACTCCTTGCCACGCGTTCGCCGCGTGTTCACCCCATGCCGCCACGTTGGCACGCCGCTGCAGCGCGGCGTGATTCGGGGTACATTCTCGTTCTCGACATCACGCACCAGGGAATACACAATGCGCCTCCTCCACACCATGCTCCGGGTCGGTAACCTGGACCGTTCGATTGCGTTTTACACCGATCTGCTCGGCATGAAATTGCTGCGCAGGGACGATTACCCTGAAGGCAAATTCACGCTGGCGTTTGTCGGCTATGAAGACGAACGCAGCGGTACTGTCCTCGAGTTGACGCACAACTGGGATACGCCGTCGTATGACCTCGGCAGCGGCTTCGGGCACCTCGCGGTCGAAGTCGAAGACGCCTACGCGGCATGCGACAAGATCAAGGCTCAAGGCGGCAAGGTCGTGCGCGAAGCCGGCCCGATGAAACACGGCACGACCGTGATCGCTTTCGTCGAAGATCCGGACGGCTACAAGATCGAGTTCATCCAGAAGAAAAAGTGACGTAAGCGGCAGGGCGAGGAACACGCAATGAATAACAGCAATCCCTACTTCAAAGAACTGGCCGACATCCACGTCGAAATTCAGACGTTGTTCGACGGCTCCGCGGATCACGGCGCGCTGGAGCGCATCATGGCGCGCTTCGCTCCGCAATTCACGCTGGTCATGCCGTCTGGTCTCGCGCTCGACCACGCGGGCCTGCGGGCGATTTTCACGAAACTGAACGGCGCGCGTCCCGGCTCGCAGATCACAATCCGCGATATGGAGATCGTGTCCGAGTATCCGTCGGGCGCCGTGGTCAAATATCGTGAGTATCAGCGCGACAACGCGGGCAACGCGAATGTGCGGCGCTCAACAGCGGTGATGGATCTGGACGCGAACGGCAAGGTGACGTGGCGTCACCTGCAGGAAACCTTCTGCGCGGAATGAGTAGCGGGTTTCAGAAGGCCGGCGCTTCGGGTCGAGGTGCCGGCTAGAGGCCTAGTGACTTCAAGGCCTGGCGACTTCACGGCCTTACGGCCGAAGACCGAAGCCTTGCAGAGCCGGAGAAGATCCGAAGGCTCTACAGCGTCGGCAGTAATTCCGGCGGATGCGACTTCAGCGTCTGCCGCGCTTCGCGGAACTCCGGAAAAATCGATTCGACCGTCTGCCAGAAGCGCGGGCTGTGATTCATCTCGCGCAGATGCGCAAGTTCGTGCGCAACGACGTAATCGATGATCGACAGCGGGAAGTGAATCAGCCGCCAGTTCAGACGAATTTTGCCGTCGCTCGAACAACTGCCCCAGCGCGTGGCCGCTGAAGAGAGTGCGTACGCGCGATAGTTGACGCCGAGCTTCTCCGCGTAGATCGCGAGGCGCTCGCCGAACAGGCGTTTTGCTTCGCCTTGCAGCCAGCCTTGCACGCGATCCTTGATCTGCTGCGGGTCGGCTTGCAGCGGCAGCGGCACTTGCAGGACGGCTTCATCCGCGTCGAACGCGAGCGTGCCCTGCGGCGAGCCGAGCTTCACACGCACAGGCTGGCCGAGATACGGCACTTGCGCGCCATCTTTCCAGTCGACCTTAGGCAGCGCGCGCTGTTCGACACGCGTTTGCCATTCGATCAGCTTTGTGAAAATCCAGCGCTGCTTTTCGGTGATCGCGGTCTCGATATCGGCGAGCGTGACCCAACGTGGTGCGGTAATCATCAGCCCGGTACTGTCGATCGCAAAGCCGATCGAGCGGCGTGCCGAGCGCTTGAGCACATAGTGCAGCGTGCGCGAGCCGATGGTGAGGCTGCGCAGCTTGGTGCCGTCCGGTGCGAGCGGCACGGCCGGCTGTTGCCCGCTCTGCGAGCCGGCCAACGGAGCGGAGGGTGTTGGGGACGACGACGTCGACCCCGGCTCGGCGAAGAGCGGGAGATCGAGCTGCCGGTTATCGAGCGCCGCAGCGGGCTGCGACGTAGGAGACTTCTGCATCGGATTCGGCTTCGCGCAAATGCGCCTTCGAGGGCGCGGGCGCGTCAGATTGGTGCGGCGGCGGAGGTGCTATCCGCCGCGCGGTACGCAGTAGGATCGATGCGACGCATTTCAGCTTCGATCCACTGTTCGACGCGCGTGTTCACTTCATCGGGCGTGAGCCCCGTCGTCTCGATCGGCTTGCCGATCGACACTGTGACTATACCCGCATATTTGAGAAACGAGTTGCGTGGCCACACACGTCCGGCGTTGTGCGCGATCGGCACGACCGGCGCGCCAGTCGCAATCGCGAAACGCGCGCCGCCGGTTTTGTACTTGCCCTGCTTGCCGGTCGGCGTACGCGTGCCTTCCGGAAACATGATCACCCAGGCACCCTCCGCCATGCGCTGCTTGCCTTGCTTGATGACCGAATCGAACGCGTACTTGCCTTCCTTGCGGTCGATGTGAACCATCTTCAGCATGCCCAATGCCCAGCCGAAGAACGGCACATACAGCAGCTCGCGCTTGAACACGTAGCACAGCGGCCGTGGCATCAGCGCCGGAAACGCCAGCGTTTCCCATGCCGATTGATGCTTGGACAGCAGCACGGCCGGACCATCGGGCAGGTTCTCATATCCTTCGATCTTGTAGCGGATGCCGTTCAGCCAGCGCACCGTGTGGAGCGTGGCGCTGCACCAGCCCGCCGCCATCCAGTAGCGGTTGTCGGCGCGCATGAACGGAAACGCGATGAAGCACGCGGTTGCGTACGGCACCGTGAAGAGCACGAAGTAGATCAGCAGCAGCAGGGAACGAATGAAGCGCATCGGCGTGGTCTGTGAGGGTTGGTGACGCGCGTGGTGCGTGTCACTCGTGAGCGTCGGAAAGGAAGTCGAGTGCGAATGCGCGCAGGTCGTCGTGCACGCGCGCGCCTTCGGGCAGACCACCGGCCTGGAGCGTCTTGCGGCCCTTGCCGGTCAGCACCAGATGAGTCGGATGTCCGAGCGACGCGCCCGCTTGCAGGTCGCGCATCGCGTCACCGACCACCGGCGTATGCGCCGGATCGACTTCGAATCGTTCGGCGATCATCTTCAGCATGCCGGGCTTCGGCTTGCGGCATTCGCAGTGATCTTGCGCCGTATGCGGGCAGAAGAACACCGCGTCGATGCGCCCGCCGACTGCTGCCGCCATGCGATGCATTTTCAGATGCATCGCGTTGAGCGCGTTCATGTCGAAGAGACCCCGGCCGATGCCAGACTGGTTGGTCGCGACAGCAACGCGATAACCCGCCTGGTTCAGCCGCGCGATCGCTTCGAGCGAACCGGGCAGGGCGATCCATTCGTCCGGCGACTTGATGAACGCGTCGGAATCGACGTTGATCACGCCGTCGCGGTCGAGGATCACCACTTTTTTGGTCGGCATGGTGGGGGGCTCAGGCGGCGAGTCGGGAGATGTCGGCGACGCAATTCATCTGCTGATGCAGCGCGCCGAGCAAAGCCAGACGGTTGGCCCGCAACGCCGGATCTTCGGCGTTGACCATCACGTCGTTGAAGAACGTGTCGACCGGCTCGCGCAACGCGGCGAGCGCGGTCAGCGCACCCGTGTAGTCGCGCACGGCGAGTTGCGATTGCACGCGCGGTGCGACCTGCTCGAGTTGCGCATGCAAGGCTTTCTCCGCCGCTTCGGTCAGCAGCGTGACCTGCACACCGCCGGTCGTCGCGCTTTCCGACTTCTTCAGGATGTTCGAAATCCGCTTGTTGGCCGCCGCGAGCGATGCCGCTTCCGGCAAGGCCGCGAATTCGCGCACCGCATCCAGACGCGCGACGATGTCGTCGAGGCGCGTTGGGTTCAGCGCCAGCACCGCGTCGATTTCGCCCGGCGCATAGCCACGTTCGCGCAGCAAACCGCGCAGGCGGTCCATGCTGAATTCGTAAATCGCCTGCGTCGAATCGGCGACGCCCGGCACGGCGGCGAATTGCGCGTAAGCGGTGCGCAGCAGTTCGATCAGATCGACCGGCAATTGCTTCTCGACCAGAATCCGCAGCACGCCCAGCGCATGACGGCGCAGCGCGAACGGGTCTTTCTCGCCGGTCGGTTGCAGGCCGATGCCCCAGATGCCGACCAGCGTTTCGAGCTTGTCGGCAAGCGCGACGACGGTGCCGGTTGCCGTGGCCGGCAATGCATCGCCGGAGAAGCGCGGCTGATAGTGCTCCGAGCACGCCCGCGCAACTTCTTCCGGCTCGCCGTCGTGGCGCGCGTAGTACGTGCCCATCGTGCCTTGCAGCTCGGGGAATTCGCCGACCATGTCGGTGATCAGATCGGCCTTGGAGAGACGCGCGGCGCGCTTCGCGAGCGCGGCATCCGCGCCGATCAGTCCGGCAATCGCGCCGGCCAGCGCTTCGACACGCTCCACGCGTTGCAGCGCCGAACCCAGCTTGTTGTGATACACGACATTGGCGAGCAGCGGCACGCGCTCGGCGAGCGGCTTCTTCTTGTCCTGCTCGAAGAAGAACTTCGCATCGGCCAGACGCGGACGCACCACCCGTTCGTTGCCTTCGACGATATCGCCAGGCGTCTTCGTTTCGATGTTCGACACGATCAGGAAGCGCGAGCGCAGCTTGCCGTTCGCATCCGTCAACGCGAAGTATTTCTGGTTCGTCTGCATGGTCAGGATCAGGCATTCCTGCGGTACTTGCAGGAATTCGTCCTCGAAGCGGCAGGCGTAGACCACCGGCCATTCGACCAGCGAATTCACTTCATCCAGCAGCGCTTCCGGCATCACGACCTGGTCGCCGTCGGCTTGCGCGAGCAGGTGCGTGCGGATGGTTTCCTTGCGGTCGGCGAAATTCGCGACCACGTGACCTTTGTGCAGCAACGTGTCGGCGTACGAATCCGCGTGCTGGATCTGCACCAGGCCTTCGGACAGGAAGCGATGGCCGAGTGTGGTGTCGTCAGCGTCGACGCCCAGTGCCGTGACCGGCACGACCTCGTCGCCGTGCAAGGTGGTCAGGCGATGCGCCGGGCGCACGAACTGCACACTGGTGCCGTCCGGGCGCTGATACGTCATCGGTTTCGGGACCGGCAACTTGGCGAGCGTTTCGTCGAGCGCGGCTTGCAGGCCTTCGGCGAGCGTGGCGCCCGGCGCGGCGTAGCGCAGGAAGAAGGCTTCGGCCTTGCCGTCCTGCGCGCGTTCCAGGTCGTTCACCGAAAAATCGGGGAAGCCGAGCGCGGCCAGTTTCTTGGCGAGCGGCGCGGTGGGCTGGCCGTCTTTATCGAGCGCGACGGAAACCGGCAGCACTTTTTCGCGCACGTGTTTTTCCGGCGCGACCGCACGCACGTTCCTGATCGTGACGGCGAGGCGGCGCGGCGTGGCGTAACGTTCGAACGACAGTTCGCCTTCGACCAGATCGCGCGCCGCGAGGCGCTGCGCAATGCCTTCGGCGAACGCGTCACCCAGACGCGCGAGCGCTTTCGGCGGCAATTCTTCGGTCAGCAGTTCGACGAGCAGGGTAGCTTGATGGGGTTGAGTCATTTCTTGATGGTCTCGTCAGTCCGGATCGATCTTGCGTTCGATTTTCAGCGGCGGCGCCCATGCGGGCATGGCGGCGTCTTGCTCGTCGGTCGTCAGGCCGGGCACGCCATGCACCGGATTACCGAGCATCGGGAAACCGAGTTTTTCGCGCGACTCGTAGTAGGCCTGGGCGACCAGACGCGACAGCGCGCGAATCCGGCCAATATAGGCCGCACGCTCCGTGACGGAGATCGCGCCGCGGGCGTCCAGCAGGTTGAACGTGTGGCCGGCCTTCAGCACCAGTTCATAAGCGGGCAGCGCGATCTGCGCTTCGATCATGCGCCTGGCTTCCGCTTCATAGCTGTTGAAGAACGTGAACAGCAGATCGACGTTCGCGTGCTCGAAGTTGTAGGTCGACTGTTCGACTTCGTTCTGGTGATACACGTCGCCGTACGTCAGGCGACGAAGCTCCGGGCCGTTCGGGCCTTGCTCTTCCCATTCGGTCCAGACCAGGTCGTAAACGTTTTCGACCTTCTGCAGGTACATCGCGAGACGCTCGAGACCATAAGTGATTTCGCCGAGCACCGGCTTGCAATCCAGACCGCCGACCTGCTGAAAGTAGGTGAACTGGGTCACTTCCATGCCGTTCAGCCACACTTCCCAGCCAAGGCCCCACGCGCCGAGCGTGGGGTTTTCCCAGTCGTCTTCAACGAAGCGCACGTCGTTCTGCTTCAGGTCGAAGCCGAGGGCTTCCAGCGAGCCGAGGTACAGGTCGAGGATGTTTTCCGGCGCCGGCTTGAGCACGACCTGGTACTGGTAGTAATGCTGCAGGCGGTTCGGGTTCTCGCCGTAGCGGCCGTCTTTCGGGCGGCGCGACGGCTGCACATAGGCGGCTCGCCACGGTTCCGGACCGATTGCGCGCAGGAAAGTATGGACGTGGGACGTGCCCGCGCCGACTTCCATGTCGATCGGCTGGAGCAACGCGCAACCCTGCTTATCCCAGTAGGACTGCAGGGTCAGGATGATTTGCTGAAACGTGAGCATGAAGTGCCTTTCGGGCATGGGGCCGCGCCGTAAGCGCCGAAGCGCGCCGGGTGGCCGTGGAGCGAAGTGCTAAACCTTGGATTTTAACGGAAAGGGAGGGGGGTGTCCGTTTTGCGGGGTCGGACGGGAACCGGCGTGTTCTCCAAACGGAAAAAGGCCGCGTCGGGCGGCCGATTGTCATTCCTTTTCCCAGGAGGTGTCCCGTGGGCTACGTGAGCGCGCCCATCAACACATGCGTGGCGGAATCCGAATTCGTCACCTCCACAAATCCCTCCATCTCCATCTCGAGTTCCCGCGGCAGCGCGAGCATATTGCACGACACTATGCGGCCGTAGATGTTCTCCGCGCGCCCAAAGAAATTCCCCGAATTGAACAAAGGCGGCAAGTGCCACCACATCCGGTATTCCTTCGACCACAGCCACTCGATCAATGCCTGGGACTGATCGAGCCGGTCGTTCTCCACATAAATCACCGGACGTGAGCGGGCGATCGTTTCCTCCGCGCCCAGCAGCGCGTTCAACTCGAACCCCTCCACGTCGAGCTTCAGCAGCCCGACCGTATGCGAGCGCAATACATCATCCAGCCGGACGCACGGAACCGGGATCGTGTTCGCCGCAGCCTCGGTCTGCATCGACACCCCGCCAAAGTTGCCCGGCGAATCGTAGTCGGGCCGTTCAAAATGCAGCGTGCTCGCACTTGCCCCGCATGCGTACGGCCACGCCAACACGTTGCGCACGCCATTGGCCGCCAGATTCGCGCAGAGGTTCTGAAAGATCACCGGCTGCGGCTCGAATGCAACCAGCACCTGACGCCGCGCCAGCGCCTCACGAGCCAGCATGACGGTATGCACGCCGATATTCGCACCGACTTCGACAACGATCCCCGGCTGCACCAGCAACTGCCGCAACACAGCAGATTCAAGCTCGCTGCATTCACCGTATTCGATGAGCGCCCGGCCTAGATAGAAGTCGTTGGGATTGGCAAGCATCCAGCCGTGGCGGGTCTGGACCAGTTGCGTATGAGCACCAAGCTGAAGCGGAGCAGGAGAGGATGTGAGCATGAACGTTAAGCGGGTGCAGAAGACCCGCCAATGTACGGCCCGGTGCAGCGGTTGTATATAAGACGGGTTCCTAAGGATTCTTATTTTTCTGCAAGAACTCGCCGTCAAAATTTAAGACTTAGGCGGCGATCGGCCCAGGCTCCATCGCCGCCACAACCGGCTTATGTAGCGGCCAGCTCAACTTTCGGTGCAAACGAGTGGCTTTGGGCCATGGGCCAATATTTCTCGTACAGCGTGTAGCGATAGTTGCCGTTCAGCAGATCGTTCGGATCGAGGTACTTCAGCAACTCGGACATCAACTGCACCTCATGCGACGACACGCGCCGCACAATGTGATGCGCGCGCAATTCCGCCGGATGCTTGAGCCCCGCGGCCTGAATGATTTCCTTCAGCGCATGCAAGGTGTTGTGATGGAAGTTGAACACGCGATCGGCTTTGTCCGGCACGACCAGCGCACGTTGACGCACCGGGTCCTGCGTTGCGACGCCCGTCGGGCAGCGGCCGGTGTGGCAGGTCTGCGCCTGAATGCAACCGACCGCGAACATGAAGCCACGCGCCGCGTTGACCCAATCCGCGCCGATCGCGAGCGTCTTCGTAATGTCGAATGCCGTGATCATCTTGCCGCTCGCGCCGATGCGAATGCGCTGACGCAAGCCGATACCGACCAGCGTGTTGTGCACCAGCAGCAGGCCTTCCTGCAACGGCACGCCGACGTGATCGGTGAACTCCAGGGGGGCCGCGCCCGTGCCGCCTTCCGCACCGTCGACCACGATGAAGTCCGGCAGAATGCCCGTCTCCAGCATCGCCTTCGCAATTCCAAAGAATTCCCACGGATGCCCGATACACAGCTTGAACCCGGTCGGCTTGCCGCCGGACAGCGTGCGCAGCCGGTCGACGAATTCGAGCAGGCCGCGCGGCGATGAGAATTCGGAGTGGGTAGCGGGCGAGATGCAATCGCGACCCATCGGCACGCCGCGCGTTTCCGCGATCTCGGGCGTGATCTTGGCGGCCGGCAGCACGCCGCCGTGACCGGGCTTCGCGCCTTGCGAGAGCTTCACTTCGATCATCTTCACTTGCGGCTCGGCAGCCTGCTTGGCGAATTTCTCCGCGCTGAAGGTGCCGTCGTCGTTGCGGCAGCCGAAATAGCCCGAGGCGATTTCCCAGATGATGTCGCCACCATGTTCGCGGTGGTATTTCGACATCGAGCCTTCGCCCGTGTCGTGCGCGAAGTTGCCTTTCTTCGCGCCGAGGTTCAGCGCCATGATCGCATTTGCCGACAACGAGCCGAAGCTCATCGCGGAGACGTTGAAGATCGACATCGAATAAGGCTGCGCGCGGTCGGGGCCGACGACAATACGGAAGTCGTGGCTATCGATGCTGGTCGGTGCGAGCGAGTGGCTGATCCATTCGTGCGCGACGGCCTTGACGTCGAGTTCGGTGCCGTAGGGGCGGCTGTCCACGTCGTTCTTGGCGCGCTGATAGACGATGCTGCGTTGCGCGCGCGAGAACGGTTTTTCGTCGGTGTCGTCTTCGACGAAATACTGGCGGATTTCCGGGCGGATGAATTCGAACAGGAAGCGGAAGTGGCCCCACAGCGGATAGTTGCGCAGAATCGCATGGCGTTCCTGCGTCAGGTCGAACAGACCGAGCGCGACGAGCGCCACCGGCACGATGATCCAGAACCACGAAATGTGATGCGCCGCGGCGAGCGCCGCACAGGCTGCGAGCAGAATGACTGCGCACCACATCGCCAGATAACGTCGAGAAAACATGGGGACTCCAGTGCAGTGAGGATCGTCGCGGAGGGATCGTCGACGCTGTCGGCGCAAACGGAATCCGCCGCGAAGGGAAACGAACGACTGCTTGTTATGGTGAAGCTAGCTCAAACTCATGGTTCAACGGGCGCTTAGCAGCGCTGCCTTTTGCGGCTGACGCACCGTTGGCTGCGCGGTTACCGCGTGCTCGATGATGCCACCGCCGAGACACACGTCGCCATCGTAGAGCACTGCAGATTGCCCTGGTGTGACAGCCCATTGGGCGTCGTCGAAATTCAGTTCAAAGAGGCCTTCGTCGACACCTGCCGCGCTGAAGGAGCACGGCGCATCCGCTTGCCGGTAACGGGTTTTCGCACCGCACGCGAAACCTTCGGTGGGCGCTTCGCCCGCGACCCAGCTCGTATTGCCCGCGCTCAACGTGTGACTCAGCAGCCACGGATGCTCGTGGCCTTGCGCGACATACAGCGTGTTCGACGCAATATCCTTACCGGCGACGAACCACGGCTCGCCGCTGCCGTCCTTGCTGCCGCCAAGGCCGATACCCTTGCGCTGCCCGAACGTGTAGAACGCGAGGCCGATGTGTTCGCCGATCACTTTGCCGTCGGTGGTTTTCATCGGACCGGGTTGGGTCGGCAGATAGCGGTTCAGGAAGTCGCGGAACGGCCGTTCGCCGATAAAGCAGATGCCGGTCGAATCTTTCTTCTTTGCATTCGGCAGCGCGATCTGTTCGGCGATCTCGCGCACTTTCGTCTTCGGAATCTCGCCCAGGGGAAATAGCGTCTTCGACAACTGCGCCTGATTCAGCCGATGCAGGAAGTACGACTGGTCCTTCGTATGATCGAAGGCCTTCAGCAGTTCAAAGCGGCCGTTGTTTTCGCGCACTCGCGCATAGTGGCCGGTCGCGATGGTTTCCGCGCCGAGCGACATGGCGTGATCGAGGAAGGCTTTGAACTTGATTTCGGCGTTGCACAGCACGTCCGGATTCGGCGTGCGGCCGGCCGAATATTCGCGCAGGAATTCGGCGAACACGCGGTCTTTGTACTCGGCGGCGAAGTTGACCGCTTCGACGTCGATGCCGATCAGGTCCGCCACCGAGACGACGTCGATCCAGTCCTGCCGCGTCGAGCAGTACTCGCTGTCATCGTCGTCTTCCCAGTTTTTCATGAACAGGCCGACCACGTCGTAGCCCTGTTCCTTCAGCAGCCATGCGGTAACCGACGAATCGACGCCGCCCGACATGCCTACTACGACTTTCTGCTTGCTCATAAGGTGCTCACTGGGTACTGCGTGACTTCATTGATCGTGGGTTGACCGGGGTGCCTGCCCGCCTGCCTTGCCGCTCGTGACGGCTTACGTCAGGCGATACCAGCTTACGTCTATTTATGCCTGCTCATGCCTGTTTGCGTCCGACCGAATGCGTGTGCACGAAGTCGAGCGGGAAGCGCCGTCCCGCGAGGTAATCGTCGATACATTGCATGACGAGCGGCGTGCGGTGCCGTTCAGGGCAGGCGCGCAATTCGTCGGCGCTCATCCACAGCGTGCGGGCAATGTCGGGATCGAGCGCGCGCGCTGCATCCGCTTCGCCGCCCGTGCCGCAATAGGTGAAGCGCAGATACGTCACGCCCTCACTGCCGGGCCGCTCGAAATGCGTCATATACATGCCGACCAGCGCCGCGGGCGTGAACGGATGCGCGGTTTCCTCGAGCGTTTCGCGGATGACCGCTTCCACCAGCGTTTCGCCCGCCTCCAGATGGCCGGCGGGCTGATTCAGGCGCAGGCCGTCGGCGGTATGTTCCTCGACAACGAGAAAACGCCCGTCACGCTCGACGATGGCCGCAACGGTGACGTGCGGCAGCCAGGTTTCCGGTTTCATGGGTGCGCATTTTACCGTTTATGGGCCTGGGCTGCCGGGAAGCGGGCGACCGGCTGCGGGCGACCGGCGGCGGGCGACCGGCAGCTAAGGCGCAAGTGGCACGAGCGGTGGCCCATCGCCCGCATCCTGCAAGGCGCCCGCCAGCTCAAGACCCCCGGATTGTCCCCGATTTCGGCGCACCCCCAGGTTTCGGTTAAAGTGACGCCGTTAGCCGTTGCACTTGCAAGCCGGCGTGCCTCGTCGGCAGCTCTGTCGTAAAACAGGAAGTCGAGGAGGAACAAAGATGCACATCGGAGTGCCAGCCGAGACGCGCGCGCACGAAACCCGCGTCGCCGCGACGCCCGAAACGGTCAAGAAGTACGTGACCCAGGGCCACCGGGTCACGATCCAGAGCGGCGCCGGCACCGGCGCGAGCTTTCCTGACGATGCCTTTACAGCAGCCGGCGCGGAAATCGTCGACACGGCTGCTGCTTTTGGCGCGGATCTTGTCCTCAAGGTCCAGTCCCCGACCGATACCGAACTGCCGCTGCTCAAACGCGGCGCTGTATTGGTCGGCATGCTCGATCCGTTTAATACCGAAAACTCATCAAAGCTGGCGGCCGCGGGCGTCACGGCGTTCGCATTAGAGGCCGCGCCAAGAACCACGCGCGCGCAGAGCCTCGATGTTTTGAGCTCGCAGGCGAATATCGCGGGCTACAAGGCGGTTCTATTGGCGGCCACGCTTTATCCGCGCTTCATGCCGATGCTGATGACCGCCGCGGGCACCGTGAAAGCGGCCCGTGTGCTGATCCTCGGCGCTGGCGTGGCCGGTCTGCAGGCGATCGCGACGGCCAAGCGTTTGGGCGCGGTGATCGAAGCCTCCGACGTGCGTCCGGCGGTGAAAGAGCAGATCGAATCGCTCGGCGCCAAATTCCTCGATGTGCCCTATGAAACCGACGAAGAACGCGAAGCCGCGCAGGGCGTTGGCGGCTACGCGCGGCCGATGCCGCCTTCGTGGCTGACACGTCAGTCGGCACTGGTCCACGAGCGGGCGAAGCAGGCGGATATCGTCATCTCCACCGCGTTGATCCCCGGTCGCGCGGCGCCGACGCTGATCTCGGTGGAAACCGTGCAGGCGATGAAACCCGGCTCCGTGCTGGTGGACCTCGCGGCTGGCCGCGGTGCGGAGTACGAAGGCCAGCGCGGTGGCAATTGCCCGCTGACCGAAGCCGACAAGGTCGTGATCAAACACGGCGTGCAGATCGTCGGCTATACGAATCTGGCCTCGATGGTCCCCGCCGACGCGTCATCGCTCTACGCGCGCAACCTGCTCGACTTCCTGAAGCTGATCATCACCAAGGAAGGCGCCCTGAACATCGATCTCGCGGACGACATCGTCGCGGCCACGCTGCTGGCCCGTGACGGCGAAGTCACACGCAAGGCATAGAGGAGAACGGCGATGGAAGTCATCAACCACACCGTCATCAACCTGATCATCTTCGTGCTGGCGATCTACGTCGGCTACCACGTCGTCTGGAACGTCACGCCCGCGCTGCACACGCCGCTGATGGCCGTGACCAACGCGATCTCGGCGATCGTGATCGTCGGCGCGATGCTCGCAGCGGGCCTCACCGTGGGCGACACCGGCAAGTTCTTCGGCACGCTGGCCGTCGCGCTCGCGGCGGTCAACGTGTTCGGCGGATTCCTCGTGACGAGGCGAATGCTGGAGATGTTCAGGAAGAAAGAGCCGAAGAAGCTCCCCGCCGCTGCCAAGGAGAACGCGTAATGAGTCTGAATGTCGTCACGCTGCTTTATCTGGTCGCGTCGGTCTGCTTCATCCAGGCGCTCAAAGGGCTGTCCAATCCGAAGACGGCGCGCACCGGCAATACCTTCGGCATGGTCGGGATGGCGATTGCGATCCTCACCACCATCGCGTTGATCGTCAAACAGGCGAACGCGCTCGGCTCGAATCTCGGCCTGGGGCTCGGCCTGTTGCTGGTCGCGCTGGTGATCGGCGGCGCGATCGGCGCGTTCGTCGCGGCGCGCGTCGAGATGACCAAGATGCCGGAACTGGTCGCGGCGATGCACTCGCTGATCGGTCTTGCGGCTGTGTGTATCGCGTATGCGGTGGTGTCGGAACCGGCGGCATTCGGCCTCGTCGATCCGGAGAATGCGATTCCGGGCTTCCTGCCGTATGGCAATCGCGTCGAGCTGTTCATCGGTACGTTTGTCGGCGCGATTACGTTCTCCGGTTCGGTGATCGCCTTCGGCAAGCTGTCAGGCAAGTACAAGTTCCGGCTGTTCCAGGGCGCGCCGGTCGTCTATGCCGGGCAGCACCTGATCAACCTGTTCCTCGCGATCGGGATGCTCGGCTTTGGCGTGATCTTCTTCCTCACGCAATCGTGGCTGCCGTTCATCATCATGACGATCATCGCGTTCGTGCTCGGCGTGCTGATCATCATTCCGATCGGCGGCGCGGATATGCCGGTGGTCGTGTCGATGCTCAACTCGTATTCGGGCTGGGCGGCGGCGGGCATCGGCTTCTCGCTGAACAATCCGATGCTGATCATCGCGGGCTCGCTGGTGGGTTCGTCCGGTGCGATCCTGTCGTACATCATGTGTAAGGCGATGAACCGCTCGTTCTTCAACGTGATTCTCGGTGGCTTCGGTAACGAGGCCGGTGCGGCGGCGGCAGGCGGCGCGACGGAGCAGCGTCCGGTGAAATCCGGTTCGGCCGACGACGCTTCGTTCATGCTCGGTAATGCTGAGACCGTGGTGATCGTGCCGGGTTACGGTCTTGCGGTGGCGCGTGCACAACATGCGTTGAAGGAGTTGACCGACAAGCTGGTCGAAAAGGGCATCGAGGTGAAGTACGCGATTCACCCGGTGGCCGGCCGGATGCCTGGGCACATGAACGTGCTACTTGCCGAAGCCGAAGTGCCGTACGACATGGTCTACGAAATGGACGACATCAACGGCGAGTTCGGCCAGGTCGACGTAGTGCTGGTGCTGGGCGCGAACGACGTGGTGAATCCGGCCGCGAAGAACGATCCGAAGTCACCGATCGCGGGCATGCCGATCATCGAGGCGTACAAGGCGCGCACGGTGATCGTGAACAAGCGTTCGATGGCGGCGGGTTATGCCGGTCTCGACAACGACCTGTTCTACATGGACAAGACGATGATGGTGTTCGGCGACGCCAAGAAGGTAATCGAGGATATGGTGAAGGCCGTGGAATAACACGGGCATTGTTGTTGCGCGGCCTGCCTCGCGGTGGGCCGCGAATCGCCCGGACGTACTATCGAGTTCCCCAAGCCGCCGCACTCGCGGCGCAAAACTGCATCCACATTGTCACCGCGGCTTCGCGTTCACATGCCGCAGCCAATCCGCCAACCGTTTTCCTTCCTGATCCGGATACGTTTCGAGTACCTGAATATCCTGGATCCTCTCCAGCCCGAAATTGCGGAAATCGCCTCGCAATTCGCACCATGCGCCGAGCGTCCAGCGCGCGCCCCAATACGCCAGCGCCAGCGGCCACACGCGCCGCTCGGTCTCTGCGCTATTCGCATCGGTATAGGCAAAGCTCACTACCTGACGTGCATCGACCGCTCGATGCAGCACGTCCACCTTCGCTGAAAAATCCGCCTTGATGTGAAACGACGGCGCGAAGATCGCCAGGCGTTCGAGGGTTGCGCGCTTGTCGGCGGGCATGGCCGAGGCGATCTTCGCCAACGCGCCGCGTGCTCCGCTCGCGAAGCCGGCGCCGCCCCAGGATTCGAGCATCCGTGCGCCTGCTGCGAGCGCGGCCAGTTCGTCGGCGGTGAAGGTGAGGGGCGGCAGGCTCGCCGCGCGGCTCAAGCGGTAGCCGATGCCCGCTTCGCCTTCGATTGGCACGCCTGACAGTTGCAGATCGCGCACGTCGCGATAGACCGTACGCAGCGAGATATTCAGCCAGTCGGCGAGTTGTTGCGCGGTGGTCAGACGTCGGCCGCGTAACAGTTCGGCGATCTGGAACAGGCGGTCGGCGCGGCGCGTCATGGTGGGCGTCTTATAGAAAAGGACGGGGACAGACCCACGATGATAGCGCCGCATGCCGCGCTCCGGTCAGCGTTACGCGCGGTGTCTGCGGGCCACCGCGCTGGTGTGCTGAATCACGCGCTCAACCGTTGGTCAGCGAATGCAGGCCGAGGCGGTTGCCTTCCGTGTCGACGAAGAACGCGATATAGCCGATGTCCTGCGGCAGCTTGATCACCGGACCATCGGTCTTGCCGCCGGCCTTTTCGACGCGGGCGAGGGTGGCGTCCACGGTCGGCTGGGCGTTCAGATAGATGAGCACGCCGTCGTCGGTCGGCGTCATCGTCGGGCTATGGACGATCGCGCCGCCAGTGGCGGGTTCCTCGTAGCCGAAGATGGCGATCGGCTGGCCGCCGACTTCTTCATGGCGCAGTTTGACGTCGAGTGCGGCTTCGTAAAAACGCACTGCGCGATCGAAATCGACGGACGGAATCTCGAACCATGCAACAACTTTGGATGATGCGGACATGACACTCTCCTGTGGATGGCAGTAAGCCGTGCAAAGCGCCGGATGGCGTGAGAAGGAGTGTGCATGGGGGCTACTGACAGCGTAGTGTCAGTAGGGCGTCGCGGACGCCGCGAAAAGACGCGACGGTCGATGGGCGGGGTGACGCGGGCGCGAAGGGAGAAACGCAGACGTGGGCGTGGCAGCAGATGGGATCCGCGACACCGGCCGGTCGCCGAGTACCGGCGAAAAAAAACCGCGGATCAGGATCCACGGTTTTTTCGATGCTGCTCTGCTCCGGCTTACGCTGGCGGTGTGTCGTTGTTCTGCGGCCGTTGCCGGACGCTGCCTGCAATCAGATCGAAGCGGAACAGCCGGCATTCGAGCGCACCGTTGAAGAGCGGCGTTTTGGTCGATTCGCGCAGACGCATCTGACCCGGCAGCTTGCGATCCGAGGTCAGAATAAACGCATGCCAGCCGGTGAAGCGCTGCTTCAGCGCATCGCCGAGCGACTGGAAAAACTCGCTATCCGGCGCTTCTTCCTGAGCGCGGCGGAAGCTGTCGTCCTCACGGCCTTCACGCGTGGCGCGGCCTTCGCGGATTTCCCCACGTGCGTTGCGGCCGCGCACTTCGATCCGCTCGCCATACGGCGGATTCGCGACGAGGATGCCCGGCTCAGCCGACGGCGCCGTCATGCCGCGCGCGTCGACCTGCTTGAGCGGAATTGACGGCAGACCGGCGCGCTGGAAGTTCGCACGTGCCTTGTCGAGCATGTCGCCGGAAATATCACTGCCGAAAATTTGCAGGTCGGCGCGCGAGTTGCGGGCGGCGTGCTTCGCGTCGAGCGCGGCGGCCTTCAGCGGTTGCCAGGTCTTGGCGTCGAACTGCTTGAGCCTTTCGAAGCCGAAGCGGCGCTCCGCGCCCGGCGCGATATTCAGCGCCACTTGCGCAGCTTCCGCGAGGAAGGTGCCGCTGCCGCACATCGGGTCGTACAGCGGCGTGCCGGCGCTCCAGCCGGTCAGGCGCAGGATACCCGCCGCGAGATTCTCGCGCAGCGGCGCCGCGCCCTTGTCGAGGCGCCAGCCGCGCTTGAAGAGCGGGTCGCCGGAGGTGTCGAGGTAGAGCGTGCAATCGGTGGCGGTGAGGAACGCGAACACGCGCACGTCGGGCGTGGCGGTGTCGATGCTCGGACGCGCGCCGCTGACTTCACGCAGACGGTCGCAGATGGCGTCCTTGACACGCAGCGTCGTGAATTCGAGGCTGCGCAGCGGCGATTTGATCGCGGTGACGTCCACGCGCAGCGTTTCGTTCGCCGAGAACCATTGCTCCCAGCGCTGTTCGAGCGCGAGCGCGTAGATGTCCTGTTCGCTGCGATACGGCCGATGCGCGATTTTCAGCAGCACGCGGCTCGCGAGGCGCGAGTGCAGGTTGGCGGCCATGCCGGCGGCCCAGCCGCCGCGGAAATGCACGCCGCCGGGCACTTGCGCGCCGGCCGTGAACGGCGCGCCGTTCAGGTGCTTCGCGGAAATTTCGGCGAGCTCGGTGGCGAGCGAGGCTTCGAGGCCGCGCGGACAGGGAAGGAAGAAATCGAAGGACATTGAGGTTGCCGGAAGGCGTTAGATAAGGCGCTATTGTACGCGGTCGGGGTGTCGGGTCCGGCGGAGCTGTCGCCAGGGGCGCGGCAGCGACCCCCGGCGACCTTGCGGGTGGCCGTTACCTGTCCTGAGGTGCCGCCTTGGCCGGCCATACCAGTTCGAGCGGATGTCTGAACACCCGCTGCCAGATCGCGCCACGCAGCGAGCGCACCGCATTGCGGCGCAGGTCGCGCGATTTCACCGCCATGTAGAAGGCGAGCGCGAAACTCACGGCCACGTTGAGGATCGCCATGCTGCCGACCCCCGCGACCGCCCACCATAGCTCCGGCAGCTTCAACGCGTCCTTGCCGAGCACGCCGAGCGCGACACCGATCGAGCCGGCGCTGAGCGTCACGTGACGCACCTCGAAAGTGAAGGCGAAGGCGGTCAGGATCGCCGGGACGAGCCCGAGCATCAGGCCAAGCGTGATATTGCCCACCACGCCCGCCACATTCGACCGGCAAAACGCGGCCAGCCGCGCGGTGCCGGCCACGCCGAGCGTCATGCGCAGACGCCGGTTGTAGGCAAGCGCATCCGCCACGCGATGCAGGACGAACCAGTTGTCCGCCCAACCCGACAGCAAACTCGACGACCACAGCAGCACGCCGGTCAAGGCGGCATAGAACGGCGTCGGCCCGAGCAATGAGAAAGAGTGCAGCGTGGCGTGCGCCTTCTCCGGCGAAATGATGTTGGCGTTGAAGAGCGTGTGCCACAGCAATTGCACGCCGAGGCACACGGGAAACACCAGCAGCACGTTGCCGAGCACCGCGGCGGCCTGCGTGCGCATCAGCGCGGTCACCGAACTCACGAAGCTGTCGACGCCTGTCGGCGTGCCGACGCCGTCCAGCTCACGGGCAAGGGTGGGCGCGGTCATCGCCGGTTGCTTGGTGGCGAGCGAGAAGTGCAGGAAGTGAATCAGCAGGAAGCTGGCCGAGTAGTTGATGCCGGCGAGCAGACCTTCGAACATCGCTTGCAGATGCACGCCGGTGATGGCGAATTTCACGCAGACCGTCACGACGGTGACGAGCCCGCCGCCGGCCGCCATGCGCAGCATCTTCAGGTATTCGGCGCGATCGCGCGCGATGTAGTGTTCGCCGGTATCGGCGCTGTACTCGACGACCTTGCGCGCCAGCAACGAGAAATTGCTACGCACGAGATGGGTGACGCTCTGACTCGCGCGATTCGCGTTCACCAACTCGGCGGCCAGACGCGCGCCGGCGTGCGGATCGTCCTGCGTCATCCAGGCGTTCAGCAGATGTTCCGCGCGCACGATGCGCATGCGCATCCGTTCGACCTGGAAGACGATGTCAATACTGACGCCGTTGCGGTAGAGGTGGGCGAAGACGTTGTCGGTGGCGCTGCGGCATTCGTCGAGCAGCAGGCGTAAATAGTTGACCTCGTGCAGCAGCTTGTCTTGCGGGCCGCCTGCGCTGACTGCCTGATGGGCTGCTTCGACGGCAAGCATGGCGCGCGTGAGCCGGTAGAACGGTTGCTTTTCCATGGCGACGCGTACACCGCCGGTGTCGGGGGCGTCGACTTCGCCGAGACGGCTGCGGACGATTTGCGACAGACCGGTCGAACTGATCTGGCAGGTGAGGTTGTGCAGCGCGGCCAGCAGGTCGAGCGAGAAAGGGGTGCTGTCGCGTGGTTCGCTGTCGTCGTGTTCGAAGTTGAAGAGGGCGTGGATGCGGGTGAGCAGATCGGTTGGCAGATTGGCGATCCATTCGGCGTCGCGTTCCTGGCTGAACATCAGTGTGACGATCGCTCTGAGGTCGCGCCGGTTCGGTGCGGGCGGGATCAGAGAGGCTTCGAGGCGCTCGAAGAGTGCGCCGAAGAAGCCTGAGTGAACGGGCATGCCTGCATCGCAGAGAAGCGAGAGGCCGTCGCTTTCACGAAGGAGCGCGCGGAGAATGCCGGCGACGTTGGCTTTCCAGGCCGGGTTGCGGTCCAGCACGTGGAGGAGATAGCGGATTCTTGCGTGTGCTGGGGTTGAGCGTGATGTGTTGTCTTCGACGGTGTTGTCGAGTTGTTCGGGTTGGACTGCGCGGCCGCGGTGGATCCAGTGGGCGAGTTCGATCAGCCATTCACTGCGGTCCGGGTAAGGGGCGGTCTGATCTGCGATCGCCAGCAGTGCGTCCAGTTGGTGGCCGCCGTCGCGGGAGGCGCGCCATTTTTTTATGAATCTTTTGATCGAGTTGAACATTTTTTGGGTTTTTTGCCTGCGGCGCTTGGTTGTGTGCCTACGGTGTTGGCCTTTCCTTGTTTTCTTAGTGGTTTATTAGCGTTGCCCCTGTGCGGGGCGGCACCTACTTTTCTTTGCCTGCC
>NZ_JAQQFL010000043.1:0-79385 GCF_046026025.1 Paraburkholderia fungorum | reverse complement strand
ACCCGCCAGCTCATAAGCGGGTCCCCCGCGCAGTCACGGTAGTGGTGCATCTGGAATCTGTGTTCTCGCACATTCGGCGCCGGTGACAAGGGAGTCATTCTTCCGGCGGCGCTGCGCGCGCCGATGCCTTGTTCTGGGACCCCTTCCTTCGCTATTTTCAGATGGCGTCGTTCTTCATCAGCAACTTTAGTAATACCGGCAAAAGTAACAGGACCAACGGTAGCTGCACCATCAACCCGGAAATGATGGCAACCGCCAACGGTTGCTGCATTGCCGCTCCTTGCCCCAAGGCAAATGCGAGCGGCAGCAGCGCGAGAATGGCCGCTATGGTGGTCATGGCAATCGGTCGCAACCGGTTCCGCCCAGCCGCGATAAGCGCTTCCTCAAACGCCACGCCTTCGTCCCGTATCAATCCCTGCAATTCCGATACATAGAAAATCGCTACCTCCGTCACGATGCCGAGAATCATCGTCATCCCCATCATCGCGGAGATGTTCAACTCGATACCCGTGATCCACAAGCCGATAAACACCGCGCCCGCAGCCAGCAACGGCATCGCCATCACCGCCAGCGCTACCCGCAAGCGCTCGTACAGAAACAACAGCAAGCCAAACACCAATGCAATCGCCGCGCCGAATACCGTCAACAACCCCTTGAACGCAATCTGCTGTTGCTGGTACAAGCCGCCCAATTCGTAATACACGCCAGCGGGCAACACGCTCGCGTCGCCCAACACTCGCTGTACATCCGCAATCGTCGAGCCCAGATCGCGGCCGTCGATTCGCGCAGTCACCGCCACCATCCGCTTGAGATTGTCGCGGCTGATTTCGGGTTGCCCAGTCACCGTCACCCGATCAGCAACACGGCCCAGCGCGAATAGGTGGCCGTCCGGTGCGCGAATCTGCAACTGCCCCAGTTGCGTATCGGTCAGCTTCAGTGCGCCGGCCACGCGCACCCGCACGCCCACCGTTTTCGGTCCGCGCTGGAATTGCGTCGCCACGTTGCCCTCGACCATGTCGGACACGGCCTGCGCAATCGACTGCGGATCCATCCCCTCGGCCGCCGCCGCCTCCGGTCGGATATGCAGTTCGAGTGCGTCGCCTGCGGGGTTGATGCCGTCGTTGACGTCCACCACGCCCTGAATCTTGCCGATCTGCGCGGCGACCCGGCGGGCAGTGGTGTCGAGCGTGTTCTGGTCGTCGGAATAAATCTTGATCTGGACCGGCTGCGGCACCGCGGTCAGGTCGCCAATCAGGTCCTCCATCAGTTGCGCAAGCTCAATGCTCACGCCCGGCACCTGCGTTTCGATCTGCGAGCGGATTTCCTCCATCACCGTTTCGATCGGCTCACGGCCACCCGATTTCAGCCGGATGAAAAAGTCGCCCTTGTTGGGCTCGTTCAGATCGCCGCCCAGACCGGCGCCAGTGCGGCGCGAGTAAGTCGCGACGTTCGGATTCGCGCGGATGATGCCCTCGATCTGCTTCATCAGACGGTCGGTTTCCGTGACTGACGTCCCCGGCTCGGTGTGATAGTCGAGCACGAAGCCGCCTTCGTCCATGCCCGGCATGAAGCCGCTGCCCACTCGCGTGAACGCGAACGCGGCCACCACGATCAGCGGCAGCAGACCGAGCAGCACGAGAGGCGGGCGAGCCGTCACGCGTTCGATCAGAAAGCCGTAGCGCCGGTTCATCCATGCGGCGAAGCGGGTTTCCTTGTGCTCCTCGGCGTCCTTGGGCGCAAGCCAGCGGTCGCACAGAATCGGCACCGCGAGCCACGTGACGAGAAACGAAATGAACAGGGCGCTTGCCATCGTCACCGAAAGAGCCTTGAAGAACGCGCCCGTAACACCCGATAGAAACGCGAGCGGCACGAAAATGATCAAGGTCGCCGCCGACGATCCGGCCAGCGGCCGCGTGAATTCGAGCGCCGCCGCCATCACGCGGCCATGGAACTTTTGTGCTCCGCCTTCGCGCATGCGTCGCACGATGTGTTCGATCATCACGATGGCGTCGTCGATCACGAGGCCGACCGCGGCCGCCATCCCGCCGAGCGTCATGATGTTGAAGCCCATGCCGAACACGTCGAGCAACAGGATCGTCGCGGCCATCACAACCGGCACCAGCGCGACCGCGATCGCGGTGATCTTCCAGTTGCGCAGGAAGGCGAACAGCGTGAAGGCGGCCAGCACCACGCCGATCATGATCGCGTCGCGCACACTGGTCGCCGAGGCGATCACCAGTTCGCTCTGGTCGTACCAGTTCGAGAGATGCACGCCCGCCGGCATCTGCTGCTGGAAGTCGGCGAGCTTCGCACGGATCGCCTTGGCCATCGCCACGCTGTTCGCACCGGGCTGCTGATAGACGTTGAGCAGCACGGCGTCCTGGCCGTCGGCCGTGACGCGCATCCATTGGGGCACGACGCCCTGACGGACGGTCGCGACGTCGCCGAGGCGGATTTGCGTGGCGCCGTTGGCCGACACCACCACGTTGCGCAGGTCGTCGAGCTGCGTGATCGTGCTGTTGGCAATCACGAGGTACAGCTTGTAGTGATCCTCGATGCGGCCGGTGGCCATCAGCACGTTGCTCGCGCCAATCGCTTTCGAGACGTCGGAGAGCGACAGCTTGTAGGCAGCGAGGCGCGCCGGATCGATCGCGACTTCAAGTTCGTCCTGCGCGCCACCGGTCACTTCGACGCGCGCGACGCCTTCCACGGACGACAGCAGCGGCCGCATCTGGAACTGCGCGAGATCGCGCAGCGCCGACAGCGTCTGCTGTTGCGAGGTCAGGCTATAGGCGAGCACCGGGAACACGGTTGGGTCCATCCGCCTGACCTGCATCGAGGTGCCTTGCGGAAGCGTGGCGAGAATCTCGCTGATTGCCGACTGAGCCTGCAGCGTGGCTTGCGCCATGTCGGTGCCCCAGTCGAAATTGATCGAGATTTCCGCCGCCCCGCGGCTCGTGGTCGATTCGACGTCGCGTACGTTCGGCACGCGGCGCAGCGCCTCTTCGACAGGCATCGTGACGAGCGTGGCCATCTGTTCGGCGGGGCGGTCGCCGGCGTCGAGCGAGACGACGGCACGCGGAAACGCGACGTTCGGGAACAGCGAGATCGGCAGTCGAAACGCGGTCAGCGCGCCCGCGATCGCCAGCAACGCAATCACGAACAGCAGTGAGCGCCGGTGCTTCTGCATCCATTGACCAAAATTCATCGCGACGCGCCTCCGCCAGGCCGCACCGTCATGCCGTCCTTCAACTCATAGTTGCCGCTGACGACGAGACCTTGCGCAGCGTCGAGCGGGCCGTCCACACCGTAGCGCTCGCCGTTCTCGACTTGCATCACCACCGCCACGCGGCGTGCCCTGTTTTGCGGCGTGATCTGGAACACGTACGCGCCTGTGCTGTCTTTCAGCACGGCGGCGCGCGGAACGATCCAATGCGTGCCACTGCGCGTCGCGATATCGGCGCTGACCCGCGTGCCGGGAATGAATGCGCTCGGTCCGGGCGGAAGGTTCGCGCCGACGTTGACGAGCTGGCTTTGCTGATCGACCGCTGCGCCGACCAGCACCACCCGGCCGTCCACCGCGGCCTTCGCGAGCGAGGTGGACAGGCCGTGCAGCGTGACCGTGTCGCCGGCATGGATAGCGGGGACGTCCGATGGCTCGACGCCGAGCATCACGTTGGCACGCGCATCGTTGTCGTGGCCGTTGCCGTTGCCGTTGCCGTTGCCGCCGGCCAGTTGCAGGATTGCTGCGCCGGGCTGCACCTGATCGCCCTGTGCCGCCGATACCTGCAGAACCACGCCGTCGAGCGGCGCCGTGATGAGCTTGTTGCCGCTTGCGACTCCGGTCTGGTTCTGCGCGGCGAGCGCCTGCTGGGCATCCTCGGCGGCCTTGCGGGCGGTGGCGAGTTGCGATTGCGTGGCGAGCCCGTTGTCGTATAGCGATTGCGTGCGTGCGAGTTCGCCCTGCGCCAGCGTCACGGCGCTTTTCGCCTGAGTGGCGGCGAGCGCGGCGGCAGGATCGGCTTGCACGACGAAAAGGGCGGTGCCGCGCGTCACACGCTGGCCGGCCTGGACGCGCATCTGCACGATCCGCGCGAGGTACGGCAGATTCACCGTGGTCAGGCTCGAGGCGGACGTCGCGACGATGCCATAGGCACGAACCGGTTGCGCAATGACGTCGCGCTGCACCCGTATGGTTTGCACGGATACGACGGCTTGATCGGCCGCATCGCCGCCGACAGGTGTACTGGCCGCAGCGGCCACAGCGGGCGCAGCGGCCACATCAACCGCGGCGCTCGCAAGTGCGAGGCAGGCAAGTGCAATCGCACAAGCGGCGCTGCGCGGCCGCCACGCCGGAAGTAGGCTATTTCGCATGGGTTTCAGTGAAGGTCTGAGCGGAGGAAAAGGCGTCGGGGATCGCGCTGCCCAACAGCGCCTGCAAGCCGACGCGTTGTTCGGCGAGCGCTTCGCGCAGCGTGGCGACGTCGACCCGTTTGGTGAGCGCCGCGCTTTGCGCATCGGTGTAAGCGCCGAGCGCGAGGTTGTGCTGCGCGTAGGCCACGGCCGCATGCTGCGCGGCGAGCTCGGCGTCGGGCAGCGCCGCCTCAGTCTGTTGCAACTGACGCGCGAGAATCGCGCTGTCCGCGCGCAAATGGGCGACATCGGCGTAAGCCTGGTTCAGGCGTGATTGATATTCGTCACGCAGGCGTTGACGCGTCGCTTTTTCGATCGCGACATTGCCCTGATTGCGGTTGAAGATCGGCAGGCTCAGATTGATCTGGAAGCCGCTGGTGTAGATGTTCGAGGTGTCTCGCGCCCGCACGAAACCCACGGAGAGGCTCGGGAACTGGCTGAGAATCGCCGCGCGGTATTTCTGTTCCTGCGCCTCATAGCCCGCTTGCAGCGCGATCAGATCGGGACGTCGCTGCGCGAGTTTCGCAAGGGCTGCATCGAGCGTCGCGTCGGACAGGCCGGTCTTGTCTTCGCTACCGGTGAGTGGCAGTTGCACGTCGGGCGACACGCCGAGCAGCGCGTTCAGATCGTGATGAGTCTGTTCCCCGGCCCGTTCGGCATCGGTGTATTGCCTGCGCGCGTCGCTGTAGGCGGTGAGCGCGGCGCCCAGTACGTCGTCGGTCAGATTGCCGTCGCGGCGCGCCTGCGCCATGCGTTCGTAGCGCGTGCGCGTGAGCTCGCGCTGCTGTTGCAGCAAGGGCAGCGTGTCATGCTGGAAGCGCGCCTTGATAAATAACTGCCGCGCCTGGGCGACGATCTGCCATTCCTGCCACAGCAGTCCGAGATCGGTTTTCGCCACTGTCGCGTCGGCGGATTGCCGGTTCGCGCTGCGCAGCACGATCGCCATCACGTCGATGCTCAGACCATAATTGAACGCACGCGTGGTGCCGGCCGCGCCCGGGTAATCGCTCGACACGCTCAGTTGCGGGTCGGGCAGCAGTCCGGCTGAATAAGCCTGTGCCCGGGCGATGCCGAGATCGTCGCGGGTCAGTTTCAGGTCGGGATTGTTCGCCACCGCGAGCATTGCGACTTCGTCGATATCGAGCCCGTCGGAGGGATCGAAACGATGCGCGGCCAGTTCGGGAAGCGGCATGGTGGACGGATCGATCTGGATGCGTTCGAGCGAGCGCGCCGAGCTCGACGTATCGTGCGGCGCGAGCGGCTCGCGGTGATACCACGCGCACCCGCCGAGCAGCATCGCGCAGAGCGGCACGAGCGCGCGCAACCGTGCGACGGGGATAGCCGGTGCGTTAGCCGCGAACGAGGCGGCCACCGAGGCCGCTTGTCGTGCTGCCGAACCAGCGGCGGAGATCGCCGCTGCGGCGGCGTTGAAAACGGGCAAAATCCGGCTCCTGAACAAAGGGTGGGACAGCCGCGAACGAATGTCCCGGAACAGGTGCCGATTCTGCTGATCGGGAGCTTAAGGCACGCTTAACGGAGATTTAAGCGTCCCATCAGCCTCCCTTCAGCGTCGCCTAAGCTTCCCCTAAGGATGGCTTAAGGAAGCGTTAAGCTAACGGGCCGGACAATGCGGGCAAACTGGAGAGAGGAGAGGCCATGCGTCTGCTACTCGTCGAAGACGACGACATGATTGCGGAAACGGTATTGGGCGCGATGCGCCGTTCGGGCTACGCGATCGACTGGGCCAATGACGGCCGCGCGGCGGAACTGTCGCTAGGTAACGGCGTATACGATCTCGTGCTGCTCGACCTCGGCTTGCCGAAGAAAGACGGTATCGACGTGCTCAACGCCTACCGCAAGAGCGGCGGCGCTGCGCCGGTAATCATCCTGACCGCGCGCGACGCGGTCGAAGACCGGATTCGCGGCCTCGATGCGGGCGCCGACGACTATCTGATCAAACCATTCGATCTCGACGAGCTGGCCGCGCGGGTGCGCGCGCTATTGCGGCGGCGCACCGGGCAGAAGCAGCCCATCTATGCGCACGGCGAGCTCACGCTCGATCCCGCGGCGCACGAAGTCACCAAAGACGGCGCGGTATTGCCGCTCGTGCCGCGCGAGTTCGGCCTGCTGCAGGCGCTGATCGAAGAGCCCACGCGCGTGTTCACCAAGGCCGAGCTGGAGGAAAAACTCTACGGCTGGGGCGAGGAGGTGGGCAGCAACACTATCGAAGTGCATGTGCACAGCTTGCGGCGCAAAATCGGCGCGGAGCAGGTGGTGACCGTGCGCGGCGTGGGCTACCGTCTGAAGAGGTGCTGATGACGTCGATTCGCCGCTGGCTGCTGGGCTGGCTGATTTTTGGGCTGGCCGCGGCCTCGGGCGTGGCCGCCTACGGCATTTTTCACACCGCGCGCGAAGAAGCGAGCGAACTGTTCGACTACGAGTTGCGCACGATAGCGCTGTCGTTGCCATCGAATCTGACCGGCGCGGGTGACGGCGAGCATCGCAGTCCCGACCTGGGCGATCTGGCCGACGACCGGGTCCTGATCGAGATCTGGGACGGCTCCGGTGCACTCATTTATCACTCCATGCAGGCGCCGCTCTTCTCGCGCTTGCCTGAGGGCTTCAGCACGGTCGAGCACGGCGAGAGTCATTGGCGCGCGTTCGGCGTGCAGCAGCGCGAGCGCTATATCCAGGTGGCGCAGCCGGTCTCCGTGCGCGAGGACCTTGCGCTGCAACTGGCGTTGCATACGCTGTGGCCGCTCGGCGTGCTGGTGCCGGTGACGATCGTGCTGGTGCTGCTGGTGGTGGCAAGAGGTCTGGCGCCGATCGGCGGCCTGACGCGCGCGCTCACAACCCGTTCGCTCGATTCACTGGAGCCGTTGCGTCTGGACGGCACCGTGCCGGTCGAAATCAAACCGCTGGTGGGCTCGCTCAACGATCTGCTGCAACGCCTGCAGGTTGCTTCGCAGGCGCAGCGCACGTTTATCGCCGACGCCGCGCACGAATTGCGTTCGCCGCTTGCCGCGCTGAAGCTGCAACTGCAGGCGGCTTCCCGCGACGGTTCGTTAAAGGGGGAAGGGCAAACGCTGGAGCGCGTCGAGGAGCGGGTCAACCGGATCATTCATCTGGTGCAGCAGTTGCTGGCGCTCGCGCGCGAAGACGCGCATCCCGTGACGTCGATGGTGCCGGTGAGCTTGCGCCGGATCGGCGAGCAGGCGGTGGGGGATGTGTCGCTGCTCGCGGAGTCGCGAGAAATCGATCTCGGACTCGAGTGTGAAGACGCTCGCGCCGGCTACGACACGTATACGGTGCTGGCGGAACCGCATGGGATGAGTGTGTTGCTGGGCAATCTGATCAATAACGCGATCCGGCATACGCCACCAGGCGGCCGTGTGGATGTGATTCTGAAGCGCGCCGGCGAACGCGTGGGGTTCGACGTGGTGGATAGCGGGTCGGGGATACCGGAGGCCGAAATCGAGCGGGTTTTCGATCGATTCTATCGAGGCGAGGAAGCCCAGGGCGAGGGCAGCGGGCTGGGTCTCGCGATTGTGGCGCGGATCGCCGCGCGGCATCAGCTTGGACTTTCCCTACGCAATAACGTAGGGCGGCCTGGCTTGTGCGTGTCGGTTTTTGGCCTGACGGCGCACGAGCGTGTAGCGCCAGTTGCGGTCAAAAGCTGATCGTTTGCCGCCACTGGCGTACAACGCTTCGCCGGGTGTGGGGACCGGGGTGCAACACGCTGCTACAATCCTGTCTTTCTCGATTGATTGTGCGCTATGGGTTTCGAACAACTTGCTGAACTGAAGAAGCAACTGGCTGCGGCACGTGCCGAAGCGGCGCCTGCTGCCAAGCCTGTCGCCAAGCCTGCTGCCAAGCCCGGCGCGAAGCCCGCTCGCAAGCCGTCGCCGCCGCGCCGCGCCGCGCCCGCTCACAAGCCGGCGGCCGAGGCCAGGCCCGCGGCCGAGGCAAAGCCCGCGGCTGACGCAAGGCCGGTGGATCCGGTGGTGAAATCGATCGGGAGACTGCAAAAGCGTTTCCCCAATGTGTTCCCGAAGAACCCGGCGCCCAAGCTCCCGCTCAAGGTCGGCATCTTCGAGGACCTCGTGGTTCACGCGAAGGAGTTGTCGCTGAGCGAAGCAGAATTGCGCGACGCGATCAAGACGTGGTGCCGTGGCAGCCGTTACTGGAAGTGCCTGGTCGAAGGCGCCGCGCGGATCGATCTGACGGGCGGCGAAGCCGGCAAGGTGACGGCGCAGGAAGCGTCCGGCGCGCAGCGTCTGCAGGCGCATCGTGCAGGCAGGGGCGCGGCGAAAGCAGCGGCTGCGCCGGCAGAGACGTCCGCCGATGCCGCCGATGCCGCCGATGCCTCCGTTGCCTCCGTTGCGGCGGCTTCCTCCGATGCAGCAGCGCAAGAAGCGGCCGCTGCGCAAGCTGACGCGCAAAGCGAGCAGCAGATCACGTCGAGCGACACCCCGGCCGTGGAACCGGTAACACCGCCGGCTGCACCGTCGGCCTCCGCTGAAGCGTAAGGCGATCCGCCGCCCCGGCTAGGGGCGGCTGCCCTGCGCCGCCGCCAGCCGGCTGCGCACAAAGCCGACGTGCTCGCGTAGCACATAGAACGCGTCGGCGTATGCGAGCGGCATACGCAAGCGGTTAAGCGATGCCTCGATATCGTCGAGCTCCACGAAAAGCCGCTTGCGCTCCTCCTCGGTCGAGCCGGCGAGTGCATCGCGTTCGATCGCAATCAGCGCACCGTAATAGCGATAAATGCGTGAGCGAATCCGCCACCGGTAAAGCGCGGGGATCAGCCGCATCGCCGGAAACAGCAGCACCGCCATCGGCAGCAGCAGAACCAGTGTGCGATCGCCGATGCTGGCTAGCCAGAACGGCAGTGTGCGGTATAGAAAACTCTTGCCGGTCTTGTAGTAGCGCTGCGCGTCTTCGCTGATCTGATATTCATGGGCAACCGGACTCGGGAATTGCCTCGCGTGCTGCAGTAGCCCTGGCATGCCGTGCACCTCCTGCGCGGCCTCGATCAACAAGTCGGAAATGGCCGGATGCAGACCGCTGCGCGCCACGAGTTCGGCCGTCGGGCTGATCAGATGGATGGTGTCGGGCGGAATTCTGCGCCTGAGATCCAGCACGCCGGGCGGCAGGTCGATCTCGTCGAGATAGGGAAAGAGGCGCGTATAGGCGCTCGCCTCGTCGAAATCCATCACGGAGATGCCAGGCACTTTCAGGAGCCGCAGCATCAGGCCGCGCGTGGCCGAATCGCCGTTCAGGATCGCCGCGTCGACCTCGCCGGCCACGAGTTGCGTGGCGGCCTGCATGCCATCGCTCGGCACCAGCACGGTGCTGCCGCCCGGCGCGATGCCGTTTGCTTCCAGCAGTTTGAGCGAGAGCAGGCGCGTGCCACTGCCTTCGCGGCCGATTGCAATCCGTTTTCCTTCCAGTTCTGAAAGCTCGCTGAGACCCGTGCCGCGATAGAACACCACCACCGGAACAAAAAACACGCTGCCGAGCGACATGAGCGACGACGTGTCGAGTCCGTCGGCCACGCCGCCTTGCACGAGCGCGAGATCGACATGCTGTTTCGGATCCAGCAGACGATGCAGGTTCTGCACCGAGCCATCGGATTCCAGCACTTTCAGCGTGATGCCGTTGCGGGCGAGGATCTTCTTGTACTGTTCCGCGGTGACGAGGAACGAACTGTCGTGCGGGCCCGCGCTCATCGTGATGGTTCCCGGCGGCGCCGGATCGACCAGCCAGACGATCAGGGTGACCATCAGCACGACAAGCGCGGCCACGACGATGTAAGTCACCGTGTGATCGCGCCATTCCGCATGCGAGGGGTCGCCAGCCAGATGCGGGAGGCGTGGGCGATGCGGACGTTGCACTTTCATGGACACTCCGTGCCGGAAGCCGGGATGAGGCATTGTCCACATTGTCCATTGTCTCGCCAGGACACGCGATAGGCCATGGCATAATCCACGGCAGTTTCCCATCGTGTCGCCGGGCGCATCTTGAGTCGTTTCTATCAGAAGATAGGCAGTTGGCTGGGATTGTTTGCGATCCTGATGGCCACGCTCGCGCCCGCGATCTCGCATTCGCTCGCCGCACGCAACGGCGACGAAAGCGAAATGCAAGGCGTGCGTTGCCCGATGCCCTCAATGGCCTCCGCGCCGGCGATGGATTCGATGATGTCCATGGCCTCCATGGCGTCGATGTCCGCCATGCCCGCGATGCAGCACGACGCATCGAACCCTGCCGCCGGCAAGCACGTCCAGCACAGCGTCATGTCCGACGGTGACGCCTGTGGCTACTGCAGCCTGCTTGCTCATATGCCCGTGGTGCCGAGCGTCGAGGCATTGTTTTCCGTCACCGTTCGCGCGCTGCAGCACACCGTCACCACGCGTTTCGAGAGCGTCGAGCGTGTCGAGCCGCTCACCTTCGCGCAGCCGCGCGCCCCACCGCTCACATCCTGATTCGAGTCACGCCGCTGCGATGCGATAACGGCATCGCGATGCCGTCGCACGTCCGTCCCTGGATGCTCGCCGGTATTGTCACGACCCATGAACAGGATGAACCATGCAAACCCCCATCACGCGCAACGGGCTACCGTTGCGCGCGGCGTCGCTCGTCGCGGCTGCCGCCGGTGTGCTTCTAGTCGCGCCTTCTTTTGCCAGTGCCCATGCCATTGCCGGTGATCGCGTCTTTCCGTCGACGCTGGCGGTCGACGACCCCGGTGTCGGCGACGAAGCCAATCTGCAATACGGCCACGTGCGCGTGCCCGGCGATAACGGCGATCAGAGCATCAACACCTTCGATTTCGAATACGACAAGCTGATCACGTCGAGACTGGCGGTGTCCATCGACGGCACTTACACGATGCAAAACAATCCGAAGGCACGTGGCTTCGACAATTTCGGCGTTGGCTTGAAGTACCTGTTGTATGTCAACGACGAACACGAGTTCATGACCTCGGTCGGTGTGAATGCTGAACTCGGCGGCACGGGTAGCCGCGCCATCGCCGCCAACTTCTCGACGATCTCGCCGACGGTCTATGCGGGCAAGGGTATGGGCGATCTGCCTGCGTCGCTCGCTTATCTGCGGCCGATCGCAATCACGGGTGAAGCCGGGCCGGCGCTGACCACCGGCGCGGGACAGCCGAACGCGTTCAACTACGGTTTCACCGTGCAATACAGCTTGCCGTATCTGCAACAGCACGTGCACGACCTCGGTTTGCCGCAGCCGTTGGCCAACGTCATTCCGCTGGTGGAAGTGCCGCTATCGAGGAGCCAGGGGCAGACAACCGGGACGATCAATCCGGGGTTTATCTGGATCAATCGCTATGGCCAGTTCGGTGTTGAGGCGCAAGTTCCGATTAACCGCGCGAGTGGTTCGCATGTCGGGATTCTGGTGCAGGCTCATGTCTTTTTCGACGATGTCGCGCCGACTACGATCGGCAAACCTCTCTTTCAGTAAAGCAGGAGTTCGTGATGAATAACGTTCTTCAAAGTTGGACGCGAGTGTCGGTGAAGTTGCCGATGTTGATTGCCGGACTTGTTTTTGCGGGCGCCGCTTTTGCGCACGTGTTTCCGCAGAAGCAGGAGCCGGGAGCGGGTGCGACGGTGGCGTCGCCCGTGCAGGTCAGGATCGTCTTCGATGGGCCGCTCGAGCCGGCCTTCAGTTCACTCACGGTTACCGATGCGAGTGGCAAGCAGGTGAACACGGAAAAGGCCCTGGTCGACGCTCATGAAGCGGCGGCGATCGCGGTGCCGCTGCCCACACTCAGCGCTGGCCATTACACCGTGCATTGGGTGGCGGTCGCCTCCGACGGGCATCGTACGCATGGGGATTATGCGTTCGACGTGAAGTAGGCCGAAATAGTGCGGCGCTGCATCATCGCGTGCGTGATGATGCAGCGCGCCGGAGCGTGAGTAGGCACAGACCAACAAAGCGTCGCGCCGGCAAAAAAATCAGAATTTATGCCGCATCCCAATCCTCACAATCGCCTGCTTGTCATCGGCCGATGCAGAAGGTCCATTAATCGCGGCCACAGCCTGCTTTCCCGTCGAATCCGTCCCTGAGGCTTTCTGATAAACGCCAATCAGATACACGTCGGTCCGCTTCGAAACAAAGTAGTCGATCCCTGACGCGACCTGCTGATAGGTCGCCCCCGTCGCCCCCTTGACTGAGCTTCCCTTCGTATAGTCGTACGCCACGCCACACAGCAAATCAGGCGTGATCTGATACTTGAAGCTGGCTTCCGCATTATTCAATGTGGCATTGCCACTCAACCCGGCAGGATTCGGTCCCGAAGAAAGATCGCCGAGATCGCGAAAGCTCGTATTCGAATACGTCGCGCCGAACGTCGCGGCACCGAAAAGATACGACGCCCCCGCACCAATCATATGCAGCGATTTCGCCGACGCATACCCGGAATACACCGGCGACAGCATATTGCTTCCAGGCACGCCGTTCACGGTAGGCGCGGGACTGCCGGTACTGCCGAAGAACGACGTGTTCGGGTTGGCGACATCGAGATAGCCTGCGCCAAGCGCCAACGGTCCATTCACATACCCGGCCGAGACCGACCAGATCCGGTTACGCGAGAAGTCGCCCGCCACGCCGCCCAGGCTGACCATGCCTTCAACGGTCAAACCGCCATACGTGTTGCTGGTGAACTTGATCGCGTTGTTGGTCGAGTTTGTATTGTTGATGTTGTCGAGATCGCCTGGATGCGCGGCCATATAGCCACCCCATTGATCGCCAACCTCGAACGGGCCCAGGATATCGACGTTCGTGTCGTATTGACGCCCGAGCGTCACGGTGCCAAACGGACCCGACAGGCCTACCCAGGCTTTCTTGCCGAACAGCAGGCCGCCTTGGCCGAGCTTGCCGGTGCTGGCGTCAAAGCCGTTCTCCAGCATGAAGATCGCTTTCATGCCGCCGCCAAGGTCTTCCGTGCCGCGCATGCCCCAGCGGCTTTGCTGCATCACGCCGCTCAGCAGGCGAACCGCGCTGTGACCGGAGACGCCGCCACTGGCGTTGGCCGTCGCCGCGTTGCTCGTATAACTCACACCTTCATCGATAATGCCGTACAGCGTGACGGCACTCTGTGCATGAACCACGGCCGGAAGGGGTGCGGCGAGGCATACTGCCAGTAGCGTTTTTTTCATGTGGTCTGACGCTCAAGTTAGGGAAAGTGCGAAAAGTGACGGACGTGTTGGCTCCCGCGAGCCACGCGTTGCTTGCCCTGCAAGCAGCCGGCGGTGACGCCGGCTATCGGAAGAGCCTCGGAGTGAGCGGCGCTTAATGGTCCTTAATGATCCTTAATGGTCCTTAATGGCGCCCGGCGGCGAGCGGTGGCCGGATCCTGTCGTGTGCCGCGGCGGCCTCATAGGCGTGACCGAATTGCAGCAGACCCCAGTCGTCGCGAAAGCGTCCGGCGATTTGCAAGCCGATCGGTAAGCCAGATGCGCTAAAACCGCACGGCATAGCGAGCACCGGCGATTCGGTGGAAGACAGATACCAGCAGATGCGCATCCAGTCGATGTACGAGTCGTAGCGTGTGCCCATGAATTCTGTGGGCCAGCGCAAGTCGGCATCGAAAGGCAGCATTTGCGTGGCGGGCAACACGTAGTACGCATGGTCGTCCATGAAACGGCGCATGCGCTCGAACAACGCCGTCTTGCGCACGAACATATCGCCCAGATCCGCTGCGGACAGCGACCGGTGCAAGCGGCACTCCGCTTCGATTTCCGGTTTCAGTTGCGCGCGTGCATTGGCATCGAGCCGATCGACAAGGCTGCCGATCATCCACGCACGCTCGATGCGAAACACGTCTTCGGCATCGCCGAGATCGGGGTCGGCAAATTCCACGTGGCAGCCCATCGACTCGAAGATCGCGGCCTGTGCCTGAACGGCACGCTGAATCTCGGGGTCGACAGCGAGGCCGGCAAGCTGGACCGACATGGCGATACGTATGCCGCGAAAGTCGCGTTGCAAGGGCTGCGCGAAACGTGAACCGGGTTCGCTGATCTCGGTCGCGGTTTCGCCGGAGGGACCGGAAATCGCGCTGAGCAGCAAGGCGGTGTCGGCGACGTCGCGCGCCATCGGCCCGTCTACGCCGAGCGTCGCCCAGCCGTTCGAATCGGGCGCACGCGGCACGCGCCCTGGCGAGGGGCGCAAACCCACCACCGCATTCCACGCGGCCGGATTGCGCAGCGAACCGCCCATGTCGCTGCCGCAAGCGAGCGGATTCATGCCGCACGCGACGGATGCGGCTGCGCCGCCGCTGCTGCCGCCAGCGGATTTGCTCAGGTTCCATGGATTGCGTGTCACGCCAAACACGTCGTTGAAGGTGTGCGAACCCGAACCGAATTCAGGCGTGTTCGACTTGCCGATCATCAGTGCACCGGCCGCGTCGCAGCGGCGCGCGATCAATGCGCTGTGGCGGGGCACGTGATGTTCGAAGGCTTTCGAGCCGAACGTGGTGCGCACGCCGCACGTCGCGGTCAGGTCCTTTTGTGAAACCGGCAGGCCATGCAGGGGACCTTGCCAGACGCCGCGCGCCCATAGCGCGTCGATGTCCGCGGCACGGCCCTTCAAGGTGGTTTCGTCGGCGATGGTGACCAGTGCATTGACTTGCGGGTTCACGGCATCGATACGTGCGAGATGCGCGTTCAATATCTCGACGGCGCTCACTTCCTTTCTTCGTTGCAGATCGAGCAAAGTGAGAGCGGACAGGTCGCAGAGTTCGCTGCCTGCGGCGAGCGGTGCATCGGCATGAAGAGTGTCTGACATGAGAATTTCGTGGAATTGGAAAATGAATGGCTTACGTACGTACGTGCGCGCGCTCGCCTAGATGTCCTGACGGGTGCGGTCGGTCACGAACAGCAGCGCGACCAGCGAGAGCAGCCCACAGACGATGACGTACCAGGCAGGCGCAGCCGGATTGCCGGTCGCCTGAATCAGCCATGTCACGATGAACTGTGCAAAGCCGCCAAAGATGGACACGCCCGCGGCGTACGCAAGCGAAAGCCCCGTTGCGCGCGTGCTGCGCGGGAACATCTCCGGCAGCATCGCGCCGTTCGCGCCCGCGTTGACGGAATGCAGCGCCGCGAGCACGCAGACCACCAGATACAAGGTGCTGATCGAAGGCGAATGCGCGATCAGATAGAACCCCGGCAGAATGAGTACGGTCAGCAGTACGCGCGAGATGAAGGCAACGCGTTTGCGGCCGAACGTGTCGGACCAGATGCCGCCCACCGGGGACATCACCAGCATCACCGCGCCCGCGAGAATCCCGCACCAGAGCGCGGCATCCATCGGCAGATGCAGCACCTTGATCGCATACGTCGACATGTAATAGATCACGATGAAATGCGCCGAGGTGCCCCCGACCACCAGCAGAAGCGCGACCACGACGTGGCGCCAGTCGCGTTGCAGAACCGTTTTCAGCACGCCGGCGGAATCGCGCGCGGCATCCGCGGGCGCGTCGGCTTCACCGCCCAGGCGCGAACGCAGATAAAGACCGAGCGGCGCGATCAGCACACCCGCAAGAAACGGAATACGCCATCCCCAGGATTCGAGCGCCGCCTTGTCGAGGTAATGCGACAGCAGAAAGCCCACCAGCGAGCCGGCCAGCGCCGTTGCACCCTGACTCGCGAACTGCCAGCTCGTGATATAGCCGCGCCGCGCGCTAGGGGCGCGTTCCGCGAGCAGCGTGGTCGCGACGCCGACTTCGCCGCCGGCGGAAAAACCTTGCAGCAAACGCGCGGCGACGATCGCGAGCGGCGCCGCGATGCCGATTTGGGCGTAGGTGGGCATCACGCCGATCAGGCCGGTGCCGAGCGCCATCGTCACGAGCGTAAGGTTCATCGCCGCGATGCGGCCGAAGCGGTCGGCCAGCACGCCAAACAGCACGCCGCCGAGCGGCCGTGCAATGAAGCCGATGCCGAACGTGCCGACGGAGAGCAGCAGTTGCTGTTGCGACGACGCGAGCGGGAAAAACAGCTTGCCGAGCAGTACGGCAAAGAAACTGTAGACCGTGAGATCGAAGAATTCGAATGCGTTGCCGATCGTCGTCGCGACGATCAGCCCGCGGGTCGATGCGCCATGCCGCGCGCTTTGACTGACGCCGGGCAGCGAAGAACTGAGTGAAGATGACTTCATTAACGGGATCCCTCTGGAGGTGAATCAATCCGTGATGCTTCGATAGCGCTGCGGAGTCGGTTCGGGAGCGCTTTGATCGAGCAGAGCGCTTTCAATGATGGCGACAGGAAAAGTCTAGGGAGTCAAAAAAGCGTTCCGGATTTGCTTTTTCTTATTGTGATAACGCTGGGTTATCGCGCCCGGCTGGCGCTGCGTTTGACGCTCGCGGGTCCGCACGGCAATGGGTATTTGGGAGCATGGCCGGCGTTTTTCGCGCGGTGTACCATCGATTCAAGCTGTCAGCCGCTGTTTGACACCGACCATTGGCAGTCTTTCTCCAAAACGCTTATCCGGCCGCTCACCCGTGAAATACAACCAGTTGCGCGCATTAGTGGCGATAGCCCAGCACGGCAGCATTCGCGCCGCTGCCAAAACGGTGTGTCTGTCCCAGCCCGCGTTGACCAAGGCGATTCGCGAGCTCGAACAGGAATTGGGCGTGCCGTTGGTGTCGCGCAGCGCGCGTGGCGCGCAACTCACCCAGTTCGGCCAGGCCGTGTGTGCGCGTGCAAGGCTCATCCTCGCCGAAATGCAGCACGCGAAAGACGACGTGATCCAACTGTCCGGTCAGGCGGGCGGTACCGTGTCGTGTGCGGTTACACCACTGGTGTCGCTAAAGTTTCTGTCGCGCGCGATTCAGTCTTTCCGGCAGCGTATGCCGAAGACGCGGCTCTCGGTTCAGGAGGGTTTTCTGACGGCGGCGCTGGCGCGGCTGCGCGATGGCTCACTCGATTTCGTGATCGCTATCGTCGACGAAAAGAAGCTCGCGCCGGAATTCATGTTCCGCTCGTTACTCGAAGGTGAGTTGATCATTTCTGCTCGCCAGGGGCACCCATTGGCGCATGCCGAATCGATCGCGGATCTGGAAGGCGCGGAGTGGATGCTGAACACCACGCCCGAAAGCATCGGTCAGTCACTTCAGGATTTTTTTGTGCGGCATGGCGCAAAGGCGCCGAACGTGGTGGTGGAGTGCAGCTCGTTCAGTGCGAGTTTTTCGCTATCGGTGAAAAGCAATCTGCTGTCATGCTGTCCGAAAAGTTTTCTGGAAACGGACTGGATTCGCGAGCGGATCATATCGGTACCCGTGCGTGAAGCATTGCCGCGCGTGTCGGTGGGCATCATCTCGCGGCGCGACGCACTGAATACGTCGGCCTGCGACTATCTGATCGACTGTTTCGTCGAAGCCGTCGCGGCTGTGCCGTCGTTTCAGTTCGATACGGATAGCGCGGGCGTGGTTTGAGCAAGCCACGCGCTGCGTTTCGCTCAATTGCCCCGGTGCGCTCACTGCGATGCCGAGCGCTTGATACGGTGGAAGTTGCGATCGAAGTAAATCAATCCATCGCCGTCCGTGCGTACGCTAATGCAGGTGATTTTGACGAACATCACCGAGTGCGAGCCCACTTCCTTCAGATCGACGATCTCGCCCTGCAGGCTCGCGAGCGCGTCCCTCAATACCGGCACGCCGTGCGTGCCGTCGTCCCAGATCGGCCAGCCGAAGCGTTCGTCCATAGGTACCTGTGTCATGCCCGCGAAGTGGCGTGCGAGCAATTCGTGCTCGCCAGGCAATACGTTGATGCAAACGTGACGGTTGCGTTCGAACGTGGCATGCATCGCACTCGAGCGGTTCAGGCAAACGAGCAGCGTGGGCGGCGTATCGGTGACGGAGCACACGGCGCTCGCGGTCACGCCGCAGCGCCCATGCGAGCCGTCCGTCGTGATCACGTTGACGGCCGCGCTCAGGTGCGCCATGGCCTGGCGGAATTGCTGTTTTGCCGGCAGGTCAGTGTCAGCGGCAGGACTCGATTGCGGATTCGGCTTCATGTTCTCGGTTCCTCGTAAAGCGCGGTAGGGATCTTGATCCAAGCGTAATCAATCCACATGCGAAAAAAAATCCGCGTGAGCGGTGAGCAGGAGAGCGTCTTTCCCCATCCGTCTAAAGCTTTCCCCAATGCGTGTCCGAACGGCTCGTGCCTGGAGGACCGGCACGAGTGAAATTAAACCGCGCTACAGGGTAACTATCGCTTTGCAGCGGTTTTTCCACTGGTTATCATGAGCCGGCAAGACGCTTCGAAACGCAACCTCCCGAACCGCTCCGGCTTACTCCATGTCCCACCCGTCCCAGCCTGCACCGCCCCTCGCACCGATCGTCTATATCGTCGACGACGACAACGGCATGCGTACGTCGCTTGCATGGCTGCTCGAATCGGTTGGCGTGAAGTCGATGGGCTTTTCCAATGCCGGCGAATTTCTGAGCGCTTTCGATCCGGCCGTGCCCGCGTGTCTGGTGCTAGATGTACGCATGCCGCAGCAAAGCGGCTTCGACGTGCAAGCGGAATTGAACCGTCAAGGCGCAACGCTGCCGATCATTTTCGTCAGTGGGCACGGCGATATTCCAATGTCGGTGCGCGCGTTGCAGAACGGCGCGATCGACTTCGTCGAGAAGCCGTATAACTCGCAGCAAATGCTCGACCGCGTGCAGCGCGCGTTGCACCTGGCCGAGCTTCGTCATGCCGCCGATCAGAAGCAGCGCGAGTTGAAAAAGCGCCTGGCGTCGCTGACGGCACGCGAAAAAGAAGTGTTGCGCGGCGTGATCGACGGCAAGGGCAGCAAGCGTATCGCCTCCGATCTGTCGATCAGCGTGAAGACCGTCGACGTGCATCGTGCAAGCATCAAGGACAAACTTGGTGCGGCGTCGATCGCGATGCTGGTGCGCGACGTGATGGCGGTGTGGGACCAGAATGGATTCAACGCATGAACAAGCCGCCGTTCACGTCCCAGCACGCGCCGTTCGCAAAGTAAGCATTCTCCGCCGTCAGCATGATCGCGATATCGGCGACATACTCCGCCGAGCCCAGACGGCCCGCGGGGATGTTCGCGATGACCGCCTGCAGTTTGTCCGGTGCGACGCTTTCGTGCACGATCGGCAGATCCATCGGCCCGGGCGAAATCGCATTGACGGTCACGCCCGCTGCGCCGAGGTCGCGCGCGAATACCTTGGTCAACGTGATCACGCCACCTTTGGCCGCGGCATAGTGCGCGCCGGTGGCCGATCCACCGTTCTGTCCCGCCAGCGAGGCAATGTTGACGATGCGCCCCATGCCGGCGTCGGCGAAATGCTGCCCGAACACCTGACAGCCGAACAGCACGCTGCGCAGATTCACGTCGATCACCTGATCGAATTGCTCGGCGGTGATCTCCATCACGGGGACGACTTTGGATGCGCCCGCATTGTTGATCAACGCGTCGATGCGGCCCCAACGTTGCAGGATGGCATCGCGGGCGGATTCGAACGCGCGTTTCGAGGTCACGTCGAGATTCAATGCGAAAGCGCTCGACCCGTCGGCGCTCAATTCGCGAGCGAGGGCATGGGCTGCATCGAACGCGATATCGCCGATGGCAACCGCGTAGCCCGCAGCATGAAAGCGCGTGGCAATCGCGGCGCCGAGACCGCGCGCGGCGCCGGTAACGAGTACAACTCGGTTCTGCATGGCTTCTATTCCTTGAGAAAACGGCCGCTTTATAGCGGTTTTGTGCGTTGCGGGCTCCGTTGGGCTACTTCACGCGGCGAGTGCCGCTTCGAAGCGTGCCGCCAGCGCGCAGACCTGTTCATCCGCGCCTTTGCGTCCGACGATCTGCAAGCCCGCCTTGAGCGGCGAACCGTCGATAGGCAAGGGCAAACTCAGTGCGGGATGGCCGCTCAGATTGAACGGCCGGATCAACGACGACATGCCGATCACCGAAGTACCGCTGCGTGCCTCATCGAGCGTGATGGGCAGCGCGGGCAGTGTGGGCAGAATCAGAATGTCCACGCTTTCAAGCGCATGATCGACGGCTGCGGTGAATTGACGGCGTACCGACTCCGCCGCATCGAGCTGCGCGGCTGTCGTTTTTGCGGCGGCGCGCAGCCGTGCGTCGAGATCGGCACCGAGCTTGCCGCTTGCCACGAGGTGACCGAACGCTTGCGACGTTTCGACATTGATGATCGCGAGGCCCGCCTCGAAAGCGGCCGCAAAGCCCGCGAGTTCCACCGTGCGAGCGTTGCAGCTGCTCTGATCCGCTGCACGAGCCACGGCGTTGAGGATGGCGGGCGTTGCGTCGACTTGCACGATGCCGACGTTCCACGTGCCCGTTTGCGACGCGTGTGCGGCATGCAGGTCGAAATCGGCCGTGATTGCCTGCATCGCGGCGACGATCGTGCGCATGTCGCGCGCGAACGGCCCGACGCAATCGAGCGTCGATTCACGCGGCGCAACACCGCGCCGCGATACGCGTCCATACGTGGGCTTCAAACCGATCACACCACAACAGGCCGCGGGGCCGCGAATCGAACCGCCGGTGTCCGTGCCGAGCGCGGCGTCGGCAAGCTTCAGGCCGACGGCCGCCGCCGAACCGCTCGACGAGCCGCCGGGAATACGCGAGGCGTCCTGGGGATTTTGCGGCGTGCCGGTGTAGTCGTTGATGCCAGTCATGCCGAACGCCAGTTCGTGCATGTTCGCCTTGCCGACAATGTGCCAACCGGCATCGAGCAATCGTGCCACGACGTCCGCATGGTGGGTGGCAACGGCGGCATCGGCCAACGCGCGGCTCGCGGCTGTGGTCGCGTAGCCGGCGATATCGATCGTGTCCTTGATCGCGATGCTGGGGCCGGCGCCGCCTAACGACAAGGTCTGGATAAACTCATTCATGGGTTCGGTTTCCTTGCATTGACTTGCCAGGGGGCATCGAAAAGGCGCTCGGTGCGAAAGTGGGTGATGAGCCAGTCGCGGCCATTCCCGGCAGGCGCGAAATCGACTTCGAGCCGCGCCGAGATCAACTCTGCCGGCGTGTCGACATAGCCGGACGCCTGCAGCATGATCCAACGGCCTTTCGCGGTTGCGCCCCGCACCTCGATAGTCTCCGAGGTGAGAAAGTGCACATTCACCGAAAAATGCGGTGACGGCGGCAAATAACGCGTGAGCATCGCGAGAATCTGCGCGTGGCCGGTGAGGCGGCCAAATTTGTTCGCGTACAACGGGCCGATGCCTTCCCAGATTGCGTCTTCAGCAAAGAGGGCCGCGAGCGTTTCGCCTTCGAGCGCACCCGATGGCACATCGCATAGCGCCATATAGCGCGCCATGGTGCGGCGCACCGCGGATTCGGCTTCGAGCGCGGCGAGCCGTTCGCTCACCATGAGCAGCGTATCAGGCGTCGTGTTCATCGCATCGTGCTCCGGCATCTTTACGCGGCGTTGGCATGCTGCGGCGGCACCGCCAGCGCGCGGCCGACGCGCGCTTCGATCTTGCCGTAGCGCCACAGGTTGTATTCGCCGACCGGCGTGGTGCGAAACAGATTGCACACCGCGACCGTCGTATCGAAGTCGCGCACGTCCGCCATGATGTAGAAAGTCCACGGCGCGTTGTCGGCGCTGCCGACGGTGAGGCGATCGTCATCCATGATGCCTAGCACGTGAACACCCTCCATCGATTCGACGGCGGCCAGCATCTTGCCGTAGGCCTGCCAGACTTCACCGATCTTCTCGCGGGGCAAGTCGAAGAAATTTTGCGTCACGCCGCAGCAGAACAGAACACGCAGGGGCAGCGTCGGGTTATCGGACATTGTGTGGTTCTCCATGAAATCGTTTGACGGTCAAATGCGGAAAATGGCTTATAGGTAGCCCGGAATCGGCGGCACGCCGACGAACACCGCGCCGGCGCCGTCGTAGTTGCCTTCGCCGAGAAACGCGTGCTGGGTGACCACCATCGCGTCGCGCACCAGGCGTTGCAACGGATGCGTGCGGTAGATGGCCATCGTGCCGCCGAGCCGATAGGCGCGCTGCACGACCTCGGCGCCTTCGCGGGCGATCTGCGTCGCGGCGAGGCGCAGCAGGCTGGTCTGCTCAGGTGTGACGGGGTTGCCGGCGAGGATCGATTGCCAGACCGTGTCGGTGGTGTCGTAGAAGAATGCGCGGGCCGAACGCAATTGCGCTTCGGCTTTCGCCAGTTCGATCCGGTAGTACGCGCGCTCGGCGAGTTGCGGCGCGCCGGTGGTCGTCTTGCGGCCGCCGGCCATCTGGTTGGCGACATCGAGCGCCGCACGTGCGAGGCCAAGGTTGACCACGGCCAGCACCTGCGCCGCGTAGGCGATAGTCGGGTAGCGATACAGCGGTTCGTCCACGCACGGTGCGCCGCCGCGCACGAAAGTCCAGTCCTCGGCAACGAACTGATCGTCCACGCGCAGATCGTGGCTGCCGGTGCCTTGCATACCGACCACATCCCAGTTTTCGACGATGTCCACCTGATGCGGACGAAACACGGCGGTGCGCGGTTTGCCAGGCACCCCCGGCACGCCCGCAGCGCCTGTCCCTGAACCGGTCACACCGATGCCCACGCCGAGCCAATCGGCGCCTTTACAGCCGCTCGCGAACTTCCAGGTGCCGTTCACGCGCCAGCCGCCGTCGGCGGGCTGCGCGGGTTGAACCGGGAAGAGGCCGCCTGCGAACACCTGATCGGGACCGTCGGCGTAGATCTGCGCCTGAGTGGCCAGCGGCAAGGCCGCGAGATACACGTTCGCCGAGCCGAAACTCGCGACCCATGCCGCCGAACCATCCGCCACCGCGATGCGTTCGATCATGTCGAGAAACGCGCCGGGTGCGAGCGCGTCGCCGCCGAAACGTCGCGGCGTGGCCGCACGATATACGCCCGCGCGCTTGAGTTTCGCGATCAGATCGCGCGGCACATGTGACAGGCGCTCGAACTCCTCGCGCCGTAGCGCGATTTCGGCGATGACATCGGCGAGCGGCAAGCGCGTTGCATCGCGGCCGGTGTCCGCGACGGCGGCAACAGTGTCTGTGACGGTGTCTGACATGGCGGGGCATCTCCTTGATTCGTTGTGGGCTGAAACTCGAGGCACGCAGGTCGCGGGCGCTGAAACGGATGACGACGCGTGCGGAGTGAGGCCAGTCTAGAAATGCAAAAAGAACGCTTCAATTGGGACGTGGGATGCGTTTTTAGGTAACGCGCCCGGGATAGCTAAAGAAATCTTCAGACGCGAATCCGGCGGACTGGTGTTATGTTCCATCCCATACGCAATCGAATTTTTCCGCCGTTCCGTCCGATGAACTTCCCCGCTGAAGAAGACTTTCACCGCCTGCTCGACGCGCTCACACTGTGCGTGCTGCTGCACGACGCCGACACAAAGGCGATTGTGTGGGCCAATCGCGCGGCCTGTGAGGCGCTCGGCTTTACGCTCGAAGAGCTGCTGCCGCTCAAGGCGAAAGACATGACCCGCCCGGTGCCGAAGTACCGGCGTGAGATTGGCGTCGGCGCAATGGACCGTGCGATCACCGAAGGCCCGCAGGTCTACGAGTGGTGTTACCGCTCGCGTAACGGAGCCGATATGCTGTCCGAGGCGATTGCCACTTACGTGCCGCTGCGCGAGCGAGCGGTGGTGATGGTGCAGTTCCGCGACATCAGTGTCGAGGACACGCTCAAGCAGACCTTGCGGCGCTACGAATCGCGGTTGCGGGAATTCATGCAGGATCTCGGCGAGGGCGTCGCCGTTCTGACGCCTGCGGGCGAAGTGGAATTCGTCAGCGAATCCGGAAGGCGCGTGCTGGGTCTGGAAGAGGGCGCGCCAATGGGCGACGTGCTCGACTATTGCAGCGAATCCGATCGCGACCGTCTGGTGGAGCAACTCGCCCGCGCGCCGCGCATCCAGCCTTCGGCCCCCCAGCGTTATCGCATCACGCGCCGCGATGGCACGCCGGGCTGGCTGCGCATTACCTGCAGGAGGATCGAGATCGAAGACGACCTTAACGGCCGTCTGCTGCACTTTCGCGATATCACGGACGAAGTCGCCATCGAAGAGGCGCGCCGTCACGAGGCGCGGCTGCTGGAATACGCGGGGCGCTACAACGCGATGGGAGAGATGGCGACCGCGATTGCGCACGAGTTGAGTCAGCCGCTCGCCGCGGTGCGTAATTTCATCGAAGGCGCGATCCGGCGGCTCGCCCAACCCGGCGCCGTCGACGAGGCGTTGTGGGGCCTGCGCAGCGCCGATCGTCAGGCCGAACACGCGGCGGTTATCATCAGGAGCGTGCGCGATTACATCGTCAAGCGGGAGCCGAGCGAGACGGATGCGGATCTGCGCGACATCGTCGCGGACGTCGCGTACTTCATCGAATTGCGTGCCAAAGATGCCGGAATCGCCGTCACGATCGAGCAGGCACCTGAAGCCTTGCCGGTGTATTGCGAGCGCGTGCTGATCGGCCAGGTGGTGCTGAATCTGGCGTTCAATGCGATCGAGGCGCTGACGGAATGCGCGGCGGAATGCACTAACGTGCCCGCACGGCGCGGTGAATTGCGGCTTGTCACCCGTCTGCAGGGCAAGCTTGCGCTCGTGCAGGTCATCGATAACGGGCGAGGCGTGCCCGCCGACGCGCATGGCCGGCTGTTCGACGGCTTTTCTTCGTCGAAGGCGGGCGGCAACGGCATTGGTTTGTCGCTGTGCAAGAGCATCGTCACGCGGCATGGCGGCGAAATCTGGGCCAAGCCGGCACGCCAGGGCGGCCTTCAATGCAGCTTTACGCTGCCGCTCGTCGCCGCGCCTCGCCGCTGAGCGCATCTCAATCATGCGTGGTGTGGACGTTCTTGGGAATGGTCACGAGCGTGATCGCGGTGATGAGCCCGAAGCCGATCAGCATTAACGCAACCGGCCAGGGCGCATGAATCTTCGAATACAGCGCGATAGCGACCAAAGGTGCAAGTCCGCCGGAGAAGACCGACGCGATTTCGTGCCCTAACGCCATGCCTGAATAGCGGACTTCAGTGGGAAAAAGCTCACCCATCAGCGCGGGCTGAGTGCCGATCATCGCGGCGTGGCAGAAGGGCAAGCCGAGCGCGAGCGAAAGGAACACGAGCAGGGGTTCGTGCGTATCGATCAGCCAGAACGCGGGAAACGCGATCGCGACGAGGCCAAGCGCGCCGATCATATACACCGGCCGGCGACCGATCACATCCGATAGCCGCCCCCACAGCACGATCGTGAAAAGTTCGAGCAGCATGGCGAGCATCACGCCGCCGAGCATCACCGAAACCGGAACGCCGATCGTCTTGCCGTACACCAGCACGAACGACAGGAAAATATAGGTGCCGCCGTTTTCGGCCACGCGCAGTCCCATGGCCTGCAACACCTGTTTCGGGTGATTGCGCAACACCGTCAGCACCGGCATGTGCTTCGGCTTGGCCGTGGCGAAGTCGCGGCTCTCAGGCAGGCGCCGGCGTATATAGACGCCCACGCCGAAGATCAGCACGCTCGCCAGAAACGGCAGGCGCCATCCCCAGGACATGAAGCTTTCCGCCGGTAGCCGCTGCACCAGATAAAACGCGGCCGCCGACAACACGAAGCCACCCGCCACGCCCAACTGACTAAACGACGCGTAGTAGCCGCGGCGATTGGCGGGTGCGCTCTCGCTGATCAGCAGCACACCGCCGCCCCATTCGCCGCCGGACGCAATGCCTTGCACGATCCGCAAACAGACGAGCGCGATGGGCGCGAGGAAACCGACCTGCGAAAACGTCGGCAACAGACCGATGCCGAAGGTCGCCACGCCCATCATCATCAGCGTCACGACGAGTGCGCCTTTGCGGCCATGCCGGTCACCAATGTGGCCGAAGACGACGCCGCCTAACGGTCGCGCCACGAAACCAATCGCGAAGCCGGCGAAGGCGGCGAGCGTACCCATCAACGGATCGCCGTGCAGCGGGAAGAACAGCGGCCCGAAAATCAGGGCCGCGGCCGTGCCGTACAGGAAGAAGTCATACCATTCGAGCGCGTTGCCGAGCACGGAGGCGACGACGATCCGCCGCAGCGCGCGCGAGGTCGCCGGCACCGCGGGCGTAGCGGACGTAGCGGACGCGAGGGGCGAGTCGGCCGTGGGAGAAAACGTGTCGTTCTGCATCGTCGTGCTCGCTGGTATCGTCGTCATTTACAGCAGGAACCCGATAGCGCTGAGCGCCTCGGTCGAATCGATCAGGCGGATCACCTTCTGGACGATACGCGCCTCGCCGCTCGCGAAACTGATGCGATGCGTGAGATCCGCGGCGAACAGGGTCGACTTGCCGCGTTTGTACGCGACGATGACCTGTGCGGAACTCACTTCGACTTCGTCGCTGGTATCGCTCGTCAACGTGAAACGCGAAACCGTGCGCACCGTGCGGGCGGCGTCGCTTGCCGAGGCTGAATAGCCGGACATCATGCGTTGCACGCGTTTCTCGCGCATGTCCTGATCGTCGTACGCGTAGTTCAGCGTGGCGGCGAAGTCGGTGGTGGCGGGATCGATCGGCACCACGTAAAAGCCCGCCGGGTCCCACAGCGAGAGCCACTCGCGATAATCCTTGCGGTCCAGCAACTCGGCTTCGCGCCAGATCAGTTCGATCGCGCCGGCAAAGGTCTGCTGCGAGAACAGTGTGTTCTTCTGGTCCATCATGCTTGCTCCATCATCGTGCGCCATTGCGCGTACGCTTCGCGCATTCCGGTTTCGTCGGTGGCGTGCGCGGTCTTTTCGCCGTTCGGCGCCGTGCTTTCGCGATTCAGGCCGCGGTTCACGAGGATCGGCAGATCGGGGCCGGCCTGTGAGCCGCGCTGAACGCGTTCCCATGCTTCGGCATCGTCCGGACTGCCGAAACCGAACGGGCCCTGGAAGTGTTCGTGAATACGCAGACGTACGCGGTTCGCTTCGTCGGGACCGCCGTCCATCGCGAGCGCGACGTGGCGAATTTCAGTTTCGTTCGCGGAGATGGGCCGCAGCACGCGGAAAAACGCCATCGACAGCGCGAGGTTCGGAAACAGATTCAGGTTGAAGCCGACACCCATCAGCGAGCGCACGATGCGGCGCACTTCCTCGGGCGGGTGTTTTTCCGCGAGCGTGGCGGCGAGTGCCTCGAAGCGCTCGGGGATCGGCGCGCCGTCGTCGCGGTCGAGGTCGACGAGTTCCGGCACCAGCACCGCGAGGCTATGGCCGTTACCGAGCGAGCGGCAAAATGCGTCGTCGCTGGTCATGAAACTCGTGATCGCGGCGGCGGTTTCGTCGTCGATCGATTTCATCCACGATTTGTGGACGACCGGGAAGTGATACAGGTCGGTGGTGTTTTCGAGCTGGATCTTCCAGTTGCCGTTGAAACGGAAGCGGTGCTCGCCGTTCGCCTTGATCGGATAGCCCGCGCCTTGCTTCATGAACAGATCGATCCACGGTTTGGCGCCACCGAGAAAATCTTCGAGCGGTTCGATCTCCTGATTGAAGCTCGCGAAGATCAGACCGTTATAGATACCCACGCGCAGACTCGCAAGGGGCAGTTCGGTCTTGTCGATCACCCCTTCATAGCCGTCGCCATAGGGCAGGGCGCGCAATGCGCCGTCGAGGCCGTAGGTCCAGCTGTGGTACGGGCACGTGAAGCCTTTCGCATTGCCTTTGTGCTGTTCGCACACCGTCGCGCCGCGATGGCGGCAGCGGTTCTGCAGAACGTTGACGGCGCCGCTCTTGTCGCGCACCACGATCACCGGCTGGCGGCCGATCGTGGTGGTGCGGAAGTCGCCCGGATTCGGCAATTCGCTCTCGTGCGCGACCCAGATCCACGTCTTGTAGAAAATGCGCTCGAGTTCGGTTTCGAAAACCGCCGGATCGTAGTACAGCGAAGGGGCGACGCGGTCGGACTGCGCGCGCTGATACAAAGCGCTCGCATCGACGGTCTGATATGAGGATTCGCTCATGGGAGTCGTATGTGGGTGGTCGATGGAGCAAAGTCTCGCTGAGCGACTGATATGCGTCAAATTGATCTAAAATAAAATATAAGATCAATCTCATGGATATCTCGATGAATTCATTGGATCACGTCGACCTCAATCTGCTGCGCGTTTTCCAGGCAATCGTCGAGGAGCGCAGCCTCACGCGGGCGGGTCTGCGCCTTGCGCTGTCGCAACCGGCGATCAGTTATTCGCTGGGGCGTTTGCGAACCCTGTTCGACGACCCGCTGTTTATCCGCACACGCGCCGGCATGCAGCCCACGCCCATTGCGCTCGAACTGTCGATCATCGTCGCGCGGGCGCTGGATACGGTGCGCGAAGCGCTGCGTTACGCGGAACATTTCGATCCGGCGGTGAGCACGCGCACGTTCCGCTTATCGCTGTCCGATGCGGGGGAGTTGGCCTATCTGCCGCCGATTTGCGAAGCGTTGCACCAGCAGGCGCCGCGCGTGAAATTGCGCATCGAGCCCTTGCCGGTAGAAGAAATCGAAGATGCGTTGCGAGGCAGCCGGCTCGATTTTGCAATCGGTAATCTGCCGACGCTGACCGCGCGCACGCGTCATCAACCGTTGTTCGAGGAGACCTACGTTTGCATGACGCGCAAGCGGCGCGGCTTGCCCCGCACCAAAGAGTTGGGCATGAAAGCGTTTCTGGACGCATCGCACGTGCAGATCACGTCGGTCGAACACAGTCACTATGCGTTGGACGATGCGTTTCGCGCGCAAGGGGTGGGCCGGCATATTGCGCTCGAATTGCCGCATTTCGTGGCCTTGCCGAGCGTGCTGGCCGTGACCGATCTGTTCGCGACGTTGCCGCGGCGTCTTGCACAGATTTTCAATCGGGACGGTGGCTTTCAGTTGTATGAATTGCCGGTCACGTTGCCGATGGCCGCCGTCACGATGCATTGGCACGAGCATTTCGATCAGGACGAAGGCAACGTGTGGCTGCGCAATCTGATGGGCGATATCGTGCGGCGGTTTGACGAGCGTTGAGAAGGGCGCAAGGTCTGGCCGGAATGCAGCGGGTGCGTCAGCCAGGTAGCCGGCAACGAGACCATGCTCAGGCCGCCCTCCGGACAATCCCTGGCCTGTCGCGGGAACAACATGGCATACAATGTTTCCATCAAACGGCAAAAAATCGCCTAAAAGCTTGATGTGACGACAACATTGCATACAATTTCAGAATTCTCGTCCAACCGCTTTTCCAGCGAAGATGTATACGCCACGCTGAAAAAAGCGCTGGGGGACAGTCAGTACGCCCCGGGCGAATACCTGCGCGAAGCCCAGATCGCCCGGTCGATGGGGGTGAGCCGAACGCCTGTGCGCGAAGCGCTGCAGCGCCTCGCCTCCGAGGGCTGGCTGGAGATCCGGCCGAACTACGGCGCACGCGTGAAACACTGGTCGGCACGCGATGTCGAGGAGATTTTCGAGGCGCGCTTGCTGGTCGAACCGTATCTGGCGGGCCGCGCGGCCCTGCGCATTACGCCGGAGGACATCGGCACGCTCGTCGAGCTGGCCGGGCGGATGAACGCTATTGCGACATGCGAGGCGACACCCGAAACCACCGAGCAATGGTTTGCCGCGAACGGCACCTTTCACGCGATCGTGACGGCAGCGGCCGGCAACGTGCGGCTGGATAACGCGCTCAAGTCCATGAAGGAAATGCCCCTGATCAAGTGGACGTACGACACGTATGGCGCCGACGATCGCCGGCGCAGCGCCCGCCAGCACGTCGAGATCGTCGAGGCGCTCGAACAACGCAACCCGGCTCTCGCCGAAGCCATCACACGCTGCCACATTCTTGCGGCAGAGCAATCGGTACTGGCGAAGATGAAATAGCGGCAATCCGCGTCGCAAATCAGCGGCCACGACTGAGCGACGCCGACAATCAACGACATTGGAGACAAAAATGATGATGACGGCGAGCGCTGGCGCGAGACTGGACCGGCTTCCTATATCCCGCTTTCATCGCCGCATCCTGTGGCTGATCGGCGGCGGGATGTTTCTAGACTCATTTGACATCTACCTTGCCGGTGGCGTGCTTGGCGCACTGACCCGCAGCGGCTGGTCGACCATGCAGCTCAACGCGACCTTCCTGTCGTCGACCTTCATCGGCATGCTGCTCGGGGCACTGACGGCAGGCCTGCTCGGCGATGCCAAAGGCCGCAAGTTCACGTATCAGTTCAATCTGCTGATCTTCGGCATCGCCTCGATTGCCGGTGCGCTCGCGCCCAATATGACGTGGCTCATCGTTTGTCGCTTCTTCATGGGCCTCGGTCTCGGCGCGGAAATCGTCGTGGGCTACGGCTCGGTCGGCGAGTTCATTCCGCCAGCCGTGCGCGGCAGATGGTCTGCCTATCTTTCGCTGATTACGAACTCCGCCCTGTTCGCTTCCACTTTCCTCGGATTCCTGATCATTCCTTCGATCGGTTGGCGCGCCATGTTCGGGATTGTCGGCGTCGGCGCGTTGATCATCTGGGTGATTCGCAAGAAGATGCCGGAATCGCCGCGCTGGCTCGAATCGAAGGGGCGTCATGAGGAGGCCGACGCGCTCCTCACTGCGATCGAAACGGAGATCGCGCGCGATCTGCCGGGGCACGCCTTGCCGCCGCCCGTCGAGTCGAAGCCGGTAGCCACGCAAATCACCACGCTATTGAGTCTGTTCCAGCGTCCTCTGTTCCACCGCATGTTCCTGTCGATTTGCGTGCAGGTGGCGATCAATATCGTGATCTACGGATTCATCGTGTGGGTGCCGACCTTCCTGATGAAGCAGGGTATCGGCGTTGCATCGTCGCTTGGCTACACGGCATTAATGTCGCTGGGCGGGCCGGCCGGCGCACTCGTCGGCGTGTTGATCGCCGACAGGGTCGGGCGTAAGAACGGCCTGATTGGCGTCGCCACGCTGGCCGCCGCGATCGGCTGGTTGTATGGCCATTCGAGCAGCGTGCAGATGGCTACGCTGCTGGGCTTCATTCTGTTCACGCTGACCTATCTGATGGTCGCGCTCGGTATCGCCACGTACATCCCGGAGCTGTTCGCGACGGAAAACCGCATGCGCGCCAACGGCGTGGCGGGTTGTTCCGGCCGCCTGGCGGGTATCGTCGCCCCGCAGGTGGTCGTGCTGATGTATGCCTCCGGCGGCATCAAGGACGTGCTCTCCGTGATCGTCGGCGCGCTCGCCGTGCTCGTGGTGGTACTGGTCGCTTTCGGCATCGAAACCAATCAACGTTCGCTGGAGGACATCGCGCCGGAAACGGATGCGCTGCCGCTCGCAACCGGGCACGAGATGCCCGGCAAACAGCATCTTTAGCCGCATCTGAATATCAAGGAATTCGCCATGATTCGCAATAACGCCCGTCTCAAGCTCAGGGCCCGCCTGTCGCAACCGGAAATCGTGGTCGCCCCGGGCGTCTTCGACATGATCTCGGTGCGCCTCGCCGACAGCATGAAGTTCGACTGCCTGTACATGACCGGCTATGGCACGGTAGCGTCGTATCTGGGGGTGCCCGATGCGGGCCTTGCTACCTACACCGACATGCTCAATCGGGTCACCGCGTTCTGCGCGCTCAGCGACACGCCGATCATTTGCGACGGCGACACCGGGTACGGCGGTTTGCTCAACGTAGCCAACACCGTACGCGGGTATGAACTCGCCGGTGCGGCCGGCATCCAGCTCGAAGACCAGGAGTTCCCGAAGAAGTGCGGTCACACGCCGGGCCGTCGCGTGATTGCGGCTGAAGACATGGTCAGGAAGATCAAGGTCGCGGTCGAGACGCGCGTCGACCCGGACTTCCAGATCATCGCCCGCACCGACGCGCGTACCAGCCTCGGTCTCGATGAGGCGTTGCGGCGCGGTGAAGCCTATGCCCGGGCCGGTGCCGACATCCTCTTCATCGAATCGCCGGAGACGCAGGAAGAGCTCGAGAAGATCGGTAAATCGTTCGACACGCCCTTGCTCGTCAATATCGTGGAAGGGGGCCGCACGCCGCAACTGACACCGGCGGAACTGGAGGCGCTCGGGTTCTCGCTCGCGATCTATCCGGCGTCGGGTTTCCTGGCGGTAACCCGTGCGCTCGAGCATGTCTATACCCAGATTCAGGCGCTCAAAGGCACCAGCGGGGAGCAGGACGCAATGTATTCATTCGAGAAGATGTGCGACCTGATGGGCTTCCCGGCCGTGTGGGAATTCGACCGGCAGCATGCCGACTGAAACTTCAGGCCCGTTTGAACAGCTCCCGCGCGAGCGAACACAGCAAGGTCGTAGTCGGCGACTCATCCTGCAGGCGCCGGCTCATGATAATCGGCGAGACGATATTGGCGGCCGGAACGGGCCGGTACACCACGCCATGCGCGCGCAAACCCTCCACGCTCTCCGGCACGAGACACACGCCGACCTGCGCCGCAACCAGACCGAGCGCGGTTTGCAGCTCCCTCACTTCATGAATGGCCTTCGGCTCCAGCGCGTGGTCGTGCATGGCCGATAGCTGCTGGTCCGCATAGCTCGGCCGTGGCGTGCTCGGATAGACGATCAGCGTTTCCTGCGCGAGCGCGGCAAGCGTCAGCGGTTTCTTCTGGCGTGCGAGCGGATGATCTTGCGGCAGTGCGGCAATCATCCGCTCTTCGACAAGTACCTCGCGCGCCAGTTGCGCATCGTCGAAACGCAGGCGGCCGAAACCGACGTCGATACGGCCGCCTTTGAGGGCGCCGAGCTGCTCGATCGTGAACATTTCAATCAGCGACAACTCGATATGCGGAGCGGCCTCGCGAAACGCACGGATCACCGCGGGCAGCGCGCCATACAGCGTGGACGGCACGAAGCCGATCACGATGCGCTCGGCCAGTTGCGCGAGGCGTCGCGTGAGCGGCGCGAGCTCGTCGGCTTCATCGACAAGGCGCCTGGCCTGCGCATAGAAAATGCGCCCGGCTTCGGTCAGACGCAGCGGCCGGGCGCCGCGCTCGAACAGCGCGAGGCCGACGCTTTCCTCGATCTGCTGGATCTGGCGGCTGAGCGGCGGCTGTGTCATATGCAGGCGATTAGCGGCCCGCGTGATATTCATTTCTTCGGCGACCGCGATGAAATAGCGGAGCTGGCGAAGTTCCATGCATACCTCTAAGGTATGGAAGTAGTCGGAATCGGTGTTGGACTGCTTCGCGGGTTGTTTCTACTATGGTGCTCTCAGGCAAGCGGTTCAGGAGGGCAGGCAATGATAGCAACACCCGTGAAGATCGAGAGCGTGGAGACGATTCTCGTCGACGTACCGACGATTCGTCCACACCGGCTTTCGGTCGCAACGATGAATTGCCAGGCGCTCGTGCTGGTGCGCGTGCGTTGCGCCGACGGCGTGGTCGGCGTGGGCGAAGGCACGACCATCGGCGGCCTCGCGTACGGCGAGGAAAGTCCGGAGAGTATCAAGGTCAACATCGATACGTATTTCGCGCCGCTGCTCAAAGGTATGGACGCGACCCGTCCAGGCGCGGCGATGGCGAAGCTGCGCACGCTGTTCCAGGGCAACCGCTTTGCCCGATCGGCGCTTGAAACCGCCTTGTTCGATGCTCAGGCGCAGCGCCTCGGCGTGCCTTTGTCGGAGCTGTTCGGCGGCCGCATCCGCGATTCGGTGGACGTGGCGTGGACGCTCGCGAGCGGCGACACGACCCGCGACATCGACGAAGCCGAGCGTGTTTTCGAAGCGAAGCGGCATCGCGTGTTCAAACTGAAGATCGGGTCGCGCGCGCTGGCCGACGACGTGGCGCACGTTCTGGCGATCCAGAAAGCGCTGCAAGGACGCGGTGAAGTGCGGGTCGACGTGAACCAGGCGTGGAGCGAATCCGAAGCGATCTGGGCCGGCAAGCGTTTCGCCGATGCAGGCGTTGCACTGATCGAGCAGCCGATTGCCGCGGAAAATCGCGCGGGTCTCAAACGTCTGACCGATCTCGCTCAGGTGCCGATCATGGCGGACGAAGCCTTGCACGGCCCGGCCGATGCCTTCGCGCTTGCCAGCGCGCGTGCGGCCGATGTGTTCGCCGTGAAGATCGCGCAATCGGGCGGCCTGAGCGGGGCGGCGAGTGTGGCGGCGATTGCGCTCGCCGCGAACCTCGACCTGTACGGCGGCACGATGCTCGAGGGCGCGGTGGGCACGATCGCCTCGGCGCAACTCTTCAGTACCTTCGGCGAATTGAAGTGGGGCACGGAACTGTTCGGACCGTTGCTGCTGACCGAAGAGATTCTCACTGAACCGCTGCGCTACGAGAATTTTGTTTTGCATCTTCCTGAAGGACCGGGTCTGGGCATCACGCTCGACTGGGACAAGATCGACCGCTTACGGCGCGATACGCGCAAGGGCGCGAGCATCACCACGAACTGACGGTTCAGTCGCCGGCCGCCACGAACATTAATTAAACGAAGGAGATACCCCATGAACAAGCAAACCATCGACGCGTTGCTGCAAAAAATCAACGACAGCGCCACCAGTGAAGGCAATCCACGCACGAAGCAGATCGTCAACCGCATCATCAAGGATCTGTTCTATACGATCGAGGACCTCGACGTGCAGCCCGACGAGTTCTGGACCGCGCTCAACTATCTCGGCGACGCGGGCAAGAGCGGCGAGCTCGGCCTGCTGGCCGCGGGCCTCGGCTTCGAGCATTTTCTCGACCTGCGGATAGACGAAGCCGAAGCGAAGGCCGGGATCGAAGGCGGCACGCCGCGCACCATCGAAGGACCGCTGTATGTGGCGGGCGCACCGGTGTCCGATGCTCATGCGCGGCTCGATGACGGCACCGATCCGGGTCAGACGCTGGTGATGCGCGGCCGTGTGTTCGGCGAAGACGGCAAGCCGCTGACGAATGCGCTGGTCGAGGTGTGGCACGCGAATCACCTCGGCAACTACTCCTACTTCGACAAGTCGCAGCCGGCCTTCAATCTGCGCCGCTCGATTCGTACCGATGCCGAAGGCAAGTACAGCTTCCGCAGCGTGGTGCCAGTGGGTTACTCGGTGCCGCCGCAAGGGCAGACGCAGTTGCTGCTCGATCAGTTGGGTCGCCACGGGCATCGTCCGGCGCATATTCACTTCTTTGTTTCGGCGCCGGGCTGCCGCAAGCTGACCACGCAGATCAACATCGACGGCGATCCGTATCTGTGGGACGACTTTGCGTTCGCCACGCGCGACGGGCTCGTGCCCGCCGTCAGGCAGGCCGAGGGCGCGGAAGGCAAACCGTATGGGGTGGACGGCAAGTTCGCGCTGATCGATTTCGACTTCACGCTGTTCAAGGAGCGCGACAATCTGCCGGGCGCGGAAGTGGAGCGCGTGCGCGCGGAAGCCTGAGATAACAAAAATAACAAAAGGAGAACCAGCATGCTGTTTCACGTAGAGATGACGGTCAACCTGCCGTCCGATATGGATGCGGAACGCGCCGCCCGTCTGAAGTCCGATGAGAAAGCGATGTCGCAGAAGCTGCAGCAGGAGGGCGTGTGGCGGCACTTGTGGCGCATTGCCGGCCGCTACGCGAATATCAGCGTGTTCGATGTGGAAAGCCCCGCGCATCTGCACGACGTGCTGAGTCAATTGCCGCTGTTTCCGTATATGGACGTCGAAGTGCGTGCGCTGTGCCGGCATGCATCGTCGATTCGCGACGACGACCGCTAAGGGTGCAAAAAAGCCGGTGTTGCGAATGCAGCACCGGCTTTCCTTAAAGATTAAAGCCCAGGTCTTAAAGATCGAGCACCAGCAGCGGCGAAGCAGCGCGCGAGACGCAACAGCAGATCACCTTGCCGCTCGCGCGTTCCGCTTTACTCAGGCAATGATCGCGATGCTCGGGCGTCCCGCTGACCACGTCGACCATGCAGGTGCCGCATACGCCTTCGCCGCACGACGTATCCACTTCAATGCCGATCGACGCCAGCGCCGCGACGATTGTCGTGTGTTTGTCCACGTGTACGGTTGCGCCACTGCTGGCGATCCGCACCTCGAATGAATCGAGCGTGTTCGATTCGCCGCCAGCCGCCGAAGCAGGCTCGGCGGCAAAGCGTTCAAGGTGAATCGCCTCGGCCGCAACGCGCTCCTCGCCGATCGCCACCACCCGCTCCATGAAGGGCGCCGGTCCGCACGTGTAGAGGTGCGAACCTTCGCTCGCATTCGCCACGCAGCCGGCCAGCACCGTGTCGAGCTGCTCCCGCTCGACGCCGAAATGAAGCCGCACGAAATCGCTGAACGGTGCGCGCGACAGCAATGGCAAGAACGCCGCGTGCTCCGCACTGCGTGCGAAATAATGCAGCACGAAGCGCTGCTCCTGCTTGAGCAACCGGTATGCCATGCTCAATAGCGGGGTCACGCCAATGCCGGCGGCAATCAGAATGTGTTCACGCGCGCCGGACGCGAGTTGAAACAGATTGCGCGGCGCGCCGATCGTCAATTCACAGCCCACCGTCACGTCGTCGTGCAGCGAGCGCGAGCCGCCGCGCGACGCTTCTTCACGCTTGACCGCAAACAGGTGCGTTTCGTGTTGATCCGGGTCGCCGCATAGCGAGTATTGCCGCGTGAGCCCGGACGGTCCGGTGACGTCGATATGCGCGCCGGGTTCGTAGCGCGCGAACGCTTGTCCGTCCAGACGCGATACGCTGAACGAGCGCACGCCGTGCGCTTCGTCACGCACGCTCTCGACGCGTACGCTTAAGGTGGTTCTTTCCATGATCTTGCCGGCAAAATGAGCGGGGACAGTGAGGGGCAGCGCGGACGCTCCATGCATTGCGCGGCGTCCGGTTGTGCATCAAGGATAAGAAACCACCGGTAATCAGGCAAATCGATTAAAAATCGGTTGTTGAATAAGTACGATTGATAATTCGGTGCCGGCCATGCCCCCTCGTCATTCCCGGACACCCGCCAGGTGCCGCACCAGCGCTTTTTCCGGCCGTTTCAGCGCATTCAGGTCGCGCATGCAGATCAGCAACTGCCGCGTGGCCCACGTGTCCGTCAGTTCGATCGTGCGAATGCCCGGCGTGCCGCGATAGCGTTTCGCGGCAGTGGCCGGCACGATGGCGATGCCCGCGCCTTGTTCGACCATGCAGCAGACGCTTTCGAAGGTTCGCATATGCGCGCGGACGCTGAGTGCTTGCCCGGCAAGCAATGCACGTTCGCCAAGGTAGGCGTGCAACGCACTGCCCGTGCTCAAGCCAATGAATTCACGCTCGGCCACTTCCGCCAGCGTCACGCGACGGCGCGCGGCCAGCGGATCGTCACGGCTCGCGATCAGCACGAGTGTGTCGACGGCGAAGGGCAGCGTCTGCAACGCGCCGTGTTCGACGGCGTCCGAGATGATGCCGATCTCCGCCGCGCCGGCCAGTACCGCTTTTACCGTTTCGCTGCTTTGCCGTTCCTTCAGATCGATCTGTACGTTGGGGTGATCGCGCAAAAACAGGCCGATCGTGGACGGCAGAAACTCGGTGATCGCGGCGGTATTGGTCCACAGACGGATGCACGCTTTGCGCCCGGCCTGATGTTCGCCGAGTTCGCCCTGCATCCGGTCGATCTGGCCGAGCACGAGTCGCGCGTGATGCGCAAGCGTATCGCCGGTCGCCGTCGATTCCACGCCGCGCCGGCCTCGTTCCAGCAACGGCTCACCCAAGGCTTCTTCCATGCCGCGCAAACGTGCGCTGGCCGACGGCAGCGACATGTTCGCGCGGGCCGCGCCATGCGTGATGCTGCCGGTTTCAAGGATGTGAAGGAAAAGGCGGAGGTCGATCAGGTCGAAGCGCATGGCGTGGGATTCGGGTTGGCGTAGTAGTTGGCTTAGTAGTTGGCGTTGTTATCGTGGCCGGGTTTGAGCCTCAGCGTTAGCCTTAGTTATAGCCTAAGTCACAGTACGTATCTTACGCATTGTGGGCGGCGCTCTGGCAATCGAAAATCCGGACATGACATTCAGAACACCATCCCGATGATCTCTTCGTTTGCTATGCGCGCGAGCGTGGTTGCCGTGACGTTCGTGGTGGCCGGCTTCGTCAAGGGCGTGACCGGCATGGGCCTGCCAACCGTCGCCATGGGCGTGCTCGGCACGCTGATGCTGCCGGCGCAGGCCGCCGCGATGCTGCTGCTGCCGTCGTTCGTGACCAACGTCTGGCAACTGTTCGCGGGGCCCAGCGTGCGGGCGCTGGTCAAGCGCCTGTGGCTGATGATGGTGGGCATTGTCGCGGGCACGCTCGCGGCAGCGTCGTTCATTGCCGGCGGCGGTGGCGCGTGGGCCGTGGCCGGCCTGGGCGCCGCGTTGACGCTGTATGCGGTGGCCGGACTGCTGGCGTGGCGCTTCTCGGTGCCGGCGCGGCACGAGCGCTGGCTCTCGCCGGCGGTCGGCGTGGTCACCGGCGCGATCACGGGCGGCACGGGGGTATTCGTCGTGCCGGCGGTGTCTTACCTTCAGGGGCTGACGTTAAAAAAAGAGGATCTGGTTCAGGCGCTCGGTCTGTCCTTCACCGTGTCCACCATCGCGCTCGCCCTCGGACTGGCGCGCGAGCATGCATTCGCGATCGATGACCTGGGCGAATCGCTGTGCGCCGTGGTGCCCGCATTGCTCGGGATGTGGATCGGGCAGCGGGTGCGCGGGCACATTAGTCCGGCGACCTTCCGGCGCTGGTTTTTTATCTGTCTGCTCGGCCTGGGCATTCAGTTGCTGGTGCGCGCATTCGTTTGATTACAGTGTGGCGAAAGTGAAGCAGGGAGGGTTGAATCGTGTGGCCGACTATTCTGGATACCTTGGGGGCCCTGGCGGTGCTGGCCAGTGTGGCCGCGCAGATCGCATTCATCCGCAAAACGCGGCAATCGGCGAGCCGCGCGGCCCATCCTCAGTCAACGCGGCGCAAGCCGCTCGGGTAACGCGTAGCGTTGCATCGTGCGTTCCATACCGTCGAGAAACGCCTGCTCGGCAGCGTTCATTTTGCGCGCGCGCAGCCACAGCAGATCGATGTCGACGTCGACCAGACCCTCTTCGGGCGGCAGGCGCCACAGCCGTTGTTGCGCGAGATCGTCGCGCACGATGTGTTCGGGCAGGCAGCCGATGCCATAGCCGGCGAAGATCAGCCGGCGTACTTCGTCGAGGCTCGGAGAGGCCGCCACGATGCGGCCGGTAAAGCCGCGTTGATCGCGAAACACGGTGAGCGGCGAGAGGCTGTCGCCGATCTGGTCGCTGGTGAACGACACGAAGTTTTCGGCCAGCAACTGATCGACCGACAGGGCATGCCGTCCGAACAGCCGATGATGCCGCCCGCAAAAAAGCGCATACCGTTGCCGCAGAAAACAGCGCTGCTCGAGTTTGTCGACGGGCGTTCGGCATAGACCGAGGCCGGCCGTGGCCGTTTTCTGCAGCAACGACGAGATGATGTCCGACGAGCGCATGACTTCGATCTGCAAATCCACGCGCGGATAGGTCTTGTGGAATTCCGCGAGGAATTCGTCGTAGACGCCGGAGTCGATCCGGCTCACGGTCAGGAGCCGGATCGACCCGGTGATGTCGTCGCTGCGGTCGTCGAGTTCGGTTTCGAGCCGCGACATGTGGCCGTAAATATCGCTGGCGATCCGGTACACCTCCTCGCCGGCACGGGTGGGTTCGAAGTGCGGGCCGCGGCGCTGGATCAGGTTGCGTCCAAGCGTGTCTTCGAGCCGTTTGAGCGCCTGGCTGACCGCGGGTTGCGTCAGGTGCAAACGGGCTGCGGCACGGCTGACACTGCGCTCCTGCATGATCACGAGAAACGTGCGCAGCAGGTTCCAGTCGAGCCTGTCATTCAAAAAGCGCGTGACGTCCGCGCGCAACTGAGTCATACCATCGCCTCCGACATTAGCTACATTTATAGTTGAGATAATAAGCCGAAATTTGACTAATGTTTTATGGCTGGCGATAAAACACCTCAACAAGATGCCCTGATGTCAGGCATCGCGACTGAGGAGCCGCCATGAACGCTTCACCTCCCGCCACCCGTCAGCCCGTACGGGCGGCCAGCGCCGCTTTTATCGGCACGATGATCGAGTGGTATGACTTCTACATCTACGCCACCGCCGCCGCGCTGGTGTTCGGCGAGTTGTACTTTCCCTCGCACGATCCGTTTGTCAGCACGATGGCGTCGTTTGCGACCTTCGCGGTCGGCTTCTTTGCACGGCCGCTGGGCGGCGTGATTTTCGGCCACCTGGGCGACCGCATCGGCCGCAAGAAGGCGCTGATGACCACGCTGATGATGATGGGCGTCGCCACCGTGTGCGTCGGCCTGCTGCCGGCCTATACGAAGGTCGGCCTGCTTGCGCCCGTGCTGCTGGTGCTGCTGCGTGTGGTGCAAGGCGTGGCGGTGGGCGGTGAGTGGGGCGGCGCCGTGCTGATGGCCGGTGAACATGCGCCGCAGGGGCGGCGCACCTTCTTCGCTTCGTTCGCGCAATTGGGCAGCCCGGCCGGATTGATTCTCTCGCTGATCGCCTTTCGCGCGGTCACGTCGATGCCGCACGACGACTTCATCGCGTATGGCTGGCGTCTGCCGTTTCTGGCGAGCGCGGTGCTGCTCGCGGTCGGCATCTTTATCCGCATGGGGGTGAACGAATCGCCGGAATTCCAGCGCGAGAAAGACGCGAAGCGCACCGTCGAATTGCCGATTGCCGAAGTGTTCCGTTCTTCCGGCGCGCTCGTGGCGCTGTGCATCGGCGCGAATACGATCGGTATTGCGGGCGTGTATTTCACCAACACCTTCATGATTTCGTACACCACGCAGAACCTCGGCGTGTCGAAGTCGCTGATTCTCGATTGCCTGTTCGCGGTCGCGATCATCCAGTTTCTGTCGCAACCGCTCGCTGCGTGGCTCGCTGAAAAGCTCGGCGGCGCGCGTTTCCTGAAGCTGGCCGCGTTCGCCGCGATGCTCTCGCCGTATCCGATGTTCACACTCGTGCAGAGCGGCAACCGGTTGTCGATGATTGTCGGCATCGCACTGGCGGTGGTGTGCATGGCGAGTTTCTATTCGGTGATCGCGGGCTTTGTCAGCGGTGTGTTTCCGGTGCGCGTGCGTTACTCCGCGATCTCGCTTTCGTACCAGGTGTGCGGCGCGATTGCCGGTGGCCTGACGCCGCTGGCGGGGACATGGCTCGCCCACAAATTCGTCGGGCAATGGTGGCCGCTTGCGGTGTTTTACACGTGCCTCGCGGGCATTTCATTGTCGTGCGTCGCCGGACTGGATGCGCTGAAACACCGTCGTGCCGATGCGCCTGAAGCACTGCCGGCACGCTGAATCACAGAGAGATCAAAGGGCTTGCCGGCGCGTGCGATGATAGTCGCACCGGCCTGTGCCTGAAGCCAAGGAACTGGACTATGCAGACTTTTTTTCATCCGGCGCAGTTAAAGCACCATCCGCGCAGCTATCTGTCGCGTGGTCAGATGCGCACGCCGCAGGAAGTGCCCGAGCGTGCGTTGCGACTCGTCGAAGCCGTGAAGAAGCTCGGCTTTGACGTGCAGGAACCGGCGGATTTCGGCGCCGCGCCGCTCGCCGCGGTGCATGGGATGAACTACCTGCGTTTTCTCGAAGAAGCGCACCGCGAGTGGAAGAAGATTCCGGCGGAATGGGGCGACGAGGTGATGTCGAACGTGTACATCCGCGAAAATAATCCCTTGCGTGGCGTGCTCGCGCAAGCGGCCCGCTATCTCGCCGACGGCAGTTGCCCGATCGGCGCGGATACTTACGAATCGGCATACTGGTCCGCGCAAAGCGCGCTGGCCGGCGCACAGGCGATTCTCGACGGCGCGGCTGATGCGTACGCGTTATGCCGGCCGCCGGGCCATCATGCACGCGCCGAAGCGGCAGGCGGTTTCTGCTATCTGAACAATGCTGCGATTGCTGCGCAAGCGTTGCGGCAAAAGTATGGGCGCGTGGCGATTCTCGATACGGACATGCACCATGGCCAGGGCATTCAGGAGATTTTCTACGGCCGCGACGACGTGTTGTACGTGTCGATCCATGGCGACCCCACCAATTTCTATCCCGTCGTAGCCGGTTTCGAAGACGAGCGTGGCGCGGAAAAAGGCGAGGGCTACAACGTCAATCTGCCCATGCCGCATGGTTCGTCAGAAGCGGTGTTCTTCGAGCAACTCGACGCGGCGCTGCGCGTGGTCGCCCGTTTTCAGCCGGACGCATTGGTCGTGGCGCTGGGTTTCGATATCTATAAAGACGATCCGCAATCCCAGGTCGCCGTGACGACGGAGGGTTTCGGCCAACTCGGCGGCCGGCTCGGTGCGCTGAAACTGCCGACCCTGATCGTGCAGGAAGGCGGGTATCACGTCGAGACACTCGACGCGAACGCGCAATCATTCTTCGGGGGATTTACGTCGAAGCGGTGAGGTGAGCGGGCAGGTTCAGCGGCCGGTTCATAACGGCGGGCCGCGACCGTGCCGCCTAGTGTTCTTGCCCCGCTTGTTCCGCTTGTTCCGCTAGTTCCGCAGGTTCCGATTGTTCGGCTCATCCGACGTATCTATTCGCCTTCAGCCGCTTTATCCCTACGGCCTGTGTGTCTACATTGGCTCCAGTGACAGCGCCACTGCATTTCCAGCTTCATCGACGCCAGCGTCGCGAATCTTCGCGACGGCGCGTCGGCGCGAACTCAATCCAAAGGACACACGATCATGAGCAAGCTCACAGGTAAGGTTGCGGTTGTAACGGGCGCATCGAAAGGTATTGGCGCGGCGATTGCGAAGGCATTGGCGGCGCAGGGCGCGTCGGTGGTGGTGAACTACGCGTCCAGTAAGGCGGGCGCGGACGAGGTGGTCGCCGCCATCGCAGCGGCGGGCGGCAAGGCGGTGGCCGTGGCAGGCGACGTATCCAAGGCGGCCGACGCGCAAGGTATCGTCGATACGGCAGTGGAAACGTATGGGCGTCTCGACATTCTCGTCAACAATTCCGGCGTGTACGAGATGGCGCCGATCGAAGAGATCACCGAAGCGCACTTCCATAAACACTTCAATGTGAACGTGCTGGGTCTGCTGCTGGTCACGCAAGCGGCGGCGAAGCATCTGGGCGAAGGCGGCAGCATTGTGAACGTCAGTTCGGTCGTCAGCCGCATCACGCCGCCGGGCACCGTGGTCTATACCGCCACCAAGGGCGCGGTGGATGCCATCACCGGCGTGCTCGCCCGTGAACTCGGTCCGCGCAAGATTCGCGTCAACTCCGTGAATCCCGGCATGGTGGAAACGGAAGGCACGCATAGCGCCGGCTTTATCGGCTCGGATTTCGAGGCGTGGGCAATCAGCACGACCCCGCTTGGCCGCATCGGTCAGCCTGAAGATATCGCGGACGTCGCCGTGTTCCTCGCCTCCGACGACTCGCGCTGGTTGACCGGCGAAAGCCTGATCGCGAGCGGCGGCGCGCGCTAACGGCGTGCAAGTTGTGGGCGCTGCGATCGTATTGGCCGGCCTCGTTCTCGACGCGATGGCGGGGCAGCGTTCGCAGCGTCTGGACAGGCAACGAGTCCGGCTAGACAGCGCGCCGCAATCCGCGGCGCTGTCGCCGTCATCCGGGCAGAAATGCGAGCGGGTCGAGTAGGATTGCTTGCGCCGCCAGCGTGTCGTTCAGCGCATCGTTCAGCACGGCGCGAAGCTGCGCCGTGTGCTCCACCCCTGCATCGAGCATGACCAGATCGCCGGCAAACGCCGCGTCGATTGACAGCCGCCCATCGAGCACGGCTCGCAATGTCGTTTCCGACGTCACGAATACGACATCGCGGTCGGCCTGATTATCCGACGTCACATCGGGCGCCTCGGGCGTAATGTCCGGATCGAAGCCGCGCCCGGTAGCGTGAAAAAATCCCCACGTCCCGATTTCGATCAGCAGCACGTAGAAATCCGGCAGCGCCAGCAACTCGCTGGCCGGTTTCGATGCTTCGAGCCGGGCGGTCAAGCCCTGTAGCGCGTCGACTGCGGCCGCGCGCATCTTCGCATTGCTCAAGGCGCCATCCAGCAGGCTTTCCGGCAGCGTGCCCGCGTCGATGGCGTTACGCGTCGCCACCGCCACCGAGAGGGCCAGCGGATGGTCGACGTTGAATTCGAGCTTCAGTTCGCAGATAGCGCACATTGCCGGGTTCGTCCTGTAGTCAGATGCGGTGTGGGTTCAGGGCGTGACGATGTTGAACCAGAAGTCTAAGTTGTCGAGCCACGACACGAATTCGCCGAGTTTCTTCGTATCGCCACTCAGTTTCGCCTTGCCGCTCATGACGAGTTTTTCCATCGTGGCGTTGCCCATCATGACGTCGTTCAGATCCGAGCGCGTCATGGTGACGGTGGCATCCGCGGTATTCGAAGTCTGGCCTTTCGAATAGTGAAGCGCGGAGTTCTCGACACCGACCAGATAGTTTTCCTTCGTATCGGTCATTACGAAGTTAAACGAAATGGTCTTGCCGGCTGCCCGTTCGGCGTTCAGCCGGACGCCCTGATAGTCGAGGAACATCTCGAGCGGCATCGCCTTGATCGTGTCGGGGCTTTGCGAACTGCCGAACGGCACCTTGTGCACGCCGTTGCGCAATTCCATGGCGCCGGTCAGATAGAAGTTGCGCCAGCTCGACGCTTCCGACTGGTAACCCATCTGCTCGTAGGCGTCGGCCAGCATATGTTTGGCGGCCACGTTCTGCGGTTCGGCGAACACGACATGGTTCACCACTTCCGCCACCCAGCGATACTCGCCCTTGTCGTAATACGCTTGCGCTTTGCGCAGCACGGCGGCCGAGCCACCCATGAACTCGACGTAATGCTTGCCGTTCTCGACCGGCGGCAAGCGGTGCAGATTCGCCGGCACGCCGTCGAAGAAGCCGAGCCGCAAGTTGTATTGCGCCACGAGGTCGTGAAACACCGTGCCGTAGTAACTGCGGCAATACCATTGCCGCGCCAGTGAATCGGGCAAGCGCAACGAGTCCGCAATTTCCAGCGGCGTATAGCCCGTGTTGGCGAGACGCATGGTCTGGTCGTGGAGATAGCGGTACATGTCGCGCTGTGCTTTCAGGAACGCGATGATCCGCTCGTTGCCCCAGGTCGGCCAGTAATGCGAAGCGAATAGCACCTGCATGTCGCTGCCGAACATGTCGATAGCGGCCTGCAGATACTTCGACCACAACAGCGCGTCGCGCACCTTGGCGCCGCGCAGCGTGTAGAGGTTGTGCAGCGTATGGGTCGCGTCCTCGGCGGCGCAGAACGCCTTGTACTTCGGAATGTAGAACATGAATTCCGACGGCGCTTCGGACTCCGGCGCCATGATGACGATCATCTCGACGCCGTCCATCACGAGTTTTTGCCCGGTCGTGGTGGCAAAGTCGGTTGGCGTGAGTAGCGTGATCGCGCCGATCGACGTGGTCTTGCCGAGTCCGGCATCCACCACGCCCGCGGGACCGCGCGGCAGCAGATTGCCGTACATGTAGGCCGCGCGCCGGCTCATCGCATTGCCGGCAATCACGTTCTCGCCCACAGCGGCCTCGGTGAAACCGGCCGGCGCGTAGATCTTGACCTTGCCCGATTTCAGATCGGCTTCGTCGACAATGCCGCGGATGCCGCCGTAGTGGTCAGCGTGGCTATGCGTGTAGATAACGTGAGTGATCGGCTTGTCGCCGATATGCGGAATGACTAATTGCTTCCACACCACGCTTGATACGTCGGCTGTCATCAGTGGGTCGATCACGATCCAGCCCGTGTCGCCGCGGATGATGCTCATCACCGAAAGATCGTAGCCACGCACCTGCCAGATGCCGTCGACCACTTCGAACAGACCGTGATTCATATTCAGCTTGGCGTTGCGCCACAGGCTGGGGTTCACGGAATCGGGCGAGTTGTTTTCCGGGCCGCCCTGAACAAAAGCAAACTGCCCGAGGTCCCACGCCGCGCCGCCTTTTGAGCTGGGGATCACGCCCTCCGGCAAGGTGGCGATGAGCCCGCGGCTGGCGTCCTGGAAGTCTTGTGTGTCGTTGAATGCGAGCTGATTCGCATAAACCGCGTTGGCCTCGCGGGTGGCCTTCGTGGGGGCCTTGGAGCCGATGCCGGTAGCGGTTGGGCCGGCTGCGGTTTGTGCCAGCGCCTCTCCGGCAACGGTGCCCATTCCGCTTGCAATGCCTACTGAAACGACACCCTTTAGAAATCCTCGGCGTTTTGATGCGGAAGCCTGATTATTTTCGTCGGACACAGAACATCCTCCATGTTTTCCAGACGTCCCATTGGCGATTGGCGCCTAGGGGGCTTTTACTTTCCGCGAGTGCTTGTTCGCGCGAACAATCCTAGTCAATGAGACGAGGGTGCGCAATGTTCTTGTGCGAATTTTTTACCGAGGCGCAAAGCGGTACCTGGGCTTTCAATCTGGCATGTCGAATTTTTACTTATGTAATGTCACTCGAAATAGCCGACGGCGAGATCGATGAATTCGCGGATCTTGCGCGGCACGAATTCGCGGCTCGGATAAACGAGCGAGACCGCGACGTCGCCATTGAGCACCGCGTATTCGCCGAGAATGTGTACAAGGGTGCCGGCGCGCAACTCATCGCTGACCATTTCGAGCGGAAGCAATGCGATGCCCATTGCGCCGAGCGTCGCCTGCTTCTGCATGATCATGCTATTGACCGTGAACGACGCGTCGAGCGTGACGCTTTCCTCGCTACCGCTGCTGTTGTCATTGCCATGGTGATCGTTTCTGAATACCCAGGTCTGCGGACTGGCGTCGAGCGATGCGGCGATCACCCGGTGCCGTGCGAGATCAGCCGGGGTGGCGGGATAACCGGCCTCGGCCAGATAGGCGGCCGCTGCCACCGGCACCACGTGCGAGTTGATGAGACGGCGCACCACCAGTGATTCGGAACGGATCATGTGCTCGGTCACGATACCTACGTCGAAGCCGCCTTCCAGCAGATCGACGCGTTTTTCGGTGAGCGTGACACGCAGATTCACGTGGGGAAATTTTGCCTGGTACTCCGCAAAAAGTGGCGTGAGCCGGAACAGCGAGAAGCTGCCCAATGCCACGATCCGCAGATCGCCCGCCACTTCCTTCGAGGTCGTCGTGGCGCGCGATTCGACCTCTTCGAGTTCGGCCAGCACAACCCGGCAGCCGTCGACATAATCGGCGCCGGCTTCGGTCAGCACGACCTTGCGCGTGGTGCGCTGAAGCAGCCGGATGCCGAGGTGTTTTTCAAGGCTCGACACATGGCGCGTCACGACCGAGGTCGCGACACCGAGTTGCTCCGCGGCTTGTGCGAAACTGCCCGCGTCGGCAACCTTGACGAAGGCCTGCATGGCCTGAAACAGATTGATCATGTCGATGCGAAATACGTATTCGTTGAGACGGGTTCGTCAGGGTGTTGCCGCGATCAGCTTCAGCCCCGCGGGCAGCGATTCGCCGAACACGCGACCTTCATCGGCGTCGTCGAGCTCCACGGTCTCGCTGACCATCCTGATCCACGCGTGCGGCGCATTGGCCGCTTCGAGCCTGCGCACCACGGTATGGCGCAACGCTTCGGGCAGGTCGCGCGAACGGTCGCCGGTCATCCGGGCGATCTGCACGGCGGCAAATGCCGCAGGGTCGATCTTCTTCCAGTCGAGCGCGAGGAGTGCGTTCAGCCATGGTGCCGCGATGTCCGGCGGCACGACGCTATGCGCGCTGCCATAGAACGGCCGACGTGCACCGATGCGGCCGACCGCCCACCAGCTTTGATGATTTTCCGCGGGCTTCTTCAATCGCGTGAGCACCGATTCGCCAAGCTCGATCTTGCGTTCGACCGGAATTCGTTCGAGCGACGCGCTTAGCCGGACCATGTCGGTGAAGCCGGTTTTCGACACGTCGAACGGTAGTTTGTGGCGCGATTGTGCGGCTGTTTGCAGATAGGCCATTGCGTCGAGCACACGCAGTTGCGCGCTTTCGTCGAGGCCGCCCGCCGCGCGCCGCCACAGCGTCCACCATTCCGACCAGACCTGGCTGTCGTTGACGTACTGGATACCGTCGTCGAACAGCGGCCAGAGTTGTTCGACGCGCCACTCGTCGAGCGGATAGCCGAAACCCGGCCGTACGCAATAGCCGGCCAGATTGAGCCACAGGCGTTCGTGGTCCGCAGAGCGCCGCCGGCGGCGCGCGCGTTCCCACAGCGCACCGAACAGCTCGCGCAGCAGCGCGCTGTTCCAGGCTTCGCGCGGGCCGAGGAGTTGTTCGAGCTGCGAGCGCAGGCGTTTGACTTCCTTGGGGTCGACTTTTTGCGCGCGGGAGCCGAAGCATCGGTCGATATGGTCGATCGCTTCGTCGAGCGCGGGGTGGCGGTTTTGTGCGGGGTCCGTAGACAGGTTCACCTGGGCAGATTCACGGCGCACCTGGAATTCGAGCAGCCAGCGCTGCGCCGGATTGTCGAGTTCGATGCAGTGCACGTCGAGGGTGCCCACTTCGGTCAGGGCGGTGGCGATCTGTACCGCGGTTTCGCCGCGCGCCGTGCTCGCGCCCCGCGCTTGCACGATCGTCGCGATGGGGGGCAGTCGAACGAAATCGCTTTGTGTGAGATCGATCAATTCGCCGGGACGATAGACCGTGTCCGCGCTTGAAGAGGCCAGGTGAAAGCGCACCGGGTGCCCGAGACGCAGCGCGAACGTGCGGTCTTCGATCCGGATCTCGTGGCCTTCTTCGGTGCCGCGCGGCAGCAGACAGATGCCGCGTTCGCCGTCACCGCTTTCGTCCAGTACGAGGAAATAACTGCGTGCCGAACCGCCACCGATTTTCGGCGCCTGGCCCTTGCGGGCGAGCGCATACGCGACCGCGCCGCGCGCCACGGCGACGTCGGGATTGTCGTTGTGCAGAACGTTGAGCGGCTCACCGCGCCATGCGCCCAAGGTGCTGGCGAGACGCTGCGTGAGCGCCTCGGCGCGAAACACGCCGCCGTTCAGCAGCAGCGTGTCGGGAATCGGCAAAGACGCGTCCTGAGCTTCGCCCGTAGTGGAAGAAAGTGCGGAGGAATCCGAAGCAGAACCCAACGCCTGACGCGACTGTGCCGCGAAGCGGCTTAGAAACGCCGCGATATGACGCGTGACCGCGGCATCGGTGGCATAGGGCAGGCCGAATTCGACGATCGCGCCGCGCGGTCTTCCGGGCCGTTCATGCGATGCCACCACGGGAAAGAATCCGTCGACGATGATCTGCTCGACTTCCTCACGCGTGACCTGCACCGTGCGCGCGCCGCCGATCAGCTTCGAGCCCGCACCGAGCAGTGTGATCGAAGCGGACTCCGGTGCGTCCGGACCGAGCAGTTGTTCCTTCGCGGCGCGGCAACGCTCGACCAGTTGCGACAGGTTCGCCGCCGACAAACGCGTGCGCTCGTTGCCCGCCTGAGGCAAACGCGCCTCGACCCGGTGCGCGAGCGCGAGATCCATGTTGTCGCCGCCGAGCATCAGATGGTTGCCCACGCCGATGCGCGTGAGCGCCGGCTCACCGTCGCGCATGCCGACTTCGATCAGCGTGAGGTCGGTCGTGCCGCCGCCCACATCGCAGATCAGCACGAGCCGGGTGCCCGACAGCTCAGTTGCAAGGCGCTCGCGATGATGAAACAGCCAGTCGTAGAACGCGGCCTGCGGTTCTTCCAGCAGCCTTAGCGTGGGCAGGCCCGCCATGCGCGCCGCTTCCACGGTCAACGCCCGCGCGCCTTCGTCGAACGACGCGGGCACCGTCAGCACGACGTCCTGCGCTTCGAGCGGCGCGTGCGGAAAGCGCTGATTCCAGGCCGCCCGCACGTGCGCCAGATAGCTCGCGCTGGCTTCGACGGGCGAGACCTTGCGGACATCGTCCGCGGCGCCCCATGGCAGGATCGGCGCGACCCGGTCCACCGAGGCGTGCGACAGCCAGCTCTTCGCGCTCGCGACCAGTCGTCCCGGCACCTGGCCGCCGAGCGCGCGCGCGAGCCGGCCGATCACGACGGGTTGATCTGCCTCATCGATCTGACCGGGCGCGCCGCAGTCCGAACCATTCGCCGCACGCCACGGCAGCTGCAAATCGCCCGCGCTCAACTCGCCCGGCGCCGCGTGATACCGCACCGAAGGCAGCAGCGGCCGCGCGGCGACTTCGCCGAGACTCACCAACTGCTCGATCTCGAAGACGTGAATCTCCTGCGAACCCGCTGCGGGATCGCCCGCCGCGGGATCGCCCGCCGCGGCGTAGGCCAGCACCGTATTGCTGGTGCCGAGATCAATCCCGACGCTGTAGCGCTTCATCGCCGTCATGCATTGGCGCCGCCGCGCACGTCGAATTCGACCTTCCAGCGCTCGTCGGTGCCGCGCGGTACGGCTTCGAGTTCGAGCGTGCCGGCTTCCGTCACGCGCGCATGCAGTTTCACCGGCACGATCTCACCGGCGGTGCGGCCGGCGGAGGGCAGCGTCGCCTGGATTTCATCGAGTTCCTGCAATTCCTCGGGGCCCCAGAAGTCGAGCAGCGTGCCGACCTGATCCTGACGACGCACCGACGATCCGAAGAAGCGGAAATGCACCGGCTCGCCAACCACCAGCCCGAACTCCTGCGCCGGCAATTCGGCCTCGGTGCCTTCCTCCATGCCGAACGGGGCGAGGCACAACGCCTGCACCGGCGGCTCGAGACCGGGGACGGCGGGCATCGCCGATTCGATTGCGATGTAGTACGCGCGCGCCGTGCCGCCGCGAATGCGCACGCCCTGGCCGCGCCGCACATAGCCGTAATAGGCCGCGCCACGCGCAACGGCGAGATCGAGATCGGCGCCTTCGAGCAGGCGCGCTTGCGGCGCGCTTTCGGCGCTGAGCCAGCCATTGAGCGTGCCCATGATCCGCTCGACCAGCAGCGGCGACTTGAACACGCCACCGTTGAAGAGCACCGCGGTGGGGTGCAGGAAGCTCGCGCCTTCGGCGCTGGCGATATCGCGCAAGCCTTCGAGTTCGGCGAGCGCGCCCACCTGACGGCCGAGGAAGGCGGCCAGATGCCGCGTGATGCCCGCGTCCTGCGCATACGGCAGGCCGAGTTGCGTCAGACCGGCACGCGCGCGGCTCACCGGACGCGCCGCGCTCTCCACCTGCGGGAAGAAGCCTTCGAGGATCGTCTGGGTCAATTCCGCGCGCGTGAGTTCGGTGCGGATCGAACCGCCGATCAGCTTCGAGCCGCGGCTCGGCACGACGAGCGGCACGGTATCGGTCGACGGGTCGCTCAGTAGCGTTTCTTTCGCCGCGCGGCAGGCATAGGTGAGGGCGCGCAGTTGCCAGGCGTCGGCCTGGGTCCCGAGCGCCGCGAGCTTGCGCGCGACCACGTGGGCGAGCGCGAGGTCCATGTTGTCGCCGCCCAGCAGGATGTGTTCGCCGACCGCGACGCGATGCAGTTCGAGATTGCCTTCGCGCTCGATCACGGCGATCAGCGAGAGGTCGGTCGTGCCGCCACCCACATCGACGACGAGAATGATGTCGCCGACCCTGACCTGCTTGCGCCACTGGCCGCCGCTCTTCTGAATCCAGCTATACAGCGCGGCTTGTGGTTCTTCGAGCAGCGTCATGCGGCCGTAACCGGCGGCCTCGGCGGCTTCGGCGGTCAGCTCGCGCGCGGCCGGATCGAACGACGCGGGGATCGTCACCGTGATGTCCTGCTGGCTGAACGGCGCGTCCGGATGCGCGTGGTCCCACGCTTCGCGCAGATGCGTCAGATAGCGCACCGAGCTTTCGAGCGGCGACACGCGCGCGACTTCGGGCGGCGCGTCGTTCGGCAGAATTGCCGCGCGACGGTCGACGCCCGGATGGCACAGCCAGCTCTTGGCGCTCGACACGAGCCGGATCGGCGTGGCCGCGCCGCGGTTGCGAGCAAACTCGCCGACTGCGAATTCGCGCTGGCCGGTCCACGGCAGGTACAGGTCGCCTGAAGCGAGTTCGTCCGGATGCGGCAGGTAGAGGAACGAAGGCAGCAGATCGAGGTTGTCGATCGCGCCGGGGCCGGTGAGTTGAGCGACCGGCAGCACGCCCTGAGCGGTCTTTTCGCCGTCGCTGGCCGTGGTGTCCACGTAGGAGAGCGCGCAGTGCGTCGTGCCCAGATCGATGCCGATTGAGAAGCGCGCGTCGCTCATAGCTCCACCTCGGCCGGTGCGATTACCTTGGCATTGTGGCTGTCGGTCAGCTTCGGCAGACGCACTTCGTCGACCCGCCAGCCGCGGTGGCTGATGCTGCCGTTAAACGGCGCCTTGCCGACGACGTTGCCGGTCAGGCGAATCGAGCTGGCGTCGAAGCCTTCGGCCAGCGTCACGCGGCTGCCCTCGGCCTCGTCGCGCACCGGACGGATCGTGAAATGCTCGCGCAGCGTCGCGCGGCAACCGTCATGCACGAGCCGGGCGGCGGCGCCAATGTCGGCGTCGCTATAGCTCTTGATGTCTTCTTCGACGAAATCGATGAAGCGCGCGTCGCGTTGCAGCAGGCCGAGCAACTGGAGCGCGGCGTCCGGGCTCGCTTCCTTCAGCGTGGGCGCGGGCTGAGGCGCGGGGGCCGGCGCCGCGGCGGGAGCGGGCGTGGGGGCCGGTGCGGGGCGCGCGGCAGCGGTGCTGCCAGCGGCGCCAGCACTGCCATTGCGCAGGCGCAGCACGCCGGCGGCGAACTCACCGTCGCCGAGGATGCTGAAAAACGTACCGACGGCGAGTGAAATCCTGCCGAGGAAAGAGGGGTTCGAGTCTGTCATGAATGCTCCTGAGGGGCTCTGTTAAAGGACGAGCTGTCCTGGCTGCGCCGCATGCGACCGGCCCGGCGCGCCGGATTGGCGTGCTGGGCCGTCGTCATGCGTCATGGCGAGGGTCGGCGGCAGGCAAGCCGCCGAGGTCTGATTCATCCGGTTTTGCGGTGCGCTGTGGTGCGTCGTAGTGCGTTTCGCTCGCGCAAACCCGTATTTTGCCTTGTCGCGCGCCCAAAGCGGGCAAAGCCGGCAATTCTAGCGGTCAATCGGCGGAGATTGGCGGGTGAAGCAGGGTGCCTGCCGGGTGCTTGCCGGGAATAGTCAGCCGCCCATTTCATGCGGTGTGAGGTCCGAATTCGGCCACCACCTGGTCGATAAACGCGCGCAGTTTCGGGGTGGCGCGGCTCGCCGGAAAGACCAGATGCATGGGCCGCGAAGGCGCTTGGTAGTCCTTCAGCAGGCGCACCAGCCGGCCCGCCGCTAGCTCGTCTTTCACCGCCACTTCGGGCGCGAGTATCACGCCGCCGCCATGCAGCGCGGCGGCCAGCAGCGCTTTCACGTCGTTGGCCTGAAAGCGGCCGGCGATCGGCACCACGTGCTGGCCGTGCGCGTCGGCAAAACGCCATTCGGTTTCGACCGGCAAGCTCGTATAGACGAAGCTCAGACACTCGTGCGCCGCCAGCGCTTGCGGTGTAGCCGGCTCGCCGTGCTCGGCCAGATAACCGGGAGACGCGCATGCGACCAGCCGGTACGGCATCAACGGCCGGGCGATCAACGACGAATCCGACAGCGAGCCGAGCCGGATCGCGGCTTCGTAGCCTTCGTCGATCAGATCGACAAAGCGGTCGGTCAGCGCCAACTCGACCCGTACCTCGGGATGCGCCTTCAGGTAGCGCGTGATCATGGGGGCGAGACAGCAGGTGCCGAAAGTCACCGGCGCGGTGATGCGCAAACGCCCGCGCGGCGAGGCCGACAGTTCCTGAGCGACCGATTCGGCCGCTTCGGCATCCGCCAGCAGCGCCTTGCAGCGTTCGTAGAAGATCTGGCCGATCTCGGTGAGGCTCTGGCGGCGCGTGGTGCGATTGAGCAAGCGCGCGCCGACCCGTTCCTCCAGCGTGCTGACATGCTTGCCGGCCATCTGCGAAGAGATGCCGAAGGCAAGCGCGGCCGCGGCGAACGAACCGCTGTCCGCGGTTTTCACGAACACGGCCATGCTGGTCAAGCGATCCATGATTCCCCACTCCTGATTTCGACAGCCGTCGAATTTAGCAGGTTTATCCGATTGAAGTTTTGAATCATAGTGCTTCTCACCGATGGGCGTGCGCTCAACGGAGCGATCCTCAGATAGACATGGAGTGTGAAACATGAAGATAGGCATTCTCGGCGCCGGCTTTATCGGCCGCGCGATGGCGGCGCTCGCCAGAAACGCGGGTCACGAAGTCATGATCAGCAATTCCCGTGGTCCGCAGACGCTGACCAGCACGGCCGCGGCGCTTGGCTGTGCGCTCGGCACGGCAGAAGAGGCGGCGAAGTTCGGCGACGTGGTGATCGTCGCCGTGCCGTTCGGGAGCCTCGATGCGCTGCCGGTTGCGGCGCTCGACGGCAAGATCGTGATCGATACGTCCAATCACTATCCCGACCGCGATGGCCGGATCGAGGCGCTCGAGAGCGGTTCGACGACCACCAGCCAGATGCTGGCCGCCGCGTTGCCGGGCGCGAAGGTGGTCAAGGCCTTCAATGCGATCCTGGCAAAGGACCTTGAAACGGACGGCAAGCCGCCCGGCGCGGCGGGCCGCCGGGCACTGCCGCTGGCCGGCGATGATGCGCAGGCCAGACAGGTCGTGAGCGGGCTGCTCGACCAGTTCGGCTTCGATCCGGTCGACGCCGGGACGCTCGCCGATAGCTGGCGCTTCGAGCGTGCGAAGCCGGTTTATTGCATTCCGCTGGATCGGGCGGGCATCGTGGAAGGATTGGCTGCGGCGCGACGGGATGTCGAGTTGCCGCACGGGTCATGGCGGCGCTGAACCGGCGTTCAGCGCCGACCCGGTCGATCCCAGCCGGCTAACGGCCCGCCATCAGACCGCCATCAGGCCGCTCAATCAGTCAGCCATCAGGCAGGAAAGTCAGTCGATGCCGACACCGTCTTCCAGGTGTCGGTTTCCTCGGCGACGTAGGCATTTTTCTCAGCGATGGCCTTCAGCGTGTCGGTGCCAAGCGGCAGCCGCAGCGGTGGCGTTTGCGCATCGACCAGTTCGACCATGGCGAGCGCGAGCTTCTCCGGGTTGCCCGGCTGGTTGTGGTTCAGGGTGGTCGCGAGCCGGCGTACATGGCCTGACGTCTCGTCATAGTCGGCGATCACGTTGCCGGCAACCACAAGCGACGACGCGTCGAGGAAGTCGGTACGGAAATATCCCGGCTCCACGACGGTGGCGTGAATGCCGAGCGGCTTGAGTTCGGCGTGCAAGGCCTCGGTCAGGCCTTCCACCGCGAACTTGGTCGAACAATACGCACCGAAGCCGGCGGCGGATCGATAGCCGCCGATCGACGACATATTGATGACGTGACCTGCCCGCTGCGCGCGCATCACCGGCAAAACGGCGCGCGTGATGTTCAGCAGGCCGAAGATGTTGGTGTCGTACATGCGACGCACGTCGGCGTCGCTGGACTCCTCGATTGCGCCAAGCAAACCGAATCCCGCATTGTTGACCAGAACGTCGATACGGCCGAATCGTTCCACCGCGGCCTGAACCGCCGCTTTCGCCTGAGTTTCATTGGTGACGTCCAGCGCCAGCGGGAGCAGTGCCGGCGAATCACCGAAGCGCTCGGCGATCGCCGCGACATTGCGGCCGGTGGCAACGACCGCGTTGCCGTCAGCGAGAGCCGCCTGGGCGATCAGGGCGCCGAGGCCCCGCGACGCGCCAGTGATGAACCAGACGCGCTTGAAGCCGTTGTTTGCGGAGGTGACCATGGTGTTGCTCCTACGTTTCGAGTGGAAGTGAACGAATCATAGGAGGGGCGATTGGCACAAACTAGCCATGGATTGGTAGACTGATAATCAACTTTTCTTTCCTAATCCGACTAGCCATGAACGAAGTTCGCGCGATCACGATATTCGTCCGGGCCGCAGCGCTGGGAAGCCTGCGCAAGGCCGCCGTGGATCAGGGCATCTCGCCGCAGGCGGCGAGCCATGCGGTGATGCAACTGGAAAAGGAGCTGGGGGTTCGGCTTTTCCACCGAACCACACGCAAGTTGAGCCTGACGGAGGAGGGGCAGGGGCTGCTGGACAGCGTGAAACCTGCGCTGGCCGTATTGTCCTCGGCACTCGACGACGCACGGCGATCGAAAGACGAGATTGCGGGCCCGCTGCGGGTGAGCGCGCCAAGAGCCATGGGACAGACCGTGCTGTGGCCGTATTTCCTGGAATTCGCCGAATTGCACCCGAATGTGCAGTTGGACGTGCAGTTCGACGACCTCTTCACCGACCTCGTCAGCGATCGCGCCGACGTCGGTTTTCGTGGCGGCTCGCCGCCCTCGGGCGGCACGATCGCGCGCCGGCTCCTGCCGATTCAACTGATCGTCTGCGCATCGCCCGCCTATCTCGAGCGGCATGGCGCGCCGCGGACCATCGACGAACTCGACGCACACCACTGCACCGGCTATCGGCGGGCGAATACCGGCAAGCAGGCGCCGTGGGAATTCCTGATCGGCGATGAGATCGTCTTTCGCGACATCGCAACAAGCTTATGCGTCAACGACACGGACGCGGAGACCCAGGCCGTGCTGGCCGGACTTGCCATCGGCCAACTCGGCAGCTTCTCGGCGACCGTGCCGATCAGGCGGGGCCAGCTCGTTCCGTTGCTCGTCAAGCACGTCACGCAGCGTGAAGCCATCTACATCTACTATCGCCACCGAACCGAGCAGCCGCTGCGCGTGCGGACGTTCATCGACTTCATGATCGGGCGCCTCGCGGGAAACACGAATTTCTACTTGGAGCCGGCCGAGCTTCGCGCTGCGCGTTGAGCCGATGAGCGCGACGTGGCGACGTACCCGTGTGGCCGGGCCGCGCCGTCAACCGTGGTCTATTTGATCGACTGGATCTGCGCCTGGCTCAGTTCCCACGTATGGGGCGGCAGTGGAATGAAGTGCACCGTATCGAGGTAGGCCTCATTCGTCTCCGACGGCACGATGGTCCAGAGCAGAAACCTGCGCAACGCGGTAGCGGTCGCGGCGTCGGCCTGTTTCGCCGACACCACCGCGTACTCGTAATTGACGAGGGGATAGGCGCCCGACGCCGGCGCGAACACCAGGCTCAGACGTTCGTCAGGCGGCGTGCGCGGGCCGAGCGAGGCGGCGCCTGCCGTGATCGTGTCCTTGTTCGGCAAGACGAATTCACCTGCTCCATTCTTGAGCGCCGCGGTACCGAGTTTTGCCGCGGCGAGTTTGTCGGTGAAGCTGACCCCGACGTAACCGAGCGACCAGGGTGTCGATTGCAGCGCCTGCACCATGCCCGCATTGCCCACCGCGCTTGCGTTACCCGGCACAGCGGGCCAGGCGATGCTGGTGCCGTAGCCCTTGTCGCTTTCCCAGGCCGGTGTCGAGAACGACAGGAATTGCGTGAACACGAACGTATCGCCGGAGCCGTCGGCCCGATGGATCGGCACAATCGCGTGATGGGGCAAGGCCACGCCGGGGTTGAGCGCCGCGATCTGCGGCGCATCCCAGTTGCGGATCGCGCCGGTGTAGATGCCGGCGAGTACCGGGCCGTCCAGCTTGAGATGCGTCGCGTTGAGGCCGGGCAGGTTGTAGTTGACCGTCTGCGCGGCGATAGCGAGTGGGACGTTGATGATCTGCGGGTGCTGCCTCATATCGGCATCGGACATATAGGCGTCGGACGCACCGATCTGCACCTTGCCCATGAGCGCCTGCTGGATACCGGCTTCCGAGCCGGTCGCGCCGGTGGTAACCCGGATGCCGGGGTGCGATTGGGTGTACGCATCCACCCAGGTCGTGAACAACGGGTACAGCAAGGTCGAGCCGGTTTCGCTCAGCGTGAGGTCCTGCGCATGGGCCAACGGGCCCGTCGTCAAGGTGAGCGCGGCGGCGCACAGCGGCGCGGCGGCGATGTGCCGCCAGCGTGCGCGCAATACCGGGTTCTTGTGTTGCTCAGTCATGCGTGTCTCCGTCGCGATACAGGGAATCCGTCGGGTGTGTGCAGGCGCCATGGCGGGGTGCGAACGCGCTTAGCGTCCAATCTCGTCAAGGCTCACGCCATTGGTTTCGATGCGGAACAGCCACGTGACCACGGCGCCGAGAAGCGACGTGCCCACGAGAATGTAGAGAAGGGGTCCGGTGCCGATGCCTGTCAGCAGAATCGGGAACAGGAAGGCGGTCGCGACCGCACCGATCTTGCCGACCGCTGCGGCGAAGCCCGCACCCGTGCCGCGAATGGCGGTCGGAAACACTTCGCCCGCCAGCAGATATGTCTGCGCGTTAGGCCCCAGGTTGGTCATGAAGTTGAACAGCATGAAGCCGGCAAAAATCACCACGGTCTTGGTGGAGCCTTCGAAACCATCGGAGAACGAAGCAACCAGCAAACCTGCCGCGCAGCCGATAAAGCCGATCACTTGCAGCCAGATTCGCCCGACCCTGTCCGCGAGGATGACGGCGAAAATGATGCCGACGATCAGCAGCATCGTGATCAGGGCCGCGCCTTTGGCGGCGAGGATGTCGTTGAGAATCAGATCGGTGATGCTGCGCACCTGGTCAGGCTTGCTGCCGAACGCCGCGGCGAGAATGGTGGGCGTGAAAATGCCGATGCCATAGGTGCCGAGATCCTGCAGGAACCACGGTATCGAGGCAAGAATCGTGGCGCGCAGGTTGCGCTTCGCGAACAGCGCGAAAAAGCTCTGCTTGCCGCCGTGGCCGCTGGCGGCATTGTCGAGTTCGCGCGATAGCGCGATGCTGGTCGGATATTGCGGTGTACGGACCAGCAGGCGTTTTGCAGCAGCTTCCGCGCGATCGACCGCGCCGCGAATGTGCAGCCAGCTCGGGCTTTCGGTAATGAAGAAGCGGCCAATGGTCACCGCCAGCGCGGGGATAATCGCGGTGCCGTACATCCAGCGCCACGCGTCGAGGGTCGGGATCGTCGAGAGGACGAGAAAGCCGACCGCCGTGCCGCCCAGTGCGCCGAGCGCCTGGAAGCCGAACGCCGCCAGCACCAGTTTGCCGCGCGCGCTACTGGGGATGCTTTCGGAGATGATCATATGCGCGGTCGGATAGTCGCAGCCGAGCGCCACACCGAGTCCGAACAGGCAGATCACGAGCGAGGTGAAGTTGGTGCAAAGGACCAGCAGCACCAGAAACGCGACGAAGATGATCATCTCGACAATGAACATCCGCTTGCGCCCGAAGTAGTCGGACATGCCGCCCAGACCCACCGCGCCGACCAGGATGCCCATCAGGCTGGCGGCGCTGATGAGGCCGTTCTGCGCCGCACCAATGCCGAACTCCCGCGAGATCAGCGGGAGCGCCACGCCGGTCATGAAGACAACAAATCCTTCGAAGAACTTTCCCGCTGCGGCGAGCGACCAGATGCGCCATTGCATGCCTGTCATCGGCACCGTTGGAAGACGGGTGCCGTCGGGCCATATTGGACGTTCGTCAATGTACTGCTGCACCGACTTCACATTGGCCTGCCGCAAACCCTCGGAATCTGCCACATCATGCATAACTTGCTCCTTGTGGAACTGCAGCGGTAGCACGGGCGATCGAAAGCATGTCGTAAGCGGGCACGCACACGTATTTCGCCGTGCATCGTGCGCCTCCCAGTGGCGCGCGAATCTGGAATCGAGCATCTGGCCGATGCACGGCGGGCGGGGAGATGGGGAACCGACCCCGTGGGCAGCCAGACTGACATGGTGCCGCCCGTGGGTGTCGTTCGGATGACACAAACCTGTCGTAAAACATTCGGTGCAATCTCGCGTATTGCGATCTTTTCGCGACGACGACGGGGTGTCACCCGGTGCAGCTTGCTGACTGGTTCGGTACGAGCGAACGACGCTTAGGTCTTTGTTTAGGTCTTTGGCAACGTGGATTTTCCGCTTCGTTTGCGCGGCTTGGGCTCGACGCCTATGCGCGGATCACGGGCGAGCACGAGCGCGGTCATCCGTTCCACGACGGGTTCGAACGCCGGGTCGTCTTGCGGCACATAAAGCCATTTGCCGAGTACCGGATGCGGCCGCAAAGCGGGCATGTCCTCGATGAGCGTGGCGTGCCGATCCTGTGAGGTGCATACCAGCAGTCCGTTCCAGGGCTTGTCGCGATCGGCTGCGATCAGGCACAGCAGGCCGTCGATATAGGCCGCGTCGCTGCCGAACATCCGCTTGCAGATATAGGTTGAATCGCGTTCGAACGCGTCGAAGATCCAGAGGAGCGAGTTGCGGATGGAAGAGGGCATTGCCGCGAAGTCCGTGACGATAAAAGCGACGTTGAGCTTACACAAATTTGTGGGCCTTGGCAGCCGGTGTCGAAACCATTCACGGATCCATTTCTAGCGTGCACGTTTTGTCTGGGCAAACGGGGTTGATCGGGCCGATACGAATCCGCCGTCAAGCGTTATTTCTCTCTTGACAGAAATAACTGAAGAAAATAAAGTTGCTGACATGGAACTCACACCGATCGCCGAACGATTCATTCTCCATTGGGGCGAAATGGGCTCGCGCTGGGGCGTCAATCGCACCGTCGCGCAGATTCACGCGCTGCTGTATCTGCTCGGCCGCCCAATCGCGGCGGACGAGATCGCCGATACGCTCGGTGTTGCCCGCTCAAATGTGAGTACGAGTCTGAAAGAACTCCAGTCATGGCGCCTTGCCAAGGTGGTGCACGTGATGGGGGATCGTCGCGATCACTTCGAAACCTCCACGGATATCTGGGAACTGTTCAAGCTGATCGTGGAAGGGCGCAGGCAACGCGAGATCGATCCGACGCTGACTATGCTGCGCGATAGCCTGGTCAGTCCGGAGATGGCGCAAGAAAGCCGCGACACGGAAAAACGCATTCGCGAGACGTTGAAGTTTCTCGAAACGCTCACAACCTGGTCCGATGAGATGCTGCGTTTGAAACCCGAAACGTTGATGAAGACGCTTGGCATGGGCGCGAAGATCAGTCGTACGGTACGACGCACGAAAGACTAGCGGGATGGCGCGGACGACAGCGTCGTCCATTTTTTTGATCGGTTATTTCTGTTTATACAGAAATAACAGTAACAGGAAGAATTAAAATGAACCTGTGTTCAGCGAGCGTATCCCGTGCTGCTTCCGTCATGGAGTTCACGGTATGAATGTTCTGGTCTGCGGTGCGAATGGCTTCATCGGCCGGGCGCTGTGCGAGGCACTCGCCAAGGCTGGGCATCGGGTGTTCAAAGGCGTGAGATGCGCCCTGCGCGAAGACGAAATCGCGGTCGACTACACGACCGATCTTGAGCCGTCCGATTGGTTGTCGAAGTTATGCGCGATCGACGTCGTGATCAACGCGGTCGGTATCCTGATCGAACGCGGCGACCAGACTTTCGAGCGCATCCACCGCCGCGCGCCGATCGCACTGTTCGAAGCGGCATCACGTGCAGGCGTGCGGTGCATCGTCCAGGTATCTGCCCTTGGCGCGCAGACTGGTGAAACGGACTACTTCGCCAGTAAGCGGGCCGCCGACGCGTACCTGCAATCGTCGCCCGTCACGCACCATATCCTCCGGCCCGCTCTGGTCTACGGAGTGACCGGTTCTTCGTCACGCTTCTTTCGCGCCATCGCGAGCCTGCCGGTTCATCCGCTGCCCGCAGGCGGCCATCAGTTGATGCGGCCGATCCACGTGGACGAGCTTGCCGAAATCGTCGTGCGGCTACTGAAGTCCGACGTTACGGATGCGCCGGTTCTCGATCTGGTAGGGGGCACGCAACTTGAATATCGGCAGATGCTGGCGACTTATCGCGCGTCGATGGCGCTGCCTCCGGCATGGTGCATCAGCATACCGGCGACCCTGATCGATGCAGGTGCAGCACTTCTCGACCGCGTGCCCCATTCCATGCTGACACGCGACACCTGGCGAATGCTCCAGGCGGGAAGCACCGGGCCGGTCGCGTCGACAACGAACGTATTGGGGCGTCCGCCCGCAGGCCTCGAAACCTTTGTCGCGCCAGCCGAGGCAATCCCGTTACGCCATGCGGCATTGGCGATGTGGCGGCCCGTCTTGCTGCGTGGTGCGCTGGCGATCGTGTGGCTCTGGACGGCGCTCTGCAGCGCCTTCATCTATCCGCAAGCGGCGAGTCTCGCACTGCTCGCGCGCGTGCATCTGCACGGCGGCGCGGCGCTGTCCGCACTCTATCTGGCGGCGGCGTTGGATTGTGTTTTTGGCGTCGCCACACTGGTTCGCCCGAGGCGGCGTCTTTGGGCGATGCAGATAGGGCTGATCGCTGCGTATTCGATCGTCATCGCCGCGGCGTTACCCGAATTCCTGTGGCATCCGTTCGGTCCGATCCTGAAGAATGTGCCGATCCTGGCTTTGCTGCTCGTTCTCTTTAGTGAGGAAACACGGTCATGAACCTCTATCTGGCGATCAAGACGCTGCACATCATGTCGTCGGTGCTGCTGGTGGGAACCGGTTTTGGCACGGCGTTCTATCTCTACTTTGCGAACCGGACGCGTTGTGTGCCCGCGATCGCCACTGTTTCGCGACTGGTGGTGCGGGCCGACCTCTGGTTCACCACGCCGGCGATCGTTTTTCAACCGCTGTCCGGCTTGTGGCTCGCGCACACCGCGGGTTGGTCGTGGAGCACATCGTGGATCGTCGCGGCGATCGGACTCTATCTGGTGGCGGGCGCATGCTGGTTGCCGGTCGTATGGCTGCAACTGGCGATGGCGAGGATCGCCGCAAGCGCGAATGCGAGCGGCGCGGCTGCGCTGCCGCCGCAGTATTGGCGCTATGCGATGCACTGGGAATGGTTGGGGTATCCGGCGTTCGTCGCGATGGCGGTGGTGTATTACCTGATGGTCTTCAAGCCGGCCTTGTAGGCGAGATAAGACGCATGCCTGTTTGCGGGGTGTGCGCCTCCGCGGTGTGCGCCTCTTCTCTTACGCTCAGTCACAGCGCTCCCCTGCCTCAGATCGACTTGACCTCTCCACCGTCCATCCTCAACGTCGAGCCCGTCATCCAGTGAGCCGCGGGCGACACGACGAACGCCATCAGTTCGGCAATCTCCTCGGCCGTGCCATACCGGGCGATTCCCGCTTCGAGAGGAAACCGCGCCGTGGCTTCTTCGACTGTCATGTTGTGGAGCGGCGCCCAATGTTCCAGATAGGATTGCCGCCGACCGGTCATCACCGGGCCGGGCAGTACGCTGTTGACCTGGACACCGTCGGCAATCCCCCGGTCAGAGAAGGCTTTCGCCAGCGCCACAATCGCTGCGTTGATCGTGCCAACGGCCGCATACGGCGCCTTGGGAAACAAGGCCGAGTTGCCCGACATGAATACAACCGATCCTGCGGTTTTCTTCAACGACGGCCACGCCGCAATCGTCAGGCGCCGCGCGCCATGCAGCTTCAGCGCGAGGCCGCGGTCCCATTGATCGTCGGTCATGTCGAAGACATCGATCTGCGGCACCGCGCCCGCGATGTTGAGCAATGCGTCGATCCGCCCGAATGCCGCGAGTGTCTGGTCGACGACCTGCTGTGCGGCCTCCGGTTCAGACAGATTGAGGTCGATCGCGAGCGGTTCGGCGCCGGCCTTCCTGACGTCGTCGGCGGTCTGCGCGAGGTTCTCGCGATTGCGCGCCACCAGCACGACCGACGCAAAATCTCGCGCTAACCGGATGGCGGTCGACCGGCCGATACCCTGGCTCGCGCCGGTCACGATAGCTACCTTGCTGGACATTTCCTTGCTCCTTTAACGCGTGGATGAGCTGCTTGAGCGGTGATCCAATGGACCACCGCCATGCTGGGTTTGCCGGTCAGCGAACAAGAAATCCGGAGATCGCCGCGGCGATCTCTGCCGCGTGAGTCTCTAGCGCGAAGTGACCCGTGTCGAAGAAACGCACTTCGGCGTTCGGTATATCGCGTTTGAATGCCTCGGCGCCGGGCGGCAGGAAAAACGGATCGTTTTTCCCCCACACGGCAAGAAAGGGAGGCCGGTGAGTGCGGAAGTACTGCTGGAATGCCGGGTACAAAGCGACATTGTTCCGGTAATCTCCGAACAGATCGAGCTGGATCTCGTCGGCACCTGGCCGGTTCAAATAGAACTCGTCAAGTGAGTAGCCGTCTGGCGACACGGCAGTCGTGTCCTGTACGCCATGCGTGTACTGCCACAGGGTCGCTTCGTGAGTCAGCATGGTGCGAAGCGCTTCGCGATTCGCATGCGATGGATCCTGCCAGTAAGCGCGGATCGGATTCCAGCCGTCGCTCAAGCCTTCTTCGTACGCGTTACCGTTCTGCGAGATGATTGCGGCGATCCGCTCGGGGTGCCTGAGCGCCAGCCGAAATCCGGTCGGCGCGCCGTAGTCGAATACGTACATGGCAAAACGATCGAAACCGATCTGCTCGGTGAAGCCTTCGATCACGTTGGCGATGTTGTCGAAGGTGTACGCAAAAGCACTGCGTTCCGGCATGTCCGACTGACCAAAGCCTGGCAGATCGGGCGCGACGATATGGAAGTGCCCGGCAAGCAGGGGGATCAGGTCGCGAAACATGTGGCTCGAACTCGGAAAACCGTGGAGGAGCAGCAGTTTCGGCGCGTTCGAACGACCCGCTTCGCGGTAGAACACCTTGACGCCGTTGACGTCGGCGAAACGATTGGCAATGGATGACATGGATTGACTCCTGATTCCAGGGGGCAGGCGGGGAGCGCCTGCTAGTGTGAAAAATTTTAGGTAATCCTAACGAGATGAAGCGGGGCTCAAACAGCCCGAACCGCTTCCACAATCACATCGGTAACGACATCAGGGGCAGTAACCATCGGTGTGTGATCGACCTCGTGTGAATGCACGCGTGCGTTCATGCGCTGGGCCATGAAATGTTGCGTGTCGGGATTGATCATCCGGTCCTGCCCGGCGATCAGGAACCAGCTCGGCCGGTCCTTCCAGAGTGGACGCCCAACCGCTTCGCCAATGCACGCAACCGAAATGGGACGTTGAACCGCGCCAAGCACGGCCAACTCCTGTGCGCTCGCATGCTGTGCGAACGCCGCCGCGAATGCTTCTTCGGGTAGCCATATCTGGCCGTGTCGATCCGGCGCCAGCCTGGGCGCAAGCGGGTGCGGTTCCCCGCGATAGAACACATCGCTCACCGCTTCGCCTTCGGCAGGCGCAAGCGCGGCGATGTAGACCAGCGCCTTGACGTTGTCGGCGCGCGTCGCGCCGATCACTGCGCCAGCGTAGGCATGCCCCGCGACAACAACCGGACCGTCGATGCGCTCCAGTGTTCTATCAAGCGCGGCCACGTCTTCGTGCAGCGTGCTGAGCGGCAACGGCGCCGCTACCGCATGAATGCCATTTGCCTTCAGACGTTCGATCACCTTGCTCCAACTCGAACCCTCTGCCCATGCGCCGTGCACCAGCACCACGCTCACATTGCCAATCGACATTTCTCGCTCCTTGGACGGACTCGTATGCATCGCGGCGCGGCGCCTACGATGTAACCTGATAAATCTGAATTTACAGGTTACAAACTAGTTGTGTAACTTGTCAAGTGCATTTTTAGTGGTTACGATATGGTCATCGTCACTTAATATTCATCATCAGAAATGGACTACCGTGAGATCCCCGCGATACTGGTGGCCGACGCACCGGGCCTCGATTTCCTGAATTCGATCGCCACGCCTGTGGATGAGCCAGTCGACTGGATCAGTGACGGGGAGGGCCTGCTCGCCTGGCTGGACCAGGCGGCGCTAGTGCCGCGCACGGTCCTGGAGGCGATGCGGGTCCAGTCGACGGCGGCCGAACTCGACGAGATTGCGGCGCGCGCGCGCGAACTGCGCGAATGGTTCAGGGTTTTTGTCCGGAAGAGGAAAGGGCGGCCTCTGCTTCCCAAAGACCTGCGTGAGCTCGGACCTTTGAATCAGTTGCTCGCGCAAGACCAGCAGCACGGAGAAATCGTGACGAACGCGGCGGACGGTGCGACGAGTTTTGAGCTTCGCGCGAACCGGCGCTGGCAATCGCCGGAGTCGCTCCTGATGCCGATCGCCGAAGTGTTGGCGAGGCTGGTATGCGAGGAGGATTTCACGTACGTGAAAGCGTGCGAAGGCCCGAGGTGCACGTTGATGTTTGCGGATCACACGCGTGGTCACGCGCGCCGGTGGTGCAGCATGGCAATCTGCGGCAATCGCGCGAAGGTCGCGGCTCACCGCAAGCGGCTCAAGGAGCAGGAGAGCGGTCAGGTGTAAGCTTCGGGACCGGCGCGCGGATCCCGGGGATCGCGAGCCGGCGCCCTGAATGCCTGACAAGTGGAATCGCAGATGAATAACAACAATCGCTGGCTGCCTGCTCTTGTCTCATTCGTGCTGTGTTCGCTATGTCTTTTGGCGGCATGCACGACGACCCGTTCCGAAAGTGAGAACGGTCCCCCGTTGCCATCGGCAGCCGACGTATCCAGTCGCTGCCTGGCGCGCGCGGCAGCCAGCGGCGAGCCGACTCCCACGCCCGATCAGCTCACCGCATTGCAATGGCGCCGCTATGTGGGTTGCGCCTTGGCCAGCAATCTGTTGGTCGAGTCAGGCAGCGTTGCCGACAACCCGGAGGCGATTATTTCTATCCGGCTCAACGCGGACGGTTCGGTTGACTCGATTGCGCCATTGCGCTCAAGCGGCAATCAGGCGTGGGACACCGCGGTGCAACGCGCGATAGCGGCTGTCTCGCCCCTACCCGCGGCACCGGCGCAGCACGATTTATCGAGAATCGACCTTCATTTCAGGCCTCAACCTCGTGGGCCCGGCATTGGCGGCAGCGCGGGGATCACGGGGCTTACGGGTGAAAGCCATTGGTCGATACGTCACTGCACGACGGTGGACGGCGTCACGGCTTGCCGTTAACGCGGCCACGATCGCCTCGCGCCGCGAAGTCCATTCCTGAATCGGGCATCTGCAACTTCTGCGTGATTGCGGCAGACTAACCGACTCGATCGGATTCGACTCGACCCAATCGAAATCAATTTATTCCATTTGCATACTATGGCAGAAAGGCCGCGCAAGTTTGCACTGTTCATGCAAAGACCCTTGTACTATATGGTTCAGCGGGAATCGGCCCGGGAGCCAATGTGAGAGAAACCGGCGTGTAAGCCGGTGCGAGGCGCGCCACATATTCCACGTAAAAGACATGAACAATTTTATTCGACCTCCTGTTTCCTATCCGGCATCCGTCGTTTTCGTGGACGACAGCGACAGCTACCTCGATGCATTGCGCCGATTCTTTCCGGATATTTCCACCAATCTGTTTTTCACGCGGCCTCAAACCGCACTCGCTTTCATCCGCAACAATGCGCGCGAGAATTCGCTGGCGTTCGCGCCGGCGTCAGCCGGTCTGACTGAGACAGGTCTCGAGCGGTTTGTCGAAAGCTCGGCGGAGCGCGATGTATTGGCCCGGGATTCGCGATTTGCAGAGGTGGCCGCGGTGGTGGTCGATTACGACATGCCTGGGCTGAGCGGTGTCGAATTCCTCTCGTCCATCTCCAATGTGCGTTGTGCGAAAGTCCTTCTGACCGGCGTTGCGGATGAGACCGTCGCGGTAAAGGCCTTCAATGCGGGCATTGTCGATCTGTACCTGAGAAAGACGGATGCCGATTCAGCCAACCGCCTGGTTCATTTTCTGAAAGACGCCAGAAGCAGGCATTGTTCAGAGGCAGGCTGGCTGGGTCTGGGCGATAACGGCATGACCTATTGCGACCCGCGAACCAGAAAAGCGATCGACACGGTGGTTGCCGCCGAGGGTATCGTCGAGTACTACTGGCGTCCGGAACAAAATACGATCCTGATGTTCGACCGTGCAGGCAACCCGAGCGTTTTCCTCGCGTGGGCAGAGAACGACTGGATCTCGCAGGCGGAGATCGTGGCGGATGAGAACGGGCCGGCGGATCTGTTGAAGCAGATGGCCGTACGCGAGGCTATGCCGGTTTTCTGGCCACACCTGGCGTTTCGCCCCGGCGTGGATTTCAGAACGGTCAGGCCGCAAACAATCCCGGGTTGGGACGACGCGTTTTATTGCTGGACCAGAATAGATTCGACCGACGTAGGTCTGAATACACTGACATTTTCACAATGGCGCAGTGGCCGGAATCAGCCGGCCCACACATGAGCGATTAGCCTGTTCGCATACTCCGCTGAAATAATGCCGCAATAGGCCAACGTTTCCAGACACCTCGAGCCACATGTACGCCATTCCGACCGCCTTTGTGTCTGCGCTGTTCGTGGTGTTCGGCCTTTACGTACTGATCACTCAAGGGGTGACGCGTCTGTCCGCGCCATTCCTGTTGATGTGCGCGACAACCTTTGCATGGCAGGGCACATGGACCTTGCTGTTCCAGACGCACGATCCCCACATTGCGAGCGTGCTGGTTCGGGTCGGTTATCTGTTCATTCTCTTCCTGCCTACCACGTTCTATCACTTCGTCACGGAGGTGGCGGCGAGGCGCCGTGAGCAGCCGATCCTGCTCGCGTCTTACGGCATGTGTCTTGTCTTCGCCGTGCTCCTGCCAGGCAACGAAGTCGTCGCCGGCTACCGGCACTACTTCTTTGGCTACTATCCGAGCGCCGGACCGCTGCATCCTTTGCACGTGCTGCAGACCGTGTTGCTCGCCGGCCGCAGCGGACAGCTTCTGCTCGCCGCGCGCAAGCAGGCCGGCGCCGAAGCGCGCAGGCGTCTCGATCTCTGCCTGGCGAGTCTTTGCGTCTATTCGCTCGCGGCCGTCGACTATGCGGTCAACTACGGCTTTACGTTCTATCCCCCAGGGGTACTGTTTATTGCCCTCAGCCTGGGGCTTCTCGCGATCACGATCGTCCGTTATCACCTGATTCACCCCTATGCGATCGCGGCAACCATCGCGCACGAAATCGCCACGCCGCTCGCCACGATCGCCATGCACGCCGACGAAATCGCCAGCGTCTGGTCCCACGTGTTCAAAGGCTACCGGATGGCCGTCACGCACGGGCTTTACGACGATCAGGAAGTGCACGCCGGGCAGACCGAACGCGTCAGCCAGCTCGCCACGGCGATCAGAAGGGAGGTCTCGGGCACCAGCGCGATGGTCGAAATGGCCCTCGCATCGTTCACCCTGGATCGACTGGACCGCACTCGCTTTACGCCCCATTCCATGCAGCTCTGTGTGACGTCGGCGCTCGAGCGTTATCCCTTCCGTGGCGACGAGCGCGCACGCGTCACCGTGGCGCCGATCGACGCGGCATTATGCTTTTCGGGTTCGGACACGCTGGCGGTTTTTGTCCTGTTCAATCTGTTGAAGAACGCGTTGCACGCCATTCACGTGAGCGGCGAGGGCGAGATCGCGATCAGCGCGTTTCACGAGCAAGGCTTCTGCGTACTGCGGTTCCGCGACACGGGGCCGGGCATCCCGCCCGACGTGCTGCCGCATATCTTCGACGCCTTCTTCTCGACCAAGCGGCACGGAAGCGGCGCGGGAATGGGGCTCGCATTCTGCCGTCGCGCGGCGGAGCTTCTCGGCGGCAATATCGAATGTAGTTCGACGCGCGGGGCACACACTACTTTCACCGTGCGCCTGCCGGTGCCGGGCTCGCCGGCGGACCGCGCACTGATCAAACCGCCAGCGCGTTCTTTGCGCCGGCGGCAAAAAGTGAAAGTTTAAGGTTGCAAGTTGAGGGTGAAAGTTAAGTGTGGAAGGTAACGGTGAACGTTAGCGGCGAACCCCCACGACAAAACCCGGCGGAAAAACCAAACGGCGAAAGACTGTTGTCGAGATCAGGCGGCTAGCGCTGTCCATGGCAGCTCATATTCCTTGACCCGTTCGACGATTCCCTGCGGGAAGCGCCTGATCTTCCGGTCCCGTCCGGCGTACAGGATCTGCTGATAGCCCTGCGAAACCTCACGGCCATCCACGCAAAAACGAAACAGCAGGTAGGCCGAGCACTGCTTGACCTGCACCGTGTTCAGATAGCAATCCACGCGCTGGAACGGGAAGGTTTCGTGGACGTACTCCTGGTGCGCGCGCTTGGTCACGAACATGCCGTCCGATCCCAGCAGATCGTTGTGTATGCACTCATGAAACCATCGCTCGCGGCATACACCTTGCCACTCGAAGTAGCGTGAGAAATAGGTATTCATGAACGCGTTCGAGTCCTTTAGATAAATGTCGAACGTATGGTGGAAGGTCTTGAGCGAGGACGGGCTAATCGGGTCTTGCGAAAGAAGAGCGGAGCCTCGGGTCAGGGCGGTAGGGATTGCTTCACGCATCAACATACGATTTTCCTTTATGCAGGAATGGCTGCTTGCGGCAGCCACGCATGCCCCCCTATATGGCGGGCACATCCCATTCTGTTGGGGATGGGGGTTGCGTGGCTATTGGCTGGCAAACATGTCGTGCAGAAAAAGGACGGGCGCCCGTGATTCCATCGCTCGGTCGTTTGATGCTTTTATCGTCACTACGCCCGGTGTGTCTCCTGCCGTATCCGAGCAACGCGTCAACTGGCGCCGCGTTGTATGGCTTCGCCCAGTTCGGCGTCGGAATACGCTTTGCCGCCGATACCCCATGCACCCTCGACCGCATACGTCACATTGACGAAGGTTCGCTCGCGCGGATGAGAACCTGCGCTGAGCCGGTCGATGATGTCCGTGGCCGCACTGACGAACGCCTGCTTGACTTCGGCATTCGGAAAGGTGGCCGCCGGAACCTTCACTTCGATAACGGCCAGTGACTGGGGCTTGCCGCCGACGTAGCTCTGCGATTCCGGGCTGACGATCAGATGGCCAATTACGTTCGGGGTCATGAAGCCGTTGCCGCTCAGGCCGTGCGCGCCTAGCAGCACGTCCGCGACGAGCGGCAGCACCTCACGTTCTCCGTGCGGGGTGAGAAGACCTTGTGTGACGTGGACTGAAATAGGCATGGCTATCGCTCCTTGATCAAACGGGTTAGTCGAATCAGAGTTGTTGCGCCTGCATCACGGCCGGGATATAACGATCGTGATGTCGCGATAGTTTCATAACGGTCGTGATGTCGTCAAGAACTAAATAGCGATCGTTATCTGGAGGCGTGCGCAATGGCACATCGGGCTGGCAAGAAGGAAGAAGGCAGGGCGAGGATTCTCACGAGCGCGGGCCGGGGGTTTCGTAGCCGCGGGTTCGGCGGTTCGGGCGTGGACGGGCTGGCAAAGGACGCCGCCGTGACGTCGGGTGCGTTCTACGCACACTTCAAATCGAAAGCAGCGGCATTTCGCGAGGCGGTGGTTGTGGGTCTCGACGACCTGCGACGAGGTATCGGGCAGACACGCGAACAGATGGGCAGCGGCTGGCGCACGTGGTTTATCGACTTCTACCTGGGAGAGCGCCGCACCTGCGATCTCGCGGACAGTTGCGCCCTGCAGAGTCTTTCCGGCGAAGTGGCCCGCGCCGATGACGAAACCCGGCAGGCCTATGAGGTGGAGTTGGGTTCGATTATCGAAGCCGTGGCGGCTGGGCTCGAAGGTAAGCCGAAGGCCCGGCGCGAGGAAGCGATCGCGCTGCTCGCGCTACTGGTGGGCGGCGTCACACTTGCGCGGGCCGTCAAGGATCCGGCGCTCAGCGACGAGATTGCCGCGTCGGTCCGCAAGGCCGCGCTCGACCTTGGCGTTCAGCCAGAGTCGCGCTAAAAGGGCGGCGACCTTAGCCGCCGACACCCGTTCGGCGCGATTCGCTTGAGGGTGTCGACGGATCAACGCAGTGCCTGAGTGCGTGCGTAGCGCGTTAGCGTACGCACGCGTGCATCAGAAGCGGTGGCGCACGCCGACACGGAACGCCAACTGGCTGTCCGCGCCCGAACCGGACGGCCCGAAGAAGCTCGTGCTGGAGCCGATCTGTGCCTGCACGTCCTGCGTGCCGTTGTGGCCGGCAGCGATCTGGTAGATACCCAGTGCATACACGTCCGTCCGCTTGCTCAGCGCGTAGTCGACGCTCAGATCGCCCTGGTTCCAGTGGCCCGCTTTGGCGCCGCTCAGGTGCATGTACGTGTAGCCTGCACCTGCCGTCAGCGCCGGCGTGAAGGCGTACTTCGCGCCTGCTTCGTACGCGGCGAACGTGGTCGACGCGCCCGTGATTGGAGCGAAGCGCGTGTTCGTGTACAACGCCCACAGCGTGGCAGCAGCGATCGTATAGCGGCCGCCGACGCCGAACGTGCGCAGATCGCGGATGTTGCCGGTCGTCACGTTGGCCATGGACGTCGAAGCTTGCGTCGTCGTCGCCTGGCTCGGGTAGCGGATGTCGGTGTACGCCGCGCCAACGCCGAACGGGCCGTTTGCGTAGTTCACGCCGAAGCTGTAAGCACGCGACGAACCTGCGACCGGTGCCGCGGTCGTGCCGCTCGCCGGCGCGCCGGCGAATGCGCCAGCCTGGTTCGAGAAGCCATACAACGCGCCGAACGTGAAGCCCGAGAAGTTCGCGCTGCTGAACTTGATTGCGTTGTTGATGCGGCTCGAGGTCAACTGGTCGACATCGTTGATGTGGTAAGCGTAGTTACCCGCGACGGTTTGGCCACCCGTCGAGTAGTTGCCGCCCAGATAATCCGTCGAAAACGAGTACTGGCGACCGAACGTCAGCGAGCCGACGCCGTTCTGCGACAGACCGACAAATGCCTGACGGCCGAACATCGAGTTGCCCTGGCCCGCAGCACCCGTGCCGCTGTTAAAGCCATTTTCCAATACGAACAGCGCCTTGAGGCCGCCACCCAGATCTTCGGTGCCGCGCAGGCCCCAGCGGCTGCCCGATGCCACGCCGTCGTCGTACTTGACGAGGCTGCCGTGGCCGGTGCCGGCACGCGCGTTGTTCACGTAGCTGATACCGGCGTCGATCAAGCCGTACAGCGTGACGCTGCTTTGTGCATGAGCGTTGAGCGAGATGCTTCCGAGCACGGCGGTGGCGAGGATAGTCTTCTTCATTTTTTCCTTCTTCTTTTAAGGTGTCCATGCCGCGTGCATTTGAGAGCGCGGCGTGGACCCGGGTTGGCAAGCGATGCGGACCGCACGCCCACGACAAAGCCGCGCGAGGCCGCGCAGAAATGAAATCAATGTCGGGAGGGGGCGATCGAACGGGGGCGCGGCGAAAACCTCGTTGTGCGAGGTCGTTACCGGCGGGTGACGGAAGCACCGGAGCATCGGCGAATCCATCTGGCGCGTGGCGTCTTCAGGCGAAGCGAAACGTCTGTCCCGTTGTGTTTGACGGAATATATCGATCCGTCATCTATTCGTAAACAGTTTCAAAGGAAATTGTCGCCTTTATGACACATGGTGGTGACTCAGAGGAGCACGACACACTTCCCAACGGCCTCGTTGCGCTCCATCAGTTCATGGGCGATCGGGACTTCGGAAAGAGCGAATACATGCGCGGGTCGGCCTCGATATAGGCCGCTCGCCTCGAAATCCACGATCTGCTGCATGGGTACGTCCGATAGTGGAAAGCAGGGTGTTCCGAAGTTGAAGCTGCCGAAAAAACTCATCTGAACGCCGCCTGGCATCTGGCTGAGCGGATCGAAGTCGGCGAGTGGCGCGAGCCCGCCCAGAAATCCGGCGAGGCACACGCGACCCCCACGGCGTGTGGCGTGCATTGAGTCGAGAACGGCGCTGTTGCCGATGAGGTCGAGCACAGCGTCGACCTTGCCGCCCGGCCAACCCGGTGCCGTGCATAGCTCATCCGCGTTCGTCACGACATGGGCGGCTCCACGCGAACGTAGCAAGGCGGCTCCCTCTGGCCGACGGGTGCTTGCAATCACCTCCACGCCGAGTTGGCTGGCGATATCGATAGCGGCCTGCCCGAGGCTCGACGTGCCGCCCCGCACGACGAGTCGCTGGCCGGCCTTGACTTCCAGGTTCCGGTGAAGGCATGTCCACGCCACCGCATAGGCTTCTGGCAGGGCGGCGAGATGTTCCCAGTCGAGGCCGCTGTCAACGGGCACGACATTAGTGGCGGGTACGGCGACGTACTCCGCGTAACTGCCGTCGATCGTTCGCCCCATCCCGCCCATCAGCGCCACGACCGTCTGACCCTCGCGCAGGGTTCCGGTCGCGTCCTGCACGACGGACCCAACGCATTCGATGCCGCTCACTTCCGCTACATCGCCCCACAACCCGCGCCGCATATAGAGTTCGGCCCGGTTCAGGCCAAATGCCCGAACGCGAATCAGGATACAGCCCGGTTTGACCGCAGGCAGGGGTCTGTCGGCGATGCCGAGTACCTCGGGACCCCTAAACCTGCTCCTCACGATTGCCTTCATGTCGATCTCCTCACGTTGAGACTGAATCGTAGGATCGACATTCATAGAAATAAATTACTATGTTTCGACAAAGACTGAAGGTCATTTCTACAATGAACGAGCCTACGTTACTCCAGCTGCAGTGCTTCGACGCGTTGGTTGCCGAAGGCAGCTTTGCCGCGGCCGCGGTTCGTTTGAACCGGACGCATCCAACCGTCCATGCAGCGGTGAGGGCGCTTGAAGCTCAAGTGGGCATGGTCCTGCTCGACCGGGCTGGGTACCGTGTGTCGCTCACGGAAGAAGGCGCGGCGTATCACGCACGGGCGGCGCAGTTTCTTCGCCACTATGAGAATCTCCAGCGAGAAGCGGCTCAGCTCTCTGCCGGGCAGGAGGCGGAGTTACGTGTCGTCGTGGGTGATTTGTGCCCGTTGCCGGAGACATTGGGCACGCTCAGGCGGTTCTTTGAGGCGAGTAGCGGCACGCGCCTCACGCTTCTATTCGAGGCGATCAGTGGTCCCTGGGAGCGGCTGAAGAACGGCGATTGCGACCTGATCTTTCACCACCTCGACAAACCGTCGCCTGCGATCGAAACCGTCGAGCTCTTCGAGGTGAAGCTCGTGCCGGTCGCCGCACCGGGGTTTCTCAGGCAGTCCCCTGACGAATCGCTCACGCCTGATGATTTGAGGCCGTACGTTCAGTGCGTCATTCGCGATACCAGCAGGCAACCCTCAGACGCAAACTACTATCTGATCGAGGGCGCGCCCACCTGCACCGTGCCGGACCAGTTGATGAAGCGCGAGCTGATCGTGCAAGGACTCGCGTGGGGCCACATGCCCCTTCATCTTGTCGCTCGCGACCTCGAGGGACATCGTCTCGTGTCGCTCGAGGGACGGCATCTGCACGGCGCCACGCTCAGGCACTACGCCGCGAGGCGTCGAGACATGGCGCACGGTCCCGTGGCGCAGCGTCTTTGGAGCCAGTTGCTGGAGCAGGGCGCACGCTGATCGTCACCTGGCGCTGGTCAGCATCAAAATGTAGGCGATCGTCGAAACAACGATGACGCCCGCGCCGATCAAGACCTTCGTCTGGTTGAACTCGACGAGACCAAATACGCAAATGGCGATGCCGAAAACCGCGGTCAACGTGCCGATCGCCGCAAGCGCGACGCACACCTTGCTTCCGGTCGTTTCCTGCGGATTTTCATTCGCTTCCAGGGGTTCAGATTTCATGTGGAATCCTTGCGCGAAACGAGCGCGCGGCCTCCAGCCAACACTCACCGGCGGGGGAGATTGTTCAGACAATCTGGCGCCCCACATACCGGTATGTTTATTGTAGAAAGTCTGGCTTACACATCGATGCGCGCGTGGCCACCAGCCGGACGCCCGCTCAGAGCGCGACACCCGCGACAGCCGGCTTCTCTGCGATCGACAGCTCGAAACAGAATGCCGAGCCGGTTCCCGGGCGCTCGAGCAAGCGTATCTGGCTGTGATGCAATTGCAACATGCGCTGCACGATCAGCAGTCCGAGGCCGCCGCCACGGTGCGCGCCGCCGGGATTCAACGGACGCTCGAACAATCCCTCGCGCTGTGCCGCGGGAATGCCGGGCCCGGTGTCGCTGACGGTGACCGATACCTTGCCGTCCTTGTGCGCGAGATCGACGTTAATCGATCCGCCGGCGGGCGTGTGGCGAATCGCGTTGTCGAGCAGGTTTGTCAGCACGCGCTCGATCATGCCCAGATCGGCGTTGACGGCCGGCAGACGAGGCGGGAAATCGGCGCGCAACTGGATGTGCCGCGCCTCCGCCGGCAACTCGAATTTCTGGAAGACATCCTGGACCAGATCGACCAGCGAGAATGACTCGAGCGCGGGTTGCACATTGCCGTGTTCGAGCCGGGCCAGCTCGAATAGCGCCTGCGCGAGCCGTCCGACCTTGACGCTCTGTGCCAGCGCGATCGCCAGATAGCGTTTGCGCTCCGTTTCGCCGAGGGTGTCGGCTTTCAGCGAGAGCGTCTCGAGGTAGCCGTGCAGCGAGGTCAGCGGCGTGCGCAGATCGTGCGAAATATTGGCGATCAGCTCGCGCCGCTGCTGATCCTGGCGGGTCAGCGCACACCACTGATCGCCGATACGGTTGGCCATTTGCGCGAAGGTGGCTTCGAGCACGGCGATTTCGTCGCGCCGCCCGGCAGGCGACGAGCGTGGCACCGCCGGCTGCCGGGCGGGTTCGCCATCGGCGTCGAAGCGGCGCATGGCGTCGGTCAGGCGGCGCAGCGGCCGTGTGATCAGGCCGAATGCCGTCAACCCTGCAAGCAATCCCAGCAACGCGACCAGCGCCATCGACCAGAGCGTGGTGCGCAGCACCGAACTGGCGTCGACGCGCGCGGCGAGCGCGTCGTGTTCCTCGCCGAGCAGGACCACGTAGATGTAGCCGGAGGGTGCTTGCCCATCCATTTGCAGCGGCGCGGCGCTAAACACTTTCTTGCCGTCGACGCTGCGCGGGTCGTCGCCGAGAATCGGCAACGCGTCCCCGGCGATGAACTGGCGGATCGGCGCGAGATTCACCTGAGCGCGCTTGACGTGACCCGCGGGGGCGTCGTCGCCCTTGATGCGCCCCTGGTTGTCGAGCAAATACACCTCGACGCTCGGATTCACCCGCATCAACTGGCCGAACAGTTGACGCACCGCGTCGGGCCGCAAACCGTTGGCGTCCATCAGCGTGGTGCGATGCGCGATATGGTCGGCGAGATCTTTCGACAGGCGCTGCACGACCTCTTTTTCGTGCAGATCGCTCGAACGGATTTGCAGCCACGCTGACGCACCGCAGCATGCGAGCAGCAGCACGGAGAAGACGAGCGAGAGCCGCTGGGTCAGAGTCAGATTCACGGCGCGTCCTTCAGTGTGCCGGCGGGCGCGGGCGTGTCGCCTGGCGTGCCGGGTACGGCGAGCTTGTAGCCGCGCCCCCAGACGGTCAGGATGCGCTCGGGCTGGGCGGGATCGGTTTCGATCTTGGCGCGCAGCCGGTTGATATGGGTGTTGACGGTGTGCTCGTAGCCCTCGTGCTGATAACCCCACACGGCATTGAGCAGGTCCATCCGCGAGAACACTTTGCCGGGATGCTGCGCGAAGAAGTACAGCAGGTCGAATTCGCGCGGCGTCAGTTCGATGGGCTTGCCCTCGACCGCCGCCTCGCGCGTCAGCGGATCGATCGTCAGCCCGGCGAGCTGCAGACTGCCCGCGTCGACGCGTGAATCTTTCGCCATGGCTTCGACGCGCCGCAGCAAAGCCTTGACGCGCGCAACCAGTTCGAGCACCGAGAACGGTTTGGCCAGGTAGTCGTCGGCGCCGAGTTCGAGGCCGAGAATCCGGTGTACTTCGCTCGAACGCGCGCTGGTGATGATGATCGGCGTATAGCGGGTCATCGCGCGGGCGCGGCGGCAGATTTCCAGACCGTCGACGCCGGGCAGCATCAGGTCGAGGATCAGCGCGTCCCAACCGCCTTGCTCCAGCAGGCGCAGCCCTTCGTTGCCGTCGGCGCTGTGCACGACCTCGTAACGCTCATCGCGCAGATGAAGGCTCAGCACGTTGGCGATGTCGACGTCGTCTTCGACGATCAGGATGCGCTTTGCTTGGTCCATGGAGGGCTTTAGCCGCGGGTAAGAGCGGGGGTTGAGTGCGGTGGAAGGAAAGGGCGCCCGCAAAAGCGGGCCGTTGCGTCATTGTGCAAAATTTCCGCACGGCGAGTTATCACATTTAATTTAACTTTTCGTGAGGACTTCGATATCCCCCGCGCCATAGGATGTGGGCACTTTCCGCTGATTCGCACCGTACCCGAACGTACCCGAACCTACCTGAGCGCACGTAATCGCGTACCCACCCTCACCGACTGACAACCACGCCCGGAACCGACATGTTACTCATCGTTCTCGCCTATCTTGGCGGCGCCCTGACGATCCTCAGCCCGTGCATTCTGCCGGTGCTGCCGTTTGTCTTCGCGCGCGCCGATCAGCCCTTTGTGCGCAGCGGGCTGCCCTTGCTGGCCGGCATGGCGCTGACCTTCGCCATCGTCGCGACCCTCGCCGCCGTGGGCGGCGGTTGGGTTGCGCAGGCCAACCAGTATGGCCGCTGGCTCGCGATCGCCTTGCTCGCCGTGTTCGGACTGACGCTGCTGTTGCCGCGTTTCGCCGATCATCTGATGCGTCCTCTTGTGAGCGCCGGCAATCGCCTGTCGAATTTCGCGCAGGGCGACGGCCAGCAGGCACGCATGGGATCGTCCTTTCTGCTGGGCATCGCGACTGGCTTGCTGTGGGCACCGTGCGCCGGTCCGATTCTCGGCCTCGTGCTGACTGGCGCGGCGTTGCGCGGCGCAAGCGTCGGCACCACGCTGCTGCTGGTGGCTTATGCGGCCGGCGCCGCGACCTCGCTCGCGGTGGCGCTGCTGATCGGCGGCCGGGTGTTCACGGCAATGAAGCGCTCGCTGGGCGCGGGCGAATGGATCCGCCGCGGGATCGGCGCGGCGATGCTGCTCGGCGTGGTGGCGATTGCGCTCGGGCTCGACACCGGTGTGCTGGCGCGTGTATCGACCATCGCCACGGGCGGCATCGAACAGAAACTGGTCGACAGGCTGTCGCCCGGTGCGACGCCGGGCAATCCGGCTGTGGGCGGTAGCAATATCAATGCGTCCGCAAATGCATCGGCCATCGCGTCGACCAATGCCCCGGCCAACGCATCGGGCAGCGATGCCGCGACGACGGTCAACCCCGCAGCGGATGCAAGCGATACCGGCGCGCTGATGCACACCTCGCAAGCCGCGCCAGGTGGCGCGGCCGCATTGCCCGTCGAAGGCGTGCTGCCGACCTTGAACGGCGCCGTCCAGTGGCTGAATTCCCCGCCGCTGAC
>NZ_JAQQFL010000042.1:0-85604 GCF_046026025.1 Paraburkholderia fungorum | reverse complement strand
CCGCTTTCTCGCCACGCTGGGCTATCCGAACTGGGAAGAGACGCAGAACCCCGTGTACCGCTTGTTCCTTGCATAACCAACGCATTTGCGAGGTGGCAGGGGAAAACGATCAGGGTTTACATCGAGACCTCGTAAAACCACGAGGACGATCAAGCCCTGGTCGGCGAAGCGCAATCGCCGTCTGGGCAACGATATGACGCATTTGCGCGCAGCGCGACTGCCCATATCGATCCCTCGATTATCTCAAAAGTAGATAACGCATATCCACGATATCGCGTTGCGCGATACAGCGCATGATTGTCAAACTGCGTGCAAATCAATGGCCGCATTCAGGAGACAACTCATGCGCACCCAAGTTGGCATCATCGGTGCCGGGCCCGCGGGCCTGCTTCTTTCTCATCTTCTTCATTTGCGCGGCATCGACTCGGTCGTGCTCGAATCGCGCAGCCGCGAACAGATCGAATCCACGATTCGCGCCGGTGTGCTCGAGCAGGGCACGATGGACCTCCTTACCGAAGCCGGCGTTGGTGAGCGCATGAAGGCGGAGGGCGCGTTGCATCACGGCTTCGAACTGGCTTTCGAGGGCAAGCGCCGTCGTATCGACCTGACCGGACTCACCGGTCATTCGATCACGGTTTACGCGCAGCACGAGGTCATCAAGGATCTGGTCGCCGCGCGCGTGGCTGCCGGCGGCGCCTTGCGGTTCGGCGTGACGGATACCTCGCTGCACGGTATCGATACCGATAGGCCGTCGATTCGCTATCGCCACGAAGGGGAAGCATGCGAGCTGCAATGCGATTTCGTGATCGGCTGCGACGGCTCGCAAGGCGTGTCGCGTGCATCGATTCCGCAGGCCTTGCGCAAAGACTTCGAACGCGTCTATCCGTTCGGCTGGTTCGGCATTCTGTGCGAAGGGCCGCCGTCGTCGGATGAGTTGATCTATGCCCGCCACGACCGCGGTTTCGCCCTGGTCAGCACGCGTTCGGCAAACGTGCAACGCATGTATTTCCAATGCAATCCTAAGGATTCCGTCGACAACTGGTCTGACGATCGAATCTGGGCCGAATTGCACGCACGCGTTGATTCGCACGACGGCCAGAAAATCGTGGACGGCAAGATCTTTCAGAAGAACATTGTCGGCATGCGCAGTTTCGTGTCGGCCACCATGCAGCATGGCCGGCTCTTTCTCGCGGGCGATGCGGCGCATATCGTGCCGCCCACCGGCGCGAAGGGCATGAACCTCGCCGTCGCCGATGTGCGTGTCTTGACCCAGGCGCTGAACGCGTTCTACGCCGACAATCGTACGGATCTGCTGGACGGTTATACGCAAACCGCACTCAGGCGCATCTGGCGTGCCGAACATTTCTCGTACTGGATGACGAGCATGATGCACAGCATTGAAGGCGCATCGCCGTTCGAGCAGCAGTTGCAGGTGGCCGAACTCGAATACGTGACCACGTCGCGTGCGGCGGCTACCGCGATGGCGGAGAACTATGTGGGCGTCGCAGCGGTATAAGGACGGGTCAGCGGGTTTGCAGGTGTTGGCGTGGGAAAGGGAGCGTCCTCGGGGAGACTTTCAATCCACCGGGCCCCGCAGACCCGGCGTACGCCGGCAAACCCTTGATGGACGGGCTTCTGACATTGTCGTGTCAAAAGCAACAGTGAATTCAGGAATGGAGGATTTATCCGCGCCCGATCCGCTTCTAGACTGGCTTCATCGGCTGCAGCACACATCGCAACTGCAGCGCGTGCAAGTCAATCTCTGGAGGTGGTTTCATGAAATCGCTCATTAAAGCTGTTGCCTTCGCCGTGGTTCTTGGCGCCCCGATTGCTTCGTTCGCGCAATCGAATCAGCCGGCCCCGCAAAACGTACAGGGCGCGCAGGCGCAGGTTTCGGGACAGCAAGGCGTGCGTCAGGCCGACACCAGCGGCTATGGTGCGGACAGTCACGGCACATGGCAAGCCGGTCACGGCAACGATACGACGGTGAGTTCGTACTCGCCGCCGATCTATAACGCGCGTTAAGGGAATAGCGAAATAGGCGGTTTATCCCGGTTTGTCGCAGCGCTGTTGGACTCGTTCAAATTGTACGGGTCGATCACAAGAAGCCGGTCATCGAAGCATGTTTCGATGACCGGCTTTTTTGCGTGTCCATCGTGCGGCTATTGCGCGCGCAACAGGGTCAACTCGTTCCGTAGCAACGCCCGAAGATCGTCGTCAGTGGGGCGCGTACCCCAGTGCCGCGCGCCGGCCACCGATGCAATCGCGATCCACGAATGAGGTGGAAACCATTCGCGAAGCACGGCGCCGTCCTGACGCAAACACAACTGGCCGGTCTGTTCGCTGTATTCGGCGGAGATGACCGCGCCGTCGATGTGCGCGGTTACGCGCCGTGGATCGTTGCGTAGCAAATCGTCGCTCCTGCAGAAGATGTGGCGCGAATGCCGGCGTGGGCCAGTCGCGTCAGCGACGCCGCTACGGCCCATGCCTTAGTGATCGCCCCGGCCGTGATCGTCGCCATGGCCGTGCCAATCGCCGTGATCGCCGCCGCGGTCGCCGCCGTGATCGTGCCAATCGCCGTGTGGGCCGTCACGATAGCCGCGTGCGTCGTGCCATTCGCGGCCGTGGTGGTGCTCTTCCCACTCGCGTCGTTCCCAATAGCGGTGGCCGTCGTAATAGCGCTCACCGTACCAGCCTGGGCTCACCACGACCACTGGCGGCGCGGGCGCGTAGACAGGAGGAGGCGGGGCATAGACCGGCGCCGGGGCATAGGCCACGCCCGGAATGCCGATGTTCACGCCCACGTCGACGTGCGCCAGCGCGACAGAAGATGCGCCGATCCCCAGACCTGCAACGATTGCCATGGACAGCCAGCGGCTTCGTGAATTGCTCATGTTTTATTCTCGGATTTTACGATTGAGTGTGGAGTGCGCTGCGCCGCCGGCGCTTAGTAATGATCGTGATCGTGGTAGTGGTCGTGATAACCGCCCTCGGGGACGACGATGCAACCGCCCAATGCACTTCCGAGGGTGACCGCCAGCAGGACCAGCGCGAGAATTCGTTTCATGATGTTGTTCTCCCTTTTGCGTATGACCGAACTCTACTGAGCGACTGGATTACCGATGTGTTCGTGTGTAACAGGACGTGTCGATTTCTTTGCGGGCCGGCCGCGTTCACGACAGGGTGCGGGGATAGGGCGCAGCGCGGCGATCAGCCGTTCTGATCGCGAGACGTCGGCGGCCAACCCGTTGAGCGCACTATGAAAATCGTTGAAGCCACGCGTATCCTGTGCGCCAGGGCAGGTTGATGCGCGTGCGTATGAACAATTGCAACAGACGCGACGTGGCCTGCTTCTGCGTGCATGCAGAACGGATACATTCGGTTGCAGACTCGCGATGCGTGGTGGCGTCGCGGCATCACGCGTCACCGGCCGAACTGTCTATCTGATCGCCGACGCGCTGCCGATGCGGCGCCGTTTCATGTTCCTGAGTGAGATCGTCAAGCGCGACATCAGCTTCTCTTAAGGTTTGCTCCGTAGCATCGCGCGTGAGTACGCTCCCCATTCAACGGCTTCATTTCAGCTACAACATTTTCATGACCATGCGATCAGACCCGGCCAGTTTCTCGCGCTACGCATCAGGCTATGACGGCGTAGCCAGGTTTCTTCACTGGCTGGTGGTCTTATTGATTGCAGCGCAGTTCGTGATCGGTTGGACCATGCCGGATATCCATAAGGGCACGCGCCCCGACGGCTTGATCGCGTGGCACCTCGGGGTGGGCGCAACGCTGATTGCGGCGGTGCTGGTGAGAATCGTCTGGCGTTTTACGCATGCGCCAGTACCTGCGTCGCTTTCGCCTTTTTTCCGTATCGTTTCGCACATCACGCACGGTCTTCTTTATCTCGCGCTGATAGTTGTGCCCTTGCTGGGGTGGGCCAATGCGTCTTCGCGCGGATGGTCGGTCAAGCTGCTTGGCGTATTGCCGTATCCGGGCATTTCGCCGGTCGGTTCGTCAATAGGGCATGAGATGGGCGATATTCACGGCTATCTGGCCTGGGTGTTGTTCGCGCTGATCGCATTGCATATTGCGGCGGCGTTGTTTCATCGCTTCGTGCTCAAGGATCAGACATTGCAGCGGATGTTGCCGTAGCCGGTGCCGTGATTCGCTCGTCTCCTTCCCGATGCCTGGATCATGGAAGGCGAGCCTGAATGTCGCACGCCGTTCAACACCGCTCGTGCATGCCTGCATGCGTGATGAACGCGCTCCCAAAGAATCAGGCCGAATTTTCGGGGCGCGTCGGTGTTTTCAGCTCAACCCTTCGACAACGGCCTGCTCATCTGTCGTCGCCTCGCGATAGCCGAGCCGTGCCGAGATCGCGAGGCCCGCTTGCTTCAGTAGCGCGACATAGTGCGATTTCGTATCGGCGCCGCAGCGCATGGTTGGAAACGAAATCGACAGGCCAGCTATCACGCGGCCGAAACGGTCGAACACCGGCACCGCGAGACACTGCAAACCTTCTTCCTGTTCTTCGTTGTCCTCGCCGTAGCCTTGCTCGCGCACGCGCGGCAGGATGCTGAGCACGGCGTCGGCGGAGGCGAGCGTCTTTTGCGTCGACTTGCGGAATTCCACATGCGAAAGAACGTCGCGCGCTTCGGCCGGCTGCATCCACGCGAGCAGCACCTTGCCGATCGCCGTGCTGTGCAGTGGATTGCGGCGGCCGATTCGCGACTGCATGCGCAGCCCGTAGTCGGCATCGATCTTGTGGACGTAGATGATGGCGTCTTCGTCGAACGCGCCGAGGTGGACCGCCTCGCGCGTGGCCTGACCGATGTGGCGCATCTCGACGTCGGCCTCGCGCACGAGATCGACGCTCTCGAGCGCCTTCGCGCCGAGTTCGAACAGGCGAATGGTGAGCCGGTAGCGCTCGGTTTCGACTTCCTGGGTCACGTAGCCGAGCGCTTTTAGCGTCTGAATGACGCGGTGTACGGTGGTCTTCGACATATCGAGCCGCTGCGACAATTCGCTGATGCCGATCTGCCCGCTATCGCCGATCGCGCCGAGAATCGCGAAGACCCTGCCGATCGACGAAGCTGATTCGCCTTTGTCGTTGGCCATGCCGCCCGTGCTGTCCGCTTGCTGCATGTGTGCGCGGTCGTCGCCCCTGCGCTGTTTGCCCATTGCTGCCATTTCAGTGTTTCCCTGTTGATGCCGACCCGATCGAAATACGATCGTTGCTTGTTGCTTGTTGCCCGTTGCCCGTTGCCCGTTGCTCACCTGCTACCTGCTACCTGCTACCTGCTACCTGCCTCCGGTGCCGGGAGAATACCGTGTCCCGCGATCCGCGCGACCGTTGCTAGCGCCAAACTAGCGTGCGAGCCAGCCGCCGTCTACTGCAAGCGTATGGCCGTGCACATAGTCCGATGCCGACGAAGCGAGGAACACGACCGGTCCCGCAAGATCCTCCGGGACGCCCCAGCGGCCCGCCGGAACGCGGCTGAGAATTTCTTCGTTACGCTGCACGTCGCCGCGCAGCGCCGCCGTGTTCGCGGTTGCCATGTAGCCCGGCGCGATCGCGTTCACGTTGATGCCGTGCACGGCCCATTCGTTCGCGAGCAGCCGCGTGAGACCGAGCACGCCGCTTTTCGATGCGGTATAGGAGGCCACGCGTATGCCGCCCTGGAACGACAGCATCGACGCGACGTTAATGATCTTGCCGCCGCTTTGCTGCTTCACGAACTGCCGCGCCACGGCCTGGGAAAGAAAGAACACGCTCTTCAGGTTGACGTCCATGACGGCGTCCCAATCGGCTTCGTTGAAGTCGAGCGCGTCTTCGCGGCGGATGATGCCTGCGTTATTCACGAGCACGTCGACGCGGCCCAATGCTTCGACGGCGGCGTGCACGATGTCCTCGACCGGGGCGATCGACGCGAGGTCCGCGCGTACATCCGCGAAGCGGCGGCCGGCCGCTTTGACCTGTGCGGGCGTTTCGCCGGCGTCCGTGCGGCTCACGCCAACGATGTCGCAGCCGGCGGTGGCGAGCGCGACGGCCATGCCAGCGCCCAGGCCCGCATTGCTGCCGGTGACGATGGCGACCTTGCCGGTCAGATCGAAGGTATTCACTCTGCGTGGGCTCCTATGATGCCGATGGGGTTCTGCATGGCGAGTACGTGCAGCAGCTAAACGCAGCTCAACGCAGATCACGCACTGCAATGTGATCCATATCGCTGAACACCTGATTCTCGCCAACCATGCCCCAGATGAAGGTGTACGCGCGCGTACCGACGCCGGAATGAATCGACCAGCTTGGCGAGATCACGGCCTGTTCGTTGTGCACAAGAATGTGCCGCGTTTCGTTCGGCTCGCCCATCATGTGAAACACGGCTGCATCGTCGGCGATGTTGAAATAGAAGTACACCTCCATGCGGCGCTCGTGGGTGTGGCACGGCATCGTGTTCCAGAGGTTGCCCGGTTCGAGCTTGGTCATGCCCATCGAGAGCTGGCAAGTGGGTAGCACCTCAGGGACGATGAACTTGTAGATGGTGCGGCGGTTACTTGTTTCGGGCGCGCCGAGCGTTTCGGGCGAGGCCTGCGCGAGTGAGATCGTGCGGGTGGGATACGACGCGTGCGCGGGCGCGCAGTTCAGGTAGAACTTCGCCGGGTGCGCGGCGTCGTCGCTGCCGAACGCGACGGCCTGTGCGCCCTTGCCGATGTAGATGGCTTCTTCATTGCGCACTGCGTAGCGCGTGCCGTTCACGTCGACCCAGCCGTTGCCGCCGATGTTGATCGCGCCCAACTCGCGGCGCTCCAGCAGATAGTTGACGCCGATTGCCTTGCCAAGCGAGGCGGGCAGTTCGATCGCGCGCGTGACCGGCCACACGCCGCCGACGATGATACGGTCGATGTGACTGTAGGTGAGTTGCAGCGCGTCGCGCACGAACACCTGCTCGACGAGAAACTGCTTGCGCAATCCCGCGGTATCCAGTGTCTTTGCGTACTCGCTGTTGATGCTCTGTCTCACTTCCATTGTTCTTTTCTCCGGTCGGATTGGGCGCCTTGCCGTGCGGCATGACGGCGCCGGTCTGTTCTGGACTGTAGCGCAGATTCTTGAATATGGAACGTCGGTCCGAAAATATTGCAACACCGCATCAAGACTGGCAAGGCTTTCGAATAGATAGCGGGTAAACGATGAGCGCGAAGTCTATCAAAATCGGAACGTTGTTCCTGTCGCGATGCTATATTGCGCCGGAAAGGGAGTCGACCGGCGCAAGAACGGGACATTACCCCGGGTGATCCACCCGACAACTGGACGCAAAGTCCATGGAGGAGGCATGAAGCTCAAGAAGGCCATCGACCGCATTCCAGGCGGCCTGATGCTGGTGCCGTTGCTGCTCGGCGCCTGTGTTCACACGTTTGCACCGGGCGCGGGGAAATATCTCGGGTCGTTCACGAATGGATTGATCAGCGGCACCGTGCCGATTCTGGCGGTGTGGTTCTTCTGCATGGGCGCGACGATCGACCTGCGAGCGACCGGCGTGGTGCTGCGCAAGTCGGGCACGCTGCTCGTGACCAAAATGATTGTGGCGTGGATTGCAACGATCGTTGCGTCGCACTTCATACCGATTGACGGCGTCAAGGCGGGCCTGTTTGCCGGCCTTTCGGTGCTCGCGATCACGACGTCGATGGATATGACCAACGGCGGTCTCTATGCGGCTGTGATGCAGCAATACGGCAGCAAGGAGGAGGCGGGCGCGTTCGTCCTGATGTCGATCGAATCGGGGCCGCTCGTCAGCATGATCATTCTCGGCGCGACCGGTGTGGCGTTCTTCGAGCCGCGGCTGTTCGTCGGCGCGGTGCTGCCGTTTTTGATTGGCTTCGCGCTGGGTAACTTCGACAGCGACCTGCGCGAGTTCTTTGGCCGCTGCGTGCATCCGCTGATTCCATTTTTTGGTTTCGCGCTCGGCAACGGCATCGATCTGAATGTGATCGTCACGAGCGGTTTGCCGGGCATCGTGCTGGGCCTCGGGGTGATCGTCGTGACGGGTATTCCACTGATTCTCGCGGACCGCTGGATCGCGGGCGGCAATGGCGCGGCGGGGCTGGCGGCTTCGTCGACGGCGGGGGCCGCGGTGGCGAACCCGGCGATCATCGGCGAGATGATTCCGCGCTTCAAGCCGCTGGTGCCGGCGGCGACGGCGATGGTCGCGACGGCCTGTCTCGTGACGGCGATTCTCGTGCCGATTCTCACCGCGCTATGGGTGCGCCGGCATCACGCGCGCGATGCGCTGCGTGAGGAGTTTGCCGCGGCAACGACGCCACCGCAGCCGCTGGGTGAGCGGGACGTGCACGTTTGAAGCTGCGGGGCGGCTGGTTTGCGCTTCAACGCAACGAAGTGAGAAGCGAGCAATGTGAGCCGGTTCTCACCGCCCCAGCTTCCCCTCCAACATCGCCTTCACCTCTGCCCACTCCTCATCGATGATGCTAAAGCGCACCGAGTTGCGCTTGCGTCCATCCGGCATGATCCGTTCATGCCGGACAATCCCTTCCTGTTTTGCGCCAATCCGCAGAATCGCCGCTCTCGATTTATCGTTGAGTTCGTCCGTAGTGAACTGCACGCGCACGCATTGCATCGCTTCGAACGCATGCGTGAGCAGAAGGTACTTCGCCTCGGTATTCACCACCGAGCGTTGCATCGACTCACTCAACCACGTGTGCCCGATTTCCAGCTTCCGGTTCACCCGGTCGATCTTCCAGAACCGTGTGCTGCCGACAATCGCGCCGGTATCGCGCCGCACGATCACAAACGGCATCACGGTGCCGCTCGCACGGCCGTCTAGCGCGGTTGCAATATAGCTGCCGATGGTTTCGGGCCCCGGCACGACGGTCAGCTTCATGTTCCACAGTTGACCGTCCGCCGCGGCGTCGAGCAGAGCCTGCGAGTGTTCCTGCTGAAGCGACCGGAGTTCAACGGTCTGTCCGGTCAGCGTGGGTTGCATAAGGCTGGAGGCGCTCTCGTTCATGATGAAGCGAATTTTCGTTGTATGACAGCGCATCATAAAACGAAGCCAGGTCTCAACGAAGCGAATGGGTGGCGATTACAAGGGTGAATCAACCGGCGATTCAAGACGCGAGGCGCAAAAAAAAGTCCGCGAACGAGCGCTCGCGGACCTGGTACTGCGTCAAACCGGTGGACGAGGTCGGCAACCTCGCCCATCAAGCCGTCAGGGCCTGACGACCCCGACCGCCTTCGACGTCTTAAGCCGACATCACCGAAACCGACTTGGTAACCAGATAGCCTTCCATCGCTTCCGGCCCCCCTTCCGACCCATAGCCCGAATCCTTCACGCCGCCAAACGGCATTTCCGGCCACGGCGTGGCAGGCTGGTTGATCCACAACATGCCGACTTCCAACCGTTGCGACAGCAGGTGCACGTTGCTGAACGATTTCGTGAACGCATAGCCCGCGAGACCGAACGGGAGGCGATTCGCCTCAGCGATCGCTTCTTCGAGCGTGTCGAAACCGCGGATCGCGGCGATCGGGCCGAACGGCTCGTTGTTGAACACGTCCGACTCGAGCGATACGTTGGTCAACACGGTCGGTGCGAAGAAGTTGCCTTCCGAACCCACGCGTTCGCCACCCGTTTCGACCTTCGCGCCGGTCTTGCGCGCGTCGTCGAGCACCTTGCTCATCGCAGTAAGGCGGCGCGCGTTGGCGAGCGGTCCGATGGTCGTGCCTTCCGCCAGACCGTCGCCGAGCTTGAGGCCTTCAGCATGCTTGACGAGCGCCGCGGCGAATTCTTCGCGGATGCTGTTGTGCACCAGAAAGCGCGTCGGCGAGATGCAGACCTGGCCGGCATTGCGGAACTTCGCGGCACCCGCGGCCTTGATGGCCAGCGCCACGTCGGCGTCTTCAGCCACGATGACGGGTGCATGACCGCCCAATTCCATCGTCGCGCGCTTCATGTGCGCACCGGCGAGGGCGGCCAGTTGCTTGCCGACCGGCGTCGAACCGGTGAAGGTGACCTTGCGGATCACGGGATGCGGAATCAGGTAGCTGGAAATCTCCGCCGGGTCGCCGAATACGAGGCCGACCGTGCCGGCCGGCACGCCGGCTTCAACGAACGCCTGCAGCAGCGCCGCCGGCGACGCCGGGGTTTCTTCCGGTGCCTTCACGAGGAACGAGCAGCCGCACGCGAGGGCAGCGCTCAGCTTGCGCACGACCTGGTTGACCGGGAAATTCCACGGCGTGAAGGCGGCCACCGGACCGATCGGTTCCTTGAGCACCGTTTGCTGCGCCGCCAGATTGCGCGACGGCACGACCCGGCCGTAGACGCGGCGGCCTTCGTCGGCGAACCATTCGATGATGTCCGCTGCCGACAGCATTTCGACGCGCGCCTCGGCGAACGGCTTGCCCTGTTCCTGGGTCATCAGCCGGGCGATGTCGGAAGCGCGTTCGCGCACCAGGGCGGCGGCTTTGCGCATGGTGGTGGCACGCTCGTTGGCCGGAATCTTGCGCCAGGCTTCGAAGCCGCGTTGCGCGGCGGCCAGCGCCCGGTCGAGATCGGCAATGCCGGCATGGGCCACCTTGCCGATAGCTTTGCCGGTGGCAGGATTGATGACGTCGAGGGTTTTGCCGCTGGCGGCGTCGCACCACTCGCCGTTAATCAGAAGACGCGTATCGGTATAGCTCGAGGTGGCCATGCTGGGTTCCTGTAAGTGGGAAAACGACAGGCCGCGCGGTTGTGGGACGGTACTGGGCTGAACCTGCGCGGCCAGGGATGGACTGCCGATAGCAAACATCTTATCTGATTGCGCGCGATCGCATCGGCGGGGTGCCCGGGAACAGTGCGCGGCACAGGCGTTGCTACTCCGGTTGCCGCAGCGGATAAACGCCTGCCTGAGCAGTGCCGCGCAAACAGGCGTAAAGTCAAGCAGCAGTCGCAGGAACCGGCGGGAGCCAGCAGCATGGAATGGTGCGGCGAGTGCGCAAAAGCGGCACTCGATGCAACGGTCGAAAGCAGCGGGTCATAGACGGCGAATGCAACCCGATCAACCAAGGTGCAAACGAGGAATCGACATGCCAACCGGTACAGTGAAGTGGTTCAATGACGCGAAGGGCTTTGGCTTTATTACACCGGACGACGGTGGCGAGGATCTGTTTGCCCATTTCTCGGAAATTCGCAGCGAAGGTTTCAAATCGCTGCAGGAAAACCAGAAGGTCAGCTTCGAAATCAAGCAGGGACCGAAGGGCAAGCAGGCGGCGGATATCAAGCCGGTGTGAGGTCGTAGTAGCAGTAGCCGGTTCGCACGCGCAAGTGTGCGGACCGGCGGAACTTTCAAGGGGCGAGGGCGATTCGCTCGCGCTCGCCACCCGGCTTCACTCGAATTCATCCTGATTCACGCAAAACGTGAATCTCTGGCTAGGCGTAGGCGGCGTTGGTGTTTGGCGCCGCGCCAATCCCATCGAGCAATTCGTTTCGCACATTGGCGAGGGTGTCGTCGCGCCGGTCGCGCGGATGCCGCGCGGCAACGCCAATGTCGCGCACCAGCCGCCCGGCGCCATGCTGACCCGCCGTGTTGAGCAGCAGGACGCGATCGGACAGATAGAGCGCCTCATCCAGATCGTGCGTGACGATCAGCGCCGCCGTGCCGTGTGCGCGCGTCAGCGATAGCAACAGGTCCTGCAGACGCATGCGGGTCATGGCGTCGACGGCGCTGAACGGTTCGTCGAGCAGCAACAGGTCGGGCTGGGAGAACAGGCCGCGCGCGAGTGCCACGCGTTGCACCATGCCGCCCGAAAGCTGCTTGGGCAGCGTCGTGCCGGTGCCGCTCAGCGCGACCTCGTCGAGCAGCTGATTCACGCGCGGCTTCACAAGCAGACTCGCGCCTTGCCGTGGACCGGCGGAAAACGCGATGTTGTCGGCCACGTTCAGCCATGGCAGCAGGCGGGGCTCCTGAAAGATCACGCCGAGGCGCGGCGATGGGCCGTGTTGCACCCGCCCGTCGAGCACAATCTCGCCCTCGAAATCGCGATCGAGACCGGCCAGCACGCGTAACAGCGTGCTCTTGCCGCAGCCGCTCGGGCCGACCAGACTCACGATCTCCCCACGCGCAATATCGAACGTCACGCGTTCGAGCACCGCGCGCGTTTCGTAACGCTTGCTCACGGCGCGAACCTGGAGCAGCGGCGGCTGATCGGAAAAACTGGTCGTGTTCAACGCACACCTCGTGAGGAAGATGGCTCGCTCGCGGTATCGCGCCATGACAGCACGTGCGCTTCAATCGCTTTCAGGATGCTGTCGCTGAGCTTGCCGAGCAGGGCGAGCAACAGGATTGCGCCGAACACGAGATCGGGGCGACCGGTTTCGCGGCCGTCGCTCAGCAGATAGCCGAGGCCGCGGGTAGCGGCGATCAGTTCGGCGGCGACCATGAACATCCAGGCGAGACTCAGGCCCGTACGCAATCCGGTGAAGATATGCGGCAAGGATGCGGGCAACAGGATGCGCGTGAACAGCGCCCGTTGGTTCAAACGGTTGACCTCGCCGAGTTCGATCAGTTTTCTGTCGACGCCGCGAATGCCGGCCACGACGCTCAATTGCACCGGGAAAAACGCCCCGATGGCGATGAGCGCGATTTTCGGTGCCTCGTCAATGCCCATCCAGAGCAGCAGGATCGGCACCCAGGCGAGTGACGGAATCGCGCGCAGTGCCTGAAACGCGGGGTCGAGAAGTGCGTCGAGACGGCGGCTCAGGCCCATTGCCGCGCCGAGCAGAAGGGCGAGCGCGGAGCCGATGCCGAAGCCCGCGAGCACGCGCATCGTGCTTGCACCGAGGTGCCGGCCCAGACGCTCGCCGCCCAGTTGCCACAGGGTTTGCGCAATCGTGCTCGGCGCCGGCACCAGGTGCTCCGGCAACACCGAAGCACGCACCAGCGCTTCGATCGCCGCAAGAAAGGCAAGCGGCAGAAGCAGGCCGGCGATGCGCCAGCGCTTGAGCGGATCACGCGGCCGCGGCGCGACCCCGCGCGACGGTTCGGCCGCTTGCTGAGCGCGACGCAGCGCGAGGTCGTCCGTTGCCTGCGATCGGTGATGAAGCGCGAGCGATTCGTCGTTAGCCATGGGAGTCGGTCGAATAGTTCGCAAGCGGTGGGTGCGGCGGATTACAGGTCACTTGCTGGCCGGTTATTGAGCGCTCACTGGCCGCTATTCGCGGCGATAACGGGTTGCGCCGTCTTCGCGTCGATCAAGGCGTCGATCACCTGATTCAGATCCGTACCCGGTTTCACCAGTTGCTCCTGCACGAGAATCGGCGCAGCCGCCTTAAGCGCGGCGAGTTGCTGCGCGCCCGGCTGCGGACGGCTGAAATCGTTGCGGCTCAGTTGCAGCCTGGCGACCGGCAGCGACAGCTTCGATTCTTCCGCGACGATCTTGGCGGTGTCGTCCGGATGCGCGGCGATCCACACGCGCGCCTTTTCATAGACCTTGAGCACCTGCGCGAGCGTTTCGGGGTGGTCGCGAATGAAATCCTCGCGGGCGTCGAGCAAGCCCCACGTGTTGAAGTCGACGTTGCGATACAGCAGCTTCGCGCCGTCGTCGATTTGTGCGGCGGCCATGTGCGGATCGAGGCCGGCCCAGGCGTCCACCTGGCCGTTGGCGAGCGCGGTGCGTCCATCCGGGTGCTGAAGATTGACGATTTCGACGTCGTCGCGCGAGAGACCCGCGGTGTGCAGGGCGCGCAAGGTGAAGAGGAACGGGTCCGTGCCCTTGGTGGCGGCGATCTTCTTGCCCTTCAGGTCCGCGAGGGTTTTGATCGGCGAATCCTTGCGCACGACGAGCGCGGTCCACTCTGGGCGCGAGAAAACGTACACCGCACGGATCGGATTGCCGTTGGCTTTGGCGAGCACGGCGGCCAGACCCGCGGTCGAGCCAATATCGATTGCGCCGCTGTTCAGATACTCGAGCGCGCGATTGCTGCCGAGGCTCAGCACCCATTTGACCTGGGTGTGCTGCGGCGCGAGTTCCTGCTCGAGCCAGCCGTTGCGCTTGATGACGAGGCTTTCCGGCGAGTAATAGGCGTAATCGAGTTTCAGTTCGGCCGGCGGCGCGGCGCGCGCGATGCCCGGGGCGAGGAGGGCGAAGGCCAGCGTGGCCGTGGCCGCCGCCAGCAGCGCGACGAGGCCGGTTTGCAGGCGTTTCGCATGTCGTGGGTATGACGAAATCGAAACAGGCGAAGAAGAAAAAAAGCGCGCCGCGCCCCGCGGGATGTTCATTGACTGATCCTGAGATGGTCGTTTAGTTGTGACCGGTCAATGTAGTCAATGCGCGTGCCGAACTGAACGAATAAAAACTCACAATCAAAGCAGATTGGGCGCTATGGGGGCGCGTCGTTCTTTTCTGCCTGACGGGCTATTGGCGTTGTGCGGGCGGCCATACGCCGCGGTTGTGGCGAAATCATTGTTTCGCGATAAAGTACACAGGCGCACGTGGAGTGAAGTCCAAGATTAACCATTTAGAACAGGCTGGGCCAGGATATGTTTCTTAAGGTTTCCTTCAGCTTTGCTCCGTAGTATTTGCGCGATTCCATGTGCCCGCTTACGTTGTTGCGGGCAATCGTTCCGATAGTTTTCCGACAGAAAACTGAAAGCGCCGCTTAAAGGCTTGCTGGAGCATTCATGAAAACCCTGTTCTTACAGGCGCCGTCGTACGACGGCTTCGACGGTGGCGCAGGTTCGCGCTACCAGGCCAAACGCGAAGTGCGCTCGTTCTGGTATCCGACGTGGCTCGCGCAGCCCGCCGCGCTCGTCCCGGACAGCCGCGTACTCGACGCCCCCGCCGACGGCCTGTCCGTCGAAGCATCGCTCGATATAGCGCAACAATATGACCTGGTGGTCATCCACACCAGCACACCGTCCTTTCCCACCGACGCCCTGTTCGCCGAAGACCTGAAGAAGCGCAAGGCTTCGGTGCTGATCGGCATGGTCGGCGCGAAGGTTGCGGTCGATCCGCACAATTCGCTGACCGCGAGCGAGGCGATCGATTTCGTGTGCCGGGAAGAGTTCGACTTCACCTGCCAGGAAGTTGCCGAAGGCAAACCGTTCGCCGGCATCAAGGGTCTGAGCTATCGCGCCGCCGACGGCTCGATCGAACATAACGAAGCGCGCCCGATCCTCGAGAACATGGACGAGTTGCCATTCGTGGCGCCTGTCTACAAGCGCGATCTGAAGATCGACAACTATTTCATCGGCTATCTGAAGCACCCGTATGTGTCGATCTACACGGGCCGCGGCTGCCGTTCGAAATGCACGTTCTGCCTGTGGCCGCAAACGGTGGGCGGCCATCGTTACCGCACGCGTTCGGTCGAGAACGTGCTGGAAGAAGTGAAGTGGATTCGCGACAACATGCCCGAAGTCAAGGAGATCATGTTCGACGACGACACCTTCACCGACTTCAAGCCGCGCGTCGAGGAAATCGCCCGCGGTCTGGGCAAGCTGGGCGTGACGTGGTCGTGCAATGCCAAGGCGAACGTGCCGTACGCGACGCTGAAGATCATGAAGGAAAACGGCCTGCGTCTGCTGCTGGTCGGCTACGAGTCCGGCGACGACCAGATCCTGCTGAACATCAAGAAGGGTCTGCGTACCGACATCGCGCGCCGTTTCAGCGAAGATTGCCGCAAGCTCGGCATCAAGATTCACGGCACCTTCATTCTTGGGCTGCCCGGCGAAACGCAGGACACGATCCAGAAGACCATCGCGTATGCGAAGGAAATCAATCCGCATACGATCCAGGTGTCGCTCGCCGCACCCTATCCCGGTACGACGCTCTACAACCAGGCGGTCGAGAACGGTTGGCTGGAAGAGAACAAGGTTATCAACCTCGTCAGCAAATCCGGCGTGCAACTTGCGGCGATCGGCTATCCGCATCTGTCGCGCGACGAGATCTACCACCAGCTCGAAAACTTCTATAAGCGCTTCTATTTCCGGCCGTCGAAGATCTGGGAAATTCTGCGTGAGATGCTCACGAGCTGGGACATGATGAAACGGCGTCTGCGCGAAGGCGTCGAATTCTTCCGCTTCCTGCGCGCTCACCAAGCGTGAGCGCCTTGCATCTGCTCGCCGTCACGCTTGCCTATGCGTGTGCGGCGGGTGCGGTTTTCGGCATCGCCTACACGGTGCTGGCGGGCGCCCTGATCGGCCGGTTCTTCGCGAGAGCGGTGTCCGAGCCGACCAGTTTCCCCCCGGTCACGATCGTCAAACCGTTGCACGGCAACGAGTGGGCGTTGCTGACAAACCTGTCGAGCTTCTGCCGGCAGGACTATCCGGGCCCCGTGCAATTCCTCTTCGGCGTGCACGATTCGGCCGACCCCGCCTTGCAAACCGTCGACGAGCTGCGGCGCTTGCATCCCGAAGCGGACATCACCGTGGTTGCGGATGCACGCCTGTATGGTCCGAACCGCAAGATCAGCAACATCCTCAATATGCTGCCGCAGGCCCGGCACGACGTGCTGGTGTTCGCCGACAGCGACGTGAGCGTCGAGCCGGATTATCTGCGCAATGTGATCGGCGAATTGCAGAATCCCGGCGTCGGTCTCGTCACCTGCCTGTATCGCGGCGCGCCCGATCCCGGTTTCTGGCCGCGCATGTCGGCCAAAGCTACCAACTACCAGTTCGTGCCCAGCGTGGTGACGGGGCTCGCGCTCGGTCTCGCGCGTCCATGCTTTGGGCAGAGCATCGCGATGCGACGCGACACCCTCGAAAAAATTGGCGGGTTCACACCGTTCGTGAAGCATCTGGCCGAAGACCATGCAATCGGCGAAGCGGTGCGCATGATCGGCGAGAAGGTGGTGATTCCGCCGTTCACGATCTCGCATGCCTGCGTGGAATCGAGCGCGACACAACTGATCGCGCACGAACTGCGCTGGAGTCGCACGATTCGCCGCATCGATCCGCTTGGCCATCTCGGCTCGGCGCTGATTCATCCGCTCGCTTTTGCACTGCTTGCCATCGCCTTCTCGGGCGGCGCGCCGTGGTCGTGGCCGCTCGCGCTGACCGCCGTCGGTGCGCGGTTCGCGCTGAAATTTCTGTCCGATCGTGCGTTGCAGCAGGCGCGTCGTGACCTGTGGCTGTTGCCGTTATGGGATATCGTATCGTTTTGCATTTTTGTGGCGAGCTTCTGGTCCTCGCACGTGATCTGGCGCGGCTTTAGTTTCAAGGTGGACGGCGACGGCCTGTTGTCGGCTGTGCAGGACGGAATGACGGATGAACAGCAGGTTGGATAAGCAATGATGCACGGGTCTCTGGAAGATGGTGGCGAGGACAATTCGGCGTGCGTGAAGCGCTCGCCAGGGGCGGCCGCGCGATGATGAAGCATGTCGGCCGCATTGCCGCGCTTGGCGGTTTGCTGGTGTCACTGTGGCTCGTCTGGCAGGACAATCCCGGCGCCGTGTTCTCGGCCCTGCGCGCGGCGGGCGCCGGCCTGCTGGTGGCGGCGCTCGCACACGTGCTGCCGATGATCGCCAATGCCTGCGACTGGCGCTCGCTGATTCGTGGGGCGAACCGGCCGGGTTTCGCCAATATGCTGCATCTGGTCTGGGTGCGCGAATCCGTGAATAGCATGTTGCCGGTGGCGCGTATCGGCGGCGAGGTGGTGTCGTTCAGAATGCTCAGGCGCTGGGGCGTGCGGCCCTCCACGGCGGTGGGCAGCATCATTGTCGACATGCAGCTCACGGTGATCAGCCAGTTGCTGTTCACGATGGTCGGCATCGGTTTTCTGTTCGCGCATGCGCATTCCGACACGCTGCGCCTGGCCGGGCAACTGGCGTGGGGTGTGGTGGTGCTGACGCCGCTGCTGGTGCTGTTCGCACTCGTGCAACATGCCAGTCCGTTCGAGCGCATAACGCGCGTGCTCAATCGTATGACGAGCGGCAAGCTTGCCACGCTCGTCGGACAATCGGCGCAGATCGATCAGGCCATCAAGCTGATCTGGCGCCGGCGCGGCGTGGTGCTGCGCTATCTGTTCTTCTGGCAGCCGCTGCAGTGTTTCCTGACGTCGCTTGAAATCTGGCTCGCCCTGTATTTTCTCGGCGTTCACGTCACGCTGGTTGAAGCGGTGGTGATCGAATCGCTGATCCAGGCGATCAGCAGCGCGGCTTTCTTCGTGCCGGGCGGCCTGGGCGTGCAGGAGGGCGGTTTCATTCTGATCGGCGGCGCGCTGGGCCTCGATCCTTCCACCTGCCTCGCGCTCGCCGGCGCGCGGCGCATTCGCGATCTGCTGATCTTCGTGCCCGGACTCATTGCGTGGCAGTTTGCCGAGTCGTCGAATCGCGAGCCGATTCAGTCTTCTCGCGCATAAGCGGGAAACGACACCTTCACCGCGAGGCCGCGCTCGCCGATCCCCGAACCCAGATGCAGGGTCGCGCCGAAATGCTCGGCGATTCGCGCGACAATCGAGAGACCCAGTCCGCTGCCGGTAGCCTGATTGCCGGTGGCGCGGAAGAACCGGTTGGTGAGGCGTGTGAGATCGCTGGGCGCGACGCCGGGGCCGTCGTCGCGCACGGTGAGTTGAACCCGGCCGACCTCATAGTGCACGGCCACTTCAATACTGCCGCCGGGTTGTCCGTACTTGATGGCGTTGTCGAGCAGATTGTCGAGCAGGATGCCCATCAGAACGGGTTCCGCGTTGATCTCGGCGCGCATGTCGCCCGTGAGCGTGACGTGAATGTCTTTCTGTTGCGCATTGCGTTCGTTGGCGAGCAGCGCGTCCTTTGCCACTGCGGCGGGTTTGAGCGGTGCGGTCGAGAGTTTCTCGTGCACATCCAGACGCGCGAGCAGCAGCAACTGCTCCGCGAGCCGCGCGCTCCGGTCGACGCCTTGCACCACACGCTCCATCGCCACGCGCTGCAACGCTGCGTCCGGTTCGGCCAGCGCGACCTGCGCCTGAACCTTGATAGCCGCAAGCGGTGTTTTCAGTTCATGGGCGGCGTCGGCGGTAAACGCCCGTTCGCGCTCGATGGAGTGTTGCAAACGCGACAGCACGAGATTGATCGCATCGACGAGCGGCCGTACCTCGGTGGGGGCACGGCCGATGTCGACCGGCTCCAGCCGGTTGATATCGCGCGCGCGGATCGCGCCCGAGAGCACCTTGAGCGGCGCGAGGCTCCAGCCGATGCTGAACCACACCAGCAGCGCCAGCACCGGCAGCGCGAGGAGCGTGGGGCGCGCAATCCGGCTCGCGACACCGCTCACCAGATCGCTGCGCGTATTGGCCGGTTCGAACACCCGCACCGTGTGGCCGAGTGCTGTGTCGCGCAACGTGAACGTGTGCCATGCCTGGCCGCCGAGCGTCATGTTTTGCGCGCCGCTGACGGGTGGCACGGGCAAATCCCAGGCCCGCAGCATGCGCAGTTGCGGGCTGCCCGCCAGCACGTCGCCGTTCGCGCTGCGCACCTGGAATAGCGCGTCGCGGGGCAAGGCGTCGTCGTCGTCGCTGTCGTTCGCGCCGGCTTCGCCGCCTTCTTCTTCCTCGCGCAAATCGATGCGCGCATTGGCCAGCGTGGTCAGATTGCGCTGGTCGAGCAGCGCGAGAATTTGCGCGATTTCCGCGAGGCGTGCTTCTTCCCATTCGCCGACTTCGCGCTTGGCCTGACGATAGCTCGAGATCAGCGCGATGCCCCAGATCAGCACGATGCTGGTGAGGATCAGCAACATCAGGCGGCGGCGTATCGATGCCGGCATTACGCTTTCTCCACCACGTAGCCGATATTGCGCACGGTTCGGATCAGCTTTGCACCGAGCTTTTTGCGCAGGTTGGATACATGGACCTCGATTGCATTGCTCTCGATTTCTTCCTGCCAGCCATACAAACTTTCTTCCAGACGCGAGCGTGACTGCGGAATGCCCTGATTGGTCAGCAACTGCATCAGGATCGCCCATTCACGCGAAGTGAGGGGCACGCGTGTATGGCCGATTTCGACGGTTTGCGCGGCGGGGTTGACCGTCAGTTCCTGATAACGGATCACCTCGACGCTACGCCCTTGCGCGCGGCGCAGCAGGGCCCGGCAACGGGCAACGAGCTCGGTCAGATCGAAGGGTTTGCCGAGGTAGTCGTCGGCGCCGGCTTCGAGGCCGCCGACGCGATCCACCACGGTGCCTCTCGCGGTCAGCACCAGCACCGGCACGTCCTTGCCGGCATCGCGCAACCTTTTCAGCAGTTCCATACCCGATACCCTGGGTAGGCCCAGATCAAGCAAAACCAGCGCATAGGCGGTAGTATCGAGCGCGAGACTGGCTTTGTGACCGTCGCGTGCCCAGTCGACCGTGAAACCGGCTTGACGCAGCCCCGCTTCAATACCGCAGCCGATCAGGTCGTCGTCTTCTACGAGGAGTACGCGCATGGGGAAAGATTCCGTTCGATGTTTATTGCATCGCGGCAACCGCTTTTCGTTTGTGTAAGCGTCAGGCCGCGTATCCGAAGTGTAACGATCATGTCCACGACACGCTTTATACCTCGTTCTTCCTTAAGGTTTCCTTCAGCTAGAATCGCTACTATCGCCGCTGAATTGTTACTGTCGTGTGGCCGTCATGGGCGCGCGGCATTACGTCGAGTTGTCGGATCATTGCAACTTGATCGTAAGAACTTCGACCGAAAGTACGGCCGGCGCTTTGGTGGGCGCTTTCGTCAGCGCTTTTTCCGGCGAATGGCGCCACCCCACGTCGGCGTGCGTTTCTTCAGGCCACGGGATCACGCCATGAAGCCAGTCACGATCGACATGTTGCGAGCCCATCTAATGGTGGCTTCGCTCACGGCCATGGGTACCCAGGTGCTCACCTTGCTGGTGCTGCTGGTCACGCCAGATTCCCAATACGTCTTCAGTTCCGCGAGCTTTCAGTTCCTTGCGCTCGCGCTGATCGCGAGCGGCGTCGTTGCGATGCGCCAGCTCGCCCAGGCCGCTTTCAATCTCGCCTTTCAGGGGCAGCATGCAGCGAAGAGCGGCCGGCCGGTGTTGATTGAAGAGGATTGTCCGCGGCGCTGGTTCGTCGTGCTTCATCTGCGCTTTACGGGTAGACCGTTCGTGCTGGCCGGGCATTGACGGACGCGAACGATGGCGGCGCACACATTGACAACATATCAATGGGTCCTGTTATTCGGCTGCATGTCGGCGTCACTTTATGCGATGCTGGCAGCGGTTGCGATGCCGTTTTTCGCGACGCGCCGCGCACGGGCAGCGAAGGCGGCAGCTGCTGCAAGTGCCACCGCCAGGACCCCGGATGTTCAAGCTCCTTTCGCCGGAGTCGGCGTGAGCGTGCTCAAACCATTGTGCGGCGCCGAGCCGCGTCTGTACGAGAATCTCAGAACCTTTTGCGACCAGCGTCACGGGAACTTTCAGCTCGTGCTGGGGGTGTCTTCGCCGGACGATCCAGCCATTGCCGTGGTGCGACGTTTGCAGGCTGCGTACCCGCGGCACGACATCGAGCTTGCGATCGATACGCGCGTGCATGGCAGCAATCTCAAGGTCAGCAATCTGATCAACATGGCGGAGCGGGCGCGTCATGAGTTGATCGTGATTGCCGACAGCGACATTGCGGTCGAAACCGACTATCTCGACAGTGTGGCGGCGCCGCTCGCCGATCCGCGCGTGGGGGTCGTGACCTGTCTTTACTCGGCGCAAGGCGTTGGCGGATTCTGGCCACGGGTGGGAGCGTTGTTCATCAACGAGTGGTTCGCCCCGTCTGTGCGCGTCGCGCACGCGGTCGGCTCGCGCCGCTTCGGTTTCGGCGCGACGCTGGCATTGCGCCGCGCGACGCTCGAACGGATTGGCGGTTTCGACGCGTTGAAAGACTGTCTCGCGGATGATTACTGGCTCGCCGAACACGTGCGCGCGCTCGGACTTCGCACGGTGCTTTCGCGCGTGATGGTGGCGACCGACGTGATCGAGCCGACCTTCTCCGCCTTGTGGCAGCGTGAGACGCGCTGGCTGCGCACGATCCGCTCGGTGAACCCGCCGGGCTTCGCGTCCTTGATCATCACGTTCCCGACGCCGTGGCTCCTCGCTGGCGCATGGCTGACCCACAGTCTCGCGAACGGTCCGTTCGACGGCCTGCACCTGTGGGCGGCGCTGGCGAGCGGCGCGTGCACGGCGGCCGGTTTTGCCGCGCGCATGCTGCTGCATCTGCGTGCCGCGCGTCATGAGCGCACGTTCTGGCGCGATCTGCCGCTGGTGCCGTTGCGAGATGTCTTGCTGGCATTCCAGTGGCTCGCTGGCGCGTTTGGCTCGCATGTGGTGTGGCGCGGCAAACGCGTACCGGTCGGCGTCGCCACGTCGACTACGCGACCCGCGGCGTTACGCGTGATGGATGTCATGGAGGCGTCGGATGGCGGCTAAGCCACGCGGGCTGATTGTCACGGCCGACGATTTCGGTCTGCATCAACGGGTGAATCTGGCGGTCGAGCAGGCACACCGGCACGGTGTGTTGACGGCCGCGAGCCTGATGATCGGCGCGCCTGCCGCGGACGATGCGGTGGCACGTGCGCGCGCGCTGCCGGCGTTGCGGGTTGGCCTGCATCTGGTGCTGGCTGACGGCGACGCGGTCGCGCCACGCGCAGGGATTGCCGCGCTGGTTGACGAACAGGGACGGTTTGGCGACAACATGGTGCGGGATGGCGTACGGTTTTTCTTTTTGCCGCATGTTCGCAAACAACTGGCGCGAGAGATTCGCGCGCAATTCGAGGCGTTTGCGAAGACGGGTTTGACGCTCGATCATGTCAACACGCACAAGCATTTTCATTTGCATCCGACGGTGCTTGGGCTGATCCTCGAGATCGGCCGCGAGTACGGGATGCGGGCGATGCGTTTGCCATTCGAGGTTAGCGCGCCGCTGTGGTTGCGGCCGTGGATTTCGCGGGTGCGGGCCAGGTTGGATCGGGCTGGGATCGTGCACAACGATTATGTGGTCGGGATTGCTGATAGCGGACGGATGGATGAGGCGGCGTGGTTGGCCGCGCTTGCTGATTTGCCCCATGGGGTGGGGGAGATTTATTGTCATCCTGCGCTTGCCGGGGATCGCGTTCTGAGTCATGGGATGCGGGATTATCGGCATGCAGATGAATTGCAGGCGCTGTTGTCGCCCAAGGTTGCTGATGCGATCCGGAAGGTGGGGGGGCGAGTGGGTGGGTTTGGGGATGTGTTGAAGGTGTGACTGTTTTTTTGCCTGCTCGGCGTTTGGGTGTCTGTTTGCTTTGTGATGTTGGTCTTGTTCTGGTTTCTTTGGCCTTTCCTTGATTTGTTAGTGGTCTATTAGCGTCGCCCCTGTGCGGGGCGGGCACCTACTTTTCTTTGCCTGCCGCAAAGCAAAGTAGGCAAAAGAAAGCGGCTCAAACCGCTAGTTCTTAAGCGGGTCCCCCGCACAGCTACGGTAGTGGTGCATCTGGAATCCGCGTTCTCGCACATTCGGTGTGAGTGACAAGGCACTCATTCTTCCGGCGGCGCTGCGCGCGCCGACGCGGTAGTTCACTAGATAACCCGCCGCCGTTTATATGCTCAGTGGTACTTCATAAAACTACCTGTCTCGCCTGAGATTTGCCCACTTCAAAAGCGATATGTCGTGCTTGACACTGGTGGAACCTCAGAAGGCAGCTTGCCGTTTTTGCCCCCAGCAGTGTCTACATGTCGCCAGGTATGTTTAGCGCGAGTGCGCCTTCAAAGCGCGGTGTCCGTTGGCTTTTCGCCGAGGCGAAACCAACGGCCCCCACGATGCCAAACGAAGCCATGGGTTTGCGTAGCGGCCGCTTCCGGCGAGCACGTAGTGCGAGGCGGGAAGTATGAGCGCCTTGTCACTGGGGCGGAATGTGCGGGAGCACGGATTCCAGATGCACCACTACCGTGGCTGCGCGGGGGACCCGCTTAAGAACTAGCGGTTTGAGCCGCTTTCTTTTGCCTACTTTGCTTTGCGGCAGGCAAAGAAAAGTAGGTGCCGCCCCGCACAGGGGCAACGCGAATAGACCACTAAAAAAGCAAGGAAAGGCCAACGCCGCAGGCATACAACCAAAGCGCCGCGCAGGCAATCAGACCAAGAAAAGCCCAACACCCCCAACCCTCACTTCATCATCCTGCGCCGAAACAAAACCGCCGAAACAACAAACCCACCCACCGCATAAACCACCAGCACGGCAACGTGCAAAACCGCGCCATCAACAGGCCGCCCCAGCATAGCCGGCCGAATCAGATCGACAGCATGCGCCAAAGGCAAAACCTCAGTCACGGCCCGCGCCGCAGCAGGCAACTGCGAAACAGGAAAGAACACCCCAGACAACAGCAACATCGGCGTCAACACCAACGTCTGGTAAAACATAAAAAAGTCATACGACGGAGCCAGCGCCGTCACCACCATCGCGATACTCGCAAACGCAAGCCCCGTCAGCACGATCACCGGCAACGCCAGCAACATCGACGGAAAATTCGCGTAGCCAAGCCCCCCCGCGACCAGCATGATCGCCGCGCCCGATAGCATCGACTTGCTGCCCGCCCACACCACCTCGCCGAGCACAATGTCGCCAAGCGTCAGCGGTGTATGCATGATCGCCTCCCACGTGCGCTGGACGTGCATGCGCGAAAAACCCGAATACATCGACTCGAAACTGGCCGACATCATCACGCTCGATGCCACGGTGCCCGCGGCGAGAAACGCGATGTACGACACGCCGTCGACATGCCCGACCATCAGCCCAAGCCCGAAACCCAGGCCGAACAGATAGATCATCGGATCGGCAAGATTGCCGAACATCGAGGCAATCGCGAGCTTCTTCCAGACAAGATAGTTGCGGCGCCACACCGCAATCCAGTTGACCGCGTTGGCGGGGAACGCGGCGAAGGTTTCCTGCTTCGGCGGCGTCCCGCCGTGGGGTTCGTAGGTGCGTGCGTCCATTGCGTGTCTCCGGGCGTGTCGTTATAGCTGTAGAGGATGCGAGCCGGGCCGGTGCCGGCTTCGCGTCAATCCTGCATCTCGCGCCCGGTCAGACGCAGGAACACATCTTCCAGGTTAGCCGGGCGATGCAGATAGCGCAGATCGGCGCGCTGCTTGAGTCGCGCATGTACCGGCTGGGGATCGTTCACATAGCAGAAGAGCGTCTCGCCGCTGATTTCGGTGCGCTCGACAAACGGCGCCAATTCATCGCGCAAGGCTACCGGATCGGGGCCGAAGATCTCTATCACGTCGCAGCCGATCTCGGATGCGATCAACGCGCGCGGCGCACCTTCGGCGATCTTGCGTCCTTCCTCGATGACGCACAGGCGATGGCACAGCCGTTCGGCTTCTTCCATGAAGTGCGTGGTCAGCAGGATGGTCTTGCCGCGCGCCAGCAGCGAGCGCAGCCGCTCCCAGATCAGATGGCGCGCCTGCGGATCGAGACCGGTAGTGGGCTCATCCATGATCAGCACGTCGGGATCGTTGACGAGCGCGCGAGCCAGCGTAAGGCGCCGTTTCATGCCACCCGACAGTTCGCTCACGCGCGCATCCGCTTTGCTTTCGAGGCGCGCGAATTCGAGCAGCGACGGCACCATCGCTCGGCATTGCGCGGCGCTCAGACCGAAGTAGCGGCCGAAGACCAGCAGGTTTTCGCGGACCGTGAAATCGGGATCGAGATTGTCGAATTGCGGCACGACGCCGACACGCGCTCGCGCAACCCGCGCGCGGCCGGGAATCGGCTCGCCGCACAGGCGGATCGTGCCGGCGTCCGGCGCGGCGATGCCGAGCAGCATGCGCAACGTGGTGGTCTTGCCTGCGCCATTCGGGCCGAGCAGGCCGAAACATTCGCCGACGTTGACATGAAACGACAGTCCGTCGACGACCGTCTTCTCGCCGTAGCTTTTCTTAACCTGGTGGAATTCAATGGCGGCTTCAGACATGGATCGATCGCGTCTCCGGGAAAAGGTGCAAATAGCCGGTAAGGCCGCTCATTCTATGGCATCGGCGGCCAGGTGTTGACGGCCTCAGGATGCGCCGGACGATGTTTCTTGCGCTGCCGCATAGGTTCGCGAGCGACCCGAATCGGGCCCAAATCCAGCACGCACCTGTTTAGGGCGCACTTAGCGTTTTCCATCCCTTGCAACCTGAATTGCGGCGCACCATGATTCATTCAGACCGCGTACCTCGCGGGATGGGAGAAAAATCATGGCGAGCTACCAAAAAATCCTGCTGTGCTACGACGGCTCGCGCGAAGGCCGCAAAGCGTTACGTTGCGGCGCCGACCTGGCGTTGGATCTGAAGGCGGAAACGCACTTATTGTCAGTAGTCGACATGCGCTCGAGCATTGCGCAAAGCGCGGGCCTGCTGACCGATGTGGCCTGCGGCAGCTTTGAAAAAACAGCCCGCGACATCCTGCAGGAAGGGGTGGACTGGCTCACCGAACGCGGCGTAACCGCGCAAGGGCATTTTGCGTTCGGCCATCCGATCGACGAGATCGCCAACCTCGCCAACGAACTGCATGTCGACCTCGTGGTGGTCGGCCATCGTTGCCGCACCGGTCTCTCACGATGGTGGATGGGCGCGGGGAATACTCCGCTGCTCGATCGGATATCGTGCAGCATTCTGGTGGCGTGCTCTTCCGCACAGGAACAGCAGCAAGCTGCGGCGTGACGCAAGACGGGGGGGCGTGGACTTGGCTGAACAGGCCACGTGGGCCGGGCGGTCGCTCGTTCAGGGCGGCCGCGTCGGCCAGATTGTGATTCGTTCCGGCCGATCGCGTTCTCCAGAGGACCGCTTCAGACGATCACTCGTTCAGATTGACCGCCGCCAGCTTCCAGGTGAACCAGCCTTCGCGCTGCAAGATCGCCGAGTAACGCGCGTCACCGGCGCCATGCTGATAAGTGACGACGAACTCGTTGAAGCCGCGATAGCCCGCCGTGGTTTGCGGCGGTTGCGGTGGCGTCGCGTTGTCCTCGCTATTGGCCGTGCCGTTGGCCATACTGCCGGCAACAGAAGGGGCCGGCGCTGCAGCGGCAGGCGGGACCGGTGGCCGTTCACCCGGGTTGCCACGCGGCGGCATGCCGTTCAGTAACGCCGCCACACCGTCGGGTGTCGCATAAGCATCTACCAGCGGACCGATCAAGGCCACCCCGATCATTGCGCCAATTGCCGCGAACGGATTGCCGTTGCCATGCGCGTCGAGCCGACGTGTGAGCAGGCCGGTGACCTGCTGCTTCAGGCTTTCGCGCAACGCGGGAAAGTCGACGTATTCATTGACGGTTTGCGCATCGCGGGCATCCGCCGCACGTTTGAGATTATTCAGCGCCATGTAGGGCGACGCATAACCAAACCCCAACGCGGCAATCACCACAATCACAATCAAAGTGACGACTAGCGGCCGGATGGCGCTGCGCTTCGTGCGAGTTGAAACTGCCATCGAGTGGGACTCTCCATCAAGTGTGATCTAACGTGGACCGCGACCACGCGAAAACGATCCCAGGCGAGGCGATATTCGAGACGGCGCAGGAGGGTCGGAAGACCTTATGCCGAGTGTCGCGCGACGCACATGCACATGCACATGCACATGCACAGCGGCAGTGGAATGCGGTCCACGCGCCGTGCAGCTTATGACTCGAATACCGCGCCGTGCACGTTGGCTTCGTCGGCGATGCAACGATCGATCATGCGGCACACGGCGTCTACCGTGCCGACCATGATCAGCCGCGACGGCCCGTGATAGACGCGCACTGGCGCCCGGCGCGCGGGTTCAGCCGTATTCAGCCCTGAATTCAACGACACACGCACAAAAGCCGGCAACGAGGAGGGCAGACCCGCTCCACCGGCAGGCGCGTCGAACAGCGATAGCGACGAAGTACCGACCGGGGACGCCTCAATGAGTGAACAGGGCACCAGCTTGCGCAGATGGCGCAGACGACCGAACGGGCGAAAAGGCAGCAGGCGGGCAAGGCGTTCCATGAGTCTCTCCAGGCGATTCAACGTTGGGGCAGCTTCGGGTTGGCGCACGCGCGGGGATTAGAACTCGCCCGGGCGGATCAGCCCGACAGCGATACCCTCGAGCGCGAAGTCCGCACTGCCGGTTTCAACGAAGATGTTGTCGTAATCGGGGTTCTCGGCGATCAGTTCGATGCCGTTCGGCCGGCGCTTCAGGCGCTTGACCGTCACGTCGTCGCCAAGGCGCGCGATGATGATCTGGCCGTCTTTCGCTTCGCTTTTCTTCTGCACCGCGAGCAGGTCGCCGTCGAAGATGCCCGCGTCGCGCATGGACAGCCCGCGCACCTTTAACAGATAGTCCGGCTTGCTCGAGAACAGTGCCGGGTCGCACGCGTAGTGCTGCGAGATATGTTCCTGCGCGAGGATCGGGCTACCCGCTGCAACGCGCCCGATCAGCGGCAACGACAGTTGCATGATGCTGGCGTGCGGCAGCGTGAACTGGTACGGCGAATCTTCCGCCCCGCCAAGCAGGCGAATGCCGCGCGACGCGCCGGCGGCGAGTTCGATCACGCCCTTGCGAGCCAGCGCCCGCAAATGTTCTTCTGCCGAGTTGGCCGAGCTGAAGCCCAGCTCGGCGGCGATCTCCGCCCGCGTGGGCGGAAAGCCGGTGCGTTCGATGGCCCGGCGGATCAGATCGAAAACCTGCTGCTGTCGTGCGGTGAGTTTGGTCATGGGGCCACTGTATGTATGAACAGGTGACTGTATTTTTATACAGTATTCCGCGCAATTCAAGCTTTACTTTAAGTTCGTGGCCTGGGGTGGCGTTCCAGCGCCGCAAACGGACGTCATAACACCTGTTTTCGTGCCGCAACGCCTTATCCGGCCGTCATTACCACTTTTGCGTATTAAAGAATGAAGAAACATTATTTTTAATGATGAAAGCTCTTCGATAGACTGCCCTTCGAGTTGGCGCTCATGTGCACGTGACCGCGACGCAGAACAACACCACACGCTGTTTCAGCGGACCACCACGCGGAGAAAGTTGGCATGAACCATCAGGGCACGGGGCTGGCAGGCAAGACCAGAAAACTCATCGTGGCGCTCGCATTCGGCGCAGTCGGCACGATTACGGCGGCCGGCGTCATGACGTCGGCGCATGCGGCCGACACGACGCTGCTGAACGTGTCGTACGACCCGACACGCGAGCTGTATCAGGACGTCAACCAGGCGTTCGGCAAGGAATGGAAGGCGAAAACGGGCGAGACGGTCACCTTCAAGCAGTCGCACGGCGGCTCGGGAGCGCAGGCGCGCTCAGTGCTGGACGGTTTGCAGGCGGACGTGGTGACGCTGGCGCTCGCCTACGACATCGACGCGCTGGCGAACAAGGGTCTGCTCGACAAAGGCTGGCAAAAGCGTTTGCCGGACAACGCCTCGCCGTACACCTCGACGATCGTGTTTCTGGTGCGCAAGGGCAATCCGAAGCACATCAAGGATTGGGACGATCTGACCAAGCCGGGCGTCTCGATCGTCACGCCGAATCCGAAGACCTCGGGCGGCGCGCGCTGGAACTATCTGGCCGCGTGGGCCTATGCCGAACATCAGCCGGGCGGCAACGATCAGAAGGCGAAGGAATTCGTCGGCAAGCTCTATAAGAATGCCGGCGTGCTGGATTCGGGCGCGCGCGGCGCGACCACCAGCTTCGTGCAGCGCGGCATCGGCGACGTGCTGATCGCATGGGAAAACGAAGCGTTCCTCTCGCTGAAGGAATTCGGTCCGGACAAGTTTGAAATCGTCGTGCCGTCGGTGAGCATTCTGGCCGAGCCGCCGGTCGCGGTGGTGGACAAGGTGGTCGACAAGCACGGCACGCGCAAGCTGGCCGAGGCCTATCTGAACTTCCTGTATAGCGAGCAAGGCCAGGAAATCGCGGCGAAGAACTTCTACCGTCCGCGTTCCAGCAAGGTGCCGGCCGAGCTGACCTCGAAGTTTCCGAAGTTGAAGCTGTACACGGTGGACGATTCGTTCGGCGGTTGGGCGAATGCACAGAAGACGCACTTTGCCGACGGCGGCGTGTTCGATTCGATTTACTCGCCGCAGTAATGGGCACCCGGCCGGACGATCTACGCGGTTAGAAGCCACAGTAGATGCCGCAAGTAGACGTTAGCAAGTAGACGTGAGTCACACCCCGCCAAAAAGCGCGCCCACCCGGCGCGCTTTTTGGCCAGCCAGACGGCCGGAAAAGAGTCGCCGGCTTCAACCCTGAAAGAGTACTGAGCATGACGACGTTGACCTTCCGAAAACCGAGCGCCTTGCCCGGTTTTGGCCTGACACTCGGCATCACGGTGGCTTATCTGAGCCTCGTGGTGCTGATTCCGCTTGCGGCGACCTTCCTCAAGACCGCGACGCTCGACTGGGCCCAGTTCGTGCGCGCCGTCACGTCGCCGCGCGTGCTCGCGTCGTATCGCCTGACGTTTTTCTCGGCCCTCGGCGGCGCGCTGATCAACGCGGTGTTCGGCTTTCTGGTCGCGTGGGTGCTGGTGCGCTATACGTTCCCGTTCAAACGCATCGTCGATGCGGTGGTCGATTTGCCGTTTGCGTTGCCGACCTCCGTGGCCGGCATTTCGCTCGCGGCGGTGTACGCGGGCAACGGCTGGATCGGACAATTTCTCGAACCGCTCGGCATCAAGATCGCCTTCACGCCGGCCGGCGTGCTGGTCGCACTGACCTTCATCGGTTTGCCCTTTGTCGTGCGGACCGTGCAGCCGGTGCTCGAAGAGTTCGAACGCGAGCAGGAAGAGGCGGCCGCCTGCCTCGGCGCCTCGCGCTGGCTGACGTTTCGCCGCGTGGTGCTGCCGGCCGTGTTCCCGGCCTTGCTGACCGGTTTCGCGCTGGCGTTCGCGCGGGCGCTCGGCGAATATGGGTCGGTGATTTTCATCGCCGGCAACGTGCCGATGAAATCGGAAATCACGTCGCTGCTGATCATTACCAAGCTCGAGCAATACGACTACGCCGGTGCGACCGCGCTGGCCGTGGTCATGCTGGTCGTCTCGTTCCTGATGCTGCTCTTCATCAACACCTTGCAGTGGTATCTGCAACGCCGCACGGGCCGGGGCGGCGCAGGCCCGGCGCCCGCTGTCGCGAGTGTGGCGGCGATCGGTGTCGGCGGAGGTGTGCAATGAGCCGCAACTCCCTGAATGGCGCGAATGCCGCGGCGGTTGCCGTGGCGCCGCGCGCGCCGCTCAATGTCGCGCGCCGGCCCGATCCGGTCACCGAGCCGCCCGTCGTGCGCTGGATTCTGATCGGCATCGCGCTGCTGTTTCTTGCGCTGTTTCTGGTCGTGCCGCTCGTTGCCGTGTTCTATCAGGCCTTGAACAAGGGCATTGGCTTCTATCTGGAATCGCTGGCCGATCCGGATGCGCTGTCGGCCATCAAGCTCACGGTGATTACGGCCGCGATCGCGGTGCCGCTGAATCTCGTGTTCGGTCTCGCGGCGTCCTGGTGTATCGCCAAGTTCGAGTTCCGCGGCAAGGCCTTGCTGACCACCTTGATCGATCTGCCGTTCTCGGTCTCGCCGGTGATTTCCGGTTTGATCTATGTGCTGATGTTCGGCGCGCAGGGCTGGTTCGGCCCGTGGCTGCAGGACCACAACGTGCAGATCATCTTCGCGGTGCCGGGGATCGTGCTGGCAACGATCTTCGTCACGTTCCCGTTCGTCGCGCGTGAACTGATTCCGCTGATGCAGGCGCAAGGCAACGACGAAGAGGAAGCCGCGCACGTGCTCGGCGCGTCGGGCTGGCAGATCTTTCGCCGTGTCACGCTGCCGAACGTCAAATGGGGTCTACTGTACGGCGTGATTCTGTGTAATGCGCGGGCGATGGGCGAGTTCGGCGCGGTGTCGGTGGTGTCCGGCCACATTCGCGGCCAGACGGACACGATGCCGCTGCACGTCGAAATTCTCTATAACGAATACAACTTCTCGGCGGCGTTCGCCGTGGCGTCGGTGCTGGCCCTGCTGGCGCTCGTGACGCTCGGTCTGAAGCTGCTGGCCGAGCGCCATATGTCGGCGGAACTGTCCGCTGCGCGCGACGTGCCGGCGTATGCAGGGCCAGTCGTGCCGACGTCCGCTTCATCGTTTGCTTCACAGTCCGCCAATCCGACGCACGTGTCGAAAAATGCAGTCCAGCACCCGCTCAAGCAAGGAGAGCTGTAATGGGTATCACCGTTCGTAACCTGCAAAAGCGCTTCGGCGATTTCGTCGCGCTCGATAACGTTTCGCTCGACTTTCCGCCGGGCGAACTGGTTGCGCTGCTCGGGCCGTCGGGTTGTGGCAAGACAACCTTGTTGCGTGTGATCGCCGGTCTCGAATACGCGGACGGCGGCCAGGTCGTGCTGCAAGGCCAGGACGTCGCGACGGTCGGTGCGCGTGAACGGGAAGTCGGTTTCGTGTTCCAGCATTACGCGCTGTTCCGTCATATGACGGTGTTCGAGAACGTCGCCTTCGGCTTGCGTGTGAAGCCGCGTCGCGAGCGGCCTTCTGAAGCGGTGATTCGCGAGAAAGTGCATGAACTGCTGAAGCTCGTGCAACTCGACTGGCTCGCGCAACGCTATCCGTCGGAGTTGTCGGGTGGCCAGCGCCAGCGGATTGCGTTGGCGCGCGCGCTGGCGGTCGAACCGAAGGTCCTGCTGCTCGACGAACCGTTCGGCGCGCTGGATGCGAAGGTGCGCAAGGAGTTGCGCAGCTGGTTGCGTCGTTTGCATGACGATCTGCATATCTCGACGATTTTCGTCACGCACGATCAGGAAGAAGCGCTCGAAGTGGCCGACCGGATCGTCGTGTTGAATCGCGGACACGTGGAGCAGGTGGGCAGTCCGCAGGACGTGTACGACCATCCGCAAACCTCGTTCGTCTACGAGTTTCTCGGCGCGGCGAACCGTCTGCATGGCAAGGTGGATGCGAGCGGCTTCGTGGTCGATGGCGCGGCGCTGCCGGTCGCGATCAAGGCCGATTTCAGCGGGCCGGCATTCGCGTATGTGCGGCCGCACGATCTGCAGTTGTATCCTCAAGCGTCCGGCCACCGCGAAGGTATTGTGGTCGACGTGCGGCGCGTGGTGACGCTCGGCGGCTCGGTGCGCGTGGAACTGGCGGGCCGTGAGGGTCATGTGCTCGAGGCGGAGCTCGACCGCGAATCGTGGCGCGATCTGCAGCTGGCGATCGGTGACGGCGTGACGGCCGTGCCGCGCGCGTTGCGCGTATTTCCGGCGCAATAGGTGGCATAAGCGGCACAGGCGGCACTGCAGGCAGCACAACAACACTCGGCGTTTCAATCGAACTCTAATAACTCAACTCTGGCTTAACCGGAGACATACAGATGAATTTTCAGCAATTGCGCTTTGTGCGCGAGGCCGTGCGTCAGAACATGAATCTGACCGAAGTGGCCAACGTGTTGTACACGTCGCAGTCGGGCGTATCGAAACAGATCAAGGATCTGGAAGACGAGCTCGGCGTGGATATTTTTATCCGGCGCGGCAAGCGTCTGACGGGCCTCACCGAGCCGGGCAAGGCGGTGCATCAACTGATTGAGCGGATGTTGCTCGACGCGGAAAATCTGCGTCGCGTAGCGCGTCAGTACGCCGATCAGGACAGCGGCCACCTCGTCGTGGCGACCACCCACACGCAGGCGCGTTACGCGCTGCCGAAGGTGATTCGTCAATTCACCGAGGTGTTCCCGAAAGTGCACCTGGCGTTGCGCCAGGGCAGCCCGCAACAGATCGCGCAGATGATCATCAACGGCGAAGCGGATATCGGCATTTCGACCGAGGCGCTCGACCGCTTTCCGGATATCGTCACGTTCCCGTGCTATTCGTGGCATCACATCGTGGTGGTGCCCAAGGGCCATCCGCTGGTGGGCCGCGAGAACCTGACACTCGATGAGATCGCCGAATTCCCGATTGTCACGTACGACCAGGACTTCACAGGCCGCTCGCACATCGACCAGGCGTTCGCGAAAGCAGGCGCGTTGCCCGACGTCGTGTTGACCGCAATCGATGCCGACGTGATCAAGACCTATGTCGAACTCGGCATGGGTATCGGGGTGGTCGCGGCCATGGCCTACGATCCGAAGCGCGACACGGAACTGGTCGCGCTGGATACACAGCACCTGTTCGAAGCCAGCACGACGCGGGTCGGCTTGCGCAAGGGCGCGTTCCTGCGCGCGTATGCGTACCGGCTGATCGAAATGTTCGCACCGCAGCTGAATGAAGCGGAAATCGCCGCGCAACTGCGCGAGGCGGTTTGAGGCGAGGACTGAACCCAAAACGAACGGGTAGCCGTTTTTTTGACGCATGGCGGCGCGCGGCACATCGCTTACAATCGCCGCCATGAATACTCTGACTTCTTCTTCCGCGACGCCTTCCAACGAAGGCGCAACGCCCCGGCTGCCGCGCATTGCCGTGCTGGCAACCGGCGGCACGATCGCCGGGGCGGCCGCGGACGCCACCAACACGTCCGGCTACCAGGCAGGTGTGGTCGGCGTCGGTCAATTGCTGGCCGTGGTGCCGGCTTTGTCCACGGTCGCGCAGATCGCGCCTGAGCAGATTGCCAGCGTCGACAGTAAAGACATGGAAATGTCGCTGTGGACCACGCTCGCGCAACGCATCAACACATTGCTCGACGGCGATGATATCGACGGCGTGGTAATCACGCATGGCACCGATACGCTCGAAGAGACTGCTTATCTGCTGCATCTCACCATCAAATCGGACAAGCCGGTCGTGCTTACCGCGGCCATGCGTCCGGCCTCGGCGCTGTCCGCCGACGGTCCGCTGAATCTGCTGAATGCGGTGACGGTTGCGGCGAACCCGGGTTCGCGCGGGCAGGGCGTGCTGGTGGCGTTCAACAACAAGATCCACAGCGCACGCGACGTGGTCAAGACGAGCACGTATGCGGTCGATGCCTTCCAGTCGCCGGAGATCGGCGCGCTTGGCTGGGTGCAGGACGGCCGGGTCGAATTTCAGCGCAGCGTAGTGCGTCCGCATACGCTTGCAACCGAATTCGTGATCGGCGCGAAGTGGCCGCACGTTGAGGTTGTCGCGAGCTATGCCGGTGTCTCGCGGATCACCGTGGATGCATTGGTGGCAGCCGGCGTGCGCGGCATCGTGGTGGCGGGCACGGGCAATGGCTCGATCCACGCTTCGATGCAACAGGCATTGGCCGATGCGGCCTCGCAGGGTGTGGCGGTGGTGCGCTCGTCGCGTGTGGGCTCAGGTCACGTCATGCGCAACGGCGCGGCTGCGGACGATGCGCTCGGCTTTGTTAGCGCGGGCTCGCTGAATCCGTACAAGGCGCGGGTCCTGCTGATGCTTGCACTGGCCGCGGGCGGCACGGGGCCGGTTGCGTTGCAGAAGACTTTCGATACGTACTGAATGATTCAGCGCGGGCGGCCCGGTTCAAAGTCAGAACCGTGTCCCGCACATGAAGCTTGAGTGACAACGCGGCGCCAGGTCATCGACCCGGGCGCCGCGTTGTCGTTTCAGCTTACGGTTTGTCACTGTCGGCGCAGCCAGACGGCGCCATCACATGGCGCCAACCCGCAGTCAGGACGCCAGATCCGGAGGCAACTTCCCGCCGTTCGCCGCCAGCGCTTGCATCACCTGTTTGTGCAGCCAGATGTTCATGCTTGCCGAATCGTTCGTGTCGCCGCTGTACTTCAGTTCCTGTGCGAGTTGCTTGCGATGGTCGAGGCTGCTGTCGACGCCGAGCGCTTTCAGCGTGTCGACAATCGACGTGCGCCAGTTCAACGTTTGTCCACTCTCGCTCACGAACTGATCCATGACGGCAGCGACGTCGACGTCGGCCAGCGGCGCGGGCGCCGGTGCGGCGTCAGGCGCAGCAGCTTGTGCCGCTGCCGGATCCGGTGTCGGCTCAACCGCAGGCGCAGGCTGGTCGGGCTTCGCTTTGCCGAAGAGCTTGTTTACGATGTCACCAAAGATACTCATTCTGAATCCTTTGCAGATGGGTTACCGGCGCAAGCACATTTCGCTCACGGGTTGAACGCTGGTTGGAATCGGGCGAATGAAACAGAGCACGAGCACATGCGCTGCGATGACCGGCAAGCCGCACGTGATCGCCGAGACGCCAGCAACCAGACTCAACGAGTGTAGGAGAAAAGCGCGGACCGATGTGTCAAAAAAGGTCGTGGCCTGGGCGTGGAGTTGCAAGCAAATGCAAGCGGACTTGCGAGCCCATGTGTGAGGAGACCTGCAAAGAGAGTTGCAGGCAGGCGGCATGCATGATGCAGCCGCTGCGAGAGAATGGCGGAAAACGCATAACTTTGAAATCCGACAGCCGGACACCCGACGACGACGTCTGACCGACCAAGGCTTCCCCGGCGCCGCCGGGTGCCGCTGCGGACCCCACTTGCCGCTCTCAGCCCAGAGCGGCACGATTTGCCCGTTCCGCCGCCGATACTGCACGACGGAGCGGGCGCCCCACCTGCGATTGCCGCGACGACCACGTTGAAATCGCGATCGTCACGGCAACCTTGTTGTTGCTTAAGCCGCCTTGGCTTCGTTGCCCGGCGCTTGCGCGACTTCGTAGTTCGCCATGATTTCCAGTGCGCGCACCATCGCCGAGTGATCCCATGCCTTGCCGCCGTTGGCTGCGCACACGCTGAACAGTTGTTGCGCGCTTGCCGTATGCGGCAGGGCGATGCCAAGCTTGCGTGCGCCGTCCAGTGCGAGGTTCAGATCCTTCTGATGCAGTTCGATACGGAAGCCCGGATCGAAGGTACGCTTGGTCATGCGCTCGCCATGTACTTCGAGGATGCGCGATGAGGCGAAGCCGCCCATCAGTGCCTTGCGCACACGTTCCGGATCGGCGCCCGAGCGTGAAGCGAACAGCAGCGCTTCAGCCACGGCTTCGATGTTCAGCGCGACGATGATCTGGTTCGCGACCTTGCAGGTTTGACCCGCGCCGTTGTCGCCGATCAGCGAGATGTTCTTGCCTATCAGGTCGAACAGCGGCTTGGCGAGAGCAAAAGCCTTTTCCGGACCACCCACCATGATCGTCAACGACGCTTCACGCGCGCCGACTTCGCCGCCGGACACCGGCGCATCGAGGTAGTCGGCGCCGAGCGCATTGATCTTCTTCGCGAAGGCTTGCGTGTCGAGCGGCGAGATCGAGCTCATGTCGATCACGAGCTTGCCTTGCGTGAGGCCGGCGGCGACGCCGTCGTCGGCGAACAGCACGTTGGCGACGTCAGGGGTGTCCGGCACCATGATGATGACGATGTCGGCGGCCTGTGCCACAGCGGTCGAATTGGTGACCACGCTCGCGCTCTTGCTCAGATCTTCCGGCACCGGGTACGCGCCATTCACGAACAGCGTGTGACCGCCCTTGATGAGGTTACGCGCCATGTGCGCGCCCATGATGCCGAGGCCGATGAAACCGATCTTTGCCATGTGTCTGAATCTCCAGTGTTGTTTGGGGTGGTGTGCCTGATGCGATCGATGGATCGATCAGACTGCGGCGTGGGCTGCGCCGCGGGTTTGCCCGGCCACGCTTTGCACCCAGCCGAGGCCGGCGGCGGTGGTCGTGCGCGGCTTGTACTCGCAACCGACGTAGCCTTCGTAGCCGAGTGAATCGAGCAGATCGAACAGGAACGGGTAGTTGATTTCGCCGGTGCCCGGTTCGTTGCGGCCGGGGTTGTCGGCGAGCTGGATGTGCGCGATCTGCGGCAGGTTCTTTTTGATCGTCGCCGCGAGTTCGCCTTCCATCCGTTGCATGTGATAGATGTCGTATTGCAGGAACAGATTGTCCGAGCCCACCGCGCGAATCACGTCGAGGCCTTCGCCCGAACGGTTCAGCGCGAAGCCGGGGATGTCGTACGAATTGCACGGCTCGACCAGCAGCTTGATGCCGGCTTTCTTCAGTTCGCCCGCGGCGAAGCGCAGGTTGTCGACGATCGTCGAACGGGCCTTGTCGGCGTCGACGCCCGCCGTCGGAATGCCGACGAGGCAATTCAGTTGCGGTACCTTCAAAGCGGTTGCGTATTCGATCGCGCGGCCGACGCCTTCCTGAAACTCGCTCACGCGATCCGGCAGGCATGCGATGCCACGTTCACCCGTTTCCCAGTTACCCGCGGGCAGGTTGTGCAGCACGAGTTTCAAACGGTTCTGCTGCAGACGTTCGTTCAATTCGGCGATCTGATACGGATACGGAAACAGGAATTCGACGGCGTTGAAGCCCGCGTCCGCTGCTGCCGCGAAGCGGTCGAGGAACGGGACTTCGTTGAACAGCATGGTGAGATTTGCTGCAAATTTCGGCATGGTGCTTGTGTCTCGCTGGTCGGTCAGTGAAATAACTTCATGAGGCGGCTCTGGAATGCCGGGCCGCGCTCATGGGGTGCTCATCAGGTCAGCACGCGAATCGACGCGCGCTTTAAAGCGTGCTTCAAAGCGTCAGGACGCTCAGTCGAGCATGCTGATTGCCGTCGGCGCGTCTTCGCGCTTCTCGGCCAGGTCTTCGAACTCGTTGATCGCGTCGATCTCGGTGCCCATCGAAATGTTGGTCACACGTTCGAGAATCACTTCGACGATCACCGGCACGTTGAACTCGGAGAGCATCGATTGCGCTTTCAGCAGGGCCGGCTTCAGTTCTTCCGGCTTGAACACGCGAATCGCCTTGCAACCCAGGCCTTCGGCAACCGCGACGTGGTCCACGCCGTAGCCGTTCATTTCCGGCGCGTTGATGTTCTCGAAGCCGAGTTGCACGCAGAAGTCCATATCGAACGCGCGCTGTGCCTGACGGATCAAGCCGAGGTACGAGTTGTTCACCACCACATGCACGTACGGCAGCTTGAATTGCGCGCCGGCCGCCAGTTCTTCGATCATGAACTGGAAGTCGTAGTCGCCCGAGAGCGCGACGATCTGGCGTTGCGGGTCTGCTGCACGCACACCGAGTGCTGCCGGAATCGTCCAGCCAAGCGGGCCTGCCTGGCCGCAGTTGATCCAGTTACGCGCCTTGTAGACGTGCAGGAATTGCGCGCCGGCGATCTGCGACAAACCGATCGTGCTCACGTAGCACGTATCGCGGCCGAACACCTGGTTCATCTCTTCGTACACGCGCTGCGGCTTCATCGGCACGTTGTCGAAGTGCGTCTTGCGCAGCATCGTCTGCTTGCGTTGCTGGCAATCGGCGACCCATGCGCTGCGGTCCTTCAGCTTGCCGGCGGCCTTCCATTCCTTCGCCACTTCGATGAACAGTTCGAGCGCGAACTTCGCGTCCGACACGATGCCCAGGTCCGGTCCGAACACGCGGCCGATCTGCGTCGGCTCGATGTCCACGTGCACAAACTTACGGCCCTTGGTGTAAACCTCGACGCTGCCCGTGTGACGGTTCGCCCAGCGATTGCCGATACCGAGCACGAAGTCGGAGGCGAGCATCGTCGCGTTGCCGTAGCGGTGCGAGGTTTGCAAGCCGACCATGCCAGCCATCAGCGGATGGTCGTCAGGGATCGCGCCCCACGACATCAGCGTCGGGATCACCGGCACGCCGACGGTCTCGGCGAATGCCACCAGGAGGTCTTCAGCGGCTGCGTTCAGCACGCCGCCACCCGAGACGATCAACGGCTTTTCAGCGTCATTCAAAAACTTCAACGCGGCTTCGATCTGTTTGCGGGTTGCTTTCGGCTTGTAGACCGGCAGCGGTTCGTACGTGTCGATGTCGAATTCGATTTCGGCGAGTTGCACGTCGATCGGCAGATCGACCAGCACCGGACCCGGACGGCCCGAGCGCATCAGATGGAAAGCCTGCTGGAACACGCGCGGCACCAGCGCCGGTTCGCGCACGGTGACGGCCCACTTGGTGACCGGCTTGGCGATCGATTCGATATCGACGGCCTGGAAGTCTTCCTTGTACAGACGCGCGCGTGGCGCCTGGCCCGTGATAGCCAGAATAGGAATCGAATCAGCCTGAGCGGAGTACAAACCGGTGATCATGTCGGTGCCGGCAGGGCCCGAAGTGCCGATACACACGCCGATGTTGCCCGGCTGGGCGCGCGTATAGCCTTCGGCCATGTGCGACGCGCCTTCGACGTGACGGGCCAGCACGTGGCTGATGCTGCCTGCCTTGCGCATGGCCGAGTAGAACGGGTTGATTGCTGCGCCCGGAACGCCGAATGCGGTGTTGATGCCTTCTTTTTCGAGCACCAGCACGGCTGCGTCGACGGCTCTCATCTTGGCCATGAATGTCTCCTGAATGTCTGAGGTGGGCGAATAAGCGGGGTAACGAATTCGCTGACGGATGTGCAAACCAAAGGTGTTGATCGAACTGTAGGCTTCACCTAAAGGTTTGATAAGATCAGTCCAGGTCGCTTATTTCGAAACAAAAAGTATGGAATGGCGCCTGGCTTGCCTGTCTGGATGGGCCGCCGCGATGCGTGGGACGCGAGTAGGTGCTTTGCATGGGACCGGAGTAAGCGCTAAAGCGCCAACTCCGGGCGACTGCTCTGCATGGGCCCGGAGTAAGCGCTAAAGCGCCAACTCCGGGCGACTGCTCTGCATGGGACCCGAGTAAGCGCTAAAGCGCTAACTCGGGGCGACACAGGAGACAAAAATGGATCGCTTCAAACAGATCGAAACTTTCGTGCGTGTCGCCGACGCGGGCAGTCTCGCCGCGGCCGCGCTGGAAGAGGGCGTGTCGCCGGTAATTCTCGGGCGCCGCATCGACGCGCTCGAAAAGCGCCTCGGCGTGAAATTGATGTACCGCTCGACGCGGCGCCTCGTGGTCAGCGAAGACGGCGCGGCATTTCTCGAGCGCTGCCGTGGCCTGCTCACCGAATGGGATCAGGCGGAAAACGAGCTGAGCGCCGGACGGCGTGCGGTGAACGGCCATCTGATCGTGTCCGCGCCGGCCGCATTCGGGCGCAAGCACGTCGCACCGCTGGCGCCGGCTTTTCTCGCCGACAAGCCGGAATTGCAGGTGTCGTTCAACCTGACCGACCGGGTCGTGGATCTGGTGCGTGAGGGCTATGACCTGTCGATCCGGATCGGCGGCGCGGTCGATCCGAATTTCGTTGCGGTGAAGCTGGCGTCGAACCGGCGCGTGGTGTGCGGCACGCCGGAATATTTTCGCCAATACGGTAAGCCGAAAACGCTCGAAGATCTGCCGCAGCACAACTGCCTGGCGTTCAACCTGCAAGGCGGCCAGAACCGCGGCTGGTACTTCCGCCGCAATGGCAAGCTGGCAACGGTGCGAGTGGGCGGCACGCTCGACTGCAACGACGGCGAATTGCTGCACCGCTGGGTGTCCGAGGGGCTCGGGCTCGGCTGGCGCTCCACATGGGAAATCCAGCAGCAACTGGCGCGCGGCGAACTGGAAACCGTACTGGATGAATTCGCGCTGCCCGACTACGACATTCTGGCGGTCTATCCGCAGCAGCGTTATGTGCCGGCCAAGGTGCGCTACTTCATCGATTATCTGAAAGAGGTGTACGCCAGCGAGGATTACTGGAATCGCCCGGCTTACTAGCGGGCTGGATAGCGACTTGGAACAGCAGCTCAAATAATCAGATTCAGGCTGAAGGCGGGAATAAACTCGGCGTGTGGCCGGTTATGCATGATGAGCGGGTGAAAACGAGTCACCGAGCCTAGCCGCAACGCCCTGGAGGGACCAGGTGGTCCAAACCGATTCAGACGCCGCCCGCGCGCACGTCGATACCGACGCCGATGCAGCAAGAAGCCGCCGTTTTCAGCAGCTGGCTTTGCCGCATCTCGACGCCGCGTACAACCTTGCGCGCTGGCTGTGCGGGAACGCCAACGACGCCGACGACGTCGTGCAGGAAGCGTTCATGCGCGCGTTCCGTTTCTTCGACACCTTCCGTGGCGACTCGGCGCGGCCGTGGCTGCTCGCGATCGTGCGCCGTACCTGGTACACGGAGTGGCGCCGGCGCGCGTCGTCGCACGAGATGGTCGAGTTCGACGACACCATGGACGACGCGGTCTTCGACGGCTGGAGCGCGGGCGGCGCGGATCCGCAGACGCTCCTGATCCGCAACGAGGATACGAAGCTCGTGCACGATGCCCTCGCGCAGTTGCCGGTCGAATACCGCGAGGTGTTGATCCTGCGGGAGCTCGAAGAAATGGGCTATCGCGAGATCGCGATGGTGGCCGATGTGCCGATCGGCACGGTGATGTCGCGGCTCGCGCGGGGCCGGCGCAAGCTGGCCGCGCTGCTGGGCGCGAAGCAGGAAGGGGGCGGTGCGCCGCGCGCCACGACGTCAGGCGCGTGCACGACGCCCACGGCATCGGTCACGCCACTGCGGGCGGCCTCCAACGGCCGTCCATCCAACAACCCCGGCGCAAGTGCCGCCGGCTTAGCTCAGGAGACGCCAGATGGACTGTAACGAAGCGCGGCCGCTCCTCGATGCGAACGCCGACCACGAATTGCCCGCGCCGGACGCTCAGCGTGTCCAGCAGCACATCGAGACTTGCGACGCTTGCCGGCGGGAAAGCGAAAACCTGCATGTGTTGAGCGAGTCTTTGCGCGCACAGCCTTACCACCGCGCGCCAGATGCTCTGCGCGCCCGGATTCTTGCGGCCCTCCCGGGGGGCGATATTGCTGCCCGTGAGCCGGTCGAAACCCCACCGGCCGCCACGCAGCCGAGGCCGAAGCGAAGCTGGCTGGGTCACTGGCTGAGGGGCTGGTGGCCTCCGCAAGGTGCGATGGGCCGGCCCGGCGGGGGCGCGGGCGCCGCGATCGGGCAGGGATGGCTCGTCGCACTGGTGGTCGCGCTCGGTGCGGTGGCGGTGGGTGTGACAATGAACGCGCATCGTCCCGTAGAAGCCGGTCCGTTTGCGGATGAACTGGTCGAAAGCCATGTGCGGGCGCAAATGTCCGGTCACGACATCGACGTCATTTCGACTGATCGGCACACGGTCAAGCCGTGGTTCAACGGCCGGATCGACTATTCGCCACCGGTCGAGGACCTCGCGGCAAACGGTTTTCCGCTTGAAGGCGGCCGCCTGGATTACATCGGGCATCAGCGGGTGGCGGTGTTGGTGTACCGCTATCAGAAGCACATCATCGACGTCTACGTGTTTCCGGAGGCGCGCTCCACTGACGCTGGACGAGAAGCGGCCACTGGGCCGTCGATGGCGCAGACCCGCGAGGGTTACTCACTGGCGCACTGGAACGCGCAGGGGATGACCTGGTGGGCTGTCACCGACGCCGCACCGGACGCGCTCAGCGGGCTTGAAACGGCGCTGAAAGCCCGTCTGGCGGGCGGCAGCGAGCAGACCGAGGGGGGGTAAAATGGCCGTCGCGTGCGCGATCCGGCGGGGATGCTGCCGGGCGCGCATGGAGGGCGGTCGCCTGGCCCGCTGCCTGGCCGTTTGTCCGCTTCGTCCTAAACCCTTGAAAACACACCCGATTCGGGCGTCGTTTTAACAGGATATCTTGCAACCCGGCCCTAATCGGGTTACACTCTTTGGCTTCTCACTTGCCACACCGGTTCCGACGCCCGGGTGGCTTTAATCCACAAGGAGTGAATATGCGTCATTACGAAATCGTATTTATCGTGCATCCGGATCAAAGCGAGCAAGTGCCCGCAATGATCGAGCGTTACAAGTCCACGATCACCTCGCACGGTGGCCAGATCCACCGTATCGAAGACTGGGGCCGTCGCCAACTGGCCTACATGATCGAGAAACTCGCTAAGGCTCACTACGTCTGCATGAACATCGAATGCGACCAAGCCACGCTCGACGAGCTGGAACACGCATTCAAGTTCAACGACGCTGTTCTGCGTCACCTGATCGTCAAGCTGAAGAAGGCCGAAACCGGCCCGTCGCCGATGATGAAGGAAGTGCAGCGCGAAGAAGCCAAGAAGTCGGCTGCTACGCAACCGTCCGAAGCGCAGGCTTAAGACACACTATTTAAGCTACCAGATCAAGCGTCGCTCTCGACCAGGGTTACATGAATCGGCTGCAACTCACGGCCAGCGTCGTTGAACGCGAACCGGTGCGGTATACCCCCGCCGGCGTTCCGATTGCAGGCTGCACGTTGCACCACCGCACGGAAGTCGTCGAAGCCGGTATTGCCCGGCAAGTCGAACTGACCATGCAGGCGGTAGCCGCAGGCGAGGCGAGCGGTAAGCTCGAAGGCTGTCAGATGGGCGTGGAAACGCTCTTCACAGGCTTTCTGGCAAAAAAGCACCGCAACGCAAGAACACTGGTATTTCACATCACAGAATTGCAGGACATTGGAAAGGACTGAACATGCCCCGCCCGACTGGTAAGAAATTCGACAAACGTCGTCAGCAACAAAATCCGCTCTTCAAGCGCAAGAAGTTCTGCCGTTTCACGGCCGCTAACGTCGATCACATCGACTACAAAGACCTCGAAACGCTGAAGGACTTCATCGGCGAAAACGGCAAGATCACGCCGGCGCGTCTCACGGGTACGAAGTCGCACTATCAACGCCAGCTGGATACGGCAATCAAGCGCGCACGTTTCCTCGCGCTGGTGCCGTACACCGACCAGCACAAGGCCTAACCCGACGACGCGATAAGGAGTATCCGAATGCAAATTATTCTTCTGGAAAAAGTCGTCAATCTGGGCAACCTGGGCGATATCGTGAAGGTCAAGGACGGTTACGCACGTAACTTCCTGATCCCGAACAAGCAAGCTCGTCGTGCAACGAAGGAAGCCCTGGCTGAATTCGAAGTTCGCCGCGCTGAACTCGAAAAGACCGCCGCTGAAAAGCTGGCTGCTGCTCAAGCTCAAGGCGAAAAGCTGGCCGGCTCGACGGTTCAGATCAATCAGAAGGCTGGTGTCGACGGCCGTCTGTTTGGTTCGGTGACGAACGCCGACATCGCTGACGCTTTGGTCAAGCTCGGCTTCGCAGTGGAAAAGGCGCAAGTGCGTCTGCCGGAAGGCCCGCTGAAGCTGGTTGGCGAACACGCTGTTCAGATCTCGCTGCACACCGACGTTCTCGTCGATGTGAACGTGGCTGTGATCGGCGAACACGTCTAAGCATCAGACTAGTATCTGCCAGGACGTTGCTGGCGAAAGGCAGGGGCCGGGTGACCGGCCCCTGCCTTTTTTATTGCCCGTTTTCGATGTATCGAAGTATCGGTTTTTGATTTCCCTCCGCGCGCATTTACCCGATAATTCCTCTCCATGAACGCACCGTCCAAAGATCCCCAAATCGAGTCGCTGAAGGTCCCGCCGCATTCGATCGAAGCCGAGCAGTCGGTGCTGGGCGGCCTGCTGCTCGACAACGCGGCATGGGACCGCATCGCCGACTTCCTGTCGCAGAGCGATTTTTACCGATACGACCACCGCATCATTTTTGAGCACATCGGCAAGCTGATCGCGGCAACGCGTCCGGCCGACGTGATTACCGTGTATGAGGCGCTCGGCACTTCAGGCAAGGCGGAAGAGGTCGGCGGTCTCGCGTACCTGAACGCGCTGGCGCAGAACACGCCGAGCGCGGCCAATATCCGCCGCTACGCGGAAATCGTGCGCGATCGTGCTGTATTGCGCCGCCTTGTCTCTGTCGCCGACGAAATTTCTGCCGACGCTTTCAATCCGCAGGGCAAGGAAGTCCGCCAGTTGCTGGACGAGGCGGAGTCGAAGGTGTTTTCGATCGCCGAAGACGGCGCGCGCGGTACGCAGGGTTTTCTGGAAATCGGCCCTTTGCTGACCCAGGTGGTCGAGCGGATCGACACGCTGTATCACACCGCCAATCCGAGCGACGTGACCGGCACGCCGACTGGCTTCGTCGATCTGGACCGCATGACGTCCGGTATGCACGGCGGCGAGCTGATCATTGTGGCGGGGCGCCCGTCGATGGGTAAAACGGCGTTTTCGATGAACGTCGGCGAATACGTGGCGGTGGAGTATGGCCTGCCGGTCGCGGTGTTCTCCATGGAAATGCCGGGCTCGCAACTCACCATGCGTATGCTGGGTTCGGTCGGCCGGCTCGACCAGCACCGCATGCGCACTGGCCGCCTGACTGACGAGGATTGGCCGAAGCTCACGCACGCGGTGCAGAAAATGAGCGAGGCGCAGATTTTCATCGACGAAACCGGCGGCTTGAACCCGATGGAATTGCGCTCCCGCGCGCGTCGTTTATCGCGCCAGTGCGGCAAGCTGGGCTTGATCATCATCGACTATTTGCAGTTGATGAGCGGGTCGTCGTCGGGCGAAAACCGGGCAACCGAAATCTCGGAAATCTCGCGCTCGCTCAAGAGTCTGGCCAAGGAACTCGACGTGCCGGTCATCGCGTTGTCGCAGCTTAACCGCGGTCTCGAACAGCGGCCGAACAAGCGGCCAATCATGTCCGACTTGCGCGAATCCGGCGCTATCGAACAGGATGCGGACGTGATTCTGTTCATCTATCGCGATGAGGTGTACAACCCGGACAGCCCGGACAAGGGCACGGCGGAGATCATCATCGGTAAGCAGCGGAATGGTCCGATCGGCCCTGTTCGGCTCACGTTCCATGGTCAATTCACGAAGTTCGATAATTTTGCCGGCGCGCAGAATTTCTACAGCGACTAAAGAAGTTGCTGCGGCGGTGACGGCGGAGATAACTGCCGGACCTGTTGTAACGACGCCTTCAAAAGTGCGGCATCGATCCCGGAACGGTACAATGTGGCGGTTTTATGTCAGCCATAATGTGACCAATTTTCGGGATCCCAATGTTCGGTCGATTCATGCCCACCGAGGGCAAGTTCTTTGAAATTTTCAATGCGCACGCAACGTGCATCGTCTCAGCAAGCCGTGAACTCGAGCTGCTGATCGACAACCTGCAGGACGCCGAGACCCACAAGCAAAACGTGCAGAAGGCCGAAAAGGCCGCTGACAAGCTCACGCACGAAGCCATCGACCTGCTGCACAAGACCTTCATCACGCCGCTCGACCGCGACGAGATCCACAAGCTGATCACCACAATGGACGACATCCTCGATCTGATGGAGGACGTCGCCACCGCTATCTCGCTGTACGACGTGCAGGCGGTGACCTCCGAAGCGAGCCAGTTGGCGCACATCTGCACGGCGACCTCCGAGCGCGTGCAGTACGCCGTCAGTCTGCTGTCGGACATGAAGCAGGCGAGCCAGATCCTGAAGGCATGCGAGGACATCGACCGTCTGGAGTCGGAAGCCGACCGCGTGCTGCGTTCGGCCATGTCGAAACTTTTCCGCGAAGAAGACAACGTCAAGACGCTGATCAAGCTGAAGGCGATCTACGAACTGCTCGAAACGATCACCGACAAGTGTGAAGACGTGGCGAACATCATCGAAGGCATCGTGCTGGAAAACGCATAATGCAATCGATACAACTCGCTATCTGGGTCGTCGCCGGCCTGGTCGCCGTCGCACTGATTTTCGACTTCATGAATGGCTTCCACGACGCAGCGAATTCGATCGCCACGGTCGTGTCGACCGGTGTACTGAAGCCGCAGCAGGCCGTGGCCTTCGCGGCGGCGTTCAACGTGATCGCGTATTTCGTGTTCCACCTGAAAGTGGCGCAGACGGTCGGCAAGGGCACGATCGATCCGGCTATCGTCGACCACTACGTCATTTTTGGCGCGCTGGTGGGGGCGATCGGCTGGAACATCATCACGTGGCATTACGGTATTCCGTCCAGCTCATCGCATGCGCTGATCGGTGGGCTGGTGGGCGCGGCGCTGGCCAAGTCAGGCTGGGGGTCGCTCAATATCGACGGATTGATGAAGACGGTTGCCTTCATTTTCATCTCCCCGCTGCTCGGTTTCGTCCTTGGCTCGTTCTTCATGCTGGCCGTATCGTGGATCTACTTCCGCACACCGCCGAGCAAGGTCGACCGGCGCTTCCGGCGTCTGCAACTGGTTTCCGCGGGCTTGTATAGCCTCGGCCACGGCGGTAACGACGCGCAGAAAACCATCGGCATCATCTGGATGCTGCTGATCGCGACCGGCTACGCCTCATCGATCGCCGACGCTCCGCCGCTGTGGGTGATCGGCGGCTGCTATCTGTCGATGGGTATCGGCACCTTGTTCGGTGGCTGGCGGATTGTGCGCACGATGGGCCAGAAGATCACCAAGCTGAAGCCCGTCGGTGGTTTTTGTGCCGAGACAGGTGGGGCGATTACGCTGTTCACCGCGTCCTGGCTTGGCATTCCGGTGTCCACCACGCATACGATTACCGGCGCGATCGTCGGTGTCGGCGCGACGCAGAAGTTGAGCGCGGTGCGTTGGGGCGTGGCCGGCAACATCGTCTGGGCGTGGATTCTGACGATCCCGGCCTCGGCAGCGCTCTCCGCGGCTGCCTGGTGGCTCGGCCACCGCTTCCTGTAAGCGCCAAGCGGAACAGCGCGGACGGCTTGCGGTCCGCGCTGATAAAGCTGTTGACAAAGCGCGTCGCTCAGATCAGCGGCGCGCTGCCTCCATCCATCGGGACGATTGCGCCCGTCACGTAGCTCGCGCGGCGACTCGCCAGAAACAGCGCGACGTCAGCGATTTCTTCCGGTTTTGCATAGCGTCCGAGCGGCACTTTAGCTTGCCCGCGCGCTAACGCGTCCGCGCTTTCGATGCCTTGCTGCGACGCTTCCAGTTTGACCGCTTCCTCGACGCGCTCGGTCAGCGTCGAACCTGGATTGATCGCGTTGATACGAATGCCGTAGCGCGCGTAGTAGTGAGCGAGGCCGACGGTGGCGAGCATCAGCGCGGCATTGGCGGCGCCACCGGCGATATGGATATCGCTCGCGATTTTGCCGCCCATGCCGATGATGTTGACGATCGTGCCGGGTGCGCCGCCGCCGGCTTTCACGCGCTCGGCCATGCGCTTCAGCACTTCCTGCTGCGGGTAAATGTAGGGGAAATACTTGGCTTCCATGGTCGCGCGGAACGCGTCGGCATCCAGCGTTTCCGGGTCGTAGCGGCGGGCTGCGCCAGCGCTGTTGATCAGTACGTCGATTGGGCCGACTGCGGTGGAGACTTCCTCGACGATATCCGCTGCGCTGTGCGGTTCGTGCAGGTCGGCGCGGGTCCGATGCACGTTCAGGCCTTCCTGCTTCAACTGTTCGTAAGCGCGCGCGAGATTGGCGGGGTCGCGCGAAACGATCGCCACCTTCGCCCCCTCGAGGGCGAACGCCCGGGCGCAGGCGAACCCGATCCCTTTGCTGCCGCCCGTGATCAACACCACCTTGTCTTTCAGCCCGAGATCCATCGTCATCACCTGCTGTCGGAAGAATATCGATGACGATAGCAGATCGGCAGCGCAGCGGGGATGGACGGGATCGAGGTGCGGAGTGTGGGCGCTGCGCTGAGCGATCTGGCTGCGGTGGTGCGGCTACGTGCCACCGCGCCACAAGCTACTGCTTGGGCCAAGAGCCACGACGGGCTTGAACGCAACCCTTAGAAATTGCCGTTGGCGAAACGCGCGATCGGGTCGTCGGAGGTTTGCGTGGGGGCAGGGATGCCGCGTGACGCGGTCGAGGCGCGCATGATCCGCACACCGGCTCTCCCGTCCGCTTGCTGAGCCTGGCGTGCGGCGACTGAAGCGGGTGGCGGCGGCTCGAATGCATCGGCGGCGGCGTCGATCGGATCCGGCGCGCGGGCGGCAGCCATTGGCGGTTCAGCGCGCGCGGTCGCCGTCTGCTGATTCGAGGTGCTCGCGGCCGCGTCGACCGTACTCGCTTGCACGGCTGGCTGGGGCGCCGCAGACACCGCGCCTGCCGCGCGCGCTTGCATCTGCGCGGCGCTCATGCCGGGCGGCGGCGGCTCGAACGGATCAGCTTGGGGCGTCGGCGCCAGCGCTGCGGCAGTGGCTACCGTAGGTTGGCCGTTCGCAGTCAGCGGGGCACGAATGGCCGCCGCGACACGAGCCGGTTGTTGCGGAGCCACCGCGTTCGCCGTATAGCCGGAAGCCTGTGATGCAACAGGCGTTGCCGCATAGCCCGAAGATTGCGCCGCCAGTGCGGTGCTCGCATAAGCCTGCGCGGGCCGAGTTTGGGCCGCCGGCGCGACACGTTCGGGTTGAGGCGCCGCTGCCTGATAGCTCGGTGTATCGAACGGCGCGGGTGTCGCAGCCGGCGCCGCCACGCGACGAATACCGTCGAAGCGCTTGGCCCAATACGGATTGGTCAGATAGTCGAGCCGCACGGTGCCGCCCGTCGACGGTGCGTTGACAAAGCGCAGCTTGCCCACATAAATGCCGACGTGCGAATGTGCGCGCCCGGTGGTGTTGAAGAAAATCAGATCGCCCGGCGCGATTTCATCCGGTTCGATCGATTCACCGCGGCCGCTCATGTCCGCCGTGGTGCGCGGCAGATTGACAGAGGCGGCGCGTGACACGACATAGCGAACCAATCCGCTGCAATCGAAGCCGCTATCGGGCGTATTGCCACCCCAGCGGTATGGAATACCGACCAGGCTCATCGCCTGGATGGAGATTTCCTCACGCCCGATGCTGTGATCGACAAAATTCGGGAAACCCGGCGGTGGCGCATGATAAGCGCCGTTCGTCACCACGACCGACGAACCCGGCCCGCGCGATGTCTTTTGCGGCGCGCCGGCGCAAGCGGCGAGCAGCAAAACGGTCAGCAGCGAGAAGGCGAGTCGGCGCATGAAGACGAAGAGAGCGGTAAACGCTCGTTTAATGGCGGACGATGTCGGGATGGTAGCCCGTCAAACCTAGCTCAGGCAAGAATTCTTGATAAATTACTTGAAGTTTGCGCGCTAAGTGTTGCCCGTCGTGAACGCGCGTGAAATAAAAAAGCCGTGTCCGGGCGAACCCGAACACGGCTTTTGGTTAAAGCTAACGCGTTGAAGCTTAAAGAATTTCCGACGCGTAATCCGCGAGGCGCGAACGTTCGCCGCGCGCCAGCGTCACGTGCCCGCTGTGCGCCCAACCCTTGAAGCGGTCGACCACGTACGTCAGACCCGAGCTGCCTTCCGTGAGGTAAGGCGTATCGATCTGCGCGATATTGCCGAGACAGATGATCTTCGTGCCCGGACCGGCGCGCGTGACCAGCGTCTTCATCTGCTTCGGCGTCAGGTTTTGCGCCTCGTCGATGATCAGATACTTGTCCACGAACGTGCGGCCGCGCATGAAGTTCATGCTCTTGACCTTCAGGCGCGAGCGGATCAGTTCCTGAGTCGCGGCGCGGCCCCATTCGCCGGCGGCGTCGTCGGTTTTCTGCAGGACTTCGAGGTTGTCGTCGAATGCACCCATCCACGGCTGCATTTTTTCCTCTTCCGTACCCGGCAGGAAGCCGATGTCTTCACCGACCGGCACCGTTGCACGCGTCACGATGATCTCGTTGTAGCGCTTGTCGTCGAGCACCTGCGCCAGGCCGGCCGCGAGCGCGACCAGCGTCTTGCCGGTGCCGGCCTGACCCAGCAGCGTGACGAAGTCGATCTCCGGATTCATCAACAGGTTCAGCGCGAAGTTCTGCTCGCGATTGCGCGCCGTGATGCCCCACACGTTGTTCTTGTGGTGGCCGTAGTCGCGCAAGGTTTGCAGCAGCGCCGTCTTGCCGTTGAGCTCGCGCACCAGCGCGTGAAACGCCGGCTCGCCGTTCTGCGGTTCCAGATAGACGAACTCGTTCACCAGCATCGAGGCGCACAGCGGACCCGTCACGCGGTAATACGTGGTGCCGGTTTTGGTGTCCTGCCAGCTCTCCATGCCCTTCGCGTGCTTGGTCCAGAAATCCTGCGGCAGCGCGCGGATACCCGAGTACAGCAAATCGCTGTCTTCGAGCACCTGGTCGTTGAAATAATCTTCCGCGGGCAGACCGAGCGCATGCGCCTTGATGCGCATGTTGATGTCTTTCGACACCAGCACGACCTGGCGATCCATCCGGTCGCGCTGCAGCGCGCGCACCACGCCGAGAATCTGGTTGTCGGCCTTGCCTTCCGGCAGACCTTCGACCGGCTCGATGGCGTTGAGCTTGGTCTGGAAGTACAGGCGCCCGGACGCCTCACGGCTGCCGAGACGCGCCAGCGAAATGCCGTCCGAGATATTGCCGGCGTTCGCCACCAACGCGTCCAGCGTGCGGCTCACCTGGCGAGCGTTACGCGCGACTTCGGACATGCCCTTCTTGTGGTTGTCCAGTTCTTCCAACGTCATCATCGGCAGATAGACGTCGTGTTCCTCGAAACGGAACAGGCAGCTTGGATCGTGCATCAGCACGTTCGTGTCGAGCACGAAAAGCTTCTGCATTTCGAGCGGGTCTGCGGCTGCGCCGCGCTTCTTGCTGGTGCCACGTGTGCTGGGTGCTACGGCTGCGGGCGTGCTGGCGGCCGGATCTTTCGCGCTTGGCGCGCGCGCGACGACCGGCTGCGATTTTGCAGCGGGCGCGGAAACAGCAACCGGCTCGGCTTGCGGACGGGCAGCGGGAACCGGTTGCAGCAAGGCGGCGGTCTGCTTCGATTTGCGTCCACGCGCCGGTGCAGCTTGCTCGGCGGATGCGGACGCAACAGGGGAGGCCGACGATGCCGGCACGGGCCGCAACGTGGTCGCGGCATTGGCGGCGTGCGCCATCGGTGTGGCAACGTTCGCGCGGCCGTAATCGGCCGACTCTGCTGATTCCCCTCCGACTGCCTGTTTCTTCGCGGCGGAGCGCGCCGGCGTGGCGGCTTTGGCCTTGTATTCGTCAGGCGGCAGGAGATTGCCGAGCTTGCTGGGGGGGGTAGGCAAAGGCATGGTTTCCCTCGAATTATTCGGGTCACATTTCGTGCGCCGCCTGTCGCATTCTGCCGGTGCCAGTGAGTGCGCACGCAGTTTGCGCCCGGAGGCGCGCATTCGGTCTAGAGATGCCGGTTCGCCTGGTCTTCGATCGGCTCCTTAACGGAAACGCGTAGCCGAGTGAACGATCGGCCGCGCGCAATTAAAAAAGCCGCCGCCCCGGCGTACGGGACAAGCGGCTCGCCTTCGGTTATCGCGTTGCCCCTCACGACTTCGACGGAACCGGAAAAACGGCCGTCAAGTCTGGCGCAGCGACGAAAAGTGTGGGGTGGACAGGCACTCATTGGAACCCAATATAACGCGCCTCAAAGCGCTTGTACAGCCTCCAGAATGTCATCGACATGCCCTGGCACTTTCACGCCGCGCCACTCCTGGCGCAGCACGCCTTCGGCGTCGATCAGGAACGTGGAGCGTTCGATCCCACGCACTTCTTTGCCATACATTTTCTTCAATTTCATGACGCCGAAGAGTGCACACAAAGTTTCCTCAGGGTCCGAGATCAACGGAAACGGTAGTTCGAGCTTTGCCTTGAAATTGTCATGGGAGCGCAGGCTGTCGCGTGACACGCCGAGAATTTCTGCGCCGGCTTTCTTGAACTTCGGATACAGATCGCGGAATTGCAGACCTTCGGTCGTGCAGCCCGGCGTATTGTCCTTCGGGTAGAAATACAGCACCACCTTCTTGCCCCGCAGCTTGGACAGCGTGATCTCGCCACCGGTAGCGGGGGCGGTGAAGTCGGGGATGGGTTGGTCGACTGCGATGGGCACGAGGTTCTCCGGTTGTTATGGCCGACGCCGCAGCACTTGCACTTGCAACTGCTGCGGCGCCGGCCTGGCATCGAGGCTTTCGGGGAGGGCGACTGGCGCGTGTGGTGGTCGCTCGCGCGGCGGCCGGGTCGTCAGTGCGGGCTATGGATTGACCAGTCAGGGCTGGACAATCAACTCGCCGGAGCGGCCTGGAATTTCGCCCCATGTAACAGGGTACGATGGCAGCGTGCTGCGGTCCAGCGTGGCGTAGTAATCGCCCATGGTCGCGAAGGTGTGGCCTTGCGCGCGCCAGCCTTCCAGCAGCTGTTCGAAAATCGGCGCGAGCTTTTGTCCTTCGAGTTCCGCGTGCAGCGTGAACACCTGATCGTGCGGATTGTTTTCGGTGTGCTTCAGCATCCATGCGGCGACGTTGTGCTCGTCGACCCCATCCACGCCGAGTACTTCGTCGAGCGTGGGCAGCGTGGTGGGCATTTGCACATGCGACAGTTGCCTGCCGTTGAGCACCGGCAGATACGGCGAGTGGCCACGGCCGTCGGACGCGTAATGCATGCCCCACGCGTCGATCTGCTCGAACGCATGACCGTTCATCTGCCAGCCCGCCGCGCCGTGCGTGGCGGGCGGCGCGCCGAAGATCGCAATGAAGCGGTTGAAGCTCTTCTGCATCTGCTTCTCGGTCCACTCGCGGTCTTGCGAGCGCACATTGTCCTGCCAGTAAACGTGGTCCCACGTGTGGATGCCACATTCGAAACCGGCTTCATGAATCGCGCGCATTTCCGCGGCGGTCTTCACGCCAATGTCGGGTCCAGGCAGCAGCACGCCGTACATCAATTGCCTGATGCCGTAATGTTCGACCACCGACGTGCGCGACACCTTCTTCAGAAAGCCCGGGCGCAACACGCGGCGCATTGCCCAACCGGTGTGGTCGGGCCCGAGGCTGAAGAGGAAAGTGGCGCGCGCCTTGAAGCGGTCGAAGATACGGGCGAGATTCGGCACGCCTTCGCGGGTGCCGCGCAGCGTGTCGACGTCGATCTTCAGGACGATGCGAGCCAAGGATCAGGCCTTATTGTTGTTCGACGAGGGCACGCGCTTCGGCGACATGGCCGCGGTACGCTTCGAAAATCTTGCGCAGCGCTTCGTCGAAGGTCGACTTCGGCGCCCAGCCGAGTTCCTGCATCGTGTTGTCGATCTTCGGCACACGGTTCTGCACGTCCTGATAGCCCGCACCGTAGTACGCGCCCGAGGACGTTTCGACCAGTTGCACCTGCTTGGCGAGGTCGGCGTATTCCGGGAATTCGGCGGCCAGCGTCAACATCTTGTGCGCGAGCTCACGCACCGAGAAGTTGTTGGTCGGGTTGCCGATGTTGTAGATCTTGCCCGTGGCGACACCGTCCTTGTTTTCGATGATCTTCATCAGCGCGCCGATGCCGTCGTCGATATCCGTGAACGCGCGCTTTTGTGCGCCGCCGTCCACCAGACTGATGTTCTCGCCGCGCACGATATGGCCGAGGAACTGCGTGACCACGCGCGAACTGCCTTCCTTCGGCGTGTAGATCGAATCGAGGCCCGGGCCGATCCAGTTGAACGGACGGAACAGCGTGAAGTTCAGGCCTTCCATGCCATAACCCCAGATCACGCGGTCCATCAACTGCTTGGAGCATGCGTAGATCCAGCGCGGCTTGTTGATCGGGCCATACGACAGTTGCGACTCTTCCGGGTCGAACTGCTCGTCCGTGCACATGCCGTAGACCTCGGAGGTCGACGGGAACACGAGGTGCTTACCGTACTTGACGGCCGAACGCACGATCGGCAGGTTCGCTTCGAAGTCGAGTTCGAACACGCGCAGCGGCTGTTTCACGTACGTGGCGGGTGTGGCGATCGCAACCAGCGGCAGGATCACATCGCACTTCTTGATGTGATACTCGACCCACTCCTTGTTGATCGTGATGTCACCTTCGAAAAAGTGCATCCGCTCATGATTGATCAGGTCACCCAGACGTTCGGTCTGCATGTCCATCCCGAAGACTTCCCAATCGGTCGTTTCGAGAATGCGTTTGGACAGGTGATGGCCGATGAAGCCGTTCACACCCAGAATCAGGACTTTTTTCATGAGTAACGGGGAGTTTGGAGGGGAATTTGGATGAGCTGGGCGAATTCGGCCGGCGCGACAACGGTTTCGTTGCCGTCATGCCGGTGCCGCAATTCGTGGATGGCGATCGAGCGGCCGTCGCCGCATATCGCGAAAACGGCATTATCGCTTACGTGCAGGCCCGGCGGCAAATCTGAGCGAAGCGCGCCAGGCGTGGCCAGACGCGCACGGGCGACGATGAAGCGATGGCCCGCGATATCGGTAAACGCGCCGGGATAGGGCGGCGCGACCGCGCGGATCAGGTTGTAGACCTGCTGCGCGGGTTGCGTCCAGTCGATCCGGCCGTCTTCCGGCTTGCGGCCGCCGTAATAGCTGCCATGCGACAGATCGTTCGGCAGATGCGGCGCTTCGCCCGCAAGCAGAGCCGGGAGCACGCGCCATAGGGTCTGTTCGGCGGCTACGGTGACCTTGTCGAACACTTGCGCGGCGGTATCGTCGGGCAGAATCGGCACCGGTGTTTGCGCGATGATCGCGCCCGCGTCGGGCTTGGCGGCCATTTCGTGGAGCGTCGCGCCGGTTTCGGTTTCGCCGTGGATCACCGCCCAGTTGGTCGGCACGCGGCCGCGGTATTTCGGCAGGAGCGAGCCGTGCATGTTGTAAGCGCCCCGTGCGGCGAGCGCCAGCAGGTCGACCGGCAACATGTGGCGGTAATAGAACGAGAAGATGAAGTCCGGCCGTGCGGCGCTGAGCGCGGCGCGCAGTTCCGGGCTTTTCGGATCGGCCGGCGTGACGACGGCAATCCCGTGCTCGGCCGCCACCGAGGCGACGCTGCCGAACCAGATGTTTTCGCTCGGGTTGTCTTCGTGCGTGACGACCAGCGCCACGTCGACGCCGCGCGCGAGCAGCACCTGCAGGCAGCGCACGCCGACGTTGTGATACGCGAATACGACAGCGCGCGGCTTCATGGGTTCGGGCCCTGATCGATCAGCGGCGCGGCTTGCACGGCCTGCACCACCGTCTGGCGCGGCGCTTCGGTCACGGTGGTGCCGTCGCGCTGTTCGAGAATCGTTTGCACCAGATAACGCGGACGCGCGCGCACCTGCTGGTAGATCCGGCCGATGTATTCACCGAGCAGGCCCAACGCGAAAATGATCACGCCAAGCAGGAAGAACATGACGGCGAACAGGGTGAACACACCTTGCACTTCCGCACCGATGATGAAGCGGCGAATCAGCAGCAGCACGAACAGCGCCGCGGAGCCGAGCGACAGAATCACGCCGATGAACGACAGCCACTGCAGCGGGACCACCGAAAAGCCGGTGACCAGGTCGAAATTCAAACGGATCAGGCTGTAAAGCGAGTACTTCGATTCGCCGGCAAATCGTTCTTCGTGCGCGACTTCGATCTCGACCGGATTCTGCGCGAAGGTGTAGGCAAGCGCCGGAATGAACGTGTTGATCTCGCCGCAACGGTTGATCGTGTCGATGATGTGCCGGCTGTAGGCGCGCAGCATGCAGCCCTGGTCGGTCATCTTGATGCGTGTGATGCGTTCGCGCAGGCGGTTCATCGCGCGCGAGGCCTTGCGGCGCCACAGGCTGTCCTGGCGTTGCAGACGGATCGTGCCGACATAGTCGTAGCCTTCACGCATCTTGTTGACCAGCTTGCCGATTTCTTCCGGCGGATTCTGCAGATCGGCGTCGAGCGTAATGACGATCTCGCCGCGCGATTGCTCGAAGCCCGCCAGAATCGCCATGTGCTGGCCGTAGTTGCCGTTCAGCAGGATCACGCGGGTCGTGTCGGGCCGCGCGCGGAACTGCTCGGCGAGCAGGGCGGCGGATTTGTCGCGGCTGCCGTCGTTGATGAAGATCACTTCATAGCCGGTGCCGAGCGCGTCGAGCGCCGGGTAGAGGCGCGCGAACAGCGCGGCCAGCCCGGCTTCCTCGTTGTACACCGGGATGATGATCGACACTTCCGGTGCGACGGCGCGATGTTCCGAATAAATCATTTCCGCTTATTTTCCGTATTGTTCGCAAATTTCATTGACCGCGCGGCAGACGCGCTCCACATCGCCTTCGTTCATCAGCGTGAACAGCGGCAGCGTGACCGTGGTGGCGCCGAAGCGCTCCGCGTGCGGGAACATCCCTTCCTTGAAGCCGCGCGCACGGTACAGCGAGAACAGGTGAATCGCCGGATAGTGCACGCCTGAACCAATGCCGCGCTCTTTCAGTTCACCCATGAACCCGGCGCGGTCGATCGACAGTTTTTCGAGCGGCAGCGTGATCTGGAACATGTGCCAGTTGCTGTTTTCGAAGTCGGCAAACGGCAGGCCGATGCCCAGCTTGACCGCCGCGCCGCCTTCGAGCCCGGCGAAATAGGCGCGCACGAGTTTTTTGCGTTGCGAGAGGAACCGCGCCAGATGCGGCAACTGACCGAGGCCGACGCGCGCGGCGACATCCGTCAGGTTGTACTTGCCGCCCAGCACGTCGCAGTCCATGCCGTCGAAGCCGGTACGGGTGATGCCTTGCAGGCGGTATTTCTGGGCGAGGATCGCTTCTTCCTCGTTGTTCAGCACCAGTGCGCCGCCTTCGATCGAGGTCAGATTCTTGTTCGCGTGGAAGCTGAACGAGACCATATCGCCGAGTTTGCCGATGCGCTCGCCGTTCCACGTCGAGCCGAATGCCTGTGCGGCGTCTTCGATCACGCGCAGCTTGTGGGCGCGGGCAATTGCGTACAAGCGGTCCATGTCGACCGGCAGGCCCGACAGGTAAACCGGAATGATCGCCTTGGTGCGCGGCGTGATGGCCTTTTCCAGCAGATCCAGGTCGATGTTGCGGGTTACCGGATCGATGTCGGCGAACACCGGCGTCGCGCCGGTCTCATAGACCACATTACTGGTCGCGACCCACGAGGCGGGGCTGGTGATGACCTCGTCGCCTTCGCCCACGCCGGCGATACGCAGCCCGATTTCGAGCGTCGCCGTGCCGGAATTGAACGTGCGCACGGGGCGGCCGCCGCAGAATTCGGACAACGCCGCTTCGAATTTCTGGTTCTGCGGGCCGGTCGTGATCCAACCGGAGCGGAGCACGTCGGCGACGCCCTGAATCGTTTCTTCATCGATCTCAGGTTTGACAAACGGCAAAAACGGGACTGTTGACTGGCTCATGAATGCTTCGCTCGATTGAAAGGGACGCAGCCCGAAGGGCGCGAAGTAGATCACAAACTACCCGCAAACCCAAGGCCACAACTAAAAAAAGGGCGCAGCCGCCAAGCTTACCGCGGCCAGACTTAAGTGTTACTGAGCCGGCGGCGGTGCCCGGCTTACTGCATCTTTGCAGCCGGCATTCTCGCAGAGCCCGCACCGGCGCCCGCAACAAACGGTAATAAATCATGCCCGGCACAGCGCGGCCGGGGACGTGGCAGCCTAGCTGCGCGCCAGCACGACGACGCCGATCAGGATGACGCCGATCCCCACCAGCTTCTGCACGGACATCATTTCGCCGAATAAATACCACGCCGCGAACGCGTTGACGACGTATCCGAGTGACAACATCGGATAGGCAATCGATACGTCCACCCGCGAGAGTCCGACCACCCACACGGCCACGCTGATCACGTAGCAGGCGAGTCCGCCAATGATCGGCGGCTGCGTCGCGAGCCGGAAGGCGATGGGCAGGATGTTCGCACGGGTGAATTCGAAGTGTCCAACGGCATTCGTTCCAGCTTTGAGCAGCAACTGCGCGCCGGCGTTCAACGTGACGCCGGCGAGGATGCAAAAGAGCGAAATCGGGTTCATCGAACGGTCAGTTCCTGAGATGGGGTCATTGTTGTGGTTTTTCTACTGGCGCGGCTGCATCCTGCGCCGGTGCGCCTGGTGCTGCCGCGTCGGAGGCGGCAGCGGGCGCCGCCACGGGCTTGGCCACCACCACCCGGCGCGAGTCGCGCGCGATCACCTGCATCGGCAGCCCCTCTTTGAGCAACCGGTCGTAAGTCGACGGCGGGATCAGCGCGAGCGCATAGCGCTCGGCCTTCCAGCGCTCGATCCATGCGTCGACCGTCGGCACCCATTTCTGCGGTTCGACGGAGATGCCGAATGCCAGTTCGTCAGGATGTTCGACCATGATCATCGTATGGTCGACGTAGAACGGCAGCGTGTGGTCGAGCACGCCGACCGAGTAGAACGGCGTGTCGGCCGGCAGCTTTGCGATTTCGGCCTTGATCGCGGGCGCGAGCGGCGCGCCGGAACTCAGGCGGCCGAACACTTCGTGACCCGTGCCGGCGATCGTGCCGAGCAGCAGCCACGCCGCGCCGAAGCTCGCGACGGCGCCGAGCGTGCCGGCGCGGCTGCGGCGGTTCAGCCACAGCGCAAACAACGTGAACACGAAGGCGACACCGAGCGCCGCCAGTACCCAGACGCGGTATTCGACGTACAGCTCCGTGGGGTTGCGCGCGTTGCCGAAGCGCGACATGAACAGCGCGGCAAATGCGGCGACCACGAGAAATAGCGCGTAGCCAGCCAGATGGCGGCGCAACTGGTCACGTGTGACGAGCGGCAGGTACATGCCGATGACAAGCGCGATCGGCGGGGCGATCGGCAGCGTGTAGGAGAGCAGCTTGGAGTGGGACGCGCTGAAGAACAGGAAGATGAACGCGGTCCACACCAGCATCAGCGTGACCGGCGCGAAGCCGTTCGGCTGGCGCGGCAGACGCCATGCATGGCGAAAACTTTGCAGCGTGACCGACAACCACGGCAGGAAACCGACCAGCAGCACCGGCACGAAGTAATAGAGCGGGCCCGGGCGGTTCTGCTCAGGCGTCAGATAGCGCTTGAACTGCTGAACGATGAAGAAGAAGTTCAGGAATTCCGGGTTGCGCTGCTGGACCAGCACGAACCATGGCGTGACGATCGCGAAGAACACGATCAGGCCGCCGATCAGATGCAGGCGCTTCCACACGGCCCAGTCGCGCGCGGCAAGGGTGTACAGAACGAGCACGGCACCGGGCAGGATCACGCCGACAAGCCCCTTGGACAGCACCGCGAGCGCCATCGACCCCCAGCACACCCACATCCATGCCCGTACGTTGGCGCGAGGCAGGTTGGGGCGCTGCGCCAGCAGCAGCGCGCAGAGCGTCAGCTCCATCCAGAACGACAGGCCCATGTCGAGCGTGTTGAAGTGGCCCATCAGGTTCCAGTAGGGCGACGTGGCCAGCACGATCGCCGCGAACACGCCGGTCGCCGTATTGAATACGCGCGCTCCGGTGAAGCCGATCAACAGCACGCCGGCAAAGCCCGTCAGCGCGGTGTAAAGCCGCGCCTGCCATTCGCCGATGCCGAACCACGCGAACGTGAGCGCGTTCGCCCAGGTTTGTAGCGGTGGTTTCTCGAAATACTTGTAGCCGTTATAGCGCGGTGTGACCCAGTCGCCGGTGACGAACATTTCGCGCGCCATTTCGGCGTAGCGGCCTTCGTCGCTCGGCAGCAGGTGGCGCCAGCCGAGCGGCACGAACCAGATCACGGCGAGGGCCAGCACGAGCAGCAGGATCGTGGTGCGATTGAGCGGTAGCCTTGTCGGCGTATCGTTCATGGATTTCAACCTTTTTGGCGACGCCGCGTGAGCGGCGAGGCGCTGTTATTTGGGAAGGGCGAGTGCCGGCGTGGCGCCAATGGCGCGCAGTGTACGTTATCGGCCGGGATGCGGCGAGCGGTGGCGCCGCTCCGGCGGCTGCGCGCGCTGCGGGTACCCCGCATGGCGGGCGTGCCTGCACGGCAACTCAATGCCACCTCGGCGCCAACTTCGCCGCGCGCGCGGCGCCGCTACGCTTCGATCAGCAACGCGGCCGCGACCTTGCGGCCCTCGGCCATCAGAATGTTGTAGGTACGGCAGGCGGCCTTGAAGTCCATTGTTTCGACGCCGATGCGTTTGGCGGTGAGCGCCGCGGTCAGGCGCGGATGCGGGAAGCGCAGCCGCTCGCCGCTGCCGAATATGACCACTTCGGGCGCGGCGTCCACCAGCATGGCGAAGTGTTCGGCGCTCAGGTCCTCGAAAGAGGCGACGGGCCAAGGAATCACTGGCGCTTCCGGCAGCACGAGAATGCTGCCGGAATGGCGCACCAGATTGATTTCGACATAGTCGGCGCCGTAGCCGGTGACGGTGTTGAGGGCGCCGCTGGGATCCTGATGTAATTTCAAATTCGTTTTCCGAAGTCGTCGCGAGCCATCATGCGTGTTGGCGGCCTGGCCGGGCAGAGCGCAAGCAAGGCGGTTTGACGCGAGTGCGACACGCGAATGGCACAGAAGGGGCCGAAAAGGCTTGCCGTTGCGGTTGGTGCATTGCGGAAGTCGGCCAAAATCCGCTAAATTATAACTTTTTAGCCGCTTGGCGGAGCCCCTCGGTCAATGGTTACCCTAGGGTCACCCCGGCGGCCACGCTGGGTGCTGCCTCATGTGCCGTCATAAGCCGCGCTGAGGGCACGGGTGCGGCCCACCGGCTACCGGCCGGGTTTTGCCTGGTTCTGCCCGCTTTTGTCGGTTTTTCGACTGTTTTTGCCTGCTTTGGGTCTGTTTGGCTGCAGCACCGGCGCAATCCGCCGGACGCGCGCCTGAGCAGTCCGGTAAGCCGGCCCAATCCGCGTCTGGCGGTCCGATCCGTGTCTGGCGGGCGTGCCCCGTCATAATTTCCCGTGTCGGCGGATTTGCCTGGGTTCCGTTTTTTTGCCCCTGCTTTTTCGCCCAAGCTCATCAACAGGATGAAGTGCCCGCCGTGAAACCGATTCTCAAATCCAACAAGTTGTTGAATGTCTGCTACGACATTCGCGGGCCCGTCCTTGAACATGCAAAGCGGCTCGAAGAAGAGGGTCACCGCATCATCAAGCTGAACATCGGCAATCTCGCGCCGTTCGGCTTCGAGGCTCCGGATGAAATCATCCAGGACATGATCCTGAATCTGCCGGGCTCGTCGGGCTACTCGGATTCCAAGGGGGTGTTCGCCGCGCGCAAGGCGATCATGCATTACACCCAGCAAAAGGGCGTGCACGGCGTCGAACTGGACGACATCTACATCGGCAATGGCGCCTCCGAACTGATTGTGATGGCGCTGCAAGGCCTTCTGAACGACGGCGACGAAGTATTGCTACCCGCGCCGGACTACCCGCTGTGGACCGCGGGCGTCAGCCTGTCGGGCGGTACGCCGGTGCATTACATCTGCGACGAATCGAACCGCTGGATGCCCGATCTGGATGACATCCGCGCGAAAATCACGCCGAATACGCGCGCGCTCGTCGTCATCAATCCGAACAACCCTACCGGCGCGTTGTACTCGGACGAACTGCTGCTCGGCCTGATCGAGATTGCCCGCCAGCACGGCCTCGTGATTTTCGCCGACGAGGTCTACGACAAGATCGTCTACGACGGCAAGAAGCACACGTCGATGGCCGCGCTCTCCGAAGATGTGCTCACTGTCACATTCAATAGCCTCTCGAAGAGTTACCGTTCGTGCGGCTACCGCGCCGGCTGGATGTTCATTTCGGGCCTGACCGGCGAGAACCGCCGCAATGGCAAAGACTACTTCGAAGGGCTCGGCATTCTGGCCTCGATGCGCCTGTGCCCGAACGTGCCCGGCCAGTACGCGATCCAGACCGCGCTCGGCGGCTATCAGAGCATCAACGACCTGATCGTGCCGAGCGGGCGCCTGTACAAACAGCGCGAACTCGCGTATGACATGTTGACGGCCATCCCCGGCGTGAGTTGCGTGAAGCCCGAGGCGGCGCTGTACATGTTCCCACGCCTCGATCCGAAGATTTATCCGATCCAGGACGATCAGCAGTTCATTCTCGACCTTCTGCTGGAAGAGCGCGTGCTGCTGGTTCAAGGCACCGGTTTCAACTGGAAGACGCCGGATCACTTCCGCGTCGTGTTCCTGCCGAACGTGGACGACCTCGCGGATTCGATCAACCGGATCGCGCGCTTTCTCGACGGCTACCGCAAACGCCACACAGCTTGAGATGGACGGCGCGCGAGGCGCGCGCCGCTACCAGCCCCAGTTGCCTTAGTTTCCTTTTAATCACTTACTCGAAAACACACGCTGCATGGAACCGATCAAAGTTGGACTGCTGGGCTTCGGCACGGTAGGCAGCGGCACCTTCACGGTACTGCGCCGCAATCAGGAAGAAATCAAACGCCGCGCGGGTCGTGGCATTGAGATTACGCGCATTGCCGTGCGCAATCCCGCCAAGGCGACAGCGGCGCTCGGCAGTGAGGCCGGCACCGTGGCGCTGACCGACGACTTCAACGCGGTGGTCGACGATCCGTCGATCGATATCGTGGCGGAAATGATCGGCGGCACGGGCGTGGCACGCGATCTCGTCCTGCGCGCGATCAAAAACCGCAAGCATGTGGTTACGGCCAACAAGGCGCTGCTCGCGGTGCATGGCACGGAGATTTTCGAGGCGGCGCGCGCCAATGGCGTGATGGTGTCGTTCGAGGCGGCGGTGGCGGGCGGCATTCCGATCATCAAGGCGCTGCGCGAGGGGCTCACGGCCAATCGCATCCAGTACATTGCCGGCATCATCAACGGTACGACGAACTACATCCTTTCGGAGATGCGCGACCGTGGGCTCGACTTCGCGACCGCCCTGAAAGCCGCGCAGGAACTGGGTTACGCCGAAGCCGATCCGACTTTCGACATCGAAGGCGTGGACGCTGCCCACAAGGCGACGATCATGAGCGCGATCGCGTTCGGCGTGCCGGTGCAATTCGACAAGGCGTACGTCGAAGGCATCAGCAAGCTGGCGGCAATCGACATCAAATACGCCGAGGAACTTGGCTACCGCATCAAGTTGCTCGGCATCTCGCGCCGCACGGACAAGGGCATCGAATTGCGCGTGCATCCCACGCTGATTCCGGAGAAGCGTCTGCTCGCGAACGTGGAAGGCGCGATGAACGCGGTTGTCGTGCACGGCGACGCGGTTGGCTCCACGCTTTACTACGGCAAGGGCGCGGGCGCGGAGCCGACGGCATCCGCCGTGGTGGCGGATCTGGTCGACGTGACGCGTTTGCATACTGCGGATCCGGAGCATCGCGTGCCGCATCTGGCGTTCCAGCCGGACAGCCTGTCGAGTACGCCGATCCTGCCGATCGACGAGGTAACGAGCGGCTACTACCTGCGTCTGCGCGTGGCGGACGTGACCGGCGTGCTGGCCGACATCACGCGCATTCTGGCGGATACGGGCATCTCGATCGACGCGCTGCTGCAGAAGGAATCGGAGCAGGTCGACGCCAACGGCAAGGGCGAAACCGACATCATCCTGATTACGCACGAAACGGTTGAAAAGCACGTCAACGCCGCGATCAAAACGATCGAAGCGTTGAAGACCGTTGTCTCGCAAGTCACGAAGCTGCGCATGGAAGCGCTGAACTAGGCCGAATATGAACTACCTCTCTACGCGCGGCGCCGGAGCCGGCGAGCACCATACGTTTTCCGATATTCTGCTGGGCGGTCTCGCGAAAGATGGCGGCCTGTACCTGCCGGCGGAATATCCGCGCGTCACCGCTGACGAACTGGCGCGCTGGCGCACGCTGCCGTACGCGGATCTCGCCTTCGAGATCCTGTCGAAGTTCAGCGACGACATTCCCGCCGAAGACCTGCGCGCGCTGACGCGCAAGACGTACACGGCCGAAACGTATTGCCATGTGCGCGACGACGAAAGCGCCGCGCAGATCACGCCGTTGAAGACGTTAGGTGTCGAGAACGGCGCGCCGCTGTCGCTGCTGGAACTGTCGAACGGTCCGACGCTCGCGTTCAAGGACATGGCGATGCAGTTGATCGGCAACCTGTTCGAGTACGCACTGGCCAGACACGGCGAGACGCTGAACATTCTCGGCGCGACTTCGGGCGACACCGGCAGCGCGGCGGAATATGCGATGCGTGGCAAAAAGGGCATTAGCGTGTTCATGCTCTCGCCGCACAAGAAGATGAGTGCGTTCCAGACCGCGCAGATGTACAGCCTGCAGGACCCGAACATTTTCAACATCGCGGTGGAGGGTGTGTTCGACGACGCCCAGGACATCGTGAAGGCGGTCTCGAACGACCACGCGTTCAAGGCGAAGTACAAGATCGGCACGGTCAACTCGATCAACTGGGCGCGCGTCGTGGCGCAGGTCGTGTATTACTTCAAGGGCTACTTTGCCGCGACGAAGTCGAACGACGAGCGTGTCTCGTTCACGGTGCCGTCGGGCAATTTCGGCAACGTGTGCGCGGGCCACATCGCGCGCATGATGGGTTTGCCGATCGAGAAGCTGGTGGTCGCCACGAACGAAAACGACGTGCTGGACGAGTTCTTCCGCACGGGTATTTACCGTGTGCGCAAGGCGGCTGAGACGTACCACACGAGCAGCCCGAGCATGGACATTTCGAAGGCATCGAACTTCGAGCGTTTCGTGTTCGACCTGCTGGGCCGCGACCCGGCACGCGTGCTGCAACTGTTCCGGGATGTCGAAGAGAAGGGTGGTTTCGACCTTGCGGCGAGCGGCGATTTTGCGCGCGTGCAGGAATTCGGTTTCGTGTCGGGCCGCAGCAGTCACGAGGACCGAGTGGACGCGATCCGCGACGTTTTCGAGCGCTACGACACGATGATCGACACGCACACGGCAGACGGCCTGAAGGTGGCACGCGAGCATTTGCAGGCGGGCATCCCGATGATCGTGCTGGAAACGGCGCAACCGATCAAGTTTGGCGAAACGATCCGCGAAGCACTGCTGCGCGAACCGGAGCGCCCCGCCGCGTTTTCGGGACTGGAATCGCTACCGCAGCGATTCGAGGTGTTGCCGGCGGACGTCCAGCGCGTAAAGGACTTCATCGTCGCAAACACGGGCAAGTAACACCGTGAGCCTCGAACGCGACGGGGTCGCGTTCGAGGCTCCGCAAAGCGAAACCGTGTTTCCGGAACCACCGCCACGGCGCGCGCAGCGCCGCCGGAAGCATGACTGCTGTGCCACAGACGCGGAGTGTGCGAGAGCACGGATTCCAGATGCACCACTACCGTGACTGTGCGGGGGACCCGCTTATAAGCTGGCGGTGTGAAGCCGCTTTCTTTGCTTATCTTTCTTTGCGGCGGCAAAGAAAGTAAGTGCCGCCCCGCACAGGGGCGACGCTAATAGACCACAAACAAAGCAAGGAAAGGCCAACGCCCAACGCCCAAGGCATACACCCCCAAACCGCCAAAGGCAAAAAACCCCACCATAACCCCAGCCCCCCCACCGACCATCGCGATCGACCGCTACAATATTCCTTTAACCCCGCGGCTTCGAGACCAGAAAGATGTCCACTCCAACGCCCCGCGCTCCGATGCTCTCCACTGCCGAAGCGTTGGCGACCCTGCTCAGCGCAGCGAGCCCAATCACCGGCACTGAATCGATCCCCACGCTGGAAGCACTCAACCGCGTGCTATCGGCGGACGTCATTTCGCCGCTCGACGTTCCCCCAATGAACACCAGTTCAATGGACGGCTACGCGATCCGCACCGACGATCTGACAACATCGGACGGCAACCGCCGCTTGCCGATCTCGCAGCGCATTCCAGCCGGCCACGCGCCCGAGGCATTAAAGCCAGGCACAGCAGCCCGCATCTTCACAGGCGCCACGGTGCCGCCGGGCGCCGACGCCATTGTGATGCAGGAACAAACCGAGGCCACCGGCAACGAAGTCACCATTCTCCATAGCCCGGCACCGGGCGAATGGATCACAGCCCAAGGCGCCGACATCCGCAGCGGCTCGATCATCCTGCCGGCGGGCACACGCCTGACGCCGCAAGCCTTAGGGCTCGCCGCCTCCGTCGGCTGCGCCGAACTCCAGGTGCGCCGCCGCGTAAAAGTCGCCGTGTTTTTCACCGGGGACGAACTGACCATGCCTGGCGAGCCGCTGAAACCCGGTGCGATCTACAACTCGAACCGTTTCACGCTGCGCGGGCTGCTGGAAAACCTGGGTTGTGACGTCACCGACTACGGCATCGTCCCCGATAAGCTCGACGCGACTCGCGCCACGTTGCGCGAAGCAGCGCTTGCGCACGATCTGATCCTCACCTGCGGCGGCGTGTCAGTCGGCGAGGAAGATCACGTCAAGCCGGCAGTCGAGGCGGAAGGGCGTCTGTCGATGTGGCAGATCGCAATGAAACCGGGCAAGCCGCTCGCGTTCGGGGCCGTGCGCCGGGCCGCGCAGCAGGCAGAGACAGATGATGCGGCGGCATCGGCCGAAACGTTCTTCATCGGCCTGCCGGGCAATCCGGTCTCCAGCTTCGCGACCTTCTTGCTATTCGTTCGCCCGTTCGTCCTGCTTCTGGCCGGTATGCGGACGGTGGCGCCGCGCGCGCTGTCGCTTCGCGCCGATTTCACGCAGAAAAAGGCTGACCGTCGCAACGAATTCCTGCGCGCGCGTATCAACGCGGCCGGCGGCCTCGATCTGTTTCCGAATCAGAGTTCAGCGGTACTGACATCGACCGTATGGGGCGACGGCCTGATCGACAATCCGCCGAACCACGCAATCAGCATCGGCGAGACCGTGCGTTTCATTCCCTTTTCTGAATTGCTGAACTGAGGCCGGCAACCGCCGGTGGTTTCCCGATGAAGATTCAACTCCGATATTTTGCAAGTGTGCGCGAAGCGCTCGAAACCGCCGACGAATCAGTGGACGTGCCCGATGGCATCGCGACCGTCGGCGACGTGCGCGGCTGGTTGCGCGCCCGCGGCGGCATCTGGGCCGACACCCTCGCCGAGGGGCGCGCGCTGCGCATGGCCTGCAATCACGTCATGACCGATGCCGGCACGCGCATCACCGAAAATTGCGAAGTCGCGTTCTTCCCGCCCGTCACCGGCGGGTGAATCGCCCGGATAGCCGCCAGGAACCGCGCTTGGTATAAGCAACCCTCGCCAAACCGCACAGGAGCCAGAGATGCCCGTTCGCGTCCAGACGGAAGACTTCGACCTCACCGCCGAGGTCGCCGCGTTACGTGCGCGCAATCCGAAGATCGGCGCGGTGGCCTGTTTTGTCGGCACTGTGCGCGATCTGAACGACGGCAGCGCGGTCGAAACCATGGAGCTCGAACACTATCCGGGCATGACGGAGAAGTCGCTGGAAGCGATCGTCGTGAGCGCGCGCGAGCGTTGGCCGGGGATCGAGGTGCTGATCGTGCATCGGGTCGGCAAGCTTTACCCGCTTGACCAGATTGTGCTGGTGGCGACCACCGCTGCCCATCGGGGCGACGCCTTTGCGTCGTGCGAGTTCGTAATGGATTACCTGAAGACCCAGGCGCCGTTCTGGAAGAAAGAGAAGACAGAAGAAGGCGAGCGCTGGGTCGACGCCCGCGTTGCCGATGACGCGGCGCTGGCCAGATGGGGCATCGAAACGGGTAGCCAGGCGGAGGATTAGGGCGCGTGCCTGTCAAACGCCCGTATCAATCGTCTTTGACTGTCCCAATGATTCGCGCCGGAAACGGTTCGCCAGGTGGCCGCGTGGCAACGCCTGCGGCATGTTCGTCGTCAGACGGACGTCGCTTTGGCGCGACGCGTTCCAGCAACGCCTGTTGCTCCTCCGGAATCTTGTAATCCCAGCCGAAGCGGCTCAACTGCAAACTCTGCGCGATCCGCAGCGCCGGTTCCATGAAGCGAACCGCCGCAGCCGGCTGATAGCGCGACTCCACCGTATCCAGAAACAGATACAGCCAGCGGCTGAAATGCTGCGGCTCGATGCCTTCGAGCGGTTGGTGCGCCTGCTGCACGTTGCCGCGGTATTGCTTTGCGCCCAGCACGAGACTGCCCCAGAAGGTGCACATTTTGGGCAAGTGATCGTCCCAACGGCCCGCAAGCGTTGCGTCGAACACCGGGCCAAGCAGCGGGTCGGCGCGCACGCGGTCGTAAAAGCCGTAGACGAGCTCGCGAACATTCGCCTCGGTAGGTTCGGCGGCGCGTTCGACAACCGGTGCAGCGGGAAAAGACGGATTCATGCTAATTCCAGATAATGCGGTTATTCATTCTGAATCGCCACGCGACGCCACAGACTGTCAGAAATGGCCTCAAGCCCCATCCAAACAGGCGAAAGTAGGCCACGAATAACCCGCTTTTCGCATAAATGGCCTATGCAGGAAGCGCTACCATTACTGCCGAAAGACAAACACCGGCTGTCAGCGCAAAATAATAAAATATGCGTAGCGCCTGCATCTTAAGGCGCAGCGGCGGCCCCGGCAACCCTCGCATCAACGCGGTCATCCGAGGATCGCGGCTTGCGCTCATCGTGGCACCTGCACTTATGAGACTGACCGACTATACGGATTACTCAGTGCGCGTCCTGTTGTACCTTGCTGTTCGCGGCGATGGCTTATCGACCATCCAGGACATCTCGGACGCGTACGGGATTTCCAAAAACCATCTGATGAAGGTGGTCCAGCAACTCGGCGAACTCGGCTGGGTCGAGACCGTGCGTGGGCGTAACGGCGGACTGCGTCTGGCCGAACGAACCAGTACTTTGACCGTGGGGGAGATTGTGCGGGCCACGGAAAGCGACTTTGCGCTGGTCAACTGTTTTCCGGATCAGCATGGTGAGCAGCGCGGCTGTGTCATTACATCGCATTGCCGTCTGCGCAGCGCGTTTGAGGCGGCACGCAATGCATTCCTCGCAGAACTCGACCGCCATACCATTGGCGATGTTGCGCAACCGCATGCTCCGCTGGCTGCGCTGCTTGGTTTAAGCACCGTCATCCCGATCGTGCCGGTCGCGTCTGTCGGCGATGCAGCGCCGCTCAGTTGAAACCGGGCGGCAAGTTCTCTCGCGTGAAATGTTAAATAGTTGCTCCCGGTTGCAAAAAAGCGCTTGAAACCTGCGTAAAACGCCTCAATTTGGTGGTAATCGAAATTGGAGGTCTCTTGATGAGAATCGACAAACTTACCACTAAATTCCAGGAAGCATTGGCCGACGCGCAGAGTCTCGCGGTCGGTCGCGACAATCAATACATCGAACCGGTTCATGTCCTCTCGGCGCTCGTCGCCCAGCAGGACGGTTCGGCGCGTTCGCTGCTCTCGCGGGCGGGCGTGCACGTCCAGGCGCTGCAAACCGCGCTGAACGATGCCATCACGCGCCTGCCGCAAGTGCAGGGCACCGACGGCAACGTGCAGATCGGCCGCGAGCTGACCGGCTTGTTGAACCAGGCGGACAAGGAAGCGCAAAAACTCGACGACACGTTCATCGCGAGCGAGATGTTCCTGCTAGCGGTCGCCGACGATAAAGGCGAGGCCGGCCGCCTGGCGCGCCAGCACGGTCTGTCGCGCAAGTCGCTGGAAAGCGCAATCGCGGCGGTGCGTGGCGGTTCGCAGGTGCATAGCCAGGACGCCGAAAGCCAGCGTGAAGCGCTGAAAAAGTACACCGTCGATCTGACCGAGCGGGCGCGGGCGGGCAAGCTCGACCCCGTGATCGGCCGGGACGACGAAATCCGCCGTTCAATCCAGATCCTGCAGCGCCGCACCAAGAACAACCCGGTGCTGATCGGCGAGCCGGGCGTGGGCAAGACCGCGATTGTCGAAGGTCTCGCGCAGCGTATCGTCAACGGCGAAGTGCCGGAAACGCTGAAAGGCAAGCGTGTGCTGTCGTTGGACATGGCGGCGTTGCTGGCCGGCGCGAAATACCGCGGCGAGTTCGAAGAACGCCTGAAGGCCGTGCTGCACGACATCGCGAAGGACGAAGGCCAGACCATCGTCTTCATCGACGAAATTCATACGATGGTCGGCGCAGGCAAGGCCGAAGGCGCGATGGACGCGGGCAATATGCTCAAGCCGGCGCTTTCGCGCGGCGAACTGCATTGCGTCGGCGCCACCACGCTCGACGAATACCGCAAGTACATCGAAAAGGACGCCGCGCTCGAACGCCGCTTCCAGAAGGTGCTGGTCGACGAACCGTCGGTCGAGGCAACCATTGCGATCCTGCGCGGCTTGCAGGAGAAGTACGAGCTGCATCACGGCGTCGATATCACCGACCCCGCGATCGTCGCCGCGGCCGAATTGTCGCATCGGTATATCACCGATCGTTTTTTGCCGGACAAGGCCATCGATCTGATCGACGAAGCCGCTTCGAAGATCAAGATGGAAATCGATTCGAAGCCGGAAGAGATGGACCGGCTCGACCGTCGTTTGATCCAGTTGAAGATCGAGCGCGAAGCCGTCAAGAAGGAAAAAGACGAAGCGTCGCAGAAGCGTTTGCAACTGATCGAAGAAGAAATCGAGCGGCTGGATCGCGAATATTCGGACCTCGAAGAAATCTGGACCGCGGAAAAAGCGGCGGTGCAGGGCAGCGCGCAACTGAAGGAAGACATCGAAAAAACGCGTGCGGAAATCACGCGCTTGCAGCGTGAAGGCAAGCTCGAGAAGGTCGCCGAGTTGCAGTACGGCAAGCTGCCGGGTCTCGAAGCGCAGTTGAAGGAAGTGACCAAGGCCGAAGCGCAGGAGCAGAACAACCCGACCCGGCCGCGTCTGTTGCGCACCCAGGTGGGCGCAGAGGAAATCGCGGAAGTCGTCTCGCGCTCAACGGGCATCCCCGTGTCGCGCATGATGCAAGGTGAGCGCGAGAAGCTGCTGCAGATCGAAGAGAAGCTGCACGACCGTGTGGTCGGTCAGGACGAAGCGATCACTGCGGTGGCCGATGCGATTCGCCGTTCGCGTGCGGGCCTGTCCGATCCGAACCGGCCGTATGGCTCGTTCCTGTTCCTCGGGCCGACCGGTGTGGGTAAGACCGAGTTGTGCAAGGCGCTGGCGTCGTTCCTGTTCGATTCGGAAGATCATCTGATCCGTATCGACATGAGTGAATTCATGGAGAAGCACAGTGTCGCGCGGTTGATCGGCGCGCCACCGGGCTACGTCGGCTACGAAGAAGGCGGTTACCTGACCGAAGCCGTGCGCCGCAAGCCCTACAGCGTGATCCTGCTCGACGAAATCGAGAAGGCGCACCCGGACGTGTTCAACGTCCTGCTGCAGGTGCTCGATGACGGCCGGATGACCGATGGACAGGGTCGTACGGTGGACTTCAAGAACACGGTGATCGTGATGACGTCGAACCTAGGTTCGCAGGTGATTCAGGCCATGGTCGGCGAGCCGCAGGAAGCGGTGAAGGACGCAGTCTGGGAAGAAGTGAAGCTGCACTTCCGGCCCGAATTCCTGAACCGGATCGACGACGTTGTGGTGTTCCATGCGCTTGACCGCTCGAACATCCAGTCGATCGCGCGGATTCAGTTGCAGCGTCTGCACGAACGGCTCGCCAAACTCGACATGCAACTGGTGGTGTCGGACGCGGCGCTCGAGCACATCGGCAAGGTCGGCTACGATCCGCTGTTCGGGGCACGGCCGTTGAAGCGCGCGATCCAGCAGGAGATCGAGAACCCGGTCGCCAAGCTGATTCTGGCCGGCAAGTTCGGTCCGAAGGACGTGATTCCGGTCGAAGTGGAAGGCGGTCAACTGGTATTCGACCGCGTCGTGCACTAAGCCGTGAGCTAAGCGAGACGCGTTGGGCTAGCTACGGAACGGCAGCGATTGGGCCGTTCCGGCCAATGTTAAAAAGCGGTAACGAAGGTGACTTCGTTGCCGCTTTTTTTGTCTGCTTTCAGGCAGTAACGCAGGCAGTAACGCGGGCGACGCAGCTTACGCGTTGCCCTTACCGAACAACGCCGACAGGCCGCCGAGCGCGCCCAGCACGGTCGTCGAATTCAGCTTGCCTTCAGCAGGGACTTCGCCGTCTGGCGTTGCCGCGTTGACGACGTGCGGCAGGATCTGCGACAGCAGGCCGGTGACCTGGTCCGGCTGCACGCCGGCCTTCGCCGCGAGGTTGGTGACAACGTCCGACCCAAGCACGCTGTGCAGGGCGTCGGGCGAGATCGCCTGGTTCTCGCCGTTGCTGACCCACGACGACACGACGTCGCCGAGGCCCTTTTCCTTGAAGCTGCTAATCAGGCCGTTCAGGCCGCCCGGCTGGTTATTGACGAATTCCAGCGCGGCTGAAACGAGGGCTTGCTGGCCGCCGCCTTCAGGCGATTTGCCAACCAGGGAACCGATAGTGTCGAGTAGGCTCATGACGGTCTCTCTTGAATGCCAACCCGTGTTCGACGAGTCAGCGGGTGAAAACGCCGCGCGGTCGCGCGGCGCCAGTGGAAGGCGGGCGGATGGGAGCGGAGCGGCGCCTGGGCTTTCATCATGCGTGTAGCGTATGTGATCCACTCAGCCGCCGTGCTACCGTCGCTCTACCTTGGCGCTTGACCTGCTTTAAGCGCCGCCAGAGGCTGCCGCAGCCGATGCAGCCTTGCTCTTCTTGGCCTTTTTCTTCGAGGCCTTGGTGCCGGACGCGTCGGCAGGCGCGCTGGCAGCGGCCGTCGTGGCCGGCGCGGAAGCTGCCGCCGCATCAGCCGCCTTGCTCTTTTTCTTCGACTTCGAAGCCTTGGTGCCCGATGCCTCGGCAGGCGCCGCCGGTGCCATGGTTGTGGCTGCGGTGGTGGCCGCGGGTGCGGCTGCCGGGGCTGCCTTGGTCGTAGCGGTACTGGTGGACTTCGCGGCAGCCTTGGCGCCCGTAGGCGGCGTGGACGAGCCGTTGACGGTCAAGCCTGCAGTCTCGAGATTGCTCACCGATTTGGTGCCGAGGCCCTTGACGCGGGTTGCGAGATCATCGGCATCCTTGAAGGGGCCGTTCTTGGTACGTTCGTCGATGATTGCTTTCGCGTGCACCGGGCCGATACCCTTGACCGATTCGAGCGCCGCCTGATCGGCGGAATTCACTTCGACGGCCGCCGCAAATCCGGCCGACAGCGACAAAGCCAAGGCAACGCAAAGCATCAAAAGCTTCTTCAGCATGGCAAGCACTCCATTGAGGGCAAAAAAAGTTAGCCGCAAAGGGAAAATCCGGGGCGACGCAGCCTGTCAGCAGACACTGCGCTTAAGCATAGAACAAATTGCGCGCCCTTATTTGCAAACGCCGACGATTTATACCGATCGATTCGTGACAAGTAAATCAGGCTGGACAATATTTGAAGATTTTGCCTGGCGATTGAGCCGTTATGAGTTTATCGATCAATGCGGTTCACCGTAAATAATGACGGCGCGAACAAATCGCGGACAAATGACAGCGTCTTCCACTTGACTTGGAGTGCACTCGAAGTCCTAACCTGAGTTCCACCATGTCGAAAATGTCAAAAGCACTCACCATCGGCGATTGAATCCAGCAGATCGGTCGAGCGCGAGCCACCCCGTCAAGTCGCCGAATCCACCCTGACCACTGCCTCGGCGCGTAGATACCGCTTGCTCACGCCACGCCAGTACAACAGCAAACCGATGCCGGCAATCGCGAGACTGAGCGTATTGGCAACCCAGAAACCGCGCGCGCCGGTCAGCCATTGCGGCGTGGTGCCGGAGACATTGAAGCCGAGCAGATATCCGCCGCCGAGCCCCACGCCCCATAGCGCAACCGCGTAGATAACGGTCGGCACGACGGCCACCTTGTACGCGCGCAGCACGAACGCGGTGGTGATCTGCAACGCATCGAACAGGTGGTAGCACACGACGATCAACACCAGCGGCATGGCCGCCGCCGCGACCTGCGCATTCGGCGTATAGCCTTCGATCACGTACGGCCGCAACACCAGCACGATCGCGCCATAGCAGCAGGCGATCGCCACGGCCATCATGATGCCGTGCCGCGACAGCGTGCGCGCCGCTTCCGGGCGATGCGCGCCGAGCGCCTGGGCGACCAGCGTCGACGAGGCGATGCCGATCGACAGCGGTGTCATATAGAGCACCGCGCCGATGTTGCCGGCGATCTGGTGTCCGGCGAGCGTGGTCGTGCCGAAGCGCGCAATGAAGAGCGCCATGAACGTGTACGAGGTGACTTCGATCAGGTACGACAGACCCATCGGAATGCCCAGACGCAGCTGCGCCGCCTGGCGGCGCCAGACCGGCCAGCAGAAGTGCGCGAAGATCCCAAATGGCTTGAAGACGTGGACACGCGTCAACAGCAGCATCCCAACCACAGCCAGCCCCCAGTTGATCGCGGTGCTGGCGAGTGCGCAACCGGGTCCGCCGAGCGCCGGCACGCCGAGTCCGCCAAAGATGAACCACGTGTTGAGCGGAAATTTGAGCAGCAGCGCGCCGATCTGCAGGATCATCACGAGCCGCGGTTTGCCCACCGCATTGGTGATCGAACTGTAGACGCGAAAGGCGAGGCCGGCCGGCAAGCCGAACGCCAGAATCTGCAGATAGGCGACCGTACGCTCATGCAGCGCTTCGGGCACGCGCGCGACCTGCAGAACCGGCCCCGGAAAGTAGAGAATCAGAAAGCCAATCACGGTCAATGCGAGCGCGAGCCACAAGGACTGGCGCACTTCTTCGCCGATCTCGAGGTACCGGCGCGCGCCATAGAGCTGTGCGGTGATCGGTTGCAGCGCGGTCAGGATGCCGGTCAGACCGATGTAGACGGAAATATAGATCGACGAGCCGAGGCCGAGCGCGGCAAGATCGACGGCCGAATAGCGGCCGACCATCGCCGTGTCGATCACGCCGAACGCGATGATCGCCAACTGGCCGATCAGCACGGGCCATGCGAGCCCGGCGATTTTCCGTACGTCGGCGAACATGCTCAGTCCTGCTTCTTATGCCAGTTGCGGCGCTTGATAGCCGGCGGCTTCGGACGGTCGATCCGCACATACAGGCGGAAGCGTTCGTCGCGATCGGCCACGCGGCGGCCTTCCCACACCAGCTTCCAGATGAAGTCCGACATCGCGCTCGGGTCGCCGAAATCCTGGGTGTCCTGACGCAGGATCACGTCGCAATCCTGGTTGAAGGAGAAATGCATGTCGCCGAAATAGGCGAAAGTCGCGATTTGCGCGTTGCCGAGGCGTACCGGCGAGATGCAGGTGTAGTCGTCCGGCAGATGACTTGCGATCTGTTCGGCGACGTCCTTATAGGTTCGGCTGTAGTTGACGACCGGTAGCCACAGCGTCATCAGGAGCACCCACATCAGCGTCGTGCCGGCGCTCGAGAGCACCACGCTGCGCCACAGGACTTTAGGATGACGGGCCAGACGCCATTGCACCAGAACGAACCAGCAGATCGTCACGGCCACCGCGCACACGAACGACAGGATCTTGAACTGCGGGGCAAAACCCGGCGCGAGACGCGCGAGGTTGCGCGCGAGCGGATACGGGAAGCCGGTCAGCCCGGCAATGTACACCAGCCAGACGAAGCTGCCGAGGATCGTGAAGCTCAACAGCGCGAACCAGTCGATCGCGTTGATCGCGCCGCGTTTGAGCGTGGGCAGCGCGAAGGTGGCGAGTACCGTGAGCGGCGGCAGCAACAGCATGTAAAGCCGGTTCGACTGATGACTCTGCAACACGACCAGAACGAGTAACGGCCCGATCACCGACAGCGGAATCGCGACGTGCGGTGCGCGCCGCAGGCCTGACCAGCTGAACCATGCCCAGAGCGCCAGCGGCCAGGCCGGCCAGGTGAAGAGCGGCAGATTCTTGAGCGCGTAGGCGGCCACCGAGCCGGGCGGCCCGGCGAACGACGACAGGCTGACGTGCACCCACTGATTCAGGTACCAGACAGCGTCGTCGGGAAAGGCGGCGAGCGCGGCGATCGGCCACGCGACCGAGAGCACGAGCGCTACCGGCAAACCGGCCAGCAGCAGCCAGCGCGAACGCGCCTCGCGCACGATCAGCGCCATCGCCAGGGTGCCGAGCAACAGCGCGCCGACCAGCACCGGACTGCTGGAGAGCGCCACGAGGCCGAGCGCCAGCCCCCAGATCAGCGCGCCCTGGATCGGCTTGTCGATCATCCGCACGAGCCCATAAACGAGCATGGCGATGCCGAAGAACTGCGCTAGCTGAGGCGTGGTTTCGTGGCCGCGTTCGGCAAGGCCGAAGCAGGCGAGCAGGATCAGCAGTGCGCCGTCGGCGAGGGTGCGGCCGTAGTCGCGCGGCTCCGGTTCGCCGCCGAATGCGTATTTGAACGGCTGCACTTCGGCGCGCCGGCCGAGCAGGTAGGCGGCATACCAGACAAACGCGCAGGCCGCGCAAAACAGCAGGCCGGTAAACACGCGTGACGCGTTGCTCGCGTCGACCCAGGGCGCGAGCGCGCGAATCGCGCCGGCGCCGAGCCAGTAACCGAGGGGACCGTCTTCCGTCATGTACTTGCCGACCAGATTCGGCAGCAGCCAGTCGTGCGCGGTGCCGTTGGCCATCGTCCACATGACGCCGAAGCCGGCTGCATCCTCGTTCTTCCACGGATCCCGGCCGAACAGGCCAAAAAATGCGTAGACGATACAGATGGTCAGCAGCAGCCAGCGCGGCAATGCACTGGTCGCAGAGGCAGTGAGGCGAACGACAGGTCTCATGCGGTGTGTGGATATCGGATAAGCGGTGCAGCCGGGACCGGATGGAATGTCCGGCGGGAATGGCCAGTTTGGAGCATCCGGCATTGTAGTCGTGCCGTGCGATGCGCGTCACGACCAGTAACGGCTCGCAACGTGGATGGGATGCCTGTAACACGGCGTCGCAACGGGCGACGCTTCGCATCCGGGTGTCCGGAATAGGGCGACAAAAAAGGGCAGCTTGCGCTGCCCTTTTTTGCTGCTGTATCGTTGCAGGCCAAGGCCGGCGACGATACGCGTATTACTTCGCTGCTGCCTTGCCGGTAGCGCGCGAGCCGAACTTCTTGTTGAACTTCTCGACGCGGCCTGCCGTGTCCATGATCTTTTGTTGGCCGGTGTAGAACGGATGCGATTCCGACGACACTTCGATCTTGGCGAGCGGGTAGGTCTTGCCGTTGAATTCGCCGGTTTCACGCGTCAGGATGGTCGAGCGCGTCACAAACTTGAAGTCGATCGACATGTCGATGAACAGGACTTCGCGGTAATCCGGGTGAATGCCTTCTTTCATGGTCTTTCCTTTAATCTGGCGGTAGCCAACCCGCGTGCAGCCGCTATAAATGCGGACAGCATCTAGGCGCGAGCCACTTGCCTATGGTCGAAAAACGGCGATTATGCCAGAAAATCAGTCGCTTGACGACCTTTCTAGACCCTTTTTCGCGGTGTTGGGCATGGCTTTCTCCGTCGCTTCGCCCGTTCATTGTCCGTGCCGCGTGTCACGTGGTTGCCCTTGTGCGGCGGGCCTCAGGCCGGAGCGAACACCAATCCGACCCGCGCAGGATCCTGGCGGTAATACCTCGCCAGCAAACGATACAGCTCGGGATACTCGGCCTCGAAGGCCTGCGGCTGGACGAATAAGGCTTCACTGCAAACGGCAAAAAATTCCGATGGGTGGTCCGCTGCGTACGGATCGATCAACGAATCACGCTCGAAACGGGCCCAGCGCCTATCCGGCACCGCGTCTACCCTGGCGCAGAAGTGGTCGTAGGCCTGGTCGAAAATGTCGGCCCATGCCTGTGAATCGAGCGGTGCATGCCAGCGGCGCATGAGCGGCGGATGGCCGTCCGCCTCGCCGTTCAGCATGTCGATCTTGTGCGCGAATTCGTGAATCACGACGTTATAGGCGTCCGTGCCGCCGGTCATCTGCGCGTCTTCCCACGACAACACCACCGGGCCGCCTTCCCATGCTTCGCCGCTCGCGTCCTGCTCGACCTCGTGCACCACGCCGTCTTCGTCCTCGACTGTCTTGCGGATCACGAACTCGCCTGGATAGACGATCACGCCGACCCAGCCGCGATACAGATCGAGGCTCAGGTTCAACACCGGCAAACATGCCTGCGCGGCGATCGCCACGGTCATGGCGTCGGTCAGCTCGAGTTCGTGCGCGGTTGAAAATTCCTTCTGCGCAATGAAAAGACTGGTCAGCTCGCGCAGACGTACGCGATCCGGCGCCTCGAGGTGGGCGAGGAACGGCAGGCCGTCGAGCGTGGCCTGCCAGAGGGTGTCCTCGATCGCATAGTCGCGCAACGCGCGGTCGCGGCGGCGCGTGCCGAGCCATTGGGTGAGTTTCGAGAGCATGGCCTGATGAAACCCTTAGTCGATCTGTTTTTGCCACGCGGCGAAAATGCCGCCGCATATCGCAATGCCAATCAGAAAGTAGAAGCCGTCCAGCGAGCTCAGGAAACTGGCTTGCTGCGTGACCGTCCGGCTGATTTCCACGATCGCAAGCGAATGCGCCTCCGATGGCGAGCGGCCGGCTGCGCTGAAACCGCGCGTGAGTGCCGCGAGCGAATTCTGGAACACTGGATTGTACGGATTCACGAACTCCGCGAGGCGCGCCTGATGCAGCGCCTGCCGATGCTGCTCGACGATGATCACCGAGGCCGTCGCGAACGAGATCGTCAGTTGCCGCACGATGTTTTTCAGCCGGTAGCCGTGCGTGAATTCTTCGATAGCGAAGATTCTAAATGTCAGATTGGCGACCGGCAGCACGATGAACAACAGTAGCAGCCCGCGCAGCAGCATGGGCACGATCAGCGCGGCCTGGCCCACGTCCGGCGACATGCGCGTCATCCATGCCGCGGCGAATGCGGCCACCGCGAAACCCGGCACGATGATCCACTTCTTGCGCGGCAGGAGCTTCGCGTAACGCAGGTAGACGAACAGCGCGCTGGCCGAAATCAACGACGTCACGCCGACCAGCCGCCCGGTATTCTCGACCGGATAGCCGAGGCCGCTCTCGAGAAAGCGCGACGTCAGATAGCTGAATACGGTCGAGATGTAGTAGTAGAACATGTACAGCACGATCCCGACCTGAAACACTTTTTCGCGCAAGGCGTGCAGGCGCACCAGCGGCGCCGGATGGTGCCATTGCTGGTACGCGAACCAGCCGAGCGCGGCGATGCCGGCGACCGTCAGCAGAATCAGCCCCGGCGAGGCGCTGAACAGCTGGAACCGCACTTGTTGCATGACGATTTGCAGCGCGCCTTGCGCGAACGCGAAGATCAGATAAGGCCAGAAGTGCGCCACCCCGCGCTCCTCCGGCAAGCGGTTGCCGGTGTCGGGCAGCGCGAGCAGGGCGAGGATGGCAAACAGCACGCCGGCCGGCGCGGTGCAGGCGAACAGCGCACGCCAGTCGAAATGCGCGACCAGAAGGCCGCCGATCAGCGGCGCAAGCGCGCTGCTCAACACGATCAGCACCAGAAAGGCACGGGTTGCCGACGGGCGCTGCTGTGGCGTAAAGCTCATCTGGATCAGGATGCGGCAGGTGCCCATCATCGGGCCGATGAAGTAGCCCTGAAAGCCGCGTGCGAACGCGAGTTCGATTGACGATTCGCACAATGTGGCGGCGATCGCGCCAACTGCGTAGAGCAGCATGCAGCCGGCCACGTAACGCCGGTAACCGAAGCGTTCGACCCACCATTGCTGTTGCAGGATGCCGAGTACCGCCGCCACCGCATAGGCGCTCGACGCCCACACCAGTTCATCCGGCGACGCGTTGATGCCGCCCGCGATATAGCTGGTGAAAAACGAAAAGATCGCGTTGTCGAAGTAGTCGAGACCGGTGACGACAGCCAGTACCCATGGGAAAAAGTCGCCGCGCAGTTTTGCGGCGCTAAACAGCGGTACGCGGGGCGAAGTCGAGCTCATGTGGGTGCGCGCGGCTTTTTGGGGCGCTTCTCGAGCGGTGCGGTCCCTGCCTGGGTGCGCGCGTTTCGGCGCTGCTCGAGCAGTGCGTCCGCATTCTCGCCGGCGAGCCGCCGTTCGAGATAGTCGAGGTCGGGACTCAGTTCGGCGCGCAGTTTCTGCGCTTCCTTGAGTTCGCGGCGCATTGTTTCGATGCGGGCATCGAGCGCCTGTACCTGGTCTGAGATGGCGTCGCGAATCTGCTGCAGCGATTCGGTGGAATAGCGATGACCGCCCTCGACCGGTTCGAGCGGGCGCTTGAGCATTTCGGTGATGCTGTGCAGCGAAAAACCGAGCGAACGCAAGCGCAGTATGCGGCCGAAGCGTTTCAGGTCTTCCTCGTCATAAAGGCGATAGCGGCCTTCGCTGCGGGTAGGCGCGACGAGGCCGCGTTCCTCGTAGTACTTGAGCGTGCGTGGTGTGACGCCCAGGCGTTCGGCGGCGTCGCGTACGGTGAGCGGGGCGGGCGTGTCCTTCGACATAAGGCAGGGCGAACATGGCGGATGGAAGGCATTGTACTGTAACGTGTACGTTCACGTATAGGTTGCCACGCCAGCGCGGACTTTTACGGATGAAACCTTACGGACGAAAAAAAGCCGCTCGTTTCTGGCGAGCGGCTTTCCTATCCGGTGCAGCGGGTGCAACTGTTGCGGCGTAAGGCTTTAGCTGCCGCCGCCACGACGCATCATGTCGAAGAACTCGGAGTTGCTCTTCGTCTGGCGAATCTTGTCGAGCAGGAATTCCATCGACTCGACTTCGTCCATGTCGTGAATGAACTTGCGCAGCACCCAGATCTTTTGCAGCACTTCGGGCTTGATCAGCAATTCTTCACGGCGCGTGCCGGACTTGTTCAGGTTGATCGACGGGTAGACGCGCTTTTCAGCGAGGCGACGCTCCAGGTGCACTTCCATGTTGCCGGTGCCCTTGAATTCTTCGTAGATCACGTCGTCCATGCGGCTGCCGGTTTCGATCAGCGCCGTGCCGATGATGGTGAGCGAACCGCCTTCCTCGATATTGCGCGCCGCGCCGAAGAAGCGCTTCGGGCGTTGCAGCGCGTTCGCGTCGACACCACCCGTCAGCACCTTGCCCGAGGCCGGCACGACGGTGTTGTACGCGCGCGCGAGACGCGTGATCGAGTCGAGCAGAATCACCACGTCGTTCTTCATTTCGACGAGGCGCTTGGCTTTTTCGATCACCATTTCGGCGACTTGCACGTGACGCGCAGCCGGTTCGTCGAACGTGGAGGCGATCACTTCGCCAGCCACCGAGCGCTGCATTTCGGTCACTTCTTCCGGGCGTTCGTCGATCAGCAGCACGAACAGCACGACATCGGGGTGATTCTGTTTGATCGCGTGCGCGATGTGCTGCAGCATCACGGTCTTACCGGACTTCGGCGACGCCACCAGCAGGCCGCGCTGACCCTTACCGATCGGCGCGATCATGTCGATGATGCGGCCCGTGACATTTTCCTCGCCACGCATTTCACGTTCGAGCAGCAGCACCTTGTTCGGGTGCAGCGGCGTCAGGTTTTCGAACATGATCTTGTGCTTCGAGGCTTCCGGCGGCTGGCCGTTGACCTTGTCCACCTTGACCAGCGCGAAATAGCGTTCGCCGTCTTTGGGCGTACGCACTTCGCCTTCGATCGTGTCGCCCGTGTGCAGGTTGAAGCGGCGGATTTGCGACGGGCTGATGTAAATATCATCCGTGCTGGCGAGATACGAGGTTTCCGGCGAACGCAGGAAGCCGAAGCCGTCCGGCAGCACTTCGAGCGTGCCGTCGCCGAAGATCGTGTCGCCCGTTTTGGCGCGTTTTTTTAGAATCGCAAACATCAATTCCTGCTTGCGCAGGCGGTTTGCACTTTCGATCTCGAGGCCATTGGCCATCTCGATCAATTCGGACACGTGCAGAGTCTTAAGCTCGGATAAATGCATACGGAGAACCCGCAGGAGAAGGTGCGACGAAATGAAATCTGGGAGGAGAGTGAGCGGAACCGCTCAAGGACTTACACGTCTTTTCGACGTTTTGCGGATTCTAGCATAGCACACGCCAATTTCCGCCAGTGCGACGGCATGGCATCTTTCTTATCAGGCGTGTTGTCGCTGGACAACACGCCTAAGACTGCGCGCCTGAAGGTCTCAAGGGACCCGGGGCGCGCCGACGTGCCGGGCGTTGATGCGCCGTTTACAGGTTGCCGTCGAGGAACGCGGTGAGTTGCGACTTCGACAATGCGCCGACCTTCTGCGCGGCGACAGCACCGTTCTTGAAGAGCAGCAGCGTGGGGATGCCGCGCACGCCGAACTTGGCCGGCGTCGATTGATGTTCGTCGACGTTGATCTTGGCGATTTGCAGGCGATCGGCGTAATCCTTGGCGACTTCGTCGAGGATCGGCGCGATCATCTTGCACGGACCGCACCATTCAGCCCAGAAATCGAGCAGCACGGGTTTGTCGGATTTCACGACGTCCTGTTCGAACGATGCGTCGCTAATATGCTTGATTGATTCGCTCATTGTATGAATACCTCTATCGGTTCGAGGCCCGCCTGAATTGCTCGCCACGATACGTCAAAATCTAGGGAAACTTCCGTTCGCTTTGCCGCAATCGGAGCCTTGCCAACCCATGCCTGAAAAAGTCGAAAGACCATTCCCGAAATGTGTGAAAAGCTCGCGTTTGCGGGTCATCCGTACGGCAGTTTAGCTTAATTCGCTATGCGTTGCCGGTGGTGATAGTACTCATCAAGGGTAGCGGGGCCGATGGCTGCCGGTGATGTGCCACTTCGTTTTAACAACCGCGACGCAGCTTATCTGGTGGTTGACAGCGCAAACTCAAGTAGGTCGAACGCGTATCGCCGGGGTACTGCACTATATGAAGCGAAGCGCCTGATTCGGCGCGTCGATGTCGGTTTGTTCGTATTTACAGTCGCGCGACGAGCCGAGCGATGATAGAATGTTTCGTGACGGGCCTCCTCGCATGGAGGGATGGTCAACCTGGTCAGGTCGGGAACGAAGCAGCCACAGCCGTTTTCCACCAGTGCCGAGGGTCAGGCTCGTCACCTTCCTCTTTTCTGTTTTTCATCCGCGTTGTTTTCATCCGCGTTTTGTCAAGCGCAGCTTCCATTCCCTGTTTCGCCTCCGGCGTTGTCACGCAGACGCTGCATTGGCCGTTGCATTGGCATTTCTCGCGCACGTCATCTATTTTTTTCTATCGGTTCGTTAGCCTGTTTCAATGAAGCGGCAACACGCGTTTGCGCGCCGTCTCGATTCGGTTTTGCGCGGCATCGTTACTGATACAATTTCCGGATGACCTATCAAGTTCTCGCACGCAAATGGCGACCGAAGGATTTCGCTTCGCTCGTCGGACAGGAGCACGTGGTGCGCGCGCTCACGCACGCGCTCGACGGTGGCCGTCTGCACCACGCCTATCTGTTTACCGGCACCCGCGGCGTCGGTAAAACCACGCTGTCGCGCATCTTTGCCAAGGCGCTGAACTGCGAAACCGGCGTGACCTCCACGCCGTGCGGCGTGTGCCGTGCGTGCCGGGAGATCGACGAAGGCCGTTTTGTCGATTATGTCGAGATGGACGCGGCGAGTAACCGCGGTGTCGACGAAATGGCGGCGCTGCTGGAGCGCGCGGTTTACGCGCCGGTCGATGCACGCTTCAAGGTCTACATGATCGACGAAGTGCACATGCTGACCAACCACGCGTTCAACGCGATGTTGAAGACGCTGGAGGAACCGCCCTCGCACGTCAAATTCATTCTTGCCACTACCGATCCGCAGAAGATTCCGGTCACGGTGCTATCGCGCTGTCTGCAGTTCAATTTGAAGCAGATGCCGGCTGGACATATCGTGTCGCATCTCGAGCACATTCTCGGCGAAGAGAAGGTGCCCTACGAAGCCCAGGCGCTACGCCTGCTCGCGCGCTCGGCCGACGGCTCGATGCGCGATGCGCTCTCGCTAACCGACCAGGCCATCGCCTATTCGGCCAATCAGGTGACTGAAGAAGCGGTGCGCGGCATGCTCGGCGCGCTCGACCAAAGCTATCTGATTCGCCTGCTCGACGCGCTTGCCGATGGCGACGGCGCCGCCGTGCTGTCGGTCGCGGACGAGATGGCGTTGCGCAGCCTGTCGTTTTCCACGGCGTTGCAGGATCTGGCGAGCTTGTTGCACCGAGTCGCATGGGCGCAGTTCGCGCCGTCGTCGGTGCTGGACGAATGGCCGGAAGCGGGCGATCTGCGCCGTTTTGCCGAGGCATTGAGCGCCGAGCAGGTGCAACTGTTCTATCAGATTGCGACGATCGGCCGAAGTGAACTGGGTCTCGCACCCGACGAATACGCCGGTTTTACGATGACGCTGTTGCGCATGCTGGCGTTCGAACCGGCACCTACCGGCGGCGGTGGCGGTGCGGCTTCCGCGCGTGCGGCGGGGCCGGCGGGGGCGGGTGGCGCGAGGCGCGCCGGCGCGCCGGCGGTCGCCGCGCAACCAGTCTCTTATAAAAAAAAAA